>NZ_JBBKBA010000001.1:400000-1600000 GCF_038404985.1 Ferrovibrio sp. MS7
CGATGAATGTGCGCTTCCCCTCCGGCCGCAAGCTCGAAGGCAGCGAATACGAGCGCTTCCGCCGCCAGGTCGAGAAAATCGACGGCGAGATGCGCGGCACGCCTCTGCTGGCCCTGCTCAACCGCGACTGATCAACCCTGGCTGCTTAACCTTGGCCGATCAGCCAGTCGCGTACCGCGCGCAGCAGTGGCCGGCGGAAATGTGCCTCCGGCGCCACCACATGATAGGCCCAGTCGGCGCGCCAGCTCTGCTGCCCCACCCGCACCAGATGGCCGCGCGCCAGCAGGTCGCCGAGATGCGGGCCCCGCCCGAGCGCAACACCCTGTCCAGCCAGGGCGGCCTGCAGCAGGACTGATGAATCCGTGAAGCCTATGCCGGCGGCGGGGTCCGGCGCCTCCAACCCGGCGCGGCGATACCAGCTTGCCCAGTCGAGCCAGGGCTGCGGCGGCAGCGCGGTGCCACCCGCAGCAGTGCCGGCCAGATCGACATCATGAAGCAATTGCCCGGGCGCCAGATCGGCAAGGTCGCGGCCGCCCAGCCGCATTGCCGGACTGGCGACCGGAAACACCTCCTCGTCCATCAGGTGATAGCTGGCGAGCTTCACACTGCCGAAACGCGGCGGCTGGCGTGGCCCGAAGCGGATCACCAGGTCCACGTCCTCACGATTGAAATCGGTCAGCCGCCGGTTGGTATCGAGCTTCAGCGCCACACCGGGGAAGCTGCGGCGGAAATTCTCCAGCCTGGGGATCAGCCAGCCGGACGCCAATGCTGGCAGCAGGCTGATGCTGACACGGCCGCGCCCCGGCGTTGCCACCCGCGCCGTGGCATCGGCCAGACGGTCCAGCCCGTCGCTCAGGCCCGGCAGATAGGCCTGGCCGGCCTCGGTCAGGGTCAGGCCGCTCGGGCTGCGGCGGAACAGTTGGACTTTAAGCTGCGCCTCCAGCGCCTTGACCTGCTGGCTGACAGCGGCGGGCGTGACGTTGAGTTCCTCGGCAGCGGCGACGAAGCCGCTGTTGCGGGCGGCGGCCTCGAAGGCCCGCAGGGCATTCAGCGGCGGCAGGCGGCGCGGCATGGCTCTCTTCCTTTAAAGCATGGCTCCAGGCTTAGAAAATCTAAGCCAGCTTAGGAGAAAGTCTGGTTTGCGCCAAGCCGGGGCATCGGCTACGCCAGCCATGCCCGCCAGAAAGGACCAAGCATGCTGACGCTGTATGATTATCTCGATTCCGGCAATGGCTATAAGTGCCGCCTGCTGCTGGCGCAGTTGGGCCTGCCCTACGCCCGTATCGAACTGGATATCGACAAGGGTGAGACACGTACGCCGGATTTCCTGGCCAAGAATCCCAATGGCCGCATCCCGGCGCTCGGCCTCGAGGATGGCACGGTGCTGGCGGAATCGAACGCCATCCTGTGCTATCTCGCCGATGGCAGCGCCTATCTGCCGGACGACCGGCTGCGCAAGGCGCAGGTGATGCAATGGCTGTTCTTCGAGCAATACAGCCACGAACCCTATGTGGCGACGCCGCGCTATATCATCCGCCACCTTGGCCGCCAGCATGCGCGCATGGCGGAACTGCCCGAGCGCCTGGCCAAGGGCTATGCCGCCTTGCGCGTGATGGAACAGCATCTCGGCGCCACGCCCTTCTTCGTCGGCGGGCAGTATTCCATCGCCGATATCGCACTTTACGCCTATACCCACCGCGCCAACGAAGCCGACATGGATCTCTCGGCTTATCCGGCGATCCGCGCCTGGCTGGCCCGTGTCGCGGCGCAGCCCGGCTACATCAAGATGCTTTAGCAAGAATCGGATGGCGCAGCAGCCGACCTCTTCTTAGAACCATCGTCATGCCCGCCCGAGCCCTTCGGGCCTGTGCGCCCACGAACGCCATTCGGCGTTCGCGCGCTTACAGTGACCCGGGCATCTCTCTCCACTAACGCAAAGCCCCCGGGTCAAGCCCGGGGGTGACGAGCCTTTATTATATGACCAACATCAACCGCCCGATGACAGCGCCGGAATGGGCGCTGCTGGTGATCCTCTCCCTGCTCTGGGGTGGCTCGTTCTTTTTCATCGGCGTGGCGGTGAAGGAGATTCCGCCGCTGACCCTGGTGACGCTGCGGGTGTCGCTCGCCGCTGCTATCCTGCTGCTGATCCTGCGCAGCCTGGGCATTGCCCTGCCGCGCGAAGCCCGGGTCTGGCGCGGCTTCCTGATCATGGGACTGCTCAACAACGCCATTCCCTTTTCGCTGATCGTCTGGGGCCAGAGCCATATCCCGAGCGGGCTGGCAGCGGTATTCAACGCCACCACGCCGCTTTGGGCGGTGCTGCTGGCGCATGTGGTGACCGAGAATGAGAAGCTGACCCTGGCGCGGCTGGCGGGATTGCTCAGCGGCTTGGCTGGTGTCGCCGCCATGATCGGCCCGGCAGCGCTGAAAGGCCTTGGCACGGATGTCTGGGCGCAAGCGGCAATAGTGCTGGCGGCGGTCTCGTATGCTTGCGCCGGGCTCTATGGCCGCCGCTTCGCCGCCTGGGGTGTGCCGCCGATGGCGACGGCCGGCGGACAGGTGATTGGCTCAAGCATACTGCTTACGCCGCTGGCGCTGATCATGGACCAGCCATGGCATCTGCCGCTGCCAAGTATGCACACGATCGCCGCCGTGCTCGGCCTTGCCGGCATTTCCACCGCGCTCGGCTACACGCTGTATTTCCGCATTCTCGCCACCGCTGGCACCACCAACCTGCAACTGGTGACGTTTCTCATCCCGCCCAGCGCCATGCTGATGGGCGTGCTGTGGCTGGATGAATCTGTCAGCGCCAGCCAATGGCTCGGGCTGGCGCTGATCGGTTTCGGACTCGCCTGCATTGATGGCCGGCTGCTGCGTTACTTCAAGGTCGCAAGGTAATCCAGGAACTGCTCGAAAGTGCCGCCCCAGCCCTGCTCCATGCTGGCATGGCCGCCATCGAAGCAAGCCTGCTCGGCCGGCGTCGGCTCATAGGCGCTCCAGTTCACGGTGATGCGGGTCTTGCCGTCCGGCGTTTCCTCGAAAGTGGTGATGCCAAGCGTCTGCAGCGGCCAGTCCGGCCCCATCGGATGCCGCGTCACGCCCTGGTCGGGATCGGAGAAGGACACGATGCATTCCAGCAGATAGGGCGGCTCGATGCGGCGGAAGGTCCACTTGCCCCACATGTCGCCGCCACCGCCCGGAATCTGCAGGCAGTAATGGAACACGCCGCCGACGCGCAGATCCATGGTGCAATGGGTCATCGGAAAGCCCTTCGGGCCCATCCAGTTCTTCAGATGCTCGGCCTGGGTATGCAGGCGCCACACCAGCTCGCGCGGTGCATCGACAACACGGGACATAACGAAAGTGGAACCGGACATGATGTCTCTCTCTCCTGGAAAATGTCTGGGGTGAAATTCAGTCGCGTTCAGCGTTCAGCGTTCGGCTTGCGCCTTGAGGTCGGCGAGGCCCTGGTCGAAAATCTTGTGCATCATGCTGGGGCGGCAGATCAGGCCGATCAGCTTGTGCAGATAGCCGTTGGTGCCGAACATCGCCCAGGTGACGCGGGTGGCATCGCCTTCCGGCGCCAGGGTGAATTCGGCGAAGCTGCTGGCCTTGAAGGGCCGGAGGAAGTCCAGCTTGAGCAGCAGGCGGTCCGGCACGGCCTCGAGGATTTCCATGCGGCCGGCGCCGATCTTGCGGTCGCCATCCCAGGCATAGGCGGCGCCGACGCCGCTTTCCGGCCCGGTGAAGCTGCGCTGCATGTCCGGATCCACCTTCTCCCAGGGCGACCAGGCATCCCAGCGCCGCAATTCGGCCAGATACGGCATGATCACGGCGGGCGCTGCCTTGATGCTGGTGCTGCGCTCAATGCGGAAATCATCCGGCCTTGTGGCAGCATAGAGCAGCACGGCGGCAATCAGGGCACAGAGACCAACGAGAATATAGGTCAGCATCGCTTTGCTCCTTGATGCTTGCTGGGGAGGCTTCTGGGGAAAGGCTTGCAGGCTTGCAGGCTTACTGGCTCACCAGATCGGCGAGGCGTTCCAGGCTCTGGCCGAAGCCCTCTTCCATTCCCATGCGGGCCATGAAGGCGAGATCCTCGGCATTGCCCATGCGCGCCGTCACGGTCTGGCGCGTGCGGTTGCCGCCATCCAGGGCGGCGAAACGGATGATGTGGATGGCCGGGCGCGGCATGGTCTCGATCTCCCATTCGCCGCGGCTGTTATCGGCGCCCATGGTGTAGATCAGGCTTTCGCCAGGAATGGCTTCCAGCACTTCACCCTTGATCGGCAGGCCGACGCCATCCGGTCCCATCATCACGATGTAGATTTCGCCGCCGGGCCGGGCATCGATGCGGCAGACCGGGTTGGTGTAGCCATGCGGCCCCCACCAGCGCGCCAGATGCGCGGCATCGGTCCAGGCGCGGTAGACCAGGGCGGGCGGCGCATCGAACTCGCGCACCAGCACGATGTCGTGGCCCTGCACTGCGTGATGATCGATGGGGTCAGTGCTGCTCATCGGATTTCACCTGCTGCAATTGCTGCAGATAGGTATCGAGACGGTCGAAGCTCTGATCCCAGAAGCGCCGGTAGCCTTCCACCCAGCCCGCCACCTCTTGCAGCGGCGAGGCTTCCAGCCGGCAGGGCCGCCACTGGGCCTCGCGGCCCTTGGCGATCAACCCGGCCTTTTCCAGCACCTTCAGATGCTTCGACACCGCCGGCAGGCTCATGGCGAAGGGCTCGGCAAGCTGTTTCACCGAACACTCGCCCTGGCTCAGCCGCGCCAGGATCGCCCGCCGGGTCGGATCGGCGAGGGCGGCCAGGGTCTGGCTGAGAGGATCGGTCGTCACAATTAAACCTATCGGTTAATTAACTTGATGGTTTAATATAAGCCGAAGCCGCGCCGGTCAACCGGAATCTTGGCCGGTGGCCAAAAGAAAAAGGGCGGCCTCTCAGCCGCCCTTTCCAATCAATGCGTTACGGGATGATTCAGTGCACCACCTGGCCCTGGATCAGCAGGCCGTCGGGACCGGCGGAGACCGCCACGACGCTGCCATCCTGGATCCGGCCTTCCAAGATCAGGCTGGCCAGCGGGTTCTGCAGCTCGCGCTGGATCACCCGCTTTAGCGGCCGGGCGCCATAGACTGGGTCGTAGCCGGCATTGCCGAGCCAGGCCTTGGCCTTGTCATCCAAGTCCAGCGTGATCTTGCGATCCGACAGCAGCCGGTAAAGCCGCTGCAGCTGGATATCGACGATGCCGCTCATATTCTCGCGGCTCAGGCGGCGGAACAGGATCACCTCGTCGAGACGGTTGAGGAATTCGGGCCGGAAATGCCCGCGCACCACTTCCATCACGCGGTGGCGCACCACCTCGTCGATCTCCTCGGCTTCCGCCTGGGCCAGGTATTCGCTGCCCAGATTGGAGGTGAGGATGATCACCGTGTTGCGGAAATCCACCGTGCGGCCCTGGCCATCGGTGAGGCGGCCATCGTCCAGCACCTGCAGCAGCACGTTGAACACGTCCGCATGCGCCTTCTCGACCTCGTCGAACAGGATCACCTGATACGGCCGGCGCCGCACCGCCTCGGTGAGCGAACCGCCATCGTCATAGCCGACATAGCCCGGCGGCGCGCCGATCAGGCGGCTGACCGAATGCTTCTCCATGTATTCCGACATGTCGATACGCACCATGGCGCTGTCGTCATCGAACAGGAATTCCGCCAGCGCCTTGGTCAGTTCGGTCTTGCCGACGCCGGTGGGGCCAAGGAACAGGAAACTGCCGATCGGGCGGTTCGGGTCCTGCAAACCGGCACGCGCCCGGCGCACGGCGTTGGACACCGCCACCAGGGCTTCTTCCTGGCCGACCACGCGGCTGCGCAGCTTGGTCTCCATCGCCAGCAGCTTCTCGCGCTCGCCGGCCAGCATCTTGTCCACCGGAATGCCGGTCCAGCGCGACACCACGCCGGCAATATCGCTTTCGGTGACGGCCTCGCGCACCATGCTCTTGCCGCCGGCGCCTTCTGCTTCGACCAATTGCCGCTCCAGGCCCGGAATCACGCCATAAGACAGCTCTGACGCGCGGTTCCAGTCGGCCTTACGCTGCGCCTGTTCGAGATCGAGGCGGGCGCGGTCGAGTTGCTCCTTGAGGCTCTGGGCCGAGCCGAGCTTGGCCTTCTCGCCCTGCCAGGCGGCCGAGAGCGAGGCCGATTGCTGCTCGAGTTCGGCCAGTTCTTTTTCCAGCTTGGCGAGGCGATCCTTGGAGGCCGCGTCGGTCTCTTTCTTCAGCGCCTCGCGCTCGATCTTGAGCTGCATGATGCGGCGATCGAGTTCGTCCAGCGCTTCGGGCTTGCTGTCCACTTCCATGCGCAGCCGCGAGGCCGCCTCGTCCACCAGGTCGATGGCCTTGTCGGGCAGGAAACGGTCGGTAATGTAGCGGTTGGAGAGCGTGGCGGCGGCAACGATGGCGGCATCGGTGATGCGCACGCCATGATGCACCTCGTACTTCTCCTTCAGGCCGCGCAGGATCGAGATGGTGTCCTCCACCGTCGGCTCGCCAACGAACACCGACTGGAAGCGCCGCGCCAGCGCCGCATCCTTCTCGATATACTTGCGGTATTCATCAAGCGTGGTGGCACCGACGCAATGCAACTCGCCGCGCGCCAGGGCGGGTTTCAGCAGGTTCGAGGCATCCATGGCGCCATCGGCCTTGCCGGCACCGACCAGGGTGTGCAGCTCGTCGATGAACAGCACGATCTGGCCTTCCGCCGAGGTGACTTCGGCCAGCACGGCCTTCAACCGCTCCTCGAATTCGCCCCGGAACTTGGCACCGGCAACCATGGCGCCGAGATCGAGCGCCATCAGCCGCTTGTCCTTGAGGCTTTCCGGCACGTCGCCCTTGGCAATGCGCAAAGCCAGGCCCTCGACGATGGCGGTCTTGCCGACGCCCGGCTCGCCGATCAGCACCGGATTGTTCTTGGTGCGGCGCGACAGCACCTGAATCGTCCGGCGGATTTCCTCATCCCTACCGATCACCGGGTCGAGCTTGCCGCTCTCAGCCGCCTCGGTCAGGTCGCGGGCATATTTCTTCAGGGCGTCATAGGCCTGTTCGGCGGAGGCAGAGTCCGCCTTGCGGCCCTTGCGCAAACCGGTAATCGCCTTCTCCAGGGACGCGACAGTCAGGCCCGCCGCTTTCAGCGCCTCGGCGCCAGGGGTATTGGTCAGCAGGATGGCCTGCAGCAGGCGCTCCACGGCGACGAAGCTGTCGCCGGATTTCTCGCGCAGCTTCTCGGCCTGCTCGAACAGGCGGGCGAGTTCGGGGGCCATGTAGAGCTGCCCGGCGCCCGAGCCTTCAACGCTGGGGATTTTTGCCAGCGCTTCCTCGTTCTTCGTCTTGGCGACCGCCGGCTGGCCGCCGGCAGCCTGGACCAGGCCCGTGGCCATGCCTTCCGGGTCGTCCAGCAGCACCTTCAGCAGATGTTCGGGGGTGAAGCGCTGATGCCCGCGGGCCAGCGCCAGGGTCTGCGCCGCCTGCAGGAAGCCACGGGCGCGCTCGGTGAACTTTTCCAAATCCATTGTCTACTCCTATGCAGCGGCACTTGCCGCATCCCCACCTGGGCAATGCGGGCTCGGCCCCACGGCTCAGATGTGGGGAAGCCGGCACGGCGGAACAAGGGGAGGCGCACGAAAATTTCGCTGGGTTAAGGGCTGTTTTCCCTATAGCCCCGAGGGCTTTACGGTTCGTTGACAGCCCTGGCAGCGGGTTATAGTGTGCAGCGCGAAAAAACATGGCAAGGCCGCCCGCCGGCCAATGCCCAAGCCAATTATGTCAGCAAAATAAGGTTTGACGTCCATGAAGGTTCTGGTCGCGGTCAAGCGCGTGGTGGACTACAACGTCAAGATCCGCGTCAAGGCGGACAAGACGGGAGTCGATCTCGCCAACGTCAAGATGTCGATGAATCCGTTCGATGAAATCGCCGTCGAGGAGGCCGTGCGCCTCAAGGAAGCCGGCATCGCCACCGAGGTGGTGGCCGTCTCCATCGGCCCGACGCAGGCCCAGGAAACCCTCCGTACCGCGCTCGCCATGGGCGCAGACCGCGGCATCCTGGTGAAGACCGACGCCGAAGTGCAGCCGCTGGCCGTGGCCAAGCTGCTGGCCAAGATCGCCGAGGCCGAAGGCCCGCAGCTTTTCATCGTCGGCAAGCAGGCCATCGACGACGATAGCAATCAGACCGGCCAAATGCTCTCCGCCCTGCTCAACTGGAGCCAGGGTACCTTCGCCAACAAGCTGAGCCTCGCCGACGGCAAGGCCAATGTGGTGCGTGAAGTGGACGGCGGCCTCGAGACCGTGGAACTGAAGCTGCCGGCGGTGATCACCACCGACCTGCGCCTGAATGAGCCGCGCTATGCCTCGCTGCCCAACATCATGAAGGCGAAGAAAAAGCCGATTGACGAGAAGACCCCGGAAGACCTGGGCGTGGACATCGCGCCGCGACTCAAGACGCTGAGCGTCGAGGAGCCACCGAAGCGCAAGGCCGGCATAAAGGTGCCGGACGTCGCTACCCTGGTACAGAAGCTGAAGACCGAAGCGGGAGTCATCTGATATGAGCAGCCTGGTCATTGCCGAACACGATAACGCCTCGATCAAGGCCCCGACGCTCAACACCGTGACCGCTGCCAAGGCCATCGACGCCGACGTGCATGTGCTGGTTGCCGGCCATAATGCCGGTGCCGCCGCCGCCGCCGCTGCGAAGATAGCCGGCGTGTCCAAGGTGATCCATGTCGATGCGCCGCATTACGCCAACGGCCTCGCCGAAGCCCTGGCCCCGCTGGTAACCGGCCTGGCCAAGGGTTACGCCGCCGTGCTGGCGCCGGAAACCACCTCCGGCAAGAACGTGCTGCCGCGCGTTGCCGCGCTGCTGGACGTGGCCCAGATCTCGGGCATCATCGAGGTCAAGTCGGCCGATACCTTCGTGCGTCCGATCTATGCCGGCAATGCCATGGCCACCGTGCAGTCGTCTGACGCCATCAAGGTGATCACCGTGCGCGCCACCGGCTTTGCCGCCGCTGCTGCTGAGGGCGGTTCGGCTGCCATCGAGACCGGCGCTGCCGGTGCCGATCCGGCCGTCTCCGCCTTCAAGGGCCAGGATCTGCAGAAGTCCGACCGCCCCGAACTGACCTCGGCCAAGATCATCGTGTCGGGCGGCCGTGGCATGGGCTCGGGCGAGAATTTCAAGCTGATCGAGGCCGTGGCCGACAAGCTCGGCGCCGCCGTGGGCGCCAGCCGTGCCGCCGTCGATGCCGGCTTCGTGCCGAACGACTACCAGGTCGGCCAGACCGGCAAGATCGTCGCGCCGCAGCTTTATGTTGCGGTCGGCATCTCGGGTGCCATCCAGCATCTCGCCGGCATGAAGGACAGCAAGGTGATCGTCGCCATCAACAAGGACGAAGAGGCACCGATCTTCCAGGTCGCCGATTACGGCTTGGTCGGCGACCTGTTCAAGGTGCTGCCGGAGCTTGAAGCCGAGCTTGGCAAGTAACCGGCAATACGGGAAAACCGCATGATCAAGACCATCGGGGTAATCGGCGCAGGGCAAATGGGCAGCGGTATCGCCCATGTCGGCGCGCTGGCCGGCTTCAATGTCCTGCTGCAGGACATCAATCCGGCGCAGCTCGAGAAGGCCGTGCAGACCATCACCGGCAACATGAACCGGCAGGTGGCACGCGGCAAGATCGACGAGGCGACCCGCGATGCGGCGCTGGGGCGGATCAAGACCGCCAGCGACATCAAGGTGTTCGAGGAAGCCGGCATCGTGATCGAGGCGGCAACCGAGAATGAAGCGCTGAAGAAGAAGATCCTGGTCGAACTCTGCCCGGTGCTGCCGAAGCATGTGCTGATCGCGACGAATACTTCGTCGATTTCGGTGACGCGCCTCGGCTCGGTCACCGACCGCCCGGAAAAGTTCATGGGCATGCATTTCATGAACCCGGTGCCGGTGATGCAGCTCGTCGAGCTGATCCGCGGCATCGCCACGGAAGAGGCGACCTTCCGCGAAGTGCGCGAACTGACCGTGAAGCTCGGCAAGACCCCGGCCAATGCCGAGGATTTCCCGGCCTTCATCGTCAACCGCATCCTGCTGCCGATGATCAACGAGGCGATCTACACGCTGTATGAAGGCGTCGGCTCGGTGGAAGCCATCGACACCGGCATGCGGCTGGGCGCCAATCATCCGATGGGGCCGCTGCAGCTTGCCGACTTCATCGGCCTCGACACCTGCCTGTCGATCATGCAGGTGCTCTACGAGGGCCTTGCCGACTCGAAGTACCGCCCCTGCCCGCTGCTGGTGAAGTATGTCGAGGCCGGCTGGCTCGGCCGCAAGACCAACCGCGGCTTCTACGATTATCGCGGCGAGCACCCGACGCCGACGCGCTGAGCAGTCCGCGCATGCGAATAAAAAGCCCGGCAGAGATGCCGGGCTTTTTTTATGGCGCCAGCAGCGCCTTGATCACCGCCACCGCTTCCGGTGCATCCCATTGCGCCTCGCCGACCAGGCGGGCGACCTCGCGGCCATCGCGGCCGATCAGGATCGTGGTGGGCAGGCCATAGGCGCCCCAGGCGCGGCCGGATTTCATGGAAGTGTCGAGATAGGGCTTGATGCCGGGCGTATTGATCTCGGCCAGGAATTTCTCGACCTTCTCGCGCCCGCCGCGATCCTGCGCCACCGCCACCAGGGCGAAGCCGGGGTCGTTCACCAATGTCTGCAACCGCTCCAGCGACGGCATCTCGGCGCGGCAGGGGATGCACCAGGTGGCCCAGAGATTGACCAGCACCACCTTGCCCTTGAAGGCTTCCAGGGTGATCTCGGCGCCCTTTTCATCCTGGAAAGACGCGGCCGCCACTGGTTTCGGCTGGTCCGGCACGATAAGTTTGCGCATATCGCCCTGCAGCGGCGGCAGATTGCCCGCCCAGGCCCCGTGCGGCGCCGAGGCAGCCAGCAGCAGGCATCCGATCAACCAGGCAAGCAAGCGCATTTCTGTCCTCATGGCTCGACGCATCTCCTCAAATAAGACCCCGGCAAAGCCGAAACAAGCCGCCGCCAACGATTTATGGGGCGGGCGTTTTGCCGCAGGCCCGGCGGCAATCATGCTGGAGATCAATGCCTCCATCGGCTTCGATCAGCGCCTCTATGCCCAGGACATCGCCGGCTCCAAAGCGCATTGCCAGATGCTGGTGAAGCAGGGCCTGATCACGCCCCGGGAAGGCAAGGCCATCCTCAAGGGCCTGGATACCATCAAGGCCGAGATCGAAGCCGGCAGGTTCAAGATCGACCCCAGGCTGGAAGACATCCACATGCATGTGGAGACCCGGCTGAAGGAACTGATCGGCAATGCTGCCGGACGCCTGCATACCGCGCGTTCGCGCAACGACCAGGTGGCGACCGATTTCCGCCTCTGGGTGCGCGATGCCATCGACCGCACTGACGCCGGCCTCGCCGACCTGCAGCGCCGCCTGCTGGCCCGCGCCGAGGAATACGTTGACACCGTGATGCCGGGCATGACGCATCTGCAGGCCGCCCAGCCGGTGACGCTGGGCCATCATCTGCTGGCCTATGTCGAGATGCTGGGTCGCGACCGTGGCCGCTTCCAGGATGCGCGCAAGCGGCTGAATTTCAGCCCGCTGGGTGCGGCAGCCCTGGCCGGCACCTCGCTGCCCATCGACCGCCACATGACCGCCAAGGCGCTCGGCTTCTCTGGCCCCGTGCCGAATTCGCTCGATGCCGTGTCGGATCGCGATTTCGCGCTGGAATTCCTTTCGGCGGCCAGCACCTGCGCGGTGCATCTCTCGCGCTTCGCGGAAGAGATCGTGCTGTGGTGCTCGGCGCAATTCCGCTTCATATCCTTGAGCGATGCCTTCACCACCGGCTCCTCGATCATGCCGCAGAAGCGCAATCCCGATGCCGCCGAACTGGTGCGCGGCAAGGTCGGCCGCATCATCGGCGCCCATAACGCGCTGCTGATCACGCTGAAGGGTCTGGCGCTGACCTATGGCAAGGACATGCAGGAGGACAAGGAGCCGACCTTCGACGCGGCTGACAGTCTTGAACTCTGCATCGCAGCCACGGCCGGCATGGTCAGCGATTTCAAGGCCAACAAGCCGCGCCTGGAGCAGAGCGCCGGCGAGGGTTACACCACCGCCACCGACCTGGCCGATTGGTGCGTGCGCAAGCTGGACATGCCGTTCCGCAACGCACATCACGTCGCCGGTTCTCTGGTGAAACTGGCGGAAAGCCAGGACAAGCCTCTGGAAGAACTGACGCTGGCCGAAATGCAGAGTGTGGAGAAGCGCATCACCAAGGAAGTGTTCGCCGTGCTCGGTGTGCAGAATTCGGTGAAAAGCCGCGTCTCCTATGGCGGCACCGCGCCGAAGAATGTGCGCAAGGAAATCGCGCGCTGGCGCAAACAGCTTGGGGTGAAGTGATGCGACGCACCGTTTCGCTGCTGCTGCTGTTTGCCTGCCTTGGTGTGATCGCCGCCGGCTGTGGCCGCAAGGACATACCGGATTATCCGCAGGATGCCTCCGAGCGCCCGGCCAACCTGCCGCGGCGCGGCACGCCCGTTCCTTACAATTAAAGAGTCCGCCATGACCGGCCAGCCTTGGTTTTCATATCGCGACGGCGTGCTGCATGCCGAAGGCGTCAGCCTCAAGACCATCGCCGAACAGGTCGGCACGCCGGTCTATGTCTACTCAACGGAAGCGTTGGAAAGCAGCTACCGGGCGCTCTCGGAAGCCTTCGCCGGCCTGCCGGCGCTGATCGCCTATGCCGTGAAGGCCAATGGCAACTTGGCTTTGCTGCGCCATCTTGGTGCGCTGGGTGCCGGCGCCGATGTGGTCTCGGCCGGCGAGATGCAGCTTGCCATCAAGGCCGGCAT
The DNA here is from genome assembly GCF_038404985.1 of Ferrovibrio sp. MS7. Taxonomy (NCBI): domain Bacteria; kingdom Pseudomonadati; phylum Pseudomonadota; class Alphaproteobacteria; order Rhodospirillales; family Rhodospirillaceae; genus Ferrovibrio; species Ferrovibrio plantarum. Next base: position 412,927 of record NZ_JBBKBA010000001.1, read on the forward strand.
CGCGCCGAGCAAGATTATCTTCGCAGGCGTCGGCAAGACCAAGGCCGAGATGGCCCAGGCGCTGAAGGCCGGCAATACCGGCATCCTGCAGTTCAACGTCGAGTCCGAGCCGGAATTGCGCGCGCTCTCAGAAGTCGCCACCTCGCTCGGCGTCACCGCGCCAGTCGCGATCCGCGTCAATCCCGATGTGGATGCCAAGACGCACAAGAAGATCACCACCGGCAAGGCCGAGAACAAGTTCGGCATCCCGATCGAGCGGGCGCGCGAAATCTATGCCGAGGCCGCCAAGCTGCCGGGCATCAAGCCGGTTGGCGTGCATGCCCATATCGGCAGCCAGCTCACCGATCTTGATCCCTATGATGCCACCTTCGAGCGCCTGGCCGAGCTGGTGCGCGACCTGCGTGCTGCCGGCATCAACCTCACCCGCGTCGATCTCGGCGGTGGCCTCGGCATCCGCTACAACGACGAGACGCCGCCCGATCCCAAGGCCTATGCCGACCTGGTGCGCAAGCATATCGCGCCGCTGGGCTGCGAGCTGGCGCTGGAACCGGGCCGCTTCATCGTCGGCAATGCCGGCCTGCTGCTCAGCACGGTGACGTATGTGAAGCCGGCGGAAGGCAAGCGGTTCCTGATTCTCGATGCCGGCATGAACGACCTGATCCGCCCAGCTTTGTATGAGGCTTATCACGGCATCGTGACAGTGGATGAACCCACGGACGCGGCGCGGTTTCCCGCCGATATCGTCGGCCCGGTCTGCGAGAGCGGCGATACCTTCGCCGAAGAACGGCCGATGCCCGAGGTGAAGGATGGGGATTTGCTCGCCATTCTTTCCGCCGGTGCGTATAGTGCTGCCATGGCATCGACGTACAATGCGCGCCCGCTGGCGCCCGAGGTGATGGTGAAAGGCAGCCAGTTTGCCGTGGTCCGCCGCCGCCCTACCCTTGAGGACATGACGGCGCTGGAAAGCCCTGCCCTATGGCGAGACCCGACGACAGCCTGACGCAATCGTCCGCCCCAAGCCCCGAGACAATCCAAGCCTCGGGGACCGACCCGCTCGCCTCGCTCAATTCTCGCCTGCGCCTCAGCCTGTGGGCCGTGTTCTGGGAAAATGTCTGGCCCCGGCTGTTTCCGGCCGGCTTGGTGCTGGCCGGCTTCCTGATCCTGGTCGGCTTCGATATCTGGCGCTACACGCCGCTGTGGCTGCATTGGCTGCTGTTGCCAGCCTTCGCCATCGGCTTCGGTGTTGCACTCTACCTGCCCTTCCGCGGCTGGCGCCGCCCCGGCGATGCCGAGGCCCTGCGCCGGCTGGAAACCACCAACGGCCTGGAGCACCGCCCGCTCGGCCAGCTTGCCGACAAGCTCGCCGCCGGGCAGCAGGACCCGATTGCCGAGGCGTTGTGGCAGGCGCATCGCCGCCGCCTGGCCGCCCGCATCGGGCAGCTCACCGTCACGCCACCGCAGGCCGGCTGGTGGCGTATCGATCATTGGGGCCTGCGCGTGGCGCTCGGCCTGCTGCTGGTGGTGGCCTGGGCAAGCCCTGGCGAGCCGCTGCAGCAGCGCTTCCGCGATGCGCTGCAGCCCGGCACGGCGACGCCGCCCGGCGCCACCCTGGCGCTGGATGCCTGGATCACGCCGCCGCTCTATACTGGCCGGCCGCCGATTTTCCTCAGCCGCGACGGCAAACCGGTGGCCAGCGCCGAAGGCCTGAACGTGCCGACCGGTAGCCTGCTCAAGCTGCGCCTGCAGGCCAGCCAGCCGATCTACGGCCTCAAGCTCGGCAATCAGGTGCATGCGCTGAAGCAGATCGACGAGCGCAATGCCGAGGTCGACCTGACGCTGAACCTCAATGAAATCGGCGGCCAGGTCACGCTGTCGCTGCTCCGCCGCGACCACAGCGTGGCCGACTGGGCGCTGAAGGTGCTGCCTGATACGGCGCCGAAGATCGCCTTCGCCGATCCGCCCAAGACCGTGGCGCCGGATCGCCGCCAGCCGCAGCTCGAGATCGCGCTGAACGCCGAGGATGATTACGGCGTGCAGAAGATCGAGGTGGAGATCCGCCACGCCAACAGCGAGGAAAGCTGGCTCGCCGACTGGCCGGCGCCGCCTGCTCTGGCCGGCGGTTTCTCCGACAAGCGGCCATTCGATTTCGTCGATCATCCGCTCGCCGGCCAGGTGGTGACGCTCAACCTGATCGCCACCGATGCGCTGGGCCAGCAGGGCCGCAGCGAGCCGGTGCAGGCGACCCTGCCGGCGCGGCGCTTCACCCATCCGGTCGCCAAGGCGCTGATCGAGCAGCGCCGCCTGCTGGCGCTGAAGCCTTCTGACGCACCACGCGTCGCCACCGCCTTGCGCGCCCTGAGCCTGGCACCGGAAAGCTACCGCGACGACACCGCCGTGCATCTCGGCCTGCGCATGGGTGCTGCCCGTTTAGGCCTCAACCGCACGCCGGAAGGCCGCGCCGAGGTTTCCGCCCTGCTGTGGCAGACCGCGTTGCGCATCGAGGACGGCAAGTCGAATCTCGCCGAACGCGATTTCCAGGCCGCCTATGACCGGCTGCAGGACGCCATGGAGCGCGGCGCCGAGGACAATGAAATCCTGCGCAAGATGCAGGAACTGCGCGAGGCGATGGAACGCCTGATGGAAGAGAAGATGCGCGAGGCGATGGAGCGTCTGGCGCGCGGCGAGGAGCCGGAGGAGTTGTCCGAGGAAGACGAGGCGATGTCGTCCGAGGATTTCCAGGACATGATGGATCAGGCCGAGCAGATGGCGCGCCAGGGTGACCGCCAGAGTGCGCAGGAAATGCTTGAGCAGATGCAGCGCATGATGGAAGCGATGAAGAACATGCGCATTGGCCGCGCGCCGCAGAACGGCAAGCAGGGCCAGCAGCAGGGGCGCCAGCAGGGCCGCCGTGGCAACGGCATGGGCCAGCAGCAGATGGGCGAACTGAACGACATGATGCGGCAGCAGCAACAGTTGCTCGACCGCTCGTTCCGCCGCAGCCAGCAATTCGGCCGTAATGGTCAGCCGGGCCAGCCCGGCGGCGACAACGAGGCCGATGCGCGCCAGCAGGAAGACCTGCGCCGCCGGCTGGGCGAAATGATGAATCGCTTCGGCGAGCGCGGCCAGCCGATCCCGGATGCGCTGGGCCGCGCCGATCGCGCCATGCGCGATGCCCGCGAGGCGCTGCGCCGGGGCGAGCCGGGGGATGCCATGCAGGGCCAGAATGATGCGCTGGACCAGATGCGCCAGGGCATGCGCGACATGCAGAATGCCAATCGCGGCGAACCCGGCGGCCAGGCCGATGCCGCTGACAGCCGCCAGAATAATCGCAACCGCGACAGCCGCGATCCCTTTGGCCGCCCCACCGGCGGCATCGAGAATCCGGGCGAGTCGACCCGCGTGCCGGAAGCTGGCATGACCGCCATCGAACGCGCCCGCCGCATCCTCGAGGAATTGCAGCGCCGCGCCGGCGACCGCGACCGCCCGGCGCTGGAGCGCGAATATCTCGACCGCCTGCTGCGCCGCTTCTAGGCGCCGGCCGCTCCTGTCTGGTCAGGCCGCCCGTTGCGTCAGCCCACCGGCTGGCCCAGTGCCTTATCCACGCCGGCGGAGAGATCGACCATGCTGAAGGGTTTCTGCAGCATGCCCCTGGAGAGATCGGCTAAGTCGGCGGCGCGGCGGCGTTCGACGGCATAGCCCGACATCATAAGCACCGGCAGATCGGGATAGTCGCGCGCCACTTTCAGGGCCAGCTCGAAGCCATCCATGTTCGGCATGCTGATATCGGTGAGCAGTAGGTCGAAGCGCGCCCTGCCGAGCTTGACCAGGGCCTCGGCGCCATCGCTGACGGTGACGACTTCGTGGCCGCGCAGCTCCAGCACGCGGCGAACGAATTCCCGCACCGGCACTTCATCTTCGGCCACCAGAATACGCGCCATCTTTCCTCGCCGCCGGGCCCCTCCCTACTAGCACTTACTGGGCTAGCACCTACTGGGCGTCGGGGCGCCACTCCCGGCTGCTCGCCGCCGGGGCTTTCTGAAAACAGCGTGGGCGCGCGGCTTTTTGCGGGTTTTCAGGCCCGATTCGGCTGCGCGCCAAGCTGATGCAGGCTAGCACCCGAGACTCGCGAATCAAGAAAAAATATTTCAATTAATGACAGCAGGCCGCAATTTACGGGCACCGGGCCCGGTTCCGTGGCTGGAACCCGGAACCTGCTGCTGTGCCGGCCCGATCTAATGCCCCGGAAGCGGCGCGAAGGCGACTTCGAGGTCGAGCACTTCTTCCTTCTGGCCCGGCAGCTTCACCGAGAAGGTGAGGCGCGCGCCGGCGGCGACCTTGTCGTCCTCCAGCGTGAGCGTATAGGCGTTGAGTTCCTTGCCCGCCGCGCCACGCATCGAAACCCGGATCGGCGGCACCGGCCGGGTGCGGTCGGAGACGTTCACCACCTCGCCAGATACCTCGATCTTGCTCTCGCCACTATCCAGCACCACGGCGGATTTCAGGCTGTGCAATTCCACGCCCAGCCACTGCGCCGGCTCTACATGGATGCCGACCTTCTCATAGATCTTGGCCAGCGGCGGATACATCCCGACCAGTTCGGTGCGCGCGGCATAGCCACCGCCCAGCACGGCACCGAGCAGGATCAGCAGCAGCAGCCAGCCGACCCACAGCATCGGGCGCCGCTGCTTCTTCTGCGCCGAGGCGCCACGGCCCAGGCCCTGTTCGGCCAGACGGGCACGGCGGCGTTCGATGGCGGCTTCCGCCGCATCGGGCTCGCCTTCGGCATCGTCGAAGGGCGAACGGATCGGCGGCGGCTCCGGGTCCGGCTCGCTTTCCGGCAGCGCGAAGGTATCCGACGGGAACATCTGCTCCGGCGTCGGTGGCGGCGGTGGGGGTGGCGGCGGAGGCGGCGGGGGTGGTGGTGGCGGTGGGGGCGGCGGCGGTTCCGGCGGCGGCGGGGGTGCCGGCGGCTCCGGCTCAGGCAACGGCTCCTGGCGCCAGATGTGGCGGCAGACGCTGCACCTCACCTTGCGTTCCATGCCCCCGAAGGAGGCCGCATCGACGCTGAAACGCGTGGCGCAGTTTGGGCAGGTGAGGATCATGCCATACAACTGGCCGCTTGTGCTGCGCCGTTGCCCTTTTGCGTTTTGCTATTTTCCCTTATAGGACGGACAGGTCTGCGCTTGCAAGCATAGGACCTGACCGGGTTTTTTCTGGAGATGCGGGCGCCGTGGTGCGGTTTCAGAATGTCGGGATGCGGTATGGGCCCGGGCCGGAGGTGCTGCGCGACGTCAGCTTTGACCTCGCGCCCGGCTCGTTCCACTTCCTGACCGGCCCCAGCGGCGCCGGCAAAACCTCGCTGCTGAAGCTGATGTATCTGGCCCACCGCCCGAGTCGCGGCCTGATAACCATGTTCGGCCAGGATGTGGCGGCAGCCGGCCGCGACACCCTGCCGCTGCTGCGCCGCCGCATCGGCGTGGTGTTTCAGGATTTCCGTCTGCTTGATCATCTGAGCGCCCTGGACAACGTGGCGTTGCCGCTGCGCATCGCCGGGGTGCCGGAAAACCGGGTTGTTGAGCATTGCACCGAGCTTTTGGCCTGGGTCGGCCTGGGCGACCGGCTGGAGGCCCGCCCGGCCACGCTTTCGGGCGGCGAGAAGCAGCGCGTCGCCATCGCCCGGGCGGTTATTGCCAGGCCAAGCCTGCTCCTGGCCGACGAGCCAACCGGCAATGTCGATCCCGACATGGCGCAGCGCCTGATGTATCTGTTCGTCGAATTGAACAAGAGCGGCACGGCGGTGGTGCTGGCGACCCACGATATTCACCTGCTGGACCGTTTCCGCTTCCCGATCCTGAAGCTGCACGGCGGCCAGGTGCAGGTGCAGCCGGTGGGGGCGGTGGCATGAACCAGGCCACGCCCAAACCCGCACCGATCAAGACCGGACGGCCGCCTTCCGATCTGCAGCTTGCAGCCGATGCCTCGGCGCGCTTCCTGCCCTGGGCCCTGGCGGTGATGGTGTTCCTGGCTGCCCTGGCCCTGGCCGGCGCTCTGGCGCTGGACGGCACGGTGTCGTCCTGGCGCCAGGGGGTATCCAGCCGCCTCACGGTGCAGCTTGCCGACCGCCCCGGCGGTACGGCCATGGCGCAGCGCGTGGAGGCGGCGCTGGCCGCTTTGCGGGCGACGCCGGGCGTGCGCCGCGCCGAGGCCCTTGGCCGCAGCGACGTGGAAGCCCTGCTGCGCCCCTGGCTCGGCGAAGCGGCCGCCGGCGCCGGGCTGCCGCTGCCCGGCGTGATCGATGTCGAACTCGACCCCAATGCCTCGCTCTCGGTATCGGCCCTGGCCGCCCAGCTTGAGCGCGCCGCCCCCGGCGCGCGGCTCGACGACCCGAAGCCCTGGCTGGATCAACTGGTGCGGCTGGCGCGGCTGCTGCAGGGCCTGGGCCTCAGCATCGTGCTGCTGGTCGGCCTGGCGATGGCGGCCATGGTGATCTTCGCCACCCGTGCGGGCCTGGCGGCACGGCGCGGCACCATCGAACTGCTGCACCTGATCGGCGCCGAGGATGCCTATGTGGCGCGGCAATTCCAGCGCCATGTCTCGCGCCTGGCCTTCCTGGGCGGCAGCGGCGGCTGGCTGGCGGCGGCGGTGATATTGCTGCTGATCCAGGTGCTGGCGGCGAATGTCGGCAGCGGCCTGCTGCCCGGCTTCTCGCTCGCCTGGTGGCATTGGTTCCTGCTGCTGCTGCTGCCTTTGAGCGCCCAGGTGCTGGCGGTGATCACCGCGCGCCTGACCGTGCTGGGCGATTTGAAACGGATGCTGTGAGATGCTGATTCTGCTCGACCGCGATGGGGTGCTGAACGAGGACCGCGCGGACTACGTGAAGTCACCCGCCGAATTCGTGCCGATTGTCGGCATCGGCCCGGCCATCGCCAGCTTCAATGCGCGCGGCTGGCCGGTGGTGCTGTGCACCAACCAGGCCTGCATCGGCAAGGGCATCATCGACGAAGCGATGCTGGGCCGCATCCACGATCATCTGCGCGACCACATTGCCCGGGATGGCGCGCGCATCGACCATATCCTGTTCGCGCCGGATCCGCCCTGGGCGCAGACCGAGCGGCGCAAGCCCGGTCCCGGCATGCCGCGCGAAGCGATGGCGATGTTCCGCCACGCTGCCGCCGACACCGTGTTCATCGGCGACACCGATACCGACATGCAGGCCGCCAAGGCCGCCGGTTGCCGCCGCATCCTGGTGCGCAGCGGCAAGGGCGCCGCGACGTTGGCCAAGGGCCTGAGCGACAGCGTGCTGCCAGTGGCGGTGTTCGACAATCTGGCAGAGGCGGCGGAACGGCTGCTGGCCGAGGGAATCGAGGTGGCCCCGCTATGACCTTGATGCGCCGGCTGCTGCTTGTTGTCCTGGTGCTAGGCCTGCTGCTGGTCGGCGGCCTGATGCGCTTCGTCGATACGGTGGCCAAGCTGCCCGAACCGCCGCTGGACCAGCGCACCGATGGCATCGTGGTACTGACCGGCGGCAGCGCGCGGCTCAGCACCGCCATCCGGCTGCTTGATGCCGGCCTGGCCGAAAGGCTGCTGATTTCCGGCGTCAGCACTGGCGCCAGCAAGGCCAGTCTGGCGCAATCCTTGAGCCAGAGCCTGCCGGAGCATCTGCTGGCGCGGCCCGACCGCCCCGGCATCGACGTGCCGGCGCTGTTCGAATGCTGCGTCGATCTCGGCTTCGAGGCCACCGACACGGCCGGCAACGCGGTGGAGGCCCTGGCCTGGGCGATGGGCCGCGACATGCATTCGCTGCGGCTGGTGACGGCGAATTACCACATGCCCCGTGCCCTGGTGGAGTTCCGCCGCCTGGCCGGCAACACCACTATCCTGCCGCATCCGGTGCGCCCGGATTTCCTGCGCGTGGAAGCCTGGTGGCGCCGCCGCGCCGACGGCCTGTTCCTGCTTGGCGAATACAGCAAATATGTCGCTGCCCTGATCCGCATGCGCATCGAGGATCAGATCGACGACTGGCTGAAGGCGGATTCCTGATGCTGCTGCTGATCCGCTCGCTGCTGTTCCAGGCCAGCTTCCTGCTGTTCACCGCCACCGTGGCGATCCTCAGCATGCCGCTGCTGGCGTTGCGCTGGCAGAGCATGGTCAAGCCGATCAGCCGGTTCTGGGCGCATGGCGTGAATGTGCTGCTCAAAATCATCGCCGGTATCGATTGCCGCTTCGAGGGCCGCGAGAACCTGCCCCAGGGGCCGTTCATCCTGGCGGCCAAGCACCAGTCGCTGTGGGATACCTCCGTGGTTCTGGCGCTGTTCGACAATCCCTGCATCGTCATCAAGCAGGAATTGCTGCGCATCCCGGTCTATGGCTGGTTCACCAAGGTGCTGGGCATGGTGCCGGTGGACCGCGATGGCGGCGGCGCAGCCCTGAAGCAAATGCTGCGCGCCTGCCGTGCGGCTGCCGAAGCGGGCCGAGTATTGATCATCTTCCCCCAGGGCACCCGCACCCTGCCGGGCGAGGCAGCGCCCTACCAGCCCGGCGTGGTGGCGATCTACCGCGAAACCGGTTTGCCGGTGGTGCCGGCGGCGCTGAATTCCGGCTTCTTCTGGCCGAAACATGGCTGGCGCCGGCCGCCCGGCGTGATCCGGCTGCAATTCCTGGAACCGATCCCGCCCGGCCTCAAGCGCGAGGCCTTCATGGCTGAACTGACCGGCCGGATCGAGACCGCCAATGCCCGGCTGGAAGCCGAGACGCGGGAATCGTTACAGAAACAATAATAGAACATTCTGTTGACTCGAGGCGCCCGGGCGGTACCATATCCCCATGCCGCTGACCGCACCAATTTCCCAGCAGATCTGGGACATGAAATATCGCCTGAAAGGCCCGGACGGGCATCCTCTGGATCACACCATCGAGGATACCTTGCGGCGTATTGCGGCTGCCCTGGCGGTGCCGGAAGCCGATCCCAAGGCCTGGGAAGGCAGCTTCTATGAGGCGCTGTCCGATTTTCGCTTCCTGCCGGCCGGGCGCATCGTCGCCGGGGCCGGCACCGGGCGCAAGGTGACGCTGTTCAACTGTTTCGTCATGGGCAGCATCCCGGACGACATGAGCGGCATCTTCGAGCATCTGAAGGAAGCCGCGCTGACCATGCAGCAGGGCGGTGGCATCGGCTACGATTTCTCGACGCTCAGGCCGCGCGGCGCGCTGGTCAAGGGCGTCGGTGCCGATGCCTCGGGTCCGTTGAGCTTCATGGATGTGTGGGACGCCATGTGCCGCACCATCATGTCCGCAGGTCATCGCCGCGGCGCCATGATGGCGACGATGCGCTGCGACCATCCCGATATCGAGGCCTTCATCGCCGCCAAGCAGGAGCCGGGCCGGCTGCGCATGTTCAATCTCTCGGTGCTGGTGACCGATGCCTTCATGCAGGCGGTGCGGCAGAACCAGCCCTGGGAACTGCGTTTCAACGGCACCACCTATAAAACCGTGCAGGCCCGCGATCTGTGGGAGCGCATCATGCGCGCCACCTACGCCTATGCCGAGCCGGGCGTGATCTTCATCGACCGCATCAACCGGCGCAACAACCTGCATTACTGCGAGACCATCAGCGCCACCAATCCCTGCGGCGAGCAGCCTTTGCCGCCCTATGGCGCCTGCCTGCTCGGCTCGCTGAACCTGGCACGCCTGGTGCGGCAACCCTTCGAGGAAGACGCTGCGCTGGATCTCGACGAGCTGCGCCGCCTGACGGCGATTGCCGTGCGCATGATGGACAACACCATCGACGTGTCGAACTTTCCGCTCGAAGCCCAGGCCGCCGAGGCGCGGATGAAGCGCCGCATCGGGCTTGGCGTCACCGGGCTTGCCGATGCGCTGATCCTCTGCGGCGCGCGCTATGGCTCGCCAAAGTCACTGGCGCTGATCGAGACCTGGCTTCGCGAAATCCGCGATGCCGCCTACCGTGCCTCGGTGGAACTGGCGCGCGAGAAAGGCCCCTTCCCGCTATTCGATGCCGAGGCCTATCTCGCCGGCGAGACGGTGAGCGAACTGCCCGACGACATCCGCGCCGGCATTCGCGCGCATGGTATTCGCAACGCGCTGCTGACCTCGATCGCGCCGACCGGCACCATCTCGCTGTTCGCCGACAACATCTCTTCGGGCCTTGAGCCGGTTTTTGCCTTCAGCTACAGCCGCAATGTGCTGATGCCGGATGGCAGCCGCCGCGAGGAGGAAGTAAGCGACTATGCCTTGCGCCTCTACCGCCAGATCAAGGGCGAGGATGCGCCGCTGACCGAAGCCTTCGTCGATGCCCAGGTGCTGCAACCCGCCGACCATGTGCGGGTGCAGGCTGTGGTGCAGAAATACATCGACAGCTCGATTTCCAAGACCATCAACCTGCCGGAAGACATCGCCTTCGAGGCGTTCAAGGATGTCTACGCGCTGGCCTATGACAGCGGCTGCAAGGGCTGCACCACCTATCGCCCGAATGAAGTGACCGGGTCGGTGCTGAGCGTGAAGAAGGCAACCGGCAAGGTAGCAACGAAAGCACAGCAGGCGGAACTGCCGCTGGTCCCGGCGCAGCGCCCAGCCGCCGTGGCGGCCAGCAATGCGACGCCGCCTACTGCCCTGAGCGGCAGTGGCGTGGTCTACATGACACGGCCGCTGGACCGCCCCGAGGCGCTCCCCGGCAAGACCTACAAGATCACCTGGCCGGATTCCGAGCACGCCATGTACATCACGGTGAACGACATCGTGCAGGATGGCCGCCGGCGGCCTTTCGAGATGTTCATCAATTCCAAGAATACCGAGCATTACGCCTGGACCGTGGCGTTGACCCGCATGATCTCGGCGGTGTTCCGGCGTGGCGGCGATGTCAGCTTTGTGGTCGAGGAACTGAAGGCGGTGTTCGATCCGCGCGGCGGCCACTGGATGGGCGGGCGCTACATCCCCTCGCTGCTGGCCGCCATCGGCGAGGTGATCGAGCGCCACCTGATCGATATCGGCTTCATCAGCGGCCCGGAACAGCCGGCCGGCGACATGGTGGTGATCCCGCTGGTGGCGCAAAACACCGGCGAAGCAGCGCCGCGTTCTATGGCCGGGCTGCGGCAATGCCCAAAATGCGGCCAGCCCAGCCTGATCAAGGCCGAGGGCTGCGACACCTGCACCGCCTGCGGCTATAGCAAGTGCGGCTGACCTCGCTATAGTTGGGGCCGAGGAAACCCCAGCTTTGCCTGAAATAAGCAATCGTGCCTGAGATACAACGCCGCCATTTCCTGCCCGGAACGCCGATCTTCACGCAAGGGGATGAGGGCGACTGCCTTTATTTCGTCGAGGAAGGCCGCGTGCGCATCTGGCGCAGCGAGGGCGGCAAGACCGTGGTGCTGGCGGAAGTGGAGCGCGGCGGCCTGTTTGGCGAGATGGCGCTGATCGACGATCAGCCGCGTTCGGCCAATGCCACCGCCATGGACGAGACCTTCGTGCAGATGGTGCCTGGCGTGCTGCTGAAGGTGAAGCTGGAACGCGCCGATCCGTTCCTGCGCAAGCTGATCAACATCCTGACCCGCAACCTGCGCCAGACCACTGAGCCGCTGCCCCGGCTGCTGCCACAGGACACCTTCTATTTCGACGTTTCCGGTAAGGACAAACAGGCATGACTATCCGGGCAGGCATGAGCGCGAACATCCGGGCGGTGTTGTGGGATTTCGGCGGCGTGATCCTGAGCAGCCCGTTCGAGGCCTTCCGCCGCTTCGAAGCCGAACGCGGCCTGCCCAGGGATTTCATCCGCGGCGTCAATAGCCGCAATCCCGACAGCAATGCCTGGGCCCGTTTCGAACGCGGCGAGACTGATGCCGCCGGCTTCGGTGAATTATTCCTGGCCGAGAGCACCGCCTTGGGCCACGCCCTGCATGGCAGCGAGATCCTGCCGCTGATCTCCGGCGACTTGCGCCCACGCATGGTGGCGGCGCTGAAGCAGGTGAAAACCCGCTTCAAGGTCGCCTGCCTGACCAATAACATGCCGCTGGGCCATGGCCCCGGCATGGCCTTGCGTGCCGACCGCGCCGCTGCGATTGCCGAGGTGATGACCCTGTTCGATGCCGTGGTGGAATCGAGCAAGATTGGCGTCCGCAAGCCCGAGCCGGCCTTCTACCAGGCGGCCTGCGACCTACTCGGCATCCAGCCCACGGAAGCGGTATTCCTCGACGATCTCGGTATCAACCTGAAACCGGCGGCGGCCATGGGCATGCGCACCATCAAGGTGGGCGACCCGGATGTGGCATTGCAGGAACTCAGCCGCCATATCGGCATGGAGTTTCCATGAGCAGCGCCCTCGACCAGCTTAGCCGTGATTACGGCACCGTCACCGACCTGATCCGCGCCCATGCCACCGAGCGGCCGCAGCGCATCGCGCTGATCGAAGGCGAGCGGCAACTGGATTTCGCCGCGCTGGATGCACTGATGGACCGCATCGCCGCCGCGCTGCAGCGCGATGGCATCGGCCCAGGTGGCGCCATCGCCATTGCTGCCGGCACGTCGATTGAATATGCCGCCGTGTTCCTCGGTGCGCTGCGCGCTGGCGCGGCCGTGGCGCCGCTGGCGCCGTCTTCCACGCCTGAGAGTCTGGCGGCGATGACCGCCGATGCCGATGCGGCGATCCTGTTCCTTGATGGCGCCAATGAGGCAGCCATGTCTGGCGTGATGCCTCAGGTGAAGGCACGCCGCGTGCGCCTGGATACGGCTGCATTCGAGGCCTGGCTGGCACCTTTGGGCGCAAAGCCTGCAGCCGTGGACGTGCATCCCGATGCACCGTTCAACATCATCTATTCTTCCGGCACCACCGGCACGCCGAAAGGCATCATCCAGCCGCACAAGATGCGCTGGTCGCATGTGCAGCGCGCTGCGATCAACGGCTACAATACCGAGCGTACAGTGGCGCTGCTGTCCACGCCGCTCTATTCCAATACCACGCTGGTGATCTTCTTCCCGGCGCTCGGCTGGGGCGGCACCGTGGTGCTGATGCCGAAATTCGAGGTGAAGGCCTATCTCGATTTGGCGCAGCAGCATCGCGTCACCCACACCATGCTGGTGCCGGTGCAATACAGCCGCCTGATGCAGCATCCGGATTTCGACCGCTACGATCTTTCCAGCTTCGAGGCCAAGTTCTGCACCAGCGCGCCGTTCAATGCCGCGCTGAAGGCCGATGTGGTGAAACGCTGGCCGGGCAAGCTGATCGAGTATTACGGCATGACCGAAGGCGGTGGCACCTGCATCCTGCAGGCCCATGCCTTTCCCGACAAGCTGCACACCGTCGGCCAGCCGGCGCCGGGCCACGATATCCGCCTGATCGACGAACAGGGCAACGAAGTCGCTCCCGGCGAAGTCGGCGAGATTGTCGGCCATTCCGGCACGGTCATGGTCGGCTACCACAAGCAGCCGGGCAAGACCGCCGAAGCCGAATGGTATGACAGCCAGGGCCGCCGCTTCATCCGCACCGGCGATATGGGCCGCTTCGATGCCGATGGCTTCCTGACGCTGATGGACCGCAAGAAGGACATGATCATTTCCGGCGGCTTCAACGTCTATCCGAGCGACCTTGAACTGGTGCTGCGCAGCCACGCCGATGTGGCGGAAGCCGCCGTGGTCGGCATGCCATCGGAACGCTGGGGCGAAACGCCGGTGGCCTTCGTGGTGCTGAAGCCCGGCGCCACCGCCAGCGCCGATCAGTTGCTTGCCCATGCCAATGCGCAGCTCGGCAAGACGCAGCGGCTGGCAGCGGTGGAAATCCTCGACAGCCTGCCGCGCAGTGCTATCGGCAAGGTGCTGAAGCGCGAATTGCGCGACAGCTTCAGCCGTAAACTGGCCTAGACCATCCCCGCCCTTCGGGCTGCTGCTGCCGGCATTTTGCCGGGCAAAGCTGCATACGCCCATACTATCGTAATATAATATAATTTCTCTTTAAACACACCAAATACTAGTGTCTACTGGTTGTGTATCCATTTTCTTGGCAACTTTTCATCCATTACGGGAGGAATCCATGTCCACCAGCCCCACCGGCACCGGCAAACCCTCTTCCGGCTTCGGCGCCCTGCCGCCGGTTCCCGTGCCGATCATCAACCGCCCGCTGTCCAACCTCGCGGCCGATACTGCCGCCGCCAAGGCAATGGCCCAGGCGGCAATCAATGTCGAACTGTTCACCATCCCGCTCTATATGGCGGCGATGACCTCGCTGCAGGGCGTGCATGAGATCAATGCCAGCGGCATTTCCTACTACGAAGGCCGCGCCTGGCCGGGCATGAGCACGTCGGCCACCGCCACGACGCCAAACCAGCAGGCCTATAATGCCATCTTCGCGGTGTTCATCGAGGAGATGCTGCATCTCCAGCTCGCCGCCAATATCGCTTCCGCGCTCGGCGTGCAGCCGAGTTTCACCAGCGCGGCTTTGCAGACCAGCAATGGCGGCTGGACCTGCTATGGCGCCAGCAACACCGTGATTCCGCATATCGTGAACCTCACCGACCTGGTGGCGCCCTATAACACCCTGGCGGTGAATCTGGCGGCGCTGACCGTGCCGCAGACGCAGCTTTTCGAACTGATCGAGCAGGATCACGCGACGGCGCTGAACAATATCCAGCCGGCGGCGCGCACGAAGTATTTCCCCACCGCGCCTTTCGCCGGCTGGACCGCGACGATGACCGAGCAGGACCTGCCGCTCTTCGGCACCATCGGCTGGATGTACTACTGCTACATGCAGTACATCACCATGGTCTATACCGATGGCCAGACGCTGTTCGAGAAGATGTTCGTGGCCGGCAGCGTGCAGCAGGACATGTTCAACAGCACCAGCACGTCGCATCACGCGGAATATCCGCTGATGTCGGCCACGGTGAGCGCCTCTCAGCCGCTCGCCGCGCTGGCCCAGGCGGTGGACATGATCCTGGGCATCACCAGCCAGGGCGAAGGTGCCGGCCAGAGCGGCGCCAGCCTGGCCCGCCTGCTGCCACCGAAGGCGCGCGCCGCGCTACGCAGCGTGAAGGCGCCGCAGGATGATGGCGGCGTCGATCCGGTATTCCAGCCCGACGAACAGAACCTCGCCTTCGACTATCCGTCCTACAATTCCGATGGCAGCCAGGCACCGCAATCGGCCGATGCCACGGCGCGCGGCACCTGGGGCGCCACCACGCATTTCGAAATCTTCACCCAGTTGCAGAGTCTGGTGGCGGCCGGCGGCGTGGTCACCTTCCCGGCCTGGTTCGCCGCCGGCAATAGCTGGACAGCGGCCTTGCTCACCACCACACCGCCCAATCCCAGCCCGCCGACCAATATCCCGAGCACGCAACAGGTGGCCGATGCGCTGAACGCGCTGAGCGGCGAGGCCAGCCTGCTCAATACCGTGGTCACCGGCGCCATCGCCGGCGTTACCATGGGCCTGAACCTCTACTGGCAGAGCCAGTCCGCTGGCTTCCCCTATCCGGCGATGGTCGGCGCCGGCGACCGCATGACCATGTGCTGGGCGGCAAACAGCGAGCCTAATCTCTCGCAGGGCCTGACGCCGACGCCCGAACCGGGCCGCTCGCCCAGCGCCTGCCAGGGCCTCAACTACCAGAGCCCGCCGGCCAACCCGAGCTGCGGCACTGTCTCGGTGTTCCATTCCTGTCGCGGCACCAATGCCTGTTCCGGCCAGGGCGGCTGTGGCTTCGCGCAGCCGGATACCGGCAGCCCGCAGACCTGTTCCGCCGTGGCGGCGCGGCGTGTGCGCAAGCCGCGCATGTCGGCACGGCCTGCTGCCTGCGGCAGCCCGGTGGGCGGCACCTGTGGCGGCCCGACACCGCCACCGCCAGGACCGACGGTGTATTCAGCGCCGGGCGACAATGCCTGCCAGACACTGGGCGGCTGCGCCGTGCCGATCTCGGCCTCGCAGCTCTATCCGGAATCCGGCACCATGCAGGTCTACAACCTGTTTGGCGACACGCCGCAGAAGCTCGGCACGATTCCCTTCGCGTTGGGCGACGCGGTGTTCGACATCGCCTGGGAAGCCTATTCCCAGGTGATGCAGACCAAGGGCATCACACCGACCAAGCCGGCGCCCTCGAACCTGCGTGTGGCGCTGCCTCCCTCGACCTGATGCGGGCTGTCTCTCCCAGACTGGGCCTGCCGCAGCTCGGCTATGGCCTCGGCCTGCGCCAGGAGCATCTACCGGCCATCATGGCCAAGGGTGCCCGGGTCGACTGGTTCGAGGTCATCACCGAGAATCTGCTCGGGCATCGCGGCTATCTCCGCCAGGCGGTCAACCGCCTGGCGGAGACCACGCCGATTGTGCTGCATGGCGTGACGCTGTCGATCGGCGGCAGCGATCCACTCGATCTCGAATACCTGCGCGACGTGAAACGGCTGGCGGCCGAACTGCACGCACCATGGGTTTCCGATCATCTCTGCTGGACCAGCCTGGGCGGCCATAACAGCCATGACCTGCTGCCACTCCCGCTCACCGAAGCCTCGCTGCGCCATGTCACCGCGCGGGTAGCCGAAGCTCAGGATGTGCTGGGCCAGCGCCTGGTGCTTGAGAATCCCAGCAGCTACCTGCGTTTCCGCCAGGACAGCATGCCGGAATGGGAATTTCTTGCCCGGCTGGCGGAAGCCGCCGATTGCGGCCTGCTGCTGGATGTCAACAACGTCTATGTCTCGGGCCGCAATCATGGCTTCGATCCAGAAGGTTACATCCGTGCCCTGCCGTCGGCGCGCATCGTGCAACTGCATCTCGCCGGCGCCACCGATTGCGGCACGCATCTGATCGATACCCATGACCATCCGGTGCGCGATGAGGTCTGGACGCTCTACCGCCTGGCGCAACAGCTTACCGGCGGCGTCGCCACCTTGCTGGAATGGGATGCGCAGCTGCCGAGCTATGACGACCTGCTGGCGGAACTCGCCAAGGCCTGGGCGGCCTGAATGACACCGGATCTGGCCCAGCTTCAGCATTGGTTCCTGCTGCGGCTGCTGCGGCCCGACATCACGCTGCAGCCAGACACCGCCGAGATCGTGGCACCGCCACCGGCTGGTGATGCCGAGACACGCCTGGAAATCTATGTCGATGCCTACCGGCTGCGGCTGCTGCAATGCCTGCAAGCGGATCATCCCGGCCTGGCGCGGCTGCTGGGCGAGGCATTGTTCAACCAGCTTGCCGAAGCCTATATCCGCAGCATGCCGCCGCGCGCCCATAGCCTCTATGCGCTCGGCGCCGCTTTCCCCGGCTTCCTGCGCAAGACGCAGCGTGGCCAGCGGCGCGATGCCTCCCTCACGCTGGCGCTCGACCTCGCCCGTTTCGAGCGGCACTGGAACGAAGCTATGCGTGCCGAGGGCCTGGAGGATATCCGGGCGAAAACCATCACCGCGCATCCCGCCATGCTGCTGCATCTACCGCCCAGCACGCGACCGCTGCTGCTGCGCCAGCCGCTGGCAGTGCTGCAAAGCTGGATCGCCGCCGCGCCGGATGGCGACAGCCGCATTGCCACCTCACATAACGCGCCGCTGCATTACGCCATGATCGCGCGCCGCGACTGGCGGCTGGCGGCGCATGAGATCGAGGATTGGGCTTTCCATGCCCTGCGTGCCGCGCAAAGCGGGCCGCGCAGCCTGCATGATTGTGCCGTGATCGCCGGCCGCCGGCTCAGGCGCGAGCCGGCCGCGATCCTGGCGAAGCTGCTGCTGTGGGCGCCGCTGGCGCAGCAGGCGCAGATACTGGCCCTGCGCGATTAGAACGTCGCGCTTACCAGCGCAGCAGGTCGAAGCGCACCAGGCGGTAGGGCATCGGGGCTAGGCCGTTCTTCAGCCGCAGTGGATGTTCAATCATCTGCACCAGGGCCATCGCGGCGAAAGCGCCGATGAATGACAGTGCCAGATTGGCCAGCATGGCGATGGAGGTCCAGAAGCTGGCAAGGTCTTCCGGCAGATAGGCCGGCAGCGCCCCGGCGACACCCTGGCCCAGGCCGAAGCCGCAGACCAGCGCCAGCACGTTGCAGCCATAGCGCGCCAGCCGGCGGCCCTCGCTGGGGCCGGTTTCATAGCGCACCGCCGTGATGGCGCCGAACAGCGAGAACAGCAATGTGCCGGCCAGCAGTGCGAGATTCACTTCCTGCATTATAGACGCTCCCGCTTCGGCATCACGAATGCCCCAGCACCGGGTGCGGCTTGTACGGCTCTTCCAGGAAGGCCATCTCATCAGCGCTCAAGGTGATTTTCAGCGCCGCCAGCGCATCGTCGAAATGGCCCGGCTTGCTGGCGCCGATGATCGGCGCGGTGACGCCGGGCCTGCCCAGCAGCCAGGCCAGAGCCACCGATGCCGGCTTGGCGCCGCGCTTCTGCGCCAGTTCCGACACGCGCTCGGCGATGGTGAAATCACCCGGCTGGTAATACATGCGCTGCGCGATGTCGTCGGTCTTGGCGCGTTCGGTATCACCCCAGCCCTGCTTCAGGCGGTTGCCGGCGAGGAAGCCGCGCGCCAGCGGCGACCACGGAATGACGCCGATACCGTTGGCGCGGCAGAGCGGCAGCATCTCGCGCTCCTCCTCGCGGTAGACCAGATTGTAATGGTTCTGCATCGCCACGAACCGCGCCCAGCCATTCGCCTTCTGGCGATGCAGTGCATCCATGAACTGCCAAGCATACATCGAGGAGGCGCCGATATAGAGCGCCTTGCCGGCGCGCACCACATCGTTTAGCGCCTCCAGCGTCTCGTCGATCGGCGTGTTTGGATCGTAGCGGTGGATCTGGTAGAGATCGACATAATCGGTGCCAAGCCGTTTCAGCGAGGCATCGATGGCCGCCATGATATGCTTGCGCGACAGGCCGCGGCGGTTCGGGCCGGAGCCCATCGGGTTATACACCTTTGTCGCCAGCACGGTTTCGCTGCGCTTGGTGAATTTCTTCAGCATGCGGCCGGTGATTTCCTCCGACACACCGATGGAATAGACATCCGCCGTATCGAAGAAATTGATGCCGGCTTCCACCGCCTGGCGGAAGAACGGCTCGCTTTCCGCCTCCGGCAATACCCAGGAGCGCCATTTCGGATCGCCATAGGTCATGCAGCCGAGGCAGAGGCGCGACACCATCATGCCGGTGGTTCCAAGGCGCAGCATATCCATCGGTCAGGTTCCCTTCGTTTTCGCCAGATTCGTTTTAGTCTGGCGGGCGCAGAGCTTCTGCACATCCTGCTGCAGTAAATGCAGCGGCCCGTCATTTATGCCCAGCGCATCGAGATGCGCCACGGTGTTGCGCAGGTAATCGGCATTGGGGCCGCGCTGGCCGCAGGATTGCGCGATGACGCGTGCCGCCTGTTTCTCGCTTAAGCGCCCGGCATATTGCACATGGTGCGGATCGGCGACAAAGGCCAGCACGCGGCGGCGCTCGCCATTGATTGCCGCATTATGGAAGCCGGGCCGGTAGACGCCGGTGAGCATCTCGCGGCGGTAGAGATAGTCGATCACCGGGGCCTCGTCGGCCTTGCGCACGCGAAAGGCACGGCCGACACAGGAGCCGCCGGGCTTCAGCCCCAGCACCAGGCCCGGCGCTTCCGGCGTGCCGCGATAGCGGTGCGACCAGACGCAGAAGGCGCGGTGATAACCCCAGAGCCGCGCCGTCACCGCATCGAGATGCGGAAAGCCTGGATCCCACATCAGCGAGCCATAGCCGAACACCCACAGGGCCTCGCCCTTCGGCACGCTGACACGCGGAAAGGCCGGCGCCGTTTCGCCCGGCAGCGGCGGTTCGGCATCGAAGGGGATGGCAGGACGTTTCGGCATCAGCGTTTCAGATTCACCAGAGCGACGCCGAGCATGGTAACGCCCATGCCGAACAGGGCCAACAGGCTGAGCGTCTCACCGAACAGGAAATATGCCACCACCGCCGTGCAGGGCGGCACCAGGAAGAACAGGCTGGAGACCTGGGCGGCGGCACCGCGCCGGATCAGCACAAACAGCAGCGAAATGGCGCCGAGCGACAGCACGATGCAGAGCCAGCCGAGCGCGAACAGGAATTCTCCGCTCCAGATCACCTGCCGCGTCTCGAAGGCCAGCGCGAACGGCGCCAGCGCCAGGGTGGTGACGGCATACTGGATGGCATTGCCGCTACGCAGGTCGAGCCGCGGGCAGAAGCGTTTCTGATACAGCGTGCCGAGCGTGATACCCAGCAGGCCCAGTACCGAGAGGCCGTAGCCGAGCGCGCTGCCGACCCCAAGATCGAGCTTGGTCCAGACCACCAGCACCACGCCACCCAAGCCCAGCACCAGGCCGGCCCATTGCCGCGCCGTCACCTGCTCACCCAGGAACGGCCCTGCGGCGGCGGCCACCAGCAGCGGCTGGATACCGACAATCAGCGCCGAAATACCGGCCGGCACGCCGTGATGGATCGAGGCAAAAACGCCGCCGAGATAGACCGCCTGCAGCAGCAGCCCGGCCAGCGCGATATGGCCGGCCTCGGCCCAGCTTTTCGGCCAGGGCGCGCGGGTGACAGCCGCGAACAAGGCCAGCAGCACGGTGACGCTGGCGAAACGGATGATCAGGAACGTGATCGGCTCGGCATAGGGCAGACCGAGCTTGGCGCCGATGAAACCGGTGGACCACAGCAGCACGAACACGGCAGGCATGGCGGCAAGCGCCAAGGTAGCAACAGACCCGGTGGCGACCGTGCCATTTGTACGGGAACTGGTCATGAGGGCGAGGCGTTTCCTTGAGTTTTGCCGGATCATCGCGCCGATATGCCGCGCCCGCAAGCCATGGAGGCAGCAGGGCAGCGCGGCTATACTGCGACCATGCGCCTACGCTTCGTTTTCCTCGCCGGTGCCATCCTTGGCGGCCTGCTCGGCTATTACGCGGTCTGGAGCCTGCTGATCGGCCGCGTCGAGGCCGGCGTGCAGGCTTTCCAGGCGGCACAGCGCGCCCAGGGCCGCGATTTCACCTATGCCTCGATGCAGCGCGGCGGCTTCCCCTATCGCCTCAGCCTGCGGCTGGATGGCATCAGCTTGACCGAGCCAAAGCCGGCGGGCTGGCGCGTCGAAGCGGAAACGCTAGTGGCGCATCAGCAATTGTGGAGCAGCCAGCATATCGTGTTCGAGTTGTTCGGCCGCCAGGCTTTCACCTGGCGTGACGGCAGCGGCAGCCATGTGCTGAGCCTGGTGCCGGAGCGCGGCCGCGCCAGCCTGGTGCTGGATGGCGCCGACCGCTGGCTGCGTTTCGCCGCCGACATCCAGGGCGCGCGTTTCGGCGATGCCTTGCAGGGTTTCGAGGCACAGCGGCTGCAGGTGCATCTGCGCCAGGCCGGCAATGTGCCGCCAATGCAGGATGTGGCGTTGCAGGTCAACGGCCTGACGCTGCCGGCAAGCTTCGATGGCCCGCTTGGCCGCAGCGTGCAGGAACTCAATCTGGTAGGCCGCCAGACCGGCCCCTGGGTCGGCAACAGCCTGGAAGATACCCTGGCCGGCTGGCGCGATGCCGGCGGCGTCATCGAGTTCAACACCGTGGTGCTGAACTGGAATGCCGTGAAGCTGAGCGGCGACGGCTCGCTGACCATCGACAAGCAATTCCGTCCGCTCGGCGCCATGGGCGGCAAGCTGCTGGGCGCCCCCGCCGGCATCGACGCGCTGGTGGCCGCAGGCAAGATGCAGCCGCGCGAGGCAGCCGCGGCCAAGGCCGCCCTGGTGGCTTTGCACAAGCGGGACCCGGCGGGCACCGAGCCTTATCTGCCGCTGCCGCTGACCGCACAGGACGGCAGATTGAGCATTGCCAATGTGCCGCTGTTTCCGCTGGAGCCGCTTCTCAATACGAAGAAATAGCCTACTTCTTGTCCGCTGAACCGGTGCGGCCGAAATCTGGCGCGTTGGTTTCCTGGCCGGCATCGATGATGGCGCGGCGGATGGCGCGGGTGCGGCTGAACAGCTTGAACAGCGTATCGCCATCATCCCAGCGGATCGCGCGCTGCAGCGCGGTGAGATCCTCGGTGAAGCGTTGCAGCATGTCGAGCACCGCTTCCTTGTTGTTGAGGAAGACGTCGCGCCACATGGTGGGATCGGACGCCGCGATGCGGGTGAAGTCGCGGAAGCCGCCGGCGGAATATTTGATCACTTCCGACTGCGTCACCATCTGCAGGTCATCGGCGGTGCCGACGATATTGTAGGCGATCAGATGCGGCACATGGCTGGTGATCGCCAGCACCAGGTCATGGTGCCGCGCATCCATCACTTCCACCTTGCTGCCGAAGGCCGACCAGAAACTGGAGAGCCTGGCCAGCGCCGCCGCGTCGCTGCCCTCTGGCGGCGTCAGGATGCACCAGCGGCCCTTGAACAGGGCGGCGAAACCGGCGGCGGGACCGGAATGCTCGGTGCCAGCCACCGGATGGCCGGGAATGAACTGCACGCCGGCGGGCAGATGCGGCGCTACATCGCGGATCACCGACTGCTTCGAGGAACCGACATCGGAAACGATGCAGCCGGCAGAGAGGCCCGGCGCCATCGCTTGCGCCACGCCGGCATAGGCGCCAAGCGGCACGCAGATGATCACCAGATCGGCGCCGCGCACCGCTTCCGCCGCATCGGCATAAGCCTCGTCGACCACGCCAAGCTGCAGTGCCTGCTCGCGATGTTGCGCCGATTGATCGGCGGTGACGATGCGCTCGGCCTGGCCAAACTCACGCGCCGCGCGGGCAATGGAGGAACCGATCAGGCCGATGCCGATGATCGCGAGACGCTTGAACGGCAGAGCAGCCTGGCTCATTTCACGAAATCGGCCAGCGCCGCCAGCACGCGGTCATTCTCTTCCACGGTGCCGAGCGTGAGGCGCAGGCAATCGGCCAGGCCATAGCCGGCCATGGCGCGCAGGATCAGGCCACGGCCGCGCAGGAATTCATCCGCCTGCTTGGCTTGCTCCACGCCCTTGGGGAAACGCATCAGCAGGAAGTTGCCGACGCTCGGCACCACCTTGAGGCCAATGGCTTCCAGACCCTTGGTGACGCGCGGCAATTCGGTGTCGTTATGGGCACGGGCCTTGTCGATATGCGCCATATCGGAGAGCGCGGCGGCGCCGGCGGCCTGGGCCGGGGCGTTGACGTTGAACGGGCCGCGCACCCGGTTCAGCACCGAGATGATGCTTTCCGGCGCATAGGCCCAGCCGAGCCGCAGAGCGGCAAGGCCGTAGATCTTCGAGAAGGTGCGGGTCATGATGGTGTCATCGCGCTCGCGCACCAGTTCCTCGCCCGAGGAATAGTCGTTGCGGCTGACATATTCGGCATAGGCCGCATCCACCACCAGCAGCACACCATCGGGCAGCCCTTCGCGCAGGCGGCGCAGTTCGGCCGCCGAGATATAGGTGCCGGTCGGGTTGTTCGGATTGGCGAGGAAGACGATGCGGGTGCGCGGGCTGACCTTGGCGAGCAGCGCATCGACATTGGTGGTGAGGTTGGTTTCCTCTGCCGTCACCGGCGTGGCGCCGCGCGCCATGGCGGCAATCGGATACATCAGGAAGCCGTGGCGGGAATACAGAACCTCGTCGCCCGGGCCGCAATAGGCATTGCAGATCAGCGCGATCAGCTCGTCCGAACCATTCGAGCAGATGATATTATCGGCCGGCAGGCCATGATGCTGCGCAATCGCCTGGCGCAGCTTGTCGACGGCGCCATCGGGATAGCGGTGCAGTTCATCGGCCACCGCCTTGTAGGCGGCAATCGCCTTCGGGCTCGGCCCGAGCGGGGTTTCGTTGGACGACAGCTTGCGCACATCGGTCACGCCCGCCACGGCGGCTTCGCCGCCCTTGTAGGGGGTGATATTGAGGATGCCGGCATTGGGCTTGGGCGCGGTCACGGGCTCACTCCTTCACGCAACTGGTTCCGCCATCGGCACCGCATAGGCGCCGATCACGGTGAGATCCTGGATCATATCCGGCGCGGCGGCACGCAAGCCCGCCAGCGCCGTGCTGGTTTCATCGTGGAATCCGGCGATATCCAGCAGCAGGCGGGCATCCTGGCCGCCGCTGGTCTGCTGCGCCAGCACCTGGCCGGCAATGCCAGCCTGGGTCAGCAGACTGCCGAGCCGCGCCAGGCTGAGGCCGGCGCCAATCATCTGCAACACCACCAGGCTGCGGTCGTCGCCCGAAGCCTCCGGCGGACAGCGGCCAATCACCAGCGCCTTGAGGTCTGCCAGCCGGCCGCGCGGATTGGGCAGGAAGGGCAGCTTGGCCAGCACGCGCGGGGTTTCGGCGCCATTGTTGGCCAGCATCGGCCACCACGGGTCCTTTTCGCCATCTTCCGGCAGCGGCATCACGCCAATGGTGGCGGCCTGGGCGGAAATCTCGCGCATCGCCGAGGTGGCGGTGGCGCAAAGCAGCATCGGCACGGTGGAGCCGTAATGGTCGCGGGCGAGATCCCAGCGCGCCACCGACTTGTTCGGCGCCAGCACCGCCACGCGCACCGCCGCCTGCAGGTCGTAGAGCGCGCCGATCAATTCGCGGTTGATGCGCACCAGGGCCTGACCGGGCAACGGCCCATGCTGGCGTGCCAGCAGCCGGCGCAGAATCTGCGCCTCGCGGCCGCAACGCAGGAAGAAGCGGTTGTCGCCGCCGCTGGCCCGCTTGGTCACCGCCACCTTCTCAACGGCTTCGGCGCGGCGCCGCAACAGGTCCTGGATCTGGTCGTCCAGGACATCGATCTCGTGCCTCAGGTCGGCGAGGCTGGCGATATGCTCGGTCATAGGGAAACTTTGGTGAACAACATGGGGGGTCAAAAAGCCGGATAGTCTTATTCGCTGCCCGCCCCAAATGCAAAGAAAACATTGACAGTACATGCCATTGTTCTTAAGCATCCCCCTCCGCGCCGACCGTGGCGCGGTCCCCTGGAATTTCCAGCACTTATTGGTTGGAAGGCGATGACGGCGGAAGCTTCCCAGATTACCAGGCCCGACCCGGTCGGCCCTGGTCACCAGGTGTCGCTTGGCGAGACGCTGCCACTCAAGCTCGATTGCGGTATCGAGCTGGGGCCGTTCACGCTCGCCTACACCACCTATGGCCGGCTGAATGCCGACAAGTCGAATGCCATCCTGATCTGCCACGCGCTGACCGGCGACCAGCATGTCGCCAACACGCACCCGATCACCGGCAAGCCCGGCTGGTGGCTGACACTGGTCGGCCCCGGCAAGGTGATCGATACCGACCGCTTTTTCGTCATCTGCTCCAACGTGCTTGGCGGCTGCATCGGCTCGTCCGGGCCGGCCGAGATCGATCCCGCGACCGGCAAGCCCTGGGGCCTGCGCTTCCCGCTGATCACCATCCGCGACATGGTGAATGCCCAGGCGATGCTGATCGACCATCTCGGCATCCGCGACCTGTTCGCGGTGATCGGCGGCTCGATGGGCGGCATGCAGGTGCTGCAATGGGCTGCGAGCTACCCCGACCGCGTGTTCGCGGCGTTGCCGATCGCCTGTGCCGCGCGCCATTCGGCGCAGAACATCGCCTTCCACGAAGTCGGCCGCCAGGCGATCTATTCCGACCCCGACTGGCGCAACGGCGCCTATCACGACCATGGCACCACGCCGGCCGCCGGCCTGGCGGTGGCGCGCATGGCAGCGCATATCACCTATCTCTCGGAAGCAGCTTTGCACCGCAAGTTCGGCCGCAACCTGCAGAACCGCGAGCAGATCACCTATGGCTTCGAGGCCGAGTTCCAGGTGGAAAGCTACCTGCGCCACCAGGGCTCGACTTTCGTGGAGCGTTTCGACGCCAATTCCTATCTCTACATCACCCGAGCGATGGATTATTTCGACCTCGCGGCCCAGGCCGGCGGCAACCTCGCCGCCGTCTACCAGGGCAGCAAGACGCGCTTCTGCGTTGTCTCCTTCACCTCCGACTGGCTGTTCCCGACCTCCGAGAACAAGGAAATCGTGCGCGCGCTCAATGCCGCCGCCGCCAATGTCAGCTTTGTCGAGATCGAGACCGACAAGGGCCACGATGCCTTCCTGCTGGATGAGCCGGAGATGTTCCGCACGCTCAAGGGCTTCATCGATGGCTGCGCCGAGACACGCGGCCTCAACGGGGTACGGTCATGAGCGCCGCGCCTGACAAGGCGATTCCCGCCGCCCGCACCCGCGATATCCGCCGCGACCTGCTGCTGATCGCCGAGATGGTGGCACCGCAGAGCCGCGTGCTCGATGTCGGCTGCGGCGATGGCATGCTGCTGGAATATCTCTCGCGCGAAAAGAAGGTGGATGCGCGCGGCATCGAGGTGCGGCAATCGGGCGTCAATGCCTGCGTGGCGCGCGGCCTGTCGGTGATCCAGGGCGATGCCGATACGGATCTCGGCGACTATCCTGATGCCGCCTTCGACTATGCCATCCTCAGCCTGACCCTGCAGGCGACGCGCAACCCGCGCCGGGTGCTGCGCGAATTGCTGCGCATCGGCAAGCATGCCATCGTGTCCTTCCCGAATTTCGCCTATTGGCGCGTGCGGCTGCAATTGCTGCTGGATGGCCGCATGCCGATGACGGCGGCGCTGGACGATCCCTGGTACGAGACGCAGAACATCCATCTCTGCACCATCCGCGACTTCGACGAGCTGTGCCAGCGCGACGGCATCGTGGTGGAACAGCGCATTGCCGTGGATGGCCAGGGCAACCGCGAAGGCTGGCGCCTGCAGGGCGCTGCCGCCAACGTGTTCGGCGCCCAGGCGGTGTATCTGCTGCGCCGCCGCGCCGGATGAGCAGCGCGCATAACCAAGCGCTGGCTCAAGCCCTGGCGCTGCATCAGGCCGGGCGCCTGACCGAAGCCGAAACTGCCTACCGCGCAGCACTCGAACAGCCCGGCGTGCCGCGCACCGAGGCGCTGAAGAATTACGGCTTCCTGCTGCACCGCCTGCACCGCTTCCGCGAGGCGGTGGCGATTTTAAGCGAAGCCGTGAAGCTGAACCCCCAGGATGCCCCCCAGGATCCCGACGTACTGCTGGCCTTGGGCCATTGCGCCCGAGAAGCCAACGACCACCGCACGGCAATGACTGCCTTGCGCGCGGCGGCGAAAGTGGCGCCGGAACGGCAGGATATCGCCGAGGCGCTCTCGGCTTACTTGAGCCGCCTGATCCCGGCCTGGCATTTTCCGATGCTGGCCGACACGGCACGCAACCAGGCTTACGAAAAGGCCATCGCGAAAGCCGCGAGCGGGGCGGAACGCGTGCTGGATATCGGCACCGGCTCCAGCCTGTTGAGCCTGTTCGCGGCCCGCGCCGGCGCGAAAAGCGTCACCGCCTGCGAAGCGCATCCGATGATCGCCGAAACGGCGGCCGAGATCGTGGCACGCAACAACCTCGCCGACCGTATCCGCATCATCGCCAAGCGCTCCACTGAACTGGATGCCGTGCGCGACCTCGGCGGCATGGCCGATCTGGTCGTCTCGGAAGTACTCGATGCCGGCTTGCTCGGCGAAGGCGTGCTGGCGACACTCCGCGATGCGCTGAAGCGCCTGGCCAAACCCGGCGCCAAGGTGATCCCGGCCTATGCCGATGTGCATGTCCAGGCACTCGAGATTCCGCAGCAGCGGACCGTGCAGCCGCTGCGCTCCATTGCCGGCTTCGATCTTTCGCCCTTCGACCGTTTCCGCAACCGCGCCGGCCATAGCACGCTGCGGCTGGAGCAGGTGGCGCATGGCGCGCTCAGCGCGCCGGCGACACTGACGCGCG
Organism: Ferrovibrio sp. MS7; assembly: GCF_038404985.1. Lineage (NCBI taxonomy): Bacteria > Pseudomonadati > Pseudomonadota > Alphaproteobacteria > Rhodospirillales > Rhodospirillaceae > Ferrovibrio > Ferrovibrio plantarum. The sequence goes on from NZ_JBBKBA010000001.1 coordinate 440,617, forward strand.
TCGATTTCCGCACTCCGCCCGATTGGTCAACGCCGGATATACGCCGCGTGACGCTGCCGATCACCGCGCCGGGCAAGCTGCAGGCCTTCGCGCTGTGGTTCACGCTGTGGGTGGATGAGGAAACCCCGGTCTCGACAGGGCCGGCGCATCTGAGCAACGGTCTGCCCTGCATGGATCACTGGGGCCAGGCGATCCTGTGGCAGGCGGAAGACCGTGCGGTGACGGCTGGCGACAGCATCGAAGCCGACTTCACCTGCGCCGATACGTTTTTCGATCTAAAGCTCGTCTAGCGTCTGGCGAGCGGTAGATGGCTGCGGCTGCAGCACAAAGCTGCGCTGGCGCACGCGCTGCCTTTTCAGCATCGCCGGCAGGATCACCTGCTTTTCGGCTTCCAGCAACAGCACGCCGGAAAACCGCGACCACAGCCATTCTCCGGTCGCTTCCCAAGCTGGCACGGTACGCAGCATGAAGCTGCGTTCGGAGGGCGGGAACCATAGCGCGCCCCGGCTTTGCAGCGGCGAGAATTGCGCATCGCGCATCAGCCGGGTGAGCTGCGGCGGTGTGTAGGGATGGCCATGGCCGAACGGCGTGGCATCGATATGCGCCCACAGCCCGCGCCGGTTCGGCACCACCACCAGCAGCCTGCCCTGCGGTGTCAGCACGCGCCACACCTCGCGCAGCATGGCGCCGACATTGTCGGCATTCTCCAGCGCATGCACCAGCAGGATGCGGTCGACGCTGGCATCGGGCAGCGGCAACTCCTCCTCATCCACCAGCATGACACGGCCGGGTGTCGGCTGGCCGGGCAGGCCGCGCGGCCAGCGCACCACGCCCTGCGGACCCGGCATTGCCGCCAATACACGTTCGGCCTCGGCCTCGAACAGCCGCAGATACGGCGTGGCATAGCCCAGACCGAGCAGCCGCAAACCGCGAATATCTGGCCACAGCGCCCGCAGGCGCTGACGCAGCAGGCGGCGCACCGCCTGGCCGAGCCGGCTGCCATAGAATTCGCGCAGGTCGATCACATCGGGGCGCAGCATGAAGGCACTTTAGCACGAAGGCACTTCAGCACGGGAGCCTTCCGGCATAGAATGGCATCATGACACTCGAAATCGTGCAAATTCCCGTCCTTAACGACAATTACGTTTACCTGCTGCGCGACAACGCCAGCGGCAAGACCGCCGTTGTCGATCCCGCCGTGCCGGAACCGGTGCTGGCGGCACTGCAACAGCGCGGCTGGACGCTCGATGTGGTGCTGAACACGCATCACCACGGCGATCATGTCGGCGGCAACCTGGCTTTGCAGGCGGCTACCGGCTGCGCCATCGTCGGGCCGCGCGCCGAAGCACCGCGCATCCCCGGCATCGCCTTGCAGCTTGGCGAGGGTGACAGCTATGCGCTCGGCGACAGCGTGGCGCAGGTATTCGATGTGCCGGGCCACACTGCCGGCCATATCGCCTATTGGTTCACGGCAGCCGGCGCGCTGTTCTGCGGCGACACGCTGTTCGCGCTCGGCTGCGGCCGGCTGTTCGAGGGCACCGCGGCGCAGATGTGGACCAGCCTGTCGAAATTCCTCAGTCTCCCGGATGCGACGCGGATCTATTGCGCGCATGAATACACCGAGAGCAATGCGCGCTTCGCCGTCACCGTGGAACCGGGCAACGGCGCCCTGCTGGCGCGCTATGATGCGATCAAGGCCACGCGCGCCAAGGGATTGCCGACCGTGCCATCGACCTTGGGCGAGGAGCGCGCCACCAATCCCTTCCTGCGGCCGATGAGTGCCAATCTGCGCACCACCCTGGGCCTTGAAAGTGCCGACGACGTGGCGGTGTTCGCCGAGACACGCAAGCGCAAGGACGGATTCCGCGGCTGAACACTGGCGCGGCTAAGCCGGCTATTCCAGGTATTTCGGCAGCAGCCGGGCATAGCTGGCATCGCGCATAGTCGTCATGCGGTGCCACAGGGCCTCCACCTTGTCGCTATGGCGCGCATAATATGCTGGCGCCACCGGCATGTAGAAATCTGCTTCTTCCAAGGCAGGCTGCAGCTTTTCGATGCGGCGGCCGTTGACGTTGCCGGCGAAACTGTCGCCGATCACATCCAGCGTCGCCACGGCGCTGAAACGGCCAGCCGCCAACATGCTGAAAAGCTGCTTCGTCGTGGAAAATTCCAACACCTCGGCGCCGAGATCGCGCAGCAGACTGCCCATCGCCATGCCACTCGGCATACCCACCGTGGCGCCAGCCGGACTCAGGCGCCGACCATCCCATTGCAGCGCACCGCCTTCGAGGCGATAGAAGGACTGCGTCAGCCGCACCAGCCAGCGATCCGGATCGATGGCGCCATTGCGCATCGGGAAACGCAGATCGGCCAGGCGTTCCGGCGTCACGCGCATGCCAAGGATGACATCGGCGCGGCCGAAACGCACTTCGTCGATGATGCGCCGCGCGGTGATGCGGCGGAAGCTGAGTTGGAAATCATTCCCGGCGGCTTCGCGCAACAGGTCAATGACAAGGCCGGGCGGCTTTGCCATCTCTGATCCGCTGCCCATCAGATAGGGTGGTGCGCTGGTGTCGAGATAGACAGCACGCAATTCCTCTGCCACCGCCGGCCCGATGCCAAGGCAAAACAGAAAAGCAGAAAGAATAAAAAACAGCCGCTGCATTGCCGTCCGTGCGTTTCACCCCGGCTGTGAGTGTAGAACCGGCAGCAGGTAAATTAAAGCGGGCGGCGCCCATGAGCTTCACAGCGGGCAGCGCAGCGCCCCCCGGGCGTCACAATGGGCGACGCGCTTTCAGCGCGGCGCCCAGGGTTCCATCATCGAGATAGTCGAGTTCGCCACCCACCGGCACGCCATGGGCGAGCCGGGTAACAGAAACACCCGCCGGCACCAGGCGGTCGGTGAGATAATGCGCCGTGGTCTGACCTTCCACCGTCGCATTGGTGGCAATGATCACCTCGCGCACCCGGCTTGAGCCGCCGACGCGGGCCAGCAGGCCATCGATATTGAGATCATTGGGGCCGCGGCCATCCAGCGCCGAGAGGGTGCCGCCGAGTACATGATAGCGGCCGCGAAACACGCCGGAGCGTTCCAGCGCCCAGAGATCGGCGACGCTTTCGACAACACAAAGCAAAGCCTCGTCGCGGCGCTGATCGTTGCAGATGGCACAAGGGTCGTGGCTATCGAGATTGCCGCAGACCGAGCAGGCCTTCACGCTCTCGGATACTGCCTGCATCGCCTGGGTCAGCGGTCGCAGCAGGGCATCAGGCTTGTTCAGCATGTGCAGGGCAGCACGGCGGGCAGAGCGCGGCCCCAATCCAGGCAGGCGCGCCAGAAGCTGAATCAGCCGCTCGATTTCCGCGCCAGCCATACAGAAGTGTTAGCCGAAAGGCAGCTTGAAGCCCGGCGGCAGCGGCAGGCCGGCGGTGAGCTTCTGCATCTGCTCCTGGGTCTCGCGCTCGACCCGCGCCTTGGCATCGGCATGGGCGGCTTTCAGCAGATCTTCCAGCACTTCGGCCTCATCCGGCACCAGCAGGCTGGGGTCGATCTTGACGCCGCGCAGCTCGCCCTTGCCGTTCAGCACCAGGCTGACCATGCCGCCGCCGGCCGAGCCGGAAACCTCGCGGCGCTCCAGTTCGGCTTGCATTTCCGCCATGCGGCCTTGCATTTCCTGCGCCTGCTTCAGCATCTGGCCGAGATTTTTCATAGCGTCGCCTTAATCCAGCTCATCCCTAATCCAGCTCATCAAGCGGATCGATATCGTTGTCACTCATATAGGCCGGACCGTCCGCTTCACCAGGGGTGTCAGCCACGACTTCCTGCACCGGCGGCCGGGCCAGACTGACTTTCAGTTCCGCGCCCGGAAACGCCGCCAGCACTGCCTGCACCAGCGGATGCGCCTCGGCCTGGGCACGGCGCGCGGAAGCGGCATGCGATGCCTTCTCCGCCAGAGTCGGTTCGCCGGGCTGGTTCGACAACGCGATGATCCAGCGTTCGCCGGTCCAATATTGCAGCTTCTCGGCCACCTGGGCGGCGAGATTGCGCGCGGCCAGCGGCTGCTGGCGCCATTCAATGCGGCCCGGCTCGAAATGCACCGGATGCACATAGTTTTCCAGTTCGGCGCCAAGCAGGCCTTCACGCATCTCGCCGAACAGGGCGACCAGGGCGGCGAAAGTCTGCGGCATCGCCGCCAGGGCAACACTCTGATTCTGCTGCGCCTGCGCCAGCGGGCCGGTCACCGGGTTGGGTTGGGCCGCTGGCGACACGGCCTGTGCCGCCATCGCCGAGGCGCCGCCGCCATTGGCTCCGCCGCGCGAAACCGGCGTCATGCCGGCACCGCCCCCGGAACCACCCCCGGCGCCACCCTTGTCGCGCCATTCCTTCACCAGCTCGCCGGGGCTTGGCAGGTCGGCGGCATAGCCAAGCCGCACCAGCACCATTTCGGCGGCAGCCAAAGGTGCGGGTGCACCGCGCACTTCCTGCAAACCCTTCAACAGCATCTGCCAGGTGCGCGCCAGCACCGGCATGCCGAGCTTGGCCGCCAGTTCCTTGCCGCGTCGGCGCTGTTCCTCCGGCAGGGTGATGTCATCGGCGGATTCGCCAACCACTTTAAGCCGCGTCAGCCAATGGCTGAGTTCGAGTAGATCCTGGATCACCACCGCCGGATCGGCACCAAGCGCGTATTGCTGCGCCAGATTCTCCAGGGCGTCGGGCAGCCGGCCGTGCAGCAGATGCTCCAGCAGCACGAAAACCTGGCCACGATCGGCAAGGCCCAGCATGTCGCGCACCAAGGCGGCATCGGCCTGGCCGGCGCCATGGGCTATCGCCTGATCGAGCAGCGAGAGGCCGTCGCGCACCGAGCCTTCGGCGGCGCGCGAGATCAGCGTCAGCGCCTCGTCGGTGAGGCTGGCTTCTTCCTTCGCCGCAATGCCCTTGAAATGCTCGGCCAGCACCGCGATTTCGACGCGCTTCAAGTCGAAACGCTGGCAGCGCGACAGCACCGTTACCGGCACCTTGCGGATCTCGGTGGTGGCAAAGACGAATTTCACATGCGGCGGCGGCTCCTCCAGGGTCTTGAGCAGGCCATTGAAGGCCGCCGTGGAGAGCATGTGGACTTCGTCGATGATGTAGACCTTGTAGCGCGCCATGGCCGGCGCGTAGCGCACCGCCTCGATGATCTCGCGGATATCGCCGATGCCGGTGCGCGAGGCGGCGTCCATTTCCAGGATATCGGGGTGGCGGTCCTCGGCGATGGCGCGGCAATTGTCGCAGACGCCGCAGGGGTTCACCGTCGGGCCGCCCTGGCCGTCCGGCCCGGTGCAGTTCAGCGCACGGGCGATGATGCGGGCGGTGGTGGTCTTGCCGACACCGCGCACGCCGGTGAGGATGAAGGCCTGGGCGATGCGGCCGGTGGCGATGGCGTTGGAAAGGGTGCGGACCAGGGCATCCTGGCCGATCATCTCGGCGAAGTTGCTGGGCCGGTATTTCCGCGCCAGCACGCGATAGGGGGCCGGATTGCTCGACATGCGTGCCTGGACTATGGCGGAGGGTGGGAGGCTGGACAACGACCCGAGCGGAAACTCGTTGCGGCTGCTTCCTTCCGGACCTGACCGGGTTGGCGAGGCGCCCGTCCGCCGCCAACCTCCCGCGCCCCTTATCCCGCATCAGGCCGCGTAACGCAACAGGCAGGAAATCCTAGATCATTTGGGCGTGTAGCGGCGCCGGGGCGATTGCCGGTTCCAGGCTGATATGCCAACCTGCGCAGATGGTTAGCTCTATCATTCCGTTCTCCGGCTCAGCCCTCGACCGTGCCGGCAACCACCGCCGCGATTCAGACTGGCTCAAGGCACAGCTTGGGGCCGAGAACAGCCGCTTCCTGCTGCTGCATGAGCTCAAGCCGCTGATCGCGCTGGAGGGCGGCGCCCGGCTGGCCTGGTTCCCGCAGCGCTATGCCGCCGCGCTGGCGGATTGCCCGACCCTGCTGCTGGGCCTGGAGAACGGCGTGGCGCATTTCGCCATCGACGTGGATGCGGTGCCTGGCATCGAGGGCCTGGCCGACGAGCAGAACAAATTCATCGACGTGCGCTCCATCGCGCCGCAGCTCAGCCTGCCCGAAGCCGCCATCCTGGCCCAGGCGCGCAGCATGACCGACTGGCACCGCCGCCACCGCTTCTGCGCCCAATGCGGCGCACCGAGCGTGGCGGAAGATGCCGGCTATAGCCGCCGCTGCAGCAACGAGGCCTGCAAGGCGCAGCATTTCCCCCGCACCGATCCGGTGGTGATCATGCTGGGCGTGATGGGCGACCGCATCCTGCTCGGCCGCCAGCGCCAGTTTCTGCCCGGAGTCTATTCCGCGCTCGCCGGTTTCATGGAACCCGGCGAGACCATCGAGGAAGCGGTGCGGCGCGAACTGGCCGAGGAAGCCGGCCTGGCCACCGCCGAGGTGCGCTACATCGCCTCGCAGCCCTGGCCGTTCCCCTCTTCACTGATGATCGGCTGTGTCGCTGAGGCAACTTCCGATGCGTTGACCGTGGATCTTCACGAACTTGAAGACGCGCGCTGGTTCCATCGCGATGAAGTGGCGGTGATGCTGCGCGCCAGCACCGACATGAACGCGCCGTTGCGCATGCCGCCACCGCTCAGCCTGGCGCATCAGATCACCAAGCGGTTCCTCGCCGGCGCCTAAGCAGCACTCGCATTCCGTGCAGGAGTTCCAGCGTTATTCCCGATGAAATTTCTGAAATCTGTTTTTTTGTGACTTCCGCTGCGCTGACACTGCATTACACTCTCGGCAATATTATTGCCGCGCCCGATCTTGGGTTTACGCATCAGGGGATTAGTGTCATTGCCCGATAGCAACACCTCGCATACCGCGCTGGTCGCGCGGCTGGCGGAGGACGACGATAGTCTGCTTGAGAATCCCTCGCCGCTGATCGATGCCATGCTCATCGAGCGGCTGTTCCAGTATAGCTGGCCGACGCGTTATCTGCCCTATGTGGTGCTGTTCGCCGGCTTTGCTGCCTTTCGCCAGGAAGTCGACTGGATCGAGGCGGTTGGCATCACCCTGCTCTACACGCTCGGCACGTGGTGGCTGGACCATCAGCGCTATGGCTTTGCCGAGGATACCAACCGCCAGCAACGCTGGCAGTATTGGGCACAGCGCTTCACCATCGGTTCCAGCGTCACCGGCGCCGCCTGGGGCATCTTCTTCTGGCTGCATGCCGGCACCCAGGATTATGCCCAGCAGGCGGTGCTCTGCGTCATGTGGTCGGGTCTGGCCTTGTCGAATTCCAACACCCGCGCGCCGCATCTGCCGGCTTTCTACGCCTTCTTCGTCATGCTGGCGCTACCGCTCTTCGCCCGTGTGCTAATTGATGGCGGCACGCCGCAATATGTCATGGGGCTGTTCGGCATCGTGCTTGCCATCACGTTCTGTATCCGCGCCCATTCGACCCATCGCCAGGAACGCGTTTCCCTGGCGCTGCGGCTGCGCAATGCCGAACTGGTGGCGGATATAGACCGTGCCCGCGCCGAGGCCACCGCCGCCCATGTCGCTGCCGAGCAAGCCCTGGCGGCACGCGCCCAGAGCTACGCCACTGCCGAGCGGCTGGCCGGTTTCGGCAGTTGGGAATGGACGCTGGAAGACGATCACCTGATGTGGTCCGACAACATGTTCCGCATGCTCAACCTGTCGCCTTCGGCGGCGCCGGCGGCGGTGGACGTGCTGGTCGACTCGACGCATTTCGCCGACCGCCAGTTGGTGACGCAGTTCTTCACCACCTTGCGCCGCGAGGGCCGCCCGGCAGAAGTGGAATTCCGCGTCGGCGATCAGGAAGGGCAATATGGGCCGCGCACCTGGCGCAAGATGCGCCTGATGGGCATTGCGCGGCGCGACAGCACCGGGCGGATCGTGGCGCTTTGCGGCACGCTGCGCGACCTGCGCGAGGAAGCATCACGCCAGCCGCCGGAAAAGGCGCCCCCTGCTGTTTCGTAACGAGCCGGCTGTTTCCTGATCAGTCGCCTGATCAGTCGATAGCGTAGACGCTGAGCCGCACCTGATTGGCCAGGCGCTGCCCCTTGCCATAGGCGAGCGTGCGTACCAGCCATTGCAGTTCCGGCGCCGCGCTCTCGAAACGCAGGGAGGTGCGGAAGTAATACAGCGCCGGATCCACCGGCTCGCCCGCCGCAAGTTGCGCCATCACACCGGGCGGGCCATGGCGCAGACCACGGCTCCACACCTCGATGCCGGCACCCGTTTCAGTCTGCAGCAGGTAACGTGCATCGATATCGGCCACGCCGTCGCCGCGCAGCCATTGCCAATCGGCACCGCCGGCCAGCACTGCGCCCTTGACGCGGCCGCTGAAGCGCCCGCCGACGATCGGCACGCAGCGGCGCTCGCCGCCGCCTGGCAAATGCCCGATGCTCTGCGGCGCGGCAAGATCGATTTCAAGCGTCAGGATCGGTGCATTGGTCATGCGCCATCATGGCGTCGAGGCTGCGTGATGTTCAAGCCTTCACATCAACACCGATGCCGCCGAGATCAAGCGCAGCACCGCCGCTGGGCAGCGAGGCGGCATTCAGCGCCGCCAGCGCCTGCTCGGCCTCGTTGAAGGCCCTGTCGGCCTTGGCTGCATCCTTCTTGTCGGCAAGCGGATTGAACAGCGCCAACCGCGCCTTTTCCAGCAGCTTCTTGAGCTGCTTCATCAGGCCGCGCGCCTCGGCCTTGATGCTGTCGAGCGCCTGCCGCTCGGCCTGGGCTTCCTTGGCATCCTGTAGGGCGGGATCGCTAGCCGCCGCGCTCAGCGCCTCCTTGATCATCGCGGCGGCCTGATCGGCAGCCATTTCCGGCCGGCCTTCGGCAAGCGTGCCGGTCTTGGCGGCAGGATCGAGTTTTTCCGTGTCCTTGGGCTGTTGTGCCATGGCAATGGCACCACTACCCTGGCCGGCCTCGCGCAGCGCGCCGGCAAGATCGCGCGCCAACTGCTTCACTTCGTTGGCAATCGCCTTGGCCGCCTTGGCATCGCCGCGCGCGGCAGCAGAGGCCGCCGCCATTTCCAGCGCCTTGAGCCGGGCCTTGAGCTGCTCCAGCTTGCGCCGTGCCGCATCCAGCTTGGAGGATTTGCTGGCGCGCTTCATCGCCTGCAGCACTTCCTCGAGCTTGGTCTCGGCTTCCGAACGCGCGCGCGGCTGGCGCAGCTTTTCCAGCGCGGCTTTGCCGGCGGCGAGAACAGGGTTTTGTTCAGCAGGAGCATTCTGGGGAGCGCCACTGCTGTTGCTGGCGCTCTTGAATGCCGGGAGTTTCGATGCAGCGCCCTGCTTCCATGCTGAAGCCTGGGTGCTGCCGGTGCCGTCGACCATTCTGGCCTCCATCATCCGGTTAGCAGTGTTATGGTCCCGCTGCTTTCTGGCGGCAGGACCGGACTCCAGTCTGCAACTGGAGCGTTAAGGATAGCTTAGCGCGGATTTACCCTTCGGCGACAAAAAAATGGCGTGGCCGGGGTTGCCGGGCCACGCCTAGTCTGGGGGAAGAGAAACTAGAGGAACGCGTACTAACTCTGGGGGAAAACTGGCTCTGGGGGAAAAGTCAGAAGGGGACCTCTGACGGGAACGCTACTGGGTGATCTTCCAGGTGCCGTCCGGCTGGCGGCAGGCGGTGCCATAGCCCTGCTGGCTCTGGCCACCGACGCTGATCGTCTGCTGGAACTCACGGCAATAATCGCCGCTGGCGGTCTGGTAAGCGGGCTGCGGCACCACGGTGCCGTAATTGCCGCTATCGGGGTTGCGCCAGGTCACGGCGGTGCCGGAACGGGCGGTTTCAAAGGCGCGCTGGTTGGCTTGGCCAAGATACTGGCGATCCGCGTTATCGAGCGACTTGCCGACCTCGGAGCCGAGCAGCGCGCCAAGCATGGTGCCGGCGGCAACGCCGACCAGACGGCCGGTGCCCTTGCCGAACTGCGCACCGGCTACCGCGCCGCCAACACCGCCAAGCACGGCACCGGCATTCTGTTTCGGACCCTGGTCGGCACAGCCAGCGGCCAGCACCGCGACGAGGCCGAGCGCCACCCACTTGCCGGCGCGACCACCTGCACGCAATGCCGGGCGGCCCGGCTGGGCGACAGCAATGGCGGGAAGGGTGGTATGGGCGGTCATGGCTTCAGGGTCCTTTGATTTCGTTGCCCGGGGTGTTGAGTTCCGATGGGAACCGCCCTCGGGATGGCTAGGAGGTTCGGCCCGGAATACGGCGGGATTGCGGCGGGGGTTGGGAATTGTTGCGGCATGCGCTACATAAGCCACATGGGACTTCCGGGGGCGGAAAAGCCACTTTTTTGAGGCCAGCATGGACGCGTTCACCGACCCGATTGCACATTTTGAAACCTGGTTTGCCGAAGCCAAGCTTTCCGAGCCGAACGATCCCAGTGCCATGGCGCTGGCGAGTGTGGATCAGGATGGGCTGCCGAACCTGCGCATGGTGCTGTTGAAGGATGTCGGTGCCGATGGCGTGGTGTTCTACACCAACTTCGAAAGCGCCAAGGGCCGCGAACTGCTCGAGCATCCCAAGGCGGCTGCCCTGTTTCACTGGAAAAGCCTGCGCCGCCAGGTGCGGTTCCGCGGCCCCATAAGCGTGGTGAGCGATGCCGAGGCCGATGCCTATTTCGCCTCGCGCCCGCGCGACAGCCGCATCGGCGCCTGGGCCTCGGCGCAGTCGCGGCCTTTACAGGGCCGCTTCGAACTGGAGGCTGCCGTGGCAAAATATGCCGCCAAGTTCGCCATCGGCGAGGTTCCCCGTCCGCCGCATTGGTCCGGGTTCCGCCTGGCGCCGCAGAGTATCGAATTCTGGGCCGACCGGCCGTTCCGACTGCATGACCGGCTGGTCTATCACCGCGACGGCAATAATGGCTGGCGCACCGAACGGCTGTATCCCTGATGAGCAACGCCGCCAATCAGCGGCTGCTGCGGCTGGCGACCTACGCCTCTTTCAGCGTCGCACTGATCCTGGTGGCGGCGAAGGCTTTCGCCTGGTGGCAATCGGGCTCGCTGGCCTTGCTGTCCAGCCTGCTCGATTCCGGCCTCGATGCCCTGGCCTCGCTGCTGAACCTGCTGGCCGTGCGCACGGCCCTCACCCCTGCCGATCATGAACACCGCTTCGGCCACGGCAAGGCGGAAGCCTTGGCCGGTCTCGGCCAGGCAACGCTGATCGGTGGCTCTGCCTTGTACTTGGTGAGTGAAGCCGTGCAAAAACTGCGCACACCTTCGCCGCCGGAACATTCCGAAATCGGCATCGCAGTCATGGTCGGTTCTATCCTGCTGACTGCCGCACTGGTGCTGTTCCAGCGCCATGTGGTGCGCCGTACCGGCTCCCTGGCGGTAACCGCCGACCGGCTGCATTACGTCAGCGACCTGCTCACCAACCTCACCGTCATCGCCGCTTTGGCGCTGGCCTCGCGGCCCGGTTTAGACTGGGTGGATCCCGCCGGTGCGCTGCTGGTGGCCATGGTGATCTTCAAGAGCGCCGCCGATATCGTGCGCCAGGCGCTGGATCAGTTGATGGACCGCGAACTGACCGATGCCGAGCGCGCCAGCATTCGCGACACCGTGCTGCGGCATCCGGAAGCCAAGGCGATGCACGACCTGCGCACCCGCGCCTCGGGCCAGCACACCTTCATCCAATTCCATCTTGAACTCGATCCCGATCTCACCTTGCGCGCGGCACACCGCATCTCCGAGGAAATCATCGCCGAATTGCAGCAACTGTTTCCCGGCGCCGAGGTGATCCTGCGCCAGGACCCGGCCGGTGTGATCGAGGACAGGCCGCATTTTGCCGGCAGCTAGGCCCCGCTCCTAAAGGTTGAGCCGGGCTGCCGGGGCCGTTACGCTACCGGCCAAATCCTTGGGGGAAATCTGATGCCGTACCGCCTGTTCCGCGCCGCGCCGCTGTTGCTGCTGGCCGTCACGCTCCTGTTTGCAGCCGCACCGGCGCAAGCCGCCGCCATCGATGCGCGAGGCATGAGCATCCTGTGGGTGCTGCCTTTTGCCGGCATCCTGCTTTCCATCGCGCTGCTGCCACTGCTGACGCCCAGCCTGTGGCATCATCATTTCGGCAAGATCTCCGCCTTCTGGGCGCTCTGCTTCATCCTGCCCTTCGCCTTGCGCGACGGCAGCGGCGCCACCGCCCATGTGTTGCTGGAAGTGGCCCTGCATGAATACATCCCCTTCATCATCCTGCTGCTGGCCTTGTTCACCGTGGCCGGCGGCGTGCGCATCACCGGCAACCTCAACGGCTCGCCGAGCCTCAACACCGCCATGCTGCTGGTCGGCACCGTGATCGCGAGCTGGATGGGCACCACCGGCGCTTCGATGCTGCTGATCCGGCCGCTGATCCGCGCCAACGACAACCGCAAGCATAATGTGCATGTGGTGGTGTTCTTCATCTTCCTGGTTTCGAATATCGGCGGCTCGCTCACGCCGCTTGGCGATCCGCCGCTGTTCCTCGGCTTCCTCAAGGGCGTCGATTTCTTCTGGACCACCTCGCATCTGTTCATGCCGACCCTGGTCAGCACCGTGGTGCTGCTCGGCCTGTTCTACGTCATCGACAGCTACTATTTCCGCAAGGAAGGCATCGTGCCGGCGGACCCGACACCCGACAGCCCGATCGGCATGCAGGGCGGCGTCAATCTGGTGCTGCTGGCAGCCATCGTGCTGGCGGTGCTGATGTCCGGCACCTGGAAACCCGGCGTGACCTTCAGCATCTTCGGCGTCGACGTCGAATTGCAGAACCTGGCACGCGACATCGCCCTGCTGGCCATCACCTTCGCCTCGCTGAAACTCACCGAGGCCGAAACGCGCAGCGGCAACGGTTTCTCCTGGGGCCCGATCCTGGAAGTAGCCAAGCTGTTCGCCGGCATCTTCATCACCATCATTCCAGCCATCGCCATCCTGCGCGCCGGCAAGGATGGCGCCCTGGCCGGACTGGTGGCGCTGGCCTCCAACCCGGACGGCACGCCGAACAACGCGATGTATTTCTGGCTCGCCGGCTCACTGTCCAGCTTCCTCGACAACGCGCCGACCTATCTGGTGTTCTTCAACATGGCGAGCGGCGACGCCGCCACGCTGATGGGGCCGCTTGGCGCCACGTTGGCGGCGATCTCGGCCGGCGCGGTGTTCATGGGTGCCAACAGCTACATCGGCAACGCGCCGAATTTCATGGTCAAGGCCATCGCGGAAGAGATGAACGTGAAAATGCCGAGTTTCTTCGGCTACATGGCCTGGAGCTGCTGTATCCTGCTGCCGCTCTTCGGGCTGCTTACCCTGCTGTTTTTCCGGTCTTGAAATGGGGATATAAATTTCCCATATACAGGGGACAAGCATAGACCAGCAAAGCGGGGGGCCGATGCGCATCCGAATCACCACGGGCATCGGCCTTTCTGCCTTCAGCCTGTTCCTGGCAATGCCGGCTCAGGCGGCGGCCATTGATGGCAGCAGCCTCAGCCTGCTCTGGGGCCTGCCTTTCGCCGGCATCCTGCTTTCCATCGCCTTGCTGCCGCTGCTGGCCAGTCATTTCTGGCATCACCATTACGGCAAGATCGCCGCCTTCTGGGCGCTGGCCTTCCTGATTCCCTTCGGCCTGCGCGAAGGCATCGGCCCTGCGATGCATGCCGTGCTGGAAGTGGCCCTGCATGAATACATTCCCTTCGTGGTGCTGCTGCTCAGCCTCTTCACCATCGCTGGCGGCGTGCGCATCACCGGTAATCTTCACGGCTCACCGGCCTTGAATACAGGCATCCTGGCGCTGGGTACCCTGCTGGCAAGCTGGATGGGCACCACCGGCGCCGCGATGCTGCTGATCCGGCCGCTGATCCGCGCCAATGACAACCGCAAGCACAATGTGCATGTCATTGTGTTCTTCATCATCCTGGTCGCCAATGTCGGCGGCGCGCTGACGCCGCTTGGCGATCCGCCGCTCTTCCTTGGCTTCCTGCTCGGCATCAGCTTCTTCTGGACGACGCAAGCCATGCTGCTGCCGATGCTGCTGATCAGCGTGATGATGCTGGCCGTATTCTATTTCATCGACCGCCATTACTACCGCAGCGAAGGCGTGGTCCGGCGCGACCCGACGCCGGATAATCCGGTGAGCATCGAGGGCGGCATCAACATCGTGCTGCTTGGCGGCGTGGTGGCGGCGGTGCTGATGTCGGGCAGTTGGAAGCCGACGGCTTCGCTGAGCCTGTTCGGCATCAACGTGGCGCTGCAGAACCTGGCGCGTGACATCCTGCTGCTGGCGCTGGCCGGGATGTCGCTGTGGCTGACACGGTCCGAAACCCGCCGGGGCAACGGCTTCGACTGGGAACCGATCCGCGAGGTGGCGAAGCTGTTTGCCGGCATCTTCCTCACCATCGTGCCGGTGATCGCGATCCTGCGCGCCGGCGAGGCGGGCGCCTTGAAGGCAGTGATCGAACTCGCCAGCAATCCCGATGGCACGCCGCATAACGCGATGTATTTCTGGCTCACCGGCCTGCTTTCCGCCTTCCTCGACAACGCCCCGACCTACCTGGTGTTCTTCAACATGGCTGGCGGCGATGCCCAGGCGCTGATGGGGCCGATGGCCGGCACGCTGCTGGCGATCTCGGCCGGCGCGGTGTTCTTTGGCGCCGTCACCTATATCGGCAATGCGCCGAATTTCATGGTCAAGGCCATCGCCGAACAGGCCGGCATCCGCATGCCGAGCTTCTTCGGCTACATGGCCTGGTCGCTGCCGCTGTTGCTGCTGCCCTTCCTGTTGGTCACCTGGTTCTGGTTTCTCTGACCTGTCATTGTTCAAACACCCGAGTCGGGGTATTCTGTGCCCGATTCGGAGCGGCGCCGAATCGGCGCCGCACTGGGTCGGAATTGCACCCGGGCAGCCTCGCCCGGCCAGGAGGAGGGCCGCGCCATAGCCACAGCATCGAAGCCGAAAAGCACCCGTAAACCGGCAGCAACCGCTGCCAAGGGCAAGATTGCCGTCCCGAAGAAGGCCGCCGCCCCCAAGGCGAAGGCTGCGGCGAAACCGAAGGCCGCTGCAAAGCCCAAAGCCCCCGCGAAGCCGAAAGCAGCCAAGCCCGCCGCCAAGGCGGTGAAGGCCGCCGACCCGAACAAGCCTACCGCGGCGGTGGAAAAGCTGCACAAGCTGATCCTGAAATCGCTGGACGACGACAAGGCCGAGGAGATCGTTTCGATCCCGCTGGCCGGCAAATCGTCGGTGGCAGATTACATCGTGGTCGCCTCGGGCCGTTCCTCGCGCCAGGTCGGTGCCATTGCCGAGCATCTGGCGCAGCGCATCCATGAGGCCACCGGGCACAAGGCACGGGTGGAGGGCAAAGGCGTTGGCGACTGGGTGCTGATCGATGCCGGCGACATCGTGGTGCATATCTTCCGGCCCGAGGTGCGCGGCTTCTACCGGCTGGAAAAGATGTGGGGCGTGGATATCCCTGAGCCGGCGGCCGAAACCGCCGCGGCGTGAGTGCGCATCACCATAGCCTGCGTCGGCCGAGCCGGCCGCGCCAAGCATGACGCCGCCCAGGCGCTGATCGGCAGCTACCGCGAGCGGCTGCCCTGGGCGGTGGAGATCCGCGAAGTCGAGGACAAGAAAACCGCCGGCACGGTGCTGGAGCGCAAGCAGCGCGAGGCGGACTTGCTGCGGGCCGCCTGCCCCAAGGGCGCCGTGCTGGTGGCGCTGGACGAGCATGGCAGGAACCTGACCAGCCGCGATTTCGCCGCCCAGATCGGGCAATGGCGCGACAACGGCGAGGCTGAGCTGGCCTTCCTGATCGGCGGCGCGGATGGCCTGGATGCCGCCCTGCTGGCCCAGGCGAGGCTGAAAATCGCTTTTGGCGCCATGACTTGGCCGCATTTGCTGGCAAGAGTGCTGCTGCTGGAACAGCTTTACCGGGCCTGGAGCCTGCTGAACAATCACCCCTATCACCGAGATTGATCCGGGGATTGAGCCAGCAATCCGTGACTAAGTTTCCCGACTGCGCTAAGTAATTGCCGATTCTGCCGGATTTTCCTGAAACTGCGACCATGACCAACCCGAGCTCCCAGACCGTCCCGAAGCCCGTCGTCCTCTGCATCCTGGATGGCTGGGGGCTGCGCGACGACCCGACCGACAACGCCATTGCCCAGGCCAGCCTGCCGACCTGGCGCCGGCTGGTTTCGACCCGGCCCTTTGCCCGCGTCGGCACCTCGGGCCGCGATGTCGGCCTGCCGGATGGCCAGATGGGCAATTCGGAAGTCGGCCACATGAATATCGGCGCTGGCCGCATCGCCGTGCCGGACCTGGGACGCATCGACAATGCGGTGGCCGATGGCACGCTGGCCAATGTGCCGGCGATTGCGGAAACCATCGCCAAGCTGAAGCAGAGCGGCGGCGCGCTGCATCTGCTCGGCCTGCTCTCGCCGGGCGGCGTGCATTCGCACCAGGACCACATCGCCGCCGTGGCCAGGATCGCCGATGCCGCCGGCGTGAAGGTGTGGCTGCACGCCTTCAGCGATGGCCGCGACACACCGCCGCGCTCCGTACTGGAATTCCTCGCCGACTTCCGCAAACTTCTCGGTGATGTGAAACAGGTGCGTTTCGCTTCCCTCTCGGGCCGCTTCTACGCCATGGACCGCGACAAGCGCTGGGATCGCGTGGCGCAGGCCTATGCCGCGATTGCGCTGGCCAAAGGCAAGCATGCGGCGAGCGCGGAAGCTGCCGTCAACGATGCCTATGCCGCCGATTTAAGCGATGAATTCATCCTGCCGACGGTGATCGACGGCTATGCCGGCATGCGCGATGGCGATGGCCTGATGATGGCCAATTTCCGCGCCGACCGGGCGCGCGAAATCCTGCAAAGCCTGCTGGAGCCGCATTTCGATGCCTTCCCGCGCCCGCTGCGCCCGGCTTTTGCCGCCGCCACCGGCATGGCGGAGTATTCGACGCAGTTGAACGAATTCCTTGCCACCGCGTTCCCGCCGGTGCGCTATCCCAACACGCTTGGCGAATGGCTGGCGAAGTCGCAGCGTAAGCAGTTGCGCATTGCCGAGACCGAGAAATATGCCCACGTCACCTTCTTCATGAATGGTGGCGAGGAGCAGCCTTATGAGGGCGAGGACCGCATCCTGGTGCCGTCGCCGAAAGTGGCAACCTACGATCTGCAGCCGGAAATGTCGGCAGCCGAAGTCACCGACAAGCTGGTCGCCGCCATCGAGAGCGGGCAATACGACCAGATCACGGTGAACTACGCCAACCCGGACATGGTGGGCCATACCGGTTCGCTGCCGGCAGCGGTGAAGGCGGCGGAAACCATCGACACCTGCCTGGCGCGGCTGGAACAGGCGGTGCTGCAGGCCGGTGGCGTGCTGCTGATCACCGCCGACCATGGCAATCTGGAAGAGATGCGCGACCCGGCTTCGGGCCAGGCCCATACCCAGCACACCACCAATCTGGTGCCGCTGGTACTGGTCGGCCGCGACGGCTACAGCTTGAGCGATGGCCGCCTCTGCGACCTGGCGCCGACCCTGCTGCATTTCCTGCAGCTGGCGCCGCCGGCCGAAATGACCGGTCAGAACCTGGCCCTTCCCAAAGCCGCCACCGCCGCGGAGCCGCAGCAACGCCGTGCATAAACCGCTCCGCCCCGCGCTTGCCGCCGCGCTGATCGGAACGTTGGTCGGCACTGCTCCCGCGCTGGCGGAAAGCAATGCCGCCCGGCAGCAGCAGCAACAGCTTGAGGATGTGCAGCGACAGCTTAAAGAGAGCCGCGACCGCCAGCGCGAACTCGACCGCGAGGCCGGCAAACTGGCGCAGAAGGCGCAGGAGCTGCGCCGCCGCCTGGTGCAGGCCGCGCGCAAGCTGCAGGCCCAGGAAGACGCCGTTTCGCGCAGCGAGGAACAGCTTACCCGCCTGCTGGCCGATGAAACCAAGGCCCAGGCCGCCTTCGAGGGCCGCCGCGAGGAACTGGCGGCAACGCTTTCCAGCCTCGCCCGCCTCAGCCGCCAGCCGCCGGAAGCCATGGTGCTGGCGCCGGGTTCGGCGCTCGACATGGTGCGCGCCAGCCAGCTTATCGCCGCCCTGGTGCCGGAGATCGAAAGCCGCGCCGCCGCGCTGCGGGCCGAATTGGACCGCCTGGCCGCTTTGCGTGCCGGTATCGCCGCCGAGCAGAAGGCACTGGGCCAGGCCATCGCCAAGCTGGATAGCGAACGCCGCGACCTGGAGCAGTTGCAGACGGAAACCGCCGCGGAAGTAGCGCAGACCCAGGAAGAACGTGGCGCGGAGCGCGAGCGCAGCGTGCGCCTGGCCGAGCAGGCCAAGGACCTGCGCGCCCTGGTGGACCGCCTGCTGGAGCAGGAAAGGCGCGAGGCCGAAGCCCGCGCCCGGGCGGCGAAAGAGGCGGAAAACCGGGGTAAGCGGGCACCCGGCGGCAGTCAGCCGGCGGAGAATTACGCCGCCCTTGAAGGCAGCGCCGCGCTGCCGGCACGCGGCCGCATCGTCGGCCGCTACGGCGACACCGAGGCCAGCGGCGCGGTTTCGCGCGGTTTGCGCATTGAAACCCGGGGCGGCGGCCAGGTGGTGGCGCCTGCTGACGGCAAAGTGATGTTCGCCGGCCCCTTCCGTGGCTACGGACAGCTATTGATCATCGCACATGGCGGTGGATATCATTCGTTATTGGCCGGTTTTGGCCGGATTGACCGCGCGGTTGGCCAATTCGTCCTGGCTGGCGAACCTGTAGGTCGCATGGGCGGCGATGGCTCCGGAAACGCAGCCGGGGCTGGGCATGACGACAAGCCGGTTCTATATCTTGAACTGCGTCGCAAAGGCGAGCCGGTAAATCCCCTACCATGGCTGGCGGCGGGCGACAGAAAGGTGAGCGGCTGACATGCGCAATTTCCTCCTGGGTGGCGTCTGCGCCTTTGCCCTGATGGGCTCGGTGGGACTGTTCGCGGCCCCGAACAAGGTGGGCGCGCTGCAGAACAGCGACACCTACAAGCAGCTCAATCTCTTCGGTGAGATTTTCGAGCGCGTGCGCAACGACTACTACAAGGAAACCAAGGACGAGCAGCTGATGGAGACCGCCATCAACGGCATGCTCTCCTCGCTCGATCCCTACTCCATCTACATGCCGCCGCGCAGCTTCCAGGAAGCGCGGGTGCAGACCCGTGGCGAATTCGGCGGCCTCGGCCTCGAAGTCACCATGGAGAATGGCCTGGTGAAAGTGGTGTCGCCGATCGACGACACGCCGGCACAGCGTGCCGGCCTGCTGCCGGGCGACATGATCACCCATCTCGACGGCGACCCGGTGCTGGGCAAGACCCTGCAGGAAGCCATCGAGAAGATGCGCGGTGCGCCGAACAGCAAGATCGTGCTGACCATCCGGCGCGGCACCGATGCCACCACCAAGCCGATGGACGTGCCAGTGGTGCGCGCGGTGATCAAGACCCGCGTGGTGCGCAGCCGCCGCGAGGGCGATATCGCCTATCTGCGCGTCTCGTCGTTCAACGAGCACACCACGCAGGACATGAGCGCCGCGATCGAGAAGCTTAAGGTCGAGATCGGGCCGGAGCTGAAGGGCTATGTGATCGACCTGCGCGACAATCCGGGCGGCCTGCTGGATCAGGCGATCTCGGTGGCCGATGCCTTCCTGAACCAGGGCGAGATCGTTTCGACGCGCTCGCTGCGCTCGAATGCCGATGAAGGCCAGCGCTTCAACGCCAAGCGCGGCGACGTCACCGATGGCAAGCCGATTGCCGTGCTGATCAATGGCGGCTCGGCATCGGCATCGGAAATTGTTGCCGGCGCGCTGCAGGATCATCGCCGCGCCGTGCTGGTGGGCAACACCACGTTCGGCAAGGGCCTGGTGCAGACCATGATTCCGCTCGGCGAATTCGGCGGCATGAAGCTGACCACGGCGGGCTACTTCACGCCGTCGGGCCGCTCCATCGACAAGACCGGCATCACGCCCGATGTGGAAGTGTGGAGCGACCGCGACCGCCAGATCGCGGCGGCGCTGAAGGCGCGGCGCGAGCTGAACGGCCAGCGCGAGGCCGACGAGGAGCCGGCAGCGAAGCCGGGCGAGACTCCGACGTCAACACCAGCCCCGGCGCCGAATACCAGCGCCAAGCCGGGCGATGGTCCTGACGTGGTGCTGCAATCGGCGCTCGAGCTGCTGCGCAGCCCGCCGAAACCGACCGCGAAGAAGTGACGCTTCAGGCCGATCCCGACGATCGCGCCCTGCCGGCGGAGCCGAAGAAAGCCGGCCTGATGGGCCGGTTGCTGGCGCCTTTCGCCAGGCTGCGCAAGAAGCCAAAGCAACACGAAGACGAGCTGGATATCACCATGGCGGTGTCGCAACCGCCTGGTGAAGACGGCATGGCCCATGGCGACATGGAGATGATGGCAGAGGCGCCGATGATGGCGCCGCCGCCGCGCGAAGGCTTCAAGCATAAGCTGCTGCGCGTGCTCCACATCATCGGCCTGGTGCTGTGGCCGGGCTTCCTGCGTGGCGATGCCCGCACCGTCAGCCGCCGCCTGCTGGTGCTGAGCTGGGCGCTGTTCCTCGGCGGCTTCATCACCCTGATTGGCTGGCTCTCCGTCATCAACCAGAGCCTGGTGCAATTGCCCGGCTCGGAAGTGGTGATCGGCGTGGCACGCCTCACCCTGCCGCCGGAGGCCAAGCTTGCACCCGACCAGAAAGCTGGCGAGCAGAAGCCGAAGCAGATGGATACGGCGAACTACCTGCCGAGCGGCCTGCTGGTGGCGCCCGATCCGGCCCTGGTGGACAACACCAATGTCGGCCCTATGCCGAAAATCGGCAGCGATGGCCGCCAGCCCTGGCGTGCCTATGCCCGGCCCTATAACGAACCCGCCGACCGCCCGCGCATCGCCATCGTGCTGGCCAATGTGGGTTTGAGCGAAACCCTGACCACCAAGGCGGCTGACCTGCTGCCACCGGCCATCACCTTCGCCTTCAATCCCTATGCGCCGAATCTCGCGGTGCAGATCGAGTATGCGCGGCGCCAGGGCCACGAAGTGCTGCTGCAATTGCCGATGGAGCCGTTCGAGTATCCCTCCAGCGATCCAGGGCCGTATACGTTGCTCACGTCGCTGACCGAGCCGGAGAATCTGCGCCGGCTGGATTGGTCGCTGACCCGCGTGCCGGGCTATATCGGCTTCACCAATTTCATGGGCGCGAAATACACCTCCAGCCCTGAGCATATGCGCATCGTCGCCGAGACATTGAAGACGCGCGGCCTGATGTTTGTCGATGCGCGCACCGCGCCGCGTTCGGTGGCCGCCCGCGCCATGCGCGATGCCGGCGGCGTGTTCGCCATCTCGAACCGCCAGATCGACCAGCAGCCGACCGGGCCGGTGATCGAATCGCGGCTTGAGGAACTGGAGCGCCTGGCGCGCGGCACCGGTGTTGCCGTCGGCTTCGCGCAGCCCTATCCGGTCACGCTCGACCGCCTGCTGGCCTGGAGCAAGACCCTGGCCGGCAAGAGCTATGCCCTGGCGCCGGTTTCTGCCGTGGTGAATCGTCAAACCCCTGAATAATAGCGCTGGAGTTCGCAGCCATGTCCGATGAAGCCCGCCCCTACCGTCTTGGCGTCGGTGTCGCGTTGCTGAACGAGGCCGACATGGTGTTCGTCGGCCGCCGCATCGACCAGACCGCCGAAGCCTGGCAGATGCCGCAGGGCGGCATTGATCCTGGCGAGGATCCGCGCCAGACCGCCCTGCGCGAACTGGAGGAAGAGATCGGCGTGCCGCCGGCGCGCACCGCCATCATCGCCGAAAGCCGCGACTGGCTGAGTTATGACCTGCCGCCCGACATCGCCGATAAGGTTTGGAAGGGAAAATATCGCGGCCAGAAACAGAAATGGTATCTCTGCCGCCTGATCGGCGAGGAGGACGTGATCAACATCGCCACCGCGCATCCTGAATTCGATGCCTGGAAATGGGCCCGCTTCTCCGATTTGCCGGACCTGATCGTGCCGTTCAAGCGGCCGATCTACGAAACCATCGTGGCCGAATTCCGCGGCTACGTGAAAACCTGACATGGCGCATCGCGGCGAAATCCTGCTGCTGCACGGCGCCTTTGTCGGCGGCTGGGTGTTCGAGCGTTTCCGCAGTTTCCTCAGCCATCGCGGCTGGCGCACCCATGCGCCGGACCTGCCGCTGCATGGCCCGGAACAGGCCGGCCAGCGGCCCGATAGCGACCTGGCGCGGCTTGGCCTGGCCGATTACCGCGCCGCCATGGAAGCGGAAATCGCCCGCCTGCCGTCCAAGCCGGTGCTGATCGGCCATTCGCTCGGCGGCCTGCTGGCGCAGCAATTGGCAGCCCGCGATCTCTGCCGCGGTGCCATCCTGCTGGCGCCGGTGGCACCCTGGGGCATCATGCCGCGCAGTCTGGAGGAAGTCGGCGGCGCGCTGCATCTGCTGTGGCAGGGCGGTTCGATCTGGCAGAAGCCGCTGCCGCCGGATCCGGCCATGGCGGAGCAGTTCTCGCTCGACAAGCTGCCGCCCGCGCTGCAACGCGACACGCTGGCGCGCCTGGTGCCGGAATCCGGTCGCGCGATCTTTGAATCATTGCTGTGGTGGCTGGACTGGCATGCCGCCAGCCGCGTCAGCTTCCACCGCGTGCGCTGCCCGCTGCTGGTGCTGGCTGGCAGCGACGACAAGGTGACGCCGGCGGC
The DNA here is from genome assembly GCF_038404985.1 of Ferrovibrio sp. MS7. Taxonomy (NCBI): domain Bacteria; kingdom Pseudomonadati; phylum Pseudomonadota; class Alphaproteobacteria; order Rhodospirillales; family Rhodospirillaceae; genus Ferrovibrio; species Ferrovibrio plantarum. The sequence continues at coordinate 463,316 of NZ_JBBKBA010000001.1, forward strand.
TTCCTGCCGCGCCGTGGCCTCGCATTATCCCGGCCGCGCGGTGTTCCGCGAGATGCCGGAGATGAGCCACTTTCTGTTCGGCGAGCCGCGGGAGGAGGAGTTGTTCCAGCTTTGCGCCGACTGGCTGGCCGACTTACCGCCGGAGCATTAGCGCCAATCAGGCCGTTGCCTGGGTCGCCAGTTGCCGGCGGCGCCATTGCAGCAGGCGCCAGCCGACTTGCGCGAAAAGCCGGCTGAACCAGCCTTGAGGCTGGAAATCGCAGGCCTTCAGCGCCATGCCGAGGCCGCGCTGGACATGGCCGAAACGATAGAGGCCGGTGGCGCGCAGGGCATAGGCAGCGCTTTCGCGGCCACGGTCATAGACCGTCTGGCGTCCATTGCCGCACCAATAGGCCATGGCGAGTTCATCATCCGAGGTTTCGTTGATGCGGCCGAGCGCAATGCGCAGCCGCGCCAGCCGGCTCATCGGTGCGCTGGCCTGGTAGCGTTGCAGGTGATCGAGGAACAGCTTGTAATGGCGGAACTCGTCGCCGGCGATCTTGGCCGCCACCATCTTCAACACCGGCTCGTCGGTGGCATCGCGGATGGCGCTGTAGAAACTCGATGTGCCGCATTCCACCACGCAGCGTGCCACCAGCTCGCCATTGCGGCTGCCGCGCACCGAATCTGTCGCGTCCAGCGGCAGGCGGTAATGCGCCTGGAAGTCGGCCATGGCTTGGGCCGGATCGAAGCTGGGATCGGCAAGCTGGCACCAGCGCGCGAGCGCGCGGCCATGCTGTTCCTCCTCCACACCCCATTGCCGCGCCGCCGCCTGGAAGGCCGGGTCATCGGCAAAGACGTTGCAGAGATAGGTGACATAATCCTCGGCATTATGTTCCACCAGCGTCGCGGCCTTCACCGCGCGCAGCAGATCGGCATCGACCTTGCTGGGGTCGAAGCTGTGCCAGGGTATGTCATCAAGCGTCCAATGGCGCGTCATGGCTTGCTATTTAAACCGAGGTCATGAAAATGCAATCTTTCTGATCCGGCGATTTTTCGGGGGCAGGCAGCCATGCCGTCGCAATTCTACCATAATCCGCGTTGTTCCAAGTCACGCCAGGCCCTGGCGCTCTTGCACGGCCAGGGTGTAAAGCCCCAGGTAATCGAGTATCTCAAGACCCCGCCCTCGGCCAGCGAACTGGCGGGCATCGTGAAGAAACTGGGCCGCCCGGCACGCAGCATCCTGCGCACCAAGGAAGCCAGGGAAGCCGGCATCGACCCCGAGGCGTTGAGCGATGCCGCGCTGCTGAATGCGTTGGCCAAGCATCCGGAAGCGATCGAGCGGCCGCTTTTCGTGCATGGCGCCAAGGCAGCTTTGGGCCGCCCGCCCGAGGCGGTACTCGCCATCCTGTGAGTTTGGGATTAGGCTGGCGGCCAACTAGAAAAGACGAAACGCCGCTCGCCAGGATTTTTTTCAGAATGACCGATACTGCCGCCGCGCCGTTGCGGCCGACCCTGTCTGCTTTTTCGCTGCTGCTGCTGGCCCTGCTCACCCTGTTCTGGGGCGTGAACTGGCCGATCATGAAGCTGGCGCTGCTGGAAATGCCGGTTTTCACCTTCCGCGCCTTCTGCCTTGGCGGGGGCGCGCTGGGGCTGTTCGCGATTGCTGCCGCCTGGCGTATGCCGCTCGGTATTCCGCCCGGCTACCTGATCAAGCTGACCCTGATCTCGCTGTTCAACATCACCTTCTGGAACCTTCTGGTGCTGTATGGCCTGTCCATGCTGCCGGCCGGGCGCACCACCATCCTGGCTTTCACCATGCCGCTATGGCTAGTGATGATGTCGGCCCTGATGCTGCAGGAGCGCCTGACCGGCTGGAAACTGGCCGGCCTCGGCCTCGGGCTCAGCGGCCTGGCGGTGCTGGTTGGTGGCGAATGGCAGGCCATGGCAGCCTCGCCACTCGGCGTCCTGCTGGTGCTGGCCGCTGCGATGAGCTGGGCCTTTGGCACGGTACTGATCAAGCGTTACGCCGTGCCAATGCCCAGCGTCCCCTTCGTCGGCTGGCAGATGATCCTCGGTGGCCTGCCCATCGTGGTGATGGCGCCGCTGCTGGAAATGGATCGCTGGCACAGCTACAGCGCCGTGGCCTGGGGTGCCGCGCTCTACAACGCGGTGATCTGCTTCGTGTTCTGCTACTGGGCCTGGAACCGTCTGGTGCAGGTGCTGCCGGCGCAGGTGAGCGGGCTCTCCACCCTGATGATTCCGGTGGTCGGCGTGTTTTCCAGCATGGCGATGCTGGGCGAGCAGCCGGGCTGGCCGGAATTCGCGGCCCTCGGCCTGATCAGCGCCGCACTGGCGGCGGTGCTGAAACCTTCTCGCTGATTCAGGCTTTCGCGAAGAAACGCAGCGCCGCGCCCTCGGCGCCGGCTTCAAGGCCGAGCGCATAGCCGGCGGTGGCGGCGAGATCGGCGGCATGGCGGGCCAGCGCGCCGGCCGGTTCCTCCACCGCGCCATCGCCAAGCAGGCTCATCGCCACATCGTCGGGCAGCTTGCTCGGGCTGCCTTCGGCCTGCACCCGCCATTCGCCGTTCTGCATTTCCAGCCGCAGCGCACCGCCGCGCGGCAATGCCATCGCCATCACCGCCAAGCCCAGCATCAGCGCCTTGGCCAGCGGCTTGGGCAGGCTGTTGGGCAGCCCGACCAGTGGCAGCAGCCGCACCCGGCCGCCATTGAAATACTCCGCCGTGACGCGGCTGACATCGGCCATCGCCATCGGCTCTGACATGCCGCCGGAGGCACCCAGCGCCAGACGGAAAAAAGCCAGCCGCTTGGCGGCATCGCCGGCACTCTGGGCGATCAGGCGGATCGCCTCCTCGCGCATCGCCGCATCGGTTTCCTCGGCAAGCAATTCCGCGCCATTGCTCACCGCGCCGATACTGCCGGCAAGGTCGTGGCAGAGCTTGGAACAGATCAGGGCGACAAGGTCGATATCGCTGCGGGCGGCGGCCATGGCGTCTCCGGATCGTGGCATTGCGGCTGGAATCTCTTTAGAATGATTGCCGGTTCTGATCAATCGGGAGCGCCCGATGCCCGCCCCCTTCTCCCACAATCCGTCACATGCTTCCGGCAGCGTTGCGCCTTCGCCCTTCGCGCCGGGTGACTGGGTGGAGAATCCGGCGGCTCCGGATTGGGGCCCGGGCCAGGTGCAGTCGGCGGTGGGCCCGCGCGTGACGGTGAATTTCGAGCATGCCGGCAAGCAGATGGTGAATATCAACGAAGTGGCGCTGTCGCTGCTGCGCCAGCCGAAGGACTAGGCAATGGCCCCGAGTATGGTGCTGGGCGGTGATGCGGCACTGGCGCTGGGATTGCGCCGGCTGGCGGAGGATGCAGCGCGCGCCATCATGGCGGTCTATGCCACCCCGTTTGAGGCCCGCGCCAAGGATGATGCCAGCCCGGTAACCGATGCCGACGAGGCCGCCGAGGCGGTGATCCTGAAAGGTCTGGCCCACCTCACCCCCGGCCTGCCGGTGGTGGCCGAGGAATGTGCGGCGCGCGGCGAGATTCCGGCGGTGGGCGATGACCCTTTCTGGCTGGTCGATCCGCTGGACGGCACCCGCGAATTCATCAAGCGCAACGGCGAATTCACCGTCAACATCGCGCTGATCGAACACCGCCTGCCGACGCTTGGCATTGTGCTGACGCCGGTGGATGGCATCGCCTATCTCGGTACGCCGCAAGGCGCGCTGCGTTTCCACGGCCCAGCCGACATGACGGGCAGCGCAATCCGCGCCCGCAAGCAGCCGGCCGATGGCGCCGATGTGATGCTGAGCCGCAGCCATCCCGATCCGGAGATGGAGGATTGGCTCAGCCGTCAGCCGATCCGCGCCCGGCTGGAAGCCGGATCGTCGCTGAAATTCTGCCGCATCGCTGAAGGTGTGGCCGATCTCTATCCGCGTTTCGCCCGCATCAGCGAATGGGATACGGCGGCGGGCCAGGCGGTGCTGGCGGCGGCCGGCGGCAGCGTGCGCGACTGGCAGGGCCGCACACTCACCTATGGCAAGCCGGATTTCCGCAATCCCGGCTATCTGGCGCGCGGGCTCGATTGAGCATGGATGCGGCCACGCTGATCCATGATTTCGGCTATGCCGCGATTCTGCTTGGCACCTTCATCGAAGGCGAGACGATCCTGATCCTGGCCGGCTTCGCCGCGCATCAGGGCCTGCTGCGTCTCGATCTGGCGATCCTCGCCGCCTTCCTCGGCTCCGCGGCCGGCGACCAGGTATGGTTCGCGCTGGCGCGCTGGCGCGGCCGGCCCTATGTCGAGGCCCGGCCCAAGCTGGCTGAGAAGCTGGCGCCGGCGACGCGCTGGCTGGAACGCTATCCGACGCTGTTCATCCTCGGCTTCCGCTTCGTCTACGGCATCCGCAACGTGGCACCCGTCGCCATCGGCCTGAGCGCGATTCCGGCACGGAAATTCGTGCTGCTGAACCTGCTGGCGGCGGCGATCTGGGCCACCAGCTTCGGCCTTGCCGGCTACAGCTTCGGCCAGGCTGTCGAGCATTTCCTGGGTGATCTGCAGGATATGCAGCTCAAGATCCTCGGCGGCCTCGTCGCTTTGCTGCTTGCCTGGTTCCTGTTCCGCACATTTACCAAGCGCAATTAGGCAGCAAGCGTGGCTCGATTTTCTTAACGCTCGTCAAACAGCGGATCGGCCTCAAGCATCGAAGCCTGCGGCATGTCGCCGTCGTTGCGGTGCAGGCTGCCGAGCTGGGCAAGCTGTTCGGGCAGCAACAGCGCACGGGTATCCAGCCGCGCCATCAACCGCGTGGCCCGCAGCCGGCCCTCAAGCTGGCCAATACGGGTGGTGAGACCATCAATACGCACCGGGTCGATATGGTTCTCGGTGAAGCCGCGCTCCAGCCGCGCTTCCAGATTGGCAATCTCCTGCCGCAAAGCCTGCGCTTCCGCCTGCACGCGAGCGGACAGCGCACGCAATTGCTGGCGCTGGAAATCGCTCAAATGCAGGTCGTCGGCGCGGTCCAGCACCTTGGTGATGCTGGGATGCGGCGGCTCCGGCGCTATCCTGGGCGCATGGGCTGTGGCGGTTTCTGTCGCGACAATTGTGGCCGGCGGCTTCGGCTGAATGATGGTGGCGATGGCGGCACCGGCGGCGAATACCGCGCCCGCGGCCAGCAGGGCCAGGGTTTTGCGCATCATCTTGAGGTCTCCCTACTCGGTATCGGCGGGCCAGCAACGAATCGTTGCGGCCACGCACGCGAATCACGTGCCGGAGGAATGTCCGGGGTCGGGCGTTATACGCCCCACGCTGGGCAGGGAAACATCTTGCGCCGCCAATTAAGGCGTCACGGTGACGACCGTCACGCTTCCGTCATTCGACGGCGATCACATCGGCGTGCTGCGGTTCCGCGTAGAGCCGTTCCACCAGGGCATGGCGGCGTTCGAGAACCGCGCGCTGGTTGATATAGCCCTTGTCGGTAATCTCGTTGGCATCGATGGAGGCGGGATCATCCAGCAGCAACACACGGCGGATGCGCATGGACGAACCCGCGCCGTTATGAGCCGCGAGCTTGGCGGCAATCGCCTGGCGCAACTCAGCCAACGGCATCGCCTTGGCGGCGGGCGTAGGCCAGGCCAACAGGCCGACAAAGCCACGGTCATGGCCGGTGACCACCGCATCCTGCAGCAGCGGCGAGCAGGCCGCGAGCGCACCGACGCGCAGGCCGCCGACATGTACCCAGGTGCCGGTCATCAGCTTGAAATCCTCCGCCGTGCGGCCATCGAACACGATGCCGCCATTGGGATCATCGTCATCAGCCAGCCGGCCGGCATCGCCAATGCGGTAATAGCCTTCCGTATCGAAGGCCGCCGCCTGCTGCGCCACATCGCCAAGATAGCCCGGCGTCACGTTGGGTCCGGCGACACGCATCTCATGCTTAGCCCCCGACGGCACGAATTTGATCCGCGTGCCCGGAATCGGCACACCGATGACACCGGCGCGCTCGATCAGGAAATGTGCGGCGGTGGCCAGCGGCGCGGTTTCGGTCGAGCCCCAGCTCGACGTCATCACCACACGCTGGCCCAATGTGCGCACACTCAATGCTTCGAGCCTGGCCCAGAGATCGGGCGGCAGCGCGGCGCCGGCATAGAAAATCAGTTTCAGGTTGGCGAAAAAGCGGCGGCACAATGCCTCATCCTGTTCCAGAAAGGGAATCAGCATGGCGTAGCCGGCCGGCACGTTGAAATATATCGTTGGCGAGACGTCGCCGAGATTCGTTACCGTTTTGTCGATCAGGCCCGGCGCCGGCTTGCCGTCGTCGATATGCAGGCTGCCGCCCTGGCGCAGCACCAGATTGAAATTGTGGTTGCCGCCGAAGGTGTGGTTCCACGGCAGCCAATCCAGCAGATGCGGCGGTGTGTCATGCAGGAACGGCCAGATCTGCGCGATGGATTGCTGGTTCGACGACAGCATGCGATGCGTGTTGATGACGCCCTTGGGCAAGCCGGTGGAACCAGACGTGAAAAGATACTTCGCCACCCAGTCGGGCCGGATCGCCTTGAAGCGCGCTTCGGCGGCTGCATCGGGCTCAGCCTGCAACAAGGCCGAGAACGGCGTGGCGGCAATGCCTTCCGGCGGCGCCGCGCTGCACACCACTTCCACGCCCTGCAGGCCCAAGCCCTTCAGCACGGCGGCGAACATCGCGCCCTTCTCGGCGAAAACCAGTTTCGGCTTCACCAGGCCGAAGATGTGATGCACCTTGGCGTGATCCTGGCTCATCAGCGAATAGGCAACGCTGACCGGCGCCACCGGCGCACCTGCCAGCCAAGCGCCCAGCATCATCTGCGCATGGTCGATGCTGTTGCCGGAGAGAATCAGCACCGGTGTATCCTGGCCAAAGCCGCGCTGGAGCAGACTGGCGGCAATGCGCCGCGCATTGTTCCAGGCTTCCGCGTAGCTCAGCCGCCGCCAGCCGCCTTGCGGATTGCGCTCGGCGAGAAAGGTCGCATCAGGCTGCTGCCTGGCCTGGCGTTCGAGATCGAGGCCGAGATGATCGGGATAGGCCGCCAGCGGCTCGGCGCTTTCCAGCACAAAGCCGCCATCCGGATGCGCGATGCGGCGGATGCGTGGCTCAGCCAGTGCAAGCGGCAAGAAGGGCGGTTTGCTGCCCATCGTGGTTCCCTCCCGGTATTTTTATGAATTGTAGTATAGCATTACAATATTGGTAAAGGGAAAAGCGGCGTCTGCTGTCATGGCCCGCTTCAGGCGGGCCATCCACGAGTGGATATTTGCTGAAAACAAACGCGTGGATGCCCTGCCTACGCAGGGCATGACGGTTTTTAAGGGGTCAGGCGTTGACGTCGATAACCGTGCGGCCGCGGATCTTGCCGGCGAGAATCTGCGGCGCCAGCTCGAAAATGCTGGATAGCGGCCTGATCTCGGTCATGGCATCCAGCTTGTCCAGCGGCAGGCCCTTGGCGAGCTGCCACCAGGCGCGGCGGCGGCGATGGGCCGGCGCCATCACGCTGTCGATGCCGAGCAGGCTGACATTGCGCAGGATGAACGGAAAGACGCTGGACGGCACATCGTTGCCGCCGGCCATGCCGCAAGCGGCGACCCAGCCGCCATACTGAGTCTGGCTGATGGCGGTGGCGAGCGTCTGGCCGCCGACGCTGTCGATCACGGCGGCCCAGCGTTCCTTGGCCATCGGCGGGCCCTTGGCGGCGAGTTCGGCGCGGTCGATGAAATCGCTGGCACCGAGCGAGCGCAGATAATCATGGGTATCCGGCCGGCCGGTGGCGGCCACCACCTTGAAGCCGCGCGAAGCCAGCAGCGCGATGGCCACCGAACCGACGCCGCCGGCCGCGCCCGTCACCAGCACCGGCAAAGCCTCGGGCCGCGTATCCTTCACCAAGCCAGCATCTTCCAGCGCCATGACGCAGAGCATCGCGGTATAGCCCGCCGTGCCCACCGCCATAGCTTGCGACAGCGAGAAATTGTCCGGCACCTGCACCAGCCACTCGGATTTCAGCCGCTGGAAACGCGTATAGCCGCCAGACTGGGTTTCCGAGAGGCCATAGCCGTTGACCAGCACGCGGTCGCCCGGCTTCCAGTCCGGGCTTTGCGATTCCACCACCGTGCCGGCGAGATCGATGCCGGCCACCAGCGGCAGCTTGCGCGCGATGCGGCCACCGGTCAGCGCCAGGCCATCCTTGTAGTTCACCGTCGAATAGGCCACCTCCACCAGCACGTCATGCTGGGGCAGATCGGCGAGCGTCAATTGCTTGAAGCCCGCCTTCGGCTTGCCATCGACTTCCTCTATCAGGACGGCACGGAAGCTTTCCGGCATGGGTACCTCAGCGGATCGGTTCGAGGATCGAGACGTAATTGGCGACGGCGACGCCGCCCATGTTGAATACGCCGCCGATCTTGGCATCCTTTACCTGCAGCGCGCCAGCGGTACCGGAAAGCTGCATCGCCGCCATCACATGCATCGACACGCCGGTGGCGCCGATCGGATGGCCCTTGGCCTTGAGGCCGCCCGAAGGGTTGATCGGCAGCTTGCCGTCCTTCTGGGTCCAGCCTTCCATGATCGCCTTGGCGCCCTGGCCCGGGGCGGTGAGGCCCATGGCTTCGTATTCGATCAGCTCGGCGATGGTGAAGCAGTCATGGCTCTCGGCGAAGGAAAGATCCCACACATTGAGGCCGGCTTCGGCCAGCGCATCGGCCCAGGCCTTGGCCGGACCCTCGAAGGCGATCACGTCGCGCTTCGACATGGGCAGGAAATCCTGCACATGCTTGGCGGCGCGGAAGGCAATGGCCTTCTGCATGCCCAGCGCGGTCTGCACATCGGTGAGTATCAGGGCGGCGGCACCATCGGACACCATCGAGCAGTCGGTGCGCTTCAGGCCGCCGACGACATAGGGGTTCTTGTCGGAAACATTGCGGCAGAAGTCATAGCCGAAATCGCGCTGCATATGCGCCAGCGGATTGACCGAGCCGTTCTTGTGGTTTTTCGCCGCGATCATCGCGGTGGCATCCGACTGGTCGCCGTATTTCTGGAAATACTTGCTCTGGATGCTGTCGAACACAGCAGCGAAACCGCCCTGGCCGAAGCTCTCTTCCTTGCGGTAGCTGGCCTTGAGCAGGATGTTGCCGACGACATCATTCGGCGCCGAGGTCATCTTCTCCACGCCGACGCAGAGCACGAAGCGCGCCTTGCGCGCGGCAATCGCCTGCAGGCCCTGGAACACCGCGGCGGTGCCGGTGGCGCAGGCATTCTCAAGCCTTGTGGCCGGCTTGAAGCGCAGGCCGGGATCGGCCTGCAGCACCAGGGAGGCCGGGAAATCCTGGTCCACCAGGCCGCCGTTGAAGGTACCGAGATAGATCGCATCGACATCCTTCGGCTCGATGCCGGCATCCTTGATCGCCTGGGTCGCGACCTCGACGATGAGGTCTTCCTGGGTCTTGTCATCCAGCTTGCCGAACTTGGTATGGCTCCAGCCGACGATGCAGGCGGTCATGGCGAACTCCTCTCCGTAGATTTTTCCGATAACGCTGTCTGGTTGAGGCAAAAAGTGAGCGCCCGGAGAGGGGAAGTCAACAGACCCTGAGTGGAAATTCAAACGATTGTTAGGAAATTACTCGTCGTCGCTTTCCGATGCCCCGCCGACCGGCCCTAGCTGGGCCAGGCGCTGTTCCAGCCGCTTGGTCAGGGCAAACAGGCTGGCCGGGCTGCGGGCGGCGGAAACCGGCCCCAGCAGGGCCACCGGCACCTGGCCCTGGGCATAGGGGATTTCCGCCCGTGCCAGGTCGAGCGCGCGCTTGAGCGCCGCCGCTTCCGCCGGCTTGTCGTCGAGGCCCCGGGCGGCCAGGCCGATATCCTCGGCCAGATCCAGGTTGCTCGCCTTCCAGGCCGGTAGCCGCATGGCGGCGCGCAGGCGGGCCAGCGCGGTGCGGCCATCCTTCTGCTGCGCCAGGCGGAAGGCCTCGGCGCGCAAGGCCCATTGCGGCCACAGCACATTGGCCTGGGCCGGCGGCACCGGCTGCACCGTCACGCCTTGCGGCAGCAGCCGGGCGACCCAGGGGCGCGGATCGACCCGCCGGCCATCGAGATAGACTTCCAGGGTGATGTGGTTGGCGACGCCGGGCCAGAGCTGTGCGCCGTCCGCCACCAGGCCGATGGCCTGGTTGGCCGCCACGGTATCGCCGGGCCGCGCCTTGGCAGCCACGCCGACGAGACGAATGGTCAGCGGTTTTCCGCTATTTTCTACCGTCGCCACCAGGCTCGGCCAGCCCATCAGGCGCTGCGCCGGCAGGTCGGCGCGCTGGATCGTGGCTGGCCGGGTCAGCGCCAGCGGCAGGCCGGCGACGAAGCCCAGGTCCACCCCGGTGGGATAGGGAAGCGGGTCTGGCTTGGCCATGCGGGTATCAAAAGCCGGCCAGGAGCCGCGCAGTTCGGCGGCAGACTGGGCATGCAGCGGCGCGGCTAAAAGCAGCAAAAACAGGGCAAGGACGATTCGGCGCATGGCGCCAGACTCGCCCAAGCCGCCCATCACGGCAAGCTGGAACCCCGCTGGGTCCTGGCTTTAAGGCGTGCGCGAGGCCGCCGTGACCACGCCGGCCCCGACCAGCAGGGCGCCGCCGGTGCGGTTGACGGCGCGGATCACGCGCGGATTGCCCACCGCCTGGCGGGCCTTGCCCGCCACCAGGGCATAGCCGGCGGCATTGGCGGTGGCCAGCACCAGGAAGGTGGCCTCGAAAACCAGCATCTGCAGCCAGAAATCCGCCGCCGGATCGAGGAATTGCGGCAGGAAGGCAACGAAGAAGGTGATGCTCTTGGGGTTCAGCGCCGTCACCAGCCAGGCATGGCCCAGCATCTTCACCGCCGAGGCGGCATCGCGGCGCGGCTCTGCCTGCAGGGCATCGCCGGCCCGCCACAGCTTGATACCGAGATAGATCAGGTAGGCGGCACCGACCCATTTCAGGATGGTGAACACCGTCGCCGAGGCCGCCAGCAGGGCGCCAAGGCCGAGCATCGAAAGCGTCATCGCTGTGAAATCGCCGAGCGCCACGCCGGCCGCCATCGGCAAAGCCGCACGCCAGCCCTGGCCCAGGGCGTAAGAGACCACCAGCAGCACGGTTGGGCCTGGAATCAGCAGCATCACGGTGGAGGCGGCGGCAAAGGCCAGCCAAAGTTCAAAGCTCATCGCGGCAATCCTTCAGAATCGATTCGCCTCGTATTAAAGCGACGACCTCGGCAGGAAAACAAGCCGTTTCCCGGCCACGTAACCATCGGCGTCACCCTCGCGAAAGCCCTTCGGGCCCGTGCGCCCACAAACGCCTTCAGCGTTTGCGCGCTTACAGAGGGTCCCATTCAGTTGAAAATGGGATACCGGCTTTCGCCGGTATGACAAGGATAGCTGTTAGCAGCCGCACACCGCCTAAAGCCGGCCGCCTTCATGGGCGAGGGCGCGGAATTTGCGCGGTGACAGACCGAACCGCTGGTGAAACAGCCGGCTGAAATGCGACGAGCTGTTGAAGCCCCAGTCGAAGGCGATATCGGTGATGGTGCGGTGGCGCAGGCCGGCATCGCCCAGCGCACCGCGCACATGCTCCAGCCGGCGCTGCCAGATCAGTTCGCTGAGCGTGGTCGGCTCATTCTCGAACAGCTTGTGCAGATAGCGTTTGGAATAGCCGAAATCCGCCGCGATGGCCTCGATGGACAAACCGGGATCGCGCAGGTTTTCCGCCACGAATTGCAGCACCCGCTGCTTCAGCCGGCTGCCCTCCTCGGCATCCCCCTCCAGCACATGCGCCATGCGGGCGACGCCATCGGCCAGCCGCTCGCCGTAATCCGCGCCCGGCGCCTTCGTCCCCTGGCGCAGGCCGGCATAGGCTTGCACCAGCAGGTCATAGACCATGCGACCGGCTGGGCTGGAACGATCGAAACGACGCACCGCGACACGCTCGACCTCGAGGCCGAGCCGGGTAAGTTCATCGCGCGGCAGCAGGATCGCCGCCTGCAGGATGCGGTCTGAATTCGATACCACATAGGTCTGCGTGGTGTCGTAGATGCCCCATTCGCCGGGCGTGATCACCACCTGGCGGCCGCCCTGCTCGAACCGCGCCGCGCCCTCGATCTGCGCCACGATCTTGACGTAGCCGCGATCATCGCGACGGATCAGGCGCGGTGTGCGCACCACGCGGTGACGGCTGGCGGCGATACCGCAAATCTTGAGATTGCGGTGCTCGCCGAGATCAAGCCGACCATCGAATTGCGGATCGCCGAACGTATCCGCCTCCAGCCAGCCGATATGCTCGCGCACGAAGCCGCCCCATAGCTCCAGGCGGTCGGCAATGCCGGTGCCGGCTTCGAAGGCGATGCTATGGGCGCGCAGGGCCATGGCGGCTGGCGGCTCCTCCCGAGGTTCTTTTCTGTGTCGATCCTACCAGGGCAGGCTCTCGAATAATAGTTGGAGATCAAACTGAAGCAGCGGATTTTGCGCCGCAGCATGTATCGTCCGCGCCCGATTAGTTCGCCTACACACGAATTGAACAAGCGTAACGCTTGTTCACTCTCGGGCAAGAACGCGGGCTTGGCGATCTCTAACATCACCCGCGGCAGAACCGTTGGCACGCAACCGACCGACGGGCTTCAAGGAGGAAACATCATGCGATCCATGTTGAGGGGTGTGGCCGCGCTGGCATTGAGCGTGGCCCTGGGCCTCGCCGCACAGGCGGCTTTGGCACAGGACAAGATCAAGGTCGGCTGGGCGATTTCCAAAACCGGCCCCAATGCCGGCGGCGCCAACATCACCCAGATTCCGAATTACCTGCTCTGGGTGAAGGAAGTGAACGACAAGGGCGGCCTGCTGGTAGGCGGCAAGCGCATTCCGCTGGAGGTCATCGAATACGACGACCGCTCGAATTCGGAAGAAGCGGTGCGCGCGGTCGAGCGCCTGATCACCCAGGACAAGGTCGACCTGCTGTTCCCGCCCTGGGGCACCGGCCTGAACCTGGCGGTCGGCCCGGTCTTCAACAAATACGGCTATCCGCAGCTTGCCTTCTCCGCCGTGACCGACCGCGCGCCGGAACTGGTGAAGCGTTGGCCAAACAGCTTCTGGCTGCTCGGCACCAGCAAGCAGTATGTCGATGCCCTGGTCGAGTTGCTGACCAAGATGCGCGGCGAAGGCAAGATCAACGCCAACGTGGCGATGCTCTCGATTGCCGATGGTTTCGGCATCGACCTGTCGAAGGCGGCGCGCGAGGGCTTCGAGAAGGCCGGCTTCAAGCTGATCTACGACAAGAGCTATCCCATCGGCACCCAGGACATGGCGCCGCTGGTCGGCGAGGCGCAGCGTTCCGGCGCCGATACCTTCGTCGCCTTCTCCTATCCGCCGGATACCGTGGCGCTGAGCGACCAGTCGAAGATCGCCAATTACGCGCCCAAGGTGATGTTCCTCGGCGTCGGTGTCGGCTTCCCGCTCTATCCGCAGAAATACGGCACCAATACCGAAGGCATCCTGTCGCTCGGTGGCTGGTCGGCGGACAATGCCGCCACGGCGGAATACCGCAAGAAGCATGTGGCGATGCATGGCCGCGACCCGGATTACTGGGGCAGCCAGGTCGGCTATTCCTCGCTACAGATGCTGGAACAGTCTATCGAGCGCGTTGGCAAGATCGACCGCGCCGCGATCATCAAGGAACTGCAGACCGGCACGTTCGATACCGTGCTGGGCAAGATGAAGCTGGTGGATAACATGCCGAAGGATGCCTACTGGTTCATCGGCCAGTGGCAGAACGGCTTCTTCACTGGCGTCGCGCCGCAGCGGCCGGGCGTTGCTGCCGTGAAGCTGCCGAAGGCGCCCTGGCAGTAACCCCCAATCCCCGGGGCGGCGCCATGGCGTGGCCCCGGGGATTTTCTTTCAGTAGGTAGCCTTATCCATGCTTTTCGATGCGCTGATCACCGGCGTGACGCTGGGCGGCATGTATGCGCTGGTCGCACTCGGGCTGACGCTGCAATACGGCGTCGCGCGCATCATGAATCTTTCCTACGGCGAAACCCTGGTGGCGGCTTCCTTCGCCGCCATGGCGCTCTATACCGGCGCCGCCGTCAATCCACTGCTCGGCTTGGCTGTCGTTGTACCCGCCGCCGCCGGGATAAGCTGGCTGATCTATCGCTTCCTGCTCACCCCGCTGGTGCGGCGCGCCAAGAGCCGCGACGCGCTGGAAGTGGATAGCATCCTAGCCACCTTCGGCCTGCTATTCGTGATCCAGGGCGTGATGCTGGCGATCTTCGGCGGCGCCTATTTCTCCTATGCCTTCCTCGCCGTGCCGGTGCAGGTCTTCGGCACCGTAATCGCCGCCAACCGCCTGCTGGCACTCGGCTTCGCCCTGGTGATCGGCCTCGGCCTGTGGCTTGGCCTCACCCGCACCCGCACCGGCACCGCCTTGCGCGCCGTCGCCGTCGATCCCAACGCGGCACAGCTTGTCGCCATCGACGTGCGCGCCATGGCGGCGGCGGCCTTCGCACTCGGCGGCGGCCTGGTGGCGTCCGGCGGCGTGCTGACCTCGATGTTCCTCACCTTCAACGCCAATATCGGCGTGGTCTTCACCATGAAGGCGCTGATCGTGGTGATCATGGGCGGGGTAGGCAACCTGCTTGGCTGCCTGGTCGCCGGCCTGATCCTCGGCCTCACCGAAACCCTGGTCGCCACCCTGATCGATCCCGGCCTGACGCTGGCCGCCACCTACACGCTGTTCCTCGCCATCCTGCTGCTCAGGCCGCAGGGGCTGTTCGGCGGAGCGCGGCGATGACCATGCGTCTCGCGCTTGGCGGCCTCGCCGCGCTCATTGCCATCGCCGGCCTCGCCCTGCTGCCGCAATATTTGAGCGGCTACGGCCTGTCACTCGCCATCGGCATCTTGAACTACACCGTGCTGGCCACCGCCTGGGCGCTGTTCTCCGGCCCGACGCGCTATGTCTCGCTCGCCACTGTCGCCTTCTTCGGCATCGGCGCCTATACCGTGGCAGTGCTGGGCGAGGTGCTGGCCTGGCCGCTGGTGCTGCTGATCGCGCTTGGCATCGGTGTGGCCGTGGCCCTGCTGGTCGGGCTTTCGACCTTGCGGCTTTCCGGCGTCTATTTCGTCATCTTCACCTTCGGCCTCGCCGAACTTATCCGCCAGCTCGTCACCTGGTTCGAGGTCAACAAGACGCGCACGCTTGGCCGCTATGTCTTTGTCGATATCAGCCAGACCCAGATCTACTGGCAGCTCTTGGTACTTGCAGTGCTGGTCTTCCTCGCCGGCTTCCTGATCCAGCGCTCGCGCCTCGGCCTCGCCCTGCGGGTGATCGGCGACGACGAGATGGTGGCGCGCCATGTCGGCATCGACACCACGCGCGCCAAGGTGCTGCTGTTCGCCTTCTCCGCCAGTTTCATGACGCTGGCCGGCGCGGTGATGGCGCCGCGCTGGACCTATATCGACCCGGCCATCGCCTTCAATCCCGTGCTGTCCTTCCAGGTGCTGATCATGGCCCTGCTTGGCGGCGTGCACCGGCTCTATGGTCCGCTGCTTGGCGTGGTGCCGCTCACGCTGCTGTTCGAATACCTGCTGGCGCGGTTCCCGAACCATTTCTCCATCCTGATCGGGCTGGCCTTCATGGTCATCGTCTATGCCATCCCGCAGGGCGTGGTCGGGCTGATCGAAAAGCTGCGGGTGAAGCGGGAGGCGAAACAATGAGCCTGCTGCAAGTCTCCGGCCTGACGCGGCGCTTCGGCGGCCTGGTGGCTGTCGATGGCGTCGAGTTCAACGTCGCTGAAGGCGAGATCGTCGGCCTGCTGGGGCCGAACGGTTCGGGCAAGACCACGGTGCTGAATCTGCTCTCCGGAGCGCTCAGCCCCGATGGCGGCTCGATCCGCTTCGGCGCGCACGCCATCCACGGCCTGCCGGCGCATCGCATCGCCCGGCTTGGGCTGGCCCGTACCTTCCAGCTTGTGCGTCCGCTCGGCTCGATGGATTGCCGCGACAATGTGATTGCCGGCCTGGCCTTCGGCGCCGAGCGCCGCTGGGGCCGTGCGGCCAGCCGCGAAGCCGATGACCTACTGGCCCGTGTCGGCCTGGATGGGCGCGGCGGCGCGCTGCCCGGCGAACTCACCTATATCGACCAGAAGCGGCTGGAACTGGCCCGCGCCCTGGCGCTGCGGCCGCGCCTGCTGCTGCTGGATGAATGGCTGGCCGGCCTCAATCCCACCGAATTGCTCGAAGGCATCAAACTGGTACAGAGCCTGCGCCAGCAAGGCATCGCCATCCTGCTGGTGGAGCATGTGATGGATGCGATCCGCTCGCTCTGCGACCGCTGCCTGGTGATGAGCGCCGGCAAGCGCATTGCCATCGGCCTGCCCGGCGAGGTGCTGAGCGACCCCGAGGTCGTGCGTGCCTATCTCGGTGACGACCATGCTTGAGGCCAATCATGCTTGAAGTGAGCGGCCTGTCCATTGCCTATGGCCGCCACCAGGCGGTGCGCGACGTGGCACTCTCGGTGGCCCGCGCCGAGATCGTGGTGATCCTGGGCGCCAATGGCGGCGGCAAGACCTCTTTGCTGAAAGCCATTGCCGGGCTTTTGCCTGCCTCGGAGGGCGCCAAGCTGACGCTCGACGGCACTGACCTGACCAAACTGCCGGCACATAGAATAGTCGAAGCCGGCCTGGCGCTGGTGCCGGAGGGGCGCGGCATCTTCGGCGACCTGAGCGTGCGCGAGAACCTGCTGCTCGGCGCCTATCCGCGCCGCGCCCGGGGCAGCGAGACCGCCAATCTCGACCGCATCCTGAGCCTGTTCCCACGCTTGGCCGAACGCATGAGCCAAGCCGCCCGCACCATGAGCGGCGGCGAACAGCAGATGGTCGCCATCGGCCGCGCGCTGATGTCGGCGCCCGATATCCTGCTGCTGGACGAGCCCTCGCTCGGCCTCTCGCCGCTGATCTGTGGTGAATTGTTCAGTGCCTTGCAGCACATCCGCGCAACCGGCATCGGCGTGCTGCTGGTGGAGCAGAATGCGCGCCGCAGCCTGGCCATCGCCGACCGCGGCTACCTGATCGAGCAGGGCCGCATCGTCGGCAGCGGTAGTGCCGCTGCTTTGCGCGACGATCCCGCCGTGCAGCGCGCCTATCTTGGCAAGCAATAGATTTTCGTGGAAGGAGACAGAGAGATGTTCGAGACCCAGTTGCTGATCGGCGGCAAGGATGTGGCGGCCAGTGGCAGCAAGACTTTCGAGCGCCGCAATCCGTTGAGCGGCGACGTGGCAAGCCGCGCCGCCGCCGCTTCGGTGGCCGATGCCAATGCCGCCGCCGATGCCGCCGCTGCCGCCTATCCGGCCTGGTCCGCGCTCGGCCCCAATGCCCGCCGGGCCCTGCTGCTGAAAGCCGCCGACAACCTGGCCGCCCACGCACCGGATTTCATCGCCCGCATGCAGGCCGAAATCGGCGCCACCGCTGCCTGGGCCGGCTTCAATGTGCATCTGGCATCCGGCATGCTGCGCGAGGCGGCAGCGATGACGACGCAGATCGGCGGCGAGGTGATCCCGTCCGACAAGCCGGGCTGCCTCGCCATGGCGACACGTGAATCGGTTGGCGCGGTGCTCGGCATCGCGCCGTGGAATGCGCCGGTGATCCTCGGCACCCGCGCCGTGGCGATGCCGCTGGCCTGCGGCAATACCGTGGTGCTGAAGGCGTCCGAGACCTGTCCGGCGACCCATCGCCTGATCGCCGAGGCGATCCAGCAGGCCGGGTTGCCGGACGGCGTGATCAACGTGGTGAGCAATGCGCCGGCCGATGCCGCCGAAGTGGTGGCGGCGCTGATCGCGCATAAGGCGGTGCGGCGGATCAATTTCACCGGCTCGACCAAGATCGGCCGCGTAGTGGCGGAACTGGCCGCACGGCAATTGAAGCCGGTGCTGCTGGAACTCGGCGGCAAGGCGCCTTTGGTGGTGCTGGACGATGCCGACCTGGATGAAGCGGTGAAGGCCGCCGCCTTCGGCGCCTTCATGAACCAGGGCCAGATCTGCATGTCGACCGAGCGGATCGTGGTCGATAACGCGGTGGGCGACGCCTTCGTGGCGAAATTCGCCGCCAAGGCCAAGTCGCTGACCAGCGGCGATCCACGCCAGGGCAATGTGGCGCTGGGTGCACTGGTGAATGTGGAAGCCGTCGATCGCGTGCTGGCGCTGGTGGACGAGGCCGTGAGCCAAGGCGCCAAATTGGTGGCCGGCGGCAGCCGCGACGGCGCGGTGATGAGCGCCACGGTGCTGGACCATGTGACGCCGGACATGCGCATCTATCACGAGGAAAGCTTCGGACCTGTAGCCTGCGTGGTGCGGGCGGATGGCGAGGCGGCGGCGGTGCATGCCGCCAACGACACCGAATACGGCCTCTCGGCCGCCGTTTTCAGCCGCAACATTCCGCGTGCGCTGACTGTGGCCAAGCGTATCGACAGCGGCATCTGCCATATCAATGGCCCGACCGTGCATGACGAAGCACAGATGCCGTTTGGCGGCGTGAAGGCATCCGGCTATGGCCGCTTCGGCGGCAAGGCCGGCGTCGAGCAATTCACCGAGCTGCGCTGGATCACGTTGGAAACCCAGCCCGGCCATTTCCCAATCTGATGGCCATGCTGCTGGAAGGCAAAGTCTGCGTCATCACTGGCGCCGCCGGCAGCATCGGGCTGGCGGCGGCAAGACGCCTGCTGCGGGAAGGCGCCCGCGTGCTGCTGGTCGACCGAGAAGAGGCTGCCTTGATGGCGGCGGAAGCACAACTCGGCGCAACCTCGAGCCATGCCGTGTCGGTGGCCGCCGATGTCGCCACCGCGGAGGACACGCGGCGCTATCTCGAAGCGGCGCAGCGCCTCTGGGGCGGCATCGACGTATTGTTCCTCAACGCCGGGATCAGCGGCGCCATCAGCCCGGTGACGGAATACCCTGAGGAAACCTGGGACCGCGTCATCGCCGTGAACCTGCGCGCACCCTTCCTCGCCTGCAAATACGGCCTGCCGCTGCTGCGCGATGGCGGCAGCATCGTGATGACCGGCAGCGTCGTCGGCGTCACCAGCGATCCCGGCATTGCCGCCTATGCCGCCTCGAAACACGGCCTGATCGGCCTGATGCGCACGGTGGCGAAGGAAGCGGCGCGGCGCGACATCCGCGTCAATGTGCTGGCGCCGGGTCCGATCGACAACGGCTTCCAACGCCAGATCGAAGGCCATCTAAGCAATGTCATCGGCACCGAGGCCGGCGCCTTCCTGGATGGCCTAATCCCGCTCGGCCGCCACGGCCTAGCCGATGAAATCGCCGAAGCGGTGCTGTTCCTCGCCTCATCCGCCAGCAGCTTCACCACCGGCAGCGTGCTGATGGCCGATGGCGGCATGCATATCTGACCCGCAACCCATAGACGGAGCGCCCCATGCCCGAAGCCGCCACCACCGAATTCTGGCGTCACCTCACGCCGATCAACCCGGTGTTCAAGCCCGACGCGCTGCCCGAAGCCTATGTGCAGAACGCGCCGACCGACGACGAGAAACTCTATGTGCCGTTCACCGACACGGTGTCGTCGCGGCCGCTGTGGATCTCGCCAGCGCAGAACAAGTGGTGCGACATCCTGATGGCCAAGGCCGCCGGGCTGGTGAACCGGCATTACCATCCACATGAAGTCTTCGCCTACACGATCTCGGGCAAATGGGGCTATCTCGAACATGACTGGACCGCTACGGCCGGCGATTTCGTCTACGAGACGCCGGGCGAGGGCCACACGCTGGTCGCCTATGAGCATGAACAGCCGATGAAGGTGTTCTTCATCGTGACGGGGCCGCTGATCTGGCTCGACGAGCAGGGCAATTCCGCCGGCCATTTCGACGTGCATGACTATATCGCCATGTGCCGCGAGCATTACGACAAGATCGGCCTCGGCGCCGACTACATCACGAAGCTGTTTAGGTAATGGCATAGGCCGTCATGCCGGCGAAAGCCGGCATCCCATTTCCTGCCAAATGGGACCCTCTGTAAGCGCCCGAACGCCTTACGGCGTTCGTGGGCGCACAGGCCCGAAGGGCGCGGCGCGAGGGTGACACGTGATTTGGATACTACCCCGCACAGCCCAGGCGGCGGATCATTTCCGGCGGAATAGCCATGCCCTTGATCTTGCCCGGCTGCGCCGGATCGGGCTGTGCCAGCACGCGCTTCTCGCGGCCTTCCACCAGCAAAGTACCATCGGCGCGCTGGATACGATGGCCGACCTGGAAAGACGAGCGGCCCCATTCGATGATACGGCTATGCACCACGATATGGTCCTGCACCGCCGCCGGCGCAAAGAACTTGGCATCCACCGAGACGATGGGAAAACCAATCGAGCCGATGCGGCGCAGCTCTTTCAGCGTGAAGCCGGCTTCCGCCAGCAGCCGCCAGGTACCGGCATCGAACCAGGCAAAGTAATTCGGATAGAACACGATATCCGCCGGATCGCAATCGCCCCATTGCACCTGCAACGGATGCACCGAGACCAAGGCCTCAGCAGCAACAACATCACTCGGCGGCATGGCGCGCCTCCTGGGCCGCAGCGAAAGCGGCAAGCGTGCGGCTGAGCGCCTCGCCTTCCGGATCGCGCAAGGCGGCGACGCGCGTCTGCAGCACAGCGTCTGCGGCCTGGGCAACAGGCAGCTTGCCGTCCAGCGCAGGCAATATCAGATGCGCACGGATGCGCTGATAATTTTCCTCGCCACGCTTGTAGGTATCGCCATAGCCCTTGATCAGCCGCGCGCATTCGGCGATCTCGATGGCCAGCGCCAGGTCGAGCGAAGCCGCGCGCCGGATCAGGCCGAGCCAATCCTCGATCTGCGCCTGCTCCTGGGCATAGCGGTGGCTACGGCGGCGCCAGGGCTTCAAGGCCGCCAGCAGGCGGAAACGCAGATAGCCGCCGAGCCGGTTGCTCGGCAGGGTCATCGCCCAATGCCAGCGCCAGCCGCGCGCCTTGGCCAAGCGCAGCACCGGCTGCGCCAGGGAGGACGGCAGCAGGCCGGCCAGTTCCTCGATGCCGGGCTTGAGAAAATCCGCCACTTCATAAGGCTGCCCGGCCTGGATACGGGTTTCGCGCTCAATCGCCTGGAACCGCTCCGGCTTCAACTTCAACTGCGCGACACGGATCACATCCTCGACGCTCATGCGCAGGGCCAGATGCCGCGCCACCTCCGCCGCCAGCTTGCCTTCGGCATCAAGGCGAGCAACCGCCTCCAGGCGATCCAGGTACAAGCTGGCATAGGCGGCATCCTGGTAATCCAGCAGCCGCTTCACACCCGATGCGGCATGGGTATGTGCTGCCATGGGCAAAGCATCGACGCGCTGCGCCAGATCGAGCAACGGGATCGGCGATGGTGCGATTTCGGCACGCGCCGCCGCCGCCGCGATTTCGCCGCGCGCATGAGCGAGGCCAAAGCGGAAACCGGAAAGGTTGCTTTCCACGGCTTTACCTTCGGCGCGGATGCCGGCCTCGAACAGATCGGCGGCCAACGGCAGCGCCTCGCTGCCAGCCAGTGCGCCGAGCAGCACGGCATTGAGGATCGAGCCGGATTCTTTCGCCGCCGCATCCATATCGAACAGCACGGCACGGCGGGCGCATTCCTTGGCGGCGCGGAACAGCCGGCCGCTGTCGAAACGGCCATCGCCCATGCCGCTTTTCTCCGCCACGGCGAAGATGCGGTGCGTGGAAGCGATCAGCAGGGTGCGGTCGGGCGTGACATAGCCGTTCTGCATGGCGCGGCCGGCCTCGACGAATTCGGACGCGATCATCACATCGACCTGGCCCAAACCCGGATTGAGACACATCACCGGGCGCTGCTCTGTCACCGCCGGCCAGATCTCGATGTAATAGGTGGTGGCGCCGGTGCGCTGCGCCACGCCGGGAATCGAGGTCGCTTGCACCGGGAAGCCGGCGCGGCGCGCGGCCCCGGTGATCCAGTCGGTGAGTACGCCGCCGCCTTCACCGCCAAGCGCTGCAACAAGGAGCGTGATCGGGCGCTTGACGCTGCTCATGCCCCCACGCTCCTGAGCCAGCCGATCATGGCTTGATGCAGGCGGTGATTGAGGCGGTCCCACAGCGAGGGGTTATGCACGATCTCGGTCTTGTAGAAGGACGGGCAGAGCACGGCGGCATGGGCCACCTCGCCGCAATGGCCGCAGCCGACGCAGCCCTGGTTGACATGCGCCACCGGATCGCTGCGCAGCGGATCCGGATTGGGCTTGATGGTGAGCGACGGGCAGCCCGAGAGCCGGATGCAGGAATGGTCGCCGGTGCAGACCGCGTCATCGATTCCGAAACGGGTGCGCAGCACGCGCTCCCCCGCCGCCAGCGCCTTGGCCTCTTCGCCACGCAGGCGCCGCTGCCGGGCCAACTGGCATTCGCCATCGGCGATGATCACCTTGAGGCCCTTTTGCGCCGTGGAGAGTGCTTCCTTCAGGGCCGAAGTCATGCCGCCCAGGCCATAGGAGCGCAGCCGCTTCACCCATTGCACGCCCAGCGCCTTCAGGGTGGTTTCGATATCGGCACCGTTGATGCCATCCTCATGGCGGTTCTGCTTCGAGGACGGCAGATATTGCACGCCGGTCGCCGAGGTATAGCCGTTCTGCAACACCACCAGTACGCCGTCGCCGCGATTGAACAGGGCCGAGGACACGCCGGTTATCAAGCCATTATGCCAGAAGCCGCCATCGCCCATGATGGCGATGGGCCGACGCTGCGACAGCGGCCCGACGCCTGCCGCCGAGGCCAGGCTCATGCCATAGCCGAGGATCGAATGCCCCACCGAGAACGGCGCGAAAGTGGCGAGCGCATGGCAGCCGATATCGGCGGCCACATGCACCGGGCCGGTCTCGCGCTCCACCAGCTTGATCGCGGTGAAGACCGGACGCTCCGGGCAGCCGGTACAGAAGGTCGGCGGCCGCAGCGGCAGATCCGGGCCGATCAGCCCTTGCGCCTTGGCGCGCTGCGCCTGCGCTGCATCGAAGGCGGCGGCAGGTGCTGCAAGATCGAGATCGGGCCGCGCCTTGGGCAGCCAGGCGAGCAGGCCGCGCGTGAGGACTTCAATCGTGTATTCGCCGGCCATCGGCAGCATATCCTTGCCGGCCAGGCGGAGATTGCGGTCGGCACGGCGGAGGATCGTGCCGATAGCCTGTTCGAGATATTCCGGGCCGCCCTCCTCCACCACCAGCAGATGGTTCTTGCCGGCACAGAAATCGAGAATCTGCTGCGGCGCCAGCGGATGCGTCACGTTCAGCACCAGCATCGGCACGCGGCATTGCTCGAAAGCATCGGCAAGGCCCAGTGTCTGCAGCGAGCGGCTCAGTGCATTATAGATGCCGCCCTGCACAATGATGCCGATGTCATTGAGATCTCCGGGCATCACTTCGTTGAGGCCGTGTTCCAGGATGAAACGCTGCGCGGCGGGCAGCCGCTGCTCGAATTTCAGCTTTTCCTGCTTGAAGGTGGCGGGCGGATGCGCCAAGTGATCGTAGTTGAAGGCTGCCGGCCCCACCTTGGCGCGGCGCGATACGGTGGCGGCGCGGTTCTGCTTGGCTGCGAAACTTCCGGTGACATGGCAGGCGCGGATGCGCAATTCCAGCATCACCGGCGTGTTCGAGGCTTCCGACAGCTCGAAGCCTTTCTCGACACAGCGCACGATGGTTGACAACTCCGGGCGCGGATCAAGCAGCCACATCGAGGATTTCAGCGCGAAGGCATGGCTGCGCTCCTGGATCACGCTGGCGCCTTCGCCGTAATCCTCGCCGATCACGATCATGGCGCCGCCGATCACGCCGGGCGAGGCCAGGTTGCTCAGGGCATCGGAGGCGACATTGGTGCCGACGATGGATTTCCAGGTGACGGCGCCACGCGCCGGGTAGTTGATCGAGGCCCCGAGCAAGGCCGCCGCCGAGGCCTCATTGGTGCAGGTTTCGAGATGGATGCCGAGGTCGTCGAGGATATCCTGCGCCTGCACCAGCACGTCGATCAGATGCGACACCGGCGCGCCCTGGTAGCCGCCGACATAGGCGACGCCGGATTGCAGCAGCGCCTTGGTGACGGCAAGGATGCCCTCACCCTCGAACAGTTCTCCCTGCCCCAACCGTAAAGCCTGAATTTCCTTGCTGAAGGACCGTTCCATCGGCGCTTTTCTCCCTAGGCGGAAAAGTCGCATGGCGCGGCGTGCCGGTCAAGAAACAGTTTGATCTCAAACTATTATCGAGGCTAAGCTTGCCGCCATCACAACGACGGCGATGCCACCGCGCTTCGCCGCATAGCGGAGGAAACCAGCATCATGCTCACCAAGGGTATTACCTTATCTGCCGCCCTGCTCACCCTGGCCCTAGCGGCCCCCGGGGATGCCTTGGCGCAGGACAAGCCGGTCACGCTCCGGCTCGGCCATTGGCTGCCGGCGGCGCATAACCTGCATGGCGGCTTCACCGCCTGGGGCGCTGCGGTGGAAAAGGCGTCTGGCGGCACGATCAAAACGCAGATTTTCCCGGCGCAGCAGCTTGGCGCCGCCAAGGACCATTACGACATGGCGCGCGATGGCGTCGCCGACCTCACCTATGTCAATCCCGGCTACCAGCCTGGCCGCTTTCCGGTGATCGCCGGCAGCGAACTGCCCTTCCTGCTCGCCAATGCCAAGCAGGGCTCGGCGGCGCTGGATGCCTGGTACCGCAAATACGCGGCCAAGGAGATGGCCGATACCAAGGTCTGCCTGACCTGGGCACATGATGCCGCGACTTTCCACGGCAAGGTGCGCATTTCCAAGCCGGACGACCTCAAGGGCAAGAAGATCCGCCCGGGCAATGCCACCATGGCCCGCCTGGTGAGCATGGCTGGCGGCGTCAATGTGCAGGTGGCGGCGCCGGAAGCCCGCGAATCGCTGGAGCGCGGCACGGCGGATGCCATCACCTTCCCGTGGGACAGCCTGTTCGTGTTCGGCATCGACAAGGTGGCCAAGCTGCATATGGATGCGCCGCTCTATGTCAGCAATTTCGTGCTGGTGATGAACAAGGGCACCTACGACAAGATGTCGGCCAACCAGAAGAAAGCCATCGACGCCAATTGCAACACCGACGCGGCACTGGCACTGGCCGGCCCCTGGGCTGACCAGGAAGCGGCAGGCCGCGAAAAGCTGCGCGCCATGTCGGACCATGAATTCGTCAAGCCGAGCGAGGCCGACATGGTGGCCTGGCGCAAGATCGGCGACGAGTTGACCAAGGTCTGGTACGAGGATGTGAAGAAAGTCGGCGTCAATGGCGAGGAAGCCCTGGCCGAACTCAAGGCCGAACTGAAGAAGCGCAACGCCGCTGCTTTCTGATCGCTGTTTCTGACTGTAGCTTAAACCCGCCGGCCATGATGGCATATCGTGGCCGGCGGTATCGTTCCAGCGGGGGCTCATGAACCGTTTTGTCGACCGGGTGGAGCTGGTGGCCGGGCTGCTGCTGCTGGCGGTGGCCCTGCTCACCTTCGTCACCGTGATGCTGCGCTGGCTGTTCAGCTACGGCCTGCCGGATTCCTTCGATGCCTCGCGCCTGCTGCTCGGCACCGCGATGTTCTGGGGCATCGCGCTCGCCGGCTTCCACAACCGCCATATCCAGGTGGATGGCCTGTGGGAAATGGCGCCGAACTGGGGCAAACGCGCCATCGACATCTTCGCCACCGCCATCACGCTCGGCTTCATGCTGCTGTTTGCCTGGATGCTGAAAGACAAGGTGATCAGCGTCTATGCCAGCCACGAGCAGACCTTCGACCTGCGTCTGCCGGTCTGGCCGCTCTATGCCATCGCCGCGCTCGGTGTGGTGCTGGCGGCATTACTGCTGGCCCTGCGGCTTAGCCGGCTGATCCTCGGCCGGCGGGTGGATACCCGCAGCGAGACTCCGCTGGAGGAGGCCTCCTGATGCTTGAACAGGACGTGATCGCCATCGGCGGCTTCGTGCTGCTGTTCGTGCTGATGGTGCTGCGCGTGCCGGTCGGCATCGCCATGGGCATAGTCGGCGTTGCCGGTTTCGGTATTCTTGCGGCGCTGAAGCCGGCACTAAATCTGCTGGCGCAATCGCCGATTCGGGTCGCCACCGACTACGACCTGGCGGTGATTCCGATGTTCATTCTGATGGGCTGTTTCGCCTCCCATGCCGGCATGAGCCGCGAATTGTTCCGCGCCGGCGAAGCCTGGCTCGGCCATCGCCGCGGCGGCCTGGCCATGGCCACCGTCACCGCCTGCGCCGGCTTCGCCGCAATCAACGGCTCATCCGTCGCCACGGCAGCCACCATGACCAATGTGGCGTTGCCGGAAATGCGCCGCGCCGGCTACGATCCCGGTTTCTCCACCGGCGTCATCGCGGCGGGCGGCACACTCGGCATCATGATTCCGCCCTCGGTGATCTTCGCGCTCTATGGCCTGCTCACCGAGCAGGATATCGGCAAGCTGTTCATTTCCGGCATCCTGCCCGGCATCCTCGGCGTGCTGTGCTACATGGCAACGATCCAGCTTGTCGGCCTGTGGCGGCCCGCTTGGCTGCCGCGCGGCAGAAAGGCCGACTGGCGCGAGCGGTTCGACAGCTTGCGCGATATCTGGGCTACGGCCCTGCTGTTCATCGGCATCGTCGGCGGCATGTATGGCGGCATCTTCACCGCCACCGAGGCGGCGGGCTGCGGCGCCTGCGGCGCACTGATCATCGGCATGCTGCGCGGTCGGCTGCGCTGGCCGGAAATCAAGGCCAGCCTGATCGAGGCGGTGCGCACCGGCGGTTCGATCTTCACCATCGTGGTCGGCGCCTTCCTGTTCGGCTATTTCCTGGTCATCACCCAGACGCCGCAGAAGGTTTCCGGCTTCCTCACCGATCTGCCCATCGGCCCCTATGGCGTACTGACCCTGATCCTGGTGATGTATCTGGTGCTTGGCGCGCTGATGGATGAACTGGCGATCATCCTGGTGACGGTGCCGATCGTCTATCCGGTGATGATGCAGCTTGGCTTCGATCCGATCTGGTTCGGCGTCATCATCGTCATGGTCACCACGCTGGGCATGGTGCTGCCGCCGGTCGGCATCAATGTATTCGTGATCAACTCCATCGCCCGCGACGTCAGCCTCGGCACCATCTATAAAGGCGTCATGCCCTTCATCCTCATCGATCTGGTGCGGCTGGCGCTGATCGTGATCTTCCCGGCCATCGCGCTGTATCTGCCAAGCCACATGAATTGACCTCATGGCTCGACGTCCGCACAACAAGCCAGCCAACCCCACGCCCGTTGCCGCACCCGCCCTCGATTTCGGGCCGCTGCCGGGCTATTTCGGCTATCACCTGCGCATGGCGCAGTTGGCTGATTATGCCGATTTCGCCCGCGAAGTGGCGCCAGACGGCGTCTCGCCCGGTCGTTTCAGCCTGCTCACCCTGCTGGCGCATAATCCCGGCATCACGCAAAGCGCGCTGAGCCAGGCAGTGGGGCTGGACAAATCCACCCTCACCCCGGCGCTGGAGCAACTGGTGCGCAAGGGCGTGGTGCTGCGGCGCAAGGCGGCGAGCGACCGCCGTTCCTATGCCCTGTCGCTGAGCCCCAAGGGCCATGCCCTGCTGAAACGGCTCACCGCCGGCGTCGAGCGCCACGAGGCCAACATCATCGCGCTGCTGTCGCCGAAGGAACAGAAGCTCTTCCTCGCGCTGCTGAAACGCCTGACGCAAGGCATGAAGGCCCGGGCGGTATGAGGGGCCTCTAGTCGCTTTCCAGCCTGCCCTTGAGCCGAGCCAGCGCCAGCCGGATGCGCGACTTCACCGTGCCGAGCGGCAGATTCTCCGCCACCGCGATGTCGCGATGCGAAATATCCTGAAAGAAGGCCAGTTCCAGCAGCCGCTTCTGCTCGATGGGCAGATCGGCCAGGGCGGCGCGCAGCCGGTCCTCCTCCTGCTGGCGGTCCAGCGCGGCATCGGGCGGCGGCTCGGGGTCCGGCTGCAGGGCCGGATCATCGGGATCAAGTTCCGGCCGTTTCTCGCGGCGGATGCGGTCGATGCGCTTGTTGCGCGCGATGGTGAAAATCCAGGTGGCGACGGAAGCCTGTGCCGGATCAAAAGTGACGGCGCGATGCCACAGCGTGATCAGGCTTTCCTGCGCCAATTCGTCGGCGACATCCTCGGGCACGCCCTGGCGCAGCATGAAACCCTTCACGCGCGGCGCGAAGTGGCGGAACAATTCAGCGAAAGCGGCACGATCCTGCTTTTCCGCCACGCGGCGCAGCAAATCGGCCTGGCGCTGCCGGTCCATGCCCGCGCTCTCCGTCACGCCAGCCCCTCGTTCAACGCTCCTCGCATTGGCATATGGTGCTTCAGTGTTGCAGACTATGCAAGGCGGGCCAAAGGTTTAGCAGAGTTCCCTGGCCGCTGCGGCGAAAAGGGGGTGGAAAAGCCGCCCCCGCGCCGCTATGTTCCCCCCCGCTATGATCTCTCCCATCGCCCCCCTCTTCGCGACGCTGCTGCTGCTGGCGCCGGCTGCCGGCTTTTCCCAGGCCCAAGCCCAGACTCAGGCCCAGAAAACCGCGCCCAAGCCAGAGGCCGCCAAGCCGGAAGCGAAAAAGCCCGAGACCAAGCGGATCGGCAGCTTCCAAGGCTGGCAGGCCTATCAGCTTGACGGCAAGGATGGCCGTACCTGCTACCTGCATGGCCTGCCGGAGAAGAAAGAGCCGGCAAGCGTCAAGCGCGGCGAAATCTACCTGCTGGTGACACACAAGACCGCCACCAAGGTGCGCAACGAAGTCAGCATCGTGTTCGGCTATGGCCTGAAACCGCAGAGTCCGGCGCAAGCCAGCATCGGCAAGGACAGCTTCGAGATGTTCACCCATGGCGAGGCCGCCTGGGCCGCCGATGCCGCCACCGATGCCAAGCTGGTGGATGCCCTGAAGAAGGGCAAGCAGCTCACCGTGAAGGGCACTTCGGCGCGTGGCACTGCCACCACCGACACCTACAGCCTGGCCGGCTTCGGCGAGGCACTTAAGGCCATCGACAAGGCCTGTGGCCTGCCCGGAGCGACCTCATGAGCGCCGCCCTGGTTCCCGATATCGCAGCAAAGCCGGAACAGCCTGCTGCCGCCAATGCCGGCGCCATCGAACTGCTTGGGCTGACCCGGGCAGAGATCGCCGCCAGGCTGATCGAGGCCGGCGAGGCCGAGAAGGCCGCCAAGATGCGCGCCAACCAGCTCTGGCACTGGATCTATTATCGCGGCGCGCGCGACTTCAGCGTCATGACCACGCTGGCCAAGGATCTGCGCGAACGCCTGAGCCAGCATTTCCAGGTCGGCCGCCCCGGCGCCAGCAAGGACCTGAAAAGCACCGACGGCACCCGCAAATGGCTGCTGAAATTCGCCGATGGCGAGGAAGCCGAAGCCGTCCATATCCCGGAAGAGGATCGCGGCGCGCTCTGCGTTTCCTCCCAGGTCGGCTGCACGCTCACCTGCCGCTTCTGCCATACCGGCACCATGAAGCTGGTGCGCAACCTGAGCCCGGCGGAAATCGTCGGCCAGGTGATGCTGGCGCGCGACTGCCTGGAGGAATGGCCCTCGCCGAAGGATGGCCGCATGCTGTCCAACATCGTGATGATGGGCATGGGCGAGCCGCTGTACAATTTCGACAATGTGTCGAAGGCGCTGAAGATCGTGATGGACAACGAGGGCATCTCGATTTCCAAGCGCCGCATCACGCTCTCCACCGCCGGCGTGGTGCCGATGATCGAGCGCTGCGGCGCTGAGCTGGATGTCAATCTCGCCATCTCGCTGCATGCCGTGCGCGACGATATCCGCGATGTGCTGGTGCCACTGAACAAGAAATACCCGATTGCCGAACTGCTCGCTGCTTGCGCCAAATATCCCGGCCTGAGCAATGCCCGCCGCATCACCTTTGAATATGTGATGCTGAAGGGGATCAACGACACCCCGGCGGATGCGCGCGAACTGGTGCGCCTGCTGCAGGGTATCCCGGCCAAGGTGAACCTGATCCCGTTCAACCCCTGGCCCGGCGCGCCCTATGAATGCTCCAGCAACAACACGATCAATCAGTTCAGCGAGATCGTGTTCAATGCCGGCTATTCCTCGCCGGTGCGCACGCCGCGCGGCCGCGACATCATGGCGGCCTGCGGCCAGCTCAAATCCGCCAGCGTGAAGCGCTCCAAGGCCGATATCCTGCGCGAGCAGGCGGCCAAGCAGGCGGCCCTCAAAGCAGAGGTGCAAGCGTGATGCCCAGCACACTCGCCAATGCCCGCGCCGCCCTATTCCTGTTGCTGCTCGTTGCCATGCCGGCAGCGGCAAAAGAAAAAGCGACATCCGACCATATCGGCACCGGGCCCGCTGCCTATGATCCCAACCCGCTGGCGGTGACCGGCTTCGCCGGGCCCGACCAGTGGATCATCCCGCGCTATTTCGAACGCCTGCGCGAAGACCAGATCCGCGCCAAGGCCAGCCGCAAGAACATGGCGCGCGAATTGCCGCCCGGCCTTTCCAAGTTGCCCGCGAAGGGCGATGTACTGCCGCTGAATTTCGAGCGCCGGCCGCTGCCGAGCGCGCTGCGGCGCGACCTGCCGAAGCTGCCGGCCGGCCTTGAGCGCGTGGTGATCGCCCAGGACGTGGCGCTGGTGCGCAGCGACGGCCTGGTGCTCGACATCATTTCCGGCGTGGTACGTTAAGCCTTAATCGGCGAATTGCTGCGCGATGGCGCGGAAATCATGCTCGATGGACATGAACACCGCTACGATGCGCGGATCGAAATGGCTGCCGCTGCCTTCGCTGATCAGCCGCACCGCTTCCTCGTGGCTGAAAGCTGGCTTGTAAATGCGCTTGCTGATCAGCGCGTCATAGACATCGGCTAGCGCCATCAGCCGGCCCGATAGCGGAATCGCCTCGCCGGCCAAGCCGCGCGGATAGCCCTTGCCATTCCATTTCTCATGATGCGTCGCCGCGATATCGCAGGCATGCTGCAGGAAGGCGCGGTCGCCCTCCTCTAGATCCTGCAACGCCGTCTCGATGGCATCGCAGCCAAGCTGCGCATGGCGCTTCATGACCTCGAATTCATCCGCCGTCAGCCTGTCCGGCTTGAGCAGGATGGCATCGGGAATGCCGACCTTGCCGATATCGTGCAACGGTGCCGATTTGTAGAGCAGGCGGATGGTTTCATCATCGAGCTGGGCGGCGAAATCCGGATGCCGCTTCAATTCCTCGGCCAGGCGGCGGACATAATTCTGCGTGCGGCGGATATGGTTGCCGGTCTCGTTGTCGCGGGTTTCGGCCAGCGAAGCCAGCGCCATGATCACCGCATCCTGTATGGCCCGCAGACTGCGGGTGCGGCGCCCCACCTCGGCTTCCAGGTAGACGGTCTTGTCTTTCAGGAAATCCGCCGCATCCTTGAGCCGCAGATGATTGCGTACGCGCGACAGTACGATCGGCGGGCTGATCGGCTTGGTGATGTAATCGACAGCGCCGAGATCGAGGCCATAGCGCTCGTCCTCCACATCCGACTTTGCGGTGAGGAACACCACCGGGATGTCGCGCGTCGCCGGATCGGATTTAAGCCGGCGACAGACTTCGTAGCCATCCATCTCCGGCATCATCACATCGAGCAGGATCAGGTCCGGCGCCGGCTGCGCGGTGGCGATGCGCAAGGCCGCACTGCCGCCATTCGCCACCTTGACGCGGTAGCGGTCCTTCAGCAGGCCATGCAGCAGGGTAAGGTTGTCCGGCGTATCGTCCACCGCCAGGATTGTCGGGCGGGTGGCGCCGTCATGTTCGAACGGCAAGGTCATGACGGCTTATGCTCCGCCTGCATCGCTTCCTGCAGGACCTGCCGCGCCGCCGGCAGGTCATAGGCGCCAAGCGCGGCACCGATGGCAGTGCCGGCGGTCTGGCCGAAGCGGACCGCGAGGCCAGCGCTGATCTCGTCGTAATAATCGCGCGCCGCCGGATCATCCTCGGCCAGCAGGGCTTCCAGATGCTGCACGGCGGCATCATCGGCCGCACTGGTTGCAGCCGTGGCTTCGGGCTGCGGCACCAGTTGCGCCAGCAGCGCGCCGATGCCATCCAGCACATGACCGAGCGCGGCATCCAGATCGTCGAGTTCATCGCGCAGCACCGCGCCGGGGCAACCCTGCTTGATCGCCTGCTCCAGCCGCGCCGCCGCCGCCGCCACCGCCTCAGCACCGATATTGCCGGCCAGGCCGCGCGCGGTATGGGCCTCACGTTCCGCCGTTTCGCAATCCTCCGCCGCCAGCGCCGCCTGCAGACGCTGCATCAGTTGCGCCTGGCTGCTGGCATATTTGCCGAGCATGGCAAGATAGCGTTCGGGCTGGTTGAGCACCCGGCGCAAGCCGGCCGGCACATCCAGCAACGTCGCCACGCCGGCGAAGGCCGGCGGCACCACGATGGTCGTGGTGGTGACGGCTGGCGGCGGCGGCGCACCCAACCAGCGCGCCAGCATGTCGTAGAGCAGATCCGGATTGATCGGCTTGGCAAGATGGTCGTTCATGCCGGCGGCGAGGCAGATGGCGCGATCCTGCGCCATGGCATTGGCGGTCATGGCGATTACCGGCAGCCCGGCCAGTTCCGGCTGCGCGCGGATGGCGCGGGTGGCGGCGATGCCATCCATCACCGGCATCTGCATGTCCATCAGCACCAGTTCAAAACGCTCATGCTCCAGCATGTCCAGCGCCTGGCGGCCATCATGGGCAATCGCCACCACGACGCCGGCGGCATGCAACAGGTCGCGCGCCACATCGCGGTTGAGTTCATTATCTTCCACCAGCAGCACGCGGCGACCGCGCAGCACGGCCCATTGCTCGTTGCTGCCTTCGATGTCGCTGGCGAACAACTGCGGCCCGGCGCCGGAGATCAGCCGCACGGCGCAATCGAACAGCATCGAGCCATTCACCGGCTTGACCAGGATGTCGTCCAGCCCCGCCGCTTCGGCCTGGCGCAGCACATCCTCGCGGCCATAGGCCGTCACCAGCACATGGGCCGCGCCGGGCCGCGCCTTCTGGCGCAGCAGCGCCACGGTCTGCAGGCCATCAAGATCGGGCATGCGCCAATCGACGAAGGCGATGTCGTAGGTTTCGTTGGCGACAAGCTGCAAGGCTTCACTGCCGCTGGTGGCCTGGATCACGCGAAAGCGCATCGCTTCCAGCATGTCGGCGATGGTGGCGCGCGCGCTGGCATTGTCGTCCACCAGCAGGGCGGTGCGGCCGGCCAGAGCCGGCTCCATGGCGCGGCGGCTCGGCGCGGTATGGCCCTTGCCAAACCGGGCGGTGAACCAGAAATCGCTGCCCTTGCCGAGCACGCTGCTGACCCCGGCTTCGCCGCCCATCATTTCGGCCAGGCGGCGCGAAATCGCCAGGCCAAGCCCGGTGCCGCCGAAGCGCCGCGTGGTCGAGGTGTCGGCCTGCTGGAAGGACTGGAACAGGCGCGACACTTCTGCCGGCGCGATACCGATGCCGGTATCACGCACGGTGAAGCGCAGCCGCAGGCCATCGGCGGTTTCTTCTTCCTGGCGTACCTGCACCACCACTTCGCCGCTCTCGGTGAACTTCACGGCATTGTTGGTGTAGTTGATCAGCACCTGGCCAAGCCGCAGCGGATCACCGATCAGGTTGGTGCGTAAATCCGGCGGCAGATCGAAGATCAGTTCCAGGCCCTTGGCATTGGCGCGCTCGGCGACTACATCGGACACCCCGACCAGCACGCTTTCGAGATCGAATTCGACCCGCTCGAGGCTCAACTGGTCGGCCTCGATCTTGGAGAAATCCAGCACATCGTTGACGACGCCGAGCAGGTGGCGGCCGGATTGCTGAATCTTGCGCACGTAATCCCGCTGGCGCGCGCTGAGGTCGGTCTTGAGCATCAGATGCGCCATGCCGATCACCGCATTCAGCGGCGTGCGGATTTCATGGCTCATATTGGCCAGGAACATGGTCTTGGCCTGGTTGGCGGCCTCGGCGCCCTCGCGCGCCTTTTCCAGTTCCTGCTGTGTGCGGCGCCGCTCGGTGATATCGCGCACGATGCCGGTGAGCAGCATGTTGCCGTCGATATTGGCCTCGCTCACCGAAAGCTCCACCGGCACCAGGCTGCCATCCTTGCGCTTGGCCAGCAGCTCCTGCTGCCAGATGCCGAGTTGCTCGATCTCGCCACGGCGGCGGCGCCCCAGGTCGCGCCCGATATCACTGCTGCGCAAGCCAGGCACCAGGTCTTCCACATCCAGCGGCATGGCTTCGGCGGCGCTGTAGCCAAAAATACGTTCGGCGCCACGGCTCCAATGCTGCAGTTGCCCCTGGGCATTGGCGGTGATGATGCCGTCATTGGCGCTGTCGAAAATCGCCTGCAGGCGGGCACGGTCGGCGCGCAGTTCACGCTCCAAGCCGCCGCGCAGCTCCATTTCCGCCGCCAGCCGCGTCGCGGTCTCGAACTGGCGGCCGGCGAAACCGGCGGCCAGCGCCAGGGCGGCAATGCCCAGAGTGAAAATCGCGATCAGCACCGCCACCATGGTCGGGTCCATCGCTGCCACCACCTGCGACGGCGTGGCAATCGGATAGAAGCGCGCCGCCGCCATCGCGGTGTAATGCATGCCTGGCACGGCGCAGCCCATGATTACGGCGGCCAGCGGCATCGAGTAATCCGCCAGCCGGACATTGAGCTGCAGCAGGAAACGGATGCCGAGCGCGACGAAAGCGAGCAACACCGCCACGCCGACCGAGACCAGCACCATGATGATGTCGTAGCGAAGCAGCGCATCCATGCGCATCGCCGCCATGCCGGCGTAATGCATGGCGCCGATGCCAGCCCCCATCAGCACCGAGCCGAGCAGCAGCCGGGCCCAACTGAAGCCGCGCGGATCGGCAATCACCACCAGCGCCACGCTGCTGGCCAGCACGCCGGGGATCATCGACAGAATGGTGATCGTGGTGTCGTAGGTGACGGCGCAGGGTATGTCGAAGGCGAGCATGCCGATGAAATGCATCGCCCAGATACCGCCACCCATGCTGACGCCGCCGCCGGCAATCCAGGCCAGGCGCGCGCCGGCATTGCGCGCCGCCGCGACGCGGCTGGACAGAGACAGCGCAACGAAAGCGGCGAGCACGGCAATGAAGACGGAAAGCGCGACAAGGCCGGGCTCGTAGGAGCCTGAGAAGGGCACCGACTCGGCGCCGATATCGCGCGTCAGGCGGAAGTAACCATCTAGTTGCAGCATGATTGAGGGAAAGTTTTAGCGTCAGCTTCCGGCGCTATCAACGAGTTAATAGCGACTCGCAATAAAGGGAGTTTTGCTACAGAATACATCCTCCGCGTGCAGCCGCATCATGCGGAGGGATTGGCCCGAAGCTACTGATCGGGGAAGGCTTATTGTCAGCCCTGGCGCAGCTTTTTCACTTCCGCTTCGAGTTCCTCGATCCGCGCTTCATAGCGTGCCAGCACCGGAGCGATCTCATCCGCTGTTACACGCTGCCGGATATGCTGCGGGCAATTGATGGCCCACAAATCGAGGTGGAATAGAATGGCGCGCTCAGGCCGCGCCTGATAGCCCGGCGGCATCAGCTTCTGCAGCAGCACGGCATCACCTTCCACCACCTCGGCACGGCCCCACAGCTTGATCCGGCGCTGCAGCGCATAGTCGATCACAAACAGGAAAGCGCGAGGATTCTCACTTAAATTCCCGACGCTTATATACTGCTTGTTGCCGCTGAAATCGGCGAAGCCAAGAGTTTTGGCATCCAGCACTTTCAAAAACCCCGGCGGGCCGCCGCGATGCTGGATATAGGGCTGGCCATCGGCGCTGGCGGTACCGAGGAAGAAATGGTCGCGCTCGGCCAGGAAACGGGCCAGATCGTCATTCGCGGTATCGAACCAGCTTGTGCCAAGCCGGCCGCGCGCCATGGCATTGCGGCTGCCGCGTTCAAGCTGCGCCTGCTTCACGGCGTCGCTGTAGGCAAGGTCAAGCGGATCAGGTGTTGCGTTATCGGCTGTCATGCCAGCGATGGTAGGGTGTATCGCGACGAAAGAAAGAGCGGGCAGCAGTATCCGGGGGGGGTGAAATGGGCACTGCCGCCCGCTGGTCCCGGTTTTCCTTCCGGAAACGGGACATTAGCTAACTGCGTTGAGGGGGAGAGGACGCAGTAGTGCAATAGATACGCTGCCGCCGGGCGCCTGGATCACAGGCCACCAATCGGCTCAAATCTTGAAGAAGCGCACCAGGGCGGAAAGATCGCCGGCCTGCTGCGCCAGGGCCTGGGCAGCAGCGTTGGTTTCCTCCACCAGGGCAGCATTGCGCTGGGTGGTGGCATCCATGTCGGCGGTGGCCTTGCTCACCTGCTCCAGGCCGACTGCCTGCTCGCGACTGGCGGCGGCGATTTCCGCCACCAGGCTGCTCAAGCCCTGGATCGCGCTGCCGACATCGGTGAGCGCCTGGCCGGCGCGCTGCGCCATGCCGGCGCCTTCGCGCACCTGCTGGCCCGAGGTTTCGATCAAGCCGCGGATCTGCTTCGAGGCATTGGCCGAACGCTGCGCCAGGGCGCGGACTTCCTGCGCGACAACAGCGAAACCCTTGCCCGCCTCGCCGGCCCGCGCTGCTTCCACGGCGGCGTTGAGCGCCAGCAGGTTGGTCTGGAAGGCGATCTCGTTCATCAGCCCGACAATCTCGCCGATCTGCCCGGCGGAATCCTCCACCTTGCGCATGGCCTGAATCAGCGCCGCAGCCAGTTCACCGCCAGCCTGCGCCTGGGCGCGGGCATTGGCAGCCAGCCTATCGGCCTGTTCGGCATTGGCGGCATTCTGCTTCACCGTGGATGCCATCTGCTGCATGGTCGCAGCCGTCTCTTCCAGCGTCGCCGCCTGGGTTTCGCTGCGCGAGGCAAGATCGAGGCTGCCGCTGGAGATTTCCTCAGACGCACGCTGCACCTGCTCTGCGCTGTCGCCAAGCCGTTGCGAGAAATCACGCAGCAGGCCGGCCATGCGGTTGGTACCCAGCTTCAGCTCGGCGAAGATGCCACCATACTCGCCCTGCATGCTCTGGGTCAGGTCGCCCTGGCCCAACGCCTCGGTGACGCGCGCCAATTCTTCGGCCATGCCCTGCAGCATGGCGGTGAGGCGGTTCAGTTCCTCGCTCAAATGCAGGAAGAAGCCTTCCTTGCCATCGGGCGCGACGCGGCTGGAGAGATCGCCGGTGACGACGCGATGGACAAAATCCGCCACCTCGCCCGCCGCCACCTTCTCGCTGGCCTGGGCTTCGGCGCGGGCCTGGGCGGCTTGATCGGCCTTGGCCTGGGCCTCGCGTGCCTGGCGCAGCCGCGCGGCGGCACCTGCCCGCCAAGTCTCGTAACGACCACGCAAATCAGCCAACGCGCCGCCGCCGCCGGCCAGGGCCAGACCGATACGCATGGCGCGCGCAAACAGTGGCACCAAGCGCTTTTCATCCGGCGCAAGCACAACCTGTGCCTCAGCCTGCAAATCCGCCGCGACGCGGTCGCGCACCCGGTTGATCACGGCAATACGCCGGGTCGCCTGTTCGAACCAATGCGGCGCCGCCACGCCGCCGACATGGCCAAGCGCAAAGCCTTCATAGACCTTGGCGCGCAAATCCAACAGATCGGTCCAGGCCGCATCGCGGCGCGCTTCTTCCAGCAGCGCCGCCTGTTCTGGCGTGGCGCGCTCGGCGAACAGCGCGAAATCGGTTTCCTGCATATAGGCCAGCGCCATGAAGCGCTGATACACCGGCAAGGCAAAACGGCCGGCGGCGATAGCAGCAGAGCCGGTGGCGCGCTCCTGCGCCGATTTCTCCAGGCCTTCCAGCAGCGCAGTATAGGCATCCAGCATGCGGATCAGCTCTGGATGATCCAGCGCCAGGCCGATCTGCTGCAATGTGGCGAATTCGATCCGTACCGCCTGGGTCCAATTCTGGAAGGATTGCGGCGGGGTGAATTCCAGCCGGTCGATGGCCGCACGCGCGGCCCGCGCCTGGTCCAGGCTTTTCAACGCCGCATCCGCCGCCGCGACAAGATCGTGCAGCAGGGTGAAACCGCGACAACCATCCAGTGCCTGGCGCTTGGCTTCGATACGCTGATCCAGCGCTGCCCGCGCGGCGCCAAGCTCGGTGCGGAATTGCAGTCCCTTGCTGCCGATGAACACCGCGCTGGAGCCACGCTCGCCTTGCAGGCAATGCAGCACATTGCCCACCGCTATCGCATAGGCGATGGCGGCCGCCGCTTCCGGTGCTTCCGCCGCCAGGCGCTGGCGCAGGGCCAGGCGCTTGGCGGCATAGGCTATGTAATCCAATACGTCTACAGAACCCGGCAACAATCACTCCGTCTGGGGACGCCGATTTTTTAGTACCGCTTGTAATCGAGGAACTTGCCGGTCATGACGATCTTCACGCGGTCACCCTTTGGATCGGGCAGGCGTTCCATCGTCATGTTGAAATCGATGGCCGACATGATGCCATCGCCGAATTCTTCATGGATCAGTTCCTTCCAGGTGGTGCCATAGACCTGCACCAGCTCATAGAAGCGATAGATCGTCGGATCGGTCGGCGGGCCCGGCGGCAGCGAGCCGCGATAGGGAATCTCCACCAGCAAGGCCTCTTCCAGCTTGCTGAGACCGAACATCTTGGCGGCCTTCTTGGCCTGCTCCGGCTTCAGCTTCATCTGGCCGAGCAGGCCGCAGGTCAGGTAGATGGTCGATTCCTTGGGATCGATCTTCTTGGTGATGTCCTTCCAGGTCCAACCCTTCAGGCGCTTGGTATCCAGGATCTTCTCGGTAAC
Organism: Ferrovibrio sp. MS7; assembly: GCF_038404985.1. NCBI lineage: Bacteria > Pseudomonadati > Pseudomonadota > Alphaproteobacteria > Rhodospirillales > Rhodospirillaceae > Ferrovibrio > Ferrovibrio plantarum. The sequence continues at coordinate 502,143 of NZ_JBBKBA010000001.1, forward strand.
GTCGCTGCGCTGCACTTTTTTTCTCCTTGGTCTTACTGAATCAATCGGCGGCATCGGTGAGGGTGTCGCCACCCCCGATAGGAAGCTTGGCAGAGGCGCGCACCTGCGGCGGCTTGCGCGGATCGTAATCGGCCGGCGGCACGAAGTTCTTCGAGCGACGCACCAGGAAATCCAGCAGGTGATTGCGGATCGGATAATATTCCGGCTGCTGGTGCAGCGTTTCGCGCTGGCGGTCCTTGGGCAGCGTGTTGATCAGGATCTCGGCAATGCGTGCATTCGGCCCGTTGGTCATCAGCACGATGCGGTCGGCGAGCAGGATGGCTTCGTCCACGTCATGGGTGATCATGAACACGGTAAGCCCGGTCGCGGCGCGGATGCGCAGCACTTCGTCCTGCAAGGTTCCGCGGGTCAATGCATCCAAAGCCGAGAACGGCTCATCCATCAGCAGCATCTTCGGCTCGATGGAGAGCGCCCGGGCGATGCCGACGCGCTGCTTCATGCCACCGGAAAGCTGCGATGGCTTTTTCGCTTCCGCGCCGGCCAGGCCAACCATGGCAATGAACTTGCGCGCCTGTTCGCGGACTTTTTCCTTGTCCCATTTCGGCCAGCGCGAGGCGACGGCGAAGGCAACATTCTGCTCCACCGTCATCCACGGCATCAGCGCATGGCTCTGGAACACCACGGCGCGGTCGAGGCTCGGGCCATCCACTTCCTTGTCTTCCAGCAGGATGGCGCCAGCGGATGGCTTGTCCAGCCCGGCCAGGATATTCAGCACCGTGGTCTTGCCGCAGCCGGAATGGCCGATGATGCAGACGAATTCGCCCTGGTCGATATTGAACCAGGCATTTTCGAAAACGGTAGTGGTGCCGCCATCGGGCGCGGCGAAGCGGCGCGCGAGTTCCTGCACCTGGATGAAAGGCTGGGTCATGGTACTTTACTCAGGATAGGTCGCGGCGCGCACGGCGAGGCCGAGCAACTGGTCAAGCAGCATGCCGACCACGCCGATGAACAGGATGGCGTTGATGACGTTGGCGATCGATAGGTTGTTCCACTCGTTCCAGACGAAGTAGCCGATGCCGGTGCCGCCCACGAGCATTTCGGCGGCGACGATCACCAGCCAGGCAATCGAGATCGAGATGCGCATGCCGGTGAGGATGGTGGGGGCGGCTGCCGGCAGGATGACGCGGAAAATGCGGCGGAAGGTGCCGACTTCGAGCGTCAGCGCTACGTTCAGCCATTCCTTGCGCACATTCGCCACGGCGAAGGCGGTATTGGTCAGCATCGGCCAGACCGAGCAGATGAAGATGACGAAGATCGAGGAAATGCCGCTATCCTTGATGGTGTAGAGCGCCAGCGGCATCCACGCCAACGGAGACACCGGCCGCATCACCTGAATGAACGGATCGAGCGCCTGGCGGAACAGCGGCGACAGGCCGATCAGGAAACCCAGTGGCACCGCGACGATCACCGCCAGGCCGAAGCCGAGCGCGACGCGGCCGATGGAGTAGATGAGCTGAATGCCGATGCCCTGATCGTTCGGGCCTTTGACGTAGAACGGATCGGCGAGATGCTTGCCGAGGATTTTCGCCACATCCCAGGGCCCCGGCATCGCCGACTTGCCCTGGGTGGCGGTGAGGCCCATCAGCTTGGCGTATTCCGGGTCCATCGCCTGCGTGGTGCCGGTGCCCATGGTGCCGATCTGCCAGGCGGCGAGCAGCGCAATGAGCAAGGCAAGCGATACAGCGGCAGCACGCAGGCGAAAGGACAGTTTCATCGCAATCAGACCCGCTTGATCTTGAACGAGTTGATGTATTCGGTCGGCTTGCTCGGATCGAACGGCTTGCCCATCACCGAGAAAGTCTTGTACGGGCTGGACGGCGGCGTGAGGCCGACATCCTGCATCAGCTTCTGGGTGTCGGTGGCGAGGAACACCTGCTCGGCCACCTTCTGATAATCGACATCGCCCTTGAGCTGGCCCCAGCGCTTCATCTGGGTGAGAATCCAGATGCCGAAGCTCTGCCACGGGAAGGGTGCGAAATCGATGCGGTCGGGCACGCGCTTCACATTGCCGAGGCCATCGGCGAAGGTGCCGGTCAACACCTGCTCCACCACCGTCACCGGCTGGTTGAGATAGGCCGCCGGCGCGATGGCTTCGGCGATCTGCTTGCGGTTCTCAGCCTTGGTTGCATAAGCCGTGGCTTCGATGATGGCACGCAGCAGGGCGCGGTAGGTATTCGGCGCCGTGGTGACGAATTCCTGGCTGGCGGCGAAGGCGCAGCAGGGATGGCCGTCCCAGATTTCCTTGGTCAGCAGATGGATGAAGCCGACGCCGTCATAGACCGCGCGCTGATTCACCGGATCCGGCGCCAGGAAGCCGTCGATATTGTCGGCACGCAGGTTGGCGACCATTTCCGGCGGCGGCACGGCGCGGATCTGCACATCGGTATCCGGGTCGATGCCATGTTCGGCTAGATAGTAGCGCAGCAGGTAATTGTGCATCGAATAGTCGAACGGCACGGCGAACTTCATGCCCTTCCACTGCTTCGGATCGCGCTTGTCCTTGTGCTTCATCGCCAGCGTGATGGCCTGGCCGTTGATATTCTCCACCGCCGGCATGGTGTAGGGGATCGGCGCAGAGCCGGTGCCGGTGGTGATCGCCAGCGGCATCGGCGACAGCATATGCGCGGCGTCGTATTCCTTGTTGATGGTCTTGTCGCGGATCACCGCCCAGCCGGCGGTCTTCACCACTTCCACATTCAGGCCATGCTTGGAATAGAAGCCCATCGGATGCGCCATGATGATCGGCGTGGCGCAGGTGATGGCGATGAAGCCGACCTTGAGGTCCTTCTTTTCCAGCGGCGCCTTGTCCTGGGCGAAAACTTCGCGCGCGGTGGCAAGCGGGAAGAACTGCTCGACCGCCGAGAGCAGCGTGCCGGCGCCGACCGCATGCAGCACGCGGCGGCGGGTAACATCGTTCGGAATCAGGGCGCGGATCACCGCCTGATCGACGGCGCTGGTCAGGCGCTTTTCCTCATCGGCGGCGGTGGCGAGGCGAAGCTGGGTCTGGCGCTGCCATTCCGCCACATCGGCGTTATGCGCCGCCAGGGTGTTATGCTTGCCACAGGGGCAGGCATCGAGGCGGGTATTGGCGTCGAAGGGATCCTGGAACAGCGACATGCGGCGGTCTCCGTCTCTGATGGTGCCTATTTTTCGAGCAGAAAATCCCCCGCCCGAAACAAATGCATTCTTTCCACCAGAGAGGAGCAAGCATCGTGCCACGTTTATGCCGTGGCTATGGATTCCCGGTAATCCGGGATTCGGATAACCGCCGATTTCTCTCGCCTGCGCTACGAAAATTCGTATAATACGAAAATACGTAATCCTAATTACGGAATATCGTTGTATATGAGAGGGTGTAGCCCGTGCTGAGCGAAACAGCGGAAGCGTTAGGCCCGGTTTTCGAGTGCAGCCCGGACGCCATGCTGGTAGTGGACCCCTATGCCGACCGGGTACTGGATGCCAATGCCGCAGCCTGCCGCCTGCTTGGCTATGACCGTGCCGCTTTGCGCGGCAGCGCCATGAGCGCCCTGCACCCGGACCAGGTCCCGGCCCTGGTGGTGTTCAGCGAGGCCGTGCTGAGCCAGGGCCAGTATTGGAGCGCCGAACTGCAGCCACGCCATGCCACCGGCGCGGCGCTGAAAGTGGAATATGCCGGCGCCGCCATTCCTGGCGAGAGGCCTCGGCTGCTGATCACCGTCAGCGACCTGGAAGCACGTCGCCGCCGCCAGGTGGATGAAGCCGCTGAAGGCTATGTGCGCGGCGGCCTCGCCGAATGGCAGCGGGTGGAGCGTTTCTTCCGCGATGTCGAACGCGAGAACCAGTTGATCCTGCGCGCCGCCGGCGAAGGCATCTACGGCGTGAACGCCGAAGGCAAGACCACCTTCGTCAATCCGGCCGCCGAACGCATGCTGGGCTGGGCCGCCGAGGAACTGGTGGGCAAGGACATGCACACCATCGTGCATCACACCCGCCATGACGGCAGCCATTACCCGCACCAGGATTGCCCGATCTATGCCGCCTTCCGCGATGGCGCGGTGCATCAGGTGGATAACGAAGTGTTCTGGCACCGCTCCGGTCAGCCGGTCTGGGTGGAGTATACCTCCACGCCGATCCGCGACCGTGGCGTGGTGGTGGGCGCGGTGATCGTGTTCCGCGATATCAGCCATCGCCGCGAGGCGGAAGAGAAGCTGCGCGCCGCCCTCGAGGAAGTGGACAGCCTGCGCCGCAAGCTGGAACTGGAAAACGCCTATCTGCAGGAGGAAATCCGCCTCGAGGGCAATCATCGCGGCATCATCGGGCAATCGGCGGCGGTGCAGAACCTGCTGCGCCAGATCGACCTGGTGGCGCCGACCGATGCCACCGTGCTGGTGACCGGCGAGAGCGGCACCGGCAAGGAACTGATTGCGCGCGCCATCCATGAGGTGAGCAAACGCTCCGACCGGCCGCTGATCCGCGTCAATTGCGCGGCGATTCCGCGCGAGCTGTTCGAAAGCGAATTCTTCGGCCATGTGAAGGGCGCCTTCACCGGCGCGCTGCGCGATCGCGTCGGGCGGTTTGAGCTCGCCGATGGCGGCACGCTGTTCCTCGATGAAGTGGGCGAGATTCCGCTGGAGTTGCAAGGCAAGCTGCTGCGCGTGCTGCAGGAAGGCCAGTTCGAGCGCGTGGGTGAGGAACGCACCCGGGCGGTGGATGTGCGCGTGATCGCCGCCACCAACCGCGACCTGCGCCAGGAAGTGCGCCAGGGCCGCTTCCGCGAGGATCTGTATTTCCGCTTGAATGTCGTGCCGATTGAATCCGTGCCCTTGCGCGAGCGACGCGAGGATATCGCGCTGCTGGCCTCGCATTTCCTGCGCGGCAATGCACGCAAGCTCAAGACCAGCGACCTGCGTTTGACCGAAGGCGATATCCGCCGCTTGGAACGCTATGGCTGGCCGGGCAATGTGCGCGAGCTGGAAAACGTGATCGAGCGCGCCGCGATTCTCGCCCGCCAGGGCCGCCTGCGGCTGGACCTGCCCGATACCGCCGCGCCAGCAATGCCAGCAGCCGCACCGCAGAAAAGCAACGCATTGCTCACCGAAGCCGACCGCCGCGAGCGCGACCGGCAGAATATCCTGGCCGCACTCGAGGCTTGCAATGGCCGCATTTTCGGCCCCGATGGCGCAGCGGTGCGGCTGGATGTGAAGCCGACCACGCTGGCCTCGCGCATCAAGGCGCTGGGGATTCGGTATCAGAGGGGCTAAGACAAAATAAACAGCGTCATGCCCTGCGGAGGCAGGGTATCTCAGACCAATTGGAGAAAGATGCGCGGATCAGGTCCGCGCATGACGAAGCAAAAAGAATTGCCTCAGCGCGTGCCCAGCTCTTCCGCCACCAGGTTGACCCAGTAGGCGACGCCGGTGACCAGTGCCTGGTCGTTGAAGTCGTAATGCGGCGTATGCACGTAATGGCAGGAGCCATCCTCCACGCTGCCGCCATTGCCCAAGAGAATATAGGCGCCGGGCTTCTTCTCCAGCATGAAGGCGAAGTCTTCAGCACCGGTCAGGCGCTCGACATCGCCATCCACCTTGTCAGCGCCCACGGTGGCCGCCGCCGCGCGCAGCGCGATCTCGGTCTGCGCCGAGGCATTCACCAGCGGCGGATAGCGCCGCAGATAATGATATTCCACCGTGCAGCCATGGGCGGCAGCGATACCCCGGGCTGCTTCGCCCAGGCGGCGTTCCAGCAGGTCGCGGTCGGCAGGCGTGTAGCTGCGCGCGGTGCCGCGCACGGTCACCTCCGCCGGGATCACATTCGGCGAACCATAGGAACCGGCAGCAATATGGCCGACGCTGAGCACGGCGGCATGCTGCGGCGACACATTGCGGCCGATGATATTCTGCGTCGCGGTGACGAAAGCCGCCGTCGGCTGGGTCGGATCGGTGCCCATATGCGGCATGGCGCCATGGCCGCCGGTGCCACGGAACACGACAGTCCATGTATCGGATGCCGCCATCATGGAACCGGGCCGGATGGCGAACTGACCCAGCGGCAGGCCCGGCATGTTGTGCATGCCATAGACCGCATCGCAGGGGAACTGATCGAACAGGCCTTCCTCGATCATGACGCGGGCGCCGCCCTCGCCTTCTTCCGCCGGCTGGAAGATGAAATGCAGCGTGCCGCTGAAATTGCGGTGTTCGGAGAGATAGCGCGCGGCGCCGAGCAGCATGGCGGTGTGGCCATCATGGCCGCAGGCATGCATCTTGCCCTTGTGCACCGAGGCATAATCGAAGGTGTTGCGCTCGAGCAGGTTCAGCGCATCCATGTCGGCGCGGAGCCCGATGCTGCGACCGCCTTCATTGCCGCTGCCATGCAGCGTGCCGACCACGCCTGTCTTGGCCAGGCCGCGATGCACCGGAATACCCCATTCGGTCAGCTTGGCGGCGACCAGGTCGGCGGTGCGCACTTCCTCGAAAGCGGTTTCGGGATGCTTGTGGATGTCGCGGCGGATGCGGATCAATTCCGCTTCGATACCCTTGAGGCTGTTCAGAATATCCTGGGTCATATGGGTCGTCCTGGGCGGGAAGGATTTTCCTTACCTCACCACCACCGGCGCGGCTTGGCAAGGGTGGTGGCCCCAGCCTCCTGGGCACAGAATTGTCAGAGTACAATCGACCACTGGACTTTCGTCCGGGTCAGTACCATCCTCCCGCCTGCCGGAGGAAATCGACAATCCGCCCCTAACCAGACCCCATCACCAGACAAAGAGCCGATAATGAGCCAGTCTGCCGCCCAGCCACCCCAGTCTGCCCTAAAGACAGCGTCGGGCCTGCCGTTCCATCACCCGAGTCTCACCCGCGCCCAGAGCATCTGGATCCTGGCCGGCGCCGCCGTGATGCTGTCGCTGGCCATGGGCATGCGCCAGAGCCAGGGCCTGTTCATGCGCCCGATCGGCCAGGACCTTGGCGTCTCGGCCAGCGACTATGCCTTCGCACTCGCGTTGCAGAATATCGTCTGGGGTGTGACGCAGCCTTTCGCCGGTGCCCTGGTCGATCGCTACGGCACGCGCTGGACCGCCATCATCGGCGTGCTGATTTATGCCGCAGGCTTCCTGCTCACCGCCTTTGCCACCGGACCACTGCAGATCATGCTCGGCGCCGGCGTGATGATCGGCCTGGCGCTGTCCTGCACCAGTTCGGGCATCGCTGCCAAGGTCGCCGCCCGCGTGGTGCGGCCCGAGCGCCGCAGCCTGGCTTTCGGCCTGGTTTCCGCCGCCGGCTCGATCGGCACCTTCTTCTGCGCCCCGCTGGCGCAGAATGTGATCGTCGACCATGGCTGGCAGATCGCCACCTTCGTCTTCGTCGGCCTCGCCGCCGTGATGCTGCCCGCCGCCTTCATCGGCAGCCGCGCCGATGCCGTGCCGCTGGCGGCAAGCACCGGCCCCAGCGAAACCCTGAGCCAGACCCTCGGCGAGGCCAGCCGCCATGGCGGCTATATCGTGATGGCCGCCGCCTTCTTCGTCTGCGGCCTGCAATTGGTGTTCATCACCACGCATCTGCCCACCTATCTCGCGGATTGCGGTGTCGATCCGATGGTGAGCGGCCAGGCACTGGCGGTGATCGGCGCCTTCAACGTGTTCGGCTCCTGGCTGTTCGGCTGGCTTGGCGACCGCTACCCGAAGCGCACCCTGCTCGGCCTGATCTATCTGCTGCGCTCCTTCGCGCTGGCGGCCTATTTCATCATCCCGGCGAGCCAGGCAACCACCTTGCTGTTCGCCGCCGTGATGGGCACGCTGTGGCTCGGCGTCATCCCGCTGGTCAACGGCCTGGTAGCGCAGATTTTCGGCATCCGCTTCCTCGCCACGCTGACCGGCATCGCTTTCTTCAGCCACCAGGTCGGCAGCTTCCTCGGCGCCTGGGGCGGCGGCGTGATCTACGACATGCTCGGCTCCTACCAGCTTGCCTGGCAGCTTGCCGCCGGCATCGGCGCCGGCGCCGGCCTGATGCAGTTGTTCATGAACGACCGCCCGACGCCGCGCATGCTGGCGGCAGCCCAAGCTGCGGAGTAAACTGGCGCCTCAGATTCGTTGCGGGGGAGAAACGCCATGCTGTTCCAGACCACCATCGCCGGCAGCCTGCCGAAGCCCGGCTGGCTTTCGGAAACGCATAAGCTGTGGCCGCAATGGCGGGCCGAGGGTGCGGATCTCGAAACCGCCAAGCGCGACGCCACGCTGATGTGGCTGAAGGAACAGGAAGACGCCGGCCTCGACATTGTTGGCGACGGCGAAATGAGCCGGCAGCATTTCGTGCATGGCTTTGTTGAGAACGTCGATGGCATCGACCGCCAGCACAAGGTGGAAATCGGCATCCGCGACAACCGCTACAAGGCGATGGTGCCGCGCGTTGTCGGCAAGCTGCAGATGAAGGGCCGCGCCCACCCGTGGGAAGCCAAGTTCCTGCGCCAGCACACCACGCGCAAGGTCAAGTTCACCCTGCCCGGCCCGATGACCATCATGGACACGGTGAAGGACGAGTTCTACGGCGACCGCGTGAAAACCGCGATGGCCTTCGCCGACCTGCTCAATGCCGAGGCCAAGGCGTTGCAGGCCGAGGGTGTGGATATCATCCAGTTCGATGAACCGGCCTTCAATGCCTATACCCGCCAGGCCGCCGAGTGGGGCATCGACGCGCTGCACCGCGCCATGGATGGCCTCACCTGCACCACGGCGGTGCATATCTGCTATGGCTATGGCATCCAGGCCAATATCGAATGGAAGCGCATGCTGGGCAGCGAATGGCGCCAGTATGAGGATTTCTTCCCGGCACTCGCCAAGAGCAAGCTCGACCAGGTGTCGCTGGAATGCGCCAACTCGAAGGTGCCGCCGGATTTGATGGCCCTGCTCGATGGCAAGCAGGTGATGGTTGGCGTCATTGATGTCGCTACCGACACGGTGGAGACGCCTGAGCAGATCCTCGCCACCATCGAGACGGCGCTGAAATTCGTGCCCAAGGACAAACTGCTGCCGGCAACCAATTGCGGCCTAGCCCCGCTCGACCGCAACGTCGCCGCCGCGAAGCTGAAAGCGCTCGGCGAAGGCGCCAAGCTGGCACGCGCCAAGTTCGGGTAAACACCCGATCCATCGTCACCCCCGGGCCAGCCCTTCGGGCCTCTGCGCCCACGCCGCCTTCAGCGGCGCGCGCTTAGAGCCCGGGGGTCTCATGCAGAGAGACGATGATGAGATACGCGGGTCACTGTAAGCGCGCGAACGCCATACGGCGTTCGTGGGCGCACAGGCCCGAAGGGCTTCGGCGCGTATGACAAGCCAGTAGGTGGTTACCTGTATTCCACCCAGATCAGCGCCAGCACCAGCAGCAGCAGGAACACGGTTTCGCCAACCAGCAGCGCGATGGCGCGCGGGCCGACGGAAGCCACCGATTTCAGCGTCGTCTTCATGCCGAGTGCTGCAATGGCGATAACCAGGCACCAGCGCGAGGTATGCTTCGCCGCTTCAATCACCGGCGCCGGGACGATGCCGGTGGAAGTAATCAGCACCAGCAATGCGAAGGCGATCAGGAACCAGGGCAAAGGCGGCTGGGCGCCGGCCTGTTTGCTGCCATCGCTGTTGCGGAAGATCAGCGTGAAGGCGAACACCACCGGCAGCAACAGCGCGACGCGCAGCAGCTTGGTGAAAGTGGCAATCGTGCCGGTTTCCTCCGAGATCGAGAAGCCGGCGCCAACCACCTGCGCGACATCGTGGATCGTTGCACCGATGAACACGCCGGCAGCAGCGTGATCGAGACCGATGAGTTGCACGATCATCGGATAGAGCACCATGGCGAAGGTGGACAGCGTGGTAACGCCGATGACGGTGAAGGCGGTGTCGCGTTCGGCATTCGCGCCGCGCGGCAGCACGGCGGAAATCGCCAGCGCCGCCGATGCACCACAGATCGCGGTGGCGCCGCCGGTGAGCAGGCCGATGCGCTTGTCCAGCCCCAACATGCGCGCCATCGCCCAGCCACAGAGAATCGTGGCGCCGACGCCGATCAGCACCGTGATGATCGGGCGCGGGCCTAAGCTGATGATTTCGCCAAAAGTGATCTGGGTGCCGAGCAGGGCGATGGCGAAGCGCAGCAGGCCGCGCGCGGCGAAGTCGATGCCGGGGCCACAGCGACCTTCCTGGCTGAGGAAATACAGCGCCATGCCGAGCAGCAGCGCGAACAGCATCACCGGGCCGCCGTAATGCTGGCTGAGGAAAGTGGCGGCGATGGCGACGACGCCCGCCGCCATCACGCCAGGAAACAGTAGCTGCAGCCGTTGCCGCCACGCGGCGATGTCGGCGCCCATGGGAAAACCCCTCGCACGAATCGGTCCTGGCCTTGTTGTAGCCAAGCAGCAGCGGCGACGCTATCGTCGGCGCCCTGGGCAAAGGCCCCGGGAGTACCGATGACGCGCACCGAATTCGACTGGGACAATCTGCGCTATTTCCTCGCCGTCGCCCGCAGCGGCCGGCTGACGGCGGCGGCGCGCAGCTTAGGCCAGGACCATACCACCGTGAGCCGCCGCATTGCCGCGCTGGAAACGGCTTTCGGCTCGCCGCTGTTCGAACGCCAGCCGCAGGGCTACCGGCTGACCAAGGCCGGCCAGCAATTGATGGCTTTCGCCGAGAGCATCGAACGCACCACGATCCGCGCCGCCAAGGAGCTTTCCGGCGCCGCCGCCACCATCGCCGGCTCGGTGCGGGTGGGGGCGCCGGATGGCTTCGGCGGCAGTTTCCTGGGGCCGCGTCTGGGCCGCATCGTCGAGCGGCACCCGGATCTGCAGGTCGAATTGATCGCCATGCCGCGCATCTTCAGCCTGTCGAAACGCGAAGCCGATATTGCCATCGGCCTGGCTTGTCCGAAGGAAGGCCGGCTCTATGCGCGCAAGCTGACCGATTACCGCCTGGAGCTTTTCGCCGCCCCCAGCTATCTCGCTGCCCATGGCACACCAGCCAGCGCCAACGATCTGCACCAGCATCGCCTGATCGGCTATGCCGATGAATACATCTTCAGCCCGGAACTGGATTATCTGCCGCTGATCTCCGCCGGCCTCAAGGCGCGTATCCGGTCATCGAACCTGATCGCGCAGTTGAATGCCACGGCAGCGGGCGCCGGCATCTGCGTGCTGCCCTGCTTCATGGCGGCGGGGAATCCGGAACTGGTGCGCGTGCTGCCCGAGCAGGTGTCGCTGACGCGGACCTTCTGGCTGATCACCCATGCCGACCTGCATGACGTGGCCTGGGTGAAAGCAGCCGGCGACATCATCGCCGAGATGGTGCAGGCCGAGCGCGGCCTGTTCATGCCGGGTTGACCTTGGCCGGGCTGATCCAAACCAACTAATAATCACTAGATAACTAGAGCAGCCCACCAGCCTTGGCGACGGAGAGGGCTTCGGCGCGGTTGGCAACGTTCAGCTTCTGGAACAGCGATTTGTTGTACCACTTCACGGTCTGCACCGAGAGCGCCAGACGTTCGGCGATCTCGCGGTTGCCTAGGCCATGGCCGATCAGGCGCACGATCTGGATTTCCCGGATATGCAGCCGCGCCGCGAGCGGATTGATGTTGGGCCGGGCCTGAACCGCATCCATCATCGTCGCGGTCGCCGCGAGTGTTGCCGCTGCCTGCACCCTGCCCTCCCTGATTTCATTTTCCCTGGGATTGTGCCTGCGGTTTAGCCCCGGGTATATGGGATTTTTCGCACAGTCACGGTGAGGAAACCCGCAGAGGCATACGGATAAAGCTCTGGAAAACCAACCGGTTACTTATATGTTCAGGGCAGATTTCCGCCTTTACGGGCCAAGGCGCGGTCGAGGAAATCCAACCGGTCCTGACCCCAGAAGATTTCGCCATCGAAGACATAGGAGGGGGCGCCGAAAACCTGGGCGGCAATCGCCTGCTCGGTGCCGGCCGTCAGCGCCGCTTTCGCCGCCGGCTGGTCCGCCAGCGCCAGTAGCGCGGCGCCATCCAGGCCGACCCCATCGGCGATCTGCTTCAGGGTCTCGGCATCGGCGATGTTGCGTTCCTCGGCCCAGGCGCCGCGCATGATGGCATGAGCCAGCTTGATGGCATCCTGGCCGCCATCGCGGGCCGCGATCACCAGCCGCGCCGCCAGTCCATCGGGGGTGGGGAAATGCTTCGGCTGGAAATGCATCGGGATGCCGAGATAGTCGCTCCAGCGCGCCAGTTCCACCAGGCGATAGGCCTGGCGCTGCTTGGCGCGTTGCGCCAGCGGCAGGCCGCCGCTGACCGGGAACACGCCGGCGGCTTCCATCGGGATGATGCGCAGTTCCGCCTTGTGCTTCGCGGCGATGGCCTCGAGCCGCGCCGAGCCGAGATAGGCCCAGGGCGAGATCATGAAGGTGTAGTAGTCGATGCGGGCGGTCATCGGGTGTCTCTCCTCATTATCGTTATCGGTTATTGCAGGCCGCGCAGGCGCTGGAATTGCTTCAGGGCATAAGAGTCCGTCATGCCGCTGACAAAGTCGGTGACGCTGAGCAGCCAGTGATAGCGCGGCGCAGCGGCATCGGGGCGCAGCGGCATCAGGCGCAGCAGGGCACGGTGGCGCGGCGCCAGGCCGGCCTCGCTGCCCTGCTGTTCCAGCGCGAAATGCGCGGCAGCAAAGGCGGAAAGCAGCGTGATCAGGATTTCGCCGCCCATCACCTCGGTCTGGAACCGCTCGCGCGTCTCGAAGATGCGGGTGCGGCTGAAGGCGGCGATCTCGGCGAGATGCGGCGCGGCAGCGGTATGCTGCAACAGATCGCCACGGAAACGGCCGGCGAGGATATCCTGCTCGCGCTCCAGGAAAACCATCACCGCCTGGTCGATCAGCGCGCCAATCGCCTTGGCGCGCAAATAGGCGATGCGCCAGGGCTGGTCGGCGATTTCGCTGTAACGTGGCGGCAGCATGGGCAGCAAAGCCTTCAGCCGCGCTTCCGCTTCCTCGAAGGTGATGCGGCCAAGCTTGTAGCCATCCTCGATATCCACCACCGAATAGCAGATGTCGTCGGCGGCCTCGACCAGATGGGTCAGCGGATGGCGGGCATAGACGCCAGGGCGCAATTCGGCCAGGCCAACCGCACCGACGATCTCGCGGAATTGCTCGGCCTCGGCCTGGAAGTAGCCGAATTTGCGCCGCGCCGGATCGGCAGCGCTGGAGCCGAAGGGATATTTCATGAAGGTGGCGAGCGTGGCGCAGGTCAGCCGCAGGCCGCCGGCATCGCGCCAGTTCTGCAACCTTGTGAGCACGCGGAAACCCTGCGCATTGCCCTCGAAATTGCAGAGGTCGTCGGCCTCCGCCGCGCCTAAGCCCTCAAGATAGCGTGCGCCCTCGCCATCGCGGAACCAGTGCTGCACCGTGGCTTCGCCGAAATGGCCAAAGGGCGGATTGCCAATATCATGGCCAAGACAGGCAGCAGCGACGATATGGCCGAACTCTGCCGCCGAGATACCACTCCAGGCTTCGCCCAGCGCCGCACCCTCGCGCGCCACCACCACCTCGCCCACCTGCGCGCCCAGCGAGCGGCCAACCGACGATACCTCCAGAGAGTGTGTCAGGCGGTTACGCACATAATCGCTCTCGGGCAGCGAATGTACCTGGGTTTTGTCCTGCAGCCGGCGGAAGGCAGAGCAGAACACCACCCGGTCCCAGTCTTTCTGGAATGGATTCCGCGCCGGCGTCACCGGCTCCGCGCCACGATGGCCAAGCCGCTGCGCCGAGAGCAAATTGCGCCACTGCATCATGGCGTTACTCTGCCCTCGCAACCTTTGAGAGGCAAGGCCTGCCGGGCCCGCTCGCGCTCCGATGCACCGGTGTGGGCAAATGCTTGCTTGTCGCCGTCCGGAGGCGAAGCCATAATCAAACCATAAAGCTGCGGGGGAAAGAAATTCATGGGCCAGTATGGCGCATTGGCCGCCGCGTTAGTGACATTGCTGATCGCGGCTTTGTGCCTTCTGGTGCAGCTGCGGTTGCGAGAGAAACGGCCGCATCTTGCCTATTGGGCAGCGGCCCATGTCGCTTTGTCGATCAACTTCCTGCTATTCGGTTATGCCGACTGGCGCGGCAATCTGCTCTACGCCTTCCTGGTGGTGCTGATGCAGCAGGGCTTCGGCGTGCTGCTGGCTTTCGGCATCCGCCACCATCTCAACCTGCCCTCCAATCTCACCGCCGCCCTGGCGCTCACCGGCGCCATCACCTTGGCGGTGATTGGGCTCATGACGATCTATCCCGCCGCCTATTTTGCCGCGCCAGGCATCGCCCTGCTGCTGGTGCAGCTCTATGGCGGCGCGCTGCTGCTGACCCATCGCCGCAGCGTGCTCTATATCGGCCTTGGCCTGCTGCTGATCCTGCGCTCGCTGAATACGCTGATCTATGTGGCGGTGGCGCAACAGCAGGGCGGTCCGCCCACGGCGGAATGGCCGTTCATCATCTCGCTGCTGGTCAACCTGGCCACCGGCATCGGCCTGGTGCTGCTGGAATTCGACGATGCCCACCGCGCCATGACCCAGAGCGCGCGGGCCAAGGATGATGCGCTGGCACTGGTGCAGGCGGTGATCGACACGGTGCAGGCAGTGGTGCATTACAAGGACCGCGATCTGCAGTACCAGCTCATCAATCGCCGCAGCCGTCAGGTACTGGGCTATGGCGATGCGCCGATCATCGGCAAGAAGCTTTCGGAAATCGCGCCGCCCGACCTGGCGCTGCCGATCGAGCGCGGCGACCGCGCCGTGCTGTTCAACAAGGATGTGGTGATCGACCAGGAATGGCACTGGCGCGATGCCGATAGCGGCAAGCAGAAAATCTACTGGCTGAGCAAATCGGTGGTGCGCGATTCCGCTGGCGAGCCGATGGGCGTGGTGACGGCAGCCATCGACATCACGGCGCTGAAGGAGACCGAGCGCCGCCTGATCCAGGAGCGCGAAGCGGCTGAGCGCGCCAACAAGGCCAAAAGCCAGTTCCTGGCTAATATGAGCCACGAATTGCGTACGCCGCTGAACGCCATCCTGGGCTTTTCCGAAATGCTGGAAGCCGGCTATCTCGGGCCGATGACGCCGCGCCAGCAGGAATACATCACCAATATCCACCGCTCCGGCCAGCATCTGCTCAAACTGGTGAACGACATTCTCGATCTCTCCAAGATCGATGCCGGCAAGATGATCTTCGCCCCGGAACGGCTGGAGATCGACGCGCTGATGACGGAAGCGGTGGCGATGGTAGCACCGACGGCGCAGAGCGAAGGCGTGACCCTTACCTTGCTGCCCGGCAAGCATTTGGTCTATGCCGACCGCCGCGCGCTGACCCAGGTATTGCTGAACCTCTTGAGCAATGCTGTGAAGTTCAATCGCCCCGGCGGCAATGTCACGCTGCGCTGCGACCTGCAGGACGGACAAGTGACGGTGACGGTGGCCGATACCGGCTTCGGCATGAGTGAACAGGAAATCGCCCATGCCTTCGAGCCCTTCCAGCGTGGCGATGCGCACAAGGCGCGCTTCAAGGGCGGCACCGGCCTTGGCTTGGCGATCAGCCGCAATCTGGTCGAACTGCAAGGTGGCCGCTTCGCTCTCGAAAGCCGTCAGGGCAGTGGTACCACGGTGCGCTTCAGCTTTCCGGCATTGGAAACCAGCGCCTCGCTTGCATCCGGCCTGGGCGCGGATTAGGCTCCGCTCATCAGCGCCAAAAGCCCATAAATATTGGATAAACGGGCGCTTCAGGGAGAAACAGAATCATGCCGCTCGCCATTTCGCGCCGTCAGTTCGTCACCACCTCGATGGCGCTCGGCGCCGGTTCCGCGCTCGGCACGCTGCCTGCCCTGCCCGCCCGCGCCCAGGCGATCGATAACCTCAAGCTGTTCGTGCCGGCCAATCCTGGCGGCGGCTGGGACCAGACCGCGCGCAGCATCGAGCAGGCGCTGAAGACCGGCGGCCTGATCAAGGGCGCGCAGGTGACCAATGTCGGCGGCGCCGGCGGCGCGGTCGGCCTGCCGCAATTCGTCAATCAGTGGAAAGGCCAGAGCAACGCGCTGATGGTTGCCGGCATGGTGATGGTCGGTGCACTGATCACCAACAAGTCTCCGGTGAGCATGACGCAGACCGTGCCGGTGGCCCGCCTTACTGGCGAATTCGAAGTGGTGGTGGTGCCGGCGACCTCGCCGCTCAAGTCGATGGCCGACCTGGCCGCCGCCTTCAAGGCCGATCCGGCCAAGGTTTCCTGGGCCGGCGGCTCGGCCGGCGGCACCGACCATATCCTCGCCGGCATGATCGCCAAGGCGGTCGGCGGCGATCCGAAAAAGGTGGCTTATGTCGCCTATGCTGGCGGCGGCCCGGCCCAGGCGGCTTTGCTCGGCGCGCAGGTCACCTGCGGCATTTCCGGCTATGGCGAATTCGCCGAGCAGATCAAGGCCGGCAAGCTGCGCGCGCTCGGCATCTCGGCCGACAAGCGCCAGGCCGGCATCGATATCCCGACCATCAAGGAACAGGGCATCGATGTGGAACTGTTCAACTGGCGCGGCGTGTTCGCCCCGCCGGGCGTGAAGGATGCCGACCGCGCGGCAATGATCGACCTGATGCGCAAGATGAACCAGTCGGCGGCCTGGAAGGAACAGCTTACCGCGCGCGACTGGACCGACATCTTCCTCGCCGGTGACGATTACGCCAAGTACATCACCAGCGAGATCGCCCGCATCGGCGATATCCTGAAGGAACTGGGCCTCGGCTAAGCGGCCCGGCATGTCGAGTACCATGCAGCGGTTGCTGAGAGCGGAAAGCCTGGTCGCCATCGGCGTCCTGGTTTTGAGTGCCGTGTCCTTTGATCAGACGCGGCGCATCCCGGTATCTCCGGCCTATGCCCAGGTCGGCCCCACCGTGATGGCCTTTGCCGCCAGCACCATGCTGCTGCTGTTGGGGCTGGCGCTGCTGGTGGAAGCCTGGCGCGGCAACTGGGTAACGCCGGAAGAAGAGAATGTGCCGCTGCAATGGCGCGCCGTGCTCTGGCTCGGGCTCGGCCTGGTGGCGAATGCGGCGCTGATCGACTGGCTCGGCTTCATCGTCGCCTCCACCCTGCTGTTTTTCTGCACCGCGCGCGCTTTCGGCAGCCGCCGCCCGCTGATGGATTGCGCCATCGGCGCGGCTTTCGCGGCGATTGCCTATTTCGGTTTCGCCCGCGCCCTCGGCATCAATATCGGCATCGGCAGTCTTTGGGAGAATTTCCTCTGATGGATACGCTCCAGCTACTGATGCATGGCTTCGGCGTTGCCTTACAGCCGATGAACCTGCTCTGGGCGCTGGTTGGCGTCACGCTCGGCACTGCCGTCGGCGTGCTACCGGGCTTAGGTCCGGCGCTGACCATCGCACTGTTGCTGCCGATCACGTTTCACGTGCCGGCCACTGCCGCGTTCATACTCTTTGCCGGCATCTATTATGGCGCCATGTATGGCGGCTCGACCACCTCGATCCTGCTCAACACGCCGGGCGAAAGCGCCACCATCATCACGGCATTGGAAGGCCACAAGATGGCCAAGCGCGGCCGCGCGGCGGCAGCCCTGGCAACGGCCGCCATCGGCAGCTTCGTCGCCGGCACCATCGGCACATTGGGCCTGACATTTCTTGCCCCGCCGCTGGTGGAATTCGCACTGAAATTTGGACCGGCGGATTATTTCTCGCTGATGATCGTGGCCTTCATCGCGGTCTCGGCGGTGCTGGGTGCTTCGGTGCTGCGCGGCCTCACGTCTTTGGCGCTTGGCATTCTGCTTGGCCTGATCGGCATCGACCTGCAGACCGGCCAGGCGCGTTTCACCTTCGGCATCCTCGAGCTGCTCGATGGCATCAATGTCATCGTCGTCGCGGTCGGCCTGTTCGCGGTCGGCGAGACGCTGTATCTCGCGGCGCGGCCATTGCAGAAAGACGAAGAGGCGCTGCAGCTTAAAGGTCGCGCCTGGATGACCAAGGAAGACTGGAAGCGGTCGTGGAAACCGTGGCTGCGCGGTTCCTTCATTGGCTTTCCGTTTGGCGCCTTGCCGGCCGGTGGCGCCGAGGTGCCGACCTTCCTGAGCTATTACACTGAGAAGAAACTCTCCAAGCATCCGGAGGAATTCGGCCAGGGCGCCATCGAGGGCGTGGCCGGGCCGGAAGCGGCGAACAACGCCTCGGCCGCCGGCGTGCTGGTGCCGATGCTGGCGCTTGGTTTGCCGACTTCGGCCACCGCCGCGATCATGCTTTCCGCCTTCACCAGCTACGGCATCAATCCAGGGCCGCTGCTGCTGCAAAGCCAGCCCGAACTGGTATGGGGCCTGATCGCCTCGCTCTATGTCGGCAATGTCATCCTGCTGGTGCTGAACCTGCCGCTGGTCGGGCTGTGGGCCAAGATCCTCACCATCCCGACGCCGTGGCTCTATGGCGGCATCCTGGTCTTCGCCACCATCGGCACCTATGGCATCAGCCAGTCGGCGGTGGACCTGATCCTGCTCTATATCATTGGCTTCATCGGCTACTTGATGCGGCGCTTCGACTTCCCCGCCGCGCCGACCATCATTGGCATGATCCTCGGCCCCTTCGCCGAGCAGGAATTCCGCCGCGCCATGACCATTTCCGGCGGCGACATGAGCGTTTTTCTGACCCGACCGCTCTCGGCCAGCCTGCTCTGCATCGCCGCCGCCCTGCTGCTGCTGCCCCCGCTGCTGCGCCTGTTCCGGAAATAAACGTTAGATTTCCGGCGTTTCAGACTCTGTTTCCGGGCGCACAGAGCGCGAATACAGCCGCCGCTTCGCCCAGACCCTGTCTTGTTACGATTCGTGATCACCATCACGGCGCCAGAGACAGGCAGCCCCTATATTCACATCATCAAGCGATTGGCGGGTGCGCAGCGTTCCCCCCCACTTCAGCCCCGTCCCCCCCGGTCCGCTGAAGCCAGCGCCCCGCCAATCGTCTTGATCGAGTTTATTCCTCCCCCACTTGAAAGGGCGGCGCATTGCAGAGGCGCCGCCCTTTTTCTTTTGCCGCCGCCCGATGCTTTACAAGCGCGGTTCCGGAGGCAAAAAAAGCATATGCCTCGCCACCACCCGCTGCCCGATCCGATTCCGCCCGGCTTCAAACGCGCCATGCCGGTTTCGGAATTCTTCGCCCGCCTCGGCAAATTCTATATCCGCGAGGAAGCCGGCAAGCCGCCGGTCTGGGGCATCCATCTGCGCCACAAGCATGGCAACCGCCACGGCACCGGCCATGGCGGCTTCCTGGCGACTCTGGCCGACACGCATATGGCCGGCTTCATCCATCATGCCTTCCCCGGCATGCGGGTGATCACCACCGACCTGAAGCTGAAATACCTGCGGCCTGCCGTGATGGGCGCCTGGATCGAGGGCCACCAGATCGAGGTAACGCGGGACGGCGATTACGGCACCGTGGTCAGCGACCTGGTGGCGCGCGGCCAGACGCTCGCGCGCTGCACCGCCAGCTTCAAGCTGCTCCCGCCTAAAGTGTGACGCCACGCGCCTCGGCGCGGGCGGTGAGGCTGCTTTCAGTAGAGGCCTTGGCTTCGCGGTGGCGGATGCTGTCGAACAGATGCCAGGTGGCGCGTGCGGTTTCACGGGAAACCGTGAGGCTCATATAGCCGCGATGCGCGGTATCGCACCACACCATATCCGGATTGGCGCCGCGCATAGCAGCAGCGACAGTGGCCGGTGCGATGGGAATGCTGGTTTCCAGCCCCGGTGAGCAGACCCCGGGTGTGCCGAATTCCGCCACATGGCGGCCCTGTATTTTGTGATCATAGGCCCAGGCATTATGGGTGTCGCCGGCGAGCAACACGGCATGCTGGCCGGGCCGCGCCAGGCTTGCGAGAAAACGCGTGCGCGCCGCCATGTAGCCGGGCCAGGAATCGGGCTGCGTGGTGAGGCCCTGGGCAGCGATCAACGGCCGGCGCTCAAGACCCAGGCGCAAGGCAGCGGAAGCCTCACTGGGAAGCATGCCGGCGAGCTGCGGCGGCGTCGGGCGGTCGCCCACCAGCACCTGCTGCGCCACGATCTGCCAGCGCGCGCCACGTTGCGCTGATTGCGCCAAGGCCTGATCGAGCCAGGCTTCCTGCGCCGCCCCCAGCATCTGACGCGAGGGATCGTGCAATTGCTGGCGATAGCGCGCCATGGCGCGGGCATATTCGGCCGAGTCCGGGGCGGCAGTGAACAATTCGCGCGGCACTGACGCCTGGCGGTCGCGGCCAATCAGCCTGGTATCGAGCAGAATCAGATCAGCCAGCGCCCCGAGCTTGACCTGGCGATAAAGCACATCCGCATCGCGGATCGGCAGCCATTCATAATAAGCCTGGCACGCGGCATCGCGGCGTGCTTCCCATGGCCCTTCATTGGCCTGGTGATTCTGCGCGCCCTGCCGCCAGGTATCGTTGGCAAATTCATGATCATCCCAGATCGCCATCATGCTGTGGCGCGCATGCAGCGCCTGCAGATCGGCATCGGCGCGATAGAAGGCATAGCGGCGGCGGTAATCCCCAAGCGCAATGATTTCATGCGGCGGATCGAGCGTGTCGCGTCCCGGTGCGCGCTGCGCAGCATTGGGATAGGCGCCGAATTGCAGTTCGTAGATATAGTCGCCGAGATGCAGCAGCAGGTCGATGTCGTCGCGCGCCGCCGCATGGGCATAGGCACTGAAATAGCCGAAGCCGATATTGGCGCAGGCGAATACTGCAAGCGTCATGGCGCGTTCACCGCTGGCCGGCAGCGTGCGGCCACGGCCCGTTGCCGAGATTTGGCCGTCAGGTGCGCGAAAGCGGTAATGCACGATGCTGTCGGATGGCAGGCTGCTGGCAATCGCCTTGGCGCAATGATCGCGCGTCGGCGATGCTTCCACCTTGCCGCTGGCGAGCAGTTGCGTGAAACCGGCATCGCGCGCCACCTGCCACTCCAGCACGACGCTGCCGCCATCATCGGGCAGATAGCGCGTCCACAGCAGCAGGCTTTCCGCATCAGGATCGCCGCTGGCAACACCATGACTGAAACGGCCGCGCGCATTGGACGTGGCGGCACAGGCCGTCGCCAATGGCGCGAGCAATGCCGTGCGGAAGAATTGCCGCCGAGTTGCCTGTATTGGGGTCGCCTGTATGGGGGGCGCCTGTATGTGTGGTGTCTGTTTAGGCGTCACTTGCATGGCGCGATGATGCGCCACGCGCGCCGTAACGCGCAACGGGGTTTACCGCGCGGTTATATACGCGCTAGCGGCACGGGCCGGGGATGCTGCCACCGCGTCGCATCAGCGACGCGGGCCGGGGATGCTGATCGTCGGCAGCGGCATGTCGCTGTTGGTATTGGTCGGTGCCAGCGACGTGGCCGCGCCGTTGCTGCGGCTGCGCAGGATATCCCTGTCGTTGCCCGGGCGGTCATTGCTCGAGCGCAGATCGGAAGCCGGGGCGCTGGGATTGCCCACCGGCACATCGGAAGCCGGCGGCACTGCTATCACGACATGGCAGGTCCAGGCCTGGCCACCAGCGCTTTCAAGCTGGATGGTGTCGCCGAAGCGCGTTGCTGCCCAGCCACGGCCAAGGAATTCATAGCGGCCATCGGGCGGCTGGCGCAGCAGCGGCGCCGGCGGGCGGCCTTCCTGTTCCACGACAAGGCTATCGGCCTGGCGGTTACCAACCAGGGTCGGTGCGCCGAGCACGACGCGCAGGCCCTCGGCACAGCGGAAAGCGACTTCGCCTGGCCGCGTGCGCTCCTGCGGCGGCGCGGGCGGCGGCGGCACTGTCGGGCGCGTTGCCTGGCGGCTGAAGCTGGTCATGCTGCCGCGCTCGGACCAGCCGCTCTTGGTAGCGGCAAGGCGCTCCAGCGCGGCGCGGGCCTGCGCCATGGCAGCCTGGATCTCCGGCTCGTCCGGCTCGGTGTCGATGCCATCGACCTGCTTGCGGCCACCGACATAGCGGCCTTCGGAATTGAATTTCAGATTCAGCGTGATCTTGCGATAGCCATCGGCGACACCGGCCTGGCCGGCAACGCGGCGGCTCTGTTCGCCGTAATGCATCAGATTGCCACGATGAAAATCGAACACCACATTGGCATCGCCATGCTGGCCATAATGGCGCCACTCGACGATGCGTGCCGGACGGCCATCTTCCACCATGGCTTCCCACTCGGCGTTGAGTTCACCAGCTGCGTATTTGCCGCGCACGGTCAGCGGCGCATTGTCGCCCGCCTCGGCCTCGTCCTGGCTGTCACCGCTCAGCAGCTGCGCGCGCGCCGGGGCAGCCCCCGCCAGCAGGCCAGCCAGCAGCGCTGGCGCCAGCAGGGTCGCCAACGCGCCATGGGTAAAATGGGTCCGCTCGATCCGCATGTACGGCCTCCTTGGTCCGCTGCGTCCTGGCCCTTAATAAAGGGCACGATCTGGGCAGGAATAGGGCAATCGGACTTTCGCCGGATATATCAAGCAGACCAGCGGTTTATTCATGGTTAACAAAAGCCTTTCCATGGGTTCCGGGGCCTTGGCCGGCCACGCGCACCACGCTTAAAGTAGATAACCCCGTTCCATCAATCCGTCCAAGGGTCACCCATGACACAAGCCAACAGCCGCACGGCCGATCACCCGATCGACCCGATCTTCCTCAAGCGCTTCTCGCCCCGCGCCTTCACCGGCGAGGCGATCCCGGTGCCGGAGCTGATGACCCTGTTCGAGGCGGCGCGCTGGGCACCCTCGGCCTATAATTCCCAGCCCTGGCGCCTGTTCTATGCCCGCCGCGACACCGCGCCGTGGCCGCTTTTCCTCAGCCTGCTCAACGAGCATAACCAGACCTGGGCGAAGAACGCCGCCGCCATCGTGGTGGTGGCTTCCAAGCCGACCTTCACGCCGCCGGGCGGCCAGGAGATGACCTCCAAGACCCAGAGCTACGACAGCGGCGCCGCCTGGGCCAACCTGGCCCTGCAGGCGACGATGCTGAACTGGATCGCGCATGGCATCGTCGGCTTCGACCTCGCCCGCGCCGCCAAGGAATTGAAACTGCCCGAGGATTGGCGCGTGGAAGCCGGCATCGTGATCGGCCGCCTCGGCGACAAGTCGATCCTGCCGGAAGCGCTGGCCGCCCGCGAAGGGCCGAACGGCCGCCGCCCGCTGAACGAGACCGCCTTCGAGGGTGGCTGGCCGGGGTGAATACCTAAAAAATGGGGTACCGGCTTTCGCCGGTATGACTCCAGACTTTTGTCACCCTCGCGGAAGCGAGGGTCCCATTTCGTCTTTCATCGCAGCCAAACAAAAAAAGGGCCGGGATTGCTCCCGGCCCTTCGTCATTCCACAGAGGTGGAAACTTACTCGCCGTCGGCGGCGTCGCCTTCAGCGCGCGGCTTGTTGGTGAGGTCTTCGCCAGTGGCCTGATCGACCACCTTCATCGACAGGCGGACCTTGCCGCGCTCGTCGATGCCGAGCACCTTGACGCGCACTTCCTGGCCTTCCTGGACCACATCGCTCGGCTTGTTGACGCGGCGCGGCGCCATTTCCGACACATGCACCAGGCCATCGCGGGCGCCGAAGAAGTTCACGAAGGCGCCGAAATCGACGATCTTCACGACCTTGCCCTTGTAGATCACGCCGACTTCCGGCTCGGAGGCAATCGACTTGATCCAGTTGATCGCGGCTTCCGACGCGGTCTCGTCGGTGGACGCGACCTTGATCGTGCCATCATCCTCGATGTCGATCTTGCAGCCGGTCTTCTCCACGATCTCGCGGATCACCTTGCCGCCGGAACCGATCACTTCGCGGATCTTGTCCTTCGGGATGGTGAAGGTGGTGATGCGCGGCGCGGTGGCCTTCACGCCAGTGCGGTTCTCGGTGATGGCCTTGGCCATCTCGCCGAGGATATGCAGGCGGCCGGCCTGGGCCTGATTGAGGGCCACCTTCATGATCTCTTCGGTGATGCCGGCGATCTTGATGTCCATCTGCAGCGAGGTCACGCCCTCGGCAGTACCGGCCACCTTGAAGTCCATGTCGCCGAGATGATCTTCATCACCCAGGATGTCGGACAACACGGCGAAACGCTCGCCTTCCAGGATCAGGCCCATGGCGATGCCAGCAACCGGCGCCTTCATCGGCACACCAGCATCCATCAGCGCCAGCGAGGTGCCGCAGACGGTGGCCATCGAGGAGGAGCCGTTCGACTCGGTGATTTCCGACACCACGCGGATGGTGTAGGGGAAATCGGTCTTGCTGGGCAGCAGCGGACGCACGGCGCGCCAGGCCAGCTTGCCGTGGCCGATTTCGCGGCGGCCCGGCGAGCCCATGCGGCCGGCTTCACCCACCGAGTAGGGGGGGAAGTTGTAATGCAGCATGAAGCTTTCGCGATATTCGCCGTCCAGCGCGTCGATGATCTGCTCATCCGAACCGGTGCCCAGCGTGGTAACGACCAGCGCCTGGGTTTCGCCGCGGGTGAACAGGGCAGCGCCATGAGCGCGCGGCAGGATGCCGATTTCGGCAACGATCGGGCGCACGGTCTTGGTGTCGCGGCCATCGATGCGCAGGCCGGTATCCAGGATGTTGAAGCGCACCACCTTGGCTTCCAGATCCTTGAAGGCGTCGGAGACGTCGACCGGATTGGCTTCGCCCTCGGCGAACAGCGCCTTGGCCTTCTTCTTCACTTCGCCGACCTTGGCGTAGCGGGCCTGCTTCACCTTCTCTTCGTAGGCGACGCGCAGCTCGGCCTCGATGCCGGAGTCTTCCAGCTTCTTCAGCGCGGCTTCGTAACCGGTGCGCTCGGACAGCGGCATCGGCTCCTTGGCGGCGCGCTCGGCCAGGCCGATGATCGCCTGAATCACCGGCTGGAAATGCTGGTGGCCGAACATCACGGCGCCGAGCATCACGTCTTCCGGCAACTGCTGCGCTTCCGATTCCACCATCAGCACGGCCTTGTCGGTACCGGCGACGACGAGATCGAGCTTGCTCTCGGCGACCTGCTTGGTGGTCGGGTTGAGCACGAACTGGCCATCGATATAGCCGACGCGGGCGGCGCCGACCGGGCCCATGAACGGGATGCCCGAAATGGTCAGCGCGGCAGAGGCGCCAACCATGGCGACGACATCGGGATCGTTCTCCAGGTCATGCGCCAGCACGGTGCAGACCACCTGGGTCTCATTGCGGAAGCCTTCGGCGAAGAGCGGGCGGATCGGACGGTCGATCAGGCGGGAGACCAGCGTCTCCTTCTCGCTCGGACGGCCTTCACGCTTGAAGAAGCCACCCGGGATCTTGCCGGCGGCGAAGGTCTTTTCCTGGTAGTTCACGGTGAGCGGGAAGAAGTCGACGCCCGGCTTGGGGGACTTCGCCGCAACGGCGGTGCAGAGCACGGTGGTTTCGCCATAGGTCACCAGCACGGCGCCATCGGCCTGGCGGGCGATCTTGCCCGTTTCGATGGTGAGCTTGCGCCCACCCCACATCAGTTCGGTCTTGTGGATATTGAACATGGTTGTTCTTCCTTACCTATAAGGGCTGGCCTGTCCCTGACAGGTGCCCTCAGCACGGCGGCGCCCATCGCCCCGTGCTTCGTTGAACCCCGGGCAGGGCCCATCCCCGCCCGTTGTTCTCCCCGGCCGGTTAAACGGACAACGCCCGATGCTGCTTCACGCAGCACCGGGC
This sequence comes from Ferrovibrio sp. MS7, assembly GCF_038404985.1. Lineage (NCBI taxonomy): Bacteria > Pseudomonadati > Pseudomonadota > Alphaproteobacteria > Rhodospirillales > Rhodospirillaceae > Ferrovibrio > Ferrovibrio plantarum. The sequence continues at coordinate 527,816 of NZ_JBBKBA010000001.1, forward strand.
GTCACCGAACCAATCCGAGGGCTGACCGCCGGAGCGCAACAATGCGATGCCAGCGGCCATCATCCTGATTACTTGCGCAGACCCAGACGCTGGATCAGCTTGTCGTAGCGCGGCGCGTCGACCTTCTTCAGGTAGTCGAGCAGGCTGCGGCGCTTGGAAACCATCATCAGCAGGCCGCGGCGGGAATGCACATCCTTGCCATGGGCCTTGAAGTGGTCGGAAAGATTGTTGATGCGCTCGGTGAGCAGGGCCACCTGGACTTCCGGCGAACCGGTGTCGCCCGACTTGGTGGCGTATTCAGCGACGAGAGCCTTCTTGCGCTCTGCGGTAATGGTCATGTTTTCAACTCCGCGACATCATGGTGGTTAAAAAGCCGCACGGGCCTGACTTCATCGGCGATGCGCTGGCCGATGCCGACGGGCTTGCCATCGGCTTTGACCAGCAGCTCACCTTCTGGGGGAAGCGGTAAGCCCGTGCAGATAACCCGTATGCTCTGGCCATGTCTGAGACGTTCGGCCTGAGGTCCGGTCACGACCAGGGCCGGGATGTCGTCCAGCGCGGTCTCAATCGGTAACAGGTATTCTGACGCGGCGCCCTTTTGGCATAGATCGCTTAGCGAATCCAGCGAAAAAGCCCGCTCTGCGCGGAATTTGCCGACCTGTTCGCGGCGCAGCATGGCGACATGGCCATGGCAGCCGAGCCGTTCCCCGAAATCCCGGGCGAGCGAGCGAATATAGGCTCCCTTGCCGCAGGCGACCTCGAAAAGCGCCTGGTTTTCATCAATTATTTCAACGAGTTCCAGGCGGTCTATGCGGATTGGGCGGGGTTCCAGCACCACATCCTCGCCCTTGCGTGCCAGGTCATAGGCGCGGCGGCCATGAATCTTGAGGGCCGAATAGGCCGGCGGCCGCTGCATGATCTCGCCGGTGAAACCGGGCAGCAGGGCGCGGATCGCGGCTTCGGTCGGCCGGGTATCGGAAGTGGCGACTATCTCGCCTTCCTTGTCGTCGGTGCTGGTGGCGCTGCCCCATTGCACGATGAACCGGTAGACCTTGGCCGCGCCCATGGCATAGGCGACGGTCTTGGTCGCCTCGCCCAAGGCAATCGGCAGCACGCCGGAAGCCAGCGGATCGAGCGTGCCGCCATGGCCGGCCTTGGCCGCCTGGGTCAGGCGCCGCACTGCCGCCACCGCCTGGGTGGAAGTCATGCCGAGCGGCTTGTCGAGAATAATCCAGCCGCTGATCGGGCGGCCTTTACGCACGCGGCTCACGACTGTTCGTCGTCAGCAGACGCTTTATCGATATCGGCCCGCACTTCGGGCCGGTGCAGCACGGTATCGATGCGGCCGGCATTGTCGAAGCTGGTATCAAGCTTGAAGGACAGCGTCGGCGCGAAACGCAGGTTGATCTCCTGCGCCACCAGCGTACGGATATAGACTTGCGCGCGGGTGAGCGCCTTGACCACTTTCGGGCCATCGTCGCCTGCCAGCGGCAGCACGAAGGCCGTGGCATTCTTGAGATCGGGGCTGACCCGCACTTCCGTCACGGTGACGATCAGGCCATCGAGATCGGGATCGCGGAAATGCGCCTGGCGCAGCACATCCGACAGCACGTGGCGGATTTCCTCGCCGACACGCAATTGCCGCTGGCTGCGCCCGCCGGAGATCGCATCCCCGCCCGCAGCGCCACCGCCTTTACCGCGTCGTGTCATGTCACGCTCCCGCAGAGTAACGCGCCGGCTTTAGAGCTGGCGCGCCACCGTCTCGAGTTCGAAACACTCGATCATGTCGCCCTGCTTGATGTCGTCGTAATTCTCGAACGACATACCGCAATCCATGCCCTGCTTCACTTCGCGGACATCGTCCTTGAAGCGCTTCAGCGTGGAAAGCTGGCCTTCGTGGATCACCACGTTGTCGCGCAGCAGGCGCACCTTGGCGCCGCGCTTGACCAGGCCTTCAGTGACCATGCAGCCCGCGACCTTGCCAACCTTGGTGATGTTGAACACTTCGCGGATCTGGGCGTAGCCGAGGAAGTTCTCGCGCACCGTCGGCGCGAGCATGCCGGAGAGCAGCGCCTTCAGGTCATCGAGCACATTGTAGATGATCGAGTAGTAGCGGATATCGACGCCATCGCGCTCGGCCAGGTCGCGCGCCTGCTTCGAGGCACGGACGTTGAAGCCGATGATGATGCCACCCGAGGCCTGCGCCAGGGCGATATCGCTTTCGCTGATCGCACCCACGGCACCATGCAGGATGCGCACGGAGACTTCCTCGGTGGCCAGCTTCTGCGCCGAGCCGATAATCGCTTCCAGCGAGCCCTGCACGTCGGTCTTGACCACCACGGGCAGTTCCTTGACCTCGCCGGCCTTGATCTTGGAGAACATCTGCTCCAGCGTGCCGCGCGCGCCGAGGGCGGCACGGGCATCGCGCTGCTTGCGCTGACGGAATTCGGCGACCTCGCGGGCGCGGGCCTCGTTTTCCACCACCTGGAACTCATCGCCAGCTTCCGGCGTACCCTGCAGGCCGAGCACTTCGACCGGCACGGCCGGGCCGGCTTCGACCACGTTCTTGCCCTTGTCGTCGATCAGGGCACGCACGCGGCCCGAAGCATTGCCGGCCACGAACACATCGCCGACATGCAGGGTGCCGCGCTGCACCAGCACGGTGGCGACCGAACCACGGCCGCGCTCCAGCTTGGCTTCGATCACCACGCCATCGGCGCGGCGGGCCGGATTGGCCTTGAGATCGAGGATTTCCGCCTGCAGCAGGATCTGCTCTTCGAGCTGATCGAGGTTGGTCTTGGCCTTGGCCGAGACTTCCACCGACTGCACTTCGCCGCCGAGCTGTTCGACCACGATGCCATGCTGCAGCAGTTCGCGGCGCACCTTGTCCGGATTGGCCTGCGGCTTGTCGCACTTGTTGATCGCCACCACGATCGGCACGTTGGCCGCCTTGGCATGGTGGATGGCTTCCACGGTCTGCGGCATCACGCTGTCGTCAGCCGCAACCACCAGCACCACGATATCCGTGGCCTTGGCGCCGCGGGCGCGCATCTGCGTGAAGGCTTCGTGGCCCGGCGTGTCGAGGAAGGTGATCGCCTTGCCCGACTTCAGGTGCACCTGGTAAGCGCCGATATGCTGTGTGATGCCACCGGCTTCGCCGCCGGCCACATCGGTTTCGCGCAAGGCATCGAGCAGCGAGGTCTTGCCGTGGTCGACGTGGCCCATGATGGTAACCACCGGCGGACGCGGCAGCAGCACTGCCTCATCATCCTGCTCGGCGACGAGGCCGATTTCGACGTCGGATTCCGCCACACGCTGCACGCGGTGGCCGAACTCGGCGACCAGCAATTCGGCGGTATCGGCATCGATAACCTGGTTGATTGTCGCCATCACGCCCATCTTCATCAGCGAGCGGATCACGTCCACAGCGCGTTCGGCCATACGGTTGGCCAGTTCCTGCACCGTGATATTTTCCGGCACCACGACATCGCGCAGCACCTTCTGCGGCGCATCGGATGCCTGCTGCATCATGCGCTTCTCGCGCTCGACGCGGCGGCGGAAGGACGCCACCGAGCGCACGCGCTCGTTGTCGTCCAACGCGGCGGTGATGGTCAGCTTGCCGCGGCGGCGGTCATCGCCGGTGCGGGCCTTGCTCGGCGCCGGCCGTGCCGGTGCGGCCTTGGCGCCAGCACCAGGCTTGCGGCGCGCGCCGCTTTCATCCTCGTCATCGCGATCAGCCGCCGGGCGGCCCGTGCCGGGCAGCGCGGCTGCGGGCGCGGCGGAATCGGCGGTGGTGGCAGAGGCGGGCTTGTTCTGCTCGCTGAGCCGGCGCGCAGCCTCGGCCTCGGCCCGCTTGCGGGCTTCTTCCTCGGCCTTCTTGCGCGCTTCCTCTTCGGCGGCGCGGCGGGCGGCGGCTTCGCGTTCAGCGACAGCGCGCGACAGGTGGTCCTGCCGCTTCTTCATGTCCTCTTCGGCCGCGCGGCGCATTTCGCCAACGCGGTTACGCAGCGCATCATCGCGCACGCGCTGCTGCTTTTCCTCTTCGGTCAGCGACTTCAGCACCATGCCGGTGGGACGCTGCGGCGAGGCCGGGCGCTGCGGCGCGGCGCTGCGCTGCGGACCGCGCGTGCCACGCACCTCACCCGTGGCGGGTGCCGACATGCGCGGACCAGCCGTATTCGGCTGCGCCGGGGCGCTCATGCGCGGGCCAGCCGAAGGCTGCGCGGGACGCGGCGGCTCGGCAGGGGCCTGGATTGCAGAAGCCGGCGCGGCGGCCTTGACCTCGGGCTGCGGCGCGGCGGCTGCCGGGGCGGCATCCGCCTCGATCACCTCGGGCGCAGCATCCGGCTCGGCAGCGGCCTTGGCGGCCTCGGCGGCGGCAATGGTGGCGGCCAGCGACGGCCGCGTCTGCAAAGCCGGGCCGGGCTGCGCCGGACGCGGGGCGGCAGCCTGCGGCGCAGGCGCGGCAGCCGTTTCCGGCTTGGCATCGGCAGGCTTGGCGCCTCCCGGTGGCGTAATGGTGCGCTTCTTGCGCACCTCCACCGTCACGGCCTTGGTGCGGCCGTGGCTGAAGCTCTGGCGCACCTGACCCGTCTCGACCGTCTTCTTCAACTCAAGACGCTTCGGGCGGCCCGCCAGCTTGTCCTTATCCTGCTCGTTAATATCGCTCATTCCTGATCCGCTTCCGCCACCACGGAATCCAATCCGTGGCCTTTCCTGTTGGCGCGACGGCCGCCATGGTCGCCGCGCTTACTCCCAAATCACTCAACGCAACTCAAACCTCACGCCTGCCCGCGCAACCGCGCCAGACAGGCCAAATCCCGTTGCAGCCGCCGGCATAACGGTGCCTCGGGCCGCCTTTGCAATCCCGCCCGCGCCACCCGCCGCGCCAGTTCGGCGCAATGGGCTTCATGGGCGGCCAGCGTCACCGCCGGCAGATCCGCCGGCAGCTTCACTCCCCGGCGTGCCGCGCGGGCAAAAGCCTTGCGCAGCACCGCCGCATCGGCGGGCCATCCCGCCTGCGGCGCCAGCCACAATCCGCGCCCGCCCAACAGCCGGCCCGGATCGGGTACCACATCGCCCGATGCCGTCACCGCAAAGCGGATCAGTTCATCAGGTTGCCGGCGCTCGCCGCTCAAGATGCAGCGGCGGGCCGGCCCCAACACATCAGCCTTGCTCGTCGGCATACCAATGCTGACGCGCCGCCATGATGATGGCGTTGGCATCGTCGTTCGAGAGCACGCCCTCGCCGACAATTTCCTGCAACTCGTCGCCGGCCAGATCGGCCAGGTCATCCAGCGTCTTCACGCCCTTCTCGCCCAACGCGGCGAGCATCGGCGGGGTCAGGCCCTGGATCTCGGCAACCTCGTCGGCAACGCCCAGTTCCTTGCGCTTGTCCTCGAACTCGGCATTGCGCTTCTCGATGAATTCCAGCGCGCGGTCGTGCAGTTCCTGCGCCAGATCGCCGTCGAAGCCTTCGATTTCCATCAGTTCTTCGAGCGGCAGATAGGCCAGTTCCTCGACCTTGGTGAAACCTTCGGTGACCAGCAGCTGCGCGATCACTTCGTCCACGTCCAGGGCATCGATGAAGAGCTGGCTGCGCTCGCGGAATTCCTTCTGGCGGCGCTCGGACTCTTCTTCCTCGGTCAGGATGTCGATGTCGTAGCCGGTAAGCTGGGACGCCAGACGCACATTCTGGCCACGGCGGCCAATCGCCAGCGAAAGCTGGTCGGTCGGCACCACGACCTCGACGCGGTTGGTTTCTTCATCAAGCACCACCTTGGCGACTTCCGCCGGGGCCAGCGCGTTGACGATGAAGGTGGCCGGATCGGGCGACCACTTGATGATGTCGATCTTCTCGCCCTGCAGTTCGTTCACCACCGCCTGCACGCGGCTGCCGCGCATACCGACGCAGGCGCCGACCGGATCGATCGAATTGTCATTCGACAGCACCGCGATCTTGGCACGGCTGCCCGGATCGCGCGCCACAGCGCGGATCTCGATGATGCCGTCATAGACTTCCGGCACTTCCTGGGCGAACAGCTTGGCCATGAATTGCGGATGCGAGCGCGACAGGAAGATCTGCGGGCCGCGCGGCTCCTTGCGCACATCGAAGATATAGGCGCGCACGCGGTCGCCCTGGCGGAAGGTCTCGCGCGGCAGCAGCTCGTCGCGGCGGATGATGGCTTCGGCGCGGCCCAGATCGACCGTGACATTGCCGTATTCGACGCGCTTGACCAGGCCGTTGACGATCTCGCCGATGCGGTCCTTGTATTCCTCGTATTGCCGCTCGCGCTCGGCTTCGCGCACCTTCTGCACGATCACCTGCTTCGCGGTCTGCGCCTGGATGCGGCCGAAATCGATCGGCGGCAGCGGCTCGGCGATCACGTCGCCGATCTGCGCATCGGGATTGCGGCGCTGCGCTTCGACCAAGCCGATCTCGATGGCGTCGTTCTCGATCTGCTCAACCACCTGCAGATAACGCGCCAGGCGGATCTCGCCGGTCTTGCGGTCGATATCGGCGTGGATGTCGTTCTCCAGGCCGTAGCGCGCGCGCGCTGCCTTCTGGATCGCATCCTCCATCGCCATCAGCACCACATCGCGGTCGATGGTCTTTTCGCGGGCGACGGCATCGGCCACCTGCAGCAACTCGATGCGGTTGTAACTGGTCACGGGTTCCATGGTCAGGTCCTCGTACGCATGCTTGAACTGGTCAAATCACTCTGCCGCCTGCTCGGCGGCCGCCTTCTGGGCGGCTCCGAGACGCAGCAACTCATCGGTCAGCACCAACTTGGCGCTGGTGATATCGGCGTGCGGCAGGTTCCACACAGTGGCATCCTTGCCTTCGTCATCCTGCAGCTTCACGGTCTCGCCTTCGATGCCGAGCAGACGACCGCGGAAACGCTTGCGGCCCTCATGGGCATGGCCCAGTTCGACACGGGCGACGAAGCCCTTGAAACGCCCGAAATCCTTCAGCTTCACCAACGGCCGGTCGAGGCCGGGCGAAGACACTTCGAGATTGTAGGCCTCCGGAATCGGATCCTCGACATCGAGGATCGCCGACACCGCACGGCTGATCTCGGTGCAATCGTCGATGTTGAAACCGCCGTCATGCGGTTCCTCGGTCTGGCGCTCGGCCATGATCTGCAACACCGGGCGCTGGCCACCATGCAGCTTCACGCGCACGACGGCATAGCCCATCGCCTCAAGCGTCGGCGCGATCATCTGCTCAATCTTGGCAGCCGTGGACATGCCTCGGTTTACAGCTCCGTATTGCGGATCAAGCGGCCCGGTTTCCCGCAGCGCAGCCCTGGCGAAAATGGCGTGGGCGCAGAAACGAAAAATGGGCCGTCTGGCCCATCCTCATCCAATCTTCTGATCCAACCAGGACCAGGCCAGCAATGTGGCGCCTTTATAGCGCCAAATAGCCGCGATGCAAGGCTTTTCTGGCCAGGAATCGGCCCGCTGTGTCAGGCATTCATGCGCCGCAGCACCCAGGCCGTGACCAGGCCCAGGATCAGCCAGAAACCCAGATCCAGCGCCAGGTCTATATAAAGGAACCCTTCCGGGGCCTCGGCGGTGGCGGATTCCGGCGCCAAAAGCGCCGGCCCCAGCAAAGGCAGCAGCCCCAGCCAGCGCCCGCGCCGGCCGAAAGCGAGCTGCGCCAGACCGATAATCGCACCCAGCGCGGCGACCAGCCACCAGACCGGGGCATCCTCATGCATCAGGCCATCGATGGTCGGCGGCAGGGTCAGGGCGGGCGCCAGGGCCAGGGCAATGAACCCGGCCAGGCCCCAGAGCAAAGCCTCAACCCGGCTGACTTCGCCCCTGGGCGGCATCCGGTGCGTGAAAATGGCCGCGAGCAATGTGGAAAAGACAAATCCGAACAATATGTTACGGATGATGATGGCATCCATCTGGCGGCTCGGCGGTGGTAATTCCAGGCCGGCCATCAGCATCGCCTGCTGGCGCAAGGGCAGTTCCAGGATGTGCTGACCGAGGGTAAGCGCCAGGGCGGCGATCAGGCCACCGCTGAAACCCGCCAGGATCAGCCGCAAGGTCAAGACCAAGCCTCCGCTTGCTCAGATGCGCTGGAAACGAAGATACAGGCAGGCGCGACCGGCGGCGACGGCCTTTCGCTCATATTTGCTGCTCGGCCAGTCGGCCGGGCGCTGGCGCCAATCGGCGGCGCATTCGGCCAGCCAGCGGAAAGCCGGCTGGTTCAGCGTATGCAGCAGCATGCCGCGACCGTAATCCGGCACATCGGTGGCAAGCCGCAATTCACCGCCCGGCTTTATCACGCGGGCAAGGTCGGCCAGCGTGTCCGGGTTGACGATACGGCGCCATTGATGCCGCTTCTTCGGCCAGGGATCGGGGAACAGCACGAAAGCGCGCTCGATGCTGGCCTCGGGCAGGGCCTTGAGCAGCAGGCGGGCATCGTCGGTGAACAGCCGGATGCGCTCAGCCAGGCTGTCATCGCCGGCCTCGGCGCGTTCGGCGACATGGCCGACCAGCCGCGCCACGCCATTGAGAAACGGTTCGACGCCGATGATGCCGACATCGGGATGGGCTTCAGCCTGGGCCTGGAGATGATCGCCGACGCCGAAGCCGATTTCGAGCCAGGTGGCGCGCAAAGGCCTGCCGAACGCGATGGGTGAATCGGCGCGCGGCACTTCCAGCCGCGGCAGCCAGGTGTCCATGCGCGTGTTGCCGAGCGGCGTCAGCTTGCGGCCACGGCGGCGACCGAAAATGAGACGGCGCGGCATTGCTGCCGCGCCGTCGGTATCGTCTTCGGTAGAGGGCGTCACTTCACGTTGAAGGCCGACTTCAGGTCCTTGACCAGATCGGTCTTCTCCCAGGAGAAGCCGCCGTCCTTCTCGGGCTTGCGGCCGAAATGGCCGTAGGCGGCGGTGCGGGCATAGATCGGGCGGTTGAGCTTGAGATGCTCGCGGATGCCGCGCGGGCTCAAGCTCACCAGTTCCTGCAGCACCTTGGCGATCTTGGCTTCATCGGCCTTGCCAGTGCCGTAGGTAGAGACATAGACCGACAGCGGATGGGCGACGCCGATGGCATAGGAAAGCTGGATCAGGCACTTGTCGGCCAGGCCGGCAGCAACCACGTTCTTCGCCAGGTAGCGCGCGGCATAGGCGGCCGAGCGGTCGACCTTGGTCGGGTCCTTGCCCGAGAAGGCGCCGCCGCCATGGGGCGCCGCGCCGCCGTAGGTGTCGACGATGATCTTGCGGCCGGTGAGGCCGGCATCGCCATCCGGACCGCCGATGACGAAACGGCCGGTCGGGTTGACGTAGAAATGCTCTTCATCGCACATCCAGCCCTTCGGCAGCGCCTTGAGCACATAGGGACGCACGATCTTCTTGATATCGCCGGACTCGAGCTCGCGGCCCTTCTTGTCCTTGGCGGCATGCTGGGTCGAGACGACGACGGCGGTGGCGCCGGTCGGCTTGCCGTTCTTGTACAGCAGGGTCACCTGGCTCTTGGCATCGGGGCCAAGCAGCGGCTCCTTGCCGCTGTGGCGCGCAGCGGCCATCAACGACAGGATATTGTGCGAGAGCTGGATCGGCGCCGGCATCAATTCCGGCGTTTCGTTGCAGGCATAGCCGAACATGATGCCCTGGTCGCCGGCGCCTTCATCCTTGTTGCCGGCGGCATCGACGCCGACCGCGATATCGGCCGACTGGCCGTGCAGCAGCACATCAACCTTGGCATGCTTCCAGTGGAAGCCATCCTGCTCGTAGCCGATCTTCTTGACCGTGGCGCGGGCCACTTCCTCGATCTTCTTCTTGTTCACCGCACCCGACTTCGACACCAGGCTCGCCGGGCCGCGCACTTCGCCGGCCAGCACAATGCGATTGGTGGTGGTCAGGGTTTCGCAGGCAACGCGCGCATAGGGATCTTCCTTGAGGAAGAGATCGAGCACGGCATCGGAAATCTGGTCGCAGACCTTGTCCGGATGGCCTTCGGAAACCGATTCGCTGGTGAAGAGATAGGAAGAGTTACGCGCCACGTCGTTTATCTCCGTGCGACCACGCCAAACGGTCGATGTCAGATAGGCACCGGCAGCGCATGGCGCGCGCCCCGGATCCGGCGATTCGCGGCTGCCGGACAAGCGAAAAAGCCCCGTTATGTCGCAGAGGCGGGGCAGCCGGTCAAGTTACATCGGCTATGGTCAGCGATGAAGGTGGGCCAGGGCTGGCGGCAAAGCCGGCTTCAGTCCCCGCCGGCACCGGTATCCGGGCCCTGCTCCAGCGCCATGGAGCGCACCAGATCCAGCACCCGGCGGCGCAGCGAACTGTTGCGGATCGCCTCGAAGGCGCGCAGCAATTCCAGATTTTCCCGCGTCATCTGCGGCTCCGGCGGCAGCGGCTGGCCCTCGATCTCGGGCGCCGGGGCCTCGGCCAGGCCGGGCACATTTTCCATCCCTGGCTGTGCGTCCAGGCCCTCGAAGAAATAGGCCGGGGCCACGTTCAGCAGCCGGGCGAACTGGTAGAGCCGGCTGGCGCCGATGCGGTTGGCGCCTTTTTCGTATTTCTGGATCTGCTGGAAGGTGAGACCGACATACTGGCCCAGGCGTTCCTGGCTCATGCCGACATATGTGCGGCGAATCTTGAGACGGCCGCCGACATACACATCCACCGGATTCTTCGCCACGCCACCGTCCCCTATTGCGGTCGCCAAGTCAGGGCGGCCCCCAATACCTGCCGCTCTTTCCCCACTCGACCGTCGGATATGCTCGCGGCCGTCCAGACGTCCGCATACACTTTTATGGGTTACGTTTGTATGCTCGGTAGGCGCGTAGGGTCAACCGTCGCAATCACGGTATCAGAGAAACTTGGGGCGAAATCGGCGGTAAATCCAGCCGACAAGTAGAAAAACGCCGGCCAGAGAGTGCACGGGCAGATCACCCACTCGACTATAGAGGGTGCGCTGCGGGATCGGCGCTGGCAGCGGCCCTTCGACAAAGCCGACGTCATCGAGTCCCAGACTGGCAATAATCCGGCCCCAGGGATCGACAATGGCCGAAACGCCGTTATTGGCGGCACGGACCAAAGGAACCCCCTGCTCCACCGCGCGCATGCGGGCGGAGGCGAAATGCTGGTAGGGACCGGAGGAACGGCCGAACCAGGCATCGTTGGTGATATTGAGCAGCATGGCGGCCGGCGGCGGCTCGTGATCCATCACCTCGGCGGGAAAAATCGCCTCGTAGCAGATCAGCGGCCGGATCAGCGGCAAGTCACCAGGCAGGATCAGCGGCTCGGCATCATGGCCGGGCGAGAAATCGATGCTGCCGACCGCCAGCTTGTCGAGCCCGATGGCGCCGAGCACGGCGCGGAACGGCAGGTATTCGCCAAACGGCACCAGGTGCAGCTTGTCGTAGCGCGCATCCAGGCCGCCCTTGTCGTTGATCACGAACAGCGAATTATACAGCCGCAGGGTCTGGCCGTTCTGGAATTCGCGGCGCGGCGCACCGGCCAGCAACTGTCCACCCGGCGGCAGCAGCGTAGCCAGGGCCTGCAGCAGATCCGGATTCTCATCCACCAGATAGGGGATCGCGGTTTCCGGCCAGATCACATGGGTGAACGGCTTCTGGCCCGGCTTGCGCGTCAGCTCGGCATGCAGGCGCAAATGATTCTGACGCAGGTCGTCGCGCCATTTCAGCGTCTGCGCCACGCTCGGCTGCACCAGGCGCAGCCAGATATCGGGCATGTCCTCGCCTTCGGCCTGGGCCAGGCGCAGCGCGCCGCCGCCAATACTCAAGCCCAGCAGCAGCGGCAGGGCCAGTGCCACAACCCGCAGCGGCTTAGCCGCCTGCAACAGCAGCGGCAAGGCCAGGGCACAAGCGGCCAGCAGGGTGAGCAGGCCAAGGCCATGGCTGCCGATGAAAGCCGTGAGCTGCATCGCCGCCGGGGTATCGGCCCAGACATAGCCGATCAGGTTCCAGGGAAAGCCGGTGAGAATGACGCCGCGCAGGGCTTCGCCGAGCGTAACGCCGAAGGGCAGCAGCAACACGCGCCAGGGCACGGCACCGCCGCCGAGGCGCTGTGCCGCCCAGGCGCCCAGCGCCGGAAACACCGCCAGCAAGGCGGGCAGGCCGAGCACCGGCAACGGCAGCAGGATGGCGAAACGCGCCGCATCGACGAAGAAGGCAATGCCAATCCAATACAGGCCGGCGACGAAATAGCCGTAGAAGAAGGCAGCGTGAATGAAGAAATAGCGCCGGCCATATTTATCATCCGCGCCACCGGCGGATTGCCCGAGCAGCAGCAGCACCGGTATGCAGACGAACACCAGCGGCCAGGCATAGATCGGTGCCTGCGCGGCGGCGAGCAGCGCGCCGGCAAGCCAGGCGGCAACCAGCCGCTTCCAGCCGGCGAGGCCGAGCAACGCATCACGCAGCTTGATCATGTAGTCAGGTGCCTTCGACGGCAGCCGGCGGCTCGGCCACCGGCACGCGGATACGCACGCGCTTGACCCGGCGCGGATCGGCATCCACGACCTCGAAAGCGAGGCCGGATTCATGTTCCACCAGTTCGCCGCGCTGCGGCACGCGGCCAAGCTTGGCGACGATCAGGCCGCCCAGCGTATCCACCGGCTCGTCCTCCTCGGGATCGATCAGGCGGCGGCCGAAGCGTTCTTCCAGTTCCTCGATCGGGCAACGGCCCTGGGCATCATAGAGGCCCGGCGCGCGCTCGGTGAGCAGCGGGCCTTCCACCTCATCATGCTCGTCGTCGATTTCGCCAACGATCTGCTCGACCAGGTCCTCGATGGTGACGAGGCCGTCGATGCCGCCATATTCATCCACCACCACGGCCATATGGGTGCGGGTATTGCGCATCTCGCGCAGCAGGTCCAGCACCACCTTGCTCGGCGGCACCACCAGCACGCGGCGCAGCACCTTGTTCATCGCGAAGCCTTTGCGGCCGGCGAGATAGGGCATCACGTCCTTGATGTGAATCATGCCGATCACATCATCCAGCGTCTCGCGGTAGACCGGCAGGCGCGAATGTTCGGCCTCGACGAACACCTTCACCAGATCTTCGAAACCGATATCTTCTGCCACCGCATTGATATCGGCGCGCGGCACGCGGATTTCGCCGACGCGCAGATCGCCCACTTCCAGCACGTTGCGCAGCAGCGCGCGCTCGGCGGAGGCGGCGGTGGTTTCCGTTTCCGGATTCTCCTGCAGCAATTCCTCGATGCTCTCGCGCAGGCTTTCCTCGTTGCCGCGACCGCGCAATGCCTGCAGCAGGCGGCTCCAGAAACCCAGGCCGCCGGACTCCGGGCGGTTCTCACTCATGACTTCTTCTTCCTTCCGGCCGGCGCTGGCTGCTTGCCGCGCGGCGCTGTTTTGGCCCGGCTCCGGGGCTTGGCCTGGGGCCGGGCATAGGGATCGGGAATCTTCAGGCCCCCGAGGATTTCAACTTCGCGCGGCTCCATCGCCTGCGCCTGTTCGTCGGTTTCGTGATCATAACCGAGCAGATGCAGCGTGCCATGCACCACCAGATGCGCCACATGATCAGCCAACGGCTTGTGCTGCGCGCGCGCTTCCTTCTCGCAAATTTCCAGGCCCAGCGCGATATCGCCGAGATAGGGCGGCGGCTTGGCCGGGTCGACGGCAGCCTCGGTGGGAAACGACAGCACGTTGGTCGGCTTCGGCTTGCCGCGCCAATCGGTGTTGAGCTGCATCATCTCGGCATCGCTGGTCAGCAGCAGCGATAAAGCCGTGCGGCCCTTGGGCAGTTCATCCTTCAGCGCGGCGCGGCAGGCGCGGCGCACCAGGGCGGCGGCATTGGGCAGCGCGCGGCGCCAGGCCGGATCGGCCAGCCTGAGATCAATAGCGAAGCGCGCCGCGCTACTATGGCCCTCTCCTGACGGCATCAGCGGCGCCGGTTACCGGCGGCATCGGGCCGTGCCAGGCCAAGATCCTGTTCGCGCTGGGCATAGGCCCGCACCACCTTGGTGACGAGCGGATGGCGCACCACGTCCTGATCGGAAAAGCGCACGAAGGAAATACCCTCGATGCCTTCCAGGATGTCGAGCGCATCGCGCAAGCCCGACGGCACACCGAGCGGCAGGTCGATCTGCGACAGATCGCCGGTCACCGCCAGGCGCGAATTCTCGCCCAGGCGGGTGAGCAGCATCTTCATCTGCACCGGCGAGGTATTCTGCGCTTCGTCCAGAATCACATAGGCATTGGCGAGCGTGCGGCCGCGCATGAAGGCGAGCGGCGCCACTTCGATCTCGCCCGAGGCCAGGCCCTTCTCGACGCGGTCCGGCGGCAGCATGTCGTAAAGCGCATCGTAAAGCGGGCGCAGATAGGGATCGATCTTCTCGCGCATGTCGCCGGGCAGAAAGCCCAAGCGTTCGCCGGCCTCCACGGCGGGACGCGACAGGATGATGCGGTCGACGCGGCCTTCCAGCAGCATCTGCACCGCCACCGCCACCGCCATGTAGGTCTTGCCGGTGCCGGCGGGGCCGAGGCCGAAGACCAGTTCATGACGCAGCAATTCGGCGATGTAGCGCGCCTGGGTCTGCGAACGCGGCACGATCACGCGTTTCTTGGTGCGGATGGCGCCATCGGGCAGCCGGCTTTCCGTGTTGGCGGCGGCACGCTCTGCAGCGCGCGCTTCTGCTTCGCGTGACGCCCTGGTGGAGGGCATCGCCTGAGTAACCACGGATTTGCCGAATGCCTGCATTTCGCCTCCCCGACTGGTTGCTGATTGCTGATTGGTTGCCGACTGCTGACTGGTTGCTTCCTGCTGGCGGCCGAGCGCCATGCGCACGGCCCCTTCCACATCACCCATTTCAATCTGCGCGCCGCCTTCGAGGCGGCCATAGAGTTCGGTGAGCACGGCACGCGCCGATTGCTGCGATGCCTCCGGCCCGCTGATCACCACGCGATTGCCGCGCGGCGATACCGAAACGCCAAGCTGCTGCTCGATACGCGAAAGATGCCGGTCATGCTCGCCAAACAGCATCGACAGCAGGCGATTATCGGCGAAATCGAGCACCACGGGCTGACGCGCCGGTGCATTGCCTGGGGGAGGATTGCCTGGAGTATTGGCCGGAGCACTCATGGGCATGATCCTCTTGCCGAGGTGGGGCAGGCGAGTGTGCGCCAGCGGCCCAGGATCATGCGGCCTCCTGATCCGAGAGGCTGCCGCCAAGGCTGCCACCGGGGCCACCGACAGGCACCGCTGCAAGACTGTTCAGGTAGCCCGCGGTGATTTCGACCTCGAGCATCTGGCCGATACCAGCACTGGGCGCTTCGATCACCACGGATTGCATATAGGGGCTGCGGCCCAAAAGCTGGCCCGGCTTCTTGCCGACGCGGTCCAGCAGCACCTGCACCCGGCGCCCGGCCATCGCGGCATTGAAGCCGGCCTGCTGCTCGCGCAGCAATTCCTGCAGGGCCTGGAGGCGTTCGTCCTTGACGCTTTCCGCCACCTGGTTCGGCAGCAAGGCGGCCGGCGTGCCGGGCCGCGCGGAATACTTGAAGCTATAGGCCTGGGCGAAATTGGCATCGCGCACCAACTGCATGGTGGCGGCGAAATCCTTGTCGCTCTCGCCCGGGAAGCCGACGATGAAATCGCTCGACAGCGCGATATCGGGCCGCGCGGCGCGCAGCCGGCGCACGATGTCGCGGTAGAGATCGGCCGCATGGCCACGGTTCATCGCCTTCAGGATCGCATCCGAACCCGCCTGCACCGGCAGATGCAGGAACGGCATCAGGTGTTCCAGTTCGCCATGGGCGCGGATCAGCGCCTCATCCATCTCACGCGGATGCGAGGTGGTGTAGCGCCAGCGTGGGGCATCGCTGCTAGCGCTGTGGCGACGGTGCAGTTCGCCGAGCAGATCGGCCAGCGACCAGACGCGGCCATTCGCTGCCTCGCCGTGATAAGCATTCACATTCTGGCCCAGCAGCGCGATTTCACGCGCGCCAGCGGCCACCAGGCGCTCGGCCTCGGCGAGAATGGCTTCCGGCGGGCGGGAATATTCCGCGCCGCGGGTATAGGGCACGACACAGAAGGTGCAGAACTTGTCGCAGCCTTCCTGGATCGCCAGGAAGGCAACCGGGCCCGGCGGTGTGGCCAGGGCTTCCGGCAGATGGTCGAATTTCGAGTCCGCCGGAAAATCGGTATCCAGCACGCCAAGCCGCGGCGCGGTGGCGCCGGCCTTCAGCCGCTTGCGGCCCTTGTGGCGCTCGGCCTGGGCGAGCAATTCGGGTAAGCGATGATAAGCCTGCGGCCCCACCACCATGTCGACGAAGGGCGCGCGGTTGAGGATTTCCTCGCCCTCGGCCTGGGCGACACAGCCAGCCACCGCGATGGTGAGATCGGCGCCGGCTTCCTTGCGCCTGCGCCAATGGCCCAGTTCCGAGAATACCTTCTCGGCGGCCTTTTCGCGGATATGGCAGGTGTTGAGGATCACCATGTCGGCATCCTCGGGCGAATCGGTCTTGGCGTATCCGAGCGGTGCCAGCACGTCCGCCATGCGGGCGGAATCGTACACATTCATCTGGCAACCGTATGTTTTAATATAGAGTTTTCTAGCCAAGAGCGTTGTGTAGCCGGGCGGAAGCCGCCGGGCCGGGACTCCTCGTCACGTTGCGACTGCGAACCACACTACCACCCACCCCGCCGCCGTCAAGCGATGATCCGGGGAAGGTAAAAATGTCATAGATTTTTCAAGTGGTTATTTTTCCGGCGGGAGCGTGTCGCCGCTCTCCTCGGTGGCCGGTTCCTCGGGCGGGCCGAGACGCGATTTCGGCAGGCTGCGCGGCCCCGGTTCGCGGCCGGCATTGATATCCGACAGGCCCTCGATCACCACCTGGTGGCAATAGGCCGCCATCTCCTTGCGCGACTTGAAATCCTGGATCGTCACCGGCTGGTGAAATTCGATCACCGCCTCGGCCGGGCCGGATTTCAGGTAGCGCCACAGATGCGGCACCAGATCCTCGTCGCCGACCCAGGCGAACAGATGCATCCAGCGCCTTCCCACCGGCATGTGGTTGAGCTTGGCATAGCCGAGGCTGACCGGCTGCACGGTGAGCGGATTGCCGTTTACCGGCTGCTCGGCAAGGGCGAAGAAGGCAGTCTTGAACGGCAGGATGCGCAGGCCGTCCGACGAGGTGCCTTCCGGGAACAGGATCAGGTTGTCGCCGGCGCTGAGCCGCTCCTGCATCTCGTCGCGATGCTCGGCGGTCTTCTGCCGCACATGGCGCTGCACGAACACGGTGCGCTGCAGGCGCGACAGCAGGCCGAAGAACGGCCAGGATTCGATCTCGCTCTTGGCCACGAAGCTGACCGGCACCACGGTGGAGAGCACCACGATATCGAGCCAGGAAATATGGTTGATGATGAACAGCACCGGCGCCTGGTTGGCGGGCCGGCCCTCGACGCGGATCTTCACCCGCATCAGCCAGGCGACAACGCGATGATAATACAGCGGCAGCCATTTGCGCCCGGGATGCTGCAGCTTGACCAGCAGCAATTGCAGCGGGATCAGCGGCAGCGTCCAGCACAGGAACAGCAGCAGGATCAGCGTAGGGCGCAGGGCCATGGAGCGATACCGATAGGCCCAGCGGCCGGGATGAGAGGTTACGTCTCTTAAAAGGTTACTTGCGCGCCTTCGGATCCGCCGGATCGGCAAGCGGCACGCCATAAAGCTCAAGACGGTGATCGACTAGGCGATACCCGAGCTTGGCCGCGATCTTTTCCTGCAGGGCTTCGAGTTCGGGATCGTTGAACTCGATGATATTGCCGGTGCGGGTATCGATCAGGTGGTCGTGATGCGCTTCCGGCATTTCCTCGTAGCGCGCACGGCCATCGCCGAAATCGAGCCGGCTGAGAATGCCGGCTTCCTCGAACAGGCGCACAGTGCGGTACACGGTGGCAATCGAAATGCGCGGGTCCACCGCATGGCTGCGCCGGTGCAATTCCTCCACGTCCGGATGGTCGGAGGATTGGCTGAGCACGCGCGCAATCACCCGGCGCTGCTCGGTCATGCGCATGCCCTTGGTCATGCACAATTGCTCAAGGCGGCTGGTCATGCCGTCACCTGCTCCCTGCTATGCCCGCAAACCGGGCTATTCATCACCCCGGGGAATCAGCGGCCGCCCTTGCGGCGTGCCGTACCGAGCCCGATTTTCTTCGCCAGCGCCTGACGATGCAAGGCGTAGTTCGGGGCCACCATGGGATAATCCGCCGGCAGGCCCCATTTCTCGCGATACTGCTCCGGCGTCATGTCGTAATGGCTCATCAGGTGACGCTTGAGCATCTTCAATTTCTTGCCGTCTTCCAGACAGATGATGTAATCGGCGGCCACCGATTTCTTGATCGGCACCGCCGGTTGCGGCCTGTCATTGGCCTGGGGGCCAGCCGAAACCTGTGACGCTGTGCCATCCAGCCCGGCGAGCGTGCCGAAAACCTGGCGGATCAGTGCCGGCAATTCGGAAGTCTCGACCTTGTTATTCGAGACATGCGCCGCGACAATATCCGCCGTCAGCGACAGCAATTCCGATTTATTCGTGCCCTCGGCCATTTCCCGATCCCCGGCAGCAAATATTTGCTGCTCTGCAATATAGTATTGCCGGCCCGGAATCGCCAGTGATCAGGTTGCGAATAAGTCTAACTTTTACGAATTTCTGCCCGCATCACCAGGCCATCCTCGAAACGCAGCGGTGCATCCGGGGATATTCTTTCCAGTTGATAGTAATCCTTGCGCCTGCCAACTTTCTGGAACCCGCCGGCACGGTAGAGCGCCTGGGCCGCAAGGTTGCTCACCGCCACTTCCAGGAACAGGCTCTTAGCCCCCCGCAAGCCGGCCTCGGCTGCCAGCGCCTTGAGCAGGGCGGCGCCGATGCCGAGCTGGCGCAGGCGTGGTCGCACCGTGATGGTGATGACCTCGGCCTCATCAGCCGCGACACGGCCCATACCGAAGCCCGCCGGCTGCCCGGCCGGATCAATCGCCAGCAGCACGAAGGTACCAGGCATGCCGAGCAGGTCGCGCAACGCCGCCTCGCTCCAGCCGTCATGGAAGCCCTCGCGGTGCATGGCGCTCAACACCGCCGCATGGCTGGCATCGGCGGGCTGGATGGTCACGGCCAAGCTCGCCGCCGGCTGCACCACGCGCGGCAGGGCGGCATCGGGCGGACGGATATAGAGCGGCTTCGGCGGCGGCGGCAAGGCATCATTCGGCTGCCAGGGGCCGGCGGCCTGCTGCGCGGCACGCAGCAACGACGCGGCCGTCGGCTGCGCTGGACAAGCGGCGATGACACGATCAACGCCTTGCCGCAGCAGGGCGGCGCCAGAGCCGACCAAGGTGAGCGGTCCGGGCGGCAGGATTTCTTCTGCCTGCTCCAGCGGCAGGATGCAGGCCGGCCAAAGTTCTTTACCGAGGCCCGCCTCGCTGGCGGCAAAGGCCTGAAGATAGACCTCGCCGCGTCGCGCATCGATAGCCGCCACGGTGGCACGGCCGGGCTGCGCCGCCTGCAGGCCAAGCGCCTGCGTGGTGGTGACGCCCCAGAGCGGCTTGCGCAGGGCGAGGCTCAGGCCGCGCGCCACGCTTAAAGCGGTACGGATGCCGGTGAAGGAGCCCGGCCCGATGGTGACGGCAATAGCGCCCAGTGCCTTGAGCTCGATGCCGGCAGCCAGGCGTGCCGCCTCGATGGTCGGCAGCAGGCGTTCGGCGTGCCCCTTCCCTCCTGTACCGCGCTGTTCCACCATGACCGCATCGGCTTGAGCGATGGCGGCGAGGCAATCATCGAGCGCGGTATCGAGCAGCAGCCACTTCATTGCCGCCGCGCGCCTGTGTAGGAATAAGAAGAAGAGTAGAGTGAGCGAAACATGGAGACGCGCCGATGCCGCTGGTGGCGATTGCCCCGCCTGACTATCCCGTGCTGATCGACCTGCGCTATGCCACGGAGGACAACATCACCGGCAAGCCGGTCTATGGCCGCCAGGCGGCGTTCCTCAACGAAGAGGCTGCCGAAGCGCTGGGCCGCGCCATCGCGCTGGCGGCGCAGCTTGGCTATCGCTTCCGCATCTTCGATGCCTTCCGCCCGAGCGAGGCGCAATGGGTGCTGTGGAACCACAATCCCGATCCGAATTTCCTGGCCGATCCGCGGCGCGGCTCGCCGCATTCGCGCGGCGCCGCCGTGGACCTGACGCTGGTGGATGCCGATGGCCGCGACCTGGAGATGGGCACCGGCTTCGATGCCTTCACGCCGCTGTCGCATCACGGCCGGCTGGACATAACGCCCGAGGCGCAACGCAACCGCGCGCTGCTGCTGGGCATCATGACCGCCGCCGGCTGGGACTTTTACCGCAATGAATGGTGGCACTACCAGCTTTTCGATGCCAAGCGTCATCCGGTGCTCTCGGACGCGGAAGCCGGTTCGGGCTTGATGCCGTAATCATACGGGACGGACTGCAAGCCACCAGCAATCCAGCCGGCCACCGCCTGATACTCGGCACGCTCAAGCACAGCCGCCGCCATCTGCTCACCGAGGCAGGCGCCGAACTTGAAGCCATGGCCGGACGAACCGCAGAAGGCAAAGCCGCGCGCACCGATCTGGCGGAACTGGAATTGCTCGCTGGCCTCGACATCGTAGAAACAGGTCTTGGCACTCGCCACGCGGTATTCCTCGCCGCGCACTAGGCGCTTGCGCACAGGCTCCAGGATCGCTTCGATTTCTTCCTGGCGCGGCTCGCGATCGCTGCCCGGATCCGCCGTGGGACCGAAGCGGTGATCGCTGACCTTGAGGCCGAGCCGCATGCCATCGCCGCAGACGCGCGGCGGCACGGCGTAGAAGCCAGCAGACGCGCCAATATCCAGCAGCATCGGCGCGCGATACCAATGCGCCGCCAGATCGGCCGGGGCGTTGAGATACACCGCCACCTGCCGGCTCGGCCGCGCCACCTCGGCCAGATCCGGCAGCAGCGTGTTGGTCCATGGTCCTGCCGTCACCAGCACGCGGTCGGCGTTCAGCATACGGCCATCGGCCAGGGTGACGGTAGCCGCCTCGCCATCCACCGCCTGCACGCGGGTACGCGTCAGCAGGCGCAGGCCGCGATCCAGCAGATGATGCTTCAAGCTGCCGATGATCGCTTCGGCGCGCAGCAGGCCACCATGTTCGCAATGGAAGGCTTCTTCCAGTCCCTCCGCCTGCACCAATGGAAAGCGTTCGGCGAGCGTGTCCAGCGCCAGCGGCTCATGCTGGATGCCTTCCGCCTGCAACACCGCGCGGCTCTCAGCAGCCCAATTGTCGCCAGGGCCGCAGAGTACCAGCGTGCCGGTTTCGATCTGCAAGCGCACGCCGAGATCGCGCCACAGTCTTTCCCAGGCATCGTAGGCAGCGTGGTTCATGCGCGCATAGCCGCGCGCACTGCCATAGGGATAACGGATCAGGCGATGCTGATCGACGGAGCTGCCCAGCGGATTGGGCAAGGCATGTTGTTCGATCAGCGTCACCCTGGCGCCGCCACGGATCAGTGCCCAGGCGCTGCTGAGGCCCATGATGCCGCCGCCGACGACGATGATATTCAAGGCGCGCTCTCGGCGACCAGTTCGGCTGCCGCCAGATCCTCCAGCGCGAAGCCGACCGACTTGAACAAGGTGATCGCTTCCGGCCCGGAGCGCAGCGGACATTGGTCGCGCACCAGGGCGAAGAGATCGCCGCGCACCCGCTCCGGCGTCAGGATGCCGCGCTCCAGCGGCTGCACGATATCGCCGGCCTCCTTCATGGCGCCGGCCCTGGTATCGACATAGATTTCGGCGCGCGCCACGGCGGTATCATCGGCCTCGCGCATCTTCGGCGTGAAGCCGCCGACCAGATCGAGATGCGCGCCCTTCTTGAGCCAGGCGCCCTGCACCAGTGGCTCATGGCTAAGCGTGGCACAGGAAATCGTGTCGGCCACTTTCGCTGCCGCTTCCAGATCCTCGATCACCTTCACCGCCGCGCCCTGGGCGTTGAGATCGGCGCGCAACGCTGCCGCCAGTTCCTCGGCGCGGTCCGGATTGCGGTTCCACAGGCTGACCTTGGTGTAGCGCCGCACAGCGCAATGGGCGCGCACCAGATGCGGCGCCAGCGCACCGGCGCCAACCATCAGCAGATGCGAGGCCTCGCGCCGCGCCAGGTAGCCGGCAGCCAAAGCCGAGGCGCAGGCGGTGCGCCGCAAGGTGAGCGCCACGCCATCGATCACCGCCTTCGGCGCGCCGCTGCGGGCATCGAACAGCAGGTAAGCGCCGATCACCGAGGGCAGGCCCTGCTTTGGATTGTCGGGGTAGACGCTCACCGCCTTGATGCCCATATGGCGGCCCGCCTGCCAGGCCGGCATCACCAGCAGCATGCCATCGGCGCCGCTGGGATTGGGGATGGTGTAATGCTGGCGCAGCGGCACATCGCCACCGGTGCGGAACGCCTCGCGCAATGCCTCGATCAGTTCCGGATAAGGCAGGGCGGCATGTACCGAGGCGGCATCGATCACGCGCATGCGGTCAGCTTACCAGCGGAAGCGGGGGCTTGGCCCCCGGTGCGGCAGCAGGCGGCGGCTTGCGCCCCAGGCGGCCAAGCCAATGGGCGAAGGCGCCGAGCAGCAGCCCGATGATGAAGGTGATGAACACCAGCAGGTAGAGCGGCAATTCAACAGCGAAGGGCAGCGGATCAAGCGAGACGGCGACGCCCTGACGGTTGGCGACGGCGAAAATCACCAGGACGAGCAATAGCAAGGCGCCGAGGATGACTCGCAGGAAACGCATGGCCGCACTCCTTGAACCTGCCCGGAATCTCTCCGGGACGCCCGCTCAAGCCGGAATCACGCCGACCTCCGGCACCAGGAGACGCCGGATGCAACAGTGGCTTAGGCTTCGTTCGCCTTCGCCGCGGCGGCCTGGGCCTTGGCAGCGAGATTGAGCTTCTGGCGCAATTCCTTGCCGGTCTTGAAGAACGGCACATACTTTTCTGCCACGTCCACGGCAGTGCCAGTGCGCGGGTTGCGACCGGTGCGTGCCGGCCGGCATTTCACCGAAAAGGCGCCAAAACCGCGCAATTCCACTCTGTCACCCCGCGCCAGGGCATTCGCAATCTCATCGAAAATCGTACCGACGATGCGCTCGATATCACGCTGCGTCAGATGCTGATTGCCCTCGGCCAAACGATTGATCAATTCAGATTTTATCATCGGCTATTCCCTGCGCTTTCGCCGGGGTGCCCCCCTCTTGCCTAGTCAGGGTGCCAAACCGAAACCAGTCCGTCAAGCCTAAGCCGTTCGGTTAAAAGGGTTTTTCCAAAGAGCGCGTGGGCCGTGCCGCCGAGCAGCTCGGCCATCATGGAGACTGGCGGCTCGGATGAGACTTCCCGCACCGGCAGGCCAAGCGGGATTCCGTGGGTGCGGGCCAGCCATTGCCGCGCCTCTGGCTCGGCACCGAGCGCGTCGATCAATTTAAGGTTGAAGGCAGACCGCCCGGAATAGACCCGGCCATCGGCCAGCCGCGCCACCTCGGCGCGGTCGAGCTTGCGCCGCGCCGCCACCAGGTCGACGAACCATTCATGGGTTTCCATCACCATGCGGCGCATCTGCTCGCGGCCCGCCGGCGACATCGGCTTGATCGGCGAGGGTTCGTCCTTCATCGCCCCCGAGGCGATGCTCTCGGCGCCGACGCCGATCTTTTCCAGCAGCTTGGAGAATTCCGCACTCTGGAACAGCACGCCGATGGACCCGGTGAGCGAGGTTTCGCGCGCCACCACATGATCGGCGGCAATCGCC
This sequence comes from Ferrovibrio sp. MS7, assembly GCF_038404985.1. Taxonomy (NCBI): domain Bacteria; kingdom Pseudomonadati; phylum Pseudomonadota; class Alphaproteobacteria; order Rhodospirillales; family Rhodospirillaceae; genus Ferrovibrio; species Ferrovibrio plantarum. The sequence goes on from NZ_JBBKBA010000001.1 coordinate 551,599, forward strand.
GCCATGTAGCCCGCCGAGGCGCCAAGCGTGCCGATCACCGCCACCACCGGCTTCTGCGCCGCCACATTGCGCAAGGCAGCATAGAGCGCCTCGCCACCATAGGTGGAGCCGCCGGGCGAATTGATCTGCACGATCAGCGCCTGGGCATTGTCGTTCTTCGCCACCTTGTCGAGCTGCTCGGCCCAATAGGCATTCTGCGCGATGACGCCGTTGATCTCGATGCGCGCGACATGGGCGCGGTTGCGCTCGAACAGATTGCCGGGATCAAGGCGGTAGAACACGCCAAGCCCTAAGGCCAGCACGGCCATGACAGCAACCAGTCGCCACCAGAAAACCTTGCGGCTCAGGCGGCGGCGCTCCAGCAGGGCATCGATATCCAGCGACATGCCCCGACTTTACGCGAGCCGGCGGCCGGAGGCTAGGCGTGGCGAATGACCCAAAACGTCATGCCACATCTGTATTATCTCGTCATGCCCGGGCTTGACCCGGGCATCTTCCGCCGCGCGGCATGAGATGCCCGCATCAAGTGCGGGCATGACGAAAATTAAAGTGAGTTACCGGCCCATTGCGGCGCGCTTCGGCGCGCCGGGGGAGTTGGCGGCCTGGGGCACGGCGGCGGCATCGGGATCGCGCAGCACATAGCCGCGGCCCCATACCGTCTCGATGTAATTGTCGCCCGAGGTGGCCGAGGCGATCTTCTTGCGCAGTTTGCAGATGAACACGTCGATGATCTTGAGTTCCGGCTCGTCCATGCCGCCATAGAGATGATTGAGGAACATCTCCTTGGTCAGCGTGGTGCCCTTGCGCAAGCTGAGCAGTTCCAGCATGGCGTATTCCTTGCCGGTGAGGTGCAGGCGCTGGCCGCCCACTTCCACCGACTTGGAATCGAGATTGACCAGCAGCTTGCCGGTCTGGATCGAGCTTTGCGCATGGCCCTTGGCGCGGCGCACGATGGCGTTGATGCGCGCCACCAGCTCATCCTTGTTGAACGGCTTGGTGAGGTAGTCGTCGGCGCCGAAGCCGAGGCCCTTCACCTTCTTGTCCGGCTCGCCCATGCCTGAGAGGATCAGGATCGGCGTCGAGACCTTGGCCGCCCGCAACTTCTTCAGCACGTCATAGCCGTGCATGTCGGGCAGGTTGAGATCCAGGATGATGATGTCGTAGTCGTAGAGCTTGCCGAGATCGAGGCCTTCCTCGCCATACTCGGTCTTGTAGACGTTGAAGCCCTCATGGCCGAGCATCAGTTCGATGCTCTTGGCGGTAGCGGCGTCGTCTTCGATCAGCAATACGCGCATGGCAGCCCCCTTTGGCAGGTACCGCGAGATTTGGCCCGGTTTTTGGCTGGAACCTTGGCGATTCGCGGTAGTTTACCATTCTTAATAAATAAAGTTAACGAATTCTTACCCCGGCGGAAGTTCCGTTAACTATTTACCGCCGCTTAAAGATTTCCCTGTTACGCTGGACCTCTCTCCCAGGAGTTATGGTGCCGATGCAAAGCCTGCTGATGGAACTCGACCGCATCAAGGACATGACCTTCACCGGCCGTGTGGTCTCGATTCAGGGGCTGCTGGTCGAGGTGGCCGGCGTCGAGCGCTATCTCTCCATCGGCTCGCGCGTCCGCCTGCTGGCGCGCGACAACCGCATGGTCGAGGGCGAGGTGGTCGGCTTCCGCCAGAACCGCGCCCTGCTGATGCCCTATGGCTCGCTGGAAGGCGTTGGCCTCGGCACCCGCGCCGTGGTGGCCGAGGAACAGCCGGTGGTCTATCCGGATGTGAGCTGGCTTGGCCGCGTCATCGACGGCCAGGGCCGGCCACTGGATGGCGGCCCGCCGCTGGTCAACGGCCTGCGGCCCTATCCTTTGCGCAACAATCCACCGCCGGCCAATTCGCGCCGCCGCGTCGGCCCCAAGATCGATCTCGGCATCCGCTCGATCAACACCTTCATCTCCTGCTGCCGTGGCCAGCGCATGGGCATCTTCGCCGGCTCCGGCGTCGGTAAATCCGTGCTGCTTTCGATGATGGCGCGCTACACCGAAGCCGATGTCAACGTCGTCGGCCTGATCGGCGAACGCGGCCGCGAAGTGCAGGAATTCATCGAGGACGATCTCGGCCCTGCCGGCCTTGCCCGCACCGTGGTGGTGGTGGCGACCTCGGATGAAAGCGCCCTGGTGCGCCGCCAGGCCGCCTACATGACGCTGACGCTGGCCGAATTCTTCCGCGACCTCGGCCTGCAGGTGCTGTGCCTGATGGATTCCGTCACCCGCTTCGCCATGGCACAGCGCGAGATCGGCCTTTCGGGCGGCGAGCCGCCAACCACCAAGGGCTATCCGCCGACGGCTTTCGCTGAATTGCCGCGCCTGCTGGAACGCGCCGGCCCCGGCACCGGCGAGGGCAGCATCACCGGATTGTTCACCGTGCTGGTGGATGGCGACGACCACAACGAACCCATCGCCGACGCGGTGCGCGGTATTCTCGATGGCCATATCGTGATGGAGCGCCGCATCGCAGAACGCGGCCGCTATCCCGCGATCAACATCCTGCGCTCGATTTCGCGCACCATGCCGGGCTGCAACTCGGCCGCCGAGAATGAACTGGTGAACCGCGCGCGGCAGATGATGGCGGCCTACGAGGACATGGCGGAACTGATCCGGCTCGGCGCCTACCGCATGGGTTCCGATCCGCGCGTCGATGAAGCAATCCGCTACCAGCCGGCGCTGGAGGCCTTCCTCAAGCAGCTCAAGACCGAGCGTGCCGATCTGGCCTCCTGCTATATGGGTCTGGCCGATATCTTTGCCGCCGGCGATGCCCAGGCGATGCAGTAGGAGACGCTAGCGTATGCGCGGGCTTGATGGACTGATCCGGCTGTGGAAATGGCGCCTCGACGAGAAGCGCCGCGTCGTCGTCGACCTGGAAGTGCTGCGCGCCGAACTGGAACGCCAGATGACGGCGCTGGATGACGAACTGGAACATGAGCGCCGCGTTGCCGCGCAATCGCTGGAAGGCGGCATGGCCTTCACGCCGTATCGCCGCGTCAACCGCGAGAAGATGGACCGCCTGCTGGCCTCGCGCGAGGAAGTGCAGGACAAGATCGCCGCCGCCCAGGAAGAAGTGAACGACGCCTTCCGTGAGCTTAAGAAATACGAGTTGGTGAAGGAAAACCGCCTGGCGCAGAAGGCCCGCGAACAGGCCGCCGCCGAGCAGGCGGAGCTTGACGAAGCCGGCCTGCAGGGCTTCCTGCGCCAGAACCAGCCCGAGCCCGGGCTTTAATCGTCATCCGATACCTGCCAGTTGCAGCATGGCCTTGCACAGGATTGGCTGACGCGCTATTGTACCGATAGGTACAACAAGCCCTGGACCTCATCATGACCGCCCCGCAAAGCCGCCCGCCGCTGCCGCCCTTCACCGCCGAAACCGCGGCCCAGAAGGCGCGCATGGCAGAAGATGCCTGGAACAGCCGCGATGCCGCCCGCGTGGCGCTGGCCTATACGGAAGATAGCTGGTGGCGCAACCGCGCCGAATTTATTCAAGGCCGCGACGCGATCCGCGCCTTCCTGGAGCGCAAATGGCAGCGCGAACTGGATTACCGCCTGATCAAACAGGTCTGGGCCTTCACCGGCAACCGCATAGCGGCGCGCTTCGCCTATGAATGGCATGACGATAGCGGCCAGTGGTATCGCAGCCATGGCAACGAGCAATGGGAATTCGATGAGCATGGCCTGATGCGCCGCCGCGAGGCCAGCATCAACGACACCCGCATCACGGCGGCCGAGCGCAAATTCCTATGGCCGCGCGGCAGCAACAACGACCGCCGCCCGGACGACTATCCGATCTTGAGTGACCTCGGCCTGTAATCAGAGAGATGCCCGGGTCTGCGCCCGGGCATGACGATTCTACTATATTTGTCGTCACCCCCGGGCTTGACCCGGGGGTCTCTATGGGAGGTATCTAATGCCCGCCGCCATCATCACCCGCGAGGCAGCTCTGGCCCGCCTTGCCGAATGTTTCCGCATGCTTGGCTATGACGGCGCCTCTTTGAGCGCGCTGACGGATGCCAGCGGCCTAGGCAAGGGCAGCCTGTATAACTACTTTCCCGGCGGCAAGGAGCAGATGGCGGCGGAAGTGCTGGCGCATATTGATGCCTGGTTCGAGGCTGAAGTTTACACGCCACTGCGCCAGACCAAGAATCCCCGCGCTGCCATCGCGGCGATGTTCCAGGCGACGGAAGACTATTTCCATGGCGGCGGCCGCGTCTGCCTGGTTGGCGCCTTTGCGCTGGATGCGACTCGCGACCGCTTTGCCGCTGCCGTGCATGACTATTTCGCCCGCTGGATAACGGCTTTGGCCAAGGCGCTGAAACGCGGCGGCGCGGCTGAGCCACGCCAACGGGCGGAAGGCATCGTCGCCGGCATCCAGGGGGCGCTGACACTCGCCCGCGCGCTGGATGAGCCGGCGCTGTTCCGGCGCCAGCTTCACGAAATGCGGAAGCAGATCGATCAAGCCTTGCCTGACGCCGGGTAAGCCGGCCTAGACTCCCGGCAACAATCACGGGAGGACATCATGGCGGACCTGATCCTGCATCATTACGGCACCTCGCCGTTTTCGGAGAAAGTGCGCATCGCCTTCGGCATCAAGCGCCTGGCCTGGCGCTCGGTGACCATTCCAGTGATCATGCCGAAGCCGGAGCTGATGCCGCTGACCGGCGGCTACCGCAAGACGCCGGTGCTGCAGATCGGCGCCGATATCTACTGCGACACCCAGGTGATCCTGCGCGAACTTGATCGCCGCCAGCCCGAACCGCCGCTTGGCACCGGCAGCATCGCCGAGGGCTTCGCCTTCTGGGCCGATCACCCGTTGTTCTCTGCTGCCGTAGCCACCGCGTTTGGCACCATGGGCGAGCACCTGCCCGATGCCTTTTTCGCCGACCGCGCCGCTTTCTCTGGCCGCGCCATGGACCGCACCAAGCTCAAAATGCAGTCTGCCGTGATGCAGGGGCCGCTGCGCGCCCATCTCGGCTGGGCCGAGCAATCTTTAAGCGATGGCCGCCGCTTCCTGCTTGGCGATGCCCCGAGCCTCGCTGACCTGGCGATATATCATCCGGTGTGGTTCGTGCGCGACCGCGCCAAAAGCCAGGCCCTGTCTGATTACACTGCCTTGAATGCCTGGGCCGACCGCATGGCGGCCTTCGGCCATGGCGAGAAGAGCGAGATGACCGCCACAGAAGCCTTGAGCGTTGCGCGCGAAGCGGAACCGGCGGCGGAAACCCGCGGCGTGGCCGCCAACAGCCTGGGCCTGCAAGCCGGGCAGCCGGTCAGCGTCACGCCAGATGACACTGGCCGCGACCCGACCATCGGCGCATTGGTGGCGCTGGACGCGCAGACCATCGTGATCCGCCGCGAAGCGCCGGAATGCGGCGCCGTGCATGTACATTTCCCCCGCGCCGGCTTTATTCTCGTGCCGGCAAAATAGAAAAACCGGAGAGGAAACATGGCCCGCCTGGAAGTGTTCTACGACGTCTCGAGTCCCTGGACCTATCTCTGCTTCCACAATATCCAGCCGATGGCCGAGCGCCTGGGCGAACAGATCGAGTGGAAGCCGATCCTGGTCGGCGGCGTGTTCAACGCGGTGAACCCTTCGGTTTATGCCAGCCGCGAGAATCCGGTGCCGGCGAAAGCGAATTACACCCAGAAGGACCTGCAGGACTGGGCCCGCCATAGCGGCATCAAAATAAAGTTTCCGCCCAGCGTGTTTCCGGTGAACAGCGTGAAGGCGATGCGCGGCTGCATCTGGGCCAATGAACAAGGCAAGCAGACAGCATTGGCGCGGGCCTGTTTCGAACTCTACTGGGGCGAGGACAAGGATATCAGCCAGGACGCGGTGCTGGCCGAGGCCTGCAAGCGCGCCGGCGTTGATCCGGCTGGTTTCGCGCAAGCGGTGAACGACCCCGAGATCAAATCGGAACTCAAGGCCAATACCGACGAGGTAATCTCGCGCGGCGGCTTCGGCTCGCCGACCATCTTCGTCGATGGCCACGACATGTATTTCGGCAATGACCGCCTGGCGCTGATCGAGGCGGCGCTGACAAGACCCTGAAAGCCTATGTCGCGAACAATGCACGGTGGACGAGGATCACTACGGCTAGTGCCGCTGTCAAAGAAAAATGCAGTATTATCGAGAAAACAGCGCGGCGCTGCCACGGTCGACAATCCTCGTTGATTGGTGGCAAGAATATCGCAAATCCACTAGCTGCGTCTTCTCGCAGATACTCAAAAAGCGTAACCGCTTTTGACCTGTATGCCGCCCGATATTTCTGCATAAAGACGAGATGAATCACAAAGAGATAGATAATATTGGCAAAAGCAACGGCGCATACTATCCAACCCAGGCCGTATATCGCTCCATTCGCAATGGAGGACAGGCCGTCCATATTACGCCCGCCGCAGCAGCAAGCCGCCACCGGCCTGCCATAAGGCTTGCAGGCTGAAGCCTATGAACATGACGCCGGTGGCGCGGGTGATCAGCAAAGCGTGGCGGGCATAGAGCCGCCGCACCGGGCCTAAGCCGATCACGGCAATCAGGATCAGGTCGGCAGCGATGAAGCCGAAAAAGGCGGCGCCGAGCAGCAAAGGCAGGTTGCTCCAGGTGAGCTGTGCCGCCTGGCCCGAAAGCAGGGCCGTGAACATGGCGACGCTGACCGGGTAACCTTTCGGGTTGGTGAGGCCGAAGGCGACGCCACGCAGCAGGGGGCGCTCGACCTTGAGATCGACTTCGCCGCTCTCGGAGGCCTTGGCCCGCACCGCCTTCCAGCCGAGCCAGAACAGGTAGATGCCGCAGACCAGGCCGAGCAGATCGAAGGCCAGCCGCCCGAGCGAGGCGGAACCGACAATGGCGGTGAGCGCCAGGCTGGCCCAGACGATATCGCCGGCAAGATGCCCGGTGACGAAATTCAGGCCGGGCCGCCTGCCCTGCGACGCGACGATGCCGAGCAGGGCGAGGAAAGCGGGGCCCGGCATCAGCACATAGGCGGCTCCGGCGAGGAAGGTGGCAAGCAGCAGCATGATATCCATGACCCAAACCTAGCGGATGGCATCCCGCGGACGGAAGGCCTAGATTGTCGCCATGCAATCGCCTCGATTCTTCACCCTGTCCTTGATCATCGCCCTGGGCCTGGGCAGCGGTGCCAGGGCGCAGGAAACGGTGCAGTTTTCCTCCGCCAATGGCCGCACGCAGTTGACCGGCTATTTCTTCCTGCCGGCGAAGCTTTCCTCGGCACGGCCGGCCATCGTGCTGATGCATGGCCGTGCCGGTGCCTATTCCTCAGCAGCCAAGGGCAGCTACACGGCGGCAACGCTGTCGCAGCGCCACCGTGCCTGGGCCAGCTATTGGGCAGCCAATGGTTTCGCCGCCCTGCTGGTGGATGGCTTCGGGCCGCGCGGCTATCCCGCCGGCTTCGGCCGCAACAGCTATCACGAGCGGCCCGAGGAATTGGATGAGACCGTGGCACGACCGCAGGATGCCTATGGCGCGCTGGCCTATCTGCGTGGCCGGCCAGAGGTGGATGCCACCCGGGTCGGCCTGATGGGCTGGTCGAATGGCGGCAGCGCGACCCTGGCGGCCTTGATGCTGAAGGCGCCAGGCAGCGATTACGCGCCGCTCGGCGGGCTGCATTTCCAGGCCGGGCTGGCGCTCTATCCCGGCTGTGCGCTGAAGGACAAGGCTAAGGCCGGCCTGAAAAGCAGCGTGCCGATCCGCGTGCTGGCGGCATCGGACGACGATGAAGTGTCGCCGAAAATCTGCGAGACGCTGACGCGCCGCAGCCGCGAGATCGGCAGCGATATCACGCTGACCATCTATCCGGGCGCGGTGCACAGCTTCGACGATCCCGGCAAGGAACGGCAAAGCCACGCGCCGAACCGCGCCGCCACCGAGGATGCCTATCGCCAGGCTCTCGCTTTCTTTGCGGAGAAGCTGAAGCCATGAGCGTGGCGCTGATCGCCATACCCGAGTGGGAGGACGGCGCCGCAAGCTGGATCGACACCATCCGGCGCATGCACGATCCGCAGCATGGCGCCGTGGCGGCGCATGTCACGCTGGTGTTTCCCAGCCAGGAGATCAGCGAAGGCACGCTGAATGCCGCCGCCTCGATTCTCGCCGCCAGTTTCCAGCCCTTCGATATCGCCTGCGACCGCCTGAGCTGGTTCAGCGATCCGCGCGGCGGCAAATATCCCAACCTGGTCTACCTGCATCCCGATGCGGCGAGCGCCTGGACCTTGAGCGAGATGCGCCAGCAATTGCCGCAGCAGGGCGAATTCGAGCCGCATGTGACGCTGTCGCGTTTTGGTGCGGTATATTCCGCCAAGGCCTTCCTGCGCCAGATGGGCGAAGATGTGAACCCGCCGGCCATGGGCCGTATCGCATCGCTGGACATGCTGCGCATCGAGCATGGCAATGTGCGCATGCTGCGGCGCTATGACTTGAAGGGGTAGGCTGCCCCCGTACACACCACCGTCACGCCGACGAAAGCCGGCATCCCATTTACTACAGATAAAAATGGGATTCCCGCTTTCGCGGGAATGACACGTGATAGATTGATTCAGTGTTACGGCGTTTCCAGCGGGTGCGCCTTGAACGCCGGCAGCGCCTCGCAGGCAGTCGCCAGCGCTTCCAGATTTGGATAGACGCCGGGCGGCAGCAATTCCGGCAGCATGACGCGCAGGAAGCTGACGGTGACGCCGGCGGTGACATCGGCCATGGAGAAATGCTCGCCCATCAGCCAGGGATGCGGCTGCACGGCTTCCAGCGCCTTGAGGCCGCCAGTGGCCTGGGAAAGCAGCAACTGCCGCCACGGCTCATGCACTTTCTCGGCCGGGCGGCGGCGCACTTCGTAGATCGCGCTGACCGCCTTATCCAGCACGCCGCTGCCCCAGGCCATCAGGCGCAGGCAGTCGCGGCGCGGCTTGCCATGCGGCGGCACCAGGGTTTTCGGCCCCGCCAACTCCATCAGGTAATCCAGGATCGCGGCGGATTCGATCAGCGTCTCACTGGCCGAGATCTGCAAGGCCGGCACGCGGCCGACCGGATTGATGCTGAGGCCGCGCTGCGGGTCGGCGGTGACCGAGAGATATTCGCGTTCGTGCGGGATATCGAGCAGGGTGAGCGCGATGGCTACCCGTCGGGTATAGGGGGAGAGATTGCGGCCGATCAGTTTCATGGTCGTCATTGCAATCCCTCCCCTGTATTTTGTGGGAAGAGTGTAGCCGGAAGCGGCTTACGCCGCCAGCTTGTCGAGTTCCTTCAACAGCGCATCGCCCATGCCGGTGGTACCGACCTTGGTCGTACCGCCGCCGAGATCGGCGGTGCGCACGCCGGCCTTGAGCACGGCTTCCGCCGCCTGGTCGATCAGGTCGGCATCCTCGCCGAGATCGTAGGCATAGCGCAAAGCCATCGAGAAGCTCTGGATGGTGGCGAGCGGGTTGGCGATGCCCTTGCCCATGATGTCGGGGGCCGAGCCATGCACCGGCTCGAACAGGGCCATGCGGCGGCCCGTTGCAGGGTCGGCCGCGCCAATGGACGCCGACGGCAGCATGCCGAGCGAACCGGTGAGCATGGCGGCGGCATCCGACAGGATATCGCCGAACAGGTTGTCGGTGACCATGACATCGAACTGCTTCGGCGCGCGCACCAGCTGCATGGCGCCGTTATCGGCATACATATGCTCGAGCTGCACGTCCTTATACTGCTCCTGGTGCAGCTTGGTGACTTCCTCGCGCCACAGCACGCCGGATTCCATCACATTGGCCTTTTCCAGCGAGGTGACCTTGTTGCCGCGCTTCTGCGCCAGTTCGAAGGCAACGGCCGCGACGCGGCGGATTTCGCTGGTGGTGTAGACCTGGGTGTTGATGCCGCGGCGCTCGCCATTGGGCAGGGTCTCAATGCCACGCGGCTGGCCGAAATAGACGCCGCCGGTGAGTTCGCGCACGATCATGATATCCAGGCCCTGCACGATTTCCGGCTTCAGCGTGCTGGCTTCCACCAGGGCATCGAAGCACTTGGCCGGGCGCAGGTTGGCGAACAGGTCCATTTCCTTGCGCAGCCGCAGCAGGCCACGTTCCGGCTTCTTGTCGAAGGGCAGGTTGTCCCACTTGGGGCCGCCGACGGCACCGAGCAGCACCACGCCGCAATCCAGCGCGGTCTGCATGGTCTTGTCGGCCAGCGGCGTGCCATGCTTGTCGTAGGCCGAACCACCGACCAGGTCTTCCTTCACGTCGAAGGAAACGTGGCGGCGCTTGTCCATCCATTCGATGACGCGGCGCACTTCACCCATCACCTCGGGCCCGATCCCGTCGCCGGGCAGCATCAGCATGGTACGATTCGACATGGTGTTTCCTTTTTCGGTAGATCCTCACCTCGTCATGCGCGGACTTGATCCGCGCATCTCCCACCGGCTTCGATGAGACCCCCGGGTCAAGCCCGGGGGTGACGAGGGCAAAGAAGGGTCAGGCGGTGCGGCCGGCCTTGGCGTAGCGCCAGGGCTGGGAGGCGCGCTGGCGGGTTTCGAAATCGTCGATATTGGCCTTCTTCTCCAGCGTCAGGCCGATATTGTCGAGGCCGTTGAGCAGGCAATGCTTCTTGAAGGCATCAATCTCGAACTTGATCACATCGCCATCGGGACGGGTGATCTCCTGCTTCTCCAGATCGACCGTGAAGCGGGCATTCTGGCCGCGCTTGGCATCATCCATCAGCTTGTCCACATCGGCCTGCGGCAGCTTGATCGGCAGGATGCCGTTCTGGAAGCAGTTGTTGTGGAAGATATCGGCGAAGCTGGTGGAGATGACGCAGCGGATACCCTGATCGAGCAGGGCCCAGGGGGCATGTTCGCGCGAGGAGCCGCAGCCGAAATTATCGCCGGCGACCAGGATCTGGGCGCCCTTGTATTGCGGCTGGTTCATGAAGAAATCGGGATTCGGCTTGCCGTTCTCGTCCTCGCGGAGTTCGAAGAACAGGCCGCGCGCCAAGCCGGTGCGCTCCACGGTTTTCAGGAACTGCTTCGGGATGATCATGTCGGTATCGACATTGATCATCGGCAGCGGCGCGGCGACAGCGGTCAGAGTCGTGAACTTGTCCATGGTGTTCTCTCCCCCTTACAGGCTGCGCACGTCGGCGAGGCGGCCGGTGACGGCAGCCGCCGCGGCCATCGCCGGGCTCATCAGATGGGTGCGGCCACGCGGACCCTGGCGGCCCTCGAAATTGCGGTTCGAGGTCGAGGCACAGCGTTCGCCCGGCGCCAGACGGTCGGCATTCATCGCCAGGCACATCGAGCAGCCCGGTTCGCGCCATTCAAAGCCGGCTTCGGTAAAGATCTTGTCGAGACCTTCCTCCTCCGCCTGGTGCTTCACCAGGCCAGAGCCCGGCACCACCATGGCCTGCACGCCGGCGGCCACCTTGCGGCCCTTGGCGATGGCGGCGGCGGCGCGCAAATCCTCGATGCGGCCATTGGTGCACGAGCCGATGAAGACGCGCTGCACCGGCACCGCATCCAGCTTCTCGCCGGCCTTCAGGCCCATGTAATCCAGCGCGCGCAGCAGGGCGGCGCGCTTGGCCTCATCGGCCACTTCGGCCGGGTTCGGCACGAAGCCGGTGATCGGCGCCACGTCCTGCGGGCTGGTGCCCCAGGTGACATGCGGCACGATATCCTCGGCCTTGAGGAACACCTCGGTATCGTATTTGGCGCCCGGATCGGAGGGCAGCGTCTTCCACCAGGCCAGCGCCTGTTCCCAGGCGGCACCCTTGGGCGCATGCGGCCGGCCCTTGAGATACTCGAACGTGATCTCGTCCGGCGCGATCAGGCCGGCGCGGGCACCCGCCTCGATCGACATGTTGCACACCGTCATGCGGCCTTCCATAGAAAGGCCACGGATGGCGCTGCCGGTATATTCCATCACATAGCCGGTGCCGCCGGCGGTGCCGATCTTGCCGATCACCGCCAGGATGATGTCCTTCGCCGTCACGCCCGGGCCAAGCTGGCCATCGATATCGATGCGCATGTTCTTGGCGTGCTTCTGCTGCAGCGTCTGGGTCGCCAGCACATGCTCGACTTCCGAGGTGCCGATGCCGAAGGCCAGGCTGCCGAAAGCGCCATGGGTGGCGGTGTGGCTGTCGCCGCAAACGATGGTCATGCCCGGCTGGGTGAAGCCCTGCTCCGGCCCGACGATATGCACGATGCCCTGGTTGACGTCGTTCATCGGATAGTAGATGACGCCGAATTCCCGCGCATTCTTGTCCAGGGTTTCAACCTGGATGCGGGATTCCTCATCGGCGATGATGCCCTTCAGGCGGTCCGGCGTGGTCGGCACGTTATGGTCCGGCACCGCCACGGTGGCGTCAGGGCGGCGCACCTTGCGGCCCGAGGCGCGCAGGCCGGCAAAAGCCTGCGGGCTGGTCACTTCATGCACCAAATGCAGGTCGATATAGATCAGATCCTCGGCAACGAGGTGAGAATCCCAGATTTTGTCGTACAGCGTGCGGGGCGCGGTCATGGCTTTGTCCGTCGGTTCCGTGGGGCGTTTCCGTAATGGCCGGCGATTGAACTGGAGGAACGCCCTGGCCGCAAGAGGCTTTCAGGGATTTCGGGGTCGAATTAAGATCAAGCCGGAAACGAGGAAATCTCATGCCTGCCCCCGAGCAAGCCCCCAAGCAAGCCGCCGAGCCAGCCGCTATCAGCCCCAAGGAGACCCCGGCCCCGCCGTCGGCCGGCGTCGCCAGCCGCCGCCTGCTGCCGCTGAACGCGCTGAAAGCCTTCGAGGCCGCCGGCCGGCACCTGAATTTCACTGCCGCCGCCGAGGAACTCTCGGTGACGCTCTCCGCCATCAGCCACCAGATCCGCCAGCTCGAGGAACTGCTCGGCGTGCCGCTGTTCAATCGCACCCGCAAGGGCCTGGTGCTGTCGCCGGAAGGCCAGCTCATCCTGCCGGACGTGCAGCAGGGCTTCGACCACCTGGCCCATGCCCTGGCCCGGCTGGAAGCGCGGCGCGGCGAAGGCCCGCTCACCATCAGCATGTTCTCCACCGTGGCGATGCGCTGGTTCATCCCGCGCCTGCCGCGCTTCCAGGCCCGGCACCCGGATATCGATGTGCGCATCACCACCTCGATGAAACCGGTGGACCTGGAACGCGAGGGGCTGGATTGCGCCATCCGCTATGGCAATGGCGACTGGCCCGGCCTGCATGCCACGCGCCTCTTCGCCGAGGAACTGATCGTGGTGGCGCATCCCGATCTGGCGCGTAGCATCAAGAAGCCGGTCGACCTGGTGGGCCACAAGCTGCTGCATTCGCAGAACCGCTTCGAGCATTGGCGCATCTGGCTGATCGCCATGGGCGTGACCGAGGTGGACCCCACTGTCGGCACGGTGTTCGAGACCCGCAGCTTCACCATCCAGGCTGCCGTGCAGGGCATGGGCGTGGCGGTGATGGACCCGGCCTTTGTCGCCGATGAGATCAAGGCTGGCAGGCTGGTGCAGGTCTTCGACAAGACCCTGCCGGTGCGCGGCGCCTATTGGCTGGTCTGCCTGGAACACATGGCGGAAGCGGCACGCATCAAGCTGCTGCGTGAGTGGCTGATCGAGGAAGTAACGACATCATGAAGTTGCCGCGCGCCATCCTGTTCGACATGGACGACACGATCCTCGCTGCCTATGGCGAGCCGGAGAAAGCCTGGCAGGCGGTGGCCGGCGAATTCGCTGAGCAGATGGATGGCCTCTCCATGCAGCAGCTCGCCGATGCGGTCAGCGATTTCGGCCGCCGCTTCTGGAGCGACCGCTCGATGCACAAGCATTGGCGGTTGAATCTCGAGGAAGCGCGGCACAAGATCGTTGCCGGCGCGCTGACCGAACTGGCGGCACGCGGCCACAGCGTGCCCGATGCCGGCCTCGCCTTCCGTATCGCCGAACGCTACACCAGCTATCGCCAGGAGAAGATGCACCTGTTTCCCGGCGTGGAAGAAACCCTGGCGCATTTCAAGACCGCCGGCGTGAAGCTGGCGCTGATCACCAACGGCGCCGCCCATACTCAGCGCGCCAAGGTGGAACGCTTCGCGCTGGAGCAGCATTTCCAGCATATTCAGATCGAGGGCGAACACGGCTTCGGCAAGCCCGAGGAACAGGCCTATCGCCATGCGCTCGATACTTTGGGCGTGGCAGCATCGGAAACATGGATGGTGGGCGATAATCTGGAATGGGAAGTGGAAGTGCCCCAGGGCTTCGGCATGCGCGGCATCTGGTGCGATGCCTATGCCCAAGGGCTGCCGGCCAATACCCATGTGAAACCGGACAAGATCATCCACCGCCTGCCGGAACTGCTGAGCGAGGAAGCGGCATGACACACGACCATGACCACCATCATCATCATGGGCATGATCATGATCACAGCGATGTGCCGTCCGATCCGGCCCTCAGGGTGAAGGCGCTGGAAACCCTGCTGACCCGCAAGGGCCTGGTGGACCAAGCCGCGCTGGATGTCTATATCGACACCTACGAAACCAAGATCGGCCCGCGCAACGGCGCCCATGTGGTGGCGAAAGCCTGGAGCGATCCTGCCTATCTCAAGGCCCTGCGCGAGGATGCCACCGCAGCGATTGCCAGCCTTGGTTACACAGGGCGCCAGGGCGAGCATATGGTAATCGTGGAGAACACGCCCGAGACCCATAACCTCGTGGTCTGCACGCTCTGCTCCTGCTACCCCTGGAGCGTGCTGGGCCTGCCGCCGGTCTGGTACAAGTCGGATTCCTATCGTGCCCGCGCCGTGCTCGATCCTCGTGGCGTGCTGGCGGAATTCGATCTCACCCTGCCCGAGACCAAGAAGATCGCAGTGTGGGATTCCACCGCCGAGATCCGCTATCTGGTGATCCCGGAGCGGCCCGCCGGCACCGAGGGCTGGAGCGAAGCAGAGCTTGCCGAACTGGTGACGCGCGACAGCATGATCGGCACCGGTATTGCCACGCAACCCAGCGCGAGGAGCCCGGCATGAACGGCGTGCATGACATGGGCGGCATGGAGGGCTTTGGCCCGCTGCCGCTTGAGAAAGACGAGCCGATCTTCCATGGCGAGTGGGAGAAGCGTGCGCTGGCCATCACCCTGGCCACCGGCAGTTTGGGCAAGTGGAATATCGATGCCTCGCGCCATGCCCGCGAACGCAGCCCTGCCCGCACCTATATCCGCGAGAGCTATTACGAACGCTGGATGAGCGGCCTGGAGCGGCTGCTGGTGGAGCGTGGCCTGCTGAGCGAAGCCGAACTGGAAAGCGGTGAACCGGCGGGCAAGACCGAACTCAAGCCGGTGCCGCCGGAAGCTGTGCCCGGTATTCTCGCGCGCGGTGGGCCGACCTTGCGCGCCACCGGCAAGCCGGCGCGTTTTCAGATCGGCCAGCGCGTGCGGGCGCTGAATATCCATCCCGCCGGCCATACACGGCTGCCGCGCTACCTGCGCGGCAAGGTGGGCGTGATTGCCATGGATCATGGCCTGCATGTCTTTGCCGACAGCAACGCGCATTTCCAGGGCGAGGATGCGCAGCATCTCTATAACGTAGTGTTCGATGTCGCCGAGGTGTTCGGCCCGGCGGCGCGCTATGCCGGCGAAATCCGTGCCGATCTGTGGGACGCGCATCTTGAAGCCCTCTGAGCTTGATCTTGCCGCACTCGGCCCCCTGCCGCTGAATGACGAGGGCAGTCCGGTCTTTGCCGAGCCCTGGCAGGCGGCTGCCTTTGCCCTGACCCTGCGGCTGCACGAGGCCGGCGCCTTTGCCTGGAGCGAATGGGCCGAGGCTTTGGGCCATGAACTCAGCGCCAACCGTGCCGATTGCGGCCCGAATGATGGCGGCGCCTATTACGAACGCTGGCTTGCAGCATTGCAGGCCCTGCTTGCCGCCAAAGGCATCGTCTCAGCCGATGAACTGCTGACCATGCGTGATGCCTGGGCGGATGCTTACGCCCATACCCCGCATGGCCAGCCGGTGCATCTGCGCAGCTAGCTAGAGCCGTGCCGCAATATAGCGGCGCTCAGTTTATATTCGTGCGGCGATATATCGCCGCTCCTGGGTCTGGCCGCCATAGCCATAGGCAAAGCCCTGCGCCTCATGCACATGCACATAGCTTTCGGCATGCAGCGGCCCGAGCAGTTCGGTGAAGCCGGCATAGGCGGCGGCAACGAAAGCCGCCATCTCGTCCTTGGTGTTGGTACCGGTGGTAATCCGGATATCGAGGAAGAAGCTGGCAAGGCCTACTTCGGCCAATGACTGCCCGGCGATGAACCAGTCCTCTGGCGCCACGCGCTGCACCGCCACCGCCGTCACGTCCGGCTGCTTGCCAAGCTTTTCCTGCGCCAGCCGCGTGCTGAGCGCAGCGATCTGGCGCGGCAGGTCTGGCGTTGCATTGGATGTTGAATAGCTTACCTGGATCATCGGCATTGTCTGTCTCCTTTGCCGGGCGTGCCTGCCCGTTGCCAAGAGACGTAGCGCCAATGCCTTCATTTTTATATGTTATGTCTTTCTATATCTATGATAATGAAATGTTATGAATGGTCCGAGCCTGGATATTGATGCCCTGCGCGCCCTGGTACTGCTGGCCGAGCATCGCAGCTTCACCCGCGCCGCCGAGGCGCTGGCGGCGACCCAGGCCGCCATCAGCCTGCGGCTGAAGCGGCTGGAGGACAAGCTCGGCCGCCGCCTGGTGGAGCGCAGCCCGCGCCATGTGGCGCTGACCCGCGATGGCGAAATCCTGGTGGCGGAAGCGCGCCAGGTGCTGGCGGCCCATGATGCGGCGCTGGCGGCCCTGGGCCAGAAGCCTTTGCGCCCCTTGCGGCTAGCGATCAGCGACCAGACGCTGGGGCCGCGCCTGCCGGCTTTGCTCGCCGGTCTGCGGCGGCGACATCCGGCTTTACGGCTGGACGTGCGGCTCGGGCTGTCGCGCGATATGGCCGCTGCTTTCGAGGCCGGCGAGGTGGATGCCGCCCTGTTGCAGCATGTCGGCTCGACGAGGCAGGGGCCCAAGCAGGGCGAATTGCTGCGGCGCGATCAGCTTGCCTGGTTCGCCGCGGCGGATTTCGCCTGGAACTGGCCCGAGCCCTTGCCGCTGATTGCGCTGGCCGCACCCTGTGGCGTGCGCGCGGCAGCCATCGCGGCACTGGAGCGTGGCCGCGTGAAGTGGCGCGAAGCCTTCACCGGCGGCGGGGTTTCCGCTCTGGTGGCGGCGGCACGCGCCGGCCTTGGCATCGTGGCCTTGCCGCGCCGCCTGGTGCCCGAAGGATTGAATGAAAGGGAAAACCTGCCGGCATTGCCGACGAGCCTGGTGGTGCTGCAAACCCGCGCCAACGATGCTTTGCTGGCGCGGGCCTTGCGCGATATCGCCGCGGCGATCCGGGCTGATTAATCAGCCTTGGCGCGGTTATCCAGCGACAGCGGGCCGGCACCATAGGCAACGATGAAGAACAGGCCGCCGCTGATCGCCAGATTCTTGAAGAACTGGATGCGGTTGAGCATCACCTTGGCTTCTTCCATGGCCCAGAAATTATGGAAACCAATGGCGGCAGCAATCGTGAACAGTGCCAGGATCAGCGCCGCATAGCGCGCCTTGAAACCGACCAGCACAGCGCCGGCAACCACGACTTCGACCAGGATGGCAATCACCGCACCAACTTCCGGCAGCGGCAGGCCGACCGACTTGATATAGCCGACCGTGCCGGCAAAGCCAGTGAGCTTTGAAATGCCGGCGGGAATGAACAGCAGC
Source organism: Ferrovibrio sp. MS7 (assembly GCF_038404985.1). Lineage (NCBI taxonomy): Bacteria > Pseudomonadati > Pseudomonadota > Alphaproteobacteria > Rhodospirillales > Rhodospirillaceae > Ferrovibrio > Ferrovibrio plantarum. The sequence goes on from NZ_JBBKBA010000001.1 coordinate 569,367, forward strand.
GCGATCAGGATGCGGCCGAGCAGCGGCGCGAATTTCTCCAGACTAGCCATGGGTGTTCCTTTTCTTGTTGTTACAAAGCAAACGGCGGGAACCGCTTGTTTAAGCTACTCCCGCCGCGCTCGGTAATGAAAAGAATTTGTACGCTCAGATCACGCCAAGGCCGCCTGCGCCTCGGCCTCGCGGGCGAGCGCGCGTTGCACCGCCGGGCGGGCCGAAACCCGTTCGGCGAGCGCGGCGTAGTTCTTGAAGGCCGTGGTGTCGATCTTGAGATGCTGGCACCAGCGCCAGAAGACCAGCAGGTAGCCATCCACGGCGGAGAAACTGCCGAGCATGTATTCCTTGCCTTCCAGCATCTTGTCGATGATGGCGAAGTTCTTGGCATTGGCGGCGGTGGCCAGTGCGATCACGTTCGGCGTCGCATCAGGCAAGTCGCAAAAGCGCTGCGGGCCGAAGAAGCGGCTGAGCACCGGATGGATGCCGGCGGCACAGAAGGAGATCAGCGACAGGCCCTGCAGGGCCTGTGCGGAGTTGCCCGCCGGCAGCAGCTTGGCATCGGGATAGAGCGACGCGAGATAGGTGATGATCGCCGGGTTCTCGGTCAGCGGCAGGCCATCCACCACCAGCATTGGCACTTTACCCTTGGGGTTCAGCGCCAGGTATTCCGGCGTCATCTGCTGGCCCTTGCGCAGCGAGATCGGCTTCGGCTCGAACTGGGCACCGGCTTCCTCGAGCGCGATATGGCTGGCCAGCGAACAGGCGCCGGGGGCGAAATAGAAAGTAAGAGACGGCATGGTTTCCTCGCATATGGCCGCGCCGCGAAAGGCGGCTGCTTGTCGGCCTGGCGAGGCTGCTATGATGAGGGGCGGATTACAAGCCGCCGCGCCGTCACGGCTGCTTGAATTTGCGCGGCGTTTATTTTCGCCGGATTTATGCCGGGCTTAGTCCTCGTCCGCGAAATGCACGCCGTAAACGATGCGGCTAGGCGTGCCGTCGCCGAACGGCAGCAGCAGGCAGGTGTAATCCACCGGGCCCTTGTCCAGCCGGCGGTGGCGCTGCAGCAGCATCGGCTGTTCGCCATGCAGCACCTTGGCTACCGCCTGCTCAGTGTAATGCCGCGCGACATCGTTGGAGATGCTCGACAGCAGCCGGCCGGTGAGATCATAGCCAAGCCGGCTGGCGACGCGGCTGCCGAACAGCCGCACCCTGAAATCGAGACCGCCGGCAATTGGTTCCATCACCACCAGGTTGCCCAACGCAAAGCGCAGCGAAAATGGGTCAATGGCGCTGACTGGCGGCATCGCCGCACCGTTGCGGGCGCCGCGCCAGAAATCATAGAGCTGTTGCAGCAGGGGGGCGTCGAGGCGGCTGGCATCGTTGAGCCAGGTAGTGCGGATGGTGACGAACTTGTCATCCTCGCTACGCGGCACCGGCAGCCGCCGCAGGGGCGAGTCGAGGTCCGCCCAGTAGGCGATGTTCATCGCCGCCACTTCATCCGTCATCATCGCTGAGCCCTTCCGCCTTTCGCTACGAGAAGATGCTTCAGGCCGGGGCGAGGGTAAAATTACCTTCGACTAATACGCGTGACGAATCGCTAATATGCACAACCAGGAATTCACATACCTTCGCGTGTCCCCATGGGAATGTCCGTTTTACCGGCAGCACCCCGCGGCGACCGGTGCCGGGCAAACAAAAGCCGCCCGCAGGCCAGGGGCGATCCCAGGGCATGCAGGCGGCTGATGTGTAACGCAAAAGCACCAGAACGGCGCGGGCTGCAAGCCCAGGCGCCGATCTGCCGTAAGCCTATGCTCAGGCCTTGGCTTCGGTGTTTTCGGAGCGCTTCTCGGTGATGCGCGCCGACTTGCCGGTGCGGCCACGCAGGTAATACAGCTTGGCGCGACGCACGTCGCCGCGGCGCACCACGGTGATCGATTCGATGCGCGGCGAGTAGAGCGGGAAGATACGCTCGACGCCTTCGCCGTAGGAAATCTTGCGCACCGTGAAGTTGGAATTCACGCCGCGGTTGGAGCGGGCGATGCAGACGCCTTCATAGGCCTGCACGCGCTCGCGGCCGCCTTCGGAGACCTTCACGTTGACGCGAAGCGTGTCGCCCGGAGCGAATTCCGGCACCGCACGCGCCGTCGCCAGGGCTTCGGTCTGCTCCTTCTCGAGCTGCTGCAGAATGTTCATGGCCAAAGCCTTTCTTCTCTTACCAGTCGTTTAATACCAGTCGTTCAACCTTCACCGCCGCGCCCGGACTTGCCGGTGCGGCGATAGCTCTCCCACAGGTCCGGGCGGCGTTCGGCGGTGATCTGTTCCGCCATCGCGCGCCGCCAGGCTGCGATCTTCTCATGGTGGCCCGACAGCAGCACTTCCGGCACTGCCCGGCCTTCCCACTCTACGGGCCGCGTATACTGGGGATATTCCAGCAGACCAGCCGAAAAACTCTCGTCGGTGGCGGATGCCTGCTCGCCCATCACGCCGGGCAACAGGCGCACCACCGCATCCATCAATGCCAGCGCGGCCAACTCGCCGCCCGACAGTACGAAATCGCCGAGGCTGACCTCGGTGATCGGCCGGGCTTCGAGTACGCGTTCATCAACGCCCTCGAACCGGCCACAAATCAACGTGGCACCACCGGCCACCCGCAGCTCCTGCACCAGCGCCTGATCCATCCGCCGGCCACGCGGCGAGAAATAGATCAGCGGCAATCCGGGCTGCGCTGCCATGGCGTCGTCCACCGCCGCCGCCAGCACATCCGCCCGCATCACCATGCCAGGGCCGCCGCCGCAGGGGGTGTCGTCCACGGAGCGGTGTTTATCGCGCGCGTAATCGCGAATGTCCACCGCCTGCAACGACCACAGGCCCCGCTCCAGCGCCCGCCCGGCCAGACTGATGCCAAGCGGTCCTGGAAACATCGACGGAAACAAGGTCAGCACCCGCGCCGTCCAGGCCGCGTTTGCCTTCACCTGCGTCACGCCGTCTCCTTACCCTGCTCCTCCAGGCCGTCATCCTGGGGACCGGAGGCATCGCCGAGCCAGAAACCCGGCGCCACCACCAGCCGCCCGCCGTCGATATCCACTTCGGGCACGGAATCGGGACTGAACGAGACAAACACGATATCCCGGTTGGCCGACTTGCCGACCGGCATCACTTCCAGCAGATCGCTGGCGCCGAAATTCTGCAGCCCCACCACCTCGCCAAGCACTTCGCCTTCCGGCGTCTCGGCCCGCAGACCGACAAGGTCCGACTGGTAGAACGCGTCTTCGTCATCCAGCGCCGGCAGCCTGGCACGGTCGATGAACAGCTCGGTGTTGCGCAGGGCCTCGGCGGCGTTGCGGTCGGCGATGCCTTCGATCGCCGCCACCACCATCTCGCCTTTCGGCTTGCCGCGCAGCTTGAGCTTGAACACCCGGCCGGAACGGTCGGTCAGCGGCCCGTAATCCCCCAGCGCAACCGGATCGGTGGTGTAGGACTTGATCCTCACCTCACCCCGAATGCCATGCGCCGTGGTGATCATGCCGAGACAGACCTTCTCTTCAGCCATACCGTGTCAGCCAACGCTGCCGGTCAGACCTTAGCCGGCATTCTCGGCGGAAGCGGCGGCAGCGGCTTCCGCCGCCTTCTGCGCTTCGGCCTTCAGACGCTCCTGCGCCTTCGCCTTCGGCTTCGCCTTTTCCGGGTTGTTGCCATGCGCCCAGGTGGTGATCAGGCCGGCCTGGGTGAAGAAGCGGGCAACGCGGTCGGACGGCTGCGCGCCCTGGCTCAGCCAATGCTTGCAACGCTCGACATCGAGCTGCACGCGCTCGCGGTCCTTCGGCAGCATCGGATCATAGGAACCGATCTTCTCGATGAAGCGGCCATCGCGCGGGCTGCGCGAGTCGGCCACCACGATGCGGTAATACGGGCGCTTCTTGGCACCACCGCGGGTCATGCGGATCTTGACGGACATGGTCTTCCTTTCTTTCAGAACCTGATTACGCGTAACTCAAAATCACTTCGGCATGCCGGGAAAGCCGCCCATGGCGCCCATCATCGAGCGCATGAAGCCCTTCTGTCCCAGCTTCGACATGCGCTTCATCATGTCGGCCATCTGCATATGCTGCTTCAGCAGCTTATTCACATCCTGCACCGAGGTGCCGGAGCCCGCCGCGATGCGCTTCTTGCGCGAGGCGTGGATCACCTTGGGATTCTTGCGCTCCTCGCCGGTCATCGAGGAGATGATCGCCTCCTGGCGCTTCAAAACCTTCTCGTCGACATTGGCGTTGGCCATCTGCTGCTTGATCTTGCCGACACCCGGCAGCATGTCCATGACGCTCGACATGCCGCCCATCTTGCGCAACTGCTTGAGCTGGCTGGCCATGTCGTTGAGGTCGAACTGACCCTTCTGCACACGGGCAGCCAGGCGCTCGGCCTCTTCCTTCTCGATGGTCTCCGCCGCCTTCTCGACCAGGCTGACGATATCGCCCATGCCGAGGATGCGCTGCGCGATGCGCTGCGGGTGGAACGGCTCGATGGCATCGAGCTTTTCGCCGACACCGATCAGCTTGATCGGCTTGCCGGTGACGGCACGCATCGAGAGCGCAGCACCGCCACGGCCATCGCCATCGACGCGGGTGAGCACGATGCCAGTGACGGCAAGGCGCTCATTGAACGCCTTGGCGACAGTGACCGCATCCTGGCCGGTGAGGCTATCGGCGACCAGCAGCACTTCATGCGGCTGCACCACATCGCGTACCGCCGCCACTTCATGCATCAGCGCTTCATCGACATGCAGGCGGCCGGCGGTATCCAGCATCAGCACGTCATAGCCGCCGAGCTTGGCGGCCTGCACGGCGCGCTTGGCGATCTCCACCGGCATCTGGCCGGGCACGATCGGCAACGTGGCGACGCCGGTCTGCTCGCCGAGAATCTTCAACTGCTCTTGCGCGGCGGGGCGATGCACGTCAAGCGACGCCATCAGCACCTTCTTGCGTTCTTTCTGCGTCAGGCGCAGCGCGATCTTGGCCGTGCTGGTGGTCTTGCCCGAACCCTGCAGACCGACCATGAGCACCGGCACCGGCGGCACGGCGGCAAGGTCGATGCCGACGGCATCTTCGCCAGCGCCGGGCGCATCACTGCGGCCGCCGAGCATCTCGATCAGGTTGTCGTGGACGATCTTGATGACCATCTGGCCCGGCGTCACCGAGCGCAGCACTTCCTGGCCGACCGCCTTCGCCTTCACCGCATCGATGAAGGTCTTAACCACCGGGAGCGCGACATCGGCTTCCAGCAAGGCGACGCGCACTTCCCGCATCGCCTCGTTGACATCGGCTTCGTTCAACGCGCCGCGCTTGCGCAGACGGTCGAAGACCTGGCCGAGTTTGCCGCTTAAATTCTCGAACATCTGTCCGATCAGCTCCTTCAGTGTTCCGGTGCGGTGCGGCCAAACGGATAAAGCGCCCGTGCGCGACACTCGCGGACGGACGGCGATCCTCGGACCGGGTCAGTTTCCCTAACCGGAAGCGGGCGGAATAAACCGCCTCGGGGCAACAAAGTCAAGCCGGCTTTGCCGGCCCGCGCCCGACGAAAGGCGATCTAAATAAAATCAATAACTTAGTGATTAAGGTGCGATTTTCGGCGGTTCCGGCGGTGGGGCATCGTCGGCCACCGGTATAAGCGTCTGGCGGCCATTTATGCGGGCCGCCGTGATATGGCCGTTGACCTCGCCGAGCATCCAGGCCGAGCGCAGCCGCACCGGCAGCCAGACCGGCTGGCCGGGTAGGCGGGCGAGCCACATCTCGGTGACCTCATCCTCCAGCTTGCGGGTCTGGTCCATATATTTGCGGCTATAGCCGGCGATCGGCTCGAACCGCAGGCGGCATTTCAGCGCCAGGCCGGCATAGGCGGAGCGGTTATGGGCCTCCAGCTGCTCCATGCCGGCGGCCTCGTAATGCAGGTTATAGCGGCGGCGACCGTCGAAAATCCTGTCGCTGCCTTCGCAGGGCGCCGCCGTATCGCGGCGCAGCGCACGGGCGAGAACCGCGGTGGTGGGGTCGAAGGTGCCCCTGGTCTGCTCCGGCAGCACGGGGTCGCGGTCATCGGCGGCGGCCGGCGGTTCCACCACGCTGGTGGGCAGGCCATCGGCACCCCACAGGATCATGATGGTGCGCTTGGAAAAGCTGCCATCGCTCTGGCTGGCATAGCGCAGCGGCCTGAGCAGGCCATCATCCGCCTGCCGCACCGAAAGATCGCTTTGCATGCGGAACCGCAGCAGCAGGTTGGCCGCGCCCGTGCTCCGGACAGCGGAGGCGACGTTCAAGCCATCGCTGCCGCGGGCCACCTTCATCTCGACATCGAACGCCTTGGCGCCCAGCGCGTAGATGCCGAAGCCGAGATCGGCATTCTGCAGGCGCTCCTCTGCCTGGGCCTCAGCCTGAGCCGGAGACACCAGGAAAAGCAGGGCTGCAAGACTGGCTGAAAAGCGGCGCATAACCCAATGATCGGCTTTTCATCGGTGATTTCAAGCGGCATTAACCGCTTTGTGATCGGCGTCAATCTTTGACGGCTTCGTCGTCATCGCGCTCATCGCCATCGAAATGCTGCCAGGCGGCGCGGCGCAGGCCATTGAGCAATTCATCGGCCAGTACCAGAGCCTCGGCGGCATTGAGGCGGAACAGGGCGCGGGCGGCTTCGAGCTGCAACTGCATGACATCGAAATGCATACGGTTCAGCGGTTCGGCGCGGCGCAGCGAGGCACCGAGCAGGCCAAGCGCCTCGGCGGCATGGCGCTGGCCAAGCCGCTGGCAGGCCTCGCGCAAGCCCTGCACCGTATTCTGGGCATCACCGAGGATCAGCACACCGGCCAGCGCCTCGCGCCGGGCTGCCTCGAACCGCTGGCTGAGCAGTTCAAGCTGGGCGGCGAGGCTTTCCGGGCTGGGCAGCGGCGGCGGCGGTTCCGGCGGCGGCGGCTCTTCCACAACCTCTGGCTCGGCAGGCACGGCTTCTGCCTCGGCACCGTCATAGCCGAGGGCAGCCCTGAGGCGCTTGCTGCGCTGCGAGGAGAACGGGTTCATCGGCGCGGTCTGCGACGTTTGTGCACAATGGGGAGTTCGTTACCCTGTTCTACCGTAAAGCTAGCCGGGACCACAACCGGGCTTATTGCATTTACGTGGCTCGGCCTAGCAAAAACAGTGGGATATCCGGTAGACTCTCGTCATGTCCGCCGCCGTTGCCCTGCCCCGCCGCAGCTCCGACCCGACCGCCCTGGCGGCGGTGCTGGCGGATGGGGTGCTGGCCGGCGAGCGCCGCGCCCTGGCCCGCGCCATCACCTTGATCGAATCCCGCCACCCCACCGACCAGCTTGCCGCCGAAGCGCTGCTCTCCCGCCTGCTGCCCCATACCGGCAAGGCGGTGCGGCTCGGCATCAGCGGCACGCCGGGCGTCGGCAAGTCGAGTTTCATCGAACGCTTCGGCGGCTTCCTCACCGCCCAGGGCCTGCAGGTGGCGGTGCTGGCGATCGATCCGTCCTCGCAGCTTTCCGGCGGTTCCATCCTTGGCGACAAGACCCGCATGGAAACCCTGGTGCGCGATCCGCGCGCCTTCATCCGCCCCTCGCCTTCCGCCGGCTCGCTCGGCGGCGTGGCGCGGCGCACGCGGGAAGCCATGCTGCTGGTGGAGGCCGCCGGCTTCGACGTGGTGCTGGTGGAAACCGTCGGCGTCGGCCAGTCGGAAACCACGGTGGCGAGCATGGTGGACATGTTCCTGCTGCTGCTGGCGCCGGGCGGCGGCGATGACCTGCAAGGCATCAAGCGCGGCATCATGGAACTCGCTGATCTGGTGATCGTGAACAAGGCCGATGGCGACCTGGTGAATGCCGCCAACATGGCGCAGGCCGATTACCGCGCAGCGCTGCATCTGATGCGCCCGCGCCATGCCGCCTGGCGGGCGCAGGTGCTGCAGGTTTCCTCGCTGCTCAACCGCGGCATCGACACGGTTTGGGAAAACATCACCGCTTACCGCGCCGCCTTGCAGGAAGATGGTAGCTGGGCCCGCCAGCGCCGCAATCAGGCCCAGGGCTGGCTGAAGCGTGAATTGCAGGATGGCCTGTGGGACTGGCTGCAGGCCGATCCGCGCATCAAAGCCAGGCTGCCCCAACTGGAAGCCGAAGTGGGCGATGGCCTTATGACGCCGGCTGCCGCTGCGCGGCGCCTGCTGGGGCTGCTGCAACGGCCATGATGAATCCTTCCCCGCCTTTGCTTGATCCCGCCATCCCGCTGCTGATCCGTGCCGGCACCTTGCTGCTGCTGGTGGTGGTGATGTGGCTGAACCGCAACCGCTTCGGCGGCAATGGCGGCTACCAGATGATGATGGCAGGCATCGGTGTGGTGCTGCTGGCCAACGTCTTCGAGGCGCTGACGCTGAACCTGCGCCTGTCGCAGCTCCGGTTCAGTGGCATCGCCCTGCTCTATGGCGTCGGGGTCGTTCTGATCTGCTATGGCATCACGCGCTGGGCGCGCTGGATCGACAGCATCCGCAAGGATGCCGCCGAGGCCGAGCGGCTGCAGGCGCAGCTTGAAGGCCAGCGGCTGCAATTGCTGGAAAGCCACCGCGTCGGCCGGCTCGGCTACTGGGTGGCCGATCCGCAGGCACAATCCATCACCTGGTCAGGCGTGCCGGCCGATACATTGGGCCTCGACCCGCGCCAGCGGCTGCCGTTCCGCGAAGTGGAAGCCTTGCTGCATCCCGATCATCGCCAGATGCTTCAGGATGCGCTGGCGGAGACGCTGCGCAGTGGCCGACGCTTCGACCTGCAGGTGCAGATGCGCGACCGCGGCGGCGTTTTTCACTGGCTGGCGCTGGCCGGCGTGCCGCAGCGCGATGCCGAGGGCAAGCGCTGGGTATTCGGCGTGGTGCAGGATGTGGATGCGGCCAAGCGCGCGGAATTGTCGCGTGCCGCGATGTCGGCCCTGCTGCAAGGGGTGATCGATGCCATTCCCTGCATGATCGCGGTGAAGGACCGCGATCTGCGCTACCTGTTCGCCAATGCCTATGCCCGGGCGCTGTTTCTGCCGCCGGCCATGGCGGGCGAAAGCCTGGTCGGCCGCACCTATGCCGAGATCGCGCCGCCGGAACTGGTCGCGATCACCGACGCCGAGGACCGCGCCGTACTCGATGGCCAGCCAATGCCTTTCACCGAGGTGCAAAGGCGCTACCGCGACGATGCCTCCGACCGCTGGTGGATGACCAAGGTGGCATTGCGCAGCCGGCCCGATGGCCCGGCCGATCATCTGCTGACCGTGGCACTGGATATCAGCGCGCTGAAGCAGGCCGAGGAAACCGCGCGCCACGCCCAGCGCGAAATCGAATACCAGGCGGCGCAGTTGCAGGATCTGGCCGAGCAGTACCGCCTGGAATGCGAGCGCGCGGTGGAAGCCAGCCGCGCCAAGTCGGACTTCCTCGCCTCGATGAGCCATGAGCTGCGCACGCCACTCAACGCCATCATCGGCTTCGCCGAGATCATCACCAACCAGCTTTTCGGCAGCGTGACGCCGAAATACATCGAGTGCAGCGAGGATATACTCTCCAGCGGCCGCCACCTTCTGAATCTGATCAACGACATTCTCGACATGGCGCGCATCGAGGCCGGGCGCTACGAACTCGATATCCGCCAGGCCGATGCCGGCGCCATCCTGGAATCGAGCATGCGGCTGGTGCGGCTGCGGGCGCAGAACCGCGGCATTAACCTGGAACACCAGATCGACGACGACCTCGACGACGTGGCGGTGGATGCGCAGGCGCTGAAGCAGATCGCCATCAACCTGCTGACCAATGCCGTGAAGTTCACTGAGGCCGGTGGCGATGTGCGGCTGTTGGCGGTGCGCGTCGGCGATGGCCTCAGGCTCTCGGTCAGCGATACCGGCATCGGCATCAAGCGCGAGCATCAGGAAAAGATCTTTGAGCCGTTCTGGCAGGTGGAGGGGCCGCTGGCGCGGCGCCATGAAGGCAGCGGGCTTGGCCTGGCCATCACGCGGCAGCTTGTCGACCTGCATCATGGCCGCATCGAAGTGCATTCGATCCCGGAACGCGGCACCAATGTCAGCGTCTGGCTCTACCCGGCGCCGCAGCACCCACACGACACGCCTGGCTTCCCCTTTGCCGGCGCGGCGGCGGATTAAAAATAAACACGTCATGCCCTGCGGAGGCGGGGCATCCACGAGTCCACTTTTTTATTCGTAGAAAAAGAAAAAAAAGCCCGGACTTGCGTCCGGGCTTTTTCGTCTCTGGCGACAAGCGCCAGTCCCAATCTCAGGTGTTCATCGAGTCGAAGAAATCGGCGTTGGTCTTGGAATGCTTCAGCTTGTCGAGCAGGAATTCCATCGCGTCCTGGCCACCCATCGGCATCAGGATGCGGCGCAGCACCCACATCTTGGCCAGCGTGCCCTTGTCGACCAGCAGTTCTTCCTTGCGGGTGCCCGACTTGGTGATGTCGATGGCCGGGAAGGTGCGCTTGTCGGCCAGCTTGCGGTCGAGGATGATTTCCGAGTTGCCGGTGCCCTTGAACTCTTCGAAGATCACTTCGTCCATGCGCGAGCCGGTATCGATCAGCGCCGTGGCGATGATGGTGAGCGAGCCGCCTTCCTCGATGTTGCGCGCGGCGCCGAAGAAGCGCTTCGGGCGCTGCAGCGCGTTGGCATCGACACCGCCGGTCAGCACCTTGCCGGAGGACGGCACCACGGTGTTGTAGGCGCGGGCGAGGCGGGTGATGGAATCGAGCAGGATCACCACGTCGCGCTTATGCTCGACCAGGCGCTTGGCCTTTTCCAGCACCATTTCCGTCACCTGCACATGGCGGCTGGCCGGCTCGTCGAAAGTCGAGGAGATCACCTCGCCCTTCACCGTGCGCGACATGTCGGTGACTTCCTCGGGCCGCTCGTCGATCAGCAGCACGATGAGATAGACTTCCGGGTGATTGGCGGAAATCGCGTGCGCGATATTCTGCAGCAGCACGGTCTTGCCGGTACGCGGCGGCGCCACGATCAATGCGCGCTGGCCCTTGCCCTGCGGCGAGATCAGGTCGATGACGCGCGACGAGATATCCTTCTTCGGCGCCGAGGCGGCGGCCACCAGCTTCTCGCGCTTGGCGGAATCGCCACGGCCCTTGATCACCGTGCGGGTGGCAGCCGCTGCAGCGGCCGGTTCGGCTTCCTCGGTGAGCGGAATTTCCATCTTCAGCCGCTCATTCGGATAGAGCGGCGTCAGATTATCGAAATGCACCTTGTGGCGGGTGTTTTCCGGGTCTTCGTAATTGATCGCGTTGACCTTGAGCAGCGCGAAATAGCGTTCGCCGTCCTTCGGCGCGCGGATGGTGCCTTCCACGGTATCGCCGGTGCGCAGGCCAAAGCGGCGGATCTGGTTCGGGCTGACATAGATGTCGTCCGGGCCGGCCAGGTAGTTGGCTTGGGCCGAGCGCAGGAAACCGAAGCCATCCTGCAGCACTTCCAGCACGCCCTCGCCGGTGATCTCCACCTCGCGGTCGGCCAACTGCTTGAGGATGGCGAACATCATGTCCTGCTTGCGGAGCGTCGAGGCGTTCTCGATCTCCAGTTCCTCGGCGAAGGCGAGCAGGTCGGTGGGGGATTTGGTCTTGAGTTCTTGCAGATTCATGGCGAGCGGACGGAGCCTCGGGAAGTTTCTGTTTGTTTGGAATTTGGGTGTCGCGGCGCGGGTAAGCGGAAAGCGACTGCCAAGTGGACGATTAGCGGAGTGGAGGGAACCGGAAGGCGGCGGCAGTTCCCTCGATTTCAAGTGAAATCAGGGAAGGCGGCGCGCGCCTGGATCAGCCCGCAGAACCGGGGCCGATGCGGCGGATGTAGCAATGGCCCGGCGCAATGTCAAGCCGGGTATAAGAATTGGGTCAAACCGGGTATGGCCTCAGCCGGCCATCTGGCTGGCGAAGAAACCCAAGCCGACGAGGCCGGCAACCAGCCCGGCGGCACGCTGCAGCAGGATCGGCCGTGCCGGTGCGAAGCGCAGAAAACCGAGCGCAATGCCGGCGGTAAGCGCATACTGGATCAGCCCGAGGCCGATCAGGTAGCCGGTGAGCGGCGCGGTTTCAGCACCAACGATGCTTTCCCCGAAGGCATAACCATGAAATAGCCCAGCAAAGCTGAGCAGCAGCGCGAACAGCGCAACCGGCAGGACGCGGCTCCAGAGCAGCAGGGCGGCAAAGGCGATCACCGACAGCGCCACCAGGGCCTCGCCGCCGGGCAGGTCATATTCCTGGATATGCAGCAATGTGCCGGCGAGCGAGGCGAGCATGAAGGCCAGCGGCAGTACCAGGAGCCAGCGGCGATGCGCCAGACTGAGCAGTCCGGCGGCGACCAGGAAAGCAAGATGATCCAGCCCGATCACCGGATGGGCCAGGCCGGAGAGCAATCCGGTTGCGAAGGAATAGGGCAGCTTGCCATCCATGGCGTGGTGCGCGTGGGCCGGCAGGGTGGCGAGAAGCAGCGGCAGGGCCAGCAGCAGGCGCGTCATTCGGATAGCTCCCCTTGATATATCGTACGACGGAAACGCTAGACCGGCCCGGCGGGAGCGTCAAATGCCCCAGGCTGCGGCGGCACCTGCGACCATCTGGCGCTTGCGGCCTGAACGGAAACGGGGTTATGTGCCTGCCATGATGGGAAGCCTGCGCAGCCTGGGAGTTCAGCCGCGCGCCATGATGGCGTGGCTGGCTTTGCTTGCCTTGGCCTTCCACAGCCTGCTGCCGCTGGCCTATCACAGCCTGCAGCGCCGCCAGGCCGCCATCGCCGGCTTCGACAGCATTGTCATCTGTACGCCCTATGGCATGCGCACGGTGCAGATCGGCGCCGATGGCCAGCCGCTGGCCGATCAGGACGATCCCGGCACCAGCAAGGACAAGCAATCGGCGCGCTATTGCCCGATCTGCCTCGGCGCGCAGCAGGCCGGCTTCGCCATCCTGCCGGCCAGCATCGTCATCGCCCTGCCTGTGCTGCTGGCGCAGGTGCTCTTCCCGATCCAGCCGCAGGCGCCGCCGGATGATGCCGCGCGGCATTTCGCCAAGGCCCGCGCCCCTCCCGCTGCCTTCTGAACCACGCCGCACCGCGCCCCCTGCGCGGATCTGCCCGTTTCAGAAGGATTAGTCTCATGACCCCGTTTAACCACACATTCGCAATTGTCGGCGCCCTGCTGCTCGGCAGCTTTTCCCTGCCGGCGGCCGCCCATGTGGTGGCCGATCCCGCCGAGGGCCAGGCTGGTAGCTATTTCCGCACCGCGCTCCGCGTCGGCCATGGCTGCGGCACCTCCCCCACCATTGCCGTGAAGGTGATCCTGCCCGAAGGCCTCACCACGGTACGGCCGCAGGTGAAGCCCGGCTGGCAAATCCAGATCGAAACTGCCAAGCTGGCCAAGCCGGTGGATGCCGGCCATGGCCGCATGACCGACACCGCGATCAGCGCGGTTTCCTGGACCGGTGGCAATCTGCCGAACGAGCATTTCGATGAATTCGGCCTCAGCCTGAAACTGCCGGACAATGCCGGGCCGCTGTGGCTGAAGGTGATCCAGACCTGCAAGGAAGGCGAATTGCGCTGGGAGCAGACCCCGGCCTCCGGCACCTCCACCCGTGGCCTGGACTATCCGGCAGCGGTGATCCGCGTGGCCGGCGATACGCCGAAGCCGACAGCGAGTGCCGGCAATATCCGCATCGAGCAGCCTTTCGCGCGGGCCACGCCGGCGAAGATGGGCGGCGCGTTCATGACCCTGGTGAATGGCGGCCAAGCCGCTGACCGCCTGGTGAAGGCCGCCTCGCCGGTGGCGGAAACAGTTGAACTGCATACCCATGTGAAGGACGGCGACACCATGCGCATGCGTCCCGTGGACGGCATCGACATTGCCGCCCAGGGCCGCACCGCGCTGGAGCCGGGCAGCTTTCACGTGATGCTGATCGGGCTGAAGCAGCCCTTGAAGGAAGGTGCCAGCTTCCCGCTGACGCTGACTTTCGAGAAAGCCGGCCCGGTGACGCTGCAAGTGCCGGTGCTGAAAGCCGGTGCTACCCCTGGCGGGATGCCCGCCATGGGCGGCGATCACAAGCATCACTAAGCCCGGCACCACTGAACAATCTCGCCACCTAAAAATCCTTCTCTGGGGAACTCATACCATGAATCCGTCCTCTATCCGCGCGCGCGTCGAACAGACGCTGCCGCGCATCGCCATCGGCCTGTTCGCCACTGCCAGCCTGCTGGCCCTGCTGGCGGACCGCGCCTACGGACAAACCACCCTGCCCACCATCACGGTGCAAGGCCAGACGGCCGACGACGCCATCACCGTGCCGAGCGAAAAGGACGCCCGCAAGGCGATCGAGAAGACGCCCGGCGCGGTTGGCTTCGTTACCGAGGCCGAATTGCGCGAGGAGCGCGCCGCCACGGTGAAGGACATGCTGGATTTCGTGCCCGGCGTGTTCGCGCAGCCGAAATACGGCCAGGAAGATGCCCGCCTCTCGGTGCGCGGCTCCGGCCTGTCGCGCAACTTCCATCTGCGCGGCATGCGCTTGCTGCTGGATGGCGTGCCGATCAACCAGGCCGATGGCGCCGGCGATTTCCAGGAAATCGACCCTTTGGCGGTGCGCTATATCGAAATCTACAAGGGCGCCAATGCGCTGCAATATGGCGCCGCCGGCCTGGGCGGCGCGGTGAACTATGTCAGCCCCACCGGGCGCAGCAATCCGGGTTTCCTCACCCGGCTTGAACTCGGCTCGTTCCAGAGCCTGCGCAGCCAAGTCGCCGCTGGCCAGGCGCAAGGCGCTTTCGATTACTACATCACCGGCAGCTACAGCCATTCCGATGGTTACCGCGACCATACCGGACAGGATTATTCCCGCCTGAACGGCAATGTCGGCTATCGCTTCGGCGATGGTGCCGAGACACGCTTCTATCTCAGCGCCAACAGCATCAACCAGAAGATCACCGGCGCGCTGACGCGCAACAACGCGTTCGCCACGCCGGAAGCCACGGTAGAAGGCAATTTCGGCAATAACCGCAACAACACCAAGCGCGACATCAATTCAGTGCGCGTGGCGAACAAGACCACCTGGCTGACCGATAGCGGCGATTTCACCGTCGGCGTCTATTACGCCAACAAGGAGCTGTTCCATCCGGTGATTTTCAGCCCGTTCTTCGGCATTGTGATCGAGAACGAGGAGAATAATTACGGTGCCTATGGCCGCTACAGCCATAACAGCCAGCTTTTCGGCAATCGTAATGAGCTGGTGCTGGGGGCGCATTACTTCGGCGGCGTAAACCGGGCGAGGACCTTCAACAATGTCGGCGGCTCACGCGGCGCGCTGGCCAGCGATGCCGACCAGCGTTCCGAAAATGTCGAGCTGTATGCCGAGAACAGCCATTACGTGATGCCGGCGGTGGCCGTCGTCACCGGCGTGCAGGGCAGCTTTTCGGAGCGCAACCTGGAGGATCGCTTCCTCTCGGATGGCGACAATTCCGGCAGCCGCAATTTCTATGCGGTGAACCCGAAGGTCGGCCTGCGCTGGGACTACGCGCCAGGGCAGCAGCTTTTCGGCAATCTCAGCATGGCCAAGGAAGCGCCGCCCTTCTCGGAACTCGATCCGGCCAGCTCCGGCCCCGGCCTGTTTCCGCTGAAGGCGCAGAAATCCACCACGCTGGAAATCGGCACGCGGGGCCAACGCGGCGATTGGGGCTGGGATGCAGCGATCTATCGCGCCTGGCTGCGTGACGAAATTCAGCAATTGCTGATTGGCGCCAACGAGGAGGCCCGCAACATCGACAAGACCATTCACCAGGGTCTTGAGCTGGGTGGCGACTGGGTGGCCCTGCGCGATGCGGTAGCGAAAGGCGACAGCGTGAAGGCGCGTATCGCTTATACCTTCAGCGACTTCCATTTCGACAACGACGCCACCTTCCGGGATAACAAGATTCCCGGCGCGCCGCGCCACTATCTGCGGGCGGAACTGCGCTATAGCAGCCCGGATGGCTGGTTCCTGGCGCCGAACGCCGAATGGGTGCCGGAGGCCTATCATGTCGATAACGCCAACACCACCAAGACGGCGGCCTATGCCTTGTTTGGCCTTAAGGCGGGGTACGACTACGGCAACGGCCTCAAGTTCTTCCTCGATGGCCGCAACCTGCTGGACAAGACCTACATCTCGAATGTCAGCGTCATCTCCACGGCAGCAGCCGGTTCGCTGCTCTACAATCCGGGCGATGGCCGCGCCATCTATGCCGGCGTGGAATGGCGCTTCTAGCCGAAAGCCTGCTACCGCCGGCCGCGCCCGCGCGCGGCCGGCGTGTTGGCGCGCCCTCGATTCTGGGCGCGTTGTTGCTGCATGGCGGCGCGGCGCTGGCCATGCTGCTGCTGGCGCAGCACAGCCTGCCGGTGCCGGCTGTCGAAATCGAAGTGATCTGGCCGACGCCTCAGCCGGCCCCTGTTCCGACATCACCCGCTGCTGCAGAGCCGGCGGCCGAAACGCTACCAGTGCCGCAGGCCATGCCGGAACCTGAACCGGAGCCGGAACCACTACCGGATCCGCTGGCAGCGGAACCACCGCCGCCGACGCGAGAGAAACCCAAACCCCCGTCAAAGCCCGTGGTAAAACCAGCACCAGCGCCACAGCCGGTGCAGGAAATGTCAGCGCCAGCGCCAACACTGACGGAAGCCCCGCCGACCGCAGCTGTCACACCAGCAGCCCAGGCCGTAGCCCCGGCCACAGCCGAGCCGGTGCAAAATGCTCCCCCCGCTGCACCGCGTGACATCAAACCGCAAGAAGCGGCGCCGCCAGCTTCACCCTATAACGCCATCCTGCTGGATTGGCTGCGCCGCCACATGGAATACCCGCGCGCCGCAAGGCTGCGCCGGCAGCAGGGTGAGGTGCGCCTGAAGCTGGAACTGGATCGCGGCGGCAGGTTGCTGGCGGCATCGCTCGCCACATCGAGCACCCACGCCATCCTGGATGAAGCGGCGCTGAGCATGGCGCAACGCGCTGCCCCCTATCCGCCGCCGCTCGATCTGCTGGGCCAACAGCGCAGCGTGGTGTTCATCGTGCCGTTGCGTTTCGAGCTGACACCTTAACTGCCACCGCATCGGCAATGCCGAGCACGACGAGCAGGACAGAGAAGCCAAGCACATTCGAGCGCAACACCTCGGCAATGATCGACCAGGTGAAAGCACCCTCGCCGCCCGGCAAGCCTAAGCCGAGCAAATACAATATTGCCTGGTTGGCAATGAAAGCGGCGGTGAAACCCATCGCCAGCGCGAACCAGCGATCCGGGATGCGCCGCATCATTGCCCACGCCGCAAACAGCGCGGCGAAAGCGGCAAGGCCGAGCGCGATGCCCCAGCCGATGCTTGTGGCATCGACCGGGTAATCGAGCAGGCCATAGCCGATGGCCTGGTTTGCCAACCAGGCCAGCAGCAGGGTGAGCAGCGCCTCACGCGGTGCCAACCGCTGCGCCGCCACTACGGCCAGGGCCGCGAAAGGTGCGGCACAGGCCAGGGCCAGACTGAACAGCGTGGCGATGGTGGCGAAGCATGCGGCTTGCACGACGTTCTGGCGCTGCGTCATAGCGTCAGAAGTCCAGGCTGACGCGGGCCATCGCGGTACGGCCCGGCTGCGGATAGGCATTGTAGGTACCGAACGTGGTCGCCGAGGCAATCGAGTAATCGTAGTACTCGCGATCCAGCAGATTCTGCACCGAGATTGCCCAGCGGGCACGGTCATAGAGCGTGCCGCCGAGCGTGACATCGACCAGGGCATAGGCCGGAATCTGCGGCTGGAAATTGGCGCGATCATTATCCATGCGGCGCGCATCCACCAGCCGGCCGTCGATATCGAACCGCAGCCATTTCGGAATGATCTCCCAGCTCAGGCCGGCACTGCCGGTCCAGGGCGAAACCAGCGGCACGCGATTGCCGGCAAAGCGGCCTTCACGGAATTCGGCATGAATATAGGACAGGCTGCCGCGCAGCTTCAGGTCCGGCAGGACGCGCCAGCCGCCCTGCAGTTCGACGCCGCGCCGCCGCGTCGGGTCCAGGTTGATATTGGTGAAGCTGTTGCCATCGAAATAGATTTCGTCGTTCAACTCCATCCAATAGGCACTGACCCGGTAGTTCGCCGTGCCAATATCGCCATGCAGGCCAGCTTCGATATCATGCGAGGTCTGGGTTTTGAGATTGAACTGACCCGGCACGCCGAAAGCCGTGGTGACGATACGTTCATCCAGCGTCGGATAGCGGAAGGATCGACCGATACGGGCAAACGGCACCACTTCCTTCGACAGGCGATGCTCGATACCAAGATGGTAGCTGTAATTGGTATCCGAACCATCGAACGGATTGGCCGCGGCTTCACCACCATAACCCGGCGCACCGGCATCCATGGCATCGCTGGCTGAGACCTTGGCACGCTGCACACGCATACCGGCGGCCAGATCGGTGTCGCGGGTCAGCGCAAAGGTTGCCTGACCATAAGCGGCATAGGTCTGCTGCTCGGCATTGTAGCGATGGATCGGGCGGTCGAAATCGTGGTTCTTGCGGTCGGAATTGTAGTCCGCGCTGTAGATATCCAGACCGCCGATCAGCGCCAGCTTGTGCCCCCAGATTTCCGGCTGCGCGGTGAGGCGCGGCGTGAATGAGAAGGTGGTCAGTTCGGTATCGACATAGGTATCGAAGGCGGTGCCGAAGGGGCTGATCTGGCTGGATTGCTGCGTCTTGCGCCGCACGCCGCCATCAATGATCAGTTCAGCGGTATCACCAAACTGCCGGGTGCCGCCCAGGGTCAGGTTGAGGCCCTGCTTGTTGGCGAAATCATTCGGCGTGGTGGCGCCTTCGGGATCGCTGGCCATGAGATTGCTGGTCAGGGTGCGGCGCCGAGCGCCCGGCAGGCCAAGCTGCTGGTCGTCGGCGGCCAGGCTGACATAGGCGCCATAGCCATCGCCGTTGTAGCGTGCCTCACCCTGCAGGTTCTTCTGCAGCAGCTTGTTGTTGGCACGCCAGCCATCGGAATCGATCCAGTTGCCATAGGCACTGAAGGCATAAGGCCCAATGCTCTGACGGCCATGTATCGCGGTTTCACGCTGCTGGAAGGAACCGATAGCGCCTTCGATGGTGAAAACATCGCGGCCCGGCAAGGCATCCCGGGTGACGATATTGATCACGCCACCGGACGCGCCATCGCCATAGAGCACACTGCCGCTGTTGCCACGGATCACTTCAATACGCTCGATGCTGGCTTTCGGGATCGCCGTAAAGTCGATGCCGGCGAGATCGAGGTCATTCAGCCGGCGGCCATTGACCAATACCAGGGTGTTGGCCGAAGCGGTGGCACCAAAGCCGCGCATGTCGACCGTGTCGCGGGCACCGCGCACGCCACCAAACTGGCGCTGCACCTGAAGCCCGGCCTGGCGTTCCAGTACATCCTGCAGCGTATCGCCGGGGCTGCGCTGGATTTCGTCATACGGAATCACCGTGGTGGAAGCGCCGGTGATGCCATCGCCCAGGCGGCTGGCCGTCACCGTCACCGGCGGCAATTCGGTTGGTGCCACACTGGTGCTCGGCGCCTGCGCCAGCATAGTGGCCTGCGCCACCTCCTGTGCCAGCGCCAAGGACGGCGCCAGCAGGGCGGTTGCCAGTAGGGGAGTTGCCAGTAGGGGAGTTGATAGCGTGAGGACGAGAGAGAGAGAAGAGGCCTGATTCGGCATCGCATGCTCCAAGGCAAGGCCCCAGGCTGATGCCCGGGACCCGAGGTGAGACCGATCCGGCCTGTCCCGCTTGAAATTTCAAGCGAACTCAAGCCGGACTGACGATGTCACCGCTGCGAAGCCGCTCCGTATGGTACTCCCGCCCATCGGTTGGGTGACGTTGCCGGCAGGTCTCCTGGCTCGCGACATCATCGCCCGTTGCGTCCGGCCTTCCCGGTTTCCCAGTGACCATAGTGGACGCGGACTCGTCGCTCACAGTTGCGGGAGCAGCCTCGGATCGGGTGGCTGGGTTAAGGCCCAGACGCCGTACCGTGTTCCCTCTTGCCTCCATGGCGGATGCCATGGAACCGACACAGGCGGCGATCATACCCGGGAATGTGATCCCGTCAATTGGCTGACGGGGTGGCTGTAACCCGCCATAGTGGCGCCATTCTCCCGTCTTTGAGGCCACCATGCGCAATGTCAAAGCCTTCGCCCATGATTTCTGGGCGCTTGCCAAGCCCTACTGGACCCATTCCGACGAAAAGCTGATCGCCTATGGCCTGCTGGCAGCGGTGGTGGTGCTGAACCTGGCCTCCGTCGGCCTCAATGTCTGGTTCAATTTCTGGTACAACAGCTTCTACAATTCGATCCAGGAGAAGGACTTCGAGTCCTTCAAGACGCTGCTGTTGCAATTCAGCCTGGTGGCGGTGGCGTTCATCGTCGTCGCCGTGTACCAGCTCTATCTCGGCCAGATGCTGCAAGTCCGCTGGCGCCGCTGGCTCACCGAGAAATGGCTGGGGCAATGGCTGGATGGCCCGCGCTTCTACCATATGCAGCTTTTTGGCCTCGGCACCGACAACCCCGACCAGCGGCTGGCCGAAGACCTCAAGCTGTTCACCAGCTATTCGCTGAACCTGACGCTGGGCCTGCTCTCCGCCGTCGTCACGCTGTTCTCCTTCCTGCATATCCTGTGGCAGCTTTCGGGCGAGTTCTCGTTCCAGCTCGGCGACAGCGAGATCCAGATTCCGGGCTACATGGTGTGGGTGGCTTTGGTCTATGCCATTGCCGGCACCTGGGCCACCGACAAGATCGGCCGGCCACTGGTGAAGATGAATTTCACCCAGCAACGCTATGAAGCGGATTTCCGCTTCCACCTGATCCGCCTGCGCGAGAATGCCGAAGGCGTGGCGCTGCAGCGCGGCGCCGCTGTGGAGAAGCGCGACCTGCTCGGCCGCTTCGGCCTGGTGGTGGAGAATTTCCTCGCCATCATGCGCAAGCAGAAGCAGCTCACCTGGTTCACCGCCGGCTATGCCCAGGCGGCGGTGGTGTTTCCCTTCATCGTCGGGGCGCCGAAATATTTCCAGGGCAGCCTGGCGCTCGGCGGCCTGATGCAGACCGTCTCGGCTTTCGGCCAGGTGCAGACGGCGCTGAGCTACATCATCTCCTCCTATACCGAGATCGCCGAATGGCGCGCGGTGATCAGTCGCCTCACTGGCTTCCGCGATGGCGTCGAGGAAGCCGCCAGGATGGAGGCCGAGAGCGGCATCGTGTTGCAGCCGGCAAATAGCCTTGCGGTGGCGCGGCTGAGCGTCAACAAGCCCGATGGCAGCGTGCTGGCGCGGGTGGAAAACCTGGATGTCGCGCCGGGCGAAAGCCTGCTGTTGCAAGGCAAGTCGGGCAGCGGCAAGAGCACCTTGCTGCGCGCGCTGGCCGGGCTGTGGCCGTTCGGACTTGGCGAGATCAAACGCGCCCCTGATGACGACTGCCTGTTCCTGCCGCAGAAGCCGTATCTGCCGGTCGCGTCGTTGCGCGCCGCCTTGGCCTATCCGAAACCGGCCGAGACTTTCAGCGATGCGGAATTGCGTGCCGCCTTGCAGGCGCTGGACCTTGAGGCTTTAAGCGATCAGCTCGACCGC
The DNA here is from genome assembly GCF_038404985.1 of Ferrovibrio sp. MS7. Classification (NCBI taxonomy): domain Bacteria; kingdom Pseudomonadati; phylum Pseudomonadota; class Alphaproteobacteria; order Rhodospirillales; family Rhodospirillaceae; genus Ferrovibrio; species Ferrovibrio plantarum. The sequence goes on from NZ_JBBKBA010000001.1 coordinate 590,989, forward strand.
GAAGCGAACTGGGCGCAGCATCTTTCGGGCGGCGAGCAGCAACGCGTGCAGTTGGCCCGTGCCCTGCTGCACAAGCCGAAATGGCTGTTCCTCGATGAAGCCACCGCAGCACTTGATCCGGCCAGCGAGGCCAGGGCGCTGGAGGCGCTGCGCCAGGCCCTGCCCGGCACCGCGATTGTCAGCATTGGCCACCGCGAGGCTTTGGCCGCCTTCCATCGCCGCCGCCTGGCACTGGAACGCAGCGAGCCGCAGGAACCGGCTAGGCTGATCGCCGTGACTTGAGGCATGATGGCGCCATGCAGATGGTGGCGCATGAATCCGAACTCGGCTCCTGGTGCATGGCATTCGCCGCACCGGCACCGGCACTTGCCGGCGTCGTCGAGCAGTATGTCGGCTACAGCGAAAGCGGCACGGCTTTCCTCTCTCGCCGCGAGATGCCCGGCACCAGCCTGGTGCTGATCATCAATCTCGGCGCACCGCTGCAGATCGTCGACACGCTGGGGCAGCGTTTCCGCTTCGGCAGCGGTGAGGGCTTCGGCGCGGGTTTAAGCGACTCCTACGCCACGTCCGAAACCGGCGGTGCGCAGCAGGGCGTGCAGGTCTTGTTCACGCCGCTGGGTGCACGGCGGCTGTTCGGTCTGCCGCTGGGCGCTTTGTTCAACCGTGTGGTGCGGCTGGAAGACCTGTTCGGCCATGCTGCCGGCGAACTGGCGGAAAGGTTGCTGGAAACGAATGACTGGACGGCGCGTTTCGCCCTGCTGGATGCGGCGCTGCTGCAACGCCTGGCGCCGCAGCGGCGCGAGGCCCTGCTCGCCGCCCATGCCTGGCAGCGGCTCGGCGCCAGCCAGGGCCGTATCGCGATCCACGATCTTGCTTCGGCACTCGATTGCAGCCGCAAGCATCTGGCCCAGGTCTTCCACGAACAGATCGGCCTGACGCCAAAAACCAGCGCGCGGCTGTTCCGCTTCCGCCATGCCCTGAGCCTGCTCGATGCCGCCTCTGCGACAATCGACTGGAGCGGCATTGCCCTGGATGCCGGCTATTACGACCAGGCGCATCTGATCCGCGATTTCCGCGCCTTCAGCGGCAGCGCGCCGACCGAGTTCCTGACCCGCCGGCTGCCCGACAATGGTGGCTATAGCGGCGAGCGGTAACATTTATCCAAGACGCCGGACCGCCTGGCGGCTAGCGTGGCTCCATCATCCTCACGGAGACCATTGATGACCACGCCCCCTTCGATCTTCCCCTATCTGCGCTACCGCGATGCCAAGGCCGCCATCGCCTGGCTGCAGGCGGCTTTCGGCTTCCGCGTGGCGCTGGAAGTGCCGGGCGGCAATGGCGGCATCGCTCATGCCGAATTGCAGCTCGGCAACGGCATGGTGATGCTGGGCGACCAGCCGAGCGCGGGACTCGACATGCAGCCTGCAGGCCCGGGCGGCAACAGCCAGGGCGTCTATATCGTGGTGGCGGATGTGGACGCGGTATATGCCAAGGCCAAGGCGGCCGGGGCGCGCATGGTGATCGAACTGCATGACACCGATTACGGCTCGCGCGACTTTTCCTGCCGCGACCCGGAAGGCCAGCTGTGGAGCATCGGCAGCTACCAGCCGCCGATGCTCGCAGATTAGGATTTATTGACCCCAGGGATTACGGCGGCGCCCGCCGCTGGAGGGCACCGAACCTCCAGATGACGCCATGCCGCCCGAGGCGGTGGGACGGCTGCTGCTGCCACCCTGCTTCGGCACGCCACCCCAGCCGGCGGGCTGGGTGCGCGCTGCCGGCGCTGCGCTGCGCGCCATCGACACCTGGCGGCTGAAGCCACCATTCATGCCAAGTTCACGCAAGGCGGCAACGCGGTTCTCGGTGCTCGGATGGGTCGAGAACAGGTTGTCCATGCGCTGTCCGCTCAGCGGGTTGACGATGAACAGATGCGCCGTCGCCGGGTTGCCCTCGGCCTGGTGGTTCTCGATCCGCTCGGCGCCATGGGTGATGCGCACCAGCGCGGAAGCCAGACCTTCCGGGTTGCCGGAAATCTGCGCGCCCATGCGGTCGGCGGCATATTCGCGGCTGCGGCTGATCGCCATCTGCACCAGGGTGGCAGCCAAAGGCGCCAGGATCATCACCAGCAGGCTGCCGATGATGCCCATGCCGCGGTTTTCGCCATCGCGGTTGCCGCCGAAGAACATGGCGAAATTCGCCAGCATGCCGACAGCGCCGGCCAGCGTCGCGGTGATGGTCATGATCAGCGTGTCGCGGTTCTTCACATGCGCCAGTTCATGCGCCATCACGCCGGCGATTTCCTCGCGGCTCAGCATGTTGAGCAGGCCGGTGGTGGCGGCCACGGCGGCATTTTCCGGGTTGCGGCCAGTGGCAAAGGCGTTCGGCTGCTCGCTGTCGATAATGTAGACGCGCGGCATCGGCAGCTCGGCACGCTGCGCCAGTTCGGCCACCAGATGGTAGAAATTCGGCGCCTCATGTGGCCCGACCTCGCGGGCGCCATACATGGACAGCACCATCTTGTCGCTGTTCCAGTAGGCGAACAGGTTCATGGCACAGGCGAGGCCGAAAGCGATCAGCATGCCGATCTCGCCACCCACCAGGAAGCCGACACCGACGAACAGGCCGGTCATCGCCGCCAGCAGGATCGCCGTCTTGAGGTAATTCATCTTTCTCCTCCGCAGCGGCCGGCCGCTTGGCAGCCCGGCTCGCAGCGATATATGTAGGGTGTGCCACCGCCGCCGCAAGGGACAAGCCGATGACTGCCGATCACTCTGGAAACCAGCCCAAGACCCCTACCGGCAAACCGACCAATATTGCCGCCCTGCCCGCCTCGGCACGGCCGAAAATGCCGGAAAAGCCCGCCATCGTGCAGAGCCAGCCGCCCGGCGAAGTGGATGGCCCCAAGGGCCCGGAACCGACCCGCTATGGCGACTGGGAACGCAAGGGCATCGCCAGCGACTTCTGAATGGCAGACAGGTGAGCGGCAGACAGGATTTCTAGTCTTGTTCTCCTTTTTCGACCTGATAGACTTTTGCCATGAGCGAGCAGCCTGACAATCTTGTGGTGGTCTACCTCCGCCGGATGGACGAGAAACTCGACCGTCTGTCTGATTCCGTGGGCGAATTGCGTGACCGCGTCGGGCAGCTAGAAGTCAAGTTCAGCCATCTGGATGTGCGCTTCGGGCATACGGAAGTAGCTGTTGCGGGCCTTTCGGTACGTATGGATCGCATCGAAGATCGCCTCGAGCGTATCGAGCGCCGCCTGGACCTGGCCGAGGCGCCAGCCCTCTGATCCCCCTGCCGCCGAGCTTTCATCCCACCCTTGCAAGGCTGGGCGCGATGCCTATACTCGCGCCGATTTTTCGGCCTTTTCCTGGGAGTTTGGTGCGATGGCGGCGAAGAGCGGCGTGAAGAAGGTGGTGCTGGCCTATTCCGGCGGCCTGGATACCTCGGTGATCCTCAAGTGGCTGCAGGAGACCTATGGCTGCGAGGTGGTGACCTTCACCGCCGATCTGGGCCAGGGCGAGGAGCTGGAGCCGGCACGCAAGAAGGCCGAGATGTTCGGCGTGAAGCAGATCTTCATCGAGGATGTGCGCGAGACCTTCGTGAAGGATTACGTCTTCCCGATGTTCCGCGCCAACGCGCTCTATGAAGGCCTCTACCTGCTCGGTACGTCGATTGCCCGCCCGCTGATCGCCAAGCGCCAAATCGAGATCGCCCGCGAAGTCGGCGCCGACGCGGTCTGCCACGGCGCCACCGGCAAGGGCAACGACCAGGTGCGTTTCGAGCTGAGCTATTACGCGCTGCAGCCGGGCATCAAGGTGATCGCGCCGTGGCGCGAATGGCAGCTCAACTCGCGCACCGCGCTGATCGATTTCGCCGAGAAGCACCAGATCCCGATCGCCAAGGACAAGCGCGGCGAAGCGCCCTTCTCGGTCGATGCCAACCTGCTGCATATCTCGGCGGAAGGCAAAGTGCTGGAAGACCCGTGGGTGGAAGCGCCGGATTTCGTCTATTCGCGCTCGGTCGACCCCGAGAAGGCGCCGGACACGCCGGAATATGTCGAGATCGAGTTCCTCAAGGGCGACCCCATCGCTGTGAATGGCGAGAAGCTGTCGCCGGCCGCGCTGCTCACCAAGCTGAACCAGCTTGGCGGCAAGCATGGCATCGGCCGCCTCGACCTGCTGGAAAACCGCTTCGTCGGCATGAAGAGCCGCGGCATCTACGAGACGCCCGGCGGCACCATCCTGTATCAGGCGCATCGCGGCATCGAGCAGGCGACGCTGGATCGCGGCGCGGCGCATCTGAAAGACGAGATCATGCCGCGCTATGCCGAGCTGATCTATAACGGCTTCTGGTTCGCACCCGAGCGCGAAATGCTGCAGGCGCTGATCGACAAGAGCCAGGAGAATGTGGAAGGCACCGTGCGCCTGAAACTGTACAAGGGCTCGGTCAACGTCGTCGGCCGCAAGTCGCCGAAGTCGCTCTACAGCCTGGCGCATGTCACCTTCGAGGAAGACTCGGTCTACGACCAGAAGGACGCCGCCGGCTTCATCAAGCTCAACGCGCTCCGCCTCCGTCTGCTCAACCGGCAGAAGGGGTAATACCGATACCTATATAGCCGTCATACCCCGCGCAGGCGGGGTATGACGAAAACTCATTCGAGTTCGCTTAGCACCGCCGCGCCCCGTTCGAGGGCGCGGCGTTTTGCTGTGTAGCCCCTGAAATCCACCGCCGGCATCAGTTGCCTCAACGCCCAGATAGCAAGCATCAGGCGACTACGCCAAACTCTCTATTCAACGAATGTATATCTGACATACTTGAAACCGGAGCATATGCTTCAGGATAGGAAATAACATGCATCATGTTTTGATCCCAATCGCACTATGGGCGTTATGCATAGCCAGTCCCATTGCAGCTTATGTGCATTACGAATCATTCAATATATGGGTCTTAGCATTTATCTTGTTATTATTGATATTAGCTCTTTTTGGACTGTTCACGACAAAAAACCCATTATTCATTCGAGTCCGGAATCTTCGCTTTGAACCCGAAAGACTTGCCGATTTTTATAAATGGCGTGCAGATGCAAATTTCGATAATGGCAGAGTAGTTAACATAAATAAATTCCGCGCCGAACATCCGCGATGGGAAGCTTCACACATTCGTCCTGCTTTCGCAGAGTGGCGAGATAAAGTCTTCTCTGAAAGCACCCCGGTGCAAATTACAGTAACTGATGCTGCAGATATAAACTCACTGAACATTCGTCCAGATATCAATGAACTAAATATTCAGGGCGGCACCTCTCACTTCAGCGCCGCTGGTAAGAAATTTGGCACAATCCTAATAGCATCCGCGGGTTCGTTATCATTGTCAGACTGCTTCGTTCACGTGTTAATCGTCAACAGGAAGCACTCCCTGTCTCTTCATAACTGCTATGTAGGCGAACTTCGGATTCACGATAAATTTGGCTTTTTTAATATGACCGGGGGAGGACTTCTTGGCCTATTCTGCCGCGAAGGAGAGAATCCATTCGAAAGCAGTGTTCTTTTCAAGAATGTTTATATGCCCCGCAATAGCGATTGCGGGATTGAAACACAGAGCTTGAGGAATATTCGAAAGCATCTTACTTCTATGAACAATGCTCTTTCTGCCGGGATTTTTCATAGCACGGAGCTTGCACTGGATAGAGAACATGAACCTGCGCCAAGCCGATTCTTTAGTTGGGTGTATGAGATAATTTCCGACTACGGCAACAGCACAGTTAGACCGCTATGTTGGTTATTAGTCTTCTTATCACTAACTTTTATGACGATCTTTATTTTTGATGGTGTTCAATTAGAGAAGAGCGAGGGTTTAGTTGGGTGGTGGAGCGCATTGAGTGGTAATGATTTGGAAGCTCAGCTCTTACGCGCGGCAACATATCCATTTACTTCGCTTTTGAATCCGCTATCTATTTTTGCGAAGCCTGTTCTAATAGCCAAAACAGCATGTATGGCAATGATGCTTACTCTCCTCAGTTTTCTATCAACCACTTCATTGTTCTTCCTGGTGCTGGCTATTAGACGGCGATTCAAAATCGAATGATCTTTAAAACAACTCATGGATACCCCGCCTGCGCGGGGCTTGACGAAAAGGTCATTCAAGTTCGCTTAGCACCGTCGCGTCCTGTTCCAGGGCGCGGCGTTTTGCTGCGTAGGCCGAAAATTCCGCCGCCGGCATGAGCTGTTTCAGCGCCCAGGCGGCCATGGCGCGCACTGGCATTGCCGGGTCTTCGCTCAGGCGCAGCAGATCGGGAATGGCGGCGGCATCGCCGCTGTTACCGAGCGCAATGCAGACATTGCGGATGAAACGGTCGCGGCCGATGCGCTTCACGGCATTGCGCGCGAACATCTCGCGGAAGCCGGTATCATCGAGCTTGGCCAGATCCAACAAGGACGGCGCCTTCAATTCGGCACGGGCCTGGATTTCTGCGTCTCGGGCGGCTTGGGCGAATTTGTTCCACGGACAGGCGGCGAGGCAATCGTCGCAGCCATAGATGCGGTTGCCCATGGGTTTGCGGAATTCCGGGGCGATCACGCCATCGAATTCGATGGTGAGATACGAAATGCAGCGCCGCGCATCGAGTTCGTAGGGCGCCGGAAACGCCCTGGTCGGGCAGATATCGAGGCAGGCCTGGCAGGAGCCGCAATGGTCCTGCTCCGGCGCGTCCGACTCGAGATCGGCTGCGGTGAGGATGGCGCCGAGGAACAGCCAGGAGCCGAATTGCCGCGAGACCAGATTGGTATGCTTGCCCTGCCAGCCAATGCCGGACGCCTGCGCCAGCGGCTTTTCCATCAGCGGCGCGGTATCGACGAAAACTTTCAGCGGCCGGCCGGTTTCGCGCTCGAGCCAAGCGCCCAGGCTCTTGAGCTTCTTCTTCACCACCAGATGATAATCACGGCCATGGGCATAGACCGAGATGGCGGCGCGGTCACGCTGCGTCAGAATCTCGAGCGGGTCATGCTCAGGGCCATAATTCAGACCCAGCGCAATGATGCTTCTGGCTTCAGGCCAGAGTGCCGCAGGATGGCGGCGGCGCGGCGCGCGTTCGCCTTCCGCCAGCCATAGCATCTCACCATGGCGGCCCAGTTCAACGAAGCGGTCGAGCCGGGCGCCATGTTCGGGACCAATCGACGCAACATCCGCAATGCCGACCGCGTCGAAGCCCTCGGCTTCAGCGCGCGCCCTAATCGCCTGGGCCCGGATGCGGCCCGCGAGAGTCACATCCGGCTTTAGGCGATGGCCGCGATGACGGCGATCTCGACCTTGTAGGCCGGCGCCGCCAGCTTGGCTTCCACAGTGGCGCGGGCCGGGGTGTGGCCCTGCGGCACCCAGGCATCCCAGGCGGCATTCATCGCGGCGAAATCGGCGATGTCCGGCAGGTAGATGGTGGCCGAGAGGATCTTGGTCTTGTCGGTGCCGGCAGCGGCCAAGAGCTTGTCGATCTGGCCCAGGATCACCTTGGTCTGCGCCGTGGTGTCGCCGCTGGTGTCAGACGCCACCTGGCCGGCGAGATAGACGGTGTTGCCATGCACCACGGCCTGGGACATGCGCGGGCCGACTTCGATGCGACGGATGCTCATGGATGTTGTTCCTTATTTCTTGTGTGGAGCGAGACTAAATCAGAAATCGAGATCGGCATAATGCTTCGGCGGCGGCAGGCCAGGCAGGTGATCCGCCAGCAGGGGCCGGAAGCTGGGCCGCGACTTCACCCGCGCATACCAATCCTTGGCGGCAGGGTGATCGTCCCACGGCACATCGCCGAGATAATCCAGGCAGCTTAAATGTGCGGCCGCCGTGATGTCGGCCAGGCTGAAATCGTCGCCAGCCAGCCATTTGCGCCGCTCGGCGAGATAGCCGATATAGCCGAGATGGTGCTTCAGGTTCTGATGCGCGATGCGGATGCTGCCGCTGTCCGGCTGGCCGCCGCCCATGTAGCGCCGCAGCACCTTCTCGAAGATCAGCGCGTCCGAGGCTTCGCGGCTGAACTTGAGATCGAACCAGCTTACCAGCCGGCGCGTCTCGGCGCGGCCCGGCGGGTCGAAGCCGATCAGCATCTTGTTGGGATAAACCTCGTCGAGGTATTCGCAGATGGCGAGGCTCTCGACCAGCACGCTGCCGTCATGCTCGATCAGCACCGGCACCAGGCCGGCCGGGTTGAGCGCCAGGAACTCGTCGCGCCGCTCCCATACCTTCTCCACCACCAGTTCGCAATCGAGCCCCTTTTCCTTCAACAGGATGCGGACCTTGCGGCAGAACGGGGAGAGCCAGAAATGATACAGCTTGCGCATGGCGCCGGAGGGTAGCAAAAGCCGCCGCGGCGCAAAAGATTCGGGGGCGTAAATTACGGATCAAATTCCGGCAAATTCCGCACTTCCCGATAGAGTGGCGCGAAGTCCGGTTCGGTCGCCCGCATCAATTGCTCGAACGAGGATATGACGAAATACGTCGTCTGGTAGCGGTCGATATGGTAGCGCGTGCGCAGGATCCGCTTGAGGTCGAAGGGGCGCCGGGTCGGCACTGGCGAGTCCAGGCTGTAGAGCACCTCGCCATGGGAGGAGAGTATCCCGGCGCCATGGATGCGCGGGCCGTCGCCGGCATCAATCAGGCCGAATTCCACCGTGTACCAGTAGAGCCGGGCGATCATGTCCAGCGCACCGAGCTTTTCCGCCTTCAGGCCGCCTTCGCCATAGGCCTGCATGTAATCGGCGAAAATCGGGTGGCTGAACAGCGGCACATGGCCGAACAGGTCATGGAACAGGTCCGGCTCCTGCAGGTAATCCAGCTTGTCGCGCGGCCTGAGCCACCAGGTGACCGGGAAACGCCGCGCCGCCAGGTGGCGGAAGAAAGTGGCGTCATCCAGAAAGCCATCCACCGGGGCCAGGCGCCAGCCGGTGACGCGCTCCAGCCGGTCGGAAACCCGCTCCAGTTCCGGCACCGCATCCGGCGAGAGGCCGAGACTTTGCAGGCCGGCGAGGAATTCCGGGCAGGCGCGGCCTTGCACCAGCCGGCTCTGGCGCTCGAACAACAGCCGCCAGACGGCGCGGCTTTCGGCATCCTGCTGGGTGTGGTGGTCGAGTAGGGCGAGCATGGCAGCCTCCTGATGCTGCCCGAGGATACGCCCGGATTGCCGCTATTTCCGTGCGACCTGCACGGATTAATTGCCATTAATGCATGATACTTGCAGATAAATTACATTTTCTGCATGATTACATCATGACCGAGCTGGATGCCGCCGATCTCCGCCTGCTTGCCGCCCTGCAGCGCCAAGGCCGCGCCAGCAATATCGTGCTAGGCGAGGCCATCGGCGCCAGCGCCAGCCAGGTCAGCCGCCGGCTGGCCCGGCTGGAGGAAGCCGGGGTGATCGAGGGCTATGCCGCCTTGCTGAAACCCGAAGCCGTGGGGCTGACGGTGATGGCGGTGTCGCTGGTCTCGCTGGAGCGCCACGCCGAGGCGGTGGTGCATGATTTCGAGGCCTTCGTGGCGGCGGCGCCGGAAATCCTCGATTGCTATGCCATCACCGGGGAGGCCGATTTCGTGCTGCGCGTGGTGGTGGCCGACCTCGCCGCCCTTGCCGACCTGATCAGCCGGCGGCTGCTGCGGCTGGCCGGCATCCGCAGCGTCCGCTCCAGCATCGTGCTGCAGCGGATCAAGCAGACGCCCGTATTGCCGTTACGCGCTTAGGAATTCCCCTAACCGTTTAGGAAGGCTGGCGTCGCCGAGCCGGCGAGCAGTTCGATCAGCCCGGTCATCGCCGCGCGCACGCGCTCGAAACCGGCATTGCGCTCGATCTTCTGCTCATCCATGTAGAGATCACGGTTGATCTCGATCTGCAGCGTGTGAAAACCCGCCTCGCGCCGCGTGTAATGCTGGGTGATGAAACCACCGGCATAGGGCTTGTTGCGCGCCACGCCGAAACCGCGCTCGCGCAGGTAAGCCTCGACGCGGTCGACCAGGCGGCCGGGGCAGGACACGCCATGGAAATCGCCCAGCACCATGTCGGCGCGGCGCTGGCCATGGTCCGGCATGTTGGCGCCGCCGACGCTCGGCATGGAATGGCAATCCAGCAGCAGGGCGGCACCGGCGGAGTCGTGCGCGGCATCAAGCAACTGCCGCAATGCGCCATGATACGGCCGCCACAGGGTCTCGACGCGGCGCTCGGCTTCGGAGAAGGGCAGCTTGTCGCGATAGATTTCCTGGCCGCCGGCCACCACCTTGGCAATGGTGCCAAGACCGGCGGAAATCTTGCTGGAGCGGGTGGTGACATGGCCCGGCAGCGGATCGGAGAACATCGCCGGGTCGAGTTCGTAGGGCTCGCGGTTGGGATCGCAATAGGCGCGCGGGAACAGGGCCTCCAGCAGCGGAGCACCGAGGCCTGGCGCCGCATTCACCAGTTCATGCACGAAGGCATCCTCGGATTTGCGCAAAGTGACCGGGTCCAGCCGGCTCATATCGCGGAAATCCGCCGGATATTCCGCACCGCTATGGGGCGAGGAGACCACCAGGCCGCTGCGCTTGCCCTGCGGCTGGGTCAGCCGGATCGGCGGGTCGACGGGGGCCGTGTAGGTGGCGGGGGCAAGCGGCGCGGCAGCGGACATATGAAGCTTTCAAGCTCGGAAAACGGGGCGGCTGGCTTAAGTATATGAGCGGATTATGGTCAGGCGCGAGACGCTTGCCAACCGCCGCCGCAGCCGATAAAAGCAGCCACCCGCACGGCCCAGGCCGGCAGCGGCGGCAGCGTGGCATGGGCGGTTAGCTCAGCGGTAGAGCACTACCTTGACATGGTAGGGGTCACAAGTTCGATCCTTGTACCGCCCACCACGCAACCCCCTTTCCCGGTTCAGAAATTTCCTCGCAAGACGGCGCTTTCCGGCACCGGCGTTAACCAATTGCTTGCCATTTCCCGCCATCCTGCAGCGGGTACCCGGAGCAATTTCCGCGCGCAACACAGCGCCGTGGCCGGGCAGCCCATATGGTGCGGCCAGGATGGTGCCGCCAGTTGGCGCAAGGCGGGGCGATGGAATTCCGGAACTACATGAGCGGCAACTTCTTCGCCATCAACGATGCGCCGACCTTCGGCATGCACATGAAGAAGGCGCTGAAGGAGGTGAAGTATGGCGGCATCTTCGCCAGCGACAACCTGGTCACCTTCTCGAAAAATCTGAGCTTCCTGGGCGATGCCAAATTCATGGCCGCCGTGGAGCGCCATGTGAATACCGATATCGAGCGCGCCATCATCTGGCGGCAATATATCGTGGCCTGGGCGGCACGCCAGGGCATGAAGCTGGAAGGCGATTTCGTCGAATGCGCCTGCTACAAGGGCACCACGGCGCGTATCGTCTGCGACTACCTGGATTTCGGCGCCTCGAACAAGCATTACTATCTCTATGACTTGTTCGAGCATGATCCGAGCATGCCGCATCATTCGATGACCGAGCATAGCAAGGAACTCTACGCCAAGACCAAGGCACGTTTCGCCGAGTTCAAGAATGTCACGGTAACGCAGGGCGCGGTGCCGGAGGTGCTGCACCAGGTGGCGCCGGAAAAGATCGCCTTCCTGCATATCGACCTCAACAATGCCGATGCCGAGATCGGTGCGCTGGAACTGTTGTTCGATCGCCTGGTGCCGGGCGGCATCATGATCCTGGATGACTATGGCTGGATCTTCTATCACCCGCAGAAGACCGCCGAGGATCCCTGGCTTGAGAAACGCGGCTATCATGTGCTGGAGTTGCCGACCGGCCAGGGTCTGGTTATCAAGTAGGGCATGGTGATCAAATGATCGAAGCCGACTACCGCAACTTCCTTGGCACGATCTTCTTCGCCGTGAAGGACAAGGACGCCTTCTCGCGCGCGCTGCGCGACCTGCTGGCCGAGGTCAAGCTCGGCGGCATCTTCACCGGCGACAACCTGATCACGCTATCCAAGACCATGGGCTTTCTCGACGACGCTAAACTGATGGATGCGGTGAAGCGCCATGTCGACAACAACACCGAGCGCAGCATCCTGTGGCGCCAGGCAGTGGTCGCCTGGGCAGCCCATGAGGGCCTGCGACGCGAAGGCGATTTCGTCGAATGCGCCTGCTACAAGGGCACCACGGCGCGCATCGTCTGCGATTACCTCGATTTCGCCTCACTCGACCGGCATTACTATCTCTACGACCTGTTCGAGCATGATCCGAGCATGCCGCATCATTCGATGACCGAGCATAGCAAGGAACTCTACGCCAAGACCAAAGAGCGCTTCGCCGCGTTTCCCAATGTCACGGTGACTCAAGGGGCGGTGCCGGAAATCCTGCACAAGGTGGCGCCCGAGAAGATCGCCTTCCTGCATATCGACCTCAACAACGCGGATGCCGAGATCGGTGCGCTGGAAATGCTGTTCGACCGCATGAGCCCCGGTGCCATCCTGATCCTGGATGATTTCGGCTGGATCTTCTATCAGGCGCAGCACAAGGCCGAGGTCGCCTGGATGGAAAAGCGCGGCTACCGCATTCTGGAATTGCCCACCGGCCAGGGCATGGTTATCAAGTAGGGCACGGCAATAAAGTAAGGTAGGGTGATCACGTAATGGCCATTGCCGACCGTCAGCTCCGCGCCCTGCTCCGCAGTGGCTCTGCCCGCGTCTTCGATTTGCAAGGCATCACCCGCACCTTGCAGAAACGCCCCGGCCTGCCGCCGCCGAAGCCGTTCTTCAAGAATCGCAATGCCAATCGGCTGCTGATCCTGAAATACACCCCCTCGGCCGCCGAGCGGCAGGCATTGCGCAGCGAACGCGCGGTGCAGACGAAACTCTATCTGCCGTTCAACGACCAGAATATCGAGGAGGGTGGCAAGACCATCCTGCTCACCGACCTCAAGCTGGAACAGGCGCTGGAGGAACAGCTCGCGCTCTCGCCGCAGCATGATGCCGCCGCCTTCCGCCATGACCGCGCCCTGCTCGACATCCTCGATGGCCTGCCCTCGCTTGATCCGTTCCTGATGCGCGACAAGTTCGAGATCGAACAGCAGGATGTCGACAGCGCCTATTTCATGTTCCCGGAAGGCGAGCTCGAGAAGATCAAGAGTTTCGTGCGCGACAAGATGGCCAAGGTGGCCGCCTTCGCTGCAGAACCGCCGGCCAAGCCGGGCATACCGCTGCCGCCCGGCAGCAAGGCGGAAACCCCGGGCAAGGAAAACGCCGTCGAGCGCCTGACCCAGAAACTCTGGGAAGCCAATGACGCATCGGCCCTGGCGCCGGTGATCCGTGCCTTCCGCATCAATCCGGCGACCGCGCCGGAGATCGTCTATTCCTGGAAGGGCACGATCTACTACGACCATGAATACAGCCGCCAGCGCACCGCCTGGCAAGGCATGCTGGAATGGCTGACCCATGAGGCACGGCCGCGCGAGGGTGCGGTGGGCCAGGCGGCCAAGGACCTTGGCGAATTGCGTGTCGCCACCCGCGAAGTGGTGCTGAAGCATTGGCTGCGCGCCACCGAAAAGCTGAACCGCTACCGGCAATGCTTCGATGACCTGTTCCTGCACAAGAAGGACGCGGCGCCCTTCGTCGATTTCCTGCGCGGCTCGAAGGAAACCTTCTGGGATCTGGGCGACAGCCTGTCGCGCCTAAGCCACAGCCATGCGGTATGGGAGCGCGATACCGGCCGCTTCCCGCTGCGGCGGTTGCCGGCGGCACAGCTTGCCGAACTGCTCGACACGCTCTACCAGGTGAATGCCGGCTGATGAACGACGCATCCCCGAACAATCAGCCTGGCGCTGATCCCGACCTGCAGGCCAAGAGCGCCGCCTTCATGGCGGCGCTGGGGCTGCACCAGGCCGGCAAGCTGGCGGAGGCCGAGGCTGCCTATCGCGACATCCTGAAGCGCTGGCCTGGCCATATCGAGAGTTTCCACCATGTGGCGATCATCGCGCTACAGCGCGGCGATCTGGCCCAGGCCGAGCAATTGCTGCGCCGGCTCACGCAAGCCGTGCCGCAGATGGCGGTGGCCTGGAGCAATCTCGGCGTCACTTTGCTGCGCCAGGGCCGGGCACAGGAAGCCGAAGCGGCACAACGCAAGGCGCTGGAGATCGATCCGAAATTCGCCGGCGCGATGAAGAATCTGGGCAATGCCCTGCGCGAGATGGGCGACAATGCCGGCGCCGAGGCGGAATTCCGCCGGGCCATCGCCATTGCACCTGATGCCGATGCCTATAACAACCTGGCGCTGGCGCTGCAGCCGCGCGACAGCGAAGCGGCGATTGCCGCTTTCCGCCAGGCGGTGGAGCTGGATCCGCGCCACATGAAGGCGCTGGCCAGCCTGGCCAATATGCTGCGCCTGCAGGGCCGCATCGACGAGGCGCGCGAATTCTGGGAACGCGCCATCGCCATCCGCCCGGATGTCGGGCTGCAACTGATGAACGGTCTTACCGTCAACCCGATCATCCGTTCACGCGAGAGCATCGAAGCCTCGCGCCAGCGCATCGCACAGCAGGTCGCCACGTTGCGCGAGAGGAAGCTGCGCCACCCGGCATTGGAAGAGGAAGTATTCTCCACCAACTTCTTCCTCGCCTATCACGGTCGCAACAATCGCGAACTGCACAGCGACATCGCCCGGCTTTACAGCGAAATCTGCCCCGAACTGAACTGGGTGGCGCCGCATTGCAAGAAGCCGCGCCGCGCCGGCGGCCGCATCCGCGTCGGTTTCCTGTCGCAATTCCTGCGCCGCCACTCCATCGGCCGCACCACGCGCGGCCTGATCGCCGAACTGGATCCGCTGCGTTTCGAAAGCTATGCCATCTTCGCGCCGCCGCTGATCGACGACGAGATTTCCCGCTTCATCCGCGAGGCCGCCGACCATACCCTGATCCTGCCGAAAAAACTGAGCGTCGCGCGCGAGCAGATCGCCGCACTGGAACTTGATGTGCTGTTCTTCCAGGATATCGGCATGGAGCCCTATACCTATTTCCTGGCTTTCTCGCGCCTGGCGCCGGTGCAATGCGTGTCCTTCGGCCATCCCGATACCACCGGCATTCCGACCATGGACTACTTCATCTCGAACGATCTGTTCGAGGTGCCGGAAGCCGCAGCGCATTACAGCGAGAAGCTGTTCCTGCTGCACGACCTCGGCACGCTGGCCTATTACTACAAGCCGGAAACACCCGATCCGGTGAAGCCGCGCAGCGCCCTGCCGGTGCCGCAGGAAGGCCGCTTCTATCTCTGCCCGCAGCATCTGTTCAAGGTGCATCCGGATTTCGACGACCTGGTGGCCGGCATCCTGGAAAAGGACAAGCAGGCGCGGGTCGGCTTCATCACCCAGGGCTCCAGCCATTGGAGCGAATTGATCCTGGAGCGGATGCGCCAGCGCATCGGCGATAAGAACATGCGCCGCCTGCACCTGATCCCGCCGCAGGAAGGCCCGGATTTCCTCAGCCTGCTGCGCGCGGCCGACGTGGTGCTGGATACCGTGCATTTCAACGGCATGAATACATCGCTGGAGGCTTTGTCGCAGAATGCCGTGGTGGTTACGCTGCCCAGCGACCAGCAGCGCGGCCGGCATACCCAGGCGATGTATCGCAAGATGGGCATCACCGACACCATCGCGCGCGATGCCGAAGATTACATCAAGATCGCCGTGCGCGTAGCCAAGGATGCCGCCTGGCGTGCCGAGTTGCAGCAGCGCATCGCAGCCAACAACCATGTGCTGTTCGAGGATGAGCGCGTGGTGCGCGAATTCGAGCGCTTCTACAGCACCGCCGTGGCGGCACTGCCGAAGAGCTAGGCTTTCAGCACTTTGCGCATCTCGGCGGCCAGCGCGCGGTCGCCATGGCGGCTTGAGCCTTCAAGCGCTGCCAGCACATTGGCGCGATCCGCCGCCGGGCGGTTCTGGCTGAACTTGAACTTGCCGCGCAGTTCCGCGATCTCGATCTCGATGCCGACGATGCCGCGCGCCAGGCCGTCGATGAAGCGGTCCGGCTGGCCGGCCACCGACCATTGTGCCGGATCCTCGTAGACCCGGCTCAGGCGATCGACCAAAGCCTTCAACTCGGCCGGCTCATGCACCAGCCGGGCCGGACCCTTGGCATGCACGGCGGCATAATTCCAGGTCGGCACCGCCGGCTGGGTTTCATACCAGCGCGGCGAGACATAGCCATGCTCGCCCTGGAACACCGCCAGCGCCGGCCGCGTCTCGAGCAGCTTCCAGATCGGGTTGGCGCGCGCCACATGCGCCAGCAGGGTGCCGTTTTCGCCGCGGGTGCGGTCGAGCATGAAGGGCAGGTGGCTGGCCTGCATGTCGTCGCCATCGGCGACAAACAGAATGCCGAAATCATAGCTCTCGATCAGGGCCAGCATCGCCTCGCGGTCGGGCGCGGCGAAATGGGCGGGCGTGTAGAGCGAGCTGGTCATGGCAGGAGTCTCGGCAGCATGGGCAAAAGGCGGGGGCAGGAGCGGGGCTAACCGCCGCGACTAAAGCCCGCGTTCGGCCTTGCGGCAAGCGGATAATTGCATCCCGACAATCAGTGCCTGGCGATGCCGCCTAGCGAACAATGACATCCAGGCTCTGTGCCTTGCCGGCACGGTCGATGGCGAAATTCACCACCGGATCGCCGATCTGGGCGACATCTATGCTGAACATGAAGCCGTAGAGCTGGGTCGTCGCTGGCAATTGCAGGGCCTGCACCACATCGGGCCGCGCCTGGGTGGGGCGACCACGCGCGACAACCTTGCCCTTTGCGATGATGATCACTTCCGCCGCCGGTGCCTTTGCTTCGATATCGGCGGCCCAGCCGCGCACTTCCACCTTGTCGCCCTTGCGCTCGGCGCTCTCGAAATAGCCCCGGATGGCGGCTGACGTCGGCACCTGCTTGCCATCCTTGTCCAGCAGGCAATAGCCGCAGAAACCATAGGCGGTATCCGGTGCCGGCTGCGCCAGTTCGGCCAGCGGCGGCGGTCGGCTGTCGCGGGCGCCGAAGCCCAGCCGGGGCATCTTGCCACCGCAAGCGGTGAGCAGCAGCGGCAGCAGCAGAAACAGGGCAATACGGTCGAGACGCATGATCACATGGCTTTCACCGCCGGCGGTGCGGCGTCGAGGTTGGCTTCGATGAAGGCTGCCAATTCGCCAAGCGTGAGTTCCTGGCGCGGCTTGCCGCCGGGCAGCAGCAGGCTCTCATACATGATCTTGCGGCCCACGGACTGGGTCATCAATGCCAGCAGGTTGAGCAGGTCGATGGAGGTGAGATCCAGCTCGGCGCGCATCCGGGTATCGGCGCTCATCCAGTCGGGGTCCAGGTCCTGCCGCACCTGGATGAGATTGTGCTTGATGATGTCCAGAACCGCCATGGCTGTCTCCACTGCTGATCATGCTATGCCGCGATGGCGGCGGCAAGCTTCTGCGCCAGCCGTTCGGCAACGGCGGCATCAAGGCGGCACAAGGCCGCGTAACAATCGGGATGGTCGAGCAGCCGCACGGTCACGGTCTCGCCGGCCACGCTGAGCGCCAGCAGGTCCGGTGCCGGCTGCTCGGGCAGGATTTCAAAGCGCGTCGGCGCACCCATCAGGCCGGTGCCGATGGCCTTGGCCGCCGCTTCCTTGGCGCACCACAGCAAAGCCTGCCCATGGCGTGCCACGGCCTGGGTTTCGGCTGGTGTGAAAGCCAGGCCGGAATCAAGCAGCCGCGTGGCACCGGCGGCACGCGGCTCGATATCGATGCCGACCCGCCAGCCCGGCTCAGTAGCGGCGGCGGCGGCAAAGCCGGCGCAATGGCTGACCGAGCAAGGCCAGGCCGCCTCGCCCTGCAACAGCCGCGTGCCGCCGGATTCGTCGCCGGCGACTTCCAGATCGGCGACATCATGCTCGCCGCCAATCAGCGCAACACCGGCCTCTTTGGCCACCAGGCGGCCGAGCAGCCATTCGCGCTGGCGCGCGCCGATCCCCGGCAGGGCGCGGAAACCCGCCGCCTCATTCTGCCGCAGCGACACGGCTGCCAGCACGCGCAGCCAGATCTTGTGGCTCGCCTCGAGGAAGCCCGGCGCGAAATCACTCAAGATACAGGCCGCCAGTCCCGGCTCGGCATGGAGCGGTGCCGCCAGCGGCTCCGGCTTCTGGCCAGGGAAGAACAGCCGCTCCCAGCGCCGCGACCAATCGAAGAAATGCCCGCGCAGGCCCTCGATCCGTACCGCGACGCGGCCCGCCGCATCGAGGTAATCCAGCGCACCGATCATGCCGCCGGGCGCAGGTCGGTGGCGCGCAACACAGCCCATGGCACTGCCGGCGGCGGCCGGCGCGGCATGGAAGCTCAAGGAATCGATGCCATAGGGAAACAGGCCGAAGACGCGCTCGGTGGTGACTTTCTCATGCAGCGCCAGGATCTGCCCGGCGGAATCGAGCAGCGGCCCCGGCACGCAGAGACGCGGCTGCTTCTGCTCATTGAACAGGTGGTCCTGTGGCGGCACGGTGAGCGCCAGCGCGATGCCATCGGGTGCGATGCTGAGCATACGCTCCAGCGACGAGAAGCCCGGGCCATGGAACAGCTTGTCGCGGAATTCGGCCGCCGTAAGCATGCCGGCGGGCGGTGGCGCGGCACCGGGCAGGGATAGCGGCGCCGGCGCCGGCAGGTAGCCGGGGCCGAGATCGACGATACAGTCGAAGGCCAGCAAAGCGGCGCCGGGTTCGCCTTCGCTTAAAGCAACGGCGAAGCGCCGCTCCTGCCGCGCCTTGGCCGGCAATGGGCTGACGCGGAGCTGGATATCGATGGCGCCGTCATCGGCGGCCAGCCAGCGATGGCCGCGCACCTGTTCGATCCGCCGCACCACCAGGCCGGCGCCACCGCCACTTTCCGCTGCCACGCGGCTGGCGGCGGCAGCGGCAATCTCCAGCGACATGAACAGCGGCAGCACGGCCAGGCCGATATCCGCCGGCTGTTGCCGGCTGCGGCGCCAGCCGAACACATGGTCGCGCAGGAACGTCTGCTGCGCCGGCGTCAGGCGCAGCCGCGCCTGCCAGGCATCACCATGCCGCTCGATACCGAGCAGGCCATATTGCGCCAAAGCATCAATGCCGGGAAGCGCATCCACGCCCGGTGCGGCCTGCTGCGGCTGCGCCGCCACGCCAGATTCCTGTTGCAACTTCGCCGCCACAGCAGCGAATACCCGCGTTTCGCGCTGCAGGAAATCCTGCATCAGCCGCATATGCTGCTGCACGATGCGGGGATCGATGTGGCGCGCTGGTTGCTGCTGCGGCGCAGCCTGCTGCGCTACAGGCTGCGGCTGCGGTGCGGGCACGGGATAGAGCGCGGCGATGCTGTCGATGGCGCCAAGCACGAAAAGCTGTGCCAGGCTACGCAGGGGCGTGCTGACATCGGGGCGGCTATCCTGATCCAGCGCCAGGGCAACATGATCGCGGTCGCGCAAGGTGTCGCGCACGAAACCGGCCAGCCGGCCGCCGGGGCCGACATCGACAAAGACCCGCAGGCCATCCTCATACATGCGCGCGATGGCCTCGCCGAAACGCACCGGCGCCGACCATTGCCCGCTGGCGACCTGCACGATTTCCGGCTTGGTCTCGGGGAAACGCGACGTGGTGAGCCCGCTGTAGAGCGGGATGCGGCCAGGGCCCAGATCGAGCAAGCCGTAATCGCCGAGGAATTGTTCGGCAATCGGTGCGAAAAGCGGCGTGTGATAAGGCTGGGTGATCGGCAGCGGCAGGCATATCACGCCGGCATTGCGCAATCGCTGCAGGGCTGCTTCCAATGCCGCGCCGCGGCCCCAGATCACTTTCTGCTGCGGGCAGTTATCCATGGTGACATGCAGTTCCGGCCCGAGCAGGGAGGCGAAACTCTCCGCATCCATGCCCTGCGGCAGCGCCAGGGCATGGCATTGCCCGGCGATGCGTTCGCCGGAACGGTCGGAACTGGAAAACAACACGCTCATATAGGCCAGGGTGTTGAACACGCCCTTGCGCGTGCTGGTGCGCAGCACGCCGGAAGCGACCAGCGCCGCATTCTCGCCATTGCTGTGGCCGAGCATGGCGGCGGGCTTGAGCCCGAGGCTTTGCAGGAAATCGGTGCCGGCCAGCGCCGCGATCAGCGCCGCGAGGCCGCCGCCGGAAAGCCCGTGCAGCGCCTTCTGCTCCGCCGAGCCTTCGTCATGCGGCTGGAACAGCAGCCGGCTCGGCAGGAAGGGCAGATGCGGCGGATAGGCGCCATCGAGCATGTCGAACCAGCCGCGCAAGCCGGGCAGGCAGCGGATGGCATCGCGCAGCATGCCGGCATATTGCGTGCCCTGGCCGGGATAGAGCAAAGCCACCTGGTTGGCCGCTGCCTGGTTCTGGGCGAAATAGATGCCGGCGGGATGGCTGAAGCGCGGCTTGTCGCTGGATTTCAGCAGCTTCTCGGCCTGCGCCAGGCGGGTATCGAGTTCGGCGCGCGAGGCGGCGACGATGGCTAGCCGCGCCTTGCCGGAGAGCGGACGCAGGGCACAGCGTGCGGCGATTTCCGTCAGCGTATCGCCGCTCATCGCCTTCAGGGCGCCGAGCTGCTTCAGCAGACCCTCGCGGTCAGGCGCCGAGAGCACCACCAGTTCGGCCCGCCAGCCGCGCCGGAGCGGCAGCCGCTCGGCGGCGCCGTTGGCTTCTTCCAGATGCAGCACCTGCCGGCCGCCTTCGGCCTGCCAGCATAACGCAGCGCGGCGCGGCGCTTCGCCACCATGAATCCAGGGCAGCGGCTCGGCCTGGGCGGCATGGCGCGGCAGTGGGTAGCTGGCATCGCTCCGGCGCGGCGGCAATTCGCGGTCATGCAAGGCCAGCAGTAGGTCGCGACAGGCTTCGAGCGGCGACGCCTCGGCGGCGCGCTCCTCAACCAGCCAGCAGGCACTGCGCGGCGGCGGCACCTCGATTTGTGGCCAGCCAGCCCCAAGCCGCAGCAGCAGGCCGCATTGCGCCGCCGCCGGCATCTCGCCATCGAGCGACAGCCGCGCGATGCTGTCGGCTGCCTGGTCCGGATCGAGCCGCAGCTTTACTGCCGGTTCACCGGCCAGGATCAGCAGCGCCGGCGCAGTGTTGATTGCCTGGCGTAAGGCATCGGTGAAATCCGCTGCCGAACTGGCATGAAACACCGGCAGGGCCGGTGCCGCACCAGCCTGGATCAAGGCTATCCAGGCTTCCTGCTTCATGCCTTGCGGATCACCACTTCGAAGCCGATGGCGCCGACGCCTTCGCTTGTGGTGTGGATGGAACTTGTCTGGCCGAGGCCGGCGCGGTCGAGCAAGGCCGCCATCTCGGCTGGCGTCAGCTTCTCTTCCAGCGTCGTCGGGCCATAGCCGACGGCGGCCCGCATCTTGTTGAAGGCGGTGAGCACCTTTTCCGGCATGTCGCGGCGCACGTCATGGATCATGCCGACGCCGCCGGGCTTGAGCACACGGTGCATTTCGCGCAAGGCCGCCACCTGGTCCGGCAGATGATGGATCGTGGCACGGCTCACCACCAGGTCGAGGCTGCCATCGGCATAGGGCAGCCGGGCGGCATCGCCGAGCTGCACCGTGATCCGTTGCGCCACTTTGCCCAGCCGCTCATTCGCCGCCTGCACCATGTCGTCGAAATGCTCGATGCCGCTCAAATGCCAGGTGGCGAAGCCGGGATGCTGGCTCAGCTTTTCCAGCAGCACGCCGGTGCCGGCACCGACATCGGACAGGCTGCCGCCACTCTCGCGTGGCCTGAGCGCAGCGCAACGTTCGACGAACAGCGCGTCCCAGGGCTGGGTCGCGGTGGCGGTGTAGCGGTCGTAATCCTCTGCCGATTGCTTGTTGCGCAGGCCGGTATCCAGCATCGCCGTTCTCCTCAGAGCCAACCTTTAGGAACCATGTCGAGATACTTGCGCGCCGTGGCCGAGGTGACGCCGAAGGGCGGGCGGGCGCGGCGTTCGATGATATGCGCCAGCATGCCGATGGTGCGGCCCATCATGGCAATGCCGGCGGCAGCACCCGGATCGCGGATGCCGGCCATGGCGAAAGCCGTGCCGGTGGCGAAATCGACATTCGGCTTCAGCTTGTGTTCGGCCAGCATGACGGCACAGGCAGCCTCGAACAGCTCCAGGGCCGGATGCGCCAGACCAAGCTCGGCGGCGCGCTGGCGCAGACGCGGCGGGCGCGGGTCTTCCAGGAACAGCGGATGGCCGAAACCGCCGATGCGCATGCCCTTGGCCAGCACGGCATCGATCACGCCCTTGATGCGCTGCTCCGGCGTGCCCTGGGGCAGCGCCAGCGCCGCCATGATCATGCCGGTGGCCTGCTCACATGCGCCGATATGCATCGGCCCTGCCGCACCAAAGCCAGCGGCGAGTGCATGATAGACCGGCACACCGGTGCCGATGGAAATGCGCGGGATCATGATGCTGGGCGGCACATAGCCGAAGCCACCAATCCAGGTGACCAGCGCATCATCGAAGAAGATGCGCGCGGCCGGCGAGGGCGGCGGCGCATCGGCCACTGCCGCCAGCGCACGATCAACGAAACCGCCTGCCTGCGGCGGCTGCCAGTCTTTCGCCAGTTTCGTGCCGGGCTTATGCCGGCGCCAGGCAGCAAGCAGGGCCGGTATCGTCGCCGTCACCGCCAGGCCTTCCGCCGCATCGGCGGGCAGGAAATCCATGCCGGCAAAAGCCTGCTTGGCGGCGGCCTTGTCAAAGCCCATCAGGCCGGCGGTGACGGCCTGCGCCATGCCGGCGCCGCTTTCCGCCGCCAGGGCCGCCAGGCGAAAAGCCGGATGCTCTGCCGCGATGCTGCCGAGCCAGCCGGCAAGCGCCGCATCCAGCTTGGCAAGGGCTTCCACGCCGGCACGCTCGCCGGTAAGCGTGAAGGGAATGCTGCCGATGAAATCGATGCCGCCAATCAGATCGGTGAGCGAAGTGCCGCGAATCTCGAGCTTCTCCGGCTCCAGCGACACCCCATCAATATCTGTCCCGTGATAACGCATACCCGCTCCCTAGACTGCTTCTGCCGGTTTGGCTTCTTCTTGCACGACTGGCGCCTTGGCGCCGAACAGCCGGTTGACCTTCTGCGACAGGGTTTCGAACAGCAGGAACAGCACCGGCGTGACATAGAGCGTCACCACCTGCGACACCAGCAGACCGCCGACCACGGCGAGGCCAAGCGGCTGGCGCAATTCGGCGCCGGCGCCGGTGCCCATGGCAATCGGCACCGCGCCGAGAATGGCGGCAAGCGTGGTCATCATGATCGGGCGGAAACGCAGCAGGCAGGCTTCGCGCACCGCTGCATGCGGATCGGTGACGCCTTCGGCTTTGCGCTGCAACGCGAAGTCGACGATCATGATGGCGTTCTTTTTGACAATGCCGATCAGCATGAGAATACCGATCATGCCGATCACATCCAGCGGGCGATGAAACAGCGCCAGCGTGCCCACGGCACCCAGCGCTGCCGAAGGCAGGCCGGCCAGGATGGTCACCGGATGGATCAGGCTTTCATAGAGAATGCCGAGAATGACATAGACCGCAAAAAGCGCGGCAAGCAGCAGCAGGCCCTCGCCGCTCATGCCGGCAGCAAAGGCCTTGGCATCGCCGCCAAGATCCAGCGTGATGCCGGCGGGGATGTCGATCTCGTTGCGCAGCCGCTCGATCTCCGACACCGCATGGCTTAAGGGCGTTGCATCGGAAAGGTTGAAGGACAGCGTGATCACCGGCAATTCGCCCAAGTGCGCCACCAAAGCGGCGCCGCCCGAGACCACGACGCGGCCGAAGCTTGAGAGCGGCACCTGCTTGCCATCCGACGAGCGCACGGTGAGATTCTCGATATCCTCCGGCCGCGTGCGGTATTCCGGCTTCAACTCCAGGATCACCTTGTAGCTGCTGGCCGAGGTGTAGATGCTGGCGGCCTGAGCACCGCCAAACGCCGTGTAGAGCGTCTGGCGCAGCACATCGGCGGTGATGCCAAGATTGGTCATTCGCTGCACATTCGGCGTGAACACCAGGCGCGGCGTGTTCTGGTCGGAATCGGAGGACAGGTCGAGATAGATTTTCTCGGCCTTCATGCGGTCCTCAAGCTTGGTCGCCCATTGCTGCACCTCGTCGATATCGGTGCCTTGCAGGTTGACCTGATACTTCGCCTTGCTGGCCCGGGCGCTGGTCTGCAGCGACTGCACCGGCTGGAAATAGATCATCAGGCCCGGCACGGCCGCCGTGCTGGTGCGCAGATCGTCGATCACCTCCAGCACGGTCTTGTGGCGCGGCTCTGGCCGCTTGCGCAACTGCACGAACAAGCGTCCCGAGGAGAGCGAGGAATTGATCTCGTTGACGCCGATGATCGAGGTGACCTTGACCACATCTGGATGCTTGGAGATGATGGCGGCTGCTTCCTGCTGCATCTGCAGCATGGCGCCATAGGAAATATCGCTGCGGCTTTCCGTGGTGGCGGAGATATAGCCGGTATCTTCCGTGGGGAAGAAGCCCTTCGGAATCTTTGCCATCATGTAGCCGGTGGCGACGAAGGAGCTGATCATCAGCAGCATTACCAGCGCCGGGTGGCGCAGGCCGAAATCCAGGGTGACGCGGTAACCGGCCAGCAGGCCATCGAAAAAGCCATCCATGATGCGGTCGAACAGCAGCGGCTTGGCACGCTGCTTTTCCGGCCGCAGCCAATAGGCGGCAAGGCAGGGCGTCAGGGTTACCGAGATGAGGCCAGAGAACAGGATGGCGAGCGAAATGGTGACGCCGAATTCGTGAAACAGCTTGCCTACCGTGCCGCCCATGAACACCACCGGCACGAATACCATGATCAGCGACATGGTGATCGAGATGATGGTGAAGCCGACCTCGCGGGCGCCCTCGATGGCGGCCTGCATTGGCTTCTTGCCTTCCTCGATATGGCGCATCACGTTCTCGACCATGACGATGGCATCATCGACCACGAAGCCGATGGAGAGCGTGAGCGCCAGCAGCGAGATATTGTTCAGGCTGAAGCCCATCGCCCACATGGTCATGAAAGTGGCGACCAGGGTTACCGGCAGGGCAACAGCCGGCACCAGGGTGGCCGTGAGGCGCTTGAGGAACAGAAAGATCACCAGCACCACCAGGCCGATGGTGAGCGCGAGCGTGAATTGCACATCGGCTACGCTGTCGCGCACCGAGGTGGTCTGGTCGAACAATTCCTCTATCTTCACGCCGGCGGGAACGCGGTTGCCCAGCGTCTTTACCGCCTTGCGCACCTCGTCCACCACCGCCACGGCGTTGGATGTCGGCTGGCGCTGCACTGCCAGCAGAATCACCTTCTTGTCGCCGGCGAAGGAAGCGGATTCCTGCACCTCGACGGAATCGAACAATGTCGCGACCTCGGACAACCGCACCGGCGGCTGCCCGGCGCGGTGCGCCACGATCACGTCGCGGTAGGACGAGGCATCACGCGGCTGGTTGCCGACATCGATGACAAATGATTGCGACGGGCTTTCGATGGTGCCGGCTGGCGTGGTGGAGGATGCCGCCGCCACGGCCTGCTTGAGCTGATCGAGGCCGATGCCACGCGCCGCCAGTTCATTGGGATCAACCTGAATCCGCACGGCGAAACGCTGCGAACCAAGAATCATGATCTGCGCCACACCCGGCACCGCCGAAAGCCGTGGCACGATCACGTTCTCGGCAATGTCGTTCAACTGCACCAGACTCTGGGTTTCCGACGTCATGGCCATGAACAGGATCGGACTCAGCGCCGGATTGAGCTTGAGATAGGTTGGCGGCGCCGGCATTTCCTTGGGCAATTGCCGCTGCGCCACCGAGAGCGCCGATTCCACATCCTGCGCGGCGGCATTGATATCGACATCGAGGCGGAACTGGATGGTAATGGAAGAACGGCCCAGGGCGGATTTAGACGAGATAGTGTCGATGCCCGGGATCGTGGCGAGCTGCCGCTCCAGCGGCGAGGTGACGGCCGATGCGATCACTTCCGCCGAGGCGCCGGGCAACCCGGCTGACACCGAGATTACCGGCAGGTCCATGCGCGGCAGGGCCGAGATCGGCAATGCGCGGTAGCCGACCCAGCCGAGGATGACCAGGGTGAGGGTCAGCAGGGCCGTCATCACCGGCCGCTCGATGAAAGGCTTGGAAATATTCATGGCGTCACTGGCGGATAATGATGGGCTGGCCGTCAGTCAGCCGCGACTGCCCTTCCACCACCACGCGCGCGCCCTTTTCCACGCCCTTGGCGATCAGCGCATGCGGGCCATCGACCCGCGTCACCGTCACCGGCTGCTGCCGCACCGTCTCGCCGCCATGCACCAGGTAGACATAGCGGCCATGCGGCCCGGTCTGTACTGCAACAGAGGGTACCAGCACCACACCCCGATCGATGCCGATGCGCAGGCTGCAATCCGTGGTCATGCCGGGCCAGAAGGTTTCATCCTCGTTGTCGAACTTTGCCGCCACCTGCACCGTGCCGGTGCTGGAATCGACGGCATTGTCGATCAGTTCGATCTGCCCCTGGATCAACCTGCCACTGCCACTGTAACTAGAACAGTGCACAGTCGCGACATTGCTGGCGATGGCGGCGCGCAACGGCCCGATCTGGCGCTGCGGCAAGGCCATCTGCAGCTTCACCGGCTTGATCTGGTTGATCAGCACCAAGGGCTGCTGGTCTCCGGTGCGCACCAGGGCGCCGGGCGAGAGATTCATCACGCCGGTGCGGCCCGATATCGGTGCGCGCAACTGGGTGTAGGAACGCTGCACTCGCAAGGCATCAATCTGCGCCTGATCGGCGCGTACCGTGTCGATGGCAGCCTGGGCCTTGGACTTGATGTCCTCGTATTTCTCGCGGCTGACGTAATCATCGCGCAGCAGGCCGGCATAGCGCCTTTCCTGCTCCACGGCGGCATCGCGCTGTGCCTGATCGCGCTTCAAGTTGGCTTCCGCCTGGGCGATCTGGGCATCCAACTGGCGCGCATCGAGGCTGAACAAAAGCTGGTTCGCCTCCACCACGTCGCCGGGCTTGAAATGGATGCGCATGATCTCGCCATCCACATGCGGGCGGATCATCACCGTGTGATAGGCATAGACCGTGCCGATCACCTCCAGCATCTGCGGCAGGTCGGCGACATTCGCCTCCGCCACCGCGACGCTGGTGCGCGAAACCTCGGCTGGCTTGGCTGGTGCAGCCGCCGCCGTTTCCGGCTTCGCCGCCGGCTTGTGCATGTGATGGGTGTAATACCAGTAGCCGCCGGCACCGATGCCAGCCAGCACGACAATCGCCGCGATTCCCCGCCAGGCCATGCTCATTCCCCCTCGCCCCAGCCGATCCAGCGATTGCGGACAGCATCGTAATTCTGTGTCGGATCATGCAGTTCGACCGGCAGGTTCAGCGCCTTGGCGGTGAGATCTCCCGCCGCCGCCAGCACCTGATAGCTCGCCAGCACTTCGTCATGCCGCGCCTGCTGCACCTGGATGCGGGCCTGGGCCAGTTCGTCATCGGCATCCAAGAGGTCCAGCGTGGTGTTGCTGCCGGCGCGCAGGCCGGCTTCGACACCGCGCCGCGCCGCGGCCTGGGCCACCAGCTGGCGTTCCAGCGCCTCGCGCGAGGCCCGCGCCGAAGCGAAGATCGCCCAGGCCTGCGCCGCGCTGCTTTCCACGCCGCGCCGTGCCGTATCGGCGGCAAAGCGGCGCTGCAGCAGCAGCTTGGAGGCCTGGCGCTCCTTGGAGGAAATCATGCCGCCCTCATAGAGCGGCATCGTTACCTGCAGCTTCACCGAGCGGCTCCAGATGCGCTCGCCGAGCGTATCTTCCTCGTAGGTGCGGGCCAGCACGCCGACCAGGTCGACCGAGGGCATCCGCGCGCCGCGCGCCACGTCGATATCCTTGCGCGCCGCGGCTTCGGCGCTGGTCGCGGCCAGCACATTAGGATTGTCACGCGCCGCCGTCACCAGTTCCTCCGGCGACTTGTAGGGCAGCATGGCAATCGGCGGCAATGCCGGATTAGCCGGGTATTCACCGATGACCTGCCGATAGACTTCCCGCGCCGCATTATGCTTGCCTTCATAGCTGATGCGGTTCGCCTGGGCCTGCGCCAGCCGCGCCTCGGCCTGGGCGACATCGGTTCCGGCGGCGGCACCCTGGCTGCGGCGGCCCTGCGCGGAAATCAATGTCTGGCGCAACACGCCCTCGTGCTCGCGGTAGACATCCACCACCGCCTTGGCGAGCGATACATCGATATAAGCCTGCACCGCTGAGAGCAGCACATTCTGCTCCACAGCAATCAATTGATGCCGCCCGGCCTGCACCTGCAATTCGGCGGATTCAGTCTGCGCCTCCAGCCGGCCGCCGCGATAGAGCGGTTGCGTTGCTTGCAGGGCGACTTCGTTGGGATCGAGATTGGCACGGCCCTTGGTGACGCGGTTGTTGCTCTTGACCTTGACGCGCTCCTGCTCCTTGCCGTTCTCGCCATAGAGCGCGATGGTCGGGCGCCAGCCGGCCAGCGCCTGCGGCACCAGTTCGTCGGTCGCCTCCTGGCGGGCACGTTCGCCGAGCAATTGCGGGTTATGCCGATAGGCTTGCGCCAGTGCATCAGGCAGGCTTTGCGCCAATGCCGCCTGAGGCGCCAGCAGTATTGAGAGCAACAGCAGACTGGAACGCTTCATGCCGCTTCCGCCTCCCCGACGATCTGATACGTGTCTTCGAACACAAAGCCGACATTGTGGAAAAGCTTCACGCCGTAATCGAGCGTGACGCGCGGGTGGAAATCCGGGAACACGATCCGCAGCTTGCCTTGTTCCGATTCCGGCGCCGCCGGATGCGGCGCGGCGTCGCGCGCGGCGATGAAGAAATCGCGCACCAAGCCGCGTTCGCCGATCCAGGCGCCGCCATTGAGATGCTTGTATTCGGATTGCGCGGCACCGGGCAGGCCGAGTTCGAAGCCGGAAAGATCCGGTGCATTCGGCCAGCTCATCTGGCAGGCGCCGAACACCATGCCGGTGCCGGTGGGAAACTCGGCCAGCAGGCGATCGACCAGCAATTCCGGGTCGCCGGCCAGAATGGCATCGCGGGAATCGGCGCAGAGTACATACTCGGTCTCGACCTGCTCCAGTGCCTCCAGGATCGCCAGCGGCTTATGCTCGGCATTGTTCCAGACCGGGAATTGCCGTCCGGCGACAATATAGGGAATGCCGAGCCGCTCGACGCTGCTCTCGAACAGGCCCATCGCCTCATGACCGTTATTGCAGGTGATGATGGTGACGCGCGGGCGCGGCCCCAGTTGCTGCGGCGCTTGCGCGAACACCCAGTCGCGCAACTTGGGCCAGACCGGCTTGTAATCGTGATACCCTTGAGCATGGAAGATCAGCGGCTCGGAGCCGAATTTCATGTTGCGCAGCCGGCTTGCCTGCATCACGCCGCCTCTTTCAATGCAAAGGAGGGTTCGCCGATCCGCACCAGGATGGAGCGCGGCCCGCCAT
This sequence comes from Ferrovibrio sp. MS7, assembly GCF_038404985.1. Taxonomy (NCBI): domain Bacteria; kingdom Pseudomonadati; phylum Pseudomonadota; class Alphaproteobacteria; order Rhodospirillales; family Rhodospirillaceae; genus Ferrovibrio; species Ferrovibrio plantarum. The sequence goes on from NZ_JBBKBA010000001.1 coordinate 620,439, forward strand.
CGGTGTCGCGCCGGCCATGCAGGATGCGGCGGTTGTCGATCATCGCGATATCGCCCTGCTGCCAGGCAATGCGCCGCGTCAGCCGTTCCGACACCGCCTGCACATCGGAAAGCACCTCGGGCGGCAGCGGCGAACCATCCTCGGCGCGCACCACGATGGGGCAATCGGGGCTGCGCAGGCCCGGCAGATTCTGCTTCGCCCAGCCATTCTTGAACACCAGCTCGGCGATATGGATGAACAGCAGGTTGTTGATGAACACCGTGCGGCCGCCGACTTCGCGCAAGGCCGAACAGGTGAATTCGGTGCGCAGCACCTTGGCCTCGGCATCGAAGCGCATCACCAGATCGGCCTCGGCGCAGAAGCGTTCGGCTTCCGCCAAGTCATCGGTCATGAAGGTGGCCTGCCAGTCACCATCCACCAGGGCGCGGACATACTTGATGCGATTGTGGCGGAAGAAATCCTGGCTCGCGGGTTTAAGCTGGGCGAAAACTTCAGCGCCATCGGCCAGCGTGGTTTCACCATCGCGCGCCGGCGGCAGATCGGCATAGAACCAGATCAGGCCCGGCGGCTGGCGCAGGTAATACATCTCGCCATGCAGCGGGATGCCGAATTTCTGCGTATGGCCGGTGGTGGTCATCAGCGTCGGCATGCCATCCACCGATTGGCGGTCGAGCGCCGCGAAACGCAGGCCGCCGCCCCGGTAGTTGGAGAATTCAGCCGTCAGGCGGTCGGAGAAGCTGACGAAATCCTGTTTCGATTCCTCGCGGCCCTTCGCTGTGAACCCGCGCAGCAGCAGCACACCATGGCGCTCGAACAACGCCGCTACTTCCGCCGTGGCAAGATCACTCAAGCGCCGCCCGTTGCCTTCCAGCAGCAGGCCGATATTGCCATCGACCGGCCGCACCTCCGCTAAGTCGATCCGCATGATTTCACTCCCCCTGCAACGTCCCGGCTTGCAACATTGGGCTTTCCACCCTGTTCAATGCTGCCGACTCATCGGCGAGATCGCGGTTCCAGTCGCCTTCACCGGCGATAAGTTCCACCGGACCGCTCTCGCGCAAGGCATGGCAGGCCAGCGCCACGCCGCCGGCCAGCGGAATCGGCACAATGCCGCGCTGGCGGAATTGCTCATTCACTGCCGCCGAGGCCATGCCGGCGCCGGCCCAGGGTCCCCAGTTATAGGACACCACCTTCACCGCCGGGTGACGGGCGGCGAACCACAGGGCGGCGCGGTTCAGCAGTTCGTTGGCAGCGGCGTAATCGCCCTGGCCGCGATTGCCGAAACGGCCGGCAATCGAGCTGAACAGCACCAGCCGCTCCAGCTTGGCCAAGGCCGGATGCCCGAGCAGTATGGGCAAAGGCGCCACCTTGGTCTCGAACACGCGGTCGAAGGAGTCGGGCTGCTTGTCCTGGATCAGCTTGTCCTCGATCACCCCGGCGCCATGCACCAGGGTGCCGATGGCACCGAAACGCGTCTGCACGTCATCCAGCAATGCCGACAATGCTGCCGCATCGCGGGTATCGACACCGCGCACTTCCACGCGCAGGCCGGCCTGCTGCAAGGCAGCCAGCGCCTGCGCCGCCTCGCGGTCGCGCAGGATCGCTTCCGCCCGCGCAGCGATTTCAGCCGGCTTAACCGCCTGGCCTGACGCCAGGGCCTGTTCCGCCAGGCGCTTGCGCAGGGCATTGGCCTCGCGGCAATCGGGATGCGGATCGGCTTCCGGCAAGCCACGACGGCCCAAAGCGATCAGCGTGGTGCCGGGCGCAGCGCTTGCGGCCAGCATCGCGGCGGTAATCCCGCGCACGCCGCCGGTGGCAAGGATCACGCCACCCGGAATGGCCGCTGCGGTGGATGTGCCGGCATAGGCAAAGGGCTGCGCCTCGAATACGGTGCGGCCAAGCGGGGCATAGCCGACCTCGACGCGGCCCGGCTCGAAGGCGAGTTCGGCAAGCAGGATGTCCGCAAGCCGCGCCGCCGCCATGTCTGGCGCGAAATCCAGCGCGCGGGCAGCGATGGCGGGATGTTCGATGGCCAGCGTATTGAGGAAGCCGAGCGCGGCGCCGGCGCTGCAGGCCGCCAGGCTTGCCGGCGCGGCGGCGCCGAAATCATTGCGGCCGAAACAGCCGCCCAGGCTGGAACAGGCGAAGACACGGCTTTTCACCGGATGCGGCGCGGCGAGGTCTTCCAGCACAAGCTGCACCGCGCGGTAGAGTGCCTTCACGCCGCGCGCATTGGCCTCGCTCCATGCCATATCTTCGGGGATGCTGAAGCCGGAAAGCTGCACCAGGCCGCGCACCGGGCCATGTTCGGCGCGGGCGGCGCGGATCGCTTCCGCCTGCGCCGCCGGCTCCTCGGGCAGCACCGCCACCACCAGGCCACGCGAAGCCAGAGCGCGGGCGATTTCATGGGTAATCGCTTCTGGTCCCGGCAGCAGCAGGAACAGGCCCTTCAGCCGCCAGGGCATGTTTGCCGGTAGGGGCGCCAGGCGCGGTGCCATGGCGAAGGCCGGGCAGCTATCAATAGCGGGTGCCGTGGAGGAAGATTGAGCCGCGTCCGCCGGCACCGGCACGGACGCGGCAACATCGGCGGCGACATCCTTGGCGCCGCCAGATTCATCCTCAAGCGCGGCCAGGATCGCCTCCACCCATTGCCGCAGCACCTTGACCCGCGCGGTGCGTTCGGCCCCGGCGCGGAAACGCTGCGAAGCCGCCGGCGGCAGGGCCGCCAGCACGCGCTCGATCATCTCCAGCCGCTTGATCGAGTCGACGCCCAGTTCGGCCTCGATATCCTGCTCCAGGTCGATCATCGCCAGCGGATAGCCGGTACGCTCGCTGACGATGTCGCGCAGCAAGGCCTCGGCGCCACTCTTATCCAGGCGCGGCGCGGCGGCAGCAACTGGGGCAGCAGCAACGGGAGCAGCGGCAACAGGCGCGGGCGCAGCCATCGCCACAGGGGCCGGCACAGGAGCAGGCATCGCTGCCGGCAATACCGGCATCGGCGCAGGCGCAGCGTAAGGTATCGGTGCTGCCGGCTGGCCGCCGAGCATCAGGTTCATCACCTGCTCCTGGGTCTGCAGGAACTGGCGCATCGTCGCCTGGTATTCGGCATAGGCGGCAAGCAGCTCGCTGCCGCCCCCCATGCTGCCAGCGCCAATGCTGGGCGGTCTTTCTGCTGCCATGTTGTCACCATGGTTGGTCTGGGAGGGATTATTCTGGGAGGCAGGCGCGGCGGCCGGCGAATTGATATCGCGCAAAGCCGGGCGGTGCGACTTGAACGGCGAGTCACTGCGCGCCGGGCGCACCTGCATGGCATCAATGATCCAGGTAGTGATCGCCGCTTCGCGTGTCGCCAGTTCAGCCAGGGTTTCAAGCGGGCGTGATGCCGCCTGCGGCAGCAGCCGGGCCAGGTCGAGCGGCTGGCCCTCGGCCCACAGTACCGCCAGCACGCGCAGCAAACCGCGCAGGCCGCCGCCGTCATCGACATGCAGCACGCGGACGTCGCCGTCTTTCAAAATCTGCTTGGTCAGATGCGCCAGCACGCCGCCCGGGCCGAGTTCGACGAACAGCCGCGCGCCGGCAGCAGCAAGGCCGCGCACCTGGGCCACAAAATCCACCGCATCGGTCATCTGCGCTGCCAACTGCGCTTTCAGCGCCGGCACGTCATCGGGAAAGGGCCGGCCATCGCGGGTGGCATGCACCGCGAGGCGGGATGGCGGCTTGACCGTTGCCGCCGCGATGGCCGCGCCGAGCGGCGCCTGGGCGTCGCGCATCAGCGGCGAATGGAAGGCACCGCCAACATTGAGCAGGCGGCAGGGAATGCCCTCGCCTTCCAGCAGCGCCACCAGGCTTTCGATCTCGGTGCTGGCGCCCGACAGCACGATCTGCTTATCGGAATTGATATTGGCGATCACCACATTGGGGAAAGCGGCAAGACGCGGCTGCAATGCCTCGCGGCTGGCGGAAACGGCACACATGCGGCCGGCGGGTGCCGCCGCCATGGCACGGCCGCGCGCCAGCGACAGCTTGAACAAAGTGGCCCGGTCCATGGCGCCGCCGGCATAGAGCGCGGCATATTCGCCATAGGAATGGCCGGCGGCGAAAGCCGGGCGGGCGCCAAGCCGGTGCAACAGGTCGATAAGCCCGGCCTCCACCGCGCCGAGCGCGATCTGCGCCACCGCCGTGTTGGTGAGTTTCGCCGCCTGCGCCTCGCGCGCCGCACCATCGAACACCGCTGGCGGATAGATCAGGCGGCTCAGGCGGTCTGGCAGCATGTTGGCGGCCTGGGCCTCGGCGGCTTCGATGCTGGCGCGCAGTTCCGGCATGTAGACAGCGATATCGCGGCACATCTGCAGCCGCTGGCTGCCCTGGCCGGGGAACAGCAGGGCCAGCGGCATCGCGCCGGCCGCCTTGCGCGCGCCGGCCCAGGCATCCTGCGGCAGCGGCTGCGCGGCATCCTCGAGATGACGCCGGATCGCGGCAAGGCCTTCAAGCAAGTGCTCCTTGCCGGTGGCAACCAAGGTGAAGCCCCAGGCTGCGGCAGGATCCATCCGCTCGGCCAAAGCGGCGGCGATCTCGAACAATTCGATGCTGGCGCCATCGGGCGTGTCATGCCGTGCGGCGCGTTCCAGCAAGGCGATCTCGCGCAGCAGGCCAGCTTTGTCAGCGGCAGAACCGGCAAACAGATAGGCCGGCCAGGCAGCGGCACCGGCAGTGGCTGTTCGACCGGGATCGTATTCCTCCAGCACCGCATGGGCATTGGTGCCGCCGAAGCCGAAAGCCGAGAGGCCGGCGCGGCGCGGCCGGTCGCCGCCAAACCAGGGCTGCGGGCCATCGCTGACATAGAGCGGTGAATCCGCTTGGCCGATCGGCTGCAACGGCCGCTCGATGCCGGGCTGCGGCGGAATGGTGCGGTGATGCAGCGCCAGCGCCACCTTGGCCAGGCCGACGGCGCCGGCTGCCGTCTTGGCATGGCCGATCAGCGCCTTCACCGAACCAAGCGCACAGCTCTGCGCCGCCGCGCCAGCATCTTTCAGCAGGCCGCCGACGGTTTCGAGTTCGGCGCGGTCGCCCACCGCCGTACCGGTGCCATGCGCTTCGTAGAAACCGAGGCCGGCAATCGAATGCCCGGCGGCTTCATAGGCACGGCGCAACGCGCGCTTCTGCCCGATCGGGCGCGGCGCGGTCATGCCCAGCCCCTTGCCGTCGCTGGAACTCGCCACCGCCTTGATCACGGCATAGATGCGGTCGCCATCGCGCTCGGCATCAACGCGGCGCTTGAGGATGAAGGCGGCGACGCCCTCGCCCAGCACCGTGCCATCGGCGGCCTGATCGAAGGCGCGCAGCTTGCCGCTCGGCGACAGGGCCGAGACGGCGGAGAAGGCAATGTAGTGATACGGCGTCTGGGTGGTGTCGGTGCCGGCCAGCACCGCCACATTGGCACGGCCTGAGCTGAGTTCGCTCACCGCCAGTGATAGCGCCGTGATGCTCGACGCGCAGGCGGAGTCGATGGTGAAATTGGCGCCGCCGAAATCGAAGCGGTTGGCGATACGCCCGGCAACCACGCTGGTGAGGATGCCGGGGAAGACTTCCTCGCTCCAGCCCTGCGTATGGGCGCGCACCTGCGCCACCGCAGCCGCGTCGCTGACCAATGGGGCGAGCGCGCGGGCGATCAGTTCATTGCCGAGATAGCCACCGGCATCCTCACCGGCCACGATCACGGCGGTATGCTCGCGGTCGAAGCTGCGCGTCTCATAGCCGGCATCGATCAGCGCGCGGCGCACCATTTCGAGCGTGAGCAACTGCCCCGGCGCGATATCGGGCACCGCCTTGGGCGGAATGCCATAGCGCAGCGGATCGAAGGCCAAGCCATCAATGAAGCCGCCCCAGCGGCTGGAGATATGGTCCGGCTTGTTGCGCTCCGCCGAGTAGTAGAGGCGCCAATCCCATCTGTCGGCGGGGATCTCGCGGATCGCCGCACTCTTATCCAGTACATTGCGCCAGAAGCCATGATGGCTTGTAGCGCCCGGCACATGCATCGCCATGCCGATGATGGCGATGTCGCAGGCGGCGCCGCTCGATGCCGGCGCCGCGTCCTGCCCGGCCAGCGCGCCAAGCCTTGCCGCCGCGCCATCGCAGACCTCCGCATGCAGCGCCGCGATGCTGCTGACCTGGCCGATCTGTGCCGCCGCCTCGCCGGCCATGAACATGCCTTCCGCCTGCTGGCGCATGGCATCCACCGCCACCAGATCCGCGCCCTGGCGCTCGACCCCCTTGGCGGCAACGCGCAGGCGGCCGAGCAGCAGATCGTCCAGCGCTTCGCGCAAGGCATCGCCGCTCAGGCCTTGGCGCAGCAGGCGGCGGCGTTCGGCCTGGAAGAAATCGGCGAACGGCGTGGCCAAGCAGCGATTGGCGTGGCCGCGCCCGCTTTCCAGATTGCTGGTGCCTTTGGCCGCCACCACGGCCTGCTGGAAGGCCGGCGTTATGGCGCCAGTGGCGGTGATTTCCTCGGTCGCCAGATAGGCGGTGCCCATCAGGCAACCGATTTTGGCGCCGGCGGCAACCAGCGGCGCCAGCGCGGCCGCGGCCATGGCGGCGGTGAGGCCATCATGCACGCCGCCAGCCAACAGCAGCGAGAGGTCGCCGGGCTGTTTGGTTTTGAGCAATTCAGCGCCGATGCTTTCCCACAGCAGCAGCGAATGCAGCGGACCGACATGGCCGCCGCATTCGCGGCCTTCCAGCACCAGCCGCTTGACGCCGCGCTCCACCAGCATGCGCGCCAGCGCCGGGGTCGGCGCATGCACATAGGTGACAATGCCCTCGGCTTCGAGATGCAGCGCCTGTTCGGCGCGGCCGCCGGCGATCAGCGCGAAAGGTGGCTTGGCCTTAAGCACTTCCGCCAGCTGGGCATCGAGCTGGTCCGGCGGCAGGAAGCCGAGCAGGCCGACGCCCCAGGATTGCTCGCCCAGCGCCGCCTTGGTTTCCTGCAGCACGCGGCGAACTTCGTCGGGCTTCAGCACCGCCAGCGCGATCATCGGCAAGCCGCCGCCCGCCGCCACGGCATGCGCGAAGCCCGGCACATCGCTCACCCGCGTCATCGGGCCTTGTACGAGCGGATAGCGGCTGCGATGCGCTTGTGCCAACGGCACCTGTTCGGCCGCGAATTGCGTTGCCAATATTGGGGCCTGCTGCGCCAGCGCGCCCGGCACGGCGCGCACGGCGGCGACCAGCCGGCCAAGCGAGCCATGGCTGTCGCGCATGATTTTCGCCAGACCGATGCCCTGGCCGAGCGGCCAGACCGCATCGGGCGTGGCAAGCGCAGTCTGCGCCGCCTCGATCCAGGCCCGGCGTGCCGCGTCCGGTTCGAGGCCGGCAGCCTCGATTTCCAGCGCGCGGGCTTCCAGCGCCCGCGACGCCGGGAAATGCGGATGCAGCAGGATGCGCAGCGGTGCGCCGAAGGCCTCGCCAAGCACGGCGGCTTCCTTGCCATCCAGGCTTTCCAGCAGGCGGCGGCGCTGGGCGCCAAGGCCGAATTCCGGCAGGGCGATTTCCGGCAGCAGCCAGAGGATATCGTCCAGCACCACCCCAGCAGCGCCAGCAACATGGGCTGCAGCGGCACCCTGCACACCGAGGCCGCCGCGCAGCAGCCAGGGCGGCATCGCTTCCAATTCATCGCCGAGCCGGGCCATGGCGCGGCCAAGCAGCAGGCTCGACATCTCGCCGCACCAGCCGCCGGCTTCCTCGCCCACCGCTACCAGGCCGGAGACCCGGCTATCGGCGGCGGCCTGGCGCAGCACCGCCATATTGCCGCTTTCGATCCACAAATCCTGCGCCGCCGGCAGCGCGCAGGCAGCTTGCAGCGCCGCCGTATCGGCACAGGTGATCAACAGCAGGGCGCCGGGCCAATGGCGCGCCTGGGCTTCGGCAAGAGTGGCGAGGCCGGGCATCCCGGCCTCGACGCGAAAGGCCAACAAAGGCAACGGCGCGCCGACAGATCCCAGATTGGCGGGAGAGAGACTTGGCAGCAGCCGGTCGGTGAGCTTGGCGGCCCATTCGGCGAGATCGGCGGCGGTGAAACCGGCCGGCAGATCGAGCAGCGGCAGGCCACCAGCGCGCAGCACCGCGACAACAGCTTCAAGACAAGGGGCGGCGGAGAGAACAGATGGAACCGGCAGGCGGATAGCGCAGGTGAAGTCGAGCGCGGGAATAGCGGCTTCAGCCGAGGCCATAGCCTGGCCAGCCATGTTCATGCCAGCCTGGCGGCGCTGCCGGAACTCAGTATCCCCCGCGTGATTCATGCCGCTCACCACCTCCGATGTCCGTTAGTGAAACCGGAGGCGAAATAGTTCCCCGGCCCGGGCGGAAATCGATACTGCCCTGCAAAAAGTGACACAACATGACGAGGGGGAGAAAGATACTACCGGCGTTTCGCGCTAGACACTGCACCGCTTTGCGCCGGTGCGCCCCCTCATTCTTACAAACCCAACATATTCCATCGTTTAGGATTAGCTGGAATGAGTCAAACTGAAAATCGCTATGGTTGCACTTTAAACCTATAAGGGAATTAGGCACAGCGAAAAATTTGCTCGCATATGCAAAATGCAACTTATGATTTTTCCGAGGCGGAGGACACTTCCATGGAAACCAGCCGCGCCAGCAACACGGCCGGGAATAGCTGCCCCACCAGGGCCTCCGCCGTGGCCAGGGAACGGGCCACCGGATGCAATGGCAGGAAGTCGCCATAGCCCACCGTGGTGAGGGTGACGAAGGAGAAATAGAGCAGATTGGAGAAGGTGCGGTGGCCGCGCTCCGCCTCGCTGGGATAGACGAAGGCGCCGGGCGAAAGCAGTTCCAGGGTGACATAGAGCAGGCCCCAGATCAGCCCGAGCAGCAGGTAGACAGCCACGGCGCCCATTATGCAATGCAGGTTGACCCGGCGGCGGCTGAACACATCCATCAGGATGGCGGCCGAGATCAGCAGCAGGAAGCCGGCGCCAGACAGCAGCAGGGCTGTCGTGGTGACGGGTTCCGGGTGCAGCAGATGCAGCAATTGCAGGGCGCAGACCAGGCCGCCGCCGGCCAGCGTGGCATAGCCGATGGCGGTGCCGCTATAGGTGGCGATGAGGCCGGTAAGCACCAGCAGGGTGGCCAGCGTGCCGATCACCGGGCGGTTGAGCAGACCGAGATCGCTGATCGGCCCGAGCACGAAATGCACCACCAGCAGCGCCAGGACCATGCCGGACAAAGCCCAGTCGCGGGTTTCGGCACTGAAATGGAACGGCCGGCGCATCAGGCCCCTATCAAATCCTGGATCATCTCAGGCAGTGGACTTGGGCTTGCGCGGCGTCAGCGCGATCAACAGGAAGATCATCAGCAGCGGCGTCAGCAGCAGCGACAGCATGAAGGTGCCGAAAAAACCGATGCGCGAGCCAGTGCCGACGACACCGACCAGCAGGGCCAGCAGGAAATAGATGAACCCGACAATGTAGATCATGGCCCGATCAACTCTCCGCGTTGCAGGGGTTCCGCGCTGGCAGCAGTTTCAGGCGGCCCGGCCATAAAAGCAAGCCAGCATAAAAGCAAACGGCCCTGGAGGTCACTCCAGGGCCGCTGCAATTCGCGCCAGTATTACGCCGCCCGGATCAGGCAGCCCGGATTAGGCAGCTTGGGGCTGCGGCGCCGGGTCGGCGTCGATCACCACCTCGTCGGCGGATTTCGGCTTGCGCTTGAACAATTCGGTGGCGCAGGCCTTGCCGCGGGCATAGAGGTCACGGAAATAGGCGCCGTTGGATTTCGGGCTGAAATCCACCAGCGTGCCGCCCATTTCGAAATGGCCGATGAAGACCTTGCCGATGGCATAGGTCATCGCCGCATTGGCCACCGGCAGCGCGATCAGACCTGCCGCCGTGCCGGCGCCGGGAATGAACTTGGCCACGCTGAGGCCGGCAACGAGGGCGATGCCGGTGGAGCTGAGCGAACCGGCGAGGCTCATCACCACGGCGCGCGCGGTGCTCTCCTTGAACGGCACCTCATAGACACCACAGAGGCGCTTGACCAGCATCACCTGCGAGGCCAGGCCGGCGGCGATATCGAGCAGCGGGAAGGGCAGCACACCGACGCCGATGGAGACCAGCATGTGGTCCTTCACCATAGTCTCGGCGCGCTCCTGGCGGCTCTTCGGCGCATCGGCGGCAAAGCCGGGGGCGTCGGTGCTGGCGGCTTCGGCGGCTACGGCCTCGGCCTGGGTCTGCTCGTTTGCATTATCCATGATCTGGTCGTCTCCGCTGGAAAGGGATTTCTTGCGTGCCATGTCAGTTGCCTCGTCGGGGTTTCCGGAAAAACGCCGGCGAATGATCCGCTTCGCCACCATTCGGTACAGAAACAGCATCGTCGCTTCTCCTTCGGCGCTGCCATGCTGCCAGTATGTGCCTGTGACTGTGCCGTTACTATAACTGTGCCGTAACTATGATGGTGCGATGTCTATGATGACACCCCGGCACACAGACATACTGGGCATGTAATATGCGAATCGTCTTGCACAAGACCTGACTGCACAAGACCTGGAACTGCACGATCCGCCGCGATGCTTGTCGCGCGCAGTGTAGCCGATTCGCCGCGTGAATCCAGCGCAAAGCATCAGCGGCGCGGCGGCGGCTGTTGCGGCTGCAACGGCGCGATCGGCTGAATACCAGGCGGTGCAGGCGGCGGCGCCGAGGTGATCGGCGGCACATAATTCTGCGACGTCGGCACCTGCGGCAGATAGGCTTGCGGATTCTGCGGCATTGGCGCCGGCATGGTTGCCTGCGGCGTGGGTGCGCCGGGATTGTAGCTGTTGCCCGAGAGCAGCGACGTGGCACCGCTGTTGCTGCCCGGCGGCATGCCCTGTTGCGGCATCGCCTGGGTCGGATCGGTCTGCGGCGGGAACAGGCGCGGCAGACTCATCTGACGGTCAAGCTGGTTCTGGTTGCTGTCCGGACTCACCGGCGGCACCGGCGGCGGCGGCTGCTGCGGCAATTGCCCGATCTCGCCGCCGAGGATGATGGGGAGCTGGTCCTTGCCGCTGCCCACCACCACCACCTTGGAATTCGGCGCGCGCGCTATTTCCACCGTCGCCTCGATGCCGCGCCAGGTGAGCAGCGGCGGCGTCAATGCCGACGACACGATGGAATAGAAATTCTGAATGCCGATGGCCTCGATGCGCTTGCGCTCGGCCTCGGCGCGCTGGCTTTGCAGCACATATTCATAGGCCTTGGCGATCTGCTCTTGCTCCAGCTTGTACTCGATGGCGCGCAGCACCACTGGCGGCAAATCGAGGCGCGAGATCAGCACATCGGTGAATTCGATCATCTCCGAGATCGGATTGGCCTTCAGCTCCTTCTCGATTTCATTCTGCAGATAGTCGAAGCCGACGGTGTAGAGTTCGTGCGATCGGTGATGCGAGATCATTTCGCGCACGGTCGAGATCACCAGCGGCGAAATCACGCGATTGATATATTGCGGGCCCAATTCCTTGTGCAGGCGGCCGGCGAGCTTCGGGCTGGCGCGGAAGAACACCGACAACTCGACCTGTACCGACATGCCTTCCTGGCTTAGCGCATAGAGCGGCTGGCGCAACGCCTGCAGGCGCGTGTCATAGGTGAAGAAGCGGTTCCAGGGCAGCTTCACCACCAGGCCTTCGCCATAGACCTTGAGCGTCTGCGTACCGCCGAAGAACAGCGAATAGAGCACGCCGACTTCGCCGGGCAGCACCAGTACGAAAATCGAGCGCGCCAGCGCCATGACGATGAAGCCGAACACCACCAGAATGGCGACCGGATAGACGAAGACGCTGCGCCGCACGAACGGGATGTCCGGGTTGCGGCGCCCATCTTTGCGCCCGCCATTGCCGCTATCGCCGGCGGGCGGCGCCGGATTGGTGCCCTGGTCGCTCATGTGCTCCTCCGCGATAGCTGCCCTTCATCCATGAAATAGATCGCATCGGCAGTGCCGAAATAGCGTTCGTCATGGGTGATGGCGAGCACAGCCTTGCCGCGCGCCTTCAACTCGGGGATGAATTCCTCGTAGATGCGGCGGCGGAAATTCGGATCCTGGTCGGCGGCGATTTCGTCGAACAGGTAGATGTCGCGGTTCTCCAGCAGCGCCAGCGCCAATGCCAGGCGCTTGCGCTGGCCGGTGGAGAGATCCAGCGTGGTGAAGTGGCCATTGACGTAGCGCGTCTTGGCATTGAGCTGCACGCGCTCGAGCATCGCGGCGACGCGGGCGGGATCGATGTCGCGGTTGCCGTAGATGCGGTCGAACAGGTGGAAGTCGGCGAACACCGCCGAGATGCGGCGGCGGTAATCGGCCACCGTCTCATCCGTCACCGGCACGCCGTTCCACAGCACGGCACCGGCCTGCGGCCGGTAGAGCAGGCAGAGATTGCGCAGCAGCGTGGTCTTGCCCGAGCCATTGCCGCCGACCAGGAAGGTGGCTTCGCCCGGCTTCAGCAGCAGGTCGCAGGGGCCGATGGCGAAGGGCTGGCCGTCCTCTTCCTGCGGCGGATAGGTATAGGCGATGCCGCGCAGTTCCAGGCTGCGCAGTTTCGGCAGCGGCAACTGCGTCTGCGGATCCGGCCGCTGCACCGCGCGCAGCTTTACTTCCAGCTTGCGCAATTCCGTGAAGGCGGCATTGCCGCGCGCCACGGTGGGCATGATGCGCAGCAGGCTTTCGATCAGCAGCCACATCACCGACGAGGTGTAGACGATCTTCATCGCAATCGAGGCGGTCTCGACATATTGCGGCGTGATGAAGGTGACGGTGCCGAGCAGCAGGTAGAAGCTGCCGAACACCACGACGCCAAAGGCGATCATCGAGTCGAGTGCCTTGAGCCGCAATTCGCGGGCACGGTTGGCGCGCGCGGTGAGGAAATTCTCGAACAGGTCGTCGCCGCGGTCGGGATCCATGCGCGCTTCCTTCAGGCCATGCAGGTAATGGCTGAAGGTCTCGAAGAATTCCTGTTCCGCCTTCTGGCCGGCGGCGAGGTCGTCCTGGGTATGCTCCTTGCGGAACTGGCTGGCGAGGTAGACGACGAAGATCAGCACCGCGATGGCCGCCGCCGCCAGCAGCGAGAGATAGGCGATATAGAGCGTCGCCAGGATGAAGGCGCCGACCGAGGCGACGCCCTGGGCCAGCACGGCCGGGCTTTCCGCCAGCACCTGGGCGTTGCGCGCCAGCGTGGTGTAGATGGTGTCCTTGCCGATGCGCTCGACCTCGGCGAAATCCGCCCGCCGCAGCAGCCGGGCATATTGCTGGCGCATGTGATGCGCCAGACCCTCGCCCACCGCGTTCATGATCCGGGTGGTTTCGCCGCGCGATACCACAGTGACGGCGCAGACCAGGATGAAGGCCACCAGCAGCTCGTAATCCGGCCCATGGGCCGGATCGTAGTCGGTCACCGAGTTGACCAGGACGGAGATCGCGAACGTGCCAAGGCTCGCCAATGTCAGGTAGACATAGGCGCGGCGGCCACTCGACAGAATGGCATCATGCACAACCTTGACGAATTCCATTCATCCCCCTGGGCCCGCCATCCATTCAAACAGGACCCCACCGCCTCGAGTCAAGGCTTTATAATTGCTCTGAAATCAGCCCAATCACGGATTACGGACGTAGTCACCTGCTGGCAACGCCAATCGGCATGCAGCCGGCATCCTGTGAGTGCCGCGCGGGCGGTTCCGGTTCCCGTCTGGTAGCATTTTTTAACCGGCTTGTCTGACATAGGATAATTGGATACAATTATCCTATGTCACCCGCTACCCTGCCGACAGAACGCACCACTGCCCTGGCGCTCGCCGCCGCCTTGCGCGGACAGTTGAGCGCCGGCCGCTGGGCGCCGGGTGCGGCCTTGCGCCAGGCCGAGCTGGCCGCTGAATTCGGCGTCAGCCGCATCCCGGTGCGCGAGGCGCTGAACCAGTTGCAGGCGGAAGGCCTGGTGGTGATTGAACCCAATCGCGGCGCCTTCGTGCCACGCCATTCGCCAGAGGATGTGGACGAGATTTTCGACCTGCGCCTGGCCCTGGAAAGCGATGCCCTGCGCCGCGCGGTGCCCAATCACGCGCCGGCGACGATCCGCCGGCTGGAGGCGATTCAACGCGAACTCGACCATGCCACCCTGCCGGCCGACTGGCTGCGCCATGACCGCGACTTCCACGAGGCGCTCTATGCCCCCTGCGGCCGGCGCCGCACGCTCGACCTGATCGCCGGCCTGCGCCGCGCGGTGGAGCGGGTCTATGCCGCCAGGCTTTCGCCGGACTCACGGCGCGGCGGCTGGAATGACGAGCATCAGGGCTTGATCGAGGCGTTGCGCAACGGCGATGCCGAACGCGCCGTGCAGTTGCTGCAGACGCATCTCGAACAGACCCGCCGCCTGGCGCTGAGCAGCTTGGCGGGCAATAGCCTGGAGAATACCGCACCATGAGCCGCTACAGCGCCCGCATCACCTGGCAGCAGCACGACGGCGACGACTTCACGGGCTTGCGCTACAGCCGCGTGCATCGCTGGGATTTCGATGGCGGCGCGGCAATCGCCGGCTCGCCCTCGCCGCAGAATGTGCGCGCGCCCTACAGCGATGCCGCCGCCGTCGATCCCGAGGAGGCGCTGCTGGCGGCGATTTCCTCCTGCCACATGCTGTGCTTCCTCTACCGCGCCGCCCGCGCCGGCTATGAAGTGGCGAGCTATGACGACGCGGCGGAAGCCGTGCTGGAAGCCACCGCACCGGGCGCCACGCCATGGATGACCCGCGCCATCCTCAGGCCCAGCATCCGCTTCTCGGGCACGAAGATCCCCGACGACGCGGCGGTGGCCGCGCTGCACGAAGCGGCGCATGGCGACTGCTACATCGCCCATAGCGTCAAGACCGCCATTCAAGTGGCGGGAAGCTGGGAACACATATTGAGGGAAAATGGTGCCGGCGGAGGGAATTGAACCCCCGACCTCGACTTTACGAAAGTCTTGCTCTACCCCTGAGCTACGCCGGCACGGCGCGAATGCGGGCGGAAAATACGGGGGCGCGGCGCGCTTGGCAAGCGTCGCCTAAGCCCTTGATTCACAGACCCGGAACATCAGCCTTTCGGGCCATCCAGCAGGATCGGCGGGGCACCAGTGGGAGCCTGGCCGGGTTGCATCGGCGCCGGCTGGATACTGTCGAAGCCGCCACAGGCGGTGCAGCGCATCGCCCAGGCGGGATGGCCGGCGCCACAGGCTTCGCAGCGCCATGGCTCCATCTGGCGGGCGAGTTCGCGCCAGCGGTCAGCCGCCGCCGCATCGCCCTCGCTTTCCTCTGCCAGCCGGGCGCGCAGGCCGGCACTCCATGAGTCACTGGCCGGGAACAGGCTGAGCGCCTGGCGCGCGGCGGCATAGTCGCGGGTATTCAGCGCCATTTCGGCCAGCAAAAGCTGGCTCGGCGGCGCATCGGGATTGGCATTGATGAAGGCTTCGGCGCGCTGGCGCGCAATCGTCGGCTCGCGCTTTGCAGCCGCTTCGAGATCGAGCCAGAGCCGCGCCAGCGCAACACTGGGCTGCTGCGGCCAGAGCCGGCGCAGCATATCCTGCGCCCGCTGCTGCAAGGCACCGGTATCGGCGGCGCGCGCCAGCACCGCCAGCCGGCCGGCATGATCGGGCAGCGCCTTGCCGAGCTTTTCCGCCTTGCGCCAGGCTTCGAGCGGCGCCCCACTGGCCGCCGCTTCCGCCGCATCGGCGAGATCGAGCTTGGCGCGCAGCAGGCCGGCGGCGGCCTTGCTTACCGCCTTGCGCGCCTGGGCGGCATCGAGCCGGGCGCCGGCGCCGGCCCAGTCGCCGCTTTCGAGCAGCAGGCGGATTTCGGCTTCGGCGGCCACCGGCGAGGTGGGGCGCAAGGCCGAGGCGCGTTTCGCTAATTGCAAGGCCTGTTCACGGTCGCCGCGCTGACGCGCATCGGCGAGCAGGCCGCGCACGCCAAGAAACGCCGTGGCCGGATCGGCGGCGAGCGCCGCGAAGGCGCGCTGGCTGGCGGGGCCATCATTTTTAAGCTGCGCCGCATGGGCTTCGAGCAAGCGGGCCAGCGTCTGATCTTCCAGGTAGCCCGCCGCCTTGCCGGCAAGCTTGGCGGCGCGATCGGCCTCGCCAGCCGCCACCGCCACCATGCCGGCAGCAAAAGCCGCCTGACCGCGCGCCTGACGCTTCAAGGCCCGCCGCTGCGGCAAGGCCGCCGCCCAGGCGATCATCCAGCTTAAGAGAAACACCGCGAAGCCGAGCAAGGCGATGGCGCCAACGATGAGGGGCGCCGGTGCCGCGATTTCATAGCCGAGCCAGGTGAGGCGCAGCGTGCCGGGCTGATCGGCGACCCAGGCGGCAAAAGCCGCCAGCGCCATCAGCGGCAATACGATGAGCAGCCAGCGCAACATGCTACGGCGCCGCGGCGAAATGGTCGCGCAACGCCGCCTGCATGCGCTCAAGCGCCGCGTCCAGTTTCAGCCGCGCCTCGGCGCCGCCGCGCCAAGCGGTCAATGCCGCGCCGGCATGCAGGCCCTCGAGTGCGGCTTGCGCACCGGCAAGGTCGCCGCGTTCCAGAAGGCCAGCGGCGGTGCTGAGTTTATCGCTGCCGCCATCCGCCGCATCGCCGCCGACGCGGCGAATGGTGACCAGATTGGAGAGTTTATTCAGCGCGCGCTGCCACCAGCTCTGCGCGGCATCATCGGCTGTCGCCGGCAGCGCTTCCTTCTGCTGCGCTTCCATCACGGAGGCGAAGCTGCCGGCCAGGGCCGTTTCGGTCGGCGCACCGGAGGCTGCGAAAGCCTGTACGGCGGTGAAAGCCTCACGCACCGCGGCCGGCGGCGTGGCGCCCAGCAAAGGCGCCACCGCATTGGCCTCGGCAACGAAGCCGCTGCCGCGCGCGGCGCGGTCGCGCAGGCTCTGCCAGGCCAGCAGCAACGCCACCGGCTGACGCAGATCGGCGGCGCGGGCACGAGTGAGATCGGCGAGTTTCTGATCGAACTGCGCCTGCCCGGTGATCGCGGCTTCAGCCAGCCGCAAAGCTTCCGCGCCGCTCTTGCGCGCTTCGGCGACGGCATCGGCAATCGCCTTGGTCTGGGCTTGCGCCTGCGCCTTCACGGCTTCTTCAAGCGCTGCGACACGATCGGCATCGGCGGCGCTGCCCGGCAATTGTTGCAGCCGCTCCAGGCTGGCGGAAAGGGCGCTGAGCCGGCGCTCCAGATCCTGCAATTTCGCGGTATCGGCAGCGGGTGCCTGAACCGGCGGGGTGACGGGCGCGGGAAGCGTGACGACAGGGGGTGGCGCGCCAAGCGGGGTGGTGGCCGGCTTCACCGCGACAGGGGCAGACTGCGTGGTATAGAAATGATAGCCGGCGGCAACGGCGACGCAGAAGGCCACGGCGATCAGCCCGAGCAGCAGCCAGCGGCCGAGCTTGGCGAGAAAGCTCGGCTTCGGCGGCAACGCCTCCACTTCGGCATCGATGATGGTGGCGCCGGACTTGTCCTGCTTCTCGCTCATCATGACTCCTCTTCGAGCAGGGCGAGCAAGGCCGCCTCGCTGGGCGAAGCCGCCACAGCCACACGCCGCCAGGGCAGATCGGCCAAGGCCTGGGCCACGGCGGCACTGAGACAATACGCCGTGATGCGCCCGGATGCCATATTTTGGGCCAGCTTGGCAAAGGTGGCCGCCGTGCGCGGCGAGAAGAACAGCACGCCGTCATATTCGCCCCGCTGCAAGGCGTCAGACACGGCATCAGGGAGCGTGGTGGCGGCCTCGGCACGGTAGAGCGTGACCCGCGCGACCTGGAACCCGGCCGCCTCCAGCATGCCCTTGAGGTCGCCGGCCAGCGTTTCGCCCGCCACATGCAGCAGACCGCCCTGCGCCGGATCGGCCTTTTCCCGCACCAGGGCGGCGAGGCTCGCCACATCGCCGCCGGCCGCCTGCACCTCGGCGAAGCCCGCCGCCGTTGCCGCCCGCGCGCTGGCCTCGCCGACGGCATAGACCGTAAGGTCGCGCCGCGCCGATTGCGCTGTGAAGGCCCGCAGGCCATTCGCCGAGGTGACGAGCAGGCCGGAAATGCCTTCGAGCGAAACGCCATTGAGTAGTGATGGGGCCGGCAGCGGCTGGATGCTGAGCAGCGGCGCGGTATCGATGGCGAAGCCGCGCGCCTCGAGATCGCGCCGCAGCCTTGTGGCATCTTCCTCCGGGCGCGTGAGCAGCAGCCGGGTGCGCATCAGGGGAGGTTGAAAAAATCCGGGCCGGCCCGGCGCTTCAATTCATCGCCGGCATCCTGGCCCATTGCCACGCCATCCTGGCCCTGGCGTTCGGTTTCGAGCAGTTCGCTGCCATCGGGCCGCGCGATGGCGGCGCGCAGGCGCATCGAGCCGTCATCCTGCAATTCCGCCAATGCCGCAATTGGCGTGCGGCAGGAACCATCGAGGATGGCGAGCAGGCTGCGCTCGGCCTCGACGCGGCGGCGCGTCGGCGCATCGTCGAGCGGTTTGAGCAACGTCAGCACGCGGGCATCATTCTCGCGGCATTCGATGCCAATGGCGCCCTGCGCCACCGCCGGCAGCATCACCGAGGGCGGCAGCACGGTCATGCCTCCGGGCAGGATATTCAGCCGCCGCAGGCCGGCCAGGGCGAGGAAGGTGGCGGCGACGCGGCCTTCCGCCAGGCGACCCAAGCGTGTCTGCACATTGCCACGGAAATTCACCACCTCGAGATCGGGACGGCGGGCCAGCAGGAAAGCCTTGCGCCGCAGCGACGAGGTGCCGACCACCGCACCGCGCGGCAGATCATCGAAACTGGTGGGCGATGCCGCCAGCAGCACATCGCGCGGGTCTTCCCGTGGCAGATAGGCGGCCATGATCAGGCCGGCGGGCAACTGCGTCGGCATGTCCTTCATCGAATGCACGGCCAGATCGACGCTGCCATCCAGCAGCCCTTCCTCGATCTCCTTGGTGAACAGGCCCTTGCCGCCGGCTTCCGACAGTGCACGGTCCTGAATGCGGTCGCCGCTGGTCTTGATGATCGAGATGGCGATATCGGCTTCCGCCAGATCGGCATGGGCGCTGAGCAGGCGCTGGCGGGTTTCATGCGCCTGGGCCAGCGCCAGCGGCGAGCCGCGCGTGCCGATGGTGAGCAGGGCCTTGCCTTGATGCGGGACCATCATGATGCTAACTCAAATCCATGCTTGTTCTGGGTATCGAGACCAGTTGCGACGAAACCGCCTGCGCCGTGGTGCGCGACAACGCGGCGCCGGCCGACCGTATCCTTTCCCATAGCCTGTTTTCGCAGGTGAGGGAACACGCGCCCTATGGCGGCGTGGTGCCGGAAATCGCCTCCCGCGCCCATATCGAGCATCTCGATTTCCTGGTGGACGAAGCGCTGAAATCCGCCGGAATCGAGCTGGATCAGGTGGATGCCATCGCCGCCACCGCCGGGCCGGGCCTGATCGGCGGCGTGATGGTGGGGCTGATGACCGCCAAGGCGCTGGCCTATGCAACCGGCAAGCCGCTGATCGCCGTGAACCACCTGGAGGGCCATGCGCTCTCCGCCCGGCTGTCGGATGACACGCCGTTCCCCTATCTGCTGCTGCTGGTTTCCGGCGGCCATTGCCAGTTCCTCGCCGTCGAGGAGGTCGGCCGCTACCAGCGGCTTGGCACCACCATCGACGATGCCGTGGGCGAGGCGTTCGACAAGACCGCCAAGCTGCTCGGCCTCGGCTATCCCGGCGGCCCGGCCATTGAGCGGCTGGCCCGCCAGGGCGATGCGCAGCGGTTTCCGCTGCCGCGCCCGCTCAAGGGCAAACCGGGCTGCGATTTCAGCTTTTCCGGCCTCAAGACCGCCGTGCGCCTGGTGCTGGAAAGCCTTGGCGATAGCCCTGCCGAACAGGACAAGGCCGATCTGGCGGCGAGCTTCCAGGCGGCGGTGCTGGATGTGATCATCGACCGCACGCGCCATGCCATCGCTGCCTTCGACAGCATCCACGGCTCGAAAGGCCGTCATCTGGTGGTGGCCGGCGGCGTGGCAGCCAACGCGGCGTTGCGCGACAGCCTGCGCCAGCTCGCGGAAAAAAGCGGCATGAGCCTGAGCGTGCCGCCGCCCCGGCTCTGCACCGATAATGGTGCCATGATCGCCTGGGTCGGCCTGGAACGCCTGCGCCGTGGCCTCACCGATGGCCTTGACGTCTCCGCCCGCGCCCGCTGGCCGCTGGATCCGGCAGCGGAAGCCAAGCCCTTCGCCGGCGCTAAAGCATGATGGACCAAGGCATGAAGCGCATCGGCCTCCACCGTATTGGCATCCTGGGTGCCGGCGCCTGGGGCACGGCGCTGGCGGCATTGGCGGCCGAGAAGGGCGAGGCGGTGCTCTGGGCGCGCGGTGCCGGGCTCGCCGCCGAGATCAATGCGACTAAGCGCAACGAACCCTATCTGCCCGGCATCGCCTTGCCGGATAGCCTCAAGGCCACGGCTTCGCTGGATGAGCTGAAAGCCTGCGACGCCATCCTGCTGGCGATGCCGTCGCAGACCGCGCGCCACTATGCCGGCCTGCTGGGCGCGGGCAAACCGCTGGTGCTGACCGCCAAGGGCATCGAGATCGAGAGCGGCAAGCTGCTGAGCCAGGTGATCGAGGAAGCCGCGCCGGGCGCGCCTTTGGCCGTGCTCACCGGACCGACCTTCGCCGCCGAGGTAGCGCGCGGCCTGCCAGCGGCGGCGACGCTGGCCTGTGCCAATACCGAGCTGGCGCAGGCCCTGTCCGAACGCCTGTCGCGGCCGACCTTCCGGCTCTATGCCGGCGATGACATCATCGGCGCGCAGATCGGCGGCGCGGTGAAGAATGTGCTGGCGATTGCCTGTGGCATCGTCATCGGCCGGCAACTGGGCGACAATGCCCGCGCCGCGCTGATCACGCGCGGCCTTGCCGAGATGGCGCGGCTTTGCCAGGCGCTCGGCGGCCGGCCCGATACCATGATGGGCCTCTCCGGTCTCGGCGACCTGGTGCTGACCTGCTCCGGGCCGCAATCGCGCAACCTGTCGCTCGGGCTGGCGCTTGGTCAAGACAAGACTCTCCAGGAATATCAGGCCGGCAAGCGCAGCATCGCCGAAGGCCAGTTCACTGCGCGCGCGCTGCATGGCCTCTGCGCCCGGCTTGGCCTCGACATGCCGATCTCGGCCGCCGTGCATGCCATCCTGCATCAAGGCGCCGCAATTGACACAACAATCGCCGCGCTGCTGGCGCGCCCGCTCAAGACGGAGTGAAAAATGAAATACTGGCTGATGAAATCGGAGCCGTCCGCCTGGGGCTGGGACGACCAGGTGAAGAAGGGCGTGGAAAGCTGGAATGGCGTGCGCAACTACCAGGCCGCCAACAACATGAAGGCGATGAAGCTGGGCGACCGCTGCTTCTTCTATCACTCGGTGGAGGAAAAACAGATCGTCGGCATCGTGGAAGTGGCGAAGGAATACTATCCCGACCCGACCGACGAGAGCGGCCGCTTCGGCATGGTGGATGTGAAAACGCTGATGCCGGTGAAAAAGCCGGTGACGCTGGAGCAGATTAAGCACGAGCCGAAACTGGCGCATCTGCCGCTGATCAAGCAGTCGCGCCTTTCGGTGATGCCGATTGACGCGCCAAGCTGGAAGCTGCTCTGCCAGATGGCCGGCGTGAAGGCGTAATGGGGATGAATAGTTCTGTCACTCTCGCGCAAGCGAGAGTCCCATTTCATGCAAGACGCAATGGGATTCCCGCTTGCGCGGGAATGACAAGCAGGGCTGCAAGCCATGCGCCCTGAACCCGGCACGCGGCTGATCGAATTCAGTGTGCTGGAAGAGCCCGGCGCCAAGGAATTCAGCTTTGGCGAGGGCAAGCAGCGGTTCGAACTGTTCGTGCTGCGCTGGCAGGGACAGTTGCTGGCCTATGAGAATGTCTGCCCGCATGCGCGCACGCCGCTGAACTGGCGGCCCGGCGCCTTCTTCACCCGCGAAAAAAGCGCGCTGATGTGCGCCACCCATGGCGCGCAGTTCGATGCCCTGACCGGGCAATGCTTTCTGGGTCCGTGCAAGAACCGGTCGCTGACCCGTTTCCCGGTGCGGCTGGACGACGACGGCTGGGTGGTGGCTGCTTAGGAGGCGGCCTGTTCCGGCGCGCCGACGCAGTTGCGGTAGCTCACCGCATCGAGGATGGCGCCGCCGAAATCGACCTGGCTCAGATCGACGCCTTCGAATTCAGCGCCGGTGAGATCAGCCTGGCGGAACACCGCGCCAGCAAGCTGGGGATGCATGCGCCGCCCGGTCGGCTTGCCATCGACGCCATAGATATCGACGCCGAAGAATTGCGCACCGCGCAGCCGGGCACCGGAAAGATCGGTGCGTGACATATCGACGCCGTGCAGAGCGGCATGGTCGAACCGCGCGCCGCGCAGGCTGGCGCCGGTGAACACGGTGAACAGCAATTGCGCATCGTCGAAGATCGCACCGGTGAGCTTGGCACCGGAGAGATCGGCGGCGCGCAGGTCGCAGGAGCCGAAATTCTGCCCCGTCAGATCCTCGCCGCGGAACACCGCGCGTTCGCCGGTGGCGCCCTGCGAGGCGATCCACTGGCTATGCGCCTCCAGCTTCACGGCAACATCGGCGGGCAGGTCGCTGCTCTTGCGGTAGATGGCGCCTTCCAGCTTGGCATTGCCCATCTTCGCCTTGGTGAGATCGACATTGCGCAAATTGGCGCCGCGCAGGTCGGCGCCATCGAAATTGGCGCCGTCCACCTTGGCGCCCATCAGGTTGGCATCTTTCAGCCGCGCACCGGCGAAATTGGCGCCCGTGAGATCGGCGCCGGAGAAATTCGCCGCATATAGTTCGGCGGTGGCGAAATTCGCCTCCTTGGCCGAGGCAACGGCGAACTTGGCCTGATCGAGCTGCGCGCCCTTGAAGTCGGCGCCGTCGATCTTGGCGTCGGTCAGGTCGGTAGCGACGAGGCGGCTTTCGCTCTTGCCATCGGCGCTGGTGCGCATGAACTGGCCGGGCCGCATGTCGGCCTGGGCAAAGGACGCCTTGCGCATCTTGGCCGAGCCGAAATAGACGCCACGCAGGTCGGCGCGGTCGAATACAGCACCGGTCAGGTCGCAGCGGCCGAAATCGGCGCCGAACAGATCGGTGCGGCGGAATTCGGTTTCGCGCAGATCGGAATTGGTGAAAATGCAGCCGGGCAGCACCGCATCGGAAAAATTCAGCTTGGTGAGAACGAACCCGGCCAGCCGCTGGCCGCGCAATTGCAGCCGTGCGCCGTCGTTGCGGCGGCCCAAAAAGGCGGCGTGGCGCGAGAGCATGACCTGCACGTCGCGCGGCGGGTTAACAGGTGCGGCACACATAGTAGGGTTGTTATGCCACGGCTTTGGCGCTGAACCAATGGTCACCAAGCTGGCGGCTGCCATGCGGATTTGCTATGGCTTTTGGGTCCGGACCCCAGCATGACAGCCAAGAAAACCGTGCCGAGCAAGAAAACCGCCACCACGCCGCGCCAGCTCACCCTGGCGACCTGGAATATCAATTCGGTACGCGCCCGCCTGGCGCTGATGGATAGCTTCCTGCGGCAGTACAATCCCGACATTCTCTGCCTGCAGGAAACTAAAGTGCGGGATGATGAATTCCCGCATGATCTATTCGCCCAGCATGGCTACGCCCACCGGTTGATAAAAGGCCAGCCGGGCTATAACGGCGTGGCGATTTTCGGCCGCATGCCGCTGGAGTTGGCCGAGGCGAAGCAGCTCGTCGGACGCGATGACAAGCGCCATGTGGCAGCCCGGCTGGCCGACGGCACGGTGATACACAATTTCTATGTCCCGGCCGGCGGCGATATCCCAGATGTGACGAAAAATGACAAATTCGCCCACAAGCTCGATGTGCTGGCGGAAATGACTGCCTGGTCGAAGGCGCTGAAGACCAAGGGCCGCCAGCATATCCTGGTAGGCGACCTGAACATCGCGCCGCTGGAAAGCGATGTATGGTCGCACAAGCAGTTGCTCGACGTGGTCAGCCACACGCCGGTCGAGACCGAGGGGCTGCTGAAACTCCAGGCCAGCCATGGCTGGGTTGACGCGGTGCGGCATTTCACGCCGGCCAGTGAGAAACTGTTTTCCTGGTGGAGCTACCGTTCGCCGGACTGGGAGAAGGCCGACAAGGGCCGCCGCCTCGATCATGTCTGGGTCAGCCAGGATCTCGCCCCGCGGCTGAAGGCGGCACAGGTGGCCAAGGCGATGCGCGGCCAGGAAAAGGCCTCCGACCATGCCCCGGTGCTGGTGACGCTGAATCTCGACTAGGCGATCTCGGCTGAAGCTTCACCCTTCGGGCGCTTGGCTAGTTCCGGGCACGCTGCTAGGCTTCCCCCCGCGTCGTACACAAACACCACATAGAGTGGCACCGATGGGGGCAATATGAACTGGGCAAAACGGCGGCTGCTGGCCGCGAGCGCTGCAATGCTGCTGGGTCTCGGCCTGGCCGGCTGCGTCACCACCGAGAAGGAAGCCGTCTATAGCGGCCCGCCGCAGATCGCCGCGCCGCAGCCCAGCGCCGCGCAGCTCAGGCCCGGCCTCGCCACCACCTATTACAGCGGCACCTACGACCATATCGACAACATGCCGCAGGGCACGCGCGGCAAGGCCCAGGGCACGCCCGGCCCGGCGATCACGCAGCTTGAGGCCGTATCGTCGCGCGGCCGCGTCTTCGACGCCAAGACCGACATCTTCTACGGCATCCGCTTCGAGGGCTATGTGCTGCTCGACAAGCCCGGCCGTTACGGCTTTGCTTCACGCACCAACGACGGCGGCCGCTCCTGGGTCGGCAATGTGATGGTTTCCGATGACCCGGAACCACATCCGGAGCGCACCACGCCGATGAAGTTCATCGACATCGCCCAGCCGGGCTATTACCCGATCGTGATCATGTATTACCAGAAGCGCGACTCTGCGGCCTTCGCCTATTTCTGGCAGCCGCCGGGCGCCGCTGCGCCGAGCATCCTGCCGCCGAGCGCGATCTCGCACATGCCGTAAATTTTCGGCCATCCGGCTAAAGCAAAACACCCCCGGCAAAACCGGGGGTGTTTTTTGTTCATCTCCATTCGTCATGCCCGGATCAAGTACGGGCATGACAAGAGTAATTGAAAACCGTCACACCTGCGGCAGGGCGTCGCGCCAATAGGGCTTGAGCGCGGTATAGGCTTTCCAGGCCGGACCGAGCTGGCTGAGCTGCATGCTCTGGCGTGCCGCGAACCAGCCGGCGATGGCCGCCGCCGCCGCATCCTCGCCGGCAGCACCGAGGATGCCGCCGAGCAGTTCATCGCCCACCGCCGCATCGTTCAGCGCACCGAGCGTATCCTGCAGCCGGGCCAGTGCCATGGCGGAAAACTTCACCGGCTTCTTGGCGAAGAGATAGCGGAAGAATTCCGTGGCATAGCGCAGCTTCTTGGCGCGGATGCGCAGCCGGTGCAGTTCCGGCACGCTCAATTCGCCATGGCGTTCGCCGAGTTTCTTGAGCTTGCGGCGGCGCTGCCGCAGCGTGACGGCGGCAAAGGCGATGGCGGGCTGCAATGCCGCTTCATGCTGTGCCGGATCGAGCAGGGCGAGGGCTTCCGCCTCGCTCGCCGCCGCCAGCCGTTGCAGCCGCAGCAGCCATTGCGCGGCACGCGGCGAGGCCAGCGCGGAGAGCAACGCTTCCTGCGCCGCCTGACGGCGGGCATCAAGCAGGGTCTGGAGATGCTCCAGGCCCTTGATGCCGGGCTCGGCGGCGCGCAAAGGCTGCAACGTCTCCTCGATGAAAACATCGAGATCGCGGCGTTTGCCAAGCGGCGCGTTGAGCCAGCGCAGGTCGGCGATCAGTGTTTCGAGCCAGCTTGGCGGCAGGATCGGGCTGAAAATATCCAGCGCCGAACGCAGCCGGCGCAAGGCGACGCGCATCTGGTGCACGCCTTCGCTGTCGCGGCCCAGCAGCACGGCCTGGATGTTGGCTTCGAACTGCGCCAGGCAATGGCGCAGGATGGCACAGGCGGCGGCGATGGCGCTGTCGGTTTCCGGCAGCATGGGCGGGATTTCGCCGGCGCGCGCCGGCACCGGCGCGATCAGGCCGAGCCCACTGGCCAACGGCACCACAGCGGATGCGCCCAGCAGGCGCGGCTTGAAATCGCGACACAGCGACAGCGCCAGTTCGGCAGCCTTCGCCGCCGGCATGTCCTCGAAGCGCAGCACGGCAATCGCCTGGCGCTGGCGGCCGCGCGCCAGATCCAGGCGTTCGAGCAGCAGGCGGCCTTCAGCCAGCGGCAGCGTGATGCGCTCGACGCGGCCCTGGGCGAGAATTTCCAGCGCACCCAGCGCGGTGATATCGGGCAGTGGCGCGGCATTGGCCCGCCAGGGCAGCAGATGCGGCTCAGTGCCTTCATTGAGGCAGAGCCAGCCGGCCTGGATCAGTGCACGGCTGCCGTCTTCAGTGGGTGCCGTATCAACCAGGGCGATTTCGCGCCGCACCGTGGTGGCGCGGCCCTTGAGCAGGGTGGTGATCAGCGGATGCCGGCGCAGCCGCACCAGATCATCGGCAGCAATCCCCAGGCAGAGCGTGGTTTGGGGAACGGGTTCCTGGGTATCGGCCATGGCGGCGGACTCTAGCGAGGCCAACGGCGAGTCTCAATCGCGTAGCGCAAAGGCTTATGCTGATTTAACATTTCTGCCCGCTACGGCATGGAACGCAGCGGGTAAATGTTTCCGTTTAATGACAATTCGGTGACACCGGGGCTGTCCTGCCCGGTCAGCTCCGGCGCAGCAACTTGGTCAGCAATTCGCCCAAGGCCTGCTTGCGGATCGGCTTGGCCAGCAGGGTGCAGCGGTCGCGGAACGAGCTACTGCGCAGGATATCGGCATCGGCGGTGCCGGAAATGAATACCAGCGGCAGCGACGGAAGCAGCCGCAGCGCGCGCTCGCCGAGTTCCAGCCCGGTCATGCCCGGCATCATCACGTCGCTAATCATCAGCGCGATACTGGTATCCGATTGCAGGATATCCAGCGCCGCAGCCCCCGATCCCACGGCACGCACGCGATAACCCATGCTTTCCAGCAGCAGGCTGACCGTGGCCCGCAAATCGGCATTATCGTCCACCAGCAGGATGGTCGGCCCGCCGGGATCATTCTCGCTCTGCACCAAGGCTGAGGCCGGCGCGAGCGCCGGCAAATGCAGCGAAACCTCGGTGCCACGACCGATGGCGCTGTCGACATGTACATGGCCACCAGACTGGGTGATGAAGCCATGCACCATGCTCAAGCCCAGCCCACTGCCCTTGCCGATCTCCTTGGTGGTGAAGAATGGCTCGAAGACGCGGGCGCGCACTTCCTCGCTCATGCCGGTGCCGGTATCGGTCACGCTGATCACCACATAGCCATGCTCGCTGCTGCGTGCCATCTCGTCGCTGGGGCGCAAATAGGCCGTGCGGATGGTGAGGCTGCCGCCATTGGGCATGGCGTCGCGCGCATTGAGCGCCAGGTTGATCAGCGCATTCTCGAGCTGGCCAGGATCGACCTCCACTTCCGGCAGGCCGGGTGCCAGGCTGGTGCGCACCGAAACCGGATCACCCAGGGTATGGCGCAGCACGCTCGATATGCTGAGAATCAGTTCATTGGCATTCAGCCGCTTGGCGCGCAGATTCTGCTGCCGGCCGAAAGCCAGCAGGCGCTGGGTCAGTTCGGCGCCGCGCGTGGTGCTGTGCAGTGCCTGGTCGATCAGGCGGCGGCTGAAATCGTCGGACACCCGCATGTCCAGCAGTTCCAGATTGCCCATCACCACGGCCAGCAGATTGTTGAAGTCATGCGCGATGCCGCCGGTGAGCTGGCCGATCGCTTCCATCTTCTGCGACTGGCGCAGCTGCTCGCGCATTTCCTCGGCGCGGCGACGCTCGGTGATATCGTGGATCACGCCGATATAGAGCGGGCGGTCATCCAGGGTGGCTTCGGCCACCGCCAGCTCGAACGGGAATTCGCTGCCATCCTTGCGCCGGCCCAATACTTCGCGGCCGATGCCGATGATGCGCTTCACGCCGGTTTCGCGGTAGTTGCGCACATAGCCATCATGCTCCTCGCGGTAGGGCGTGGGCATCAGCATCTTGACGTTCTGGCCCAGCACCTCCTCGGGCGTATAACCGAACAGTTTCTGGCAGGCCTGGTTGTATAGCTGGATAATACCGCCATGATCGATCAGGATGACCCCGTCGATCATGGTGTCGATTACTGTGCGCAGGACTTGTTCTGTTTGCATGGTTGGTAGCTTACAGCCTTTGCTAGGTGCAATTCTCCTAAAATTAGGCTAATATCACGACCATGAGTTGCACATAAAGCGCCGTATCTGCACTTTTCATGGTGGGTGACCATGGCTCGGATACTCGTCGTCGACGATTACGCGGACTTTCGTCTGCTGTTGCGCCGCATGCTGGAGGCGGAAGGGCATAATGTGCGCGAAGCCAGTGACGGCCAAGCGGCGCTGGCTCTGCTGCAGCAGGAGCCCTTCGACCTGGTGATCACCGATGTGCTGATGCCGCAGAGCGACGGCATCGAGGTGCTGAACGCGCTGCGCCGCTCGGCCACGGGCATGCCGGTGATCGTCACGTCGGGCGGCGGCTCCACCATGAATGCCGAGATGGCGCTGGAATTGGGCGGCTTTCTCGGCGCCCATGCCATGCTGCGCAAGCCGGTGCGGCGGCAGGAATTGCTCACCGCCGTGGCCGCCGCGCTGGCGACAGCCAAGCCGGGCGCCGCCAAATCGGACTGAAAAGCCATCAAGCTGCCTGGCGGATCGCCTCGGCGGCTTTCTCGGCGATCATGATGGTCGGCGCATTGGTGTTGCCGCCGATCAGGCCGGGCATCACCGAGGCATCCGCCACATAGAGGCCATCCAGGCCGCGCAGCTTCAGCTGCGGATCCACCACCGCTTGGCGGTCCTCGGCCTTGCCCATGCGGCAGGTGCCGACCGGGTGATAGATCGTATCGGCGCGGGCGCGGATCGCAGTTTCCAGTTCGGCATCGCTTTCGGGCAGCGGATAGAGCGGGCGCGGGCCATGCGCCTTCAGGCTCGGCGCCTGCAGGATCCGCCGCATCATCCAGGCGCCGCGTTTCAAGGTCTCGGCATCGCGGCAATCGGTGAGGAAACGCGGGTCGATGCGCGGCGCCGCGAAGGGATCGGCGGAGCTGAGCCCGACCTCGCCCCGGCTATAGGGTCGGAGCACGCAGACATGGCAGGAATAGCCATGGCCCCAATGCTGCTTGCGGGCATGGTCATCCACCATGGCAACGACGAAGTGAAGCTGCACATCCGGGCGCTCCAGCCCCGGCTCGGTTTTCAGGAAGGCACCGCTTTCGGCGAAATTCGAGGTCAGCATGCCGCTGCGTTCGCGCTGCCATTGCCGCCAGGCCTTCAGCATCACCGGCAACGATTTCAGCGAATGGCCAAACAATTCGGCGGAATCGACGCGGTAATGCTCGAGGTAATCGAGATGATCCTGCAGGTTCTGGCCAACGCCGGGCAACTCATGCTGCACAGCGATGCCATGGCGCTGCATTTCCGCCGCAGGTCCGATGCCGGAAAGCAGCAGCAGATGCGGCGAGCCGAAGGCGCCGGCGGAAAGCACCACGGCGCGGCCGGCCCGGGCTTCGAGATCGAGGCCGCGCAGGCGGTAGCGCACCCCCGTGGCGCGGCGGTTTTCCAGCAGCACGCGCGTCGCCTGCGCGCCGGTGACGATGCTGAGGTTGGGCCGCGCCCGCACGTCTGGCGGCAGGTAGGCCTTGGCTGCCGAGCAGCGTTCGCCATTCTCCTGCGTCACCTGGAACCAGCCTGCACCTTCCTGCTCGGGGCCGTTGAAATCAACATTGCGGGGGATTTGCGTCTCGTCGCAGGCTTTGAGGAAATCGCCGGCAAAACGGTTCGGGCTGCGGATATCGGAAACCGCCAGCGGGCCATCACGGCCATGCAGAGCGGCAGCGCCACCGGCATCGATATCGGGGCGCAGGTTGCGCTCGGCGCGGCGGAAATAGGGCAGCACGTCCTCCCAGCCCCAGCCCGGCAGGCCCCATTCATCGTAATCGCGGCGATGGCCACGGATATAGATCATGGCGTTGATGCCGCTGGAGCCGCCGAGCATCTTGCCGCGCGGCTGATAGCCCTGGCGGCCATCCAGCATCGCCTGCGGCACGGTCTTGAAGGCCCAGTTGCGCCACGGTCCCGGCATGAACAGGGCAGCGCCGATCGGCAATTGGCAGGCGACGATATCGTCCGGCGGCCCGGCTTCCAGCAGACAGACTTTGCTGCGGCCATCGTCGCTCAAACGCCGCGCCAGCACGCAGCCGGCCGAGCCGCCGCCAACAATCACGTAATCGTACATCGCCCCCTCCCGGATTTTGTTTTGGTTACGGCGTCACGATATTGAAACGCTCGCCCGGTGGCTCGATCTGGCGCATCAGGTCGAGGAAGGCGAGCGGATTGCCCGACAGTTTTACATCGCCGGTAAGCAAAGCCACTGGCAGGCTGAGATCGCGCAAGGCGATGCGGTTCCAAGTGGCGCGGGTCATGCTCACGGTGGCATTGGCATCCGCTGCCTGCACGCCCTTGCGGTGATTGAGCACGCTGTTCTTGAGGAACATGTGGAATTGCTCATCGGTATCGGTGAAGCGCCAGTTGACCGAAATGTCCTTGCCCTCCACCTTCTCCGGGTCGATGCGCACGGCGAGGAAATCGAACATCAGATCGGTGCCGAGCGAGGCGATGATATCCGGGCTGGCGGTGCTGCCCTGGGGCAGCTTGGCCAGGCCGTTGCGCAATTCCTGGGCGCCGAGCAGGTAGAGATTGCGCCACACGCCGGATTCGGCCTGATAGCCAAGCTGTTCCAGGGCATCGGCCTGCAGGTTGCGCGCCGCCATGTTCTGTGGCTCGGCGAAAACCAGGTGGGTCAGCACTTCCGCCACGAAGCGGTATTCGCCGCGCGCATAGAAATCCTCGGCCTTCTTGAGCAAGGCGGCGCCACCACCCATGAATTCGACGTAATGCCTGGCGCCCTGCTCCGGCGGCAGCGGATCGAGACGGGCCGGGTGGCCGTCATACCAGCCGAGATAGCGCTGATACACCGCCTTGGCATTGTGCTTCAGCGTGCCGTAATAGCCCCGGTTATGCCAGGATTGCTCCAGCGCCTTGGGCAGCTTGATGTTTTCCGCGATTTCCGCCGGGGTTTGGCCCTGGTTGGCCAGCCGCACCGACTGGTCATGGATGAATTTGTAGAGGTCGCGGGTCTTTTCCATCACATCCGCAATGCGTGCCTCGCCCCAGCGCGGCCAGTGATGGCTGGCGAAGGCAACATCGGCGCGGCCCTGGAACAGCCGCATCGCCTCGTCGATGTAATAGGCCCAGGCGCGGCCGTCGCGCACCAGGGCGCCGCGCAGGGTGTAGAGATTATGCATCGTGCCGGTGACATTTTCCGCCAGGCAGAGCGCGCGCAGATCCGGGAACAGGATGTTCATTTCGGCCGGCGCCTCGGTTTCCGGCGTCATCTGGAATTCCATTTGCACGCCATCGATGGTCAGCGTCTGGCCGGTGCGCTCGATCAGGTCGGTGGGTGCGATCAGGCTGTAGGTGCCGCCGGCGGAAACCGATTTGCCCAGGCCGGTATCGACCTGG
The DNA here is from genome assembly GCF_038404985.1 of Ferrovibrio sp. MS7. NCBI lineage: Bacteria > Pseudomonadati > Pseudomonadota > Alphaproteobacteria > Rhodospirillales > Rhodospirillaceae > Ferrovibrio > Ferrovibrio plantarum. Next base: position 652,127 of record NZ_JBBKBA010000001.1, read on the forward strand.
CCCTGCGGCCCACGCGCCAGCGCGATGCCGAACTGGTATTCGGCACGCCGCGTCATCGCGGTGCCGAGCAGCACATTCTCGCTCACCGCATGTTCCATGAAATGCAGCGGCGCGATCACCCGCACCTTGCCGGCCTTCACATCCGCCTCGTCGATCAGGCCGCGCACGCCGCCGAAATGATCGATATGCGGGTGGGTGTAGACCACCGCCAGGATCGGCTTTTTCGGCCGGTGCTTGTAGAGCAGTTCAAGCCCGGCCTTGGCAGCTTCCGCGATCAGCAGCGTGTCGATCACGATATAGCCGTTCGGCGTTTCGACAAACGTCATGTTGGCGATATCGTAGCCGCGCACCTGATAGATGCCGGGCTTGACCTCGAACAGGCCATGCAGATTGTTGAGTTGCGCCTGGCGCCATAGCGAGGGATTGACCGTATCCGGTGCCGCCGCGCTGGCATCGATGAAATCATAGGATTTGCGCGAGAAGGCGACCGCTGCGGTCTTGCCCGGGATCTCGGTATTTTCCAGCGCGGCGATGAAACCACGCTTGGCTTCCTCGAAATCGCGCTGGTCGGAGAACGGCAAGCCTGCTGCCATCGCCTTGTTACGCTGCAGCGTCTGCTCGCTGGCCGGCTTCGGGCGTTCCGCTTGTTGCGGCTGTGCCAGCAGATCATGACCAAGACCGACCAGACTCAGCACCGCAACACAGAATGCTGCCTTGCGCATCACCCCACCCCTCCCGTTATATGATGTAGTCATTTGACTACACTTTGCCCCAGTATAGCCGGGGCGGGATACCCGGCAAGCGGTAACTGCATTCAGGCGCGGCGCTCCGCCAGGGCCCCGAGACGGCGGGCGAAGGCGCGCGGCAGCATGCTGCGCGGCTGTTTCTCGAAGCCGGCGGCGGCACGCAGGAAGGGTTCGAATACCAGGAAGCCGAGGCCGGCTGCCGCCAGCACCACCACGTCCAGCGCCGCTTCGTTGCGCTTCTGGCCGCCAGCGACACGGTGTTCGATGATGCGGCGCAGCGTGGGAAAATCGCTCTGCAATTCGCGCGGATCGGCCCCATCCAGCAATTGCCGCGCCAGGATTCGCCAATAGGCATCGCCCTGCACAGCCGCCGCGAACACGGCCTCGGTGAGGCTGCCATGGGCCGCACCGCGCGCAATGCCCTGGCCAGCGGCCTGCGCCAGGGTATCGGCCTGGTGCTGCATCACGGCGCGCAGCAGGCCTTCCTTGCTGCCGAAATGGCGATGCACCAGGCCATGGTTGACCTTGGCCGCCAGCGCAATATCGCGCACCGATACGCCGCTGAAGCCGCGCCGGGCGAACAGCCTTGTCGCCGCCGCCAGCAGCGCCCGCTTCGGGTCCTTCTGGCGCGGTGCGGCGCGCTTCGGTTTCGCCGCCATGGTCAGAGGCTGATCACCAGCAGCCAGATGCTGGTGATCAGCAGGCAGGCGATGGTGAGCACGATGCCCACGGCGCGACCGAACGAGGTTTTCTCGCTGCCCATCAGGCCCCAGGCATGCAGCAGCCGGCCCGCCAGCAGGCCACCGCCCAGGCCATGCAGCGCCCAGGCCGGAATGCCGCGATATTCCAGCATCGCCAGCAGGATCAGCACCAGCGGCACATATTCGATGAAATTGGCATGGGCCCGGCAGGCCCGCGCCAGCGCCGGATGGCCGCCATCGCCGATGCCGACCTTGAATTTCCCGCGCAGCCGGATCACCGCGAAGGTGAGGGCTACCAGCAACAGGCCGAGCAGGCCGCCATAGATCGGCGTGATGGCGAAAGTATGTGGCATGGGCGGCCTCCCTTCTGGTTGTAAACGCCACCGCAAGCACGGCGACTTGGTGGAATGACATAGCACAAACCTCCATGGCCGCGCAGCAGCATCGTTTTTCCTTTGCGTCGCGCCGGCAAAGGCACTAATCGCTGGGACCGGGGGGGATCGCAGGCGCAGTTCTAGGAAGCAAAAAACTCATGCGTCCGGTCTGGTTATTGATTGTCTTTATGGCGCTTGTGCCGTTGCTGGCGCTGGCGGGCAATGCCGTGTTGCCGAAAGCACCGACGGCTGTCCGCGACGGGGCAGCATCGCACCGGCTGCTGGTGCTGTTTCCGCCGCATCTCGATTCAACCGCCGCGATGACACGCATCGCCGGCCATGGCCGGCCGCTTGCCGAAGGCCGCGCCGGTTCCTGGTTGGTGGCGGGCGATGACGGCCTGGCCGCCGCGCTCTACCGCAGCGGCGCCTGGCTGGTGCTCGATGCCGAAAGCTGGCTGGCCGGTTGCTTCACCCGATCTTCGTAATTGATTCCATTGCCATAAGGATACCGCCATGGTCGCTTCCCTTCTTGCTATTGATGCCGTGGATGACCTGCGCCGCCGCGCCAGCAAGCTTTTCGTGATCTGGCTGTGGCTGCATGTGCCGCTGCTGGGGCTGCTTGGCTGGTTCAACAGTACCGGCGTGATCGTGCATACCGTGCTGGCCGCCTTGCTGGCAATAGCGGCGACGCTGCTTGCAGCCCGCGATCCGCTGGCGCCGGCCACGCGCTACGTGGTTGCCACCGCCTTCGTCGGCATGGTGTCGCTGCTGGTCAATGCCGCCGCGGGGCCGTGGCAGATCGACGTGCATATGTATTACTTCGCCGCCTTCGCCATCCTCACCGCCTATTGCGACTGGCGCGTGGTGCTGCTGGCCGCCACGCTCACTGCCGTGCATCACCTGGGTCTCAACCTGCTGCTGCCAAGCGCGGTGTTTCCCGGCGGCGGCAATATCCTGCGCGTGCTGCTGCATGCCGTGATCGTGGTGGTGGAATGCAGCGTGCTGATCTGGCTGTGCATGGTGCTGGATGGCCTGTTCAGCCGCAGCCAGGCAGCTTTGGATGAAGCCCAGAACAATCTCGCCGAACGCAACCGCATGGAGGAGGAGGCTGCCCGCACGCGTGAGCGTTTTGCCACGCAGCAGGCCGAGCGCGAAGCAAAGTTCGAAGCCGCCATCGGTCAGGTAGTGGCCGCCGCCGCCGAGGGCGATCTGGCGCAGCGCGTCGAGACGGCACAGCTTGATGGCATGATCGGGCGTTTCGGCACGGCGCTTAACCGCCTGCTGACACGCACCGACGAGGTGATGAATGCAGTAACAGCCATGACTGCCGCCCTGGCCAAGGGCGATCTGAGGCACCGCATCGACGGCAAGTTCGGCGGCCGCTTTGGCACTATCGTAGAGGACCTGAATGCCACCGGCGGCGTGTTGCGCGATTTCGCCCAGCGCCTGGCGCATAGCGCCGAAGCGGTGCGCAGCGCCGCCGCCGAGATTTCGGAAGGCAGCCAGGACCTGGCGCAGCGCACAGAATCACAAGCCGCCAGCATCGAGGAGACGGCGGCGAGCATGCATGAGATCACCGCCACGGTGAAGCAGAATGCCGACAACGCACAGGCCGCCAACCAGCTCAGCCAGGCGGCGCGCGATACGGCGGAAGTTGGCGGCAGCGTGGTGAATGAGGCCGTGGCGGCGGTGACGCAGATCGAGGAAAGCGCGCGCAAGATTTCCGACATTGTTGGCCTGATCGACGAGATCGCGTTCCAGACCAACCTGCTGGCCCTGAATGCCAGCGTAGAAGCGGCCCGTGCCGGCGAAGCCGGCAAGGGCTTCGCTGTGGTGGCGCAGGAAGTGCGTGCGCTCGCCCAGCGTTCCGCCAATGCCTCGAAGGACATCAAGGCGCTGATCAACGCCTCCAACGCCCAGGTGAAAACCGGCGCCACGTTGGTCAATCAGACCGGCGCCCGGCTTGGCGAGATCGTGTCGGCAATCAAGAAGGTGTCGGATATCGTCGCCGAGATCGCCGCTGCCAGCCGCGAGCAGGCAACGGGTCTTGAGCAAGTCAATACCGCCGTCGGCGGCATGGACGAGATGACACAGCGCAACGGTGCGCTGGTCGAGCAGACCAACGCCTCCGCGCAGCAGCTATCGGGCCAGGCCAACGAGCTGTCACAGCTCGTCGGCTTCTTCCAGGTCAGTCGCTGATACTTAACTCGGTACCCTTAGCCCAGCACCTTGTGCAGCGTCAGGCGGCGTTCCTCGCCGTCTGCGCCGCGCCAGGCGATGCTCTGGCCTTCGGCAAGGCCGATCAGGGCCGCGCCGACTGGCGTGGCGATGCTGATGCGGCCGAGCGCAATATCGGCTTCCGCCGGATAGACCAGCATGCCGCTCTGCGCCTGGCGCTGGTCGCCATAGCCGAACAGCAGCGGCCGGTGCATGGCAGCTACCTGGCGGCCAAGCTGCGCCTGCGGCTGCAACTGGGCGCGCTCCAGCTCATCCAGCAGCATGCCGCCGAGTGCCGGCTGCACGCCTTCCAATGCCTCGGCCAGCGGCAGCAGGCGGTTATAGTCTTCATCGCCAATGGTGATCGGCGGCAGCGGATTGAGGAAGTTCATCATGGTCGTGTCTCCAAATACGGATCGACGCGCGCGAGCATGCCCAGCGGCGTCAGGATTGAGAAATTTTGGTTTGGTGTGTGGGAGGCCCCGGAGGGCGCGGGTTTTTTACGCGCGCGCCGCCGGGGCGGCATCGCCTGCATGCAGGCGGCCGGCGCGGGTGCTGTCAGCAATGCGGCGCGAAACGGTCATAGGATGAATATGGGGCGTGGAACCGCGCGGCGCAAGATGCACCCTGCCAAAGGAACGCTGGCCGCGCGGGAACTTTTCCGGCTTATTCCGCCGCCTGGCCGCGCGCCTGGGCGCGGATCAGGCCGATGATTTCGGCGGCCGCGGCCGGGATATTGGTGCCGGGACCGAAAATCGCTGCAACACCGGCCGCGCGCAGGAAATCATAATCCTGCGGCGGGATGACGCCGCCAGTGACGACGAGAATATCGCCCGCGCCCTGGTCCTGCAGCGCCTTGATCAATTGCGGCACCAGCGTCTTGTGGCCGGCGGCCTGGCTCGACACGCCGATGACATGCACGTCGTTGTCGATGGCATCCTTGGCGGCTTCTTCCGGCGTCTGAAACAGCGGCCCGACATCGACGTCGAAGCCGAGATCGGCAAACGCCGTGGCGATCACCTTGGCGCCGCGGTCATGGCCATCCTGGCCGAGCTTGACCACCAGGATACGCGGGCGGCGGCCTTCCTCTGCGGCGAAGGCCTCGATGTCCTGCTGGATCTTCATGAAGCCGGCATCCCCCTCATAGGCGGCGCCATAGACGCCGGAGATCGAGCGCACCACCGCCTGATGCCGCGTGAACACGCGCTCCATGGCATCCGACATCTCGCCGACGGTGACACGGGCGCGGGCCGCCTTCACACAGAGGTCGAGCAGGTTGGCATTGCCGCGCGCGCCGTCTTCCAACTCTTGTATGGCGCGCTCAGCCGCGATCTTGTCGCGGGTGTTGCGGATGGTCTTGAGCCGGGCGACCTGGGATTCGCGCACGCGGGTATTGTCGACTTCCATGGTTTCCGGCTTCTCGTCCTTGGCCGGGCGGTACTTGTTGACACCGACGACGACTTCCTCGCCCTTGTCGATGCGCGCCTGGCGCCGCGCCGCGGCTTCCTCGATGCGCAGCTTCGGCATGCCGCTTTCCACCGCCTTGGTCATGCCGCCCATGCCTTCCACTTCCTGGATCAGCGCCCAGGCATGTTCGGCGAGAGAATGGGTCAGCGCCTCGACGTAGTAGGAGCCGGCGAGCGGATCCACCACCTGGGTGATGCCGGTCTCTTCCTGGATGATGAGCTGGGTGTTGCGGGCGATGCGGGCGGAGAATTCGGTCGGCAGCGCGATGGCTTCATCCAGCGCATTGGTATGCAGCGACTGGGTGCCGCCGAGCACGGCGGCCAGCGCCTCGATGGCAGTACGCACCACGTTGTTGTAGGGGTCCTGCTCGGTGAGCGAGACGCCCGAGGTCTGGCAATGGGTACGCAGCATCAGGCTGCCGGATTTCTTCGGCTTGAATTCCTTCATGATGCGATGCCACAGCAGGCGCGCGGCGCGCAGCTTGGCCACTTCCATGAAGAAGTTCATGCCGATGGCGAAGAAGAAGCTCAAGCGCCCGGCGAATTCATCCACGTTCATGCCGGCATTGATCGCGGTGCGCACGTATTCCAGGCCATCGGCGAGCGTGAAGGCGAGTTCCTGCACCGCCGTGGCGCCGGCTTCCTGCATGTGGTAGCCGGAAATCGAGATCGAGTTGAACTTCGGCATGTTCTTGGCGGTGTAGCCGATGATGTCCGCGATGATCCGCATGCTCGGCGCCGGCGGATAGATATACGTGTTGCGGACCATGAACTCCTTGAGGATGTCGTTCTGGATTGTGCCGGAGAGCTTCTCCGCCGGCACGCCCTGTTCCTCGGCGGCGACGATGTAGCAGGCCAGCACCGGCAGCACGGCGCCATTCATGGTCATCGACACGCTCATCTTGTCTAGCGGGATACCGTCGAACAGGATCTTGGTGTCTTCCACGCTGTCGATGGCAACGCCGGCCTTGCCGACATCGCCGACCACGCGCGGATGGTCGGAGTCATAGCCGCGATGGGTGGCGAGGTCGAAGGCGACGCTGACGCCCTGCTGCCCGGCGGCGAGATTCTTGCGGTAGAAGGCATTGGATTCTTCCGCCGTGGAAAAACCCGCATACTGGCGGATCGTCCAGGGCCGGTTGGTATACATGGTGGCGCGCACGCCGCGGGTGAACGGCTCGACGCCGGGAAGCTGGGCAATCTCGAGCCCTTCCAGGTCGGCGGCGGTGTAGAGCGGCTTGACCTTGATGCCTTCCGGCGTGTCCCAGATCAGGTCCGTTACCGGCTTGTCGCCGAGTTCGCGCGCCGCCAGCTTGGCCCAGGCTTCCGGAAAAGTGATCGTATTGTCGCCCATGGTCTCGGCCCCGCCCACCGTCTTAGCGTTGTATTGGTCTTGGCATCATATTGCACTGCAATGACGCAGTATGCCGGGGAAAAACCCGCTGTCAAATGGGTGTTAGAATTTTACCTTTTTGCGCGAACAAGTAGCGAACATGGGATCGCGCTCATTGGCTCTGCGCTCGGTTGGCTTCCACCGCCTTGGCCGTGCCGCTAGACTTCCCCCCATGCCGACCAAGAAAGCCCCTGCTTCCCCGGTGAAGCTGCGCATCGTGCTGGACGAGGAAGCCTTCCTCGGGCCGGGCAAGGCCGACCTGCTGCAGGGCATCGCCGAGACCGGGTCGATCGCCGCTGCCGGGCGGCGGCTGGGCATGAGCTACAAGCGCGCCTGGCTCCTGGCCGAGACGCTCAACGGCTATTTCCAAGAACCGCTGGTGACAGCCGCGACCGGCGGCAAGGCGGGCGGCGGCGCGACGCTGACCACGCTGGGCCAGGATGTGCTGGTGCGCTACCGCCGCATGGTGGCGGCGAGCGAAGCCGCCTGCGCCGAGGATGTTGCCGCCCTGAACAAGCTGCGTGGGCGCAAGCTGCGCGGCAAATCGGCGAAATAAACCGCGAGATAAGCGAAATTTCCGTCCGGCTATAGCGCTTGAGTTGGCGCGCCGCACCGCGTTATAGTTCTTCGGACATAACGAAGGGACGCCATGATGCGCTTTCTTGCCGCCCTGCTACTCAGTCTTGGTCTGCTGCTGAATACCTCATTTCTCGCTAAGCAGGCCCGCGCCCAGGACCTGCTGGTTTTCGCCGCCGCCTCGCTGAAGAATGCGCTGGACGAGATCAACCAGGGTCAGGCGGGCGTGAAGGTCTCCTACGCCGCGTCCTCGGCGCTGGCCCGCCAGGTGGAAGCCGGCGCGCCGGCGGATGTGTTCATTGCCGCCGATCTCGACTGGATGGATTACCTGCAGCAGCGCAATCTGGTGCGCAACGCCACGCGCACCAACCTGCTCGGCAACCGCCTCGCGCTGATCGCGCCGGCCGACAGCAAGGCGGCGATCACGCTGGGCAGCAATGCCAATCTGGCCGCACTGCTCGGGCCCGATGGCCGCTTGGCCATGGGCGACGTGAACGCGGTGCCGGCCGGCAAATATGGCAAGGCGGCGCTGGAAGCCCTGAGTATCTGGCCACAGGTGGCAAGCCGCGTGGCACAGGCCGAGAATGTGCGCGCCGCCCTGGCCCTGGTGGCGCGCGGCGAGGCGCCGCTCGGCATCGTTTACCGCACCGACGCCGCGAGCGAGCCGAAGGTGCGCGTGGTGACCGACTTCCCGGAAAATACCCATCCGCCGATCATCTATCCCGCCGCCGTATTGGCCGGCAGCAAGCATGACGCCGCCGCCGCCTATCTCGCCCGGCTGCGCACCAGCCAGGCAGCGGCGATTTTCGCCAAGCATGGTTTCGCGGTACTGCCGGCGGATGCCAAGATCAACTAGTATCGATTTGTGACACTCACACCGGAAGAAACCACTGCGCTGCTGTTGAGTCTCAAGGTGGCGGGCACCGCCACCTTGCTCAGCATGCCGTTCGGGCTGTTCTTCGCCTGGCTGCTGGCGCGGCGCGACTTTCCCGGCAAGGCATTGCTGGATGCGGTGATCCACCTGCCGCTGATCCTGCCGCCTGTCGTCACCGGCTATCTTCTTCTGCTGCTGTTTGGCCGCCGCGGCCTGATCGGCGCCTGGCTGGCGGAAAATCTCGGCATCGTGTTTGCCTTCCGCTGGACCGGCGCGGCACTGGCCTGCGCCGTGATGGGCTTTCCGCTGATGGTGCGCGCCATGCGGCTGTCATTGGAAGCTGTTGACCAGAAGCTTGAGCAGGCGGCCGGCACGCTCGGCGCCAATGCCGCCCTGGTGTTTATCACCGTCACCCTGCCGCTGATGCTGCCGGGCCTGCTGGCTGGCGTGGTGTTAAGTTTCGCCCGCGCGCTGGGCGAGTTCGGCGCCACGATCACTTTTGTTTCCAACATTCCGGGCGAAACCCAGACCTTGCCCACCGCGCTCTACAGCTTCACCCAGGTACCCGGCGGCGACGGCCCGGCTTTGCGCCTGACTCTGATTTCCATTGCGCTGGCGGTGGTGTCGTTGATCGCCAGCGAGATCCTGTCGCGCCGCGCCACTCGGCTGGTGAGCGGCCAATGAGTACGCCATCGTGAGCCTGGACGTCGATATCCGCCACAGCCAGGGCGACTTCACGCTCGCCGCGCGCTTTCAATGCGGCCCCGGCGTCACGGCGCTGTTCGGTCGCTCCGGCGCCGGCAAGACCACCCTGGTCAACCTGATCGCCGGCTTGATCAAACCGCGCGAGGGCCGCATCGCCGTTGCTGGCCGCGTGCTGGTGGATACGCGCGAAGGCATCTTCCTGCCGCCGCATAAGCGCCGCATCGGCTATGTGTTCCAGGATGCACGGTTGCTGCCGCATCTGGATGTGACGCGCAACCTGCTTTATGGCCGCTGGCTGGCCGATGGATTCTTCGGGATGCGCCGGGATGGCTTCGAGCATACGGTTGCTTTGCTCGGGCTTGAACATTTACTGACGCGCCGCCCGGGCACGCTGTCGGGTGGCGAGAAACAGCGTGTCGCCATCGGTCGCGCCTTGCTGACACGGCCCGCCCTGCTGCTGCTGGACGAGCCGCTGGCTTCGCTTGATGCAGCACGCAAGGAAGAAATCCTGCCCTACCTGGAACGGCTGCGCGATGAATTACGTATCCCCATCGTGCATGTCAGCCACGCGCTGCCGGAAGTGACGCGGCTCGCCACCAATGTGGTGCTGCTCTCCCAGGGCCGCGTCGAGGCGGTGGGCAGCATGGCTGAACTGGCCGCGCGGCTCGATCTCTATCCGATCACCGGGCGCTACGAAGCCGGCGCGGTGCTGGCCTGCTGCATTGCCGCGCATGATGCGGCCCATGGCCTGACGCAACTGACAAGCCCGGCCGGGGCGCTCTGGGTGCCGCAGCTTGAGCTGGCCATCGGCGCCAGCGTGAATATCCGCATCCGTGCCCGCGACGTGACGCTGTTCCTGGAGCCGCCGCAGGGTTCGAGCGCGCTGAACATCCTGCGCGGGTGCGTGCGCGAAATCGTGCGGCGCGAAGGCGCGGCGGTAGATGTGAAGCTGGATTGCAGCCTGGAACCGGGCAAGGCGGGTGCGGATGTGATCGCGCGCATCACCCGGCTTTCCGCCGAGCGGCTGAACCTGGCGCCGGGCCAGGTGCTGTATGCGGCGATCAAGACCGTGGCAATGGACCGCCGTGGCATCACCGGCCTGGGGCCGCCTGCCGCATAGCCACCGGCTGCTTAGCTTAGCATCTCGCGACCCTGTTCATCGAAGAACACGGTAAGGCCGAGCACCACATCGACGGTTTCGCCATCGTCGGCCATCGGCAGGAAGATGCGCTCCAGCGCATGCAGTTCGCGGTCATGCGGCATATAGGCCGGGCCGCGATACCAAGCCGGGCGGCGCTGCTCGGCTAGTTGATGCAATTCGCGCAGCGGCAACGCATCGGGTGGCAATAGGTTTTCGATGAAATCGCCGGGTGCGGCAAGGATGCCGAAGCGCCGCATCGCGCCACCAACCAGGCGCATGCGGAAACGCGGGCCCGGGTTTGGCGATAGGGAGCGGGGCAAAACATCCACCAGCCACATGTATTCCAGCAGGCGCGGGATGCGCAGGGGATCAAGCGCACGCCGGCCCGGCAGGCGGCCCGGTGCCGGCGCGCATTCCTGCCAATAGGCATAAATCATGCGGAGCATGGCATGCGCATCGGCAGGCAAAGCGAAAGGTGCTTGCGGCGGTGAATATTCCAAGGCGATACCGAAACGGCGAGACGGGCACAATCTACAGCAGAATTGTGCAGGATAGAACCGCCAGCATGCACCAGCCGGGACTTTCCGCGCCGCCACCGGCAGCTTAGAATTCTTGCCCGGATTACTGGAGTAGTCGCGTCATGGCCGCCGCGCCGCTGATTGATGCCTCGCTGGAGGCCTGGAAAGTCACCGCCGCGCGCCGGCTGATCGAGACCGTGCCATTCCACCTCTGGGCAGGGTTAACCCTGTTGGAACTGTCGCCTGGGCTGTGCCGGCTCAGCTTTCCCGCCAGCGGCGATGTCCTTGTTGTCGGCGGCTACGTGCATGGCGGGATCCTGAACGGTCTGCTGGAGCCTGCCGCCTATGGCGCGCTGATTACCGGGCTCAATGAGAGCGACCATGCCGTCACCGTGGATATCCATGTGCAGCATCTGCGCTCGATCCAGCAGGGCGCCGAGGTGGAACTGACCGGCAGGGTCGTCCGCCGCGCCCGCGCGCTCGCCTTCCTGGAAGCCGAGGCCCGCGTCGATGGCCTGCTGCATACCCAGGCCCGCATTACCAAAGCCATATCGCGGTCATGACCCATCAGGCACCCATACAGCTGGGCCGCGTGCTCTGCGTGCTGGGGCCAACCAATACCGGCAAGACCCATCTTGCCGTCGAGCGCCTGCTGGGCCACAAGAGCGGCATCATCGGGCTGCCGCTGCGGCTGCTGGCGCGCGAGATCTATGACCGCGCGGTGGCGATCAAGGGCGCCGCGCGGGTGGCGCTGGTCACCGGCGAAGAAAAGATCGTGCCACCGCAGGCGCAATGGTTCATCTGCACTGTCGAGGCGATGCCGCTGGAACGGCAGTATGATTTCCTCTGCGTTGATGAAATCCAGCTTTGCGGCGATGCCGAGCGCGGCCATGTCTTCACCGAGCGGCTGCTGCATGCGCGCGGCGCGCAGGAAACCATGTTCCTTGGCGCCGACACCATGCGGGCGCTGATCCGCCGCCTGGTGCCGCAGGCTGAATTCATCGCCCGGCCGCGGCTTTCGGCGCTGGAATATGCCGGCTCGAAGAAACTCTCGCGCCTGCCGCCACGCTCGGCGGTGGTGGCGTTTTCGGCCAGCGATGTCTATGCCATCGCGGAATTGCTCAGGCGCCAGCGCGGCGGCGCCGCTGTTGTGCTCGGCGCGCTCAGCCCGCGGGCGCGCAACGCGCAGGTGGCGATGTTTCAGAACCGCGAGGTCGAGGTGATGGTGGCGACCGACGCCATCGGCATGGGCCTCAATCTCGATATCGAACACATGGCCTTCGCCGAGACATCGAAATTCGACGGTATCTCGATCCGGCCGCTGACACCGGCGGAACTAGGCCAGATCGCCGGCCGCGCCGGGCGGCATCTGCGCAACGGCACGTTTGGCACCACCAACAATCCCTATGGCGGCGAAAGCCCGGTGCTGGACCCGGAAATCATCGAGCGGATCGAAAACCATCATTTTGATCCGGTGCCTGTGGCGCGCTGGCGCAACGCTGCGTTGGATTTCCGCTCACCCCAGGCGCTATTGCGCAGCCTGGACGCGCCGCCGCCGCGCGAGGGACTGATGCGGGCGCGCGAGGCCGACGACCTGCTGGCATTGAAGGCGCTACTGCAGGATGACGACGCCATGCACCGCGCCAAGGGCCATGACCGCGTGCAATTGCTGTGGCAGGTCTGCGAGATTCCCGATTTCCGCAAGAGCCTGCATGACGGCCATGTGCGGCTCTTAAGCCAGATTTACCGCCATCTCTGCGACCGCGATGGCCGTTTGCCGGCCGATTGGGTGCAGGGCCAGCTAACCCGCATCGACCGCACCGAGGGCGATATCGACACGCTCTCGAACCGCCTGGCGCATATCCGCACCTGGACCTATATCGCGCATCGTGGCAGTGTGGGACAAGAACGCGGGCAGAAACGCCAACACGGCAAAAGTGCCGGCTGGCTTGACGACGGGCCGCTTTGGCAGGAAAAGACACGGGCGATCGAGGACAGGCTGTCGGATGCGCTGCATGAGCGGCTCACCCAGCGTTTCGTCGACCGCCGCGCCACGGTGCTGACCAGGCACCTGCGCGACATCAAGACATTGGCCATTCGTATCGCAGAGGATGACGCGCTCATGGTTGAAGGCGAAAGCATTGGCCGCATTGTCGGCTTGCGCTTTACCCCGGACGGGCATGAGACCGGCGAGGAGGAGCGGGCGCTGCGCGCCGCCGCGCATCGCGCGCTCGGGCCGGCATTGGAAGAACGCGCCCGCGAGATCCTCGGCCTGGCCGATGACCGCTTCGGGCTTTCGCCGGAAGGCGCGATCATCCTCAAGGACGATCCGATCCATGCCCATGGCGCGGCCTTGGCAAAACTCGCCAAGGGGCCGATGCCGCTGGAGCCGAAGCTGGTGCTGCTCGCCGACGAAGCCTTGCCGGCGGAGCATCGCCGCGCGGTGGAAGACCGCCTGCAGCGCTGGCTCGACGCGCATCTGCGCCAGCATTTGGGCGATCTCTACAAGCTGCGCGATGCCGACCTGAAAGGGGCTGCGCGCGGCATTGCCTTCCAGCTCGCCAATGATTTCGGCGCCGTGCTGCGCGAGGATGTGAACGAGCTGCTGCGCGCCATGGACCAGACGGCGCGGCATCCGCTGCGGCGTTTGGGCGTCACCTTCGGCGAGATGCATATCTTCCTGCCGAAGCTGCTGAAGCCGAAACCGACGCAGCTCAAGACATTGCTGTTCTCGATCAACAACGAGAAGCCGCCGCTCAGCCCGCCGCCGCCGGGCCTGACCTCGCTGGATATCATCGAGCCGCGCCCGGAACGCTGGTGGCTCGCCGCCGGCTTCCTGCGCGTCGAAAACCGCGCCTACCGCCTCGATATCGTGCAGCGCATCGCCGAGGGCGCGCGCAAGGCCGAGCATGACGCCAAGCATCCGCCGGCTTTGTTCTCGATCTCGCCGGTGACGCCCATAAAGCCGGAGGACACCAAGCCCGAAGCAGAGACAGCCGAGGCCGCGGCAACCGGGACAGACGAAGCCGCAGCCATTGCCGCCACGGTGGAGGAAATCGAAGCCCCCGCCGAAGCGCCTGTTGAAGCCGTTGTGGAAGCTGAAGCAGCCGCTGGCGAGACGCCTGCCGCTGAAGCCCCGGCCGAAACAGCTCCGGCTCCGGTCGCCTCTCAGCCGGTGCGCCGCAAGCCGCGCCCGGATGGTTCCTTCCCGCCGGCGGTGGAATGGATGAACCTGGCAGGCTGCGGCACCGAGCAGCTCCGCCTGCTGCTGATCAAGCTCGGCTACCGCCCGGTGCAGCGCAGCCTCGACGATGGCCAGCCGGCGATCGAGATGTTCGTGCGCTCGGGCAAGGCGATCCAGGCCAAGCGCCAGCGCGAGCAGGAAAAGCGCCAGCGCGAGGAAGCCATCATCAAGGACAGCCCGTTCGCCGCGCTGGCGAAACTCAAGCAGCGCTAGAGCACTGCAGGGGCCAAGCTCGGACAGGGGCCCTCCTTTTAACCCGTCATGCCCGCGCAGGCGGGCATCCCATTTTCTTTTTCGGCCAGAGATGCCCGAAGGGCTGGCCGGGGCATGACGAAACCGGGGAGCGCCGCCGCATTGCCTCAAACGCGCCCACGCGGTAGTTTCCGCCCAACGTCTCCGTAGCTCAGCTGGATAGAGCGGCTGCGTCCTAAGCAGCGGGTCGGGAGTTCGAATCTCTCCGGGGACGCCATTCCTTACTTGTTCAGCGCCATCTCCAGTGCGGTGTCGCAATGCACCAGCGTCGTGTCGAACACCGGCACGCGCACATTGCCCTGATGGAGCAGCATGCCGACTTCGGTGCAGCCGAGGATCAGGCTGTCGGCGCCGCGCGCCACCAGGCGTTCAGCAATCGCGATATAGGCGGCCTGGCTCTCGGCCGTCACGATATCGCGGCAGAGTTCATCGTAGATGATGCGGTGCGTCTCGGCGCGGTCGGCGGCTTCCGGGAGCAGCGGCGTGAGGCCGGCGGCAATGAGGCGGCCGGTGTAGAATTCCTGCTCCATGGTGAAGGCAGTGGCCATCAGCCCTGGGCGGCGCAGGCCGGCTTCGCGGATACGGGCGGCGGTAGCATCCGCGATATGCAGCAGCGGGATTGAGACGCCCTGCATCATCTGGTCGGCCAGCTTGTGCATGGTGTTGGTGGCGAGCAGCAGGAAATCCGCGCCGCCGCGCTGCAAGGCTTTTGCTTCCCGGTTCAGGATCGCGCCGGCCTGCTGCCATTCGCCGGCCATCTGCAACGTTTCGATCACCGCGAAATCCAGCGAGCGGATCAGCAATTCCGGCGAATGCAGGCCGCCCAGGCGTTCACGCGTGCGATTGCAGAGTTCACGGTAGTAGATCTGCGTCGAGGCGGCGGACATGCCGCCGAGGATGCCGATGGTTCTCATCGATGGCGGGTTTTCATCTATCCGACAGGCCGCGTTGCAGTGGCCTCAGCCTTCCTTTACCGCCACGGGGGCGGAGAAGCTGTAGCCGATGCCGTAGACCATCTTGATCGGGGCTTCGCCGCCCGAGGCTTCCTCGATCTTGCGGCGCAGGCGACGCACCAGGGCATCGATCGAGCGGTCTTCGGCGCGCAGGCTGGGCCGCGACAGCACGCGGGCGATTTCATCGCGCGGGCAAGCCTTGCCGGCGCGCTCGATCAGCGCCGAGAGGAAGGCGACTTCGCTGCCGGTCAGCCGCACGCTGGCGGCATTGGGGGCGGTGAGCTGCCATTGCATCGGCTGGAACTGCCAGCCGGCTTCGCCATGGGCGGCTGCCTCGCCGGCCTCGCCGGCGCCACCTTCAGCGCTGGCGCGGGTCTGTTCCAGGCGGCGCAGCACCGAGCGGATCGTCGCCTCGATCTCGCGCAAGCTGGCATGCTTCACCAGATAGGCATCGGCGCCGCTTTCCAGGCCCTCGACGCGATCATCGGCACTGGAGCGCATGGTGAGCATCACGATGCCGCAATCGGAATCCTGGCGCAGTTCGCGCGCCAGATCGAAACCGTTGCCATCGGGCAGGTTGACGTCGAGCAGCACCAGATCAGGCACACCGTGCCAGGCGATATGGTTGCGGAAACCGGTGGCATCGCCGATGCCGGTGACGCTGTAGCCATGCGCCAGCAGGAAGTCCACCAGATCGACGCGCAGCGACGGTTCGTCTTCGACGACGACGACGCGGGTCTGGGGGGGGGAAGCGGCTTCGACGCGGGTAACCATGTCCGCAGTATATGTAATTTTGTCCTCCCGTCGACTACCTGCGGCGGTACCGCGAAGCGGCGCCTACTCTTGCGGAGAAGTTGCATTTTATGATGGGCAAATCACCCTGCCTTGGTCCGTTCGGCGCCGCCTTTGCGGCTTTCCCAGGCAACATGTCCATGGCGGCTAGATGTCCGAGCCGGTGGTGTTGGCGCCCGCCAGCATCATGCCTTCACGGCGGGCATCGCCGAAGCGGCAGCCGCGCAGGTCGGCCTCGCTGAAATTGGCCCGGCTCAGGTTGGCCGGCCAGTTGCGGCCCGTCGGCCGGCCGGCGGGATCGCGCAGCGGCACCGCCAGGAAGCGGGTGCCGCGCGCCTTGACCTTGGTCAGCACCGAGCCGGCCAGGTTGGCGCCATCCAGCACCGCGCCATCCAGGTTGGCGCCATTCAGGTTGGCTTCCGAAATATCGGCCAGCGTCAGGTCGGCTTCGGCGAGCTGCACATTATGCAGGTCGGCGCCGCGCAGCATGGCGGCGCGCAGATCGAAGGCGGAGAGATCGAGGCCGATCAGCGAGCGGCCGCCGAGATCGAGCCGGGTACCGCTGGCGCCGTTGGTGTTGATCCACACACTATGGGCATCGATCAGCGGCTGCAGCCAGTCGGGCAATTCGCTGTTCGGGCGGCGGCGCACCGCGCCGGAAAGATCGGCGCCGTCGAGGTTGCATTTCGAGAGATCGACATTGCGCAGGTTGGCGCCGGAAAGATCGGCGCCGGTGAATTTCGCCCCCACCACCTGGGCACCGACCAGATTGGCCTCGCGCAGCTTGGCGCCGGAGAAATCCGCGCCTGAGAGATCGGCACCGGCGAGATTGGCGGCGAAGAGATTGGAGCGCGGGAAGGTAGCGTTGCCGGCGGATGACAGTTTGAGCAGCGCACCGGAAAGATCGGCGCCGGAAAAATCGGCGCGCTCGATCTGGGTGTTGCTCATGTTGGTCGGCCGTTCCTCTGATTCCTCGCGGCCATTCACCAGGCGCAGGATCTTGCCCGGGCGCAGATCGGCATCGCGCAGGATGGCATCGTTGAGCCGGGCATTGCTGAGGTTGACGCCGCGCATGTCGGTGCGCACGAAGCTGCAACCGGAGAGATCGGCGCGGCTGAAATCGACGCCCTGCAGATTGGCGGCATCGCAGCGCGAGCCGCGCAGCATGGCATCGGTGAGGGTGCAGCCGGTGAGGATGGCGCTGCGCAGATCGAGGTTAAGCCCAGAGAGGCCGGAAAGATCGATCATGCGCATGACGATGCGCTGGCCGGCCGGCAGATTGGAGGTGAAGCGCGCATGCGCCGCCGCCGCCTTCAGGAAGGAGCGGATATTCGGATTCTGATTCTGGGCAGCATTGCCCGCCGGTTCTAACGCCATCGCCCTTCACGCCTACCCAAACAGCGACCGGCAACACCGCCGGTCCGCCGGGGGCATGGCTGCTCATGCCCCACTGGGTTGAATATCGAGAATCACCCTGCTGGTCACAAGAATTATTGCAGTCGACAAAGGTATAAAATTCACAGGTTTTATGCGGCCATGGCAATTCGTGGCGATTGGTCGTATTTCGTCATATTGATCAGCTTCCATGCTGTCTCGCATTCTCATGCGGACGGTATCAGGCAACGGGTAGCGTTATCTCGGCAAAGGTGCCCTGGCCTGGCTTGCTCTGCAACCTCAGTTCGCCATTTTGTGCTTCGAGCAGGCGTCGCACCGCATGCAGGCCCAAACCGGTGCCGCGTGCCTTACCAGCATTGGAACCTCGAAAGAAGCGTTCACCAAGCTGTGCCAGGTCGTCGGCCGGAATGCCGATGCCCCGGTCGGCGATGCCGATAATGGCCACGCCGCCCTGCCGCCCCAGGCTGAGCGCCACCGGCTGCCCGGCGGCAGAGTATTTCAGGGCATTGTCGATCAGGTTGGCGCAGATGGTGGCGATCCAGTCCGGGTCGCCGAGTGCCGCCAGGTCATCCTCGCCCGGCGCCACGCTCAAGCTCAGGCGTTCGGCATTGCCGGCGCCGACATCGCGGCAAAGCTCCTGCAGCAGGGGTTTGAGCTGCACCGGTATGCGCCGACCGGCACTGAGGCCGCCTTCCAACTGCTCATTGGCCAAGAAGGTATCCATCAGCCGCCGCAGCCGCCGCCCGGCGCCTCGGATCGCCTCCAGCCGCTGCAGCACGCCCTGACCGGCCTGGGGCAGCAGGTTTTCCAGCATCTCGGCGGCGCGGTCGATCACCGCCACCGGGGTGCGGAAATCATGCCCCACCATGTCGATGAACAGGCGCTGCTCGCGGCGCAGATCGCCCTCCTTTTCCAGCGCCGCGCTGAGCTGCGCCTGCAATTGCCGCCGCGTCTCCACCTCGTTCGCCAAGGCCTCGTTGCGCCGGGTGAGTTCATCCAGCAGCCGGCTGCCGACCAGCGCCACCAGGGCGATGAAATGCAGCCCGGCATAGATGATGGTGCTCAGCACCCACAGCACCTGCTCCGGCTCCAATTGCCAGGAGGCATCCGGCGGGCGCAAGAACTGGGCATGGAAGGCACGCAGCAGCGAGGTGCCGCCATGCGCCAGGTTCAGCGTCACCAGCGCCCAGCGCAGGGCCGGCCGGATATTCGTGGCCGGAATCATGTTCAGGGCGGTGACGATGGTGATGATGCCGATGAAGCCGGTAAGCGCGACAATGCGGATGGAAACATTCCCGGGCACCAGCAGCAGCAGCAGTGGCCAGGTGATGGCGGTGACGCTGACCATGAGCCAGGCGAACCAGCGCAGCGAGGGCCGCCCAACCAGTTGCATCATGCCGACCATCACCGTGGCATAAGCGATGATGATCATCAGGTTGGCGGCGCAGATGATCAGGAAGCCGGGCGAGACTTCGCGCACGGCATGCAGGATTGCCCCAAGCGCTGCAGCAGCAGAGCCGAGCATGATGTTGCGCACGCCCGGCATGTCGCGCACGCCACGGCGCAGCGCGAACCAGCCGGCGGCCTGAACCACAAGCTGCACCAGCAGCACCAGGTTCATGGTCAGCAGATCGATCTTCATTCCCGGCTCATTTTTTTGTTTTCGTTTACGCCCTTAGCCGGTCTGTTCCGGTACCCGGCAGGGCAGCCGCAGCACGGCAAGGCGGCCCGGCCCGGCAGCGGTACCGCTGAGCAATTCGCCGCCTTGTGCTTCCAGCAGCCGGCGCGCGGTGATCTCGCTTAAAGATTCGCCATCGGTTGCCGGGGCATTGCCTTCGAGGATCAGTTCAGCCGTCGTCTCGCCCGCCGCTGTCACGCTCTGGTGCAGCACCAGCTTGAGCGGCACCGCCTGCGGCCCGACGCCATGCAAAGCCGCATCCACCAGACTGGCAATGGCAATGCGGGTGAGATCGGGATCGCCCTGCACCAGGCAATGCTGCGGCAGGTCGAGATCGATCCGGGCGGCCTGCTGCTCGTCCAGGCCGACATGCCATTCATCAAGCTGATCGGCGAGATCGAAGCTTTCGCGGCGCGGTTCGCCGAGCCCGCTTTGCAGCCTTTCCTGCGCCAGGAAGGCATCGATCATCAGCCGCAGACGCTGGCCCTCGTTGCGCATCGCCGCCACTTCGCCAAGCTGCGGCGCCGCTTCCGGCTTGGCCGACAGTGTGATGCCGATCATCTCGGCGGCGCGGTCCATGATCGCCAGCGGCGTGCGGAATTCATGGCTCACCATGTCAAGGAAATGCCGCTGCTCGCGCCGCGCCGCACTTTCCTCGGCCAAGGCAGCGGCCAGTTCCGCCTGCAACTGCCGGCGCTGGTCGGCCTCGCGCAGTAGCATCTCGTTCTGCTGCACCAGGGCATAGGCCAGGCGACTGCCGAGCAGGGCGACGATGCCGATGAAGAAGAAGGCGGCGTAGAGGATGAATTCCAGGTAGAAGACGCTGCGGATGCCGGCCGGCACCAGGCTGCTGCCGGTGAGGATTTCCTCCAGGCCATCGATGAAGCGGAAGGCGGAGAAGGCGGCATGGAACAGGTTGAGCGCCGCGATCAGGCCGCGTATCACCTTCGGCGCCTGCTGCGCACCCCAGGCCTCCCGCGCACAGGCCAGCGCGATACCCATGCCCAGCACGGCACCGATGGCGCCGATCCAGCCCACATGGCCCGGCACAAGCAGGGCATAGAGCGGCCAGGCGACCAGGTTGATCGCATAAAGC
Source organism: Ferrovibrio sp. MS7 (assembly GCF_038404985.1). NCBI lineage: Bacteria > Pseudomonadati > Pseudomonadota > Alphaproteobacteria > Rhodospirillales > Rhodospirillaceae > Ferrovibrio > Ferrovibrio plantarum. The sequence continues at coordinate 672,248 of NZ_JBBKBA010000001.1, forward strand.
CCGACGCCGATACGCCAGGGCCGCGGCCGGTCGGCCATATCGGCAACCGCGAACAGCGTCAGCACCAGGCCGCCGACGCCGAGATAATTCGCCAGCACATCGCTGAGCCAGACACTGACCTCGCCGCGCAGGCTGAGCAGCAGCAGGCCGGGCACGAACAGCAGCGAGGAGATGAAGGAGATTTTCACCCCCGGCGTATGCGGCTGGTTGCGCCAGATCAGCAGCCAGCCGATGCCCTGCAGCAGCAGCACCGCCGCCAGCACCACCGCGAGCGTCTTTTGATCAAGCAGCATGGTTTCCGCTCCTGTGCAGATCCGCGGCCTGGGCTTCATCGCGAGCACCTGGCAGCGGCAGATAGACCGTGAAGATGGTGCCCTGGCCGGGCTGGCTGTGTACCGTGAAACGCCCGCCATACCACTGGATCAGGCGCGCGGCGCTGAACAGGCCGAGTCCCGTGCCGGGAATGGTGGCGGCATTGCCGGCACGGAAGAAACGCGTGCCGATGCCGTGCAGATCCTGCGCCGGAATGCCGATGCCGCGATCGGCGACGCGGATTTCGGCTTCCTCGCCGCTGATCGAAAGGCTGAGCGCCACCGGCTGATCCAGGGGAGAGTATTTCAGCGCGTTGTCGATCAGATTGGCCAGCGCCAATGACAGCATCGCGGCATTGGCCTGCACCTGTACCGGGGTTTCCGGCAGGCGCAGATGGATGCGGCCCGGACGATCCGGCGGCTGGCGCTGTTCAGCAAGGTCGCTGAGCAGGGTGCCAAGCTCGACTTCGCCCTGCGGCTGCTGCGCCAGATGTTCGCTGACTTGGCGGTCAAGCAGGAAAGTGTCGATCAGGGTGCGCAGGCGCTGCGCCGCCGTGACAATGGCATGGGCGCGGTTGGCAATCGCCGGGTTCTGTGTCAGCGCCTCGGCGCGGTCGATCACATGCAGCAGCGGATTGCGGAAATCATTGGCGATACGGGCGATGAAGCCATGCTGTTCGCGCCGCAACGCCGTTTCCTGCGCCAGTGCGGCATCGAGCTGGCGCTGGATATCGGCGCGCTGCTGCAATTCGCTGACCAACTGGTCGTTACGCTGGCGCACATTCCTGTGCAACTGCAATCCGAGCAGCACACCGAAGGTGATGCTGGCGGCGATGGTGGCAACGATATTCTCGCAGGCCCAGACCAGGCGGCTGAGCGAGGGATCCATGACACCTTCATGCACCGTGTCGCCGATGCCGGTAAGGCCGCGCCCGAGGCTGAAGAAGCCATGCAACGCCCAGGCGCTGACGAAAACCGCACGCATATTCTGCGGCAGGTTGGACTGCCACAAGGTCAGCGACATGCCAAAGGCCAGGATGGCGAGCAAGGGCGTGTTCAGCAGGGTGCGGTAGCCGCGCTCATCGGGCCAGAAGCCGAGCAGCACCGGCCATACCAGCACCACTACCGCGACACTGACATAGACCAGCCTGGTCTGGCGCGGGCGGTGCAGCAGATCGGCATGGGCGAACTGCATCAGCCCGGCAGAGTAGATGAAGATGACATTGGCGACATAGCTGGAAAGCCATGGCGAGACCGCGTCGCGCAGCACCAGCAGCACCACGCCGATACCGTTGAGCACGATCGAGGCGGTCCACACCGCCAGGCCCGGCTGCTTCGGCTGCACCCGCCATACGATCGCCCAGGCAACGCCATGGATCAGCATCAGCGCCGCTTGCACGATCAACAGGGTGCGCAGATCCAGCGTCATCATGCCCCCTGCTGCAACGGCAGATGCACGGTGACCTGCGTGCCCTTGTCAGGCTCGGAGGAAACCAGGAAACGGCCGCCATGGAACTGGATCAGCCGCGCCGCGCTGAACAGCCCCAGGCCCGTGCCCTGCACCTTGGCGGCATTGCCGGCGCGATAGAAACGCTGGCCGATGGCGGCAAGGTCGCTGGCCGGGATGCCGATGCCGCGATCCTGCACCGTCACCACCGCCTCGTCACGCTCGCGGTGCAGGCGCACATCCACCGCTGCATCGGCGGCCGAGTATTTCAGCGCATTATCCACCAGGTTGCCGAACACGATGGCCAGCATGGCGGCATCGCCATGGGCCATCACCGGCAGCTCGGGCGCTGCGAAGCGCAGCCGCTGCTCGGCATTGGGCCGCCCGCCGGGCCGGCTATGATCGCGCAGCAGGTCATGCAGCAGCACTTTCAGGTCCACGGCATCGTGGCGCATCTCGGCAATGCCGCTGCGGATACGGCGCTCGAGCAGGAAGGTACGGATCAGCAGCTTAAGCCGCGCATTGGCGCCGCCGATGGCATCGAGGCGCGGCATGATACGCTCGCGGAATTCTGCCGGTGCCGCGCGCAAAGCCTCGGCATGGCCGGCGATGGCGCGCAGCGGGCGGTCCAATTCCTGCCCCATGCGGGTGACGAATTGCTGCTGCTCGCGCCGCATGCTGGCTTCGCGGCTCAAGGCACCGCGCAACTGCACCTGCAGCATGCGCTGGGTGGCGATGATCTCGGTCAGTGCCTGATTCTGGTTCTGCTGGTCCCGGGTCAGGCGGATGCCGAACAGCATCGCGAACACCACCGAATAGACGAACAGCGCGATGGTATGCTCAAACGACCAGAATACGTTGAAGAAATTGCCGATCAGGTAGGAGGTGCCGTCCGGCGTCAGGGCGCCATAGACGCCGCGTATTGCCAGCGCTATCGCATGGAGCACCGCCAGCACCAGCACCGGGCCGCGCGCGCGCCACCCAAAGCTGGTATCAACCAGGATCAGCCAGGCGACGCACAGAAACTGAACGCCGGCGAACAGCGCGTAGAACACGATGCGGATGCCGATATCGTCGGGTCGCGTGATCCAGAGAAACGACCATAGCAGCAGGGTCAGCAGCGACAGGCCATAGAGCAGCAGGCGCGGCCTGGGCTGGCGCAGCAGGTCGGCAATGGCGAAGATGGTGAAGCTCTGGCCCAGGATCACCAGCGTGTTGGCCAGCACCACGGAGAGCCAATCGCTGATCATGCCGCGCAACGCCACCAGCACCAGGCCGGCGGCGATCAGCACGATGCCGCCGGTCCAGGGCCGCAGGCCAGGCAGCCTTGGATGCGCCAGCCATATCATCACCCAGGACAGGCTGGCAGCCGCGGCCAGCAGGCTGGTGACGAATAATATGGTGCGGGTATCCAGCATCAGGCTGCCACCGCGGTGGCGTCGTGCAGCGGCAGATGCACGGTGATGCGCGTGCCCTGTTCGGGCACGGAATCGACCAGAAAACGACCGCCATGGAACTGGATCAGCCGCGCCGCGCTGAACAACCCGAGGCCGGTGCCGGGCACATTGGCGGTGTTGCCGGCGCGGAAGAAGCGCCGCCCGATGGCGCCGAGATCGCGTTCGGGAATGCCGATGCCGCGATCCTGCACGATCACCACGGCTTCGTCATGATCGCGGCTGAGGCTGACCTCCACCACCGCATCGGCGGGAGAGTATTTCAGCGCATTGTCGATCAGGTTGCCGAACACCACCGCCAGCATGGCGGCATCGCCGCGCGCCGTCACCGCGCCATCGGGCAGTGCCAGCTTCAGCCGCCATTCCGCGCCGGGCCGCCCGCCGGGCCGGCCATGTTCGCGCAGCAGATCGGTGAGCAGGACGCCCAGATCCACCGGATCGCGGCGCATGTCGCCCATGCCGCCCTGAATGCGGTGGTCGAGCAGAAAGGTGTCGATCAGCATGCGCAGCCGCCGCGCCGCGCTGCCAATGGCCTCGAGGCGAGGGGCAATGGTCGCCTGCAGCGGCTGCGGCACATCGCCGAGCCGTTCGGCATTGCGCACAATGCCACGCAGCGGCTCGTCGAAATCCTGGCTGACGCGGGTGATGAAACGCTGCTGCTCGCGGCGCAGGCCGGCCTCGGTATCCAGCGCCGAGCGGAGCTGACCCTGCAGGCCGCGCTGGGCATCTATCTCTTCGGCCAGGACCAGATTGCGGCGCTGCAGGTCGGCGGTGAGGCGGGCACCAAGCAGCACCGCAAAGCTGACGGTAAAGGCGATCACCGAGATGGTATTCTCGAACGCCCAGAAGATATTGATGGCCGTGCCGCGCAGATAATCGGCGCCCTGGCTGAGCAGTGCCCCGCTGATGCCATGCAGCAGCAGCACGCAGGCATGGAAAATCGCATAGGCGATACCGGGCAGGCGCTGCAGATAGGGCAGCGTGCGGTCGCGCAGCAGCATCCATGCCATGGCGCAGTAGATCGTCAGCACCAACAGGGCATAAATCGCCTGGCGCAGGCCCAGTTCGTCCGGCCAGCCGAACCACAGGATCGGCCACAGCACCACCACGATGCCGGTGATACTATAGCCGAGGCGCAACGGACGCGGCCGGCCAAGCACATCGGCGAAGGCGAAAATCATCAGCACCTGGCCATGCACCGCCAGTACATTGCCGACAATCACCGACAACCAGCCATCGACCACGCCGCGCAAGGCCAGCAGCACCAGGCCGACGCCGGCACAGACCGTGGTCAGCAACCAGGTACGCACACCCGGCAAATGCCGTTGTCCCAACCAGACCGGCAGCCAGGCAAGGCAAACGCCGATGGCGAGGACAAAGGTAGTGAAAATCAGGGTGCGGACATCAAGCATCGCCCGCAGATATAGCACAGATTTCCGCCCGAACAGTTACCGGGGTTGTGGCCGGCAGGGCTGTCGGGCGGGTCGTGTAGCGCCCCCTACAGGGGGGCGATGCGGCTGAAGGCCGGGGCGCGTTTCTCGCGGTGCGAGGCCAGGCCCTCACGGGCATCCGGACCGCCGAAGCCGAGCATTTCCAGCGCCAGCGAGGCATCGAAGCTCGGCCCGGCCATGCGCAGCCAGTTGTTCAGGGCATATTTGGTCCAGCGCACGGCGGTCGGCGAGCCGGCGGCCAGCTTCTGCGCCACCTCCAGCGCCTTCGGGTAGAGTTCGGCTTCGTCGACACAGAGCGACACCAGGCCGATCCGCTCGGCCTCTTCGCCGCTCACCGGTTCGCAGAGCAGCAGATGATACTTGGCCTTGGCCATGCCGCAGAGCAACGGCCAGACGATGGCGGCATGGTCGCCGGCGGCGACGCCAAGCCTGGTATGGCCATCAATGATGCGGGCATTCTTCGCCGCGATCGAGATATCGGCCAGCAGGCCGGCGACCAGTCCGGCGCCCACCGCCGGGCCATGCATGGCGGAAACGATGGGCTTGGAGCAGTTGATGACGTTGTAGACCAGGTCGCGGGCTTCCTTCCAGGTCCGCGTCACGGTGTCGAAATCCCGCGTCATCTGCTCCACCATGGCGAAATCGCCGCCAGCCGAAAAGCCGCGCCCCTCGCCGCGCAGGATCACCGCCGCCACATCCGGGTCGGCATCCACCACGCGCCAGATTTCGGCCAGTTCGCGATGCATCACCGCATCGGCGGTGGGCAGCTTGCCGTCCTTGGCGATCATGGTGATATCGAGCACCCGGTCGGCCGGGCGGCCGATGCGGAGGCTGCTGAATTCGGCGTAACGATCACTCATTTTACTTGGCCTTTCCTGCCTTATGCGCCTGGTATTCGGCCACTGCGTCCATGGCGCGGGCGGAATAGACCATGGCGGCGCCGGCATTGATCGAAATCGCCACGCCAAGCGTTTCGGCGATCTCGGCCTCGGTCGCCCCGGCCTTCAGCGCGGCGGCAGTATGCACGGCGATGCAGCCGTCGCAGCGCAGCGAGATGGCGGCGGACAGGGCGATCAGCTCGCGCATCTTGTCGCCCAGGCCGCCGACCTGCTTGCCGGCGCCGCTCATGGCGCGGTAGCCGGCCACCATGTCGGGGTTGAGCTGCGCGATCGTGCCGACAGCCCCCGCGAGCTGTTTGCGATACTCGTTCCAGTCCATCATGCTCATGGCGCTTCTCCCGTTTCCGTGTTGTGACAGCATCTTGACCAAGCAGGCGGCCCTGGTCCAGAGGCCGGGCTTTAGGTATTCTCAGCCAGGTTTCCCCCGTATTTCAGGCTCAGGAACAGGCACCATGGAACATCTGTTGGAGAAGGCGATTTTCGGCAGCCGCTGGCTGATGGCGCCGTTCTATCTCGGCCTCTCCTTTTGCCTGGTGCTGCTGCTGATCAAGTTCGGGCAGGAATTGCTGCATGTCACCCCGGCGGTTCTGAGCATGACCGAGTCCGAAGTGGTGCTGTCGATCCTGGCGCTGATCGACCTCTCGCTGGCCGGCAACCTGCTGCTGCTGGTGATCTTCTCCGGCTACGAGAATTTCGTCTCCAAGATCGATGTCGCCGACCACAAGGACCGCCCGGAATGGATGGGCAAGGTGGATTTCTCCGGCCTCAAGCTTAAGCTGCTGGCCTCCATCGTGGCGATCTCGGCGATCCAGCTGCTGCGCGCCTTCATGAACATCAATTCCATCGACCAGGTGCACCTGGCCTGGCTGGTCGGCATTCACATGGCCTTCGTGGTTTCCGGCGTGCTGCTGGCCTGGATGGACCGCCTGACCGAGTCCAACAAACACTAGGACAACCCCTCATGCGGCGGCGATATGTATTATTGCTGCCGCTGCTAATGCTCGCGGCCTGCGCCGATAGCGCACCGCCGCCGGCCCCCGCGCCCGATCTGTGGCGCGAGATGAAGGATGCCGGCTTCGCGCAGCATCGCGGCGGCGTGCCGCATACCGACCGCCTCGGCCTGTCGCGCCAGAGCCTCGACCCGGCGCGTTCGCTGCTTCCGCTGGTGCTGGACAACGCCATGGTGGATTACCAGCGCGGGGTGCGTTTCGGCTTCGCCAATGCCGCCGCCGCCGGCTTCAATGCCGTGGCGCCCTGGGTGCAGCAGCCGCGTGAGGCAGTGCTGCAGGCCGCCGCCGGTTCGCGGCTGCTGGCGGTGATGCCGCGCGCCCGCCCAGGCGAAACCGATGCCATCGAAATCGACGACATCGCCTGGTTTGATCCGGCCAATATCGACCTGGTGCGACTGATGCCGTTTCGCAGCAACAGCGCGCCCAGCCTCGGCGGCAGGGAGGGCCTTGCCGCATTGCGCGGGCGCGTGGCGGCGGAAAGCGCGAAAGCCCGGCCGCTGCCGGTCTGGGCGGTGCTGCAGGCTTTCGCCATGCCGAGTGACCAGCGCCGCCTGCCGACGCCGCAGGAAGCCCGCGCGCTGGCCTATGGCGCCTTGGCGGAAGGCGCCAGCGGTCTGGTCTGGTTCGCCGAGGACAGCTACGCCAGCCGCAGCATCGGCGCGCTTGGTATCGCGGCCGGGCCGCCACTGGATTACGGCATCCAGGTTTTCGACGAAACCAGCGCCAAGCCGCTGAAGCCGACACCCAGCGAGGTTGCTGCTGCCGGCAGCCTGTGGCAGGCGATCAGCCGCATGAACCGCGAGCTTGAGCGCCTGACGCCGGCTTTGCTGAGCCCGACGGCACCGTTCGATTACCGCGTGCGGCTGCTGCCGCTGGATGCCGGCGTGCCGGCCGATGCGATGCCATCAGAAGGCCCGCCGCTGCGGCTGCTGCTGAAAAGCTTCGATGGCCGCTACACGCTGCTGGCCGCCAATATCACTGACCGGCCATGGAAGCTGAACCTGCTGCTGCCGCAGCCGATGCGCCGCATCGAGCGCTGGTTCGATACCGATCCACCGCCAGCCCTGCAGCGCGGCGGCACCGAGATCGAGGAAGACTTCCCGCCCTATGCCGTGCGGGTCTACCGGCTGTCGCCTTGAATGCAATTACAACGCGTCGTCATGCCCGCACAGGCCCGAAGGGCCTCGGCGGGCATGACGATGTTTTCAATCCGCTTTGAGCCAGATCGGCTCCTTGAGCTTGGCGATGAACTTGGCATGGGCTGCCAGTTCTTCCTCGCTGGCGGCATGGGGGCGCACGGGCCGCGCCGGGCCGCGCGGCGCCGCGACAGGGGCCAGCGCCATCGGATCGTTGTCGAGCCCGGCAAGGCTCAAGCCCTGCTGGCGGCCGCCGACCAGTTCGAGATAGACCTCGGCGAGCAATTCGGCATCGAGCAGCGCGCCGTGTTTGACGCGGCCGGAATTGTCGATGTTGAAGCGGCGGCAAAGCGCATCGAGCGATACCTGGGCGCCGGGAAATTTGCTGCGCGCGATCCGCACCGTGTCGATGCTGCGCGCCAGGCCGATGGCTTCCCGGCCCAGCCGCTTCAACTCGGCATCGAGGAAGCCGATATCGAAGGCGGCATTGTGGATCACCAGCGGCGCATCGCCGATGAAGTCGATGAACTCATCGACAATGGCTGAGAAAAGCGGCTTGTCGCGCAGGAATTCTTCCGAGAGGCCATGCACGCGGAAGGCTTCTTCCGGCATGTCGCGTTCGGGATTGACGTATTTATGGAAGGTCTTGCCCGTCGGCAGATGATTGATCAGCTCCAGGCAGCCGATTTCCACCACGCGGTCACCTTCTTCCGGCCGGATGCCGGTGGTTTCGGTATCGAGCACGATTTCGCGTGACATGGTTCAAGCCTTTCCGGTCAGCCGCGCCACCAGGGCGCGCACCTGTGCTTCCGTGCTGGCGATGTCGGTGCCGGTATCGATCACCGTATCGGCCAGCCGCCGCTTTTCCGCATCCGGCACCTGCTTGGACAGAATCGCGGCGAATTTCTCTTCCGTCATGCCTGGCCGCGCCAGCACGCGGAGACGCTGCTGTTCCGCTGGCGCGCTCACCACCGCCACATGGTCGATGCCGGCCTGCGCTGCGCTATGGCCGCGTGCCTTGAGGCCCTCGAACAACAACGGGATATCCAGCACCACCAGTTTTTCAGCCCGCGTCTCGGCGGCTTCGAGGAAATCCTGCCGCACCTGGCCGACCAGCGGATGCACGATTGACTCGATCTGTTTCAGGCAGGCCGGATCGCGGATCACCTCTGCTGCCAGCACGCTGCGGTCGATGCCGCCGTCTTTCAGTGCTGCGGGAAAGGCTGCCGCCATCGGCGCTACAGCTGCACCACCCGGAGCATAGAGTTCATGCACTGCCGCATCGGCATCGAACAGCGGAATGTTCAACTTGCGGAACATGGCGCCGACCGTGGATTTGCCCATGCCGATGGAGCCGGTGAGGCCGAGCCGGATCATGCGTTCATCACTTTCACATCGTAGCGCATCATGTTGGCGTCGCGGGTCACCAGGGTCAGCCTTTCCACCCGCGCCTGCGCCACCAGCATGCGGTCGAAGGGATCGCGGTGCAGCAGCGGCAGATTGGCATATTCGTTGATATGGGCACGCTCTAAGGAAAGCGTGGTGATATCGAGATTGCGCAATTCGGCGTCTATATCACCCGGCACCGTGAGCTTGCCCAGGGCTGATTTGATGGTCATCTCCCACAAGGAGATCAAGCTCACCACCAATTCGTTGTCACGGTTGGAGAGAATATCCGCCGCTGGTGGCGACAGACGATCCTCCATGCTGTGGATGAGGATGTTTGTATCCAGCAGATAGCGCATCAGACATCGCCGTCCGGGAATATCTTGCTTTCCAGGAAATCACGCTCGATTTCGGCATCTGCCTGGTCATAGTCAGGCGCATACCAGACCTTGCCACGCCAAGCACCGAACTGGCGCCGCTTCGGCTTCTCCACAGCTTCCGGCACCGGCACCAGCCGCACTTCCGGCAGGCCGGCGCGGGCGATGATCACCTCTTCGCCATCCTTGGCCGCCTGGATCAGCTTCGACAGATTGGTCTTGGCTTCGTGGATGTTGACCTTGATCGTCATGCCGGCATGTTAGCTAACTTAGCTGAGCTAGTCTAGCTTAGCTAAGTTAGCTAAGCCTGGCAGGTCAGTCCGCCAGCACCGCCTCGCGCAGGCCGGGGGTGACTTCCGGCGCCACCCCGAACCAGGATTCGAAGCCCGGCCGACCCTGGTGCAGCAGCATGCCAAGGCCGTCCACTGTGGCCAGGCCACGGCCCCGCGCCTGGGCCAGAAGCCCAGTCTCCAGAGGCACATAGACGATATCGTTGACCACCGCCGAGGCCGGCAGGGGGGCAAGATCGAGTTCCAGCGGCGGCTGCCCGGCCATGCCTAAGCTGGTGGTATTGACCAGCAGGCCGGCACCTTCCAGGGCCAGGGGTGCCGCCGCCCAGTTGGCCACCGAGATCGGACCTCCAATCGCTTCAGCCAAAGCCTCGGCGCGGTCCACCGAGCGGTTGACCAGGGTGATGCCCGGCACGCCTTCATCCAGCAGCGCGATGCAGATGGCCCGCGCCGAGCCGCCTGCACCGAGCACCACCGCCGGAGCGGCCTTGGGCTGCCAGGAAGAGGCGCCGCTTTTCAGATTCTCGATGAAGCCGAAAGCATCGGTGTTCCGCCCATGCAGGCTGCCATCGGGGCGCAGCGTGATGGTGTTCACCGCGCCGATGCGGCGGGCGCCGGGATCGATCTCGTCCAGGAATGGCATCACCGCTTCCTTGTGCGGAATGGTGACGTTGACACCGCGAAAACCTTCCGCCCAGCCGGCACGCAAAGCCGCCATGAATTCGGTCAGACCCTCAGGCGGCACCGGCAGGCGGTCGTAACGGCCTTCCAGGCCATAATGCTTCAGCCAGTAGCCATGCAGTTTCGGCGAACGCGAATGCGCCACCGGCCAGCCGATGACGCCGGCACGCGGCACAGCCTTATCGCTGCTGATGGGCGGTTCACTGCTCATGAGCGGACAATCCCGTTATCGCGCAGGAACACCAGCAGCGGCAGCAAGGGCAGGCCGAGGATGGTGAAATAATCGCCCTGGATGCGGCTGAACAACTGCACGCCGAGACCTTCGAGCTGATAGGCGCCGACCGAGCCAAGCACGGCTTCGCCGGCCTGCGCCAGATAGGCATCGAGGAAGCCATCGGAAAAATCCCGCATGGTGAGCGTGGCGCTGTCGATATGCCGCCACACGATGCCGCCCGCGCGCGCCACCACCACCGCCGAGATGAGTTGATGCGGCTTGGCCCGCAGGCTCTGCAATTGCCGCTTTGCCGCCGCCATGTCAGCGGGCTTGTCGTACCATTGCTCTTCACAGACCAGCATCTGATCGGCGGCGATGATGAAGCGCTGATCGCCTTCGAGCTGCGGCAGCCGCGCCACGCGCTGCGCTTTCAATTCGGCCAGGGCTTCCGCCACCTGGCGTGCCGGCGCCTGCTCGGCTTTCAGCGCCAACTTGATTTCCTCTTCATCGATCCGCGCTGGCAGCGCCTCGATCTCGAGGCCGGCCTGGCGCAGCATCGCGACGCGCGCCTGACTGGCGGAGGCAAGAATCAAACTCACGGCAGATACTCCGTTAGAGGCAATCGCCGCCGGATTGCTGCTCTTTGAGCTGCTCCTGGCGCTTGGCATAGAGATTGAGGATCGCGGCAGCGGTTTCCTCAATCGAACGGCGCGTCACGTCGATCACCGGCCAATTGTATTTGCCGCAGATTTTCCGCGCCTCGGCGACTTCGGCGCGTACCTGCTCGATATCGACATAATCGGTTTCGGCCTGCTGGTTCATGGCAATAAGGCGATTACGCCGCACCATCACCAGGCGGTCGGGCGAGGTTGTAAGCCCAACCACGAAAGGCTGGCAGGAGCCATGCAATTCACCGGGCAAAGACAAGCCAGGCACGATCGGCACATTGGCGGTCTTGTAGCCGCGGTTGGCAAGATAGATCGAGGTCGGGGTTTTTGATGTGCGTGACACGCCGACCAGCACGATATCGGCCTTGTCGATATCCTCGGTATGCTGGCCATCATCATGGGCGATGGTGAAATGCATGGCATCGATGCGGGCGAAATATTCGGCATCGAGTTCATGCTGGCGGCCGGGCAGGTTGCGTGCCTTTTCGCCGAAATACTTGCCCATGGCATGGATCACCGGATCCAGCACGGCGATATAGCCGATGCGGTGCTTGGCGCAGCCCTTCACCAGGGCATCGCGCAATTGCGGATCGACCAGGGTGAACAGCACCAGGCCACCGGTCTTGGCAATGGCATCCACCGTGCGCTGCATCTGCGCCGCCGTGCGCACCAGCGACCAGCTATGGATCTCGACTTCTTCCTGGGATTTCTGGAACTGCACCAGGCCAGCGGTGGCGACCGATTTCAGGGTCTCACCGGTGGAGTCGGACACCAGGTGAATATGCGGTCTGCGCTGGGCGACGGTATCCGGCGACAAGATTGCAGCTCCGTATCCGGCCTGTTGATAAACGGTATAACGGGGATAAGCCGGGGGTTATCCACGCCGTGACCTTTTTCATGCCCGCTTAGGTCAAATTCTGCAAGCAACGCCCCCGCTGCCGGCTGAATCCTTTACCCCCCTGTGGATAGCGGGGGAATGCCACCAAATCGTCACCCTGCTGTCGTTATCCAAGTTATCCCCGGCTTTAACCCGCTGGAATCCTTGGGAGTCGCACAAGTTACTGCAGCAATTTGGCTTTTCACCACATTTAGGCAACGGCTCCGGGATGGAATCCGGCATAGGTGACGGGTGACAAGGAATTCCCGTTATTCACCGGACCCACCACATCTCCAACTCTTTCTTTTTAAAATTAAATAGGAAAGGAATAAGGCCATGAACACGGCCCTTCCCCCAAGTCCCAAGCCCTTTCTCCGCGCCCTGAACGGCGAGCCCCAGGCCCGGCCACCGATCTGGCTGATGCGTCAGGCTGGCCGCTACCTGCCGGAATACCGCGCCACCCGCGCCCAGGCCGGCAGCTTCCTGGACCTCTGCTACAATCCCGACCTTGCCACCGAAGTCACGCTGCAGCCGATCCGCCGCTTCGGCTTCGATGCCGCGATCCTGTTCGCCGATATCCTGCTGCTGCCGCATGCGCTGGGCCAGGGCCTGACCTTCAAGGAAGGCGAGGGGCCGCTGCTGGAGGCCATCCGCACCGAGGGCGAGTTGGTGAAGCTGAACCCGGGCAACATCCACCAGCGGCTGGCCCCGGTCTATGAAGCCGTGGCACGGATCAAGGCGGCCCTGCCGCCCGAGACGACGCTGATCGGCTTTGCCGGCGCGCCCTGGACGGTGGCGACCTACATGCTGGAAGGCCGTGGCGGCAACGACCAGGCGGCGGCCAAGATGTGGGCCTATGGCAACCCGAAGGGCCTCGACCGCCTGCTGGCCCTGCTCGCCGATGCCACCGTCGAGTATCTCGACCGGCAAATCCAGGCTGGTGCCGAGGTCGTACAATTATTCGATACCTGGGCTGGTGTGCTGCCCGATGAACCGTTCCAGCGCTGCTGCGTGGTACCCGTGAAATCGATCATCAGCCGGCTCAAGGCGAAGCATCCGGGCGTCAAGGTGATTGCCTTCCCGCGCGGCGCGGGGGTGAATTACGCCGGTTTCCAGACCGCCACCGGTGCCGATGCGCTGGGCATCGACTACACCCTGCCGCTCGGCTGGGCCCGCGACCATCTGTGGAGCCGCGGCACCGTGGTGCAGGGCAATCTCGATCCCCGCCTGCTGCTGGCCGGCGGCAGCCTGCTGGCCGAGGCGGTGCAACGGTTACTCACCACCTTCCAGGGCCGCAATTACGTTTTCAATCTCGGCCATGGCATCCTGCCGGAAACCCCGGTGGCGCATGTCGAGCAACTGCTGGCCCTGGTGCGCGGCGCCCATGCGGCGGCGTGACCTGCCATGAAACCTGAGCAACCATGAAAACCGCCGTCATCCTGTTCAATCTTGGTGGCCCGGACAGTCCGGCGGCCGTGCAGCCGTTTCTGTTCAACCTGTTCAATGATCCGGCGATCATCCGGCTGCCCGGTTTGCCGCGCTGGCTGCTGGCCAAGCTGATCTCGCGCCGCCGCGCGCCAGTGGCACGGGAAATCTATGCCAAGCTGGGGGGGCGATCGCCGATCCTGCCGGAAACCGAAGCGCAGGCGCGAGCGCTGGAAGCTGCCATGGGCCCGGATTACCGCTGCTTCATTGCCATGCGCTACTGGAAGCCTTTCGCCGCCGATGCCGCGAAGGCCGCGAAGGACTGGGGTGCCGAGCGTCTCCTGCTGCTGCCGCTCTACCCGCAATTCTCCACCACCACCTCGGCCTCCAGCCTGCTCGACTGGAAACGCGCCGCTGCCGCTGCTGGCCTCGAGCTGCCGACCGCGACGATTGGCTGCTACCCCACCGAAGCAGGCTTCATCGCTGCGCAGGCGTCATTGATCCGCGACAAGCTGGCACAAGCCGGCGGTCAGCCATACCGGCTGCTGTTTTCAGCCCATGGCCTGCCGAAGAAGATCATCACCGCCGGCGATCCCTATCAGTGGCAGGTGGAGCAGACGGCGGCAGCGATTGTCGCGGCACTCGGTATCCCTGATCTCGATTGGCAGGTTTGCTACCAGAGCCGGGTCGGGCCATTGGAATGGATCGGCCCGGCCACCGATGCCGAGATCGAGCGCGCCGGCCGCGATGGCAAGGCCATCGTGCTGGCGCCCATCGCCTTTGTCTCGGAGCATTCCGAAACCCTGGTGGAACTGGACATCGAGTATGGCGAGCTGGCCCATGAAAAAGGCGTGCCGGCCTATCATCGCGTTGCCACCGTGGGCATTGCCCCGGATTTCATTCAAGGTCTGGCCCGGCTGGCGCGCGGCGCGGTGTATGATGGCTCGGTCTGCAGCCAGGAAAGCCGCCGGCTTTGTCCGACAAATTTCAGCGGCTGCGCCTGCCGGTCGTGAGAGTAAAAGCTTTGAGAGGTAAGGATTCCCATGCTCTATGACTGGCTTAAGGCGCTGCATGTGATCAGCGTGATCGCCTGGATGGCGGGCATGCTCTATCTGCCCCGGCTTTACGTTTACCATGTCGATGCCGAGACCAGCTCGAAGCAATCTGAAACCTTCAAGGTAATGGAGCGCCGGCTGCTGCGCGCCATCATCAACCCGGCAATGCTTTCGGCTTGGATTTTCGGGCTTTTATTGGCCTGGCAGGGCAATCACTGGTCGTCCGGCTGGTTTCACGGCAAGCTTTTGCTGCTGCTCGGCATGCAGTTGATCCATGCCGGCTATGCCCGCTGGCGCCGGCATTTCGCTGAAGATGCAAATATTCACACGGCGCGTTTCTACCGGGTGATGAATGAAGTCCCCACCTTGCTGATGATCGGCATTGTGATACTGGTCATAGTGAAACCTTTTTAAACCCAAGTATGAGCGATTAAACCAATTCGCACTTGCGAATGAACCGCGCCGCCCTATTAATGGCGCCATGCAAAATCATACTTCTCCCCGCTCCGCCATCGCCGCCGCCCTGGCGCTGATTGCTTCCCTTGGCTTTACCTCGACGGCCCTGGCCCAGATGGGGCCGGGCGGCCCGCCGCCGGTGACGGTGGCAAAGCCGGTGGTCAAGGATATCGTCGAGATGGACGAATATACCGGCCGCTTCGAAGCCTCGGCGAGCGTGGACGTGCGGGCACGGGTGAACGGCTTCATCGACAGCATGCCGTTCAAGGAAGGCGCCCAGGTCAAGGAAGGCGAGCTGCTGGTGGTGATCGACCGCCGGCCGTATCAGGCCAGCCTGAACCAGGCCCAGGCCAGCCTCAACGCGGTGCAGACCCGTGTCGACCTGGCCAAGCTGGAATTCGAACGCTATGAGCGCCTGGCGCGCAGCGGCACCGCCGCCGAGGCCCAGCTCGACCAGCGCCGCCAGGCCCTGCTCTCGGCCCAGGCCGATCTTGCCGGCGCCCGCGCCGCGGTGGAAACCACCCGCCTGAACCTGAGCTTCACCGAGATCCGCGCGCCCATCGCCGGCCGCATCAGCCGCAAGCTGGTGACCGAAGGCAACCTGGTGCGCGAGAACGAGACCCTGCTGACCACCATCGTGGCGCAGGATCCGATCTACTTCTATTTCGACATCGATGAGCGGTCCTTCCTGGCCTATCAGCGCCTGGCCCGCGAGGGTGCGCCGAGCAGCAACGGCAATGGCGGGCGTTCCTTGGAAATCGCCATCGCTTTGGCCGACGAGAAGGGCTTCCCGCATAAGGGCAACCTCACCTTCACCGATAACCGCCTGGATGCCGCCACCGGCACCATGCGGCTGCGCGCCACGCTGGAAAACAAGGACCTGTTCCTCACCCCTGGCCTGTTCGGCCGCATCGCCGTGCCGGGCAGCCCGAAATACCGTGGCGTGCTGGTGCCGGATGAAGCCATCCTCACCGATCTCGGCCGCCGCTTCGTCTATGTGGTGGAAGCCGATGGCAGCGTGCGCCAGCAGCCGGTAAAGCTCGGTTCGCGTACCGACAATTACCGCATCGTCCGCGAAGGCCTGAAGGGTGAAGAGACCGTGGTGATCAATGGCCTGCAGCGCGTGCGCATGGGCGGCGGCAAGGTGACGCCGATGCCGGTGCAACTGCCCGAGACCTGGGCCGGCCTGATGGCCCTGCCGCAGCCTAAGCCTCCTGGCGGCGGCGCCGCGCCGGCGAAGCAGTAAGGCAGGCAGCCATGAAATTCGGTCATTTCTTCGTCGACCGCCCGATCTTCGCGGCGGTCGTCTCCATCGTCACTGTCATCCTCGGTGTCATCGCCTTCCGTTTCCTCCCCGTCACGGAGTATCCGGAAATCGCGCCGCCGCAGATCAACGTCACTGCCGCCTATCCCGGTGCCGATGCCGAGACCGTGGCCCGCACCGTGGCGACGCCGATCGAGCAGGAGATCAACGGCGTCGAGAACATGCTCTACATGTCGTCGTATTCGACGGCCAACGGCGTGATGCAGCTCACCATCACCTTCCGCCCGGGCACCAACCTGGATACCGCCCAGGTGCAGGTGCAGAACCGCGTCTCGATTGCCGAGCCGCGCCTGCCGGAAGAAGTGCGCCGCCAGGGCATCACCACCAACAAGCAGGCCGGCGACTTCATCATGGTCGTGCATCTGCTCTCGCCCGATAAGCGCTACGACGAGCTTTACATCGCCAACTACATGCAGATGCGCATCCGCGAGCAGCTGCTGCGGCTGAACGGCGTCGGCAATGTCATCGTGTTCGGCGGCAGTGAATACTCGATCCGCATCTGGCTCGATCCGGACCGGCTGTCGTCCTACGGCCTTGCCGCCACCGACGTGGTGCAGGCGTTGCAGGCGCAGAATGTGCAGGTCTCGGGCGGTACGCTCGGCCAGCAGCCGGCGCCCGACAACAACGCGCTGCAGGCCATCGTCACCACGCAGGGCCGCTTCGAGGATGTGCGCCAGTTCCGCGAGGTGATCATCAAGTCCGGCAGCGGCGGCCGCCTGGTGCGGCTGCGCGATGTCGCCCGCGTCGAACTTGGCGCCAAGGATTACAACAGCCGTTCCTATCTCGACGGCCAGACGGCAGTGGCGCTTGGCATCTTCCAGCGCCCCGGCACCAACGCGCTGGAAACCGCCCAGAGCGTCATTAACCGGATGAACGAGCTGAAGCAGGATTTCCCGCCGGGCCTGGAATACACCATCGTCTATAACCCGACCGAGTTCATCGCCCAGTCGGTGGACGAAGTGTACAAGACGCTGATCGAAGCCATCATCCTGGTCGCCCTGGTGGTGCTGGTGTTCCTGCAGAACTGGCGCGCGGCACTGATTCCGATCCTGGCGATTCCCGTGTCGCTGATCGGCACCTTCGCGCTGATGCTGGCCTTCGGCTTCACGCTGAACGTGCTGAGCCTGTTCGGCCTGGTGCTGGCCATCGGCATCGTGGTCGACGACGCCATCGTGGTGGTGGAGAATATCGAGCGCAACATTGCCGAGGGCCTAAGCCCACGCGATGCCGCGCATGAGACCATGGATGAAGTGGGTACGGCGGTGATCGCCATCGCCGTGGTGCTCTCGGCGGTGTTCATCCCCACCGCCTTCATCCCCGGCATCTCCGGCCAGTTTTACAAGCAGTTCGCGCTTACCATTGCCGGCGCCACCATCCTCTCGGCGTTCAACTCGCTCACGCTGTCACCCGCCTTGGGTGCCATTCTGCTCAAGGCGCATGCCAAGCGCGATGCCGGCTACAAGCCCGGTTTCTTCGGCCGGCTGGCCGGCGGGTTCAATACCGGCTTCGAGAAGATGAGCAATTCCTATGCGCGCGGCATCAACGGCATCGTCAAGCGCCGCCTGCTGATGCTCGGCTTCTACGGTGTCCTGGTGGCGGCGACGGTATTCCTGTTCCGCACCGTGCCGCAGGGCTTCATTCCGCCGCTGGATCGTGGCTATGCCATCGTGGTGATCCAGTTGCCCGATGGTGCTTCGCTCAGCCGCACCGACGAGGTGACGCAGAAGGCAACCAAGCTGATCGAAGGCACGCCGGGTGTGGCCAACGTGGTGGCGATTCCGGGCTTCAACGGCGCCACCTTCACCAATGCGTCGAACGCCTCGGTGATCTTCACGCCGTTCACCAAGTTCGAGGAACGCCTGCCGCAGGGCCTTACCGCCGATGTCATCATCGGCCAGATGATCGGCAAGCTGATGCCGATCGAGGAAGCCTTTGTCATCGCCATCCCGCCGCCGGCCGTGCCGGGTATCGGTTCGGGTGGCGGTTTCAAGATGCAGTTGCAGAACCGGACCTCGGATGACGTGCGGCCGCTGCTCGCCGCTGCCTATCAGATGATGGGCCGGGCGCAGCAGACACCGGGCGTCACCGGCGTGTTCACCACCTTCTCGGCTTCCTCGCCGCAGGTCTTCCTCGAGATCGACCGCACCAAGGCGCAGATGCTGAATGTGCCGCTAAGCAGTGTATTCCAGACCCTGCAGGTCAATCTCGGCTCGGCCTATGTGAACGACTTCAACGCCTTCGGCCGTATCTTCCAGGTGCGTGCCCAGGCCGACCAGCAGTTCCGCCTCGACCAGGACCACATCCTGAATCTCAAGGTGCGCTCGGCCAGCGGCGATCTGGTGCCGCTGGGCAGCATTATCGAGATCAAGGAATCCTCCGGCCCCGACCTGATCCAGCGCTACAACATGTATGTGTCTGTGCCGCTGCAGGGCAACACGCCGCCCGGCGTCTCCACCGGCCAGTCGCTCAGCGTGATGGAGAATCTGGCGGCCAGCGTGCTGGAGCCGGGCCAGGGTTTCGAGTGGACCGAAATCGCCCTGCAGGAACGCATGACCGGCAACACCGCGCTGTTCGTGTTCGCGCTGGCCATCGTGTTCGTGTTCCTGGCGCTGGCGGCCCAGTATGAAAGCTGGGTGCTGCCGCTGGCGATCATGCTGATCGTGCCGATGAGCATGCTGTTCGCGCTCGCCGGTGTGAAATTCACCGGGCTCGACAACAACGTGCTGGTACAGATCGGCCTGGTGGTGCTGATCGGTCTGGCGGCGAAGAACGCCATCCTGATCGTGGAATTCGCCCGCCAGCTCGAACATCAGGGCAAGAATACGGTAGAGGCGGTGGTGGAAGCTTGCCGCCTGCGCCTGCGCCCGATCCTGATGACCGCTTTGGCCTTCATCCTCGGCGTGCTGCCGCTGGTGACGGCGTCGGGTGCCGGCGCCGAAATGCGCCGCTCGCTCGGCACCGCGGTGTTCTACGGCATGATCGGCGTCACCCTGGTGGGCCTGTTCCTCACCCCGGTCTTCTACGTGGTGCTGCGCCGCTTCACCAGCGCACGCAAGGTGCAGAACGCCGCCGTGACCCATCCCGGCCCGGCGGAATAAGCCGTAAAGCCTTAAGCCAAACGAAACAGCCGGCGGGTCAAACCGCCGGCTTTTTTCATGCCGTCACCGCTTCGGCCCCAGGCCCAGCAGCAGGCGCGTGACCGGGTTGCTATCGGCGGCGTTACTCAAGCCGTAAGAAATTGCGCCGGCAGTGATCATCACCACCAGGAATTTCAGCGGCCACCAGGCGGCCCAGGAGAGCAGCCACCAGCCGAGCAGGATGATCACGGTCTGATGGAAGATGTAGAAGGCATAGGAATAGCGGCTGAAATCGCCGAGCCAGCGCAGCGGCAGGTTCAATTTCAGCGCCCCCCAGCCCAGCAGCATGAAGAGCCAGCCGACCTCCCCGATCAGCCGCAGCAGGCGCGGCCAGGGTTGCGGCAGAATGATCTGGCGGTCGAGGGCGGCCAGCCAGAGCAAAGTACAGGCGGCAGCCACCAGGGCGGCCTGACGCAGCAGGCCATGGATCGCCTGTTCCAGCCGGGGATGGGCGGCGATCAGCCAGCCGAGCAGTACCAGATAGAAGTAATGCGCGTGGTTGGCCCAGTCGGTGGCCAGATCATGGGTGCTGGGGAAGAGCGGCCGCAGCAGCCATTCCCCCAGCACCACCGGCAGGCCGAGCAGGAAGGGGCGATAGCCCTCGGCAAACCAGGCGGCGAGCTTTTCCCCCCGGCCCTTGTTCAGGGCCGCGATCAGCGGCAAGGCGAGCAGGGAATAGAACAGCAGATAAGCGACGAACCAAAGATGGTGCCAGGAGAAATTCCCCGCCGGATAGCAGCATTGGGTGATATGGGGCAGGAAATCCCAATAGCTGCCGTCGAAATTCAGCGGGCTCTGGCGGTTCGGGATCTGCGGCGAAATCCGCTCGACATAGACTTGCGGCGGCACGATCACCAGCATGCCGAAAGCCAGCGGCAGCAGCAGGCGCTTAAGCCGTTCCATGGCGATCTGGCGCTTCGAGCGTTTCGCCAGGGCATAGGCCAGACTCATGCCGGCGAGCAGGAAAAGTATCGGCATATGCCACTGGTTCAGCGCCCGCACGATGGTATCGGCCACCGCTGTGTATTGCGGGTCCTTGATATGCCACGGCTCGATGTTGAAAAGCCGAGCGGTGTGAAACACCAGCAGCAGCAAAACCGCCAGGCTGCGCAGATTGTCGATATCGAGGCGGCGTTCTGAAGCCGGCGGGGCTGAAGCAGGGGCTGCGTTCGGCGGTTGGGGGACAAGCATGGCTTTTGATATCCGGTTGCGGATTTCTCTCCAGGGTCCGGTATGATAAACTATTGGCGTAGCTTCAAGGTTGGTTTTCGCGGGCGTGGCGAAATAGGTATACGCAAGGGTCTTAAAAACCCTCGCCTCTGGCATACGGGTTCGAGTCCCGTCGTCCGCACCATTCCAGCGGTTATAGGCATATGGCAGATACTTGGCTTTCTGCGCCGATTTGGCGCGAATGGGCGGCATTGACGCGGCTGCAATGGGGCGGGCGTATTGCCTTCCGGGAGGAAGTGGCGCGCGCTGAGCGTATGATGGCTGGCGGCGAGACAAGCATAGCCGAGGCGGATTCGGGCGGTGAGTACACCACGTCATTACTCCGGCATCGCGAGGCGATGGCCGATACAGACCTGTTCTGGACGCTTATTTTCCTACGATCTTTCGCTCTGCTGGAGACACATGCGAAGCTGGTTTCACATATCGTTGAAACCCGGCGATGGGATTTGCTCTCTGGAAAACTGAGCGAGGCAGAGCTTCAGCATGTCAATTCCCGGCGACTCGAGGGCGGGATTGATGCCTGGATGACACAAGTGTTGCGCGGCTGCGGCCAGGACTGGTCCATGGTTTACCAGGGGGTGGCCGGCATGGTGGAGGTCGCCCAGGTGCGGAATGCGATCGCTCACGGGGTTCTGCACTGTACGGAAACCCAGCGCGAGAAGGCCCGGCGCTTGGCCTATGGCTGGCCGTTCGAGGTCGGCGAGCCGCTCCAGATAAGCTTTGGCCTGTTGCATGAGTATCGTGGCCGGATACGTTCCACCTGCCGCATTACCTGTGACGGGATTTACCACATGTATCGTGGCAGCCACCGCAATCCAGTTTGAATATAACGAGGTTACTAAAATATAACGAAGTTACGGCTTTATCCCATCGAGCCAGGTGGTGATGGCCTTCACCACATCGCCATCCATGCCCCAGAAGCCGTGGTAATGTGCTGCTTCGCAGGGGTCGCCCTTAGGTGCCGCGCCACCGCTGATAACCTCGATATCGACGCGCGGCGCATTGATCAGCAAAGCCTTGTAGCGCGGGCCATCGCTCGGCGGGGTGACGGCGCAGGCATCGTCGCGGTGGTGCAGCAGCAATACCGGCACGCGGATCTGGCTCGGGCCGAGCGTGTCGGCAGCCGGAATCTTCTGGCTGATCAGCATGCCCGAGGTGATAACAGCGCTATCGGGCCGCTCCGGCCGGGTGGCGTTGAACAGCGCCGCCACCGAGACGGCGCCGCGGCTGGTGCCGACAGCATGCACCGGCAGGCCGAGTTTCCGCGCTTCCGCCACCACCAGGGCCATGTCGCTGGCGAATTCCGGCTTGTAGCGATAGCCGTTCTGGCCTTTCAGGTCGCTGGCTATATCGGGCGCCAGATAGGCATAGCCGGCAGCGACGTAGGCTTGCCGGCTGCGGATCAACTGGTTGCCGCCAAGCCCGCCGATTTTGCCTTCGGGTGAGAGATCGAGGATGCCGTTGCCGCCGGCGAGCAGGATCACGGTGCCTTTTGCAGCAGCTGCCGGCTGGTCGGCGAGCAGGCGCAGCACGGCGCCGGGGCGCGGGGTAAGGTCGATGACGCGCTCGACGGCCTGGGCTGCCGGTGCCAGCAGCAAAACCGATAACAGTGTTACCAGCTTTATTCCCATTGCAGCCGCGCGATCAGCGCATCGAGATGGTGGTCCAGCAAAGCCGGCGCTTCCTGGCCGAGCGGCTTCAGCCGCCCGGTATGATGCGCGGTGAGCAGCCCGAGCAGATGCGCGAACAGGCTGGCGGTCTCGATCTCGGTCAGGCTGTCGGAAAGCTGGCCCAGTCGGCGCAGGCAGGCGGCGAAGCCTTCCAGGCTCTGGCGCAGGCGGTCGTTCAGCTCGCGGTCGATATCGCGGCCCAATCCCTGGCGGGCCAGGCCAGGGCGGCTGTCGGAGCGGAAAAGGTAGAGCCCGAGCGACACTTCCGCCGGCCTGGCGGCGTAATAGTCGAACCAGGCATGGGCGGCGGCTTTCAGCTTCTCGCCATCCTGGCGCACCTGGGCCAGGCTGCTGAGCACCGCGGCCTCGACATTCTCCAGGGATTCCCGCAGCAAGGCGGCGTAGATTTCTTCCTTGGCCGGAAACAGCGGATAGATCGCGCCAGTGGTGCAGCCGGCGGCGGCGGCGATCTCGCGCATGGTGGCGGCTTCCAGGCCATGCTCGGCAAAAATGCGCTTGGCGGCGTCCAGGATCTGGCGGCGCTTCAGGTCGCGCAATTGCGCGCGGTTCTCGGTCTTCGTGTCCGGGGTGGCCATCAATACCCGATGATCAGCAAGTCCAGCGCCCCCAGGATGGCATCCCGCTCGGCTTTAAGCGAGGCCAAAGGCGGCGCCAGCATGGTTTTCGGCACCGAGGTCGCCTCTTGGGTCACCAGCACATAACGGCTGCCGCCGATGCTGAAAGCCGGGTTCAGCCGCGCCATCGGCTCGCCATAGAGGCGCTCCGGGACCAGCGGGATCACAAGGCGGCTGGCCAGCAGGTCGAGATGGTCGCTCTGTACATCCAGCAGCAGGCGGCCCGGCACGCGCGGCGAGGGCAGCTTGTGGACATCAAATTGCGCCATCAGAGCTGGCGCAGGTCGTCGTTGAACATGCCGTGTTCAGCCACCTTGGCGTTATAGGCCTCGATGGCCTGGCGGTTCTCGGCCAGCCAGGCTTCCGCCTTGGCCTGGCGCACGGCTTCGGCCAGCGCCCGCTCGGCGATCTGCGACACGCTGAGGCCCAGCGCCTTGGCCTCGGCAACCAGGTCGGTCGGCAGCGAGAGATTGGTGGCTTTGCGGCGGGCCGGGATGCGGGGTGGCGCGTTCATGCGCATAGACTATGCGCATAACTCATGCGCGTCGAGCCGGAATTTAGTGAATCTCCCGCGTCGCCCGCAGCTGCGCCACCAGTTCATCGGCGAGCGTCACTGGCAGGCCGCAGGTCTGGCCGACGCAGACATAGGCGGTGGGCAGGTTGCCGATTTGCGTCTTGCCATGGGCCGGGTGGCTTTCCGGCAGCGGCTTGGCCGGATCGGCCACCAGCAGCACGCGGTTCGGCAGCGACAGCGAATAGGCGACATCGATCAGTTTTTCGGTAGCAGGTTCGCCGCGATGACCGAGGATGGTGACCTGCACCGCATGGGCATAGAGGTCGGCGCCATTGAGGAAGCTGGCGAGCGGGAAGAAGTTGCGCGTCGCTTCGCCGGAGAAGGCGCCGAGCTGGGTTTCGCAGGCCTCGCGCCAGGCGACGTCGCCGGTGAGATACCACAGCCGCGCGAAGATCCCGACCAGCAGGCCATTGCCCGACGGCGTGGCGTTATCGGCGATCACGCGGCTGCGCGCCACCAGGGTTTCGGCATCGCGGGCGGTGAGGAAGAAGCCGCCATGCACGGCATCGGCATAATCCGCCTGCAGCGTGCCGAGCCAGCGTTTCGCCTGTTCGAGATAGGCCGGGTTGCCGGTGGCTTCATAGAGCGCCAAGGCCGCCTTGGTCATGGCGGCATAATCGTCGAGCATGCCGGGATAGATCAGTTGGTCCTGGCGCCAGGAATGGCCGAGCCGGTTATCGCCCACCGCCATCGTGGTGGTGACGAAACCCCAGGCGCGTTCCGCCAGGGCCAGCCAGTCGGGCCGCTTGTATTGCCGCGACAGCGCGGCGAGCGACGCAATCATCAGGCCGTTCCAGTCGGCCAGCACCTTGTCGTCCCAACCCGGCTTGATGCGCTGCTCGCGCGCGGCGAAGAGTTTCTCGCGGCAATTTTTCAGCCGTGCTTCGCCGGCTGCATCGAGCAGGTCGGGCTTGAGCGAGCGGCGCAGGATCACCTTGTGCTCCCAGTTGCCCGCATCCTCGACATCGTAATGTTCGTTGAAGAAGGCCGCGTCAGGCCCAAGCAGCGCGTCGATCTCGGCCTTCTGCCAGACGTAGAACTTGCCTTCCTCGCCTTCCGAATCCGCATCCTGGGTGGCAGCAAAACCACCGCCTTCCGCGATCATTTCGCGTTCGAGCCACTGCACCGTTTCCTCGATGCGCTGGCGCAGCAGCGGATCATGGGTCTCGGCCTCGATCAGCGCGAAATGCTCGATGAGCTGCGCATTGTCGTAGAGCATCTTCTCGAAATGCGGTGCCAGCCATTCCGCATCCACGGAATAGCGCGCGAAGCCGCCGCCCAGGTGATCGTAGATGCCGCCCTGCGCCATGCGCACGGCGGTGGTGATCACGGCCGCCGAATAATCCGGCCGCGCGCTGCGCAGGTAAGCGCGCCAGATCGCCTCGAAGATGCCGCTCTGCGGAAATTTCGGCGCGCCGCCCAGGCCGCCCTGCACTGGATCGACATGGCTCAGCAACTGCTCGGCCACCTGATCGAGAATGGCGCCGTCGATGCCGATGCTTTCCATCGCCTGCGGCCGCGCCATCTGGCGCAGGCCCTGCACCAGCATGGTCTTGTTCTTGGCAATGGCATCAGGCTTGGTGTGATAGGCTTCCGAGACGCGGCGCAGCACATCCGGGAAACCGGCACGGCCATAGCGCGGTTCGGGCGGAAAATACGTGCCGCCCCAGAAGGGTTCGGCTTCCGGCGTGAGAAACATGGTGAGCGGCCAGCCGCCATGCTCGCCGAGCAGATGCAGCGCGTTCATGTACAGCGTGTCGATATCCGGCCGTTCCTCGCGGTCGACCTTGATATTGACGTAGAGCTGATTCATCAGCGCGGCGATGTCGGGATTCTCGAAACTCTCATGCGCCATGACATGGCACCAATGGCAGGCGGCATAGCCCACGCTGAGCAGGATCGGCTTGTTCTGCGCCCGCGCCGCCGCCAGCGCCGCCGGACCCCAGGGCTGCCAGTGGACCGGATTGTCCTTATGCTGCTGCAGATAGGGCGAGGCGGCGCGGTCGAGGTTGTTGCGGCTGGCCAGCAGCACCGCATCACTACTCGACAGCGGGTCACCTGACAACGGGGCATCGGTCATGCTAGGTATGCCTCTGTTATGCCTTTGGCCGGGTTGATGTTCTTGCAGCAGAGGAGAGCCGGATGAAGATAACAGTGAACGTGGACTGCACGCCAGAGGAAGCCCGTGCCTTCCTGGGCCTGCCCGATGTGCAGCCGCTGCAGGAGGCGGTGATGGCGCAGATGCAGGAACGGGTGATGAATTCGCTCAATGCCATGGACCCCAACGAGCTGCTCAAGACCTGGGCGCCGCTCGGGTTGCAGAGCATGGAGCAGATCCAGCGTTTCTTCCTGTCACAATTCACCACCGCCACGACGCCCAGCAACGGCAAGAAGTAACCCGCCGGCGACGGCAAGATTTAATAGCGAGTCCAACGGCATGACCCAGCTTCCCGGCGATCCGGCGGCATTTTTCCGCGCCCATATTTTCGTCTGCACCAACGAGCGGCCGGAGAACCATCCGCGTGGTTCCTGCGGCCGCAAGGGCTCGGAAAAGCTGCGCAACTACATGAAGGCGCGGGCCAAGGAGATGGGCCTGGACCTGGCGGACGGGGTGCGGGTGAACAATGCCGGCTGCCTGGAACGCTGCGAGGTCGGCCCCACCGTGGTGATCTATCCCGAAGGCATCTGGTACCGCGCCGAGACTTTCGCCGATATCGACGAAATCCTGGAGGTGCATGTGCGCCAGGGTGGCCGGGTCGCGCGCCTGATGCTGCGGCCGGAAGACGGCCCGGACCACACGGCCAAGAAGAAATAACGCCCCACCATGGCAGGCCCCGGCCCCGCTTCCGGCCCGGCGATGGCCGATACGATCTACGCCCTTTCCAGCGCCCCCGGGCGGGCGGGGGTGGCGGTGGTGCGGCTCTCCGGCCCCGGCGCCGGCCCGGCGCTCGAGGCCCTGGCCGGCAGATTGCCGCCGCCGCGCCAGGCCGCCCGCGCCCTGCTGCGGGGCGCTCCCTCGGATAATGGGGCGGGCGAAATCCTGGACGACGCCCTGGTGCTGTGGTTCCCCGGCCCGGCCAGCTTCACCGGCGAGGATGTCGCCGAGTTCCATATCCATGGCGGCCGCGCCGTGCTGGCGGCTCTGTTCGCTTCCCTCCGCGCCCGGCCTGGCCTGCGGCTGGCCGAGCCCGGCGAATTCAGCCGCCGCGCCTTCGCTAACGCTAAGCTCGACCTCACCCAGGCCGAGGCCATCGCCGACCTGATCGATGCCGAGACCGAAGCCCAGCGCCGCCAGGGCCTGGCCCAGATGCAGGGCGAGTTGGGCCGGCTTTACGAGACTTGGCGCCAGGATCTGCTGCGCGCGCTGGCGCATCTCGAAGCCGATATCGATTTCCCCGAGGAAGACCTGCCCGAAGGCGTCACCGCAGCCGTGGCACCGCAGATGCGCGCGCTGCAGGCCGCGATCGGCGCGCATCTCGCCGACAACCGGCGCGGCGAACGGCTGCGCGACGGCATCGGCGTCGTCATTCTCGGCGCGCCGAATGTCGGCAAGTCGAGCCTGCTGAATGCCCTGGCACGGCGCGAGGCGGCCATCGTCTCCGACATCGCCGGCACCACGCGCGACATCGTCGAAGTGCATCTCGATCTCGGCGGCTATCCGGTGGTGCTGGCCGATACGGCGGGCCTGCGCGAAACCGCCGACCGCATCGAGAGCGAAGGCGTGCGCCGCGCCCTGGCGCGGGCCGAAAGCGCCGACCTGAAACTGCTGGTGATCGACGCGGCCAGCTGGCCCACGCTGCCGCCAGCCACGGCTGCTTTGCTCGATGCCGACACGCTGCTGATCGCCAACAAGATCGATGCCGCGCCGCTGCCCCCAGGCGCCCGCTACCAGGGCCGGCCTGTGCTGCCGCTCTCGGTGGCGACGGGCGCCGGCCTGGATGAGCTGCTCAAATCTCTCGGCGCCGAGATCGCCGCGCGTTACGGACGGCAGCATGGTCAGGGGGGCAATGCCACCCTGACCCGCGCGCGCCACCGCGAGGCGTTGGAACATTGCCATGCGTCGCTGGCGCGCTTCCTGGCCAACAACGGCGATGCCGAACTCGCCGCCGAGGATCTGCGCCTCGCTGCCCGCGCCCTGGGCCGCATCACCGGCAGCGTCGGCGTCGAGGACATCCTCGACATCGTGTTCCGGGATTTCTGCATCGGGAAGTGATACTGCTTGTCAGCCATGGATAGCGACTACCCCCATCTCGATACGGCGCGGCTGAGCCTGCGGGCGTTCAAGCCTGATGACCTGGCTTATCTGCAAAGCTTCGCGCTGCGCCCTGCCTTCTGGCGCTACCTGCCGGGGCCGGAGCCCGTGGCGGAATTGATCGAGGCCTATCTCGAGGCGCGGCTGCAGGCGCAGGCCATGACTGATACCGCCGACTGGCATTTCGCCATCGAGGCCCGCGACACTGGTTTGCTGATCGGCACCGCGCGGCTCAGCATCCAGAGCCGCGAGCATGCCAATGCCTCGCTGGCGGTGTCGCTGGACAGCGACCATTGGCGCCAGGGCTTCGCCAAGGAGGCGCTGGCGGCGCTGGTCGATTTCGGTTTCGACGCGCTGGGCCTGCATCGCCTGAGCGCGCTGATCGATGCCGAGAACAAGGCCGGCATCGCGCTGGCGGAAGCCGGCGGCTTCGCGCGCGAAGGTATCTTGAAGGAAAATCTGCGGCTGCGCGGCCAGTGGCGCGACAGCGCCGTCTATGCTCGGCTTAGTGCCGGCTGATCAGATCTCGAAATCCTTTAACAGCGCGAAGGGCTCGCCGCAGCAAGGGCAGGCCATGTCGCGCAGATTCGACAGCACATTGTTGCCGGCAAGCTGTACATCCTTTTTCAGCCGCAGCATGTCCGCCGCCACCGCCTCATGCAGCGCGGCGCAGGCCGCAGCGGTTTCCGGCAGCAGCAGCGCAGTGCCGCCGATGCCGACAGCCGTGCCGATTGTGGTGCCGGCGGAAGCGGTGAGGAAGGCGCGGCGGGAAAGGCGCATGGGATGGTCTCCGGCGAAAGTTGCCGCAGCATGGCGCCGCGCCGGGCCGCGCCGCAAGGGGCTTTACCGAAGCTTTATATGCGCCTAGCGCAGGCTGACGGCGTCGCCGACGCGGATCGTGCCGCCCGCCACTACCTTGGCATAGAGGCCGCAATCCTGGTGGCCGTATTCACGGTTGAGGATGTCGAGGGTGGGCAGGTTGCGCGCGCCGTTCAGCGGATCGAGCGTGGTGGCGGGGCAGCGGCCGATGATCTCGACTATCTCCAATTCGGCTTCGCCGACACGGATGCGTTTGCCGACCCAGTCCATCTCAGCCCAGGGCGCAACGCCATCGAGCAGCAGGTTGCCGCGCATGCGGCGCTGGTCGAAGGCCATGCCGGCAAAGCTGCCGATGGCATCCAGGCTGGCGCGGTTCTGGATCGAGAGGAATTTCGGCTCGACATCGCTGAAAGAAACCCCGGGCGCTTCCGCGACGGTGAGTTTGCCGCGCGATTCCTGCGGCAGTCTTTTCAGCAGCACATCGCAAAGCGCGGCGCGGCCGGCCTCCGTGGTGAGATCGGCGTCGCGTAGCAGCTCAGCGCCATTCTCGCTCAGGGACACGACATGGCCGTTGTCGGCATAGCGCGCGCGGATCGCGGCAATCGCCGGCGTGCGCGCCCAATTGAGGAAATGCGCCTTCTTCTGCCAGCCGGGCTGCGCCGCGTCATAAGCCGAGGCGCCATGGGCAATGGCGAAGCGGCGGTCGCCGGGCAGGGCGGCGCCGACGCTCAAGTCGGCGGCTTCAAGGCTCTGCTCGTCGAGGCCCTTCACCGGATAGCGGCTGATATGGGCGAGGCGGATGCTGTCGGTCATGGCGAACGGTCCCGGCGGTAGTGGCTGGGCGCGACCATGCCCGCGCTCGCCAATTTTCGTCAATCGGAGATATGTATGGGTGCAAGTAAGAACAAAAGACGAATTAATACTATTTGTTCATTATATGTACCGAAATGGGGTGTGTTTCACGTGAAACAGAGGCAGACAGCTTACTTCACCACGTCGTCACCCCCGCGAAGGCGGGGGTCCCATTTCAGTGTCTGCAAAATGGGATTCCCGCTTGCGCGGGAATGACGCCCTCTAGAGTACATCGTCACCCCCGGGCTTGACCCGGGGGTCTCTTGCAGAACCTTCCCTATGAGATGCCCGGATCAAGTCCGGGCATGACGACATGAGAATGCTGTTTCACGTGAAACACCGATTCCTTTTGACGGGGGATAAAGCGGGGGATAGAACCCGCGCCCATGAGCGAGTCTTATGATGTCATCGTGATCGGCGGCGGCCATGCCGGCTGCGAGGCGGCTGCCGCCTCGGCCCGCCTGGGCGCCCGCACCCTGCTGCTGACCCACAAGCTGGAGACCATCGGCGAGATGTCCTGCAACCCGGCCATTGGCGGCCTGGCGAAGGGGCATCTGGTGCGGGAAATCGACGCTTTGGACGGCGTGATGGGCCGGGCCGCCGACCGCGCCGGCATCCAGTTCCGGCTGCTCAACCGCTCCAAGGGCCCCGCCGTGCGCGGCCCGCGCACCCAGGCCGACCGCAAGCTCTATCGCCAGGCGATGCAGGCGATCCTGGCCGAGCAGCCGAATCTCGAGTGCCGCGCCGCTGCTGTGGAAGACCTCTGCATCGAGGATGGCGAGCTGAAGGGCGTTTTCACGGGACCAGGTTTCACGGGAAAGGGTCAGTTCATCGCCGCGCCTCGGGTGATCCTCACCACCGGGACATTTCTTTCCGGCCTGATCCATATTGGCGAGGAGAAAATCCCCGCCGGCCGGGTAGGGGAGGCGCCGTCGCTGGGCCTGTCCAAGACCCTGGCGCGGCTCGGCTTCCCGCTGGGCCGGCTGAAAACCGGCACGCCGCCGCGCCTCGATGGCCGCACCATCGACTGGTCCGGCCTGGAAATGCAGGCCGCTGACGATCCGCCGGTGCCGTTCAGCTTCCTCACCGATAAGATCACCGTGCCGCAGATCGAATGCGGCATCACCTATACCTCGGAAGCCGGCCACGAGCTGATCCGGGCCAATCTGCACCGGGCGCCGATGTATTCCGGCCAGATCGAGGGCACCGGGCCGCGCTATTGCCCGTCCATCGAGGACAAGGTGGTGCGGTTTCACGAGAAACAGCGCCATCAGATCTTCCTGGAGCCGGAAGGCCTGGACGACCCGACCATCTACCCGAACGGCATTTCCACCTCGCTGCCGCGCGATGTGCAGCTTGGCCTGCTGAAAACCATTCCGGGCCTGGAAAACGCCGTGATGCTGCGGCCGGGCTATGCCATCGAGTATGATTTCGTCGATCCGCGCGAATTGCTGCCCTCGCTCGAGACCAAGCGCCAGAAGGGGCTCTATTTCGCCGGCCAGATCAACGGCACCACCGGTTATGAGGAAGCGGCCGCCCAGGGCCTGATCGCCGGCCTGAACGCGGCCCTGTCTGCTGGTAAAATGGGGGCCGCAGGTGGTGCCCCTGAACCCTTCATCCTCGACCGCGCCGACGCCTATATCGGCGTGCTGGTTGACGACCTGGTGACGCTTGGCACCCGCGAGCCCTACCGCATGTTCACCAGCCGGGCGGAATACCGCCTGTCGCTTCGCGCCGATAATGCCGACCAGCGCCTGACCCCGCTGGGCCTGGCCATCGGCTGCATCGGTGTTTCACGTGAAACGGCCTTCACCGCCAAGGCCGAAGCGCTTTCGGCAGCCCGTCACCTGGTCAACAGCCTGAAAATGACCCCGGCGGCGCTGAACAAGCACGGAATCCCGGTAAACCAGGACGGCCAGCCGCGTTCGGTGCTGCAATTGCTCGGCTATCCCGGCATCGACATGCCGCGCCTGGCCGCTGTCTGGCCGGAATTGGCTGGGCTTTCGCCCCATATCGTCGAGCAGATCGAGATCGATGCCCGCTATGCCGGCTATATGGAGCGCCAGGAGGCCGATATCCTGGCCTTCCGCAAGGATGAAAGCCTCTCCCTGCCGGTGGACCTGGATTACGACGCCATCGGCGGCCTCTCCGCCGAAGTCCGCCTGAAGCTGAAAGCCGCCCGCCCGGCCACGCTCGGCCAGGCCGGTCGCATCTCCGGCGTGACGCCGGCCGCCCTCATCACCCTGCTGGGCCATGTGAAGAAGCGCGCCCGCCGCGTGGCGTAAGGGTTTCAGGGCCGGTTGCGGTCTTTCTCTTAGCCACTTCCTTGTCATTTCCGCGCCAGCCCTTCGGGCCTGTGCGCCCACGAACGCCGTTAGGCGTTCGCGCGCTTACAGGGAATCCCATTTCCAATAAGACAAATGGGACCCCCGCCTGCGCGGGGGTGACGAAAGGGAGAAGGGGGCGGCCGCTCCTGGCTGTTTCACGTGAAACAGCGGTTTCGGCAGCGAAGTCCCGGCCCAGAAACAGCTTTCCTGTTTCACGTGAAACAGCGCCTCTCAATCCGATGTTCGTCACCCCCGGACTTGATCCGGGGGTCTCTCGCCACTTGGCCTGAGATCGCCGGGTCAAGCCCGGCGATGACGTGATCTATAAAGCAGCCCTTGACCCTACCGGCCTTGCCCGCGTCTATATTGCTGCCATGAGCCCCACCCATTTCCAGGCTGCTGAATTCCAGGCCGCCAGCGGCTGTAGCGATGCTGCCCTGGCCCGCCTTGAAATCTATGCCGCCCAGCTCGCCAAATGGCAGAAGGCGATCAACCTGGTGGCGCCGAACACGCTGCCGGATCTGTGGCGCCGGCATTTCCTCGATTCCGCGCAAGTGCTGCCGCTGGCCGAAGGGGCGGGCGGCACCTGGCTCGATCTCGGCTCTGGCGCCGGCTTCCCCGGCCTGGTGGTGGCAGCTTTGGGCCGCGAGAACGTGATCCTGGTGGAAAGCGACACCCGCAAGGCGGTGTTCCTGCGCGAGACGGCGCGGCTGATGGATGTCAGCGTCACGGTGCGCAGTGAGCGTATCGAGGCGGTTCCACGGGAAACATTAGGCAGCGAGATCGGCGTCATCTCGGCCCGCGCGCTGGCGCCACTGGAGCAGCTTTTTGCCTGGGCCGCGCGTTTCGCCGGGCCGGAGACTGTGCTGCTGTTTCCCAAGGGCCGGCAGGCCGAGGATGAATTGACGCTTGCGCTCAAATCCTGGAAGGTATCTTTACAAGAGGCTTTCCCAAGCCAGAGCGACGGCGAGGGCAGGATACTCCGTTTCAGGGGCTTGGTGGCGCGATGAGTACGGAACACGAACATACGCAGGAATATCCGCCCGAACTTACGGCCGGCATCCGTCATGCCCGCGTGCTCGCCATCGCCAACCAGAAGGGCGGCGTGGGTAAGACCACCACCGCCATCAACCTCGCCACCGCTTTGGCCGCCGTCGGCGAGCGCGTGCTGCTGATCGACAGCGACCCGCAGGGCAACGCCTCCACCGGTCTGGGCCTGAGCCATGAGGAGCGCGGCGCCGGCACCTATCAGGTGCTGATGGGCGAGGCGACGCTGGAAGAAGCCGTGCACGAGACCAAGGTGCCGAATCTTTTCATCGTGCCGGCGACCGTCGATCTGTCCGGCGCCGAACTGGAACTGATCGACCTCGACCGCCGCCAGCATCGCCTGGCCGATGCGCTCGACGCCGCTGGTGATGCGCTCGATTACGACCATGTGCTGATCGACTGCCCGCCGTCTTTGACGCTGCTCACCGTCAATGCCATGGCGGCGGCGGATGCAGTGCTGGTGCCGCTGCAATGCGAGTTCTTCGCGCTGGAAGGGCTGAGCCAGTTGCTGCGCACGGTCGAGCGCGTGCGTGGCGCGCTGAACCCGGCGCTGGAAGTGCAGGGCGTGGTGCTGACCATGTTCGACAAGCGCAACAATCTCTCCGAACAGGTCGCCGCCGATGTGCGCGGCTTCCTCGGCGAGAAGGTCTACGACACCGTGATCCCGCGCAATGTCCGCATCTCGGAAGCGCCGAGCTTTGGCGTGCCGGCGCTGATCTATGATTTCCGCTGCCCCGGCAGCACGGCTTACATGAGCCTGGCGCGCGAAGTGATCCGCCGCGAACAGGCCCTGCGTGACGCTGCCTGACGCGGCGCCGGAGTAGAGTATGATAGATGATCCGAAGAAGCGGCCGGCCGATGCGGCAGGGGCCGCCAAGCGTGGCTTAGGGCGTGGCCTCGCCGCGCTGATGGGCGATGGCGGCGCCACCGGCGCGCCGGCAGATGCAGCGCCGCGCGGCGGTTTGCGCGAGCTGCCGATCGAGCAGTTGATGCCGAACCCGTATCAGCCACGCATGATGTTCAATGCCGAGGCGCTGGCCTCGCTCGCCGCCTCGATCCGCGAGCGCGGCGTGCTGCAGCCTTTGGTGGTGCGGCGCTCCACGACCAAGGCCGGCATGTATGAGATCATCGCTGGCGAGCGGCGCTGGCGCGCCTCGCAGATGGCGCAGCTCCATCATGTGCCGGCGGTGGTCAAGGAGATCGACGACCGTCAGGCACTGGAAATCGGCATCATCGAGAATGTGCAGCGCCAGGACCTCAACCCCATGGAAGAGGCGCAGGCCTATCGCCGCCTCACCGATGAATTCGGCTACAGCGCCGAGGCAATCGCCGATGCCATCGGCAAGAGCCGGCCGCATGTCGCCAACACGCTGCGCCTGCTGAAGCTGCCGGAAAGCGTGATCAGACTGATCATCGACGGCAGGCTGACCGCCGGCCAGGCGCGGCCTTTGATTGAGCATCCGCAGGCCGCCGACCTGGCTCTGCAGATCGCGGACGGCAAACTCACCGCGCGCCAGGCCGAGAACATGGCGAAAATCGGCAAGGCGGTCGGTGGTGCTAGTGCCGCGCCGAAGCCGCCGAAGGCCGGCGGCAGTTCGTCGTCGTCTTCGCCCACTACGCCGAAAAAGAAGGATGCCGATACGCTCGCTTTCGAGCGCTCTCTGAGCCAAGCGCTCGGCCTCGTCGTCGAGGTCGAGGTCGGCGATGACAGCGAGAGCGGCCGCTTGATCATCAACTACCGCCGCCTCGAACAGCTCGACGACCTGGCGAAGAAGCTCAGCCGGAGATAATGCTGCGCCGGCGCGAGATCGAGATCGATCCAGCCAAGGGCGAGATCCGCATCTATGACAAGCGGCGCCGGCTGTGGGTCGAGTATGCGGTGATGCGGCTGATGACCTTCACTTCGCTCATCGCATATATCTTCCGTCTGGTCTCGGAAGATTGGATGGCCTTGTTGCCGCCCTACGAACGCCCGCTGCGTTCCCGTGCGCTGCATGGCCATGCGCAATGCCTGCGCCGCCGGCTGCGCGAGGGCGGCCCGGCGCTGGTGCTGTCGCGCACCGGCTTCGAGGACCGCAGCACCGGGCTGGGGCTGATCCCGTGGCAATATGTCGGTGCCTATCGCGGTGAATTGTTCCAGGTTGGGCGGCCGACCTTGTGCCTCTACCGCGACGGCATCATGGCCTGGATCGCTTTGGTGCCGGAAAATGCCTGGATGGCGGAAGCGGTGGAGTTGGATCTCGGCGATATAGAGGATTACGGCCTGCCGATCATCCAGTCGGGCGATGACAGCCTGCCGCTCAGCATGGATGACCTGCTGTGGCTGATTGGCCGCCATGCCCAGGCCGATGGCGTGCCGGATGGCTACCGCCCCAAGCATCTGGCGCTGATCGGCCTCAGCCCCAGGGCATAAGTCCCCGGAGGCAGCTTCTGGCCGGAACCCCGGCCCGGCGAGGAAGCCAGGCCAGAAATTTGGCACGATTTCCACCCCTCCCGGCACCGACTCCGGCGCAGGCAGCGCCAAACAATCGCCATAATACCGCCTATTCCATTGGCATTTGCATGCTGAATGGCGTTATTTTAGGCACAGGCTCGTACCCCTGCCTGCAATGACAGCGTGATTCAGGGGCGAATCGACGCTGAATCCGGTTTTGTTGCATTGCGGCCAAGTGGCACGGTTCTTGTAAACCTGAATCCCGAGGCGCGTACCAGGGTGGGTCGGCCGGTCCGGAAGTTGTGCCGGGCGGCGACCGGCAGGTGGTGCGGGTCACCAAGCAGGAGGTTATCGACAATGCCACGTCTTTCCGTAACGGCGATGCCCGCCGTCCCTCAGACTTACGGCCGCCAGCTCGGCTGGCTGCTGCTGGCGCTCGCCGCCATGTTTGCGCTGCTGCCGTTCCATGCTTTCGCCCAGGCCGCCGCGCCGGCCGCTGCCGAAGCTGCCGCCGCGCCGAAGCTTGATACCGGCGATACCGCCTGGATGCTCACCTCCACCGCCCTGGTGTTGCTGATGACCATCCCCGGCCTGGCGCTGTTCTACGGCGGCATGGTCCGCAAGATGAACGTGCTCACCATCATGATGCAGTCCTTCGCCATCACCTGCCTGGTGACCGTGCTGTGGATGATCATCGGCTACAGCCTGGCCTTCTCGCCGGGCAACGCCATCATCGGCGGCTTCGGCAACCTGTTCCTGTCCGGCATCGCCATCGACAGCGTCAACGATCTGGCCAAGACCATCCCGGAATCGGTGTTCCTCACCTTCCAGCTCACCTTCGCCATCATCACCCCGGCGCTGATCACCGGTGCTTTCGCCGACCGCATGAAGTTCTCGGCGATGCTGTGGTTCATCGGCCTGTGGCTGATCTTCGTCTATGCCCCGGTTGCCCATATGGTGTGGGGCGGCGGTCTGATGGGCGAAATGGGCGTGCTCGACTTCGCTGGCGGCACCGTGGTGCATATCAACGCTGGCATCGCCGGCCTGGTTGCCTGCTTGGTCATCGGCAAGCGCATGGGCCATGGCAAGTCCAGCCACGCGCCGCATAACCTGACGCTGTCGATCATCGGCGCCAGCCTGCTGTGGGTTGGCTGGTTCGGCTTCAACGCCGGTTCCGCCGCCGGTGCCAACGTCAATGCCGGCATGGCCATGCTGGTCACCCAGATCGCCACCGCCGCTGCGGCGCTCGCCTGGATGTTCGCGGAGTGGATTGCCCGCGGCAAGCCCAGCGTGCTCGGCATCATCTCGGGTGCCGTTGCCGGCCTTGTTGCCATCACCCCGGCTGCCGGTTTCGTCGATCCGATGGGCTCGCTCATCATCGGCCTGATCTCCGGCGTGGTCTGCTTCGTCGCCGCCACCAGCATCAAGAACGCGCTGGGCTACGACGACAGCCTTGATGCCTTCGGCGTCCATGGTGTCGGCGGCATCGTCGGCGCGGTGCTCACCGGTGTGTTCGCCAAGGCGGCGATTGCCGGCAAGGACGCCCCGCTGGGCCTGCTGGACGGCAATGGCGGCCAGGTGCTCACCCAGATCTACGGTGTGGTCATCACCATCGTGTTCACCGCGGTTGTGACCCTGATCATCCTCAAGATCGTCGATTGGACCATCGGTCTGCGCGTCGACGAGGCCACCGAACGTGACGGCCTCGATCTCAACTTGCACGGCGAGACGGTGCAATAAGACGCGCACACTTGCAGCCCGGACCGACACACCCACCCGTCGGCCCGGGCTGCATCTTTTTCGCTTCCCCATGCGCGGTTTTTTACTTTCCGCCCTCAGGCCAATCCCCTACTCTGGTCGCCAGCAAATAGATTTCGGGGGATAAGCGATGCCCGCTTTCGATGAAATGACCGACGCCAGTGGCGCGGTCCGCATCCCCTACCAAGGCTATTCCCGGTGGCTCAAGAACGTGCCCGCCGATGTGCCGGCGAAGCGCCGCCACGAAGCCGACACGCTGTTCCGCCGCCTCGGCATCACCTTCGCGGTCTATGGCGAAGGCGGCGATACCGAACGCCTGATCCCCTTCGATATCGTGCCGCGCATCCTGGCTGCTTCCGAATGGGCGCGGCTGAAGCGCGGGCTTGAGCAGCGCGTCAAGGCGCTGAACGCCTTCCTGCACGATATCTACCATGAGCAGGAGATCATCCGGGCGGGCAAAATTCCGGCCGACCTGATCCTCGGCAACGAGCAGTTCACCGGTGCCATGGCCGGCTTCCGCGTGCCGCATGGCATCTACACCCATATCGCCGGCATCGATGTGGTGCGCACCGGCGAAAACGATTTCTTCGTGCTGGAAGACAATGCCCGCACGCCCAGCGGCGTCAGCTACATGCTGGAAAACCGCGAGGCGATGATGCGCCTCTTCCCCGATCTTTTCGCCCAGGTGCGCGTTGCACCGGTGGGCCATTACGCCGATGCGCTGCTGCAAACCCTGCGCGAATGCGCGCCGCCGAACTGCAATGACGAACCCACCGTCGCGCTGCTCACGCCCGGCGTCTACAATTCAGCCTATTTCGAGCATGTCTTCCTCGCCGAGCAGATGGGCATCGAGCTGGTGGAAGGCTCGGATCTCGTGGTCAAGGACGGCATCGTCTACATGCGCATGGTCGGTGGCCTCAAGCGCGTCGACGTGCTTTACCGCCGCCTCGATGATTCCTTCCTCGATCCCCAGGCCTTCCGCAAGGATTCGATGATCGGCGTGCCGGGCCTGTTCGCCGCCTACAAGGCCGGCAACATCACCGTCACCAACGCGGTCGGCACCGGCGTCGCCGACGACAAGTCGGTCTATCCCTATGTGCCGGACATGGTGCGCTTTTACTTGGGCGAAGAACCGACTTTGGCCAATGTGCCGACCCATATCCTGCGCCGGCCGGATGACCTGAAATACACGCTCGAGCATCTCGACGAGCTGGTGGTGAAGGAAGTGCATGGCTCCGGCGGCTACGGCATGCTGGTCGGCCCGCGCGCCACCAAGGCCGAGATCGAGGCCTTCCGCGCCAAGATCATCGCCAAGCCTGAAGCCTATATCGCGCAGCCGACCCTGGCGCTCTCCACCTGCCCGACTTTCGTCGAAAGCGGCCTGGCGCCGCGCCATGTCGATCTGCGGCCCTTCGTGCTGTCGGGCAACACCACGCGCATCGTGCCGGGCGGGCTGACCCGCGTCGCCTTGCGCGAAGGCTCGCTGGTGGTGAATTCCAGCCAGGGCGGCGGCACCAAGGATACCTGGGTGCTGGAACCGCTGCCCGGCGAGGTGATGCCCGAGGAACCGGGCCCGTCGCAATCACAGTCGCAGACAGCGGGGGCTTGAGCCATGCTGAGCCGCGCCGCCGACAATCTCTACTGGATGATGCGCTACGTCGAGCGCGCCGAGAACATGGCGCGCCTGCTCGATGTGACACACCGCATGTCGCTGATGGGTGCCGATACCGGCATGAACCAGTGGGATGCGGCGCTGATCATCGCCGGCGCCGACAAGCCCTTTGCGCTGCGCGGCGGCACCGCCACGCCGCGCGCGGTGATCGACTTCCTGGCCTTCGCGCCGGACAACCCCTCCTCCATCGCCGCCTGCCTCAAGGGCGCGCGCGAGAATGCCCGCGCCATGCGGGCGCAGATCACCAACGAAGCCTGGGAAAGCATCAACGCCGCCTGGCTGGAAATGCGCACGCTGACGCTCGACAAGGTGGAGGCCGACGGCCTGCGTGGCTTCTTCGACTGGGTGCGCGACCGCTCGCATCTCTTCCGTGGCGTCGCCGAAGGCACCATGCAGCGCGGCGATGCGTATCGTTTCATGCGCTTGGGCACGCTGATTGAGCGCGCGGATTCGACGGCGCGTATTCTCGATGTGAAATACCACATCCTGCTGCCCAGCCCGCGCGATGTCGGCGGCGCGGTGGATTACTATCAGTGGGGCGCCCTGCTGCGCTCGGTATCGTCCTTCCGCATCTACCGCCAGATCTACCGCGACAGCATCACGCCGTTGCGCGTCGCCGAATTGCTGATCCTGCGCGACGACATGCCGCGCAGCCTGCATAACTGCTTCTCAGAAATCGTCGAGATCATGCAGCATCTGCGCGTGCATTACCGGCGCGACTACGAATCCGTGCGGCTGGCCGAACGCCTGCTGATGAAGCTGCGCTATGGCACGATTGATGAAATCGTCGCCAAGGGCCTGCACGAATATCTCACCGAGGCAATCGACCAGAATATCGAACTCGGCAGCATGATCGCCCAGGATTTCATGCACACGGCGTGAGCTTGAAGCGTCGGTTCAGGCAATAAACAAAACCGCCGCTCCAACGAGCGGCGGTTTTGTTTATCTGCCGGGATGCGGCGCCGGATCAGAATTCCTTCCAATCATCGTCATCGTCGCGCTTGGCTGGCGTGGCGCCGGCGGGTGCCGGGCGCAGCAGCTTTTGCGGTGCCGGTGTGGCTGCCGCCGGCTTGGGCGCTGCCGGCTTGGGTGCGGCGGCAGTCGGCTTTGTTGCCGCAGGCTTGGCGGCAACCGGCTTGGCTGCAGCCGGCTTGGCCGCAGCCGGGGCCGGCTTCGGTGCGGCGCGCGGCGCCTCGCGGGTCGTCGCCATCTCCATGCCGGCGAAATGACGCGCCACCTGGGCCTTGGCGCTATCTTCCGCGAAGTAGCGCACCGCCACCATGTTGTCTTCCAGCCGCACCACGGTTGCCTCGGCGCTGAAATTCATGCCGACGCTTTGCAGCGCTGCCTTGAGCGACAGCCTGGTGCCCAGTGCCGGTGTCGGTTCCACCGGGCCGAACAGCATGCCGAACTGGCTCCAGTTGCGCGCCCGGTAGCTGCGGCCGCCGGTCTCGATGACATCGCTCGGGCCGAGATCGAAGCGGCTGTCGCGGCGACGTTCGGACAGCGCGGCGCCGCCGCGGTCGAAGAAGCCGACCAGGTCGGCCAGTTCGTTGGCCTGGAAGGCCAGGTTCTGCGTCGCGGCGCTGGTCTCTTCCACCAGGGCACCGTTGCGCTGGGTCATCTCGTCCATGTTCAGGATCGCGGTGTTGAGTTCCTGCATGGCGCGGGCCTGCTCGCCGCTGGCCGCGGCGATTTCCGCCACCAGGTCGGAGGCCTGCTTGATGGCGCCGACGATTTCCTCCAGCGCCTTGCCGGTCTGGCCCACCAGGTCGACGCCGGTTTTCACCTGGGCGTTGGAATTCTGGATCAGCGCCTTGATGTCCTTGGAAGCGCCCGCCGAGCGCTGCGCTAGGCTGCGCACTTCCTGCGCCACCACGGCGAAACCCTTGCCGGCCTCGCCAGCGCGGGCCGCTTCCACGGAAGCGTTCAGCGCCAGCAGGTTGGTCTGGAAGGCGATCTCGTCGATCAGGGTCATGATCTCGGCGATGCGCTGGGCGCCGCTTTCGATCTCGCCCATCGCCTTCATGGCGCTGCTCACCACCACACCGCCCTTGGCGGCAATGTCGCGGGCGGCGGCGGCGCGATGATCGGCGGCCTGGGCATTCTCGGCGGTCTGGCGCACCGTCTCGGTCACCTGCTGCATCGCGGCGGCCGATTGCTCCAGCGTTGCCGCCTGGCTTTCGGTGCGCTGCGCCAGGTCCTGGGTGCCGGTGGCGATTTCGCCGGCTGAGTTGTTCACGTTGCCGGCGGCAATACCGATCTTGCCGGTGATGTCGTTCAGCTTGTCGATGGTGGCGTTGCAGTTTTCCTGCAGCCGCTTGAGCTGGCCGTCATACTGGCCGGTCATGCGCTGGCTGAGGCGACCATGGGCGAGCGCATCCATCACGCCGTCGATGTCGTTCACGGCG
The DNA here is from genome assembly GCF_038404985.1 of Ferrovibrio sp. MS7. Lineage (NCBI taxonomy): Bacteria > Pseudomonadati > Pseudomonadota > Alphaproteobacteria > Rhodospirillales > Rhodospirillaceae > Ferrovibrio > Ferrovibrio plantarum. Next base: position 713,527 of record NZ_JBBKBA010000001.1, read on the forward strand.
CGGGCCATGGTATCCACCATGCCGTTCACGCCGCCGGCAATGTCGCGCATGAAGCCGGTCTTGCCGTCGAGATTGACGCGCTGGCTGAAATCACCCTGCTGCGCCGCCTGCACCAAGCCAGCCACTTCATGCTGCACCATCAGCAGTTCAGTCACGTTCTTCCATTCCACGGCGGCACCAAGCCGCTTGCCAGTGGCATCGAAGACCGGCACCGCGGTCAGTTCAAACGACAGGCCGCCGAGCTTGAGATTGCCGGCCAGCGGCGCGGCGAGCGTGCCGAGCTGGCGCTGCTGCAAGGCTGGATCGCGCAGCAACGTATCGATTGGCGCGCCCAGCAGAGCGGCGGCATCGAAGCCCGGAATCTCGCGGCGGATCGCTGCGGCTGCCTCGCCGAACACGCGCATCGCGGCATTGTTGAGGAAGACCAGCCTGCCCTGCTCGTCGGCCAGGATCACCGGGTTGGTCAGGCTGTTCAACGTCTCCTTGGTCTGCAGCCCGGTGACGATACGGTCGCGCACCGTCAGCACTTCGCGCAAGGCGGCGCCGATTTCATCGCTGCGCTCGGCGCCCTTGGTGTCGATATCCACCTTGCCGGCGGAAAGTTCGCTCATGGCATTGGCCAGGCGCAGGATCGGGCGGGCGAAGGCATTGCCATAGGGCTGGCCGATCACCAGCGCGCCAAGCAGCGCCAGGGCCAGCACGATCAGCATTTCAAACTCGACCTCATAGAGCGTATCAAAGGCCTGCTTGGTCGGCACCCGCACCAGGATCGACCAGCCGAGGCCGGGATAGCCATAGGCGCCGCTGGAATGGAAGTAGCCGACTACCTGCGCAACGCCGGTACGGAGATGCTTGCCTTCCATGCCGCCATTGCGGCCGGCCACGGCCTCGCGTGCCGCCACAAGACCGCCCTCGGCCAGATTCAGCTTGCCGATGACATTGAAGTCGCGCTTGTACTTGTGGTTCTGCAGCAGGGCGGGGTCGTAATCCACCAATATGGTGCCCTTGGGGTCCAGAATGGTGATCGAGGTATTGTCGTTGCCGGCGATTTCGAATTGCTTATGCGCCGCTTCCGCGATGTCTTCCACCAGCGCCATGTCAGCGAAATTCGCCCATACCGCCACGGTCTTGCCGTCGGTATCCTGCACCGGGGCGGCGAAGATCATGGCGTAATCATCGCCAGCATAAAGCGTGCTGAGTTCCGGATGGCGGGTGGGCTGTTCCACCACGCTGCCGGTGAAGCCATCCTTGCCGACCAGGAACTTGCCGGCCAGGGCATCGCGCAGCCAGGCGGCATTGGCGTAGTTGCCCTGGTAGAGCGCCGCGGTGTTGAGCGGCTTGCCGGCGGCATCCTTGCTGTTCACCGCCAGCACCTTGCCATCCGGCGATACCAGCAGCATCAGCTTATAGACGCCGTAATTCGCCATGTAGCGGTCCATGGCCTGCACCAGCGGGTTCTTCTCGCCGGGCTGGCCCCAGTTGGCCGGGTCCATGGCGGCGGTGTTGTAGCCGAAGGCCTGCACGTCGCCATAGCGTTCGAACAGGTTGCGGTCGATCACGTCGGAGACATTTACCGCCATGGCAGCGAATTCATTCACCGCGTCCTGGCGGAACTTGCCGAACTGGTAGTAGATGACGCCCGACAGCACCAGCATCGGCACCACCGCGAAAGCTACCAGGGCGGCAACGATCTTGCCGCGTATACCAAGTTTAACCGTCATCATACCGCTCCATCAGAATCTCTGCCCTGGCCAGGGCAGAGGGCCAGATTTTCCCGGCCAAGCTTGGTGAATCGCAACCGCCGATATACTCGACGCTTCTCGCGATAGGACCAGTTACTTTGGGGTAAGAGTTTGGTTTGTGAGCAAAAAATAACGATACTGGGCGCATGGCCGGAGACGGCGGCGCCGAAAAAGGTATAATCACTCGTTGTATACATCCAAACGGGCATTTCTGTCATGACCTATTGTGTTGGGCTCAACCTGCGCGACGGAATCGTGATGCTGGCCGACAGCCGCACCAATGCCGGCGTCGACAGCATCGCCACCTTCGGCAAGATGCATGTATGGCAGAAGCCGGGCGACCGCGTGCTGGCGCTCTGCACCGCCGGCAACCTGTCGCTCAGCCAGTCGGTGGTGTCGCTGCTCAACGACGGTTTCACCGACGCGGAAGGCAAGCAGCATGATCTGATGCAGGCCGGCCGCATGTTCGAGGCCGCCGGCATGGTCGGCGCCGCGATCCGCGAAGTGGCGCGGCGCGATGGCGAGGGGCTGAAGCAGGAAGGCATCGAGCCGAACCTGACCATGCTGCTCGGTGGCCAGATCAAGGGCCGCCCGACCCAGCTCTACATGCTCTACTATGCCGGCAATTTCATCCGCGCCACCGAGGACACGCCGTTCCTGCAGATCGGCGAGGCGAAATACGGCAAGCCGATCCTCGACCGCGTCATCCGTCCGGACACGCCGCTGATCGAGGCAGCGAAATGCGCCCTGATCTCGATGGATTCGACGCTGCGCTCGAATATCTCGGTCGGCCTGCCGCTGGATCTGCTGATCCTGCGCAAGGATGATTTCAAGCCCGCCCTGCGCCGCCGCATCGATGCCGACGATCCCTATTTCAACGATATCCGCCGCCGCTGGGGCGAAGGCCTGCGCTCGGTCTTCGCCACCACGCCCGACCCGGATTGGGGCCTCTAAGCGTGCGAGCCTCCAGTGGAGGCTCGTGGGCGCAGAGGCCCGAAGGGCAGCGCGCAAAATCCCGCATCAAAATGGTCTCGTCATGCCCGCACTTGATGCGGGCATCTCATGCCATGCGGACTGAGATCGCCGGGTCAAGCCCGGCGATGACGAGTAATATAAAACGATAAGTGCGTCATGCCGGCTTTCGCGGGAATGACGACAGAAGGTCAATCAATCAGCTTGCCGTTTTCGTCGAAGAACGGGAATGGGCCGGGATAGTCGCCGATGGGGGCGACATGGCTGACCAGCAGGCCGTCGCGCCAGCGGTGCAGCATGAAGCCCGGCGGCTCCATGCGGAAACGGCTCGGCGCGTCGTCGCGCAGGTCGAGCGCCACCTGATGCGCCGGGCTCGGGCTGGTCATCACGGCGCGGCCACCGACGCGGGCATGGATGGTGCGATGCAGGTGGCCACAGAGGATCAGTTCGATCTGGGGATGCTTGGCCACAATATCAGCGAAACCCTCGCGCCCGATCAGGCCGATATCGTCCATATGGCCGATGCCGGTCTCAAACGGCGGGTGATGCATCATCACCAGGGTCGGCCGCTGCGGCTGCTCGGCCAGTGTCTTGTCGAGCCAGGCCAGCCGCTTGGCGCAGATTTCCCCGCCGCCTTTGCCTGGAATGATGGTGTCGAGCCCGATTAGCCGCAGCGGCCAGTCCTCCACGGCATATTGCAGAAAGCCGGAAGCCGGGAAATAGCCGCCGGCCTTGAACGCCTCACGCATCGGGTCGCGCGCATCATGGTTGCCCGGCACCACGTAGAGCGGCTGCGTCAACGGCGCGATGATCTCCTGCAGATGGGCGTATTCCTCTGGCCGGCCGAGATCCACCAGGTCACCGGTCATGATGATCAGGTCCGGCTGCGGGTTCAGCTTCTGCACTTCCGCGACGCAGACCCGCAGCATGTCGGCGGTATCCACCTTCTTGTAGGCGAGCTTGCCCGGCAGCTTGATATGGGTGTCGGTGATCTGGCAGATCAGCATGGTGTGCTCTCCTACAGCGCCAGCAGGCTCTGCGGATCGATGCGCAGGCCCACCCGCTCGCCGCGCTGGAAATCGCGCCGCTGCGTCGTCTCTACCACCAAAGGCTTGTCCTCGCCCACCGCCACGAATAGCCGCGTGCGGTCGCCGAGGAAAAACGCCGCGTCGATGCTGCCTTCGAGATGCGCCTCAGTACCTTCCGCCAGATGGGTGTCCTCGGGCCGGAACATCGCCTCGGCGGCCTGCGCCGGGGCATTCGGCCAGGGCACCAGGCCGGCGGCGGCGCGGAAACCGCCTGATTCCACACGGCCCCGGATGCGGTTCATGGTGCCGATGAATTCAGCAACGAAACGCGTCGCCGGCTGGCGGTAGATGTCACGCGGGCTGCCCACTTGCGCCACCCGGCCATGGTCCATCACCACGATGCGGTCACCCAGCGCCATCGCCTCGGCCTGGTCATGGGTCACATACACCGCCGTGATGCCGAGGCGCCGCAGCAGGCTGTCGATTTCAAGGCGCAACGTGTCGCGCAGCTTGGCATCGAGCGCGGTCAGCGGTTCATCCAGCAGCAGGGCGCGCGGCTCGGCGGCCAAGGCACGCGCCAGCGCAACACGCTGGCGCTGGCCGCCGGAAAGCTGCTCGATGCGGCGGTCGGCCAGCGGCTCGATGCGCATCATGGCGAGCAGTTCGGCGACGCGCTGCTTCACGGCTGCTGGCGCGGTTTTGCGGATGCGCAGACCGTAACCGATATTCTCTGCCACGCTCATGTTGGGAAACAGCGCATAGGACTGGAACACCATGCCGACATTGCGCTTCTCGATCGGCAGCGGCGTCACGTCGGCGCCATCGAACAGCACGCCGCCGCCGGCATCGGGGCTTTCCAGCCCGGCGATGATGCGCAACGTGGTGGTCTTGCCGCAACCGGAAGGCCCGAGGAACACCACCGTCTGGCCGGCGCCGATTTCGAGGTTCAGCGGCTCCAACGCCTTGGTGCCATCGGGAAAGGTCTTGGAGCATTGCTCCAGGCGGATCGAGACGGGCTGCATCATGGTGGGTTACTCCTCATCCGCCTGAAAGCGCGGCTTGGCCGCCTGTCCCATCGCCTGCATGGCGATCAGCAGCGGCACGATCATCAGGAAAAAGACCAGGGTATAGGCACTGCCGATTTCGAGCCGCAAAGACGCATAGGCATCGGCGAGGCCGACGGGCAAAGTCTTGGTCAGTGGCGTGTGCAGCAGCCAGGTCATGTTGAATTCGCCCATGGACAGCGTCACCACCATCAGCGAGCCGGCGAGAATGCCGCCCCGGCAATTCGGCAGCACGACATGGAAGAAGCGTTGCCGGAAACTGGCGCCGAGCGAGGCGGCGCCTTCCTCGAGCGTCTTGAGGTCAATCGCCATCAGCACCACCAGCACCGAGCGCACCATGAACGGCAGCGTGAACAGCACATGGCCGACCAGGATGAAGGCCGACGAGGTGCGGAAACCGCCAGCGCCGCCATACATCACGATCAGCGCCAAGGCAGTAGCCAGGCCCGGCACCGCCACCGGCATCACCAGCAATTCCTCGATGGCGCGGCTGAAGGCATTCTGTCGTTTCGCCAGCACATAGGCGGCGGGAATGCCGAGCAGCAACGTGATCACGAGGCAGGCCAGCGACAGCGCGATGGAATGGAAAATGGTGTTGCGGTAGCCGGACCATACTTCCAGCACCCAGCGCAGCGTGAGTCCGCTGGAGAGGCCGGTCTGGTAATTCACCGTGAGGCCGGCCAGTACCGAAAGGATCACCGGCACCACCAGGAAGGCGCAGACGGTGAGCGTGAAGGCGAGCTGCAGCCAGAACAGCGGTGTGCGTTTCATCATCGCCCCCTAGCCCGCCGCCGCGACAGTGCCGCCGGCAATCTGGCGGGCGACCGCCAGCACGATCCAGGTGACGGCGCCCAAGACAAAACTCAGCGCCGCCGCCATTGCCATGTTGGCCTCCAGGGTGAACTCGGTATAGATCACCATCGGCAGCACATTGATGCGGGTGGCGAGCGTGAAGGCCGTGCCGAAAGCGCCGACGGCGGTGGCGAAACAGATTGCGCCGGCGGCTAGGAAGGCACCCTTCAGGCCGGGCACGATCACATCCAGCACCACGCGCCAGGGCGAGGCGCCGAGTGAGCGCGCCGCCTCTTCCAGCTTGGGATCGAGCTTTTCTGCCGCCGCCATCACCGTGAGAATGGTGCGCGGAATCGAGAAATAGACATAGCCCATCAACAGCCCGGCCATGGAATAGGCGAAGACCAGCTTCTCGCCGAACAGCAGCAGCGTGATATCGCCGATCAGGCCCTGGCGCCCGGCCAGCATGATCACCATGAAGCCGATCACCACGCCAGGGAAGGCCAGCGGAAAGGTCAGCATCGCCACCAGGGTGGCATTGCCGCGAAAGCGGTTGCGCTGCAGGAACACGCCGGCAATGCCGCTGATGATCAGGGTGATCGCCGTGGTGCCGGCGGCCAGCACCAGGGTGGCGATCAGGCTGTTGAAGTAATTCCTGTCGGTGAGGATCGCCGCATAGGCCATGTAGCCAAGCTTGCCGCTGCCGCCAATGAAGAAAAGCCGCGTCAGCGGCAGCAGGAAGAAGGCCAGAAAGAATACGCCCGCCGGCAACAGCAGCAGGGCAAGGATCGGGGTGTCGCGTTTATCGGTCATGCCGGTCCAGAAAAAAGGGTTGGCGGAAGGCAGCTTCCGCCAACCCGGATGATTAGTTCACTTCGTTCTTGTAGCGCTCGATGATGCTCTTCTGCGCACCGGCAAGCTGCTTCAGGTCGATCGGCTTGGCGCGGGCATAATCGGCATCGGGCAGGAACTTCGCCTTGGCGTCGGCCGAGAGATGCTCGGCGAAGACCGGGCGCAGGAAGGCATTGCCCCACATCGCCTGGCTTTCCGGCGACAGCACGAAGTCCAGCACCTTCTTGCCGTTATCGGCATTCGGGCCCTTGTTGGTCAGGCCCATGACATAGGGAAACACCACGCTGCCTTCCTTCGGGATCACGAACTGCACCGGCGCCTTGTCGGTATACTGGCCGCGATAGGCGTTGAAGTCGTAATCCAGCAGGATCGGGATTTCGCCGGAGATGACGCGGGCATAGGAAGTCTGCTTCGGCACGATCGGATCGTTCTTGGCCAGCTTCTTGTAGAAGTCGATGGCCTTGTCGAGATTGCCGTAATCGCCGCCGAGCGCCAGGTTCACCGCCATGACGCCGAGCTGGCCGACAGCGGCCGAGGTCGGGTCGAGATAGCCGACCATGCCCTTGTATTCCGGCTTCAACAGGTCAGCCCAGCTCTGCGGCACCGGCTTGCCGCGCAAAGCGGCGGTGTTCACGAACAGGCCGAGCGTGCCGGAGTGGATGGTGAACCAGTAGCCTTCCGGATCCTTCAGCGAAGCGGGGATCTTGTCCCAGCCGGCCGGCTTGTAGGGGCTCAGCACGCCGGCATCCTTGGCCGGATCGGCGGCGATGCCGCCGAGATAGGTGACATCGGCCACCGGGTTGGCCTTCTCGGCGATCAGGGCGGCGATGGCCTGGCCGGAATTCTTGTTGTCCGGCGGCACGGTGATGCCGAGCTTGGCCTGGATCGCCTTGAGCTGCGAGCCCCAGTCGGCCCATTCCGGCGGGCAGTTGTAGCAGATGGCGCGGCCTTGAGCGGCGGCATCGAGCGGCTGCAGGCCGAGCGCGGCGAGACCGAGCGCGGCGGACAGGACGAGACGCTTAAGCATGGGTGTTGTCTCCTGTTGTGAAGGGAACCTGACTGGACGTGACGACGAGGCGGCAGCCGCTCTGTTCGAGCTGGCGCGCGATGGGCTCCGGCACGGCGCGGTCGGTGAACACCACGCTGGCCTCGGTGATATGGCCGCCGCGCACCGTGGCGCCACGGCCGAATTTGGAATGATCCAGCACCAGGAAGCGGCGGCGGCAATGCGCCGCCAAAGCCTGGCGCATCGCCACTTCGTCCTGGCTGAAATCCAGCAGCGTGCCGTCTTCCGCCACGCCGCCGACGCCATAGATGCCGATATCGACGGCGAAGCGGGCGAAGAAGCCCTGCGCCTCGCCGGCGATCACGTCGCGGTCGAGGTTGCGCAACTCGCCGCCGGCGATGGTGATGTGATTCTCGGGTGCGCGCGCCAGGGCGAGCGCGGCATTCAGGTTGTTGGTCATCACCCGCAGGCCGCTGCTGGCCTCGAAGCGGTCAGCGAGGGCGATGGCGCATTGCTCCGGCGTGGTGCCGATGCCGAAGAACAGCGAGGCGCCGCCATCGGGGAAATCGGCGGCCACCTGCTCCGCCACCAGGGCGGCGATGCGGCGCTTGGCTTCCAGGTTCAGCACCTGGCGGGCCTGATAGGCGAGATTGCGGGTGCCGGCATCGAGGTCGGCCGGCGGTGCTTCCACGCCGCCATGGCGGCGGCGCAGCAGGCCACGGTCGCAGATCAGGTTGACGTCACGGCGCACGGTCTGGGGCGTCACCCCAAAACTCGCCGCCAGCGTCTCGATGGTCTGGAAACCGTCGCGCCGCACCAGGTCCACAATGGCCCGGGCGCGATCCTCCGCCTGCATTGCCACGCTCGTCGTTCCTCGTCCCATGGCTCCCGGTTGCCCCGGTGAACCCGCGCCGAATGTTCATACGAACATTGCTCGGCACTTGTTATGCGTGTTTGACGTTCACATGAAAGTTTTGTGTCATCAAGTGAAAAGAGCCTGAGTTGGCGAGGAAAATAAGAAAATCCACTATAATTCCATTATAATGGATCAATATTAGCCTTAAACGATAGAAATTGTATCTCTATAATGGATCAATATATAATCCAAAGCCATGCAGCAGCTTAACTTGCAAATCCATCACGGCAATGTCTGGCATGATATTGCCGATCTGCATTTCCTGGAGCCCGAAAAGGGCATCGCCGGGCGCTGCACGCTGTATTACGACATCGACTATATCGTCGCCCATGCGCCGGAGGTGATCCAGGGCGCGGCCAGCGTGCGCGACTACCGCGCCGCTTCGGTCGCGCTGCCGCTCACCATCGAAGCGATCCAGTTGCCCAATTGGCCGGCCTTCCTGCTCGACCTGATACCACAGGGCGAGGCACGCCGGCGCATCATGGCTGAACTCGGCTATGGCGAGGATGATGCGCGCGGCGAGTTGCCGCTGCTGCTGCGCGGCGCTGCCAATCCAATCGGGAATCTGCGTATCCGCGAGGCGGCAGAGGCGGAAGCGGAGCGGCTTGTTCGTGATCCTCCGCTGGGCCTCGATGAAGCCGATATTTTCAGCCGTAGCCCGCGCTTCACCAGTATCGCAGATACTTTCGCCTATTTCAGCGCCGGCTCCAGCGGCGTGCAGGGCGAATGGCCCAAGGCGCTGATGACGCGGCGTCGCGATAGCGGCTGGTATCCCGACGCGTTTGTTGCCCTGGATGATGCGGTCGAATGCGCCATCTTCAAATTCCTCAAGGGCAACTCCGAAAGTGATCGCCTGATCCTGGCCAGTGAAGCGCCGTATCTTGAAATCGCGCATCGTTTTGGTCTGCGCGTGGCCGTGTCTCTAGTCTGGCAGAGTAATACGCTGAAAATTCCACGTTTCGACCGCGTGGCAGGGCAGCTTTTGCGCCTGGGCCAGGAAAGCCTGGTATCGGCCTGCGGCATCGCCGCTTTCGGCCATCGCGGCCATCATGAGGATTATGTGGCAATGCTGCGCCGGGTCTGCACCGAGCCGGAAACCGAAATCGCCGAATATATCCTGCGCGATGTTCTGAACATGGCAGCGGGCAATCCGGATAACCATGGCCGCAACACGGCCTTGCAGAAGCATCTGGATGGGAGCATTGCCCTGACGCCACTATTCGACTTCAATCCGATGATCCTGGAGGAGCGCGCGATGCCGCGCAGCACGCGGTGGCGCTGCCTTGGCGGCGATGAATCCGATCCCGATTGGCGCCAGGTGATCAATGCCGTGGCACTGGATGAACAAGAAGCGCAGCGGCTGCGACGCCTGCTGGCCGGCAAGGCTGATTTCATTGCCAGCCTGCCCGATATCGCACGGGACTATGATATCGCGCCTGCGGTGATCGGGCGGGCGATGGCGCGGCATGGCGAAATCGCCGCGTCGCTACGCCGCCTGGAGATCGACTAGAGATGCCGCGAAGCAAGCAGCTCAGCAAAGCCGAACGAGATGCCTTGCGGCTGAAGCTGGCCGAGCAGGCGGCTCAGGGCGCGCTACATCTGCCTGAGACGATCAAGACCCTGCGCGCCATCATGGGCCTGAATCAGGAAGGCTTCGGCCGTCTGTTCAAGCTGACACGGCGGCAGGTGCATGAACTGGAAGCCGGCACCGCCAATCCGACGCTTGAAACATTGAATCGTCTTGGCCGGCCGTTTGGTCTCGAAGCTGGATTGGTGCCGAGGAAACGTTTCTAGTTGCCGCCCATGAAAAATGGCGCCTTGCGGGCGCCATTCTGCATCTCGGGCATTCATGTGTTTCACGCCATTGAGGCGTTTAGGATTTGGCGTTGAGCAGGCGCTGCGCGCAGGCCGAGGCGACACCCTGCGCTGCCGCGTCGCGGCCGGGCATGATGGCGTATTTCTCCGCCAGTTCGCCGCGCTGGCGCCATTCCAGACCGGCGGCGTTCGGCTCTGCGGCCTGGGCCAGGGCAGAGCAGACCATGGCCTGTTGTTCAACACCACTGGCCTGGATGCGCTGTTCGGATGTGCTGCGTGTCACCTGCCAGCCCATGTAATTGGAGATCAGCGGACCGGCGATCAGGCCGACCACCAATGCCAGGGCGATGAGCTTGTTGTTGTTCCAGGTTTCCTGTGCACGGTCTTGCCAGGAGAGCGGTTGATGCGGAAGGGCAGTCATGATGGACCTCCACCGCCGGGTGGCGGTTCGATAGAGAAAGGGATGGATTTGGGCCGCGGTTCCGAAGAAGCCGCGTCTCAAATCCGCGATACGGCCGGCGTCGCGCTGCCGGCTGCCATTACTGAACTCAAGGCAACATCAGTGCGCGGAAAGCGCCGACCGCACCGTCGCCAGCTACCATGGGGCAGCGGCGAAAACGAGGATGGGCCGGCGTCGGTTTCCCAATCGCCGACCCCGTCCCCGCCCGGTTACTGCTTGGCGGTCGAGTTGCCGCCATGCTTCGCCGGGGTAGGCAGAACGCCAGTGGCAATCTTCACGTCTGGCTGCGCCTTACTGGCGGCCTTATCGGCGGCGACGCCATCGGCGACCCGCTTGTCGAGTTTGGAAAGAACATTCGGTTTATTGGAATGAGTCTTATTTTGCGAATTTGTCAAAGTATTCACGCTTTCTATTGGCAGGTATATGCCAGAAGCACATCTTATATGTTATTTAAAATATAGCGAGCTAATAAATAAAAAATAGAAAACAGGCATTGATATTATTGCAGAATACTAGGGGAAGCTGTTGGTATTGTTTAAAATTTAATATTAACGCGCAGTAATTATTTAGTCATTTCTTTGACTGATTCAGAGTATTTGGAAGAATTACAGGTAGCCACCGGTTGTTTTCTGCTCTGGCTGCTGCCTTGCGGCTGCGACCGCATCACGTGCCACAAGCCCAGGTACGAATGACCCAGGCACGAATGACCCGGGCGCCGATGGCCAGGACGATGGCGCGCCCCTCGGATAAGCAGATTAAGACTTCGGCAGGCGCTGGCGGCTTACCGCCCGCGTTCCTTGCGCCAGGCTTCGAAGTCGATCTTGGTCTGCGGGTTGGTGGCGGGATAGAGGCCACGGATCGAGCGGCCCTGCTTCTGCACCATCTCGGTGACGAAATCCTCGAACGCGGTCATCTCGACGGCCTCCACGGCGATCTCGTCGGCGATGCCTTGCGGAATCACCATCACGCCGTCGGCATCGCCGACGATCACGTCGCCCGGAAATACCGGCGCATCGCCGCAGCCAATCGGCACGTTGATGTCGATGGCCTGGTGCAGGGTGAGATTGGTCGGCGCCGAGGGCCGGCTGTGGAAGGCCGGGATGCTGAGCCGCGCGATCTCGGCGGAATCGCGGAAGCCGCCATCGGTGACAACGCCGGCCACGCCGCGCACCATCAGGCGCGAAATCAGGATGCCGCCGGCCGAAGCGGCACGGGCATCCTTGCGGCTGTCCATCACCAGCACGGCGCCGGGCGGGCAGATTTCCACCGCCTTGCGCTGCGGATGCTCCGGGTCCTGGAACACGGTGATCGGGTTTAGGTCCTCGCGCGCCGGCATGTAGCGGAGCGTGAAAGCCTCCCCCACCATGGTCGGCAGGCCGGGATTGAGCGCATGCACATCCTGGATGAACTGGTTGCGCAGGCCGCGCTTGTAGAGCGCGGTGGCCAGCGTCGGCGTGCTCACGGTCTTGAGGCGGGCGCGGGTTTCTTCCTTCAGCGTGCTCATGAAGCGATTCCTGTGTTTTTCAAGAGAGCGTGGCGCCCTGGGTGTTGACGTAAAGCGCATAGACCGACTGGCTGGCGGCCATGAACAGCCGGTTGCGTGCCGCACCACCAAAGCAGAGATTGGCGCAGCGTTCCGGCAAAGCGATGCGGCCGATAGCCTTGCCCGCCGGATTGAACACCATCACGCCATCGAGGCTGTCATGCCCCATGCCCCAGCCGCACCACAGATTGCCATCCACGTCGCAGCGGATGCCATCCGAGGTGCCGGGGCCGCAATCAATATGCACGCGGCTGTTGGCCAGCGTCTTGCCGTCCTGGCTCACGTCATAGGCGCGGATCAGGCGGTTCGGCGTGGCGCGCGAATCCACCACATAGAGAATGCTTTCATCGGGCGAGAAGCAGAGCCCGTTCGGGCCGACGCAATCCTCGGCGACGACGGTGAGGTCACCGCTCACCGGATCGAGGCGGTAGAGCCATTGCGGCAATTCGGCCTCGGCCTTGTAGCCTTCGTAATTGCCGCCGATGCCGAACGAGGGATCGCTGAACCAGACGCTGCCATCGGATTTCACCACCACGTCGTTGGGTGAATTCAGCCGCTTGCCCTGGTAGCCGTCGGCGAGAACCGTAAGGCTGCCGTCATACTCGGTGCGCGTCACCCGCCGCCCGCCATGCTCGCAGGTGACCAGCCGGCCGGCGCGGTCGCGGGTATTGCCATTGGCATAGTTGGAGGGCTTGCGAAACGGCGTCACCTGGCCCGTGGCTTCGTCCCAGCGCAAAATCTGGTTGTTCGGGATGTCGCTCCACAGCAGGCAGCGCAGGTCGCCGAACCAGACCGGCCCCTCGCACCAGCGATGCCCTGTGCTCAGGCGCTCCACGGCGGCGAGATTGATGCGGTATTTGGTGAAGCTGTCATCCAGGGTCTGGATGGCGGGATCGGGATAGCGGCTGGCGGGAATCCACATGATGCGTTCCTGGCTAGAAGATATCCGGCTCGGGCACCGGCGCACCGAAGCCGGTTTCGAGGAAATCGAAATCGCAGCCTTCGTTGGCCTGTTTGATATGGCGGCTGAACATCCAGCCATAGCCGCGCTCGTAGCGTGGCGGCGGCGGCACCCAGGCCGCCTTGCGCCGCGCCAGTTCTTCATCGCTCACGTCCAGGCGGATACTGCGCTTGTCCACATCGAGCGAGATTATGTCGCCGGTGCGCACCAGGGCCAGCGGCCCGCCGATATAGGATTCCGGCGCCACATGCAGGATGCAGGCGCCATAAGAGGTGCCGCTCATGCGCGCGTCGGAAATCCGCACCATGTCGCGCACGCCCTGCTTCACCAGTTTCTTCGGGATTGGCAGCATGCCCCATTCCGGCATGCCGGGGCCACCCAGCGGCCCGGCATTGCGCAGGATCAGGATGTGATCCTCGGTCACCTCCAGGCTTTCATCGTCGATGGCTTTTTTCATCGACGGGTAATCGTCGAACACCAGGGCCGGGCCGCTATGCTTGAGGAATTTCTGCGCGCAGGCGGAGGGCTTGATGACACAGCCATCGGGCGCCAGATTGCCCTTCAGCACCGCCAGCGCGCCTTCCTTGTAGAGCGGATCCTCGGTGCTGCGGATCACGTCCTCGAGATGCACCTTGGCGCCGGCGATATTCTCGGCCACGCTCTTGCCAGTGACGGTGATGGCATCGAGCTTGAGATGCTCCGGGATGCGCGTCATCAGCGCCGGCAGGCCGCCGGCATAGAAGAAATCCTCCATCAGATACTTCTCGCCCGATGGCCGGATATTGGCGATCACCGGCACCTGGCGCGAGGCTTTCTCGAAATCCTCCAGGCCAATATCGGCACCCGCTCTGCGCGCCATGGCGATCAGGTGGATGATGGCATTGGTGGAGCAGCCCATTGCCATGGCGACCGCAATGGCATTCTCGTAAGCCGCGCGGGTCTGGATCTTCTTCGGGGTGAGGTCTTCCCACACCATCTCGACGATGCGGCGGCCGCTATCGGAACACATGCGGATATGGCCGGAATCGGCGGCCGGAATCGAGGAGGCACCGGGCAGGGTCATGCCGATGCTTTCGGCAATCGCCATCATGGTGGCCGCCGTGCCCATGGTCATGCAGGTGCCGTAGGAGCGCGCGATGCCGGCCTCGATGGAATTCCAGTCGGCATCCGAGATATTGCCGGCGCGGCGCTCGTCCCAGTATTTCCAGGCGTCCGAGCCGGAGCCGAGCACCTTGCCCTGCCAGTTGCCGCGCAGCATCGGCCCGGCCGGCACATAGATGAAGGGCAGCCCGGCGGAGGTGGCGCCCATCAGCAGGCCCGGCGTCGACTTGTCGCAGCCGCCGAGCAGTACGGCGCCATCGACGGGATGGCTGCGGATCAGTTCCTCGGTCTCCATCGCCAGCATGTTGCGATAGAGCATGGTGGTGGGCTTGACGAAATTCTCCGACACCGAAATCGCCGGCAATTCGATCGGCAGGCCGCCGGCCATCAGGATGCCGCGCTTCACGTCTTCGACGCGGTGCTTGAAATGGGCGTGGCAGGGATTGATGTCGGACCAGGTGTTGACAATGGCGATCAGCGGCTTGCCCTGCCATTCGGTGGGCGCGTAGCCCATCTGCAGGATGCGCGAACGATGCCCGAAGCTGCGCAGGTCATCAGGCGCGAACCAGCGGGCGGAACGGAGCTGATCGGGAGTCTTGCGGGTCATGCGCGGCACTCGGCTGGAAAAGAAAAAAAGCGGGGCGGACGACACCGCCCGCCCCGCCTGGGATGCGTGCTTATTCCGGCTTGATGTTGCCGGTATCGATCACGGTTTTCCAGCGCGCGATCTCGGCCTTGAGGAAGGTCTCGAACTCTGCCGGGCTATTCGCCACCACGTCGAAGCCGACATCATTGAACTTCTGCTTCACATCCGGGGCATTCAGCGCCTTGGTCATGGTGTCGGAGAGGGTCTTGCGCACATCCGCCGGCAGGCCCTTCGGGGCTGCGGCTGCCTGCCAGGAATACACTTCCACTTCCTTCACCCCGGCTTCCGCCATGGTCGGCACGCTGTCCGGCAGGGCCGCGTTGCGCTTGTCGGCGGTGACGGCCAGGGCCTTCAGCTTGCCGGCCTTCACATGCTGGGCGATGGCGCCGAGATTCTGGAACGACACATCGGCATGGCCGCCGATCAGGTCGGAAATGGCCGGCCCGCCGCCCTTGTAGGGCACATGCACACCAAGCGTACCGGTCTTCTGCATGAACAGGGCGGCGGTCAAATGGTCCGACGAGCCGGTGCCCGAGGAGGCGAACGACACCTTGTCCGGGTTCTTTTTCATATGGGCGATCAGCTCGGCCACATTGTTGGCCGGGAAATTCGGGTTGGCGACCAGCACATTCGGGGTGCGCACGGCGATGGTCAGCAGGTCGAAATCGGCTAGCGGATCGTAGCGCAGGTCCTTGAACAGCGCCGGGTTGATGGCGAACACGCCGATCGAGCCGACCAGCAGGGTGTAGCCGTCCGGCTTGGCCTGCTTCAGCAGCCCGGCACCCAGCGAGCCATTGGCGCCGCCGCGATTGTCGATGATGTGCTGCTGGCCGAGCAATTCGGTCATCTTGGCGGTGAGGTGGCGCGCGGTCTGGTCCGAGGCGCCGCCCGGCGGGAAGGGCACGATCACCGTGACGGTGCGGTCCGGGTAGCCGGCGGCCCAGGCAGACCCCAAGCCGGGCCCCCATGCGGTGACGGTGGCGGCAGTGGCGATGGCAGCCACGGCAAGGCCGCGGCGGGTGATGCCGAACATTGGGCGGTTCCTCCAGGTTATATAGACGCCAGTTTTTATCTGGTCGGGCACAAGTAAAGCACTAATGCATTAGTGCGTCAAACCTGATATGACGGGGGCAGCATGCTACAGCTGGCATGTTATACAGAGGGACAAGCCAGCGTCCCGCCCCGGATTCCATCAGCCCGAAACCCCGGTTCCTTCAGCCCGAAACCAATGAGCAGCCCGGCCCCCTCCCCGATCAGTTTCGCGCCGCTCCGCGACCGCACCCGCCATGCGGCGCCGCAGGTCTTCGACCTGCTGCGGGAGAAGATCCTGGAACTCGACCTGCTGCCCGGCACGGTGCTGTCGCGGTCGGAACTGCAGCAGCAATTCGGCCTGTCCTCGACGCCGATCCGCGATGCGCTGCTGCGGCTGCAGGAAGAGGATCTGGTCGATATCTTCCCGCAGCATGCCACACGGGTCAGCCGCATCGATATCGGCCATGCCCGCCAGGCAGCTTTCCTGCGCCGCGCCATCGAGGTGGAAGTGGCGCATAGCCTGGCCGAGACCCCTGATGCGGCCCTGGTGGCGGGGCTGCGCGACATGCTGCGCCAGCAGCAGCAGGTGGCGGATAGCGGCGACCTGGTGCGCTTCAACCAGCTCGACCGCGCCATGCACCGCATGATGTATGACGCCGCCGGAATTCCCGATCTGTGGCAGGTGGTGCAGCGGCGCAACGGCCATATCCAGCGCCTGCGCAACCTGCATCTGCCGCTCGCCGGCAAGGTGCAGCAGACCATCCGCGATCATACCGCCATCGTCGACGCCATTGCCGCCGGCGATGCCCCTGCGGCGGCCGAGGAAGCGCGCATTCATCTCTCGCGGTCGCTTTCCATCATTGATGAAATTCGGGCAAAATACCCCGCCGACTATTTCCGCGACTGAAGCGCCCGCCCCCCAAACAGAGTTTGCCATGAGCCATCACCAGCATTTCTCCGCCAGCTACAAACTGGCGCGGGCCAAGTTCCTTGCCGCCGCCCAGGCTGCGAATGCCGCGATTGAAAGCCTGCCGCATCCGCTGAAGGGCTATGAAGGCGAGGATCTCGCCGCCGATATCGCCTGGATCGGGCCGCGCGATGCGCAGAATGTGCTGGTCACGGTCAGCGGCACCCATGGCATCGAGGGCTATTACGGCTCCGGCATCCAGGTCGGCTGGCTCAACGAGGGCCATTACAAGAATCTGCCGGCCAACACCGCGCTGCTGCTGCTCCATGGCTCCAATCCCTATGGCTTCTCCTGGGGCCGGCGGGTGAATGAAGACAACATGGACATCAACCGCAACTTCATCGCCTTCGAACGCGGCGCGGTGCCGCCGAAGAATCCGGCCTATGCCGAAGTGCATCCCTGGCTGGTGCCTGAGCAATGGAACGATGCCGCGATTGCCGAAGTGCAGGCGCAGCTCAAAAGCTATTACGAGCGTGTCGGGGCGAAGGCGGCGAATGCGGCGATTGTCGGCGGCCAGCACAGCCATGCCGATGGCATCTTCTATGGTGGCACCGGGCCCTGCTGGTCGCACCGCATGATCCAGGATGTCTGCGCGCGGTATCTCAAAAATGCCAAGCGCATCGCGGTGATCGATTTCCATACCGGGCTCGGGCCGTTCGGCTATTCCGAACTGATCTGCCGCCATGCGCCGGGCTCGGAACCGCTGCAACTGGCGCGCGCCTGGTGGGGCGATGCCGTCACCTCGCCGGAAATGGGCCAGTCGGATTCGCCGATCATCGAAGGCAACCTGCGCATGGGCATCGCGCGCTTCTGCGAGCCGGCGGTGACGGTGGCGGTGAATATCGAAGTCGGCACGCTGCCCTCCGAGCAGGTGCGGCTCTCGGTGATCGCCGATAACTGGCTGCATCTCAAGGGCGAGGTGTTCTCGGCGCAGGGCCAGGCGATCAAGCGCCAGATCCGCGCCGCCTTCTACCCGGAAAATCCGGCCTGGGCCGATATCTGCTATCCGCGCGCCGTCGAAATCCAGCGCCAGGCACTCGCGGGGCTGACGGGTTAAATCATCACTCAGCCATTCTGGCGCGGCGGTGTGGCGGTGCCGCTGCGGCGGTCCTCGCGGGCTTGCGGCACCGGGTCGTAGCGCTGCATCAGGCGGTCATAATCGCCGCTGGCACGGAAGCTGGCGAGCGCGCGGTTGAAATCGTCGCAAAGTGCTGCATCGGCGAAAGCGACGCGGTAGGGATTGGGCGGGAACAGGCGATGCTCGCGCACGGGCCGCCGTGTATCGACGGCGCTGTCGGGTGCGGCGATCAGGGTGCGGAAAATCCGCCGCTCGCCGAGGATGACATCGGCGCGTTCCGAGAACAGCGCGCGGACCTGCAGCATCTGGTTCGCCACTTCCGCATACTCGGTGCGTGCGCCGGCAATCGCCTCCTCGATACCGGGCAGCAGGCTGCGCGCATTCTGGAAGGCCAGCAGGCGCAGGCCGCGCAGATCGGTCACCGTGTTGACCGCCACATCGCGCTCGGCCAGCGACAGTCCGATATTCTCATAGACCAGTACCACGTCGCTGAGGCAGCCGGGCAGGTTCATTGCCGCCGCTGCCGGCGTGAAGGCCGGCAAGGCGCCACGGCGGAAATCCTCCGCCAGCCGCGCCAGTGGCAGCACGCGCGGTTGCAGGCCGCGACCGGCGCGCTGCAGCACGTCGCGCACCAGGTCATGTTCCAGACCGGATAGTTGGCCATCGCTGCCCTGTATCACATAGGGTGCGACGAGGCGGAAACCGACGGTGATCTCGGCGGCGCGGGCCTTGATGCCGGCAGCAAAGCCGATGAGCAAGGCGAGAGACAAAACCAGTGCACGGCGCAACGCCTGCGCCATTCTTCCCGGCCATGACTGCCGTTGCCTTCCCATGAGTCCAACTATAGGCTTATACCGTGATGCCGCAAGGTATCGCCTTTCGGTTTACCGCATGCTCGCGTGAAGATGCCCAGCCATTGTGAATTTCCCGCTCCATGACACCGTTCGGTGCCCGCATGCGGCAGTTGCGCCAGGCGCGCGGCCTGACGCTGAAGCAGATGGCGGCTGATCTCGATGTGTCGGCGGCTTATCTCTCGGCGCTGGAGCATGGCCATCGCGGCCGGCCGAGCTGGCTGTTCATCCAGCGTGTCTGCGGCTATTTCAACATCATCTGGGATGAGGCGGAGGCGCTGGCCGATCTTGCGAAACGCTCGCATCCGCGTATCACCATCGACACGTCCGGTCTAAGCCCGCGCGCCACTTTGCTCGCCAACGAACTCTCGGCGCGCATCGCCGGCTTAAGCGATGCCAAGCTGCGGCAATTGCTGAAGCTGCTGCGCGAGGACTAGCGATTACTTGCTGGTTGGCGGGCGTGGCTGCGCCAGATGCATGCCGTTATCCACTTCCAGGATCTGGCCGGTGATATTGGTGGCATTGAGCAGGAACATCAGGATCGCATCGGCGATGTCGTCCGGCGTGTTGGTGCTGCCCAGCGCGGCATAGCTCCGCCAGTTGGCGCGCGCCGCCTCATAGGCCGCCTCGCCCATACCGTTCTTCAGCCATTCGCCTTCGATGAAGCCGGGGCAGATGGTGTTGACGCGCACTTCCGGCCCGAACACGCGGGCGAGGCTCAGCGTCAGGGTGTTCAGCGCGCCCTTGGAGGCGGCATAGGCGATGGAGGAGCCGGTGCCGTGCAGGCCGGCCACCGACGACACATTGACGATGGCGCCGCGGGCCGCGCGCAAGGCGGCTTCAGCGGCGCGCGCCATCTGGAACGGCCCGATGGTGTTCACGGCATAGATGGCTTGGAAATCCTCAGCCGAAAGGCCGGCGAGATTGCGGTGCGCCATGAATTTGGTGGTGCCGGCATTGTTCACCAGGTAGTCGATGCGGCCGAAGGCTTTCAGGGTTTCGTCCGCCAGGCGGCGGCAATCGCCGTCATCGGCCACGTTGCCCTGCACCAGCAGGGCCTTGCCGCCGAGCTTCTCGCATGCGGCGGCCACGGCCTCGGCCGGGGCGCGGCTCTTGGAGTAATTCACCACGACGCTGGCGCCCTTGGCCGCCAGCTTCTTCACCGTAGCGGCGCCGACACCCGCCGACGAACCCGTTACCAGGGCGACCTTGCCCGTCAACTCAGCCATCCTTTTCCTCCTGCTTTCTTCTTATGCCAGTGCCACGCTATGGCGGGCCACTCTATGTCGGGGCGAGGGCAACGCGGTTGCGGCCCTGCTGCTTGGCGGCATACAGCGCCATGTCGGCGCGGCGGGTGATCTCGTCCGGCGTTTCCTGCTGCTGCGCCTCGGCAATGCCGAAACTGGCGGTGACCGGAATGGCGACGCCACCTTCGATGATTTCGGCGCGTTCGATGGCGGCGCGCAGTTTTTCCGCCAGCATCAGTGCGCCCTGGCTGCCGGTATTGGGCAGCAGCACGCCGAATTCCTCGCCACCCAGCCGCGCCACCAGATCGGTCGAGCGGCAGCTTGCCCGCGCCGCCGCCGCCACTTCCACCAGCACGCGGTCGCCGGCAGCATGGCCGTGGCCATCGTTGATACGTTTGAAATGGTCGATATCGAACACCACCAGCGACAGCGGCAGGCCGGTGCGGCCGCCCAGCGCATGGAAATGCGCGAACTGCTCCATGAAGCGGCGGCGGTTATACAGCCGGGTCAGGGCGTCGATGGTGGCCAGGGAATAGAGTTCGTTCATATAGCCGCTGATGCGCCGCACCAGCGGGCGGAACACGAATACCGCCTCGGCAATCAGCGCCAGCACGATGGCGACCAGCAGCGCGATCTGCACATTGCGCAACTGCCGCACCGTCTCGCGCGTTTCGGCCTCATGCCGTGCCACGATGTCGTTCAACTGCTCCAGCAGCCGCCCGGTGGCGAGTTTTGTCAGGCGCTGCAGGGCGGCTTCGATTTCGGCATCATTGCGCAGGCTGGCCGCCACCAGCCGGGCATCGGCCAGGAAGGCCTGGATGGTGACGTTGGCGCCGCGTGGTCCCTCATAAAGTGCCGCCACGGCGCGCGACGGCCGGTTCACGATGCCAAGCTCCACATCGCCCTGCAGCAGGCCGCGATGCGAGCGCTCGAACAGCGCCATTGCCTCCTGCAGCAGCGTGCGCGCCTCGCCGTCGTCGTGCAGCACCATGGTATTGGCGGCCAGCGCGATGCGTTGCGACAGCATGCGCTGGCGCCCGGCGATATTGATGATGGTGGCGGCATCGTTCTGCTTGGCGATCACGCTGTCGAGCAGCAGATGCAGGCAGAAGGCCAGTAGTGCGATGAAAGCCAGGCCGACGACATAGGAAAAGGTGATGCGCCGTGCCATGCCCTCTTCGGGCGAGCCCCCGCCGAGCCCGCCGGCGGCGGTATTTGGCAGACTGTCGAAGCCCTTGCGCGGCATGGCCCTACTAGACCCCGGCTGCGCGGCGCATGCAAGTCACCGGAACCAGTCACTGGGCCAACTCACTGGGCCAAGTCAGCGGGCCAAGTCAGCGGGCAAGCCGCCAAGGCGGCCTGCCCGGACTAAACCCCGTTTAAAGAATGTACTTGCTCAGGTCGGTGTTGCGGGCCAGTTCGCCGACGCGGTCGCGCACATAGGCGGCGTCGATCCGCACCACCTGGCCGGGATGGTCTGCCGCCGTGTAGCTGATTTCCTCCACCACGCGTTCCAGGATTGTATGCAGCCTGCGGGCGCCAATGTTTTCCACGCCTTCATTCACCTGGGCGGCGTAATCGGCGATCACGTCGATGGCGTCGGCGGTGAAATCCAGCGTTACCTGCTCGGTGCCCAGCAGGGCGACATACTGCTTCAGCAGGCTGGCTTCCGGCTCGGTCAGGATGCGCTTGAAATCCTCCGCTGTCAGGCCCTTCAGTTCCACCCGGATCGGCAGGCGGCCCTGCAATTCCGGCAGCAGGTCGGAAGGCTTGGCGATGTGGAAGGCGCCCGACGCGATGAACAACACATGGTCGGTTTTCACCGGGCCGTGTTTCGTGGAAACGGTCGTGCCCTCGATCAGCGGCAGCAGGTCGCGCTGCACGCCCTCGCGGGACACGTCGCCGCCGCTGCGGTATTCGCTGCGGGCGCAGATCTTGTCGATCTCGTCGATGAACACGATGCCGTTCTGCTCCACGGCCGTGATCGCTTCCTTCACCACATGCTCCTGGTCCAGCAGCTTGTCGCTTTCCTCGGCGATCAGCAGCCGCATGGCATCGGCCACGCTGGTCTTGCGCGGCTTGCGGCGCACGCCGCCCAAAGCCTTGCCCAGCATGTCCTGCAGGTTGGCCATGCCCATCTGGGCGCCGGGCATGCCGGGAATCTCGAACAGCGGCATGCCGCCGCCGCCGCTATCGGCCAGGTCGATCTCGATCTCGCGCTTGTCGAGTTCGCCCTCGCGCAGCAGCTTGCGGAATTTCTGCCGCGTCTCGACGCTGGCCTTGTCGCCCACCAGGGTATCCAGCAGGCGTTCCTCGGCGGCCAGCTCGGCGCGCGCCTGCACATCCTTGCGGCGGCGCTCGCGTACCATGGCAATGCCGACTTCCAGCAGGTCGCGCACGATCTGCTCGACATCGCGGCCGACATAACCGACCTCGGTGAACTTGGTCGCTTCCACCTTGATGAAGGGAGCGCCGGCCAGCCGCGCCAGGCGGCGGGAAATCTCGGTCTTGCCGACGCCGGTCGGGCCGATCATCAGGATATTCTTCGGCAGCACCTCGTCGCGCAAAGCTTCCGGCAATTGCTGGCGGCGCCAGCGGTTGCGCAGCGCGACCGCCACCGCCTTCTTGGCCTCGGCCTGGCCGACGATGTAGCGGTCCAGTTCGGAGACAATCTCACGCGGCGAAAACGAGGTCATAGCTTTTCCACAGTCACATTACGGTTGGTGTAGACGCAGATATCGGCCGCGATATCCAGCGCGCGGCGCGCGATGCTCTCGGCATCCATGTCGTCGCGGTCCTTCAGCGCGCGGGCGGCGGCCAGCGCGTAATTGCCGCCCGAACCGATACCGACGATGCCGTCTTCCGGCTCCAGCACGTCGCCATTGCCGGTCAGCACCAAGAGGGTCTTGGCATCGGCCACGATCATCATGGCTTCCAGGCGGCGCAGGTAGCGGTCGGTGCGCCAGTCCTTGGCCAGTTCCACGGCGGCCTTTTCCAGATGGTTGGGAAACCGCTCCAGCTTGCTTTCGAGGCGTTCCAGCAGGGTGAAGGCATCGGCGGTGGCGCCCGCGAAACCGGCCAGCACGCTGCCGCCGGCGCCGATGCGGCGCACCTTGCGCGCGTTGCCCTTGATCACTGTCTGGCCCAGGCTGACCTGGCCGTCGCCGGCCACCACCACCTGGCCGCCCTTGCGCACCGCCACGATGGTGGTGCCATGCCAGGAAGCGGGGGAATTACTGTCGTCGCGCATGGGGCTCCTTGAACCTGGATACAAAAGCGATGAAGGCCTTCATGTAGGGGGGCACCCAGCTTGCTGCAAGCCATAACATCCCGGGCCGGCATATACGATTACCCATGAAAGTTGCGAAAACCGCCGGCGCGCTAGTCCCCCGCGCGCTAACTTGCTGAATCAAGGAAATATTTCGGTTCCCGCCGCGAGGTCGGCGATTGCTTGGCCGCAGTGGCCGGGCGTAGTCTGATTCAGCGCGGCTTGTGCGCGTGCGAGGCGTGAATGAGCTATCTGATCGATCCGGCCGGCAAATGGTGGCGCTGGCCGTCCCTGGCCCTGGCGGCGAGATTCGGCCGCGATGAAGCCGATATCGACATCCCGGCCTATGCTCTGCGCAATCTCGGCTATGTCTGGCTGATCAATCAGCCGGAAGCCAGCTTCCTGCAATTCCGCGCCGGCATGGTCAGCGAGCGACAGATCGCGACGCTGGAGCCGGTGCTGCATGAAGCGCGGCCTGGCCGTCCGGTGGCTTTGGTCTATTTCGCATCCGGCTGGACCGAGGAAGTGCATGCCGACCCGGCTTTGCTGCCGGGCCGCCTGCGGCAACTGGCGGCTTTGCGCGAACCGCGCCAGCGCGACCTGTTCATCCGCCATGGCCATGCCGTGGATGACTGGCGGCGGCATGCCAGCCCGGCGCTTGCCAGGCTTTATGCGCTGTGGCGCGAGCAGGGTGGCCGGCTCGGTGCCCGCGTGCAGGATTTCCTGCGCTCAAGCGGGCTTGAGCAGCGCACCGTGCTGGTCGGCCGCCCGGCTGAGCGCGACGCATTGCACGTGCTGCGCAGCGGCACGGATTTCACGCTCTATGACAGTTTCATCATGGATCGCCTGAACGGCCAGCCGCTGGCGGCACAGCCCGATCGCGCCTATGGCCAATGGGTCATCGGTGCCTATGAAGCGGTGGAGCAGACGGGCAACCCGACGCTGGATGACATCGATGCCATCGTCGAGGCACCGGACCATGACCCGCGCCGCCGCCGCTACCAGCGCCTGCTGCTGCCGTGGCGCGACGAAGACGGCGCGCCCCGCTTCACCGGCACCTCGCTGCTGAAACTTGATCTGGCGATTCCGTTCGATCTCGCCACCTGATTCAAACGTGTTGGCGCCTGAATCCGCGCCGATTTCAGATTGACCTTGTAATAGTGCGCAATACGCACTATATAAACTGCATCGATCTTGTTGACGAATTTTGTTTCTGCGCCCCGGCTTCTCCATAAGCTTGCGGCTCCCTGACGATCTCTCCTCCCAATGTCGAATATGTCGCAACGTCTGGCACGCGGTCAGACGGCGACCCCTCACGTCGATTTGAAAGGAAAATCGTCATGACCACCGGAACCGTAAAGTTTTTCAACGCCACCAAGGGCTTTGGCTTCATCCAGCAGGAAAATGGCCAGCCGGATGTGTTCGTTCACATCTCGGCCGTCGAGCGCGCCGGCATGCGCAGCCTGAATGAAGGCCAGAAGCTCAATTTCGAGGTCGTTATCGACCGTCGCAACGGCAAGAGCGCCGCTGAGAACCTGCAGGCGGCTTGATGCGCCCAGGCCCGCGACGCCAGTCGCGGGCCGGCTGCATCTCTCCTGGGCCCGTGACGCAAGTCGCGAGCCTGCCGCATCTGATGTTTAAGCAGAATGAAAAGGCCGATCATCTCGGCCTTTTTGTTTTTCTATCGATCTGTTTCCGCGAAGGAGCCTGACCATGGATCACGCGTCCAAGACAAGACTTTTCAAACCGCAGCCGACCCGCACCGAGTCGACCCGGGAGACGACATCGAGAGTCGCCAGGGAAATCATCGATAGCGAGCTGGTGGCGATGCGGACCAAGACCGAGCGCCTGCGCGCTGCGCGGCTGGCCCGCGAACAGACGCAGCAAATGGCTGTCAGGCTGGCGAACAGGCTGGCCGGGTCCGCGAAGTAAGCCATCCCGCGACAGGGACGGCGTTCGCACAACAGCAATCGCACAAACGAAAAGGGCCAGACCTTGCGGTCTGGCCCTTTTGTTTAAGCCGGCCGTTTAAGCCGGAAGGTCTGGCTTAGAAGGTGGCGCGGAGACGGGCCGAGACGCTCCACACGTCAAGGTCCTGGCGGCCAGCCGAGAGATAGGCGCCTTCCACATTGCCGGAGAAACTACCCAAGCCGAAGAAGTTGATGCCAAGGCCGAGCTGCGCGCCGAGCTTGTCGTCATTCGAGAAGGTGCCGTTGCCCAGGGCCACCGGGGCGTCCTTCTCGAAATCATACTCGCCAACCAGCTTCACATACGGCATCACCTTCTCGAAGGCATAGCCGATATTGCCGCCGAAGGTCACGCGGCCCAGCTTGGAGGTGTTGGAGCCGACCGCACCGCCGGTCGATTCAGTGTAGGCGTCACTCTTTTCTTCAAGATACATCACGCCCAGCGTCGGCATCACAGCCCAGCGGCCGAAGCCATAGCTGCCATTCAGGTTGCCGGAAACAAACCAGCGCTCGGCATCATACGAGCCGCGCACGTTGGTGTTGCGGACCACGTCGTAGTTGAGCATGCCGTAGCCGCCCGAAGCGCTGATGCTCCAGGTGTTGTTCAGCTGGAAACCAACATACGGGATGATCGAAAGACCATCGCTCTTGGTCGAGCCATTGTTGAACGTGGTGGTGAGGTCGAGGTTCTCATAACCCAGGGAAACGCCGATCAGGGCGCGGTCGGTGAGCTTGTAGTCAAGGCCGCCGACCAGGTTGTAGACGTTGCCATCCATCTGCAGGCCGGCCTGGCTGTTCTCCACCGAGGCATAGCTGCCCTGCATCCAGGTGCCGAACTTCTTGTCCGCCGAACCAGCGGCGCGACCGGAGTCGCGACCGTTCATCGAGATGGGACGAGGGCCGCTGCTGGGGCTGAAGCCGCCGCTGGGGCTGAAGCCGCCGCCGCTGCCGCCGCCAATAAAGCCGCCGCCGATGCCGCCGCTGATGGCGCCACTGATGGCGCCGCTGATCAGGCTAGCGGTTTGGACCGAGGCGATCGGCGCCACCACCGAGGTAACTGCCTGATTGGCAACGGCACCCGAATTGCTGACGTCAGAAGCGGCGAAAGCCGGCGCGGTGGCGAAGAGGCCACCAGCCATCAAACCAGTGGCAGCGATGCCAAGAATCAGCTTGCGGATCACGAAATCCCCCAATAGTTGCGACCAAGCGTGGACTGCTTGGCCAGACGGCTTACCTTGATACTATAGCTACGGGTAAGGCGGGGGGGCGGTCAAGTCCCTTTCTACGAAAGTCTGTCAATATAATCAGGGTAATAAACCGTTAACGAAACGGTGCGGGCCAGCAGCCGGGGGTGAGGCCCCGGCCCGCAGGAGTGGTGCCCGGAACAGTCCTTGGGCATGGTCCCCGGGAAAATGGCTCCCGGGCCTCAGTCGTGGCCGAGCGGCGCCGGTGCCGGGGCAGCCGCCTCGGCTTCTTCAGCCTCGCCCTCGCCATAGGAATGGGCAGCGGCCTTGATGAGCTGGAAGATGCGGTCGCGCACCACGCCATCCGAGATGCGGCCGAAATTACGCACCAGCTCAAGCGCCTGGCGGCGCGACACAGAGGAACGCTCGGCATCCATGTCGCCGATGCCGGCCGCCTCGCCGCCGGTGCTGGCCTGTTGGTCGATGCCCGGCATATCCTCAAAGAAATAGGACGGCGGCACGTTCAGGATCTGGGCGAATTGCTGCAGCCGGCTGGCGCCGATGCGGTTCAGGCCCTTTTCGTATTTCTGAATCTGCTGAAAGCTCAGGCTCACGGCATTGCCGAGGCGCTCCTGGCTGAAACCGGCCAGCGTGCGGCAGGCCCGCAGCCGGGCGCCGACATGGGCATCATAGGGGTTCGGTTTGCGCATCATGGTCTTGCCTCCACTCCTGAGGGTGAGCCATTACCGGGGCAGGAGCCGGCAACGGGACGGGACAGTAGTCAGCTTCGGCTGCCGGGTCATCCCGTATCGCCAGGCGGGCGGCGGTACCGGATTCGCGACCGAGGGCTGTAATAACCACCCGGTTACTGCAACTGTTGCTGTAGTTTAGATGGGGGCATCCTAGTCCAACCGCAACCTGGCGGAACCTAAAAATTCGGTCACACCCTCGTCATAAGCGATTAATAACAGTCGGATATTTTCCGCTGCGGCGACAGGTCGCAGGCAGCCTGCGGCACGCTGTTTCCTGGGTTTCCGCTGCCCGGCGGCCCCGCAAGTGCGTGCTGGCAGGCAGGAGTACTTCCTGCTATACCGCGCGGCGAGCGAACGGGCCCGGCGACCAGGCGGGGCCCCCCGGCGCCTAAACCGGAGCCTTAAGGAGAGCAGCATGGCCGAGCGCAAGGCCAGCGTGGCGCGCAAGACCAAGGAAACCGAGATCGCGGTGAGCCTCAATCTCGACGGCACCGGCAAATATGCCGTGTCGACCGGGGTCGGCTTTCTCGATCATATGCTGGAACAGCTTTCCCGCCACAGCCTGATCGACCTTGAGGTCAAGGCCAAGGGCGACACCCATATCGATTTCCACCACATCACCGAGGATACCGGCATCGCCATTGGGCAATGCGTTGCCCAGGCTTTGGGCGACCGCGCCGGCATCCAGCGCTATGGCGAAGCGACCATTCCGATGGACGAGACGCTGACCCGCGTGGCGCTCGATGCCTCGAACCGGCCCTATTTGATCTGGAAGGTGGCGTTCACCCGCCCGAAGCTCGGCGATTTCGATACCGAGCTGTTCAAGGAATGGTTCCAGGCCTTCGCGCAAAATGCCGGCCTCACCTTGCATGTGGAAAATCTCTACGGCGAGAATAACCACCATATCGTCGAGAGCTGCTACAAGGCGCTGGCCCGCGCCTTGCGCCAGGCGATCAGCGCCGATCCGCGCAGCCCGCACGCCATCCCCTCCACCAAGGGTACGCTCTGAGGCGGCAATGGTTTTTTTCACCGTCCATGAGCGTCCCGGAGCAACCGCCGGCGGCGATGATATCCGGCTGATCGCCTCGCGCTTCAGTTGGGGCGCGGCTTTGTTCACGCCATTCTGGCTGCTCTGGCACCGGCTCTGGCTCGGCCTGCTCGGCTATCTGCTGCTGATGCTGCCGCTTGGCGTGCTGCTGGAGATCATTGACATCGCCGATCCCGCCGATCTGGCCATCGGTGCCGCCATCGCCTATCTGTTTGGCAGCAGCGCCGCCGGCCTGCGCCGCTGGACGCTGGAACGCCAGGGCTGGAAGCTGGTGGCGGTGGTCGCGGCGCAGGACGCGATGGAAGCCGAATTGCGCTACCGCCGCGATGCCGCGTATCGGGCCCCGGTCGCGGCACCGGCAAGCGCGGTGGCTACCCCATCAGTACCGATGAATACGGGCGGATCGTTCTCCGCCCTGCCGAGGTTGATCTGACATGCGTGTGGCGTTGATTGATTACGGTTCCGGCAACCTGCGCTCCGCCGCCAAGGCCATCGAGCGCGCGGCGCGCGACAATGCGCTGCCGCTGGATTTGAGCGTCACCGACAAGGTCGCCGATGTTGAAGCCGCCGAGCGCATCGTGCTGCCCGGTGTCGGCGCCTTCGCCGATTGCTATGCCGGCCTCGCTGCCCTGCCGGGCATGATCGATGCGTTGAACCGCGACGTGCATGAACGCAAGAAGCCGTTCCTCGGCATCTGCGTCGGCATGCAGCTCATGGCCAGCATGGGCCGCGAATATGGCGAGCATAAGGGCCTGGACTGGATTGGCGGTGTCGTCGAGATCATGCAGCCCGCCGACCCCGCCCTGAAAATCCCGCATATGGGCTGGAACCAGTTGAAGCTGCTGCGGCCGCATCCGGTGCTCGATGGCATCAAGGATGGCGACCATGCCTATTTCGTGCATTCCTATGCCTTCACGCCGGCGGATCGCGGCGATCTGCTGGCCGAGGTCGAGTATGGCGGCGCGGTGACGGCGATGCTCGGCCGCGCCAACATGGTCGGCACGCAATTCCATCCGGAGAAAAGCCAGGCCACCGGCCTGCGCCTGCTCGCCAATTTCCTGCGCTGGACACCATGAACACGCAGCCGATCACCCGCATCGACCAGCTCACCGCGCTCAGCGAGGATGAGATCGACGAACTCTGCTCGGCGGCCGAGAAAGCTATCCTCGATGGGAGCGGCTTCGGCTGGCTCGCCGTGCCCTCGCGCCATGTGCTGGAGAAATACTGGCGCGGCGTGCTGCTGATGCCGCAGCGCGACCTGTTCGTGGCGCGGCTGGATGGCGCCATCGTCGGCTCGACGCAGTTGCTGCGGCCGCCGCCGAATAACGAAGCCCAGGCCCATGCGGTGCAGCTCACCACCTTCTTCATTGCCCCCTGGGCACGCGGCCATGGCCTGGCGCGCGGCCTGCTGGCGGCGGTGGAGGCGGCGGCGCTGAAACAGGGCTATGTGCAGGTGGATGCGGATATGCGCGCCAGCCAGGTGGCGGCGACACAGCTCGCCGAGGCCTGCGGCTATCTGCGCTGGGGCGAGAAGCCGCATTACGCCATGGTCAACGGTGCCTCGGTGCCGGGCTATTTCTACAGCAAGCGGCTGGTGCCATGAATCTCTATCCCGCGATTGATCTCAAGAACGGCGCCTGCGTGCGGCTGGAACAGGGCGACATGGCCCGCGCCACGGTGTTCAACACCGATCCGGCCGCGCAAGCGGCGGCGTGGGAGGCGGCCGGCTTCAAATGGCTGCATCTGGTCGATCTCGATGGTGCCTTCGCCGGCAAGCCGATGAATGCGGAAGCCGTGCGCGCCATCCGTCAGGCGATCAGCCTGCCGATCCAGTTGGGCGGCGGCATCCGCGATGAAGCGACGATTGAAGCCTGGCTCGCCGCCGGTATCGGCCGCGTCATCCTCGGCACCATCGCAGTGCGCGATCCGGAATTGGTGAAACGGGCTGCAAAGCGCTGGCCCGGCCAGGTCGTCGTCGGCATCGATGCGCGCGGCGGCAAAGTTGCCGTCGAAGGCTGGGCCGAGGCGAGCGAACTGGAAGCCGCCGACCTGGCGCGGCGTTTCGTCGATGCCGGCGTTGCCGCCATCGTCTATACCGATATCGACCGCGATGGCTTGCTGAAAGGCGTCAATGTCGAAGCCACCGCCGCCTTGGCCCGCGCCGTGCCGATTCCGGTGATAGCAAGCGGCGGAGTCGCCGGCGTGGAAGATATTGAGCGTTTAAAGGCAGCCAGTGTGATGAATGGCGGTGCGCCGATCGACGGCGCCATCCTCGGCCGCGCCCTCTATGCCGGCCGCATCGATCCGGCGGCGGCACTCAAGGCGGCAGCATGAGCCTCAAGGTCCGCGTCATCCCCTGCCTCGACGTCAAGGACGGCCGCGTCGTCAAGGGCGTCAATTTCGTCAACCTGCGCGATGCCGGCGATCCGGTGGAGCAGGCCGCGCTCTACGATGCCGCCGGTGCCGATGAACTGACCTTCCTCGACATCACGGCGTCATCCGATGCCCGCGACACGCTGTTCGATGTGGTGGCGCGCACGGCGGAACGCTGCTTCATGCCGCTCACCGTCGGCGGCGGCGTGCGCGCGGTGGAAGACGTGCGCAAGCTGCTGCTGGCCGGTGCCGACAAGGCCTCGATCAATACGGCGGCGGTGAACCGCCCGGAATTCGTGCGCGAGGCGGCGGAGAAATTCGGCAGCCAGTGCATCGTCGTCGCCATCGATGCCCGCGCCACCGCGCCGGGCAAGTGGGAAGTCTTCACCCATGGCGGCCGCAACGGCACCGGGCTGGATGCGGTTGAGTGGGCGCAGCGCATGGCGGAATACGGCGCCGGCGAGATCCTGCTCACCTCGATGGACCGCGACGGCACCGAGAAGGGCTTTGATCTGGCACTGACCCGCGCCGTGTCGGACGCCGTGCGGGTGCCGGTGATCGCCTCGGGCGGCGTCGGCAACCTGGATCATTTCGTCGAGGGCGTGCGCCAGGGCCATGCCTCGGCGGTGCTGGCAGCCTCGATTTTCCATTTCGGGCGATACAGTATCGCTGAAGCCAAGGCGCATATGGCGGCGGCGGGCCTGCCGATGCGCCTGGCATAGCCGCATGGCTGATTGAGGGGTAGGGATGAGCGAGACGGAAAAATCGGTGGCGGTGCTGGATCGGCTCTATGGCCTGATCCTCAGCCGCAAGGGCGGCGATCCGGCGACCTCGCATACCGCCAAGCTGTTTTCGCGCGGCCGCGCCAAGATCGCGCAGAAGGTGGGCGAGGAAGCGGTGGAAACCGCGCTCGCCGCCGCGGCGCTGAACGACCGCGACGAGGTGATCGGCGAGAGCGCCGACCTGCTGTTCCACCTGCTGGTGCTGTGGGCCGATTGCGGCGTCACGCCAACCGAAGTCTGGGCCGAATTGCAGCGCCGCGAGGGCCGCTCCGGCGTGGATGAGAAGAAATCCCGCCCCGCCAGCTAAGATAAAAAACCCCAGCAAGCCGGAGGAAATCATGGCCGCCTATGACAGCAACAATGTCTTCGCCCGCATCCTGCGCGGCGAGATTCCGTGCAAGAAGGTGCATGAGACGGCGCATTCGCTGGCCTTCCATGACATCAACCCGCTGGCGCCGGTGCATGTGCTGGTGATCCCGAAGGGCGCCTATGCCGATTTCGACCATTTCTCGGCCGCCGCTTCCGCCGAAGAGCAGGCCGATTATGTCAAGGCCATCGGTGATACGGCGCGGATCGTCGGCGCCGATGCCGGCGGCTACCGCCTGTTGTCCAATTGCGGCGTCAATGCCAACCAGGAAGTGCCGCATCTGCACATGCATATCTTCGGCGGCCGCACGCTGGGCCGCATGCTGAAGCGCGAAGGCGAGTAGGCACCAACGCCGTCGTCATGCCCGCACTTGATGCGGGCATCTCTCGCCACGCGGGCCGAGACCCCCGGATCACTGTAAGCGCGCGAACGCCATACGGCGTTCGTGGGCGCACAGGCCCGAAGGGCCCGGCGGGGGTGACGCATCTTTTTTGTGTCATGCTGGCGGAAGCCAGCATCCCATTTTTTGATGAAATGGAACCCCCGCTTTTCGCGGTGGTGACGATCCATGTTTGAGAATTAGCCCGCTCAATTACCGCCGAGGCGGCCCTGTTCGAGCAGGTTCTGGCGCTGGCGGGCCATCAGGGCGACAAGCTTGGTTTCCTCGACGCCATCGCGCCGCATCACCGCCTTGGTGATCGGGTCGGCCAGCATGTCCTTGAGGCTCGGCTCACGCAGGGTGCCGTCGCTGTATAAGTCCATGGCCATGTCCGCCTCCTCTGTCAGCCAAGCCAGTTGCTGGCCGTGCTCATCTCTTCCTGTGCGGAGGGAATTAGCGCACACACGCGGCAAGGCCATGACCACAATGAGGCGATTCCGGGGCAAGCGGTAAATTTCTGTTAGCGGATGTTACCGCCGTCACAGGATTTCAGGCGACAACGCAGGTGCAGCACGCGCCGGCGTGTCATGACTCAGATCAGCGCACGCGCCAGCGTTTCAGAAGCGGCGGCGGTTCGGGCAGATCAGGCGGCGGTGAGGAAGCTGCGGTAGGCAGCCGCCAGTTCCGGCACCACGGCGTCCATGATGCGCTTGCCATGCTCGGCGCTGGCCAGGCCGGGATTGGAGCCGATGCGGCCATCGGGGAAGCGGCGGCGGTAATCGGCGGCGTCGGTGAAGCGCCCGCTCGGCGCCACGGTCGGCTCCAGCACGGCCTGCTTGATCGCTTCCGGATAGGCATGGAAGGTCACCGAAACCTCGCTCGGCGTGGCATGGCTGCCTTCCTGGCTGCCGTATAATTCGCGCGACATCTGCCGCGCCGCCGCCGTGTCGTACCAGTTCTGCAGGGCGCAGCGGATGCCGGGTGTGTTGGCGCCGCCCGCCTGCAGCGACTTCGGCTGCAGCGAGGCCTCGGCGTAGATTTCCGAGAAGGCGGCGGTGACGGTGGCGACATTGCCGCCATGGCCGTTGATGAAGAAAAAGCGCTCGAAGCCGTGCACGCGCAGCGATTGCACCATGTCGCGGATCACCGCGATGAGGGTGGAGGGCCGCAGCGTCATCGAGCCGGAAAAGCCCAAATGGTGCTGCGCCATGCCGACCGCGATGGTCGGCGCCACCAGGGCGTCGGCGGCCTCGCCCACGGCCTTGGCGAAGACTTCGGCGCAGATCGCATCGGTGCCGATCAGGCCGTTCGGGCCATGCTGCTCGGTGGAACCGATCGGGATGATGATGCCGCGCGAGCTTTCCAGCCGCGCATCGACTTCGGCCCAGGTGCAAAGATGCAGCAGCATGCGGATTCCTCACTCTTTCAGGAACCCGCATTCAACGCGGCGCCTCTCCGGTTGTCGAGGGCTTGGGGCTGTCGAGAGTTTAGGGCCTAGAATTCCTTCCAGTCGTCGTCATTGCCGCCAGCGGCGGGCGGTGGCGGCGGTGGGGCCATGGCCACAGACTTCGCTGCCGGCGCAGGCCGATGTGCAGGCTTGGCGGTAGCTGCCGGTTTGATCGCCGCCGGCTTGGTTGCAGCGGGTTTCGCTGCCACCGGCTTCGCTGCCACCGGCGCGGCGGCGAGGCGCGGGGCATCGCTGCCGCCAAGCTTGAAGAAAGATACCGCATCGGCGAGTTCGCGGGCCTGGCCCGCCAGCGCCTGGGCGGCGGCCGAGGTTTCTTCCACCAGGGCGGAATTGCGCTGCGTCATCTCGTCCATGTTGCCTACGGCAGTGTTGACCTGATCAAGCCCGGTGGCCTGTTCGGCGGACGCGGCGGCGATTTCGGCGACGATATCCGACACTTTCTTGATCGCGGCGACGATCTCGCCGAGCTGGCTGCCGGCCTGGCTGGCCAGCCCGACGCCGTTCTTGACCTGGGCATTGGACTGGCTGATCAGCGCCTTGATTTCCTTCGACGCATTGGCCGAGCGCTGGGCGAGCGCGCGCACTTCCTGCGCCACGACGGCAAAGCCCTTGCCGGCTTCGCCGGCGCGGGCCGCTTCCACGCTGGCATTGAGGGCGAGCAGGTTGGTCTGGAAGGCAATCTCGTCGATCAGGCCGACAATGTCGGAAATCTTGCCCGCGCTCTGCTCGATGGCACTCATCGCCTCCACCGTGCTGGCGACCACGCGGCCGCCCTGCTCGGCGGTGTTGCGCGCCGTCTGGCTCAACTGGTTGGCCGCCTGGGCGTTATCGGCATTCTGCTTCACCGTGGTGGTGATCTGCTGCATCGAGGCGGCGGTCTCTTCCAGGCTGGCGGCCTGGGATTCGGTGCGTTGCGCCAGATCCTGGCTGCCGGTGGAGATTTCGGCCGAGGCATTCTGCACCTGGTGCGCGGTCTCGTTGAGGCGGCGGGCAAGCTGGCGCAGCGTGTCGCCGGTGGTGTTGGTGCTGTCTTTCAGGCGGCCGAACACGCCCTGGTAATTGCCCGTGATGTTGTTGGACAGATCGCCGCGCGCCAGGCCGCCCATCACGCCGTCCAGTTCTCGCATCATGGTGCCGAGCGTGGCTGAGAGTTCGTTGAGCTGCTGGCTCAGGCGCAGCAGGAAGCCGTCTTTGTCGGTGGTGTCGAGCCTGCTGTCGAGGTCGCCGGCGACGACGCGGCCGCAGAGATCGGCGATTTCGGCGGCTGCCTTGGCCTCGCGCGCCTCGCGCTCCGCACGCTGGCGGTCGGCCTCGGCACGTTCGGCGGCAAGAGCGGCATCGGCGCGCTGCTTCTCGATGATGTTGTCCTTGAATACCTGCATGGCGGCGGCGACATCGCCGATCTCGTCGCCCCGGCCATTGCCGAAAATATCAACATCAACCCGGCCGGCGGCGAGGTCGCGCAGATTCTGCACCGCACGGCCGATCGGGCCGGAGATGCCCGCGCGTCCGATCAGTAGGCCGATCACCAGGCTGGCCAGGATGGTAATGCCAGCGGCGATGATCATGGTGCGGCGGGCTGCATCGGCAAGC
The DNA here is from genome assembly GCF_038404985.1 of Ferrovibrio sp. MS7. Lineage (NCBI taxonomy): Bacteria > Pseudomonadati > Pseudomonadota > Alphaproteobacteria > Rhodospirillales > Rhodospirillaceae > Ferrovibrio > Ferrovibrio plantarum. The sequence goes on from NZ_JBBKBA010000001.1 coordinate 748,781, forward strand.
ACATGCGCCTCCGCGTTAAGCCGCGCGGCTTTTTCATCGGAATAGATGATGAACTGGCGCAGCGGCAGCTCGAAACGGTCGGCATACAACACGCTGGCGGAGGCCTCGGCGACCAAGGCCGCTTGCGCCTCGGCTGGGGATACCTTGCCGATCAGATCGCGCGCCTTGCTGAACGTGCCGGCCAGTTCGCGGCTATAGGCCTGGTAATGCGTGTCGATTTCCGCCAGCAGCTTGGCTTGTTCAGGGTCAGCCTTCTTCTTCAGTTCGGCCAGGCGTTCGCGGAAGGCCTTTTCCTCCTCCTGCACCCGCTGGCCGATTGCCTGCAGGTTTTCCGGCGTTGGCTGCGCTGCCACCCGGAATTCGCCACGGCTCAGGCGCAGCATATTCTGCCCGGCGCGCGCCGCTGTGGTGGCCAGGGCGCCGGCCTCGGCGGTTTGCTCTTCTATAAGGGTGAGCTTTTCCAGCCCGTTCAGGGCTATCAGCCCGAGCGTTGCGGATGCGGCTGCCATCAGCAGCACCAGGGCCATGACTTTGTAGAGAATTCGCCAATTGCTGAAAGACAGCATGTCCCTTACCCCTGCAAAAGCCTGTTTCTTACCTCTAGCGGCAGACCACCCGGCATGGCGCGCTGGTTCATAGGCCTGCGTTTAAAGCACAGGTCTGAGTTGAAATTATGTGTCCGCTCACCAGATGCAAGTCCAGGTCAATATCATAAATTCTTGTTGATCAAGGGCTTAGTGGGAGTTGTGTAGGTGTTGACCATGTCCACTTGTGGAGGATAGCAGCGACGACCCGACAGGTAGGCTTGCCAGCCGGGACCACCGAATCCGGCCTTGACGGCGGGTCTTCAATCCTTATGATGCGCCCGCCCTCCCCGCTCCCCTCAAGCGGGGCGATTGGCATTCCTTGCATGGAACGGGTCGTCGTGGCTGCCGTCCGCCCATGCGCCGATCAGGATCACCTATGACCAAACGTCTTGAGTCCAAGTACAAGATTAACCGCCGCCTGAACGAGAACCTGTGGGGCCGCGCCAAGAGCCCGATCAACAAGCGCGCCTATCCGCCGGGTCAGCATGGCCAGAAGCGCAAGAAGCCGACCGATTACGGCGTGCAGCTCATGGCCAAGCAGCGTCTCAAGGGCTACTACGGCAACATCACCGAGAAGCAGTTCCGCCGCGCCTATTTCGAGGCGATCCGCCGTCGTGGCGATACCTCGGAGAACTTGATCGGCCTGCTCGAGCGCCGTCTCGACGCCGTGGTCTACCGCATGAAGCTGGTGCCGACCGTGTTCGCCGCGCGCCAGTTCATCAACCACGGCCACGTGCTGGTCAACGGCCGCCGCTGCACCATCGCCTCGATGCAGATCAAGGTCGGTGACGTGATCGAAGTCCGTGGCAAGGCCAAGGACATGGTGGTGGTGCAGGAAGCCCTGGCCTCCACCGAGCGCGATGTGCCCGATTACATCGACATGGACAAGGCCAAGCTGCGCGGCACCTTCACCCGCGTGCCGCTGCTCGCCGACGTGCCCTATCCGGTGAAGATGGAACCGAACCTCGTGGTCGAGTTCTACTCGCGCTAATCCTTCCGGGCTGTTCGCAGTCCAAACGAAAAGGCCGCCCACCGGGCGGCCTTTTTTGTTGCGGGCTTGCTTGTGTTACTCCGCCGCCTTCGCGGCTTGTTCGGCATCCTCTTCCTGGCGCCAGCGGATGGCGATGTCGGCCAGGGTCTGCAGCACGCCGTTCAATTCCTCGCCGCGCCTGGCCAGGCTGTAGGTGACCTGCGGCGGGATCGTCGCCGCGTAGCTGCGGGTGATCAGGCCATGCTGTTCCAGCATGCGCAGCCGCTCGGTCAGCACCTTGGCCGAAACGCCCGGCACCAGGCGCTTCAAGGCGCCGAAGCGGGTCGGGCCCTCGTTGCGCAAGACCCAGAGAATGTAGGTGGTCCACGGCCCCATCAGCAGCCGCAGCAACTGGTCCATCGGGCAGGCCAGTCGGTCGCTGGCATCCTTTTCGGGCGCAAATTTATGCGCGTCTTGAAGCTGCTTGGATGTAATGCGCTGGGCCAGGGGCATGGCTTACCGCTTCCTTACCTAGTTACTAAAAGGTACCTACTTTACTATTCCTCCGTGCTTGCTATGTCAATGTCGGTTACTTCGAGTAACTAACTTAGCAAAAGACTCCTAGGAGAGCCCGTCATGACGGCGATTGCCATTGTTTATCATAGTGGTTACGGCCACACCCAACGCCAGGCCGAAGCCGTGGCGGAAGGCGTCAACGCCGTACCGGGCGCCAAGGCGCTGCTGGTGCCGGTGGCGGAAGCCGAGGCCAACGAGGCGGCGCTGAATGCCGCCGATGCCATCATCTTCGGCGCGCCAACCTATATGGGCTCGGTTTCGGCGCCGTTCAAAACCTTCATGGACTGGTCGTCGAAAGCCTGGTTCGGCCAGGCCTGGAAGGACAAGTTCGCCGCCGGCTTCACCAATTCCGCCTCGCAGTCGGGCGACAAGTTCAACACCCTGGTGCAGCTCGCCACCTATGCGGCGCAGCATGGCATGATCTGGGTCAGCCTCGGCCTGCTGCCGGGCAACAACAATTCCAAGGGCAGCCCCGATGACCTCAACCGCCTCGGCGGCTTCCTCGGCGCGCTGGCGCAGTCGAATGCCGATGAGGGCCCGGACAAGGGGCCGTCGAAGTCCGACCTCGCCACCGCGCGCCATCTCGGCCAGCGCGTCGCCGAGCAGGCCAAGTTGCGCGCCCCCCTGAAGCAAGCTGCCTGAAGCAGGCAGCCTAACGCAAACAGCCCGCGCCGCCTCGGGTGGCGCGGGTTTCCGCCGCCTCAGATCGTCTCGCCGCGCAAGAGGCTGTCGACCATGAAAGCCGTGAGCGCCAGCGACATGTCGAGATTCACCACCCGCGTGATCGAAGCAGCGGCGGCGGCCATGTCGCTGCCCTTGTACTCGGTGGCAACCAGGCGCAGCAGGTCGCCGAGAAAGAAATTATAGCCGGCCATGTAAAGCGGTGGCGGCACCTTGGCGCGATAATGCGCATGGCCGATGGCGAGCGCATTGGTCAGATAGTCATGGTCGAAGCGGCAATCAAACACCATTTCCCAATGCGACTGCTGGCGATGGCGCAGCTTCACGGTGTCATGCTTCGCCAGGATCGCCTTGCCTTCAGGAAACCGCTGCACGAAGTCGTAGAAGCGGCTGGTGATGCCGTTCAGGTGAAATTGCAGGATCGGTCGCACCAGGCGCAGGTTGTCGCGGGTCAGCGGCGTGATCCCGAAACGCAGCAGACGCTGTGGCAAGTTCACCTTGTCGGCTAGGTCGCCGACAGCCTGGCCCCAGGCTTTATTTGTCTCGTTGTTATCGCTCATGCCTCACCCCCCGGCATGAGCAGAGTATACACAGCGATGACTATCTCTGGAATAAAGAATCCAGATAATACTACCTTCAGTTTTTAATTGGCGCGAAAGCGGCCGTCGTTACGGTCAGGTCCGGCGCGGCCTGAGTCGTCCAGTCGCGGCGGGTGAATACCTGGGCATTGGCGCGTGCCGCCGCCAGGGCGGCGATATCCAGTGTCGCGTAGGTCCAGCCCGGCTTGTCGGTCTCGCCCAGCGCCAGCACGCCGTCATCGGGGAAGCCGCGATCCGGCGTGGCATAGATGCCGGCCTGGCCGCGATTGATGTCCACCGCTGGTGACCAGCGCGCCTCGCCCACGGTCTGTGCCACGGCGAGGTAGATCTGGTTTTCCAGCGCCCGGGCGCGGGCGCCGACATGCACGCGGTGCAGCCCGGCCAGGGTGTCGGTGCAGGACGGCGCCAGCACCAGGTCGGCGCCGGCTTCCGCCAGGGCGCGGGTGATCAGCGGGAATTCCACGTCGTAGCAGACCGCGATGCCGAAGCGGCAGCCGAGCCCGGTATCGAAGACCTGCAGCCCCGTGCCGCTCTGGATGATCCATTCCTCGCGCTCGAAGCGCGTCATCTGGCGCTTGTCCTGCCAGGCTAGGCGGCCATCGGGCGCAAACACATGGGCGCGGTTGACGAAGCCGTTTTCTGCCAGGCGCACCGGAAAGCTCGACGCGACGATGGTGACGCGGTGTTGCCGCGCCAGTTCGGCATGCTTGGCGAGATAGGCGGGCAGCAGGTCCTGCATCGCCGCGATCTGGCCCAGCAGGTCGGCCTGCAATTCAGGCGACAGCAGCGAGGCCAGTTCCATCGCGCCATATTCCGGGAACAGCAACAGCTTGGCACCGGCTTGCGCCGCCTCCGCCACCCAGGCCTCGAGCTTGGCTTCCCAGGCGGCGAGATCGGCGAACTGGCCGATGGGATATTGCGAGCAGGCGATGCGCAGTCTGGTCATGCCGGCAATTCCCGCATCCAGTAGACCATTGGCTTCGCGGTCTGGGCGGTATCGCCGATATCGGTCCAGGAAAAACTCGATACCAGGTCGGGGCGCTTCGAATAGCCACGCTTGGTCCAGAAGGCATCGAGCGGCACATAGTCGGCCGGCTTCATCGGATGATCGGCCGGGCGCTGCACGCCGCAGAAACAGCAGATGCGTTTAGCAAAGCGGCGCGCGGCGGCCTCGCGTTCGTTGAAGAAGCCGACGCCGATGCCGTGGCCGCGATACTGCTTCAGCAGCACGGATTCGCCGAAATAGAAAATCGGCTTCACGTCCATGCCGGCGGCCAGGAATGGCGCCTGCACGTAATCCACTTCCTCTTCCAGCGCCAGGGCCGTGGCGGCGCCTACAGCCTGCTCGCCGTCCAATGCCACCACGATGGTGCCGGTCTTCGCGCGGGCATAGCGTTCGAGATACTGGCGCTCGTAGCTGATGTCGCCTTCGTAGAGATAGGGCCAGTCGCGGAACACCGTGATGCGCAGCCGAGCCAGATCATCCAGCCGGGTCAGCAGTTGTTCGCCATGCAGGCGCTCGACGCGGATCGCGGCCATGGCCCGATGCCCTTCCTTAAGCCGCGCCGACCTGGCGCAGCCAGTCCTGAAGATTGTAGTAGTTGGTGATGCGCGCGACCTTGCCCCCCTTCACTTCGAAGAAGGCGCCGGCCGGCAGGCGGTATGTCTGGCCCGTCGCTTCCGGCAGGCCTTCATCGGTGGCCTTGTAGGTGCCGAGCACGATGAATTCGGCGGCGGCGCGGCTGCCGTCGTCATTCACGCTGATGCTGATCTCGACGATCTGCTCGGCATAGCTGCGGTCCATGCGCTTGAGGAAGGCGCGGAAGGCCTCGCGGCCCACTTCGCGGCCACCCTGGTTGATGTCATGCACCACGTCGTCCGTCAGCAGGCCGAGGAAGCGGTCGAAATCCAGCGCGTTGAAGGCGGCGTAATACTCGGCGATCAGGGCCTTGGTGGCGGCAGCGGTCATGGCGGCAAGCACTCCTGTTGTATTTTGCGGCGGCGTTCAGCCGCCCTTGAATTCTATCGTGTTGCCGTCGGGATCGGGGAAATACAGCGACGGGCCTTCGCCGTCATTGCCGAAACGATTGCGCGCCGGATCGGTACTGATGCCATGGGCGGCAAGATGGCGGGTCAGCGCCGCCTCATCAAACGGCTCTATGCGCAGGCAGAGATGCTCGAGGTTGCGGCCGGGCTGATGCACTGGCTGGTCGCCGGCTTTCTTCAGCGGTCCATTGGCATCGACAATGTCGATAAGCTGGCCACCGGCACGTAAGTGCGTCAGGCCAAGCTTCGGCTGCTCGTGTTCCAGCGTGCAGCCGACCACCTCGATATAGAAGGCGATCAGGCGGGCCGGATCGGCGCTGCGCAGCACGATATGGTCGATGCCGCGCAGGCTGAACGGCCGGGGCGCGGCCATCGCCGCGCCTCAGGCGTTCTGGTAGGCGATGCCCTTCTGCTCCAGCAGCTGCTGCAGCTCGCCGGACTGGTACATCTCGCGCACGATGTCGCAGCCGCCGACGAATTCGCCCTTCACGTAGAGCTGCGGGATCGTCGGCCAGTCGGAGAATTCCTTGATGCCCTGGCGGATCGAGGGATCGGACAGCACGTCCACGCCCTTGAACTTCACGCCCAGGTGGGAGAGCACCTGCACCACCACGGCGGAAAAGCCGCATTGCGGGAAGACCGGCGTGCCCTTCATGAAAAGCACGATGTCGTTGTCGGTGATGTCCTGCTTGATGCGTTCGGCAACGGTCGCGTCGGTCATCGGGGCAATCCTCTCGCTTAAGGAGTCTGGGTGGTGAGCGCCAGCGCATGAAGCTGGCCGCCCATGCGGCCCTTCAGGGCGGCGTAGACAAGCTGGTGCTGCTTCACGCGGCTCAGGCCGGCGAAGGCGGCGGAGGTGACGGTGGCGGCGTAATGGTCGCCATCACCGCGCAGGTCGTCGATCCGCACCACCGCATCGGGCAGGGCTTCCTTGATCATGCGCTCGATTTCACTGGCATCCATTGCCATCGGGTAATCCCTTATTCCGCCGCCACTTTACTCTGCAGCCTGGGCGTCCATGTAGGCCGGCAACCAGCCTTCATGGCGTTTGCGCAGGTCGGCCAAGGATATGGCGCCATGGCCGGCAATAGTCAATTCCGCCCCCCCGGTGAGGCCGATCCGCCGCGCCGGCACGCCGGCCGCTTTGGCAGCAAGCAGCAGGGTTTCCGCCGCCGCAACCGGGCAGGTGACGATATAGCGGGCCTGATCCTCGCCGAAAGCCGCGCCAAAGGCGTCGCCCCCTGTAGCATTATTGGCCGGCAATTCAATGCTGGCGCCGATGCCGGAAGCCAGGCCCATTTCGGCCAGGGCCGGCAGCAGGCCGCCATCGGAGAGGTCATGCACCGCCGAGAGCGTGCCGGCGCTGATCTGGGCGCGGACGAAGTCGCCGTTGCGGCGCTCGGCGGTCAGGTCGACCGGCGGCGGCGGGCCGTCTTCGCGGCCCAATATTTCGCGCAGATAGATCGACTGGCCCAAATGGCCTTTCGTCTCACCCAGCAGGATCACCGCTTCGCCGGGCAGCTTGAAGGCCAGGGTGGCCATGGTCGCCACGTCGTCCAGCACGCCGACGCCGCCGATGGCCGGGGTCGGCAGGATGCCCTTGCCGTTGGTCTCGTTGTAGAGCGACACGTTGCCCGATACGACCGGGTAATCCAGCGCCAGGCAGGCCTCGCGGATGCCCTGCACGGCGCCCACAAACTGCCCCATGATGTCGGGCCGTTCCGGGTTGCCGAAATTCATGTTGTCGGTGATCGCCAGCGGCCGGGCGCCGACGGCGGTGATGTTGCGCCAGGTCTCGGCCACCGCCTGCTTGCCGCCCTCGACCGGGTCGGCGAAGCAGTAGCGCGGCGTGCAATCCACGCTCATCGCCAGCGCCTTCTTCGGATGGTCCTGCACCCGCACGACCGCTGCATCCCCTCCGGGAATCTGCGCCGTGTCGCCGCGCACCAGATGGTCATACTGCTCCCAGATCCAGCGCCGAGATGCCATATCGGGCGAGCCGATGATCTTGGCCAAAGCCGCCGTCATGGTCAGGGGGTGGTTCACCGGGCCGAGGGCATCGCGCTTCGGTGTCGGCACCCACGGCCTGTCATATTCAGGCGAAGCCTGAGCAAGAGGATCAATCGGCAGATCACCGACCACTTCGCCGTTGAAGCGCAGCACCATGCGACCGGTATCGGTGAGATGCCCGATCACCGCGAAATCCAGTTCCCACTTCTTGAAGATCGCCTCGGCCTGCGGCTCGCTGCCCGGCTTGAGGATGATCAGCATGCGCTCCTGGGATTCGGAGAGCATGAATTCGAACGGCGTCATGCCGGTCTCGCGCGCCGGCACCTTGTCGAGATCGACATTGATGCCCATGCCGCCCTTGGAGGCCATCTCGAACGACGACGAGGTGAGGCCCGCCGCGCCCATGTCCTGGATCGCGACGATGGCATCGGTGGCCATCAGTTCGAGGCAGGCTTCGATCAGCAGCTTCTCGGTGAAGGGATCGCCGACTTGTACTGTAGGCCGCTTTTCTTCCGAATCATCCGTGAATTCGGCAGACGCCATGGTGGCGCCATGGATGCCGTCGCGGCCGGTCTTGGAACCGACATAGACCACCGGATTGCCGAGGCCGGCGGCGGCGGAATAGAAGATCTTGTCCTGCTTGGCGAGGCCCACGGTCATGGCATTGACCAGGATGTTGCCGTTGTAGCTGGGATGGAAATTCACTTCGCCGGCCACGGTCGGCACGCCGACGCAATTGCCGTAGCCGCCGATGCCATGCACCACGCCGGCCACCAGGTGGCGGGTCTTGGGATGCTCCGGCGCGCCGAAGCGCAGCGCGTTCAGGTTGGCGACGGGCCGCGCGCCCATGGTGAACACATCGCGCAGGATGCCGCCGACACCGGTCGCCGCACCCTGGTAGGGCTCGATGAAGGAGGGATGGTTGTGGCTTTCCATCTTGAAGATGGCGGCATCGCCATCGCCGATATCGATCACGCCGGCATTCTCGCCCGGGCCGCAGATCACCCAGGGCGCCTTGGTCGGCAGGGTCTTGAGCCACTTCTTCGAGGATTTGTAGGAGCAATGCTCCGACCACATCACCGAGAAGATGCCGAGTTCGACCTGGTTCGGCTCGCGGCCCATGATCTCGAGCACGCGGTCATATTCATCGGGCTTCAGGCCCATCAGGTCCTTGGGGTAGGTCTTGCTCACGACAACTTCTCCGCCAATCCCTTGAACAGGCCGAAGCCATCCATGCCGCCGCAGGTCGGGTCGGTGGCGTTTTCCGGATGCGGCATCAGGCCCAGCACGTTGCGTTCCTTGTTGTAGATGCCGGCGATGTTCTTCACCGAACCATTGAGGTTGGTTTCCGGCGCCACATTGCCCAGGGCATCGGCATAGCGGAAAGCAACGCGGTCTTCGTCTTCCAGCCGCTTCACGGTGTCGGCATCGGCATTGTAGTTGCCGTCATGGTGCGCCACCGGCACGCGGATGGTCTGGCCCTGGCGGTAGGCATTGGTGAACACGCTGTTGGTGGTCTCGATGCGCAGGTAGACGTCCTTGCATATGAACTTCAGGCCGGCATTGCTCATCAGCACGCCCGGCAGCAGCCCGGCCTCGCAGGCGATCTGGAAACCGTTGCACACCGCCAGGATGCGGGTGCCCTGTTCGGCGCGCTTCTTCACCTCGCGCATGGCCGGCGAATGCGCCGCCATGGCGCCGCAGCGCAGGTAATCGCCGTAGGAGAAGCCGCCCGGCAGCACGATCAGGTCCAGCTTCGGGAAATCGGCGTCACCATGCCAGATTTCCAGCGGCGCCTTGCCGTTGGCGGCCTTGGTCAGCGCTATTTTCATGTCGCGGTCGCGGTTGGACCCGGGGAAGACGACGATGCCGGCTTTCATGCCCTGCACTCCTCGAAAAAAAGCACCCGCTCGCGCGGAGGCGGCCTCAGCCGATCAGTTCGACCGAGTAATTCTCGATCACGGTGTTGGCGAGCAGCTTCTGCGCCATGTCCTTCACCGCGGCCTCAATCTCGGCCTTGGGCTTGCTCTTCAGCGGCTCGCCGATATCCAGCTCGATCAGCTTGCCCTGGCGCACCTCGGTGACGCCCTGGAAGCCGAGGCTGTGCAAGGCCTGGCCGATGGCGCGGCCCTGGGGATCAAGCACGCCGTTCTTCAGGCTAACATGGACGCGGGCTTTCATTCGTTTCCCATCCTTTAGAAAAAGTTGCGGCGGCCGGTAGCTTTGGCCGCCGCTGGTCTGCACGGCGTTGGCACGCCGGTTACTGCATGGTCTCAGGCCCCTTGATGTCGCGGGGTCCGCCTTCCAGCAGGATGCCGAGGCGGCGCGCCACTTCCTGGTAGGCCTCGGCGACATTGCCGAGATCGCGGCGGAAGCGGTCCTTGTCCATCTTCTCGTTGGTCTTGACGTCCCACAGCCGCGCGGAATCCGGGCTGATCTCGTCGGCCAGGATGATGCGCATGTCCTCGCCCTGCCACCAGCGGCCGAATTCCAGCTTGAAATCCACCAGGCGGATACCGATGCCGAGGAACAGGCCGGTGAGGAAATCGTTCACCCGCAGCGCCAGATGCATCATCTCGTCGATTTCCTGCGGGCTGGCCCAGCCGAAGCAGGTGATATGCTCTTCCGACACCATCGGGTCGCCGAGTTCGTCATTCTTGTAATAGAACTCGACGATGGAACGCGGCAGCGTGGTGCCCTCGGCAACGCCGAGCCGGGTCGCCAGCGAACCGGCGGCGACATTGCGCACCACCACTTCCAGCGGCACGATCTCGACTTCCTTGATGAGCTGCTCGCGCATGTTCAGCCGGCGCAGGAAATGCGTCGGGATGCCCACTTCGCCCAGCCGCGTCATCAGGTATTCCGAGATGCGGTTGTTGAGCACGCCCTTGCCGGTGATCGTGCCCTTCTTCTTATTGTTGAAGGCGGTGGCGTCGTCTTTGAAATACTGCACCAGAGTGCCCGGCTCGGGACCCTCGAACAGGACCTTGGCCTTGCCCTCGTAAACCTGTCTGCGGCGGGTCATGGACCACCCGTTCGGTTGTTGGATAAAAGGGGAGCGTTAGGCCGGATAGATACCGCCAAAGCCCCGCCGCCGCAATGCACCGGGGACAAGAGTTTGCTGCCAATTTCCGGCGCCCCTGCGGCAGCATGACTTGTCCCCGGGCCTTGCAGCCCCGGCACCCCAGCCCCTATATAAACCCGACGCCCGCCCGAAGAGACGGAGAGCCCGGATTATGACCAGTTTTGACGACCGCAAGGACGCTTTCGAGAAGAAGCACGCCCACGACCAGGAAACCGCGTTCAAGATCACCGCGCGGCGCAACAAGCTGCTCGGCCTGTGGGTCGCCGAGCATCTCGGGCTGGCCGGCGACGCGGCGGAAAAGTATGCCAAGGACGTGGTGGCGGCCGATTTCGAGGAAGCCGGCGACGAGGACGTGATCCGCAAGGTGCTGGCCGACCTCAAGGGCAAGGCCGACGTCTCGGAACACCGCGTGCGCAACAAGCTGGTTGAGCTGGCCGACGAAGCCCGCAAGCAGATCACCGGCTAAGTCCTTAAAAACTTAAAGTTTCGCGCGAGATTTGGGCGGGCGGCTTCAGGCTACCCGTACCACCGCCATCATGCCGGCGGCCTGGTGCTCCAGGATGTGACAATGGAGCATCCAGTCGCCGGGATTGTCGGCGACGAAGGCCAGTTCCGCGATTTCGCCCGGCTGTATCAGCACCGTGTCGTGAAAGGGCCGCGCCGGCTCTGGCCGGCCGTTGCGGCTCAGCAGCCGGAAAGCATGGCCATGCAGATGCAGCGGATGCGGCCAGACCGTATCGTTGCGCACGGCCAGGATGTAGCTGCGGCCAAGTTTCAGGTCAAAAAGCGGCGCGCCAAGGCCGGCATGGCTGGCCTGTTGCAGGCCATTCCGTTCAAGACCGTTCCGTTCCGGGCTGGGCATCGCCTGGCCGTTGAAGGTCCAGGCGACGCCATGCTGGCGGAAGGCATCGCGCAGGCTCATCCTGTGGCCATGCACGCTGGCCTCCGCAATCTGGCCCATGGCGCCGCCGGCCATGCTCAGCTCCAGCCGCTCGGCGCGGGCCAGGTCGGGCTCCGCCACCGGATTGGGCGGCAACGGGCGCACCGGGCCGCCGAAACCCGCCCGCGACGATACCGCAGCCGCTGCATAATCCAGGTGGAGCAGGCGGTAGCCGCGGCCATCCTGGTCGATATCGTTGACGGCAAAGCGTTCGCCGGGCTTGCCGGTGGCATCCAGGATCAGGTCGGCGCGCATGCCGGGGCCGAGCAGGGTGGCTTCGTCATCGGCCAGCCGGCGGGGCGGCACGGGATGGCCGTCCAGCGCCACCAGCCACGGGTTATGCCCTTGGAATCGCAGTGAAAAAATGCGGGCATTGGCGGTGTTCAGCAGCCGCAGGCGAAGCCGCTCGCCAGCCGCCAGCGCCACGCTGCGTGCCAGTTCGCCGTTCAGCAGGGCGGTGTTGCCCAGGCGGCCGCCATGGCTGGCATCCATCGGGTTGCTGAAACCGCCAACGATACGGGCCTGGGCATCCAGCCGCAGGTCGCTCAACACCCAGACCATTTCGCGGTCGGCCCCGGCATAGTCTTTGGCCTCGGCGACCACCAGGGCGCCATACAGGCCGCGCCCGACCTGTTCCGACGAAGCCCAGTGCGGGTGATACCAGTAGGTGCCGGCATCGGGCAGGGTGAAGCGGTAGGTGAAGCTGCCGCCCGGCGCGATCGGTTCCTGGCTCAGGCCAGGTACGCCATCCATGGCGAGCGGCAGGCGGATGCCATGCCAATGCACCGTGGTCGGCTGCGGCAGCCGGTTTTCCACTTCCACTTCCAGGATCTCGCCCTGGCGGGCCTGCAGCGGCGGGCCGGGCAGCATCCCGTTATAGGCCCAAAGCGGCGTTTCCGGCCGGTCTTCGCCCAGCAGGCGCCGGCTGACTTCCTGCGCGATCAGACGATAGCGCCGCACGCTGCCTTCCTGGGCCTGGGCCTGGGCCAGCAGCGGCGCGGCGGCCAACGTCAGCAGGCCGACTGAACCATGGCGCAGGATGTCGCGGCGGGTTTGCATAAGGCCATTATAGCATCGCCGCGCGCCGGACGCGGCTGCGGCATGCCGACGCTCCAGCATGGGAAGGTTGCCCAGCATCAGAAGGGTGCTTGTCCGGCGCGGCGGCTGGGGTTTCAATGGCCTTGGCGACTCCATGACCAGCACCTATTCTGCCGCCATGGTTATGAGGATGGCATGACCGACGAGACAGATGCTCCCGACCTGCCGCCGGGCGTCGGGCCGCATGAATTGCGCGAACTGGAACTGATGCTGGCCGGCAGCAAGCCAGCGGCGAGGTTTTCCGATGCCGTGGTGGCGCGGTGGATCATCCCGGAGGATGATTTTGAGCCGCATGTCCAGGCCGGCCGCATCATCAAACGCGTGGTGTTCGAGGCCAACCCGGGCAGCTTTGATGCCATCAGCGTCTATTACGCCCTGCCCGGCGAGGAATGGCGGATCGACGCGCTGCAAGCCATCGACGAGGCGATCCACTCGAAGCTGCGCCCGGCCACCGAGCAGGACGATATCGATACCGGCCGCCTGCTCGGCTACACGGAAGAGGAAATCGCCATCTTCCTGGCCTGGGTGGCGCCTTCCCGGCCGCCACAGGGTTGAGCGGCCTCACACCCTTGCGTGAGGCATCCTACATCCCTGGAGTCCGGCCATGGGCAGGGCCGGTGGCATCGCCTAGACTTGGCGCATGACCAGGGCGGCAGGCAAAGTCGAGGGGGCTTATGGGCGGCTGAAGCTGCTCAGCGGCCTGGTGCTGTTCACCTTCCTCGGCACCCATCTGCTCAACCACGCGCTCGGCCTGATCGCGCTCGATGCGGCGGAAGCCGGCGCGGTGTGGTTCAAGGCGCTGTGGCGCAACCCGCTCGGCACCCTGGTGCTTTACACGGCTTTCCTGCTGCATCCGCTGCTGGCGTTGTTCAACTGGCTGCGGCGCGGCCATTACCGCGGCCTGCCCTGGCAGGCCTGGACGCAATTGCTGCTCGGTCTCTGCCTGCCGCCGCTGGTCATCCTGCATATCGTCGGCACCCGTGGCCTGGCCGCCAGCCACGGTTTCAACGACAGCTATGCCGCGCTGATGACCACTTTGTTCGTGCAGGATCCGCTGCTCGGCCTGCGCCAGAACCTGATGCTGCTGATCGCCTGGGGCCATGGCTGCATCGGCGTGTATTACTGGCTGCGGCTGAAGCCGGCCTTCGAGCGGCTATGGCCGCTGCTATTCGCCGCCGCTTTGCTGCTGCCGGCCTGCGCCATGCTCGGCTATCTCTCCATGGGCCGCGCCGTGCGCTTCATGCTGCGCGACCCGGACTGGTACGCGGCCTTCATCGACAGCCTGAATTATCCCGGCGAGGCGGCGGTGGCCGCTGCCTATCGCGTCGCCGAATGGGGCCAGATGGGTTCCGCCGGGCTGCTGCTCGCCGCCCTGCTTGGCCGTGTGCTGTGGGGGCTGATCCGCCGCCGCCATGGCGAAGTGACCCTGACCTATCCCGGTGGCCGCCATTGGCGCGGTAATGCCGGCAGCCTCAGCCTGCTGGAAGCCAGCCGCGCCATCGGCTTTCCTCATGCCGCCGTCTGCGGCGGCCAGGGCCGCTGCTCGACTTGTCGGGTAAAACTGTCTGGCCCCGGCATGGCAATGCTGCCGCCGCCATCCGACAGCGAGGCGGCGGTGCTGGAACGCATCGCGGCACCGCCGGGCGTGCGGCTGGCCTGCCAGGTGACGCCACGCGGCGACCTTACCGTGGTGCCACTGCTGCCGGCCGGCGCCGGGCCGCGCGCCGCCTATGGCGGCGGCATGACCGCGCTGGCGCAGGGCTCGGAACGGCGCATCGCCATCCTGTTCTGCGACCTGCGCGGCTTCACGCAATTCTCCGAGGCGCGGCTGCCGTTCGACGTGGTGTTCGTGCTGAATCAGTATTTCAAGGCCATGGGCGAAGCGGTGGAAGCTTCCGGCGGCCGGCTCGACAAGTTCATCGGCGACGGCGTGATGGCTTTGTTCGGCCTCGAGAACACGCCGGCCGATGCCTGCCGCCAGGCGCTCGTCGCTGCCGATGCCATGGGCCGCGCCCTGGCGCAGTTGAACGAGACGCTGCGCGCCTCGCTGGGGCAGGTGAACCGGGAGGCGCCGGAGCTTTTGCGTATCGGCATCGGCATCCATTGCGGCCGTGTCATCGTCGGCGAGATGGGCCATGGCCGCGCCACCGGCCTGACCGCCGTGGGCGATGCGGTGAACACCGCCAGCCGGCTGGAAAGCGCCACCAAGGATTTCGCCGCCGAACTGGTGGTGTCGGCGGAAGTGACGCAGCGCGCCGGTCTCAGCCCGGCCGACCTTGAGGCCCAGGGCTGGCGCGAGGAAACCGTGACCTTGCGGGGCAAGAGCGAGGCTTTGCAGGTATTCGTGCGCGAGCGGCTGGCGCGGCAGTAAGCGGCGGGACTAGGCTCGGCTTATTGTCCAAGCCGGGAGAAGCCGATGTCCCAGACCTTGAGTCACAGCAGCGACCATGACCTGCTGGATGAACTGCGCCGCCGCCGCCGGGCGCGTCGCCAGCATCTGCCGCTGGCGCCGGAGGAAACCAACGGCCTGCCCTCCGCCGCGCCGCGCAGCCTGGGCGAAAAGCTCGCCGATCTGGTGGCCGACCGTGTCGGTTCCTGGGGCTTCGTGGTCAGCCAGAGCCTGGTGCTGGCGCTCTGGATCATCGGCAATGCCTGGTTCGGCCGAGGCGCGTGGGATCCTTATCCCTTCATCCTGCTGAACCTGCTGCTGTCGTTCCAGGCCGCCTACACGGCGCCGATCATCATGATGAGCCAGAACCGCATGGCCGGGATCGACCGCCGCCGCGCCGAGCAGGATTACCAGGTGAATGTGAAGGCGGAACTGGAGATCGAACTGCTGCACCAGAAGATCGACCTGCTGCGCGAGCAGGAGATCCTGGCGCTGACCAAGGCGGTGACGGCGCTGACAGCACAGCTTGAGACACGGTCGAGCGGCCCAGCCTGAGCGGAAATGCCGAAAAACCAGGATAAACCCCGCCTGGACAGAAGCGACAGGGCAAAGAAAAAATGCGAGTTGCGATTAATAATGCGAGTTATTCTTACTTGCATTAATCCGGGTTCGGCCTATACTCCCCCTCGCGACGCCGCTTTTTCTACCGGCGGTCGCCTGGGGTTATAGTCACGATGAACGCTGCCACCGAGCCGAAAGGGCCGGGAAATCAGATAGATGCTGCCATTTCGGGGCATAAGGACATGCCGCCGCGCCTGGATGCGCGCCGGCTGTTCGGGGCTGCCCGGGAAGTCATCATCGAACATGAAGGCGCGGATTACCGTTTGCGGCTGACCGCGAACGGCAAGCTTATCCTGACCAAATAACCCGCAGCACCTGTAGGTACGTCAGCCAGCCACCCCGGCGCCGCATTGTCAGCGGCAACCCACGGTAGCCAGCCAGCCAAAGTCCGTTCCATTCGTCCGCCGGCTGGCGGGTCATACCGGGGGTTTGTCCGTATGCTGTCTTTCCGTCTTTCTCATGCCTCGCGCCGCCTCATGCTGCTGGCGCTGCTCGGCTCGACCGCGCTGGCGCCGCTGGCTGTGTATGCCCAGCAGGCGCAGCAGCAGCCGGCCCAACAGCAGCCTACCGGCGTGCCGACCGTGCTCGACACCGTGACCAGCGTCGGCGACCGCGTCGAGCGTCCGGTCGGCGAAAGCACCAGCACCATCACGGTGATCGACGAGGACAAGATCGACAAACAGAACCTGCACCGCATGCAGGACCTGTTCCGTGATGAACCCGGCGTCAACGTGCTGAACGATCCGCGCCGCGCCGGCGCCGGCTCGTTCAATATCCGCGGCATCCAGGATAACCGCATCCTGATGCAGGTGGATGGCACCCGCCTGCCGGACATGCCGGGCGGCATCCTGCTGCGCGGCGGCGGCTTCACGCCTTATACCCGCGACATGGTGGATTTCGACAGCCTGAAGCGCGTCGAGGTGCTGCGCGGCCCGGCCTCGGCCAGCTATGGCTCGGATGCGCTCGGCGGCGTGGTCAGCTACGTGACCAAGGACCCGACGGATTTCCTCAGCAATGGCCGCGACCTCTTCTACTCGCTCAAGCTCGGCTACGACACCATCGATTCGAGTTTCTCGCAGACCGGCACGGCGGCGACGCGCGTCGGCAACATGTCGATGCTCGGCATCTTCACCCATCGCGACGGCAGCGAGCTGGATTCCAAGGGCCGCATCAACGAGCAGGATTACCAGGGCAACAACCTGCTCGGCAAAATGGCCTGGGAAGGCGCTTCCAGCCGCTGGGTGCTGACCGGCGAATTCTTCCAGCGCGATGTCAACATCCCGAATATCGCCAACGAACTCACCGCAACGATCCGCTCCTCCTCGGCGCAGGACAGCACGGAACGCTGGCGCTTGTCGCTCGGCCAGACGCATTTCGATCCGATCGGCTTCGTCGATAAGTTCGACTGGAAGCTCTACTACACCCAGTTCGAACGCGTCGATTACCGCGTGCAGACCCGCACCGGACCGCCGGTGCAGTTCCACAATTACCGCCAGACCAACGACCAGTGGATCGGCGGCGTGGAAACCCAGCTCACCAGCAATACCGACTGGTTCGGCGTGCAGAACACGCTGCTCTATGGCCTGTCGTTCAATGTCACCGGCACCGAGCGCCTGCGTGAATATGCCCGCATCAACGCCGCCACCGGGGCGCTGATCAGCAACACCACGGCCGATGGTGCGCTCACGCCCAGCCGCTACTTCCCGAATACGCTGACCATGCAGGGCGGCCTTTTCGGCCAGGATGAGATCAAGCTCGGCAGCCTGACCATCACGCCCGGCCTGCGTGCCGATTATTACGACATGAACCCGATGCCCGATGCGATCTACCGCATCAATCCATCGGTGCAGCAGCCGCGCGCCATCACCGAAATTGCGCTGTCGCCGAAGCTTGGCCTGAATTACGAGTTCAACAAGGTCTATTCGGTATTCGCGCAATATGCCCATGGCTTCCGCGCGCCACCCTACGACGATGCCAATACCGGCTTCCGTAACACGGTCGGCCCGATCTCGTATGAATTCATCCCGAATCCGAACCTGGAGCCGGAAACCAGCCGGGGCGTGGAAATCGGCACGCGCGGCAAATTCGCCAACGGCTCGAGCTATCAGGTTTCGAGCTTCTATAACCGCTACAAGAATTTCATCGACATGGTGACGCTGGTGGAGCCGGTCGTCGGCACCACCGGCCAGTACCAGGCGCAGAATCTGAGCGAGGTGGAAATCTACGGCGCCGAGCTGCGTGGCGACTGGCGCTTCCTGCCGGAATGGGCGCTGAATGGCGGCATCGCCTATGCGGTGGGCGAGAATCTGCAATCCAACGTGCCGATCAATTCGGTGGCGCCGCTTACCTTCACCGCTGGCCTTGGCTACGACACCATCGATGGCCTGTGGGGCGCGCGCCTCGATGCCAAGCATGTGTTCAAGCATGACCGCGTCACCGCCGCCAACCAGTACAAGACCAAGGCCTACACCACGCTCGATCTGTCGGCCTACTACAATCCGCTCGACTGGGTGACGATCCGCGCCGGCATCTACAATCTGCTCGACAAATCCTATGTCAACTTCGCCGATGTGCAGGGCCTGACGCCGTCTGCCACCGTGCCGGGCGACTATTACCAGGCCGGCCGCTCAGCGGCGATCAACGTCACCATGCGGTGGTAACGCGATGCGAAAGCGAAACCTGATGCGCATGCGAATGCCGATGTGACCCGAGGCGCCGCGCGGAGATGCTTTTCCCACCAAACCCGCGGCTACCCTCCCCACCCGGCAGTGCGATGGCACTGCCGGGTGTCGCCATTCTGTCGGCAGCGCAGCCGCCGCTCTCTCACCACGCGCCGCTGTCGCAGCGCGGCATGCCGCTGCTCTGCTCGCTGGCCATGCATGGCCTGCTGTTCGCCGCCGCCCTGTGGCTCAGCCTGCCGAAACCGAGCCATGCGCCGCGCCCCGAACCCTTCATGACGGTGCAGTTCGTCGCCGCGCCACCCGCTCCCGTGGCGGTATCGGCTCCAGCGCAGGCGGTGGCACCGCCGCCACCAGTGCCTGAGCCGGAAACGGCGGTGCGTGAGGTGACGCCCGAGCCTGCTGTCGAGGCACCGCCGCCGTTGGTGACACAAAGTGCCGCCGACAGTGTGCCGCCGCTGCCCCCACGGATGGCGCCCCAGCCTGTGGTGAAACCCAAGCCGCAGCCGCGCGTTGCCGCCAGGCCGCCGGAAGCCAAGCCAGTCGAAACGAAAGCGGTGGAGACCAAGCCGGCCGAGACACCGCCAAGCGAAGTGGCCGCCGTGCCGCAGCCTGTGCCACAGCGCATGGAAGCCCCGCCAGCCATGGCTGCACCGGCTGCAACGGAAGCGCCCGTTGCCGCCCCTGCTGCGATTGCCGCTGCGGCGCCGGCCGAAACCCAGAGCAACGAACCGCCTGTGCTGCGCCATCCCGGTTTCCGCAACCGGCCGCAGCCGCCGGTCTATCCAGTGCGCGCACGCCAGATGGAACAGGAAGGCGTGTCCGTGGTGCGGGCCCTGATCGACCCGGAAGGCCAGTCGCGCGAAGTGCGGCTATGGCGTTCGTCCGGCTACGAGATGCTTGACCAGGCGGCGCTCAATGCGGTGCGCGGCTGGGCCTTCAATGCTGCCCGCGTCGGCGACCGGCCGGTGCTGGCCTGGGTCGAGATACCGGTTCAATTCAAACTGCGCTGATGCGTTTACCCACAGAGGAGCCCGCCATGTCCGCCAGCCAAACTCTCAGCCAAGAATGGTCCGCCTTGCGCGAGGCCGAACCGGCCCTCCGCATCCGCGATGCCGCCCGCCGCCTCGGTGTTTCCGAAGCCGCCCTGCTTGCCACCCGCGTCGGCACGCCGGTCGCTGCAGGCGGCGTTGAGCGCCTCAAGGGTCCGTGGTCCGATATCATCGCTGCCGTGCCAGGCCTGGGCGACGTGATGGCGCTGACCCGCAACGACAGCGTGGTGCATGAGCGCCATGGCACTTATGGCGAGCTTGGCCTGCAGGGCCATGTCGGCCTGATCGTCGGCGAGGATATCGATCTGCGTATCTTCTTCGGCCCCTGGGCGCATGGCTTCGCCGTCGCCGAGGAAACCAAGGCCGGCCTGCGCCAGTCGCTGCAATTCTTCGATGCCCAGGGCAACGCGGTGCACAAGATCTACGCCACCAATCACACTGACGCGGCGGCTTTCGCCGCATTGGTGGCGCGCTTCCGCAACGACGACCAGTCGAGCGATTTCGCCGCCCTGCCAGGCAAGGAACCGGAAGCGCCGCGCGCCGATGCCGAGATTGACATTGCCGCCTTGCGCGAAGGCTGGACCAACCTGCGCGACACCCATGATTTCTTCGGCCTGCTGCGCCAGCACAAGGTGGCGCGCGAGCAGGCTTTCCGCCTCGCCGGCCCGCGTTTCGCGCAGCGCCTTGGCAATGACGCAGCGCGCCGTATGCTGGAAGCCGCTGCCGCGCAGGAACTGCCGATCATGGTCTTCGTCGGCAATCACGGCATGATTCAGATCCATACCGGCCCGGTGAAGAAGCTGGTGCCAACGGGTCCGTGGTTCAACGTGCTGGATCCGCTGTTCAACCTGCATCTGCGCGAGGATGCCATCGCCTCCTCCTGGCTGGTGCGCAAGCCCAGCGTGGACGGCACCGTCACTTCGGTGGAGCTTTTCGATACCAAGGGCGAGCTGATCGTGTCCTTCTTCGGCAAGCGCAAGCCGGGCCAGCCGGAGCTGGAGCCGTGGCGCGACCTGGCGGAAGCCCTGGTCAATAGCGACAAGGCCGCTGCGTGATGCGGAGCCGGCTGAACCGCCGCGCGCTGCTGCGCGGCACGGCCGCCGCTGCGGCGGCTCTCGCACTGCCCGGCGCGGCCCATGCAGCGGCGCCGGAGCGACTGGTAGTGGCCGGCGGCGCCCTCACCGAGATGGTCTACCGTCTCGGCGCGGAGAAATCGCTGGTCGGCGTCGATACCACCAGCCTGTATCCCAACGATACGTTCAAGCTGCCGAAGATCGGCTATTTCCGCCAGCTCAGCGCGGAAGGTATCCTGTCGCTCAACCCGTCGCTACTGCTGGTGACCGATCAGGCCGGGCCGCCGGCGGCGCTCGAGCGGCTGCGTGCCATCAAGCTGCCGCTCACGGTGATCCCGGAAACCCTGCATGTCGCCGATGTGCCGGAGAAGATGCGGCTGGTCGGCGCGGCGCTGGACCGCAAGGCCGAAGGCGAACGCCAGGCCAGCCTGATCCGGGCCGAGATCGAGGCGGTGAATGCGGCGGTGGCCAGGCTGACAGCACGGCCGCGCGTGCTGTTCCTGATGAGCATCACCGATGGCCGGCTGCTGGCCGGCGGTGACATCACGGCGGCGGAAAGCATGATCCGCTTCGCCGGCGGGCGTAACGCCGTGGTCGGCTCGACTGGCTACAAGCCGATCTCCGCCGAGGCCGCCTTCGCCGCCGACCCGGATTACATCCTGCTCTCGGATCAGAGCCTGGAAGCCTTGGGCGGCATCGAGGCAATGCGCAAGCTGCCGCAGCTTAGCGGATTGAAGGCGTTGCGCGAGAACCGCGTCGTCACGCTCGATATGCTGTACCTGCTGGCGCTGGGGCCGCGCGTCGCCCATGCTGGCCGTGATCTGGCCGCCGCGCTGCATCCCGGCGCCACGCTGCCGCGTTTTGCATGAGTGAACGGATGATGACGGATGCGCTGCCGCGCCGGTTGGCGTTCGCCTGGTCGGCCGGCTTGTTGCTGGCGGTGTTTCTGGCCTGCGTGCTGCTGGTCAGCCTGGCCGTCGGCCCGGTGCCGCTGAAGCTGGCCGAGGTGGTCCGCGCGCTGCTCGGCCTCGATGCCGATGCCCGCGCCGAAGCCATCGTATGGCATCTGCGTTTGCCGCGCAGCCTGATGGCCGGCCTGATCGGCGCGGCTTTGGGCATTGCCGGCGCGCTGATGCAGGGCCTGTTCCGCAACCCGATGGCCGATCCCGGCCTGGTCGGCGTCACCGGCGGCGCCGGCTTGAGCGCCGCTTCCGCCATTGTCTTCGCCGGCTGGCTCTATCCGGCGGCCTGGCAGCCGGTGATGCTGCCGGGGCTGGCCTTCGCTGGCGGCCTCGCCGTCACGCTGATGGTCTATCGCTTCTCGCAGGTCGAAGGCCGCACCGCCATCACCATGCTGCTGCTCGCCGGCATCGCGCTGAATGCCATCGCCTCCTCCGGCATCGGCATGATGAGTTTCCTCTCCGATGACCGGCAATTGCGCGACATCACCTTCTGGCTGCTCGGCAGCGTGGCCGGCGCCACCTGGGGCAAGCTGATGCTGCTGGCACCTTTCGCGCTGCTGCCGATCCTGCTGGCGCCCTGGCTGGCGCGCGCGCTGGATGCCTTCAATCTCGGCGAACGCGAGGCGGCGCATCTCGGCTTCCCGATCGAGCGCGTCAAGAGCAGTGTCTGCTTCGCCGTGGCATTGGCTGCCGGCGGCGCCGTGGCCTTCAGCGGCATCATCGCCTTCATCGGCCTGGTGGTGCCGCATCTGGTGCGGCTGTGGCTCGGGCCGGGGCATCGCCGGCTGCTGCCCTGCTCGGCGCTGGCCGGCGCCAGCCTGCTGATTCTCGCCGATACAGTGGCGCGCACCATCGCGGCGCCGGCGGAACTTCCTGTTGGCCTGCTCACCGCGCTGATCGGCGCGCCGTTCTTCCTCGCCCTGCTGCTGCGTCAGCGCAAGGAGCTGGCAGTATGATCGCGGTCGAGACTATCCAGGTACTGCGGCGCGGTGCTGAAATCCTGCGCGACATCTCGCTGCAACTGATTCCCGGCGAAGTGCTGGCCATCGTTGGCCCCAATGGCGCCGGCAAGTCAACGCTGTTGCAAGTGTTGTCCGGCGATCTGGTGCCGCAATCGGGCAGCGTGCGGCTTGAAGGCCGTGCGTTGCAGGATTGGGCACCGCTGGCTTTGGCGCGGCGGCGCAGCGTGATGCCGCAGGCCGCCCGCCTCGGCTTTCCGCTGCCGGCGCGTGACGTGGTGGCTTTGGGTCGCCTGCCTTTCGAACGGCTCTATGATCGCGGCACTAACCAGGCGGCGGTGACGGCGGCCATCGGCGCCGCAGACATTGCGCATCTCGCGGCGCGTTCCTATGCCACGCTCTCGGGTGGCGAGCAGCAGCGCGTGCAGCTTGCCCGCGCCATGGCTCAGCTCGATCTTGCAGGCGGCGCGGCACCTTTGCTGCTGCTCGATGAGCCGACCGCCAGCCTAGACCTCGCCCATGCCCATGCCGTGCTGCGGCTGGCGAGAAGGCTGGCGGGCCAAGGTGTGGCGGTGGCCGCCGTGCTGCATGATCTCGGTCTGGCGCATGCCTATGCCGATCGCGTCGCGGTGTTGCAGCAGGGCCGGCTGCTGGCACTGGATGTGCCGGCGCGCGCGCTGACGCCGGAGATTCTAGCGCAGGCTTTCGCCGTCGATGCCGCCTTCTATGATGGCCACCTCGTCATCAAGGGGCCGTTGGCGGCGTAGCGCCATCAGCCACGCAGTTGGGCGGGATCGTAGTAGAAGCGTTCTTCCGCGATCTTCTCGCCCTCCCAGCGCTGATAGGCCAGCTCGTCCATGGCGCGCTTGCTGCCATCCTTGAAGGTGAAGCGGAAGATCCAGCGGATCACGGTTCTGTCGCCCTCGACAAATACCGGCCGCACGCATTCGCTTTCCACGCTCTGCACGCGTGCCAGCACCGCGCGTTCATGCGCCACCAGATTGGCGCGGCCACGGCGCGGCGGTTCGGTCAGGTTCTCCTGCATCGTCGCCGCTTCCGTATAGAAACGCTCGATGGCGGTGTCATGGGCACCGCTTTCCACCAGGGCGATAAAGGCTTCCAATGTGGCAGGGTTCGGCATCCCGTTGTTCCCTCTGGTTTTCTATTTTAGGTCGCGGTCAAACGTCGCAGGCGGTTGTCCCCGGCTTGCGCCGCGCCAAGTGAAGGCGTGTAGTAGCCCCAGGAGTAAACGCCATGCACAGCAACAGCGACAAGATTTTTGGTATCGGCATCACACTGGCCCTGATCGGCGCCCTGATCGGCGCCGCGGTGATGAG
Source organism: Ferrovibrio sp. MS7 (assembly GCF_038404985.1). NCBI lineage: Bacteria > Pseudomonadati > Pseudomonadota > Alphaproteobacteria > Rhodospirillales > Rhodospirillaceae > Ferrovibrio > Ferrovibrio plantarum. Next base: position 772,444 of record NZ_JBBKBA010000001.1, read on the forward strand.
CGTGCGCTTCTGGACCAATATGGGTGCCGACCTGGATGATGCCGCCGTGGTGCCGTTGATTCTCGGCGTGGTGCTCAGTCTGGTGCTTGGCGGCGCTGTGGTCGGCATCTACCTCTATGGCCGCCGCCAGGAAATCAACCGCGACCTGAAGAATTCCAAAACCCCCGGCGAGTTCTAGAACAGCGTAAACGTGTTCCCGACCAGGCCGAGCGGCCAGCGGCCGGCTTCGAACAGGCGGAACTTGGCGGCGAAGGCATGTTCCTCGCCGCTATCGTCATCCTCGTTATAGTCATTGCCCTGGGCGGCCAGCACCAGCGCGGCTTGATACGCCGCCTGCCCCGCAGCCTGGGCGGCGGCGCGGATCAATCCGTCATCGACGATGCCGGCGCGCGCGGCGGCGGCAACGGCCTTGATCTGCGCCAGTTCGGTGGCGCGCAAGGCCACATGGTTCAGCGCCACTTCGAGATCATAGCTCGGCAGCCATTGCTCGGCCTGCTCCAGCAAAGCCTGATGCGCCTGTTCTTCCGCTTCCCAGAATTGCGCGTCCCAATCCTGCTCGGCAGCGAGTGCCGCGGCTTCGCGCCAGCCTTCTAGGCCGCTGACATTGACATCGAGAAAGCCTAAACCCGCGCAATAGCTTTCGGCCCAGATCAGTTGTGTATTCTTGATCGGCCGGCCGGTCTGGCTGAACCAGTCGATATTCGGTAGCAGCCGCGCCAGGCGTGCCACCGCGCGCAGGCCGGCAATCGCCTCGGCGCCGGGGATCAGGTCTTCGAGTTCGTCCTCGAAATGGCTGCCCTGGGAGCCATCATCGTCATTCGCGGCGCTCATCAGCGGTTGCCCCGGCTTTCGCGCCACAGCCCGAGCTTCTTCTGCACCGGACGATCCGAGAAGCTGAACAGCACGGCATCGCCGTTCGGCGCATGATGGCTCACCGGGATCCAGCTCGGCACCACGAAGGTGTCGCGCTTCACCCAGTCAAAGCGTTCCTCGCCCACCATGGAATAGCCGCTGCCTTCCACGATGTTGAACACCGTGGCATCGGTGCTGCGATAGCGTTCGCCGTCGAAGCCCTTGGGCAGGAGCTGCATGAAGGTGGCGATGGTTGGCATGGCGTAGTCGCCGGTGGCGGGATTCACATACTGCATCTTGAGGCCGTGGCAGGCATCCCAGGCCTCGGCGCGGCGCATGGTGTCGAGCGCCTCGCGGGTGCGGCGGTAGGGATAGTTGAAGATTGGCGAGGTAGGCGTCGCCGGTTCGTAATCCAGCGGCAAGAGGCCGGCGCCATAGCGCGCCAGGCTGTCGCCGACCGGCTTGGACAGCGGCTGGGTTTCCTCGGCGCCGCGTTCCATGAAGGAACAATCGAGCGCCTGGATCAGCGGAATGTCGAGGCCATCCATCCACACCATCGGCTCTGCGGAGTCGTTGCCATGGTCATGCCAGGTCCAGGAGGGCGTGATGACGAAGTCGCCTTCCTCCATGATGGTCTTCTCGCCATCCACCGCCGTGTAGGCGCCGCTGCCCTCGACCACGAAACGCAAAGCCGACTGCGTATGGCGGTGCGCCGGCGCGACTTCGCCAGGCAGAATGAGCTGCAGGCCGGCATAGAGCGAGGTGGTGATGCGCGACTGGCCGGGCAGGCCGGGATTTTCCAGGATCAGCACGCGGCGCTCGGCCTCGCGGGCGGTGATCAGTGTGCCGGCTTCCATGATGTAGGGGCGCAACGCCGCGTATTGCCAGAAGGCGGCGCGGCAATCGCTTTTCGGCTGCGGCAGCACCAGGCCATGCAGCACCTCCCAGAGCGGCGTCAGCTTCTGGCTGCCGATGCGCTGGTAATAGGCCTGGCGCGCCGCTTTTACATCATCGGGGGCGCCTTGCTGCGATGCCATCATGGGGGTCTCCTGCCTTTACGCCTTATTCTAACCGCCTCGGCGGCAAGAAAAAACGCCCGACCTGCCGGGACGGCACGGACCGGGCGTTCGCTCATGCATGAGGGAGTGGCGGGGGACACCATCCCTCAGAGCAGGGGTAAGCCGGAACGGGGGGAGTTCCAGCAGCGGCGAAGGCGGGGGAGCCCGTCGCCGATACGCTGCATATGGGAGCCGATTCGTGCGCCGCCAAGGGGGCCGCAAATATTTCGTTTTAGGCCTCAGCCTTGAGGCGATAACCGATGCCGGGCTCAGTCTGCAGCAGCATGGCGCGGGCCGGGTTTGGCTCGATTTTGTCGCGCAGCTTTTTCACCAGCACGCGCAGCGACTGGCGCTCATGTTCGCCATCGTGGTTCCACAATTCCTTGGCGATGGCGTCCAGCGGCACCACCTGGCCGGCCCGTGTCGCCAGCAGCACCAGCAGCCGGTATTGCATGACGCTGAGGCGTACCTGACGCTGCCCCACCATGGCGACATGCTGCAGCTTCGAAACGCTCAGGATGCCCGCCCGCACGGTGTCGGATTCTTCCGTGGCCGCCTCGCGCCGCAACGCCGCGCGCACCCGCGCCAGCAGCTCGCCGAGATCATAGGGCTTGGTCACATAGTCGACCGCGCCGGCATCCAGCGCCGCCACCTTGCTTTCGGTATCCTCATGGCCGGACACCACAATTACCTTGTAGGGGCGCCGCTCGGGGAGCTGCTTCAGCAGGTCCAGGCCGCCTACTTCGGGCATCACCAGATCCAGCAGCATGAGATCGAAGCTGGCGCCGCGCAGTTCATTCAGGGCGGCGGCGGCATTCTCCACCTCGGTCACCTGATAGCCGGCGGCGGTCAATGCCGTGTGCAGATATTGCCGGTCCACCGGGGAATCATCGACCACCAGAAGATTCGGGCCAGCCATGCTTGGTTTCCACCATGCCTTTAATTAAGAGCGGTGCCTGCTTCGGGGTTCCCCTTAGCCGGTCGCCTCCCTGGCGACTACCGGCCCGGCAAGTATGGCGGGCAAGGCTGCATCGATGCAAGCGGTGCCATCATAATTCGCCCGATACTGTCTTATTGCGAGTGCAATTCACTTTAATTGAGAAAATTACCCGGCGCTTGACCTTCCCATGATGGGAGGCCCTATCTAACCCCCATGAACCAGATGAACGCCCTGATTGGCGGGTCTCCCGCCGCCCATCCCGCCGCCGCCCAGCCCGGCTCCAAGCCCGGCCCCCAGTCCGGCCCCCAGTCCGGCGCTGCCAGCGGTCCCGTCACCGACCTCGCTATCGAGGGCATGACCTGTGCTGCCTGCGCCAGCCGCGTCGAGGCAGCACTGCGCAAGGTGCCGGGCGTGCGCGAGGCAGCGGTCAACCTCGCCACCGAGACGGCGCGGGTCACCTGGAATGCGTCCCCTGGCGCAGCAATGGGTGATGAAACCGCTTTGCTGACAGCGGTGAGCAAGGCCGGCTACAGCGCCACCGCGCAGGCTCCGGAAGCCATCCCGGCGCCGCGCCCGGATACCGTCACGCCGCTGAAATTCCAGGCCATCGCCGCGCTGCTGCTCACCCTGCCACTGATGCTCGACATGGCGGCGATGTGGGCCGGGCTGCCGCACCTGATGCTGCCGGTCTGGGCGCAGGCGGTGCTGGCCGGCATCGTGCAGTTCGGCTTCGGCGCGCGCTTCTATGCCGGCGCCTGGCGGGCGCTCAAGGCTGGCAGCGGCAACATGGATCTGCTGGTGGCGCTCGGCACCTCGGCGGCCTATGGCCTCAGCCTGTGGGTGGTCTACCGCCATGGCTCCCACGGTAGTCACGCATTGTATTTCGAGGGCGCCGCGGCGGTGATCAGCTTCGTGCTGCTCGGCAAGTGGCTGGAGGCGCGCGCCAAGCGCCGCACCGCCGATGCCCTGGATGCATTGTTGAAGCTGAAACCAGCCGAGGCGCATCGCCGCCGCGAGGATGGCAGCATCGAGGATATCGCCGCCGGCCGCATCCGGCTCGGCGACCTGCTGCTGGTGCGCGCCGGCGAGGCGCTGCCCGCTGATGGCGTGGTGGTGGAAGGCCGCGCCAGCGTCGATGAAAGCATGCTCACTGGCGAAAGCCTGCCGGTGGAGAAAGCCATCGGCGACCGCGTGGTGGCCGGTGCGGTGAACCGCGATGGCAGCCTGTTGCTGCGTGCCACGGCGGTGGCGCAGGAAACCATGCTGGCGCGTATCGTGCGCGCGGTGGCGGCGGCGCAGGCGGCCAAGGCGCCGATCCAGCGCCGCGTCGATCAGGTCTCTGCCGTGTTCGTGCCGGTGGTGGTGTTGCTCGCCCTGATCAGCTTCGGCCTCTGGGCCGCACTCGGTGGCGATATCGAACAGGCCATCATCAACGCCGTGGCGGTGCTGGTGATCGCCTGTCCCTGTGCGCTCGGCCTCGCCACACCTGCAGCGTTGATGACCGGCAGCGGTGCCGCCGCGCGCGCTGGCATCCTGGTGCGCGATGCGGAAGTGCTGGAACGCGCCGGCAAGATCAAGGTGGTGGCTTTTGATAAGACCGGCACGCTCACCGAAGGCAAGCCGGCGGTGACGGACCTCATTCCGGGCCGTATCGCTGAAGAGGGCGGCATCACCGAGGCTGCATTGCTCAGGCTCGCCGCAGCCCTGCAGGCCGGTTCCGGCCATCCGCTGGCAGCAGCCCTGCGCCAGCGCGCCGCCGGCATCGAACTGCCAGCATTGACCGCGTTCCGCGACCATGCCGGCTTCGGTGTCTCAGGGGTTGTCGAAGGCCGTCGCCTGCTGCTCGGCACCGCGCGGCTGCTGCAATCGGAAGGCATCGATGTCGCCGCCTGGAAACAGCGCGCACAGGATCTGCAGCGCCAGGGCCGCACAGTGTCGTGGCTCGCCGCCGCCGATGGCACGCTGCTCGGCATGATCGGTTTCGCCGACCGTCCGAAGCAGAGTGCGGCGCGCGCCGTGGCGCGGCTCAAAGCCCGTGGCATCGCGGTGGCGATGCTCTCCGGCGATGCCCAGGGCGCGGCGGAAAGCGTGGCGCATGTGCTCGGCATCGATCATGTGGAAGCGGAAATCCTGCCCGAACAGAAGGCGGCGGCGGTGCAAAGGCTGCGCGCCCGCTTCGGTGCCGTGGCGATGGTGGGCGATGGCGTCAACGATGCACCGGCCTTGAGCGAAGCCGATCTCGGCATTGCCATGGGCGGCGGCACCGATGCTGCTATCGGCGTTGCCGGCATCACGGTGATGCGCGGCGATCCTGCCCTGGTGGCCGATGCGCTGGAAATCTCCGAACGCACCGAAGCCACCATCCGGCAGAATCTGTTCTGGGCCTTTATCTACAACCTTGTCGGATTGCCGCTGGCTGCCTTCGGCCTGCTCAACCCGGTGATGGCGGGCGCGGCGATGGCGTTGTCCAGTGTCAGTGTGCTGGCCAATGCCCTGCGGCTGAAAGGCTGGCGCCCGGCCGCTTCGGAGACAGGAGACAACGCATGAAAACCATCGGCGAAGCTGCGGCGGATTCCGGCGTCTCGGCCAAGATGATCCGTTATTACGAGAGCATCGGCCTGCTGCCCAAGGCCGGCCGCACCGCCGCCGGCTACCGCAGCTACGGCGCGTCCGATGTTCATAACCTGCGTTTCATCCGCCGCGCCCGCGATCTCGGTTTCAGCCTGGAGGAAATCGCCAAGCTGCTGTCGCTGTGGCGCGACCGCGAACGCTCCAGCGCCGATGTGAAGGCGATTGCCTTGCGCCATGTCGCCGAACTCGACCAGCGCATCGCCGAGATGACCGCGATGCGCGGCACGCTCAGCCATCTCGCCGATGCCTGCCATGGCGATGGCCGGCCGCATTGCCCGATTCTTGATGAACTCGGCGAAGGCCCGAAGCCGCTTGATGGCGATAGCGCGAAGCCACCGGCTGATTGCTGCGCGCCAGCGGAATAGGCGGGGTCGTGCCATAAATCGTCATCGCCGCCGGGCCCTTCGGGCCTGTGCGCCCACGAACGCCGCTGGCGTTCGCGCGCTTACAGTGACCCGGCGATCTCAGCCCGCGTGTCGCGAGATGCCCGGATCAAGTCCGGGCATGACGATGGTTGATTTAGTTCTAATGTCTCCCCGCCCGCTTTCGCGGGAATGAAGTCAAAAAGCGCGCATAGCCAGCCCTTCGGGCCTCTGCGCCCACAGCCGCTTCGCGGCTGCGCGCTTAGAGCCCTCAGGCCTCGTCCGCCTCGATGACGCAGAACACCATGTCGACCCTCTCGCCATTGGTGGAGAGCGGCAGCAGTAGGGTGCCGCGCTCGAACAGTTGGCCGCGCAGCAGCGAGCCCTGGTCATCCTGGGGGCCATAGAAGTGGTTGCAGTCGTAGACGAAGCTGCGCCGCTCGATCACCACGCGGTAATTCAGCAGCACCTCGTCCCAGGTATCGTCTTTCAGGTGGTGGCCGATATGGTGGCCCCGCACCGCCCGGCCGGTGGGGTCGAAGCCCCGCATGCGCACCTGGCGGGTGCCAACCAGGCGATAGCGCAGGAAGGGCGGCTCGGCCAGCACCTCGGTCAGCACGATATCCGGCAGCAAGTCGGGTATTTCCTGCGGCTGGATATCGGCGCGGGCCGGCATCAGGCGGCCCTGGCGCTTCCCGTCCCAGTATTCATAGGCCCGCCGGATGCGTGGCGAGCAGACCTTAAGAAAGTCCAGGGTCAGCAGGCGTGGATGGCTGGACCGCTTCAGCGCTTCGTCCAGGTCCGGCTCTAGGTCGGGGGGCATGGCCGGATAAAACCCGGTTTTGTGCGGTGCCTCAAGCGGTAACTTCCCCCCTTTTCGCGGCTGTGTTACCCTCCAAAGGTTGTAGTTGCATCGGGGTCTCCGCCGCTAATGCGCCGTGCGCAATCCATCCTGGGTTACGCCCTGTTCGCCATCATCGCCTTGGCGGTGGCGCTGAACGTCTATGTCCATGTCGAATTGCGCGGCGATGCCGAGCGCGACGAGGTGGCGGTGATGGAGCGACTGGCGCGCATCCATGGCCAAGACCTGGAAAGCACGCTCGACTCCATCCGCTATTCGATGGAAAAGGCGGCCCTGCTCTACCGCCTGCTGGACGGCCAGCCGGAACGCTTCCATGCCGAGCTGAAACGGCTGGAAAGTGAGATTCCGCAGATACGTGCCATCGGTGTGGTCGACCTGCAGGGCCGCGTCATCCATTCCTCGCGCAGCTATCCGCCGCCGCAGATCGTCCTGGCCGACCGCGAGTATATTTCCTACTTCATCCAGGGTGGCTCCGCCGCCTCGCGCATTGGCGGCCCGGTGCGCAACAATTATGACGGCCAGTGGCAGATCGGTATGGGCGTACCGCTGCGCGACGATGCCGGCACGCTGATCGGCGTCGTCACTTCAGTGATCGACCCGGTGCAAATCGCCAGGGATTTCGCCAACGGCATCACCGAGGGCGATTTCGTCGGCCTGCTGGATGACAAGTTCCGCCTCGTCGCGCGTCATCCCTGGCGCGAGGATGCCATCGGCCGTGCCTATCCCGATGCGCCGGCCTACCGTGCCATGCACAACGATCCCAGCCTGCCGATGTTCAGCGGTTTGATCGAAAACACCTTCGATGGCTCGTTGCGCTTCGCCGCCGTGCGCCGGGTCTATGGCGGCACCCTGGTGCTGGCGGCATCGCGCTCGCAGGACGCGGCGTTGCGCAACTGGCGCAGCCTGGCGGTGCTGGTCAGCGCCGCCTCCGCCGCCACCGTGCTGCTGGCGGCGCTGGCCACCTGGCAGGCGCGGCGACGCATCGAGACCGAGGAGCGCAAGAATGCCTCACTCGCCTCGCTGAATGTGCAATTGCAGGAACAGACCACGCGCGCCGAGCGTCTGGCCGCGGCGAAAAGCGAATTCCTCGCCACCATGAGCCATGAGATCCGCACGCCGATGAATGGCGTGCTGGGCATGGCGCAGGCATTGCAGGCGATGCCGCTGCAGCCCAGCGCGCGCGAGGCGGCAGAGATCATTACCGAAAGCGCCGCCAGCCTGCTGGCGGTGCTGAACGACGTGCTGGATTACTCGCGGCTCGAGGCCGGCAAGCTGGCGCTGACATCGGCGCCGTTGAGTCTCGCCGCCGTGCTGCGCCATATCGAGGCGCTGTTTGCTTCCGCCGTGCAGGCCAAGGGGCTGGATTTCCAGGTGCTGGTGGCCGATGGCCTGCCCGATGGCGTGGTCAGCGACGAGGCGCGGCTGCGCCAGATCCTGGTCAACCTGATCGGCAATGCGGTGAAATTCACCACGCAAGGCTATGTCCGTGTTGCCCTCAGCCGTTCTATCGGCCCGGCCGGGCTGCCGATGCTGCGGCTCGAAGTGGCCGATAGCGGCCCCGGCATCGCGCCCGAGGCGCAGGCTCATATCTTCGACCGCTTCACCCAGGAAGATGCCTCGATCAGCCGCCGCTTCGGCGGCGCCGGTCTGGGGCTGGCGATCACCAAGCGTCTGGTGGAACTGCTCGGCGGTCGCATCGGCTGCAGCAGCGAGAAGGATCGCGGTGCGCTGTTCTGGGTCGAACTGCCCTGGCAGGAAGCGGTGGCGGCAGAGCCCCAGGCTGTAGTCGCCCCGGCGCCGCAGCCGCAGCCCCAGCTTGCCTTGTCCAGCCCGGCGAAGCTGCTCTGCGTCGACGACAACCTGGTCAACCGCCGTACCCTGCAGGCCTTGCTGATGCCGTTCGGCTTCGATCTGACCCTGGTGGAAAGCGGCGAGGCGGCGGTGCAGGCGGCGCGTGGCGCAAGCTTCGACAGCGTGCTGCTGGATATCCACATGCCGGGGATGGATGGCTTCGAGACTTTGCGCGCCCTGCGCAAGCTGCCCGGCACGTCGCAGGCCCGCATCCTGGCGATGACCGCCGATGTGATGCCGGAGGCGGTGTTGCGCTATGAAAGCGCCGGCTTCCAGGGCGTGGTGGCGAAACCGCTGATCATCAAGGATCTGCTCGGCGCCCTCGCCCCGGCGGCTTGAACGCCCGAGTCCGGCGGCGTGATAGCCGAACCGCCGCGCCAGTACTGGCGGCGGCTCGGCTTACGCCTCGCCGGTTCTGCTAGCGGCTCGGCTTACGCCTCGCCGGTTCTGCTAGCGGCTCGGCTTACGCCTCGCCGGCGGCAGCGGCCTTGCTGCGCTGGTACTGCGCCACGAAGTCGATCGGGTCGAGCATCAACGGCGGCACGCCGCCATCGCGGGTCACGTCGGCGATGATACGGCGGGCGAACGGGAACAGCATGCGCGGCGCCTCCACCAGCAGCAGCGGCTCGACATGCTCTTCCGGGATGTTCTGCAGGGTGAACAGGCCGGCATAATGCAGGTCGGCGACGAAGGCATTCTCTTCGCCATGCTTGGCTTCCACCAGCACGCGCAGCACCACCTCGAACAGGTCGTCGCTGACGCGCTGCGCCTGGGTGCCGATATTGACGCCGATTTGCGGCGCTTCGTTGATGGTGAAGGTGCGGGGCGCCATCGGGTGTTCGAAGGACAGATCCTTCACATACTGCACATTGACGCTGAAACGCGGCGCCTGCTCGACTGCTTCGCTCATCGACTTTTTCTCCAGGTTGAAGGCGAGACGGCTAACATGAATCGGGGGGCGTCACAAGCCGCGCAACCCACGTCCAGGCCCCTGTTTGGGGCACATATCTGCCCGGTTTTTCAGCGGGTTTCGGCTCATCCGCCCCTTGGCGAAACCCGCCTCAGCCCCTACATCTTTGACAACGCCGGGCAACCCCGCCTGGACCGGGGCAGGCTAACTCGGTAGACTTCAGGCAAATAGGTAGATTTGGGCATCATGGGCGACAGCGGTTTCCAATTCCTCGATATCCTGCTGCTTGGCGCCATCGCGGTGTTCATCGCGCTGCGCCTGCGTTCCGTGCTTGGCCAGCGTACCGGCCATGAACAGCAGCGCCGCGCCCCGGCCCCGGGCGGCGAAAGCGCCGCCGATACCGGCGACAATGTGATTGCCCTGCCGCGCCGCGATGCCGAGGCCGAAGCGGCCGAGGCTGCCGATCCCAAGATCGCCCGCATCCGCGCTGCCGATCCCAACTTCACGGCAGACGAGTTCCTGAAAGGCGCCGCCTGGGCCTATGAGGAAATCGTCGGCGCCTTCGCCGCCGGCGACAAGCAGGTGCTGAAGGGCATGCTGTCGCGCGAAGTCTTCGCCGATTTCGAGAAGGTGATCGACGACCGCGCCCGCCAGGGCCATACCCAGGAAACCACCTTTGTCGGCCTCAAGGATGTGGCGATCATGGAAACCGCGCTGAACGGCCGTACGGCGGAAGTCACCGTGCGTTTCGAGAGCGAACTGATCAGCGCCACCCGAGACCGCACCGGCGCGATCATTGCCGGCGATCCGCAGGCGGTGGAGCGCGTCACCGATATCTGGACCTTCGCCCGCGATACCCGTTCGCGCGATCCGAACTGGACCCTGATCGCTACCGCCAGCCCCAACTGAAATTGATGCTGCGCTGGCGCGTCCTCTCGCTCGGCCTGCTGCTGCTTGGCCCGTTGCTGCTGGCTGCATGCGCGCCCAAGGCACCGGCTCCGGAGCCGCCGAAACCGCCAGCCATCGCCTTCCGCCCCTCAAGCTTCGCCGAACTGCCCGGCTGGCAGGCCGACCGGCTGGAGGAAGCTTTCGCGGCCTTGAAGGATTCCTGCCCGCGCATCCTGGCGCAGCGCGGCAAGGCCGGGCCGGATGGTTTCGCGGTCTATGGCAAGCCGGAGGAATGGCAGCCGTTCTGCACAGGTATCGCCCGGCTGCAAGCCAATGATGGCGCCGGCCTGCGTCGCCTGATCGAGGCCGAGTTGCAGCCCGTGGCGGTGCTGGGCGAGGGCAAGGCGGAAGGCCTGTTCACCGGCTATTACGAACCGAGCCTCAAGGGCAGCCGCCAGCGCCGGCCGGGCTATGACGTGCCGCTCTACAAGCTGCCGCCCGACCTGGTGCAGGTGGATCTCGGCCTGTTCCGGCCCGAATGGCGCGGCCAGCGCACCGCCGGGCGGGTCGAGGGCGGCTTCCTCAAGCCCTATGACGACCGCGCCGGCATCGAGGCCGGCGCCCTGGCCGGGCGCAATCTCGAACTCGCCTGGGCCGCCGATCCGGTCGCTGCCTTCTTCCTGCAGATCCAGGGTTCGGGCCGCATCGAACTGGCGGAAGGCGGCGTCATGCGCGTCGGCTTCGCCGGGCAGAACGGCCATGTCTACACGGCGATTGGCCGCGTGCTGATCGACCAGGGCGTGATGACGCGCGAGGAAGTTTCGATGCCCGCGCTGCGCGCCTGGCTCAGCACGAACCCGGACAAGGCGCCGGCTTTGCTGCGCGAGAACCGCGCCTTCATCTTCTTCCGCGAATTGCCCACCCCCGCCGATCCCAGCGCCGGCCCGCCGGGCGCGCAAGGGCTGCCGCTGCGTGCCGGGCGTTCGCTCGCCGTCGACCGCAGCCATGTCGCCATGGGTCTGCCGCTCTGGCTGGCGGCAAGCTATCCCGCGCCCGAGGCGCCTTATGCCGAGCAGCCGCTGAACCGCCTGATGGTGGCGCAGGATACCGGTGGCGCTATCCGGGGCGGCGTGCGCGGCGATGTGTTCTGGGGCCATGGCGCGGCTGCCGAAGCCATCGCCGGCCGCATGAAGCACCAGGGCCGCTACTGGTTCCTGCTGCCCAAGCCAGCCGCCGCGCGGCTCGGGGTGTCGTGAGGGTCTTTAAACCTCGTCATCGCCGGCCTTGATCCGGCGATCTCAGGCCGTTTGGAAAAAGCTGCCCGGCTCACTGTAAGCGCGGGAACGCAAAGCGTTCCTGGCCGGGCATGACGACAGATTCTAATTCTAAAAACGCTCCAGGCTGTCTTGAATACACTCACTAGCGCTGCGGCAGGCTGGCGATGAAGCGTTCCAGCAGCGGGCCCCAGACGGGCGGCCCGTCGCGGCTGGTGAAAAGCCCATGGCCGTCGTTGCCGAAAGCCGGCAGCAGGTGGAAATCGGCCTGACCACCCGCCTTGCTGAAAGCGGCATGCATGGCCTGGCTGATTTCGGGCGCGAAGAACGTGTCGTTTTCGGTATAGACCCACAGCATCGGTTGCCGCGCCGTGGCGCCGAACCGCCCTGCCGCCTCGATCAGTGCCTTCGGCGCGCAGTTGTTATGCGGCTTGTTGTCGGCCCAGCCGCCGCGCCCGCCGGCGAAATTGGCGAAGCCCCACACACCCTCCGGGGCGCGGCTGGCGAAGGCGATGGTGCCCCAGCCGCCGGCCGATTGCCCCACCACCAGGATGCGGCCGGCATCCACCTGCGGCTGTTCGCGCATGTAGCGCAGCGCGGCGTCGATGTCGTTCGCGGTCTGCAGGCCGCCGCCGACATAGTTCGGGCTGTTGCAGGCGCCATAGGTCTCGGCCCAGTCGCTGCCGCTCTCGCCATAGCCGCGGCGCAATGGGAAGGCGAGGGCGAAGCCACGCTTGAGGAACCAGCTCGCGAGCGCGCTGGTGCAGGAATAGGGCTGGGTCGTGCTGCGCCGGCTGGCATCGGGCGGTGAGCCGTGGTTGACAATGGCAAGCGGGAATTTGCCCGCGCCAGGCGGTTGGCAGCTACGCAGATACAGCACCGTGCTGCGCCGCTCGCCATTCACATACACCGGAATCCAGTGATTCTGCTCATTGCCGGCACCCTGCGGCGGCGCTATCGGCCCGATCGTCACGCCTTGCGCCTGCGTGGCCGCCGGGATCAGCAGGCCGAGCAATAGGGCGAGCCAGAGGCCGAGGGCGGGGTGGCGCATCGCGGCAGCCTAGTCCTTCGGCGGTTCGTTGTCGCCGGCGCCGAGGCTGCGCTGCATCAGCACGCTGTCGACCCAGCGACCGAACTTGAAGCCGATGCTCGGCAGGGTGCCGATGGTCTTGAAGCCGAAGGCGGCATGCAGGCCGATGGAGGGGGCATTGGCGCTGTCGCCGATCACCGCGATCATCTGGCGGTAGCCGCGCGCCGCGCTTTCATCGATCAGCGCCGGCAGCAGCAGCCGGCCGAGGCCGCCGCGCCGCAATTCCTGGCGGATATAGATCGAATTCTCCACCGTGAAGCGGTAGGCCCGCCGCGCCCGGTAAGGCCCGGCATAGGCATAGCCCAGCACCGGCCCGCCGGCGCCCTCGGCGGCGACGATATAGGGATAGCCGGCGGCACGCAGGGTATCGAAACGCCGCGTCATCTCGGCCAGATCCGGCGCCTCCTCCTCGAAGGAGGCGAGGCCATTGGTCACGTGATGCGCGTAGATTTCCTGGATTTCCGGCAGGTCGGTGCTCTGGGCGGGGCGCAGGATAGGCATCAGTTTTCCTCGTCGAAATGGGCCAGCCGGTCGAAGTTGGCCGTGTAGTTCACCGCCTGCTCGGCACGGATGGCACGGGCCAGGTCGGCGGCGTTGTCGAACCGCAGCACGTGGCAGAAGCGCGTCTCATGCGCCGTGCCATGCACATCCTCATAGGCAATGCTGCCGATCAGGTAGAGCCGGTTCTGCTGACCCTCGATCAGCGCGCCGAGCATATCCGGCGGGAAGGGGCCGCCGGGGGCCTGGCTGCGCAGGCTGATACCGGGGCCGAGGCTCGGCAGCGGCTGGGCCGGGTTCGGCCAGTCTTCCGGCGCCGGGAAAGGCTGGTCGTCCGGCAGCGGCTGCGGCAGCACCTTCAGCGCCGCGCTCTGGCGTAGCCGCAAAGCCGGGCTGCGGCCTTGGTTGGTGATACTGAACTGCCCGGCCACCACCATATAGGCGCCGAAATTGCTCAAGCCCGCCGGTTCCACCACCAGGTAGGCACGGTTCTCGCGGGTGGCGGCGGCCCGGGCAGCCTGGGCCTCGCGGATACTGGCGGCTGTTGCCGCCTGCCGCTGCTGCAACAGCCGGGCCGCGAACCAGCCACCCAGCGCCAGGCCGGCAAGCAGCACCGCCAGCAGCAGGCCAAGCAGCAGGTTGCGCTGGCGCTGCGCCGCCAGGCTTTGGGCGTCATGCTCGGCCTGGGCCTTGAGGTTGCCATGCCAGGTATCCAGCGCCGGCAGCGCGACGGACAGGAAATCGTAGATCGCATCATCGCTGGCGCCGCTTTTCGCCGAAGCGTTAGCCTGGGCAGCGGGGCCAGCAGTGGAGGCTGGGGCCGGGGGCGAGGCTTGCTGGGCCTGGGTTTGCTGGGCCTGGGTTGCCTGGGGGACGCCCAGCAGCAGGGCAATGCCCAGGACCAGAGTGGCGGCCAGGGCCGTGGTGAGTGGGGACGCGTGCGGTTGAGTCGGCATGAAAACTCGGCCAGGAGGCAATGACTGGGGAATCCGATGCGGCTTTGCAGTGCGAATCGCCTGAACCCGCTTTAGCTTCATCTTACGCAGGGCTTTTCGCGGAGTCTCGCGGCTTGTGGCGAAAAACCGCCATCCTGCCGCTGCTCCCTGCGACGCCTGCAGGCCTTGGCTGGGCGACAGATTGAAAACCGCACATCATTAAAAATACTTGCTTTTCTGATCAACTTGTCCGACAACCAGACCATAATTGACCCTGGTAGAGCATGACCGAACTGAACGCCATCCCGCGCGCGCCATCGCTGGCCGATGATGTCGCCGCCGCCCTGCTGGCCCGCATCGTCAGCGGCGAATGGGCGGTGCATGCCCGGCTGCCGGCGGAAAAGGCGCTGGCCGCCGGCTTCGGGGTCAGCCGTGCCGTGGTGCGCGAGGCCATCGCGCGGCTGAAGGCGGAAGGCTATCTCACCACCCGCCAGGGCAAGGGCGCCTTTGTCGCCGCCGTGGATGAGGCGGCGCGGCCGGCTTCCGGCGCCAAGGCGGACGGTTCCAGGGGAGAAGGCGGCAGGAGCGGCTTCCGGCTGCCCCCGGCGGTGGATGCCCATTTGCTGGAACTGCGCACCCTGATCGAATGCGACTGCGCCGAACTGGCCGCGCTCCGCCATACCGAGGAAGACCTCGCCGCGATGCGCCAGGCACTGGCCGAGATGCGCGCCGCCATCGAGGCCGGCGGCCTCGGGCTGGCCGAGGATATTCGTTTCCACGAGGCCCTGGCCCAGGCGTCCGGCAACCCGGTGCTGGCGCGTTTCGCCCAGTATGTCGGTCGGGGCCTGCGCGAAACCATGCAGCTCGCCCGGCTGTCCAAGCTGCGCTACGAGGACCGGCTGGACGATATCGAGCGTGAGCATCAGGCGATCCTCGCTGCCGTGGCCGCCGGCGATGGCGCCGAGGCCCGCGCCCAGCTCGCTGCCCATATTGCCAAGGGCAAGGCCCGGCTCGGCCTCGCTGCACATCTGGCCAAATCCAGTTAGACTGAAACCCGACGCCCCAAGGATCAGCCAGCACCCATGACCCACGCACCCACCCCGCCGAGCGAGCGCCCGTCCCAGCCGCGTGTCGCCCTGTTCGTCACCTGCCTGGTGGACCTGTTCCGGCCCTCGGTCGGCTTCGCCGCCGTGAAACTGATGCAGGATGCCGGCTGCCTCGTCGAGGTGCCGCCCAGTCAGGTCTGTTGTGGCCAGCCGGCTTATAACAGCGGCGACCGCAAGGACACCACGGCCATCGCGCGCCAGGTGATCGAGGCCTTCGAGGGCTATGATTTCGTCGTCGCGCCGTCCGGCTCCTGCGCCGGCATGCTGCGCGAGCATTACCCGGCCCTGTTCGCCGCCGAGCCGGCGATGAAAGCCCGCGCCGAGGCCTTCTCGGACCGGGTCTGGGAACTCACGTCCTTCCTGGTCGATGTGCTGCGGGTCGAAAGCGTCACGGCCAGCCTGGCGGCGAAAGTCACCTACCACGATTCCTGCTCGGGCCTGCGCGAACTCGGCATCAAGGCGCAGCCGCGCCAGTTGCTCGGCAGCGTGCAGGGGCTGGAGCTGCTGCCGCTGGAGGGTGCTGAAACCTGCTGCGGCTTCGGCGGCACCTTCTGTGTCAAGTATGGCGAGGTTTCGGCCGATATCGCCGGGCGCAAGACCGAGAAGATCGCCGCTTCCGGCGCTGAACTGCTGTTGGCCGGCGATATGGGCTGCCTGATGAACATGGCCGGCAAGCTGAAGCGCGAGGGCAGTGCTGTCCAGGTGCGCCATGTCGCCGAGGTGCTGGCCGGCATGACGGATACGCCGGCGATTGCGGAAGGCGAGGGCTGAGCCATGACCATGCCGATCACCTCCTTTGCCTTCAAGGACAATGCCAAGAAGGCGCTCGCCGATCCCAATCTGCGCAAGGCCATGGCGATCATCGGCGGGCCGATGGCCAGCCGCCGCGTCGAGAGCGCGCAGCAACTGCCGGAATTCGAGGCGCTGCGCGATGAGGGTCTTGCCATCAAGAAGCATGTGATGGCGCATCTCGACCTTTACCTCGAACGCTTCGAGCAGGCGGTGACCGCCAAGGGCGGCCATGTGCATTGGTGCCGCACGCCGCGCGAAGCGCGCGAGACCATCCTGGCGCTCTGCCGCTCGCGCGACGCCAAGACCGTGACCAAGGGCAAGTCGATGGTCAGCGAGGAAATCGGCCTCAACGGTTTCCTCGAACAGCATGGCATCCAGCCGGTCGAGACCGATCTGGGCGAATACATCATCCAGCTCGCCCATGAGCCGCCGAGCCATATCATCGGCCCGGCCCTGCACAAGACCCGCGAGCAGGTGGCGGAATTGTTCGAGGAGCATCACCCGGATTACGCGCCGAATGGCGTGAAACCAGGCAAACGCTCCACCGAGCCGCAGACCCTGGTATCCGAGGCCCGCAGCGTGCTGCGCCAGGCCTATTTCAAGGCCGATGTCGGCATCACCGGCGCCAATTTCCTCATTGCCGAAACCGGCGCCACGGTGATCGTCACCAATGAAGGCAATGGCGACCTGACGCAGAGCCTGCCGAAGATGCATATCGTGATTTCGAGCATCGAGAAGGTGATGCCGAATCTCGAGGATGTCTCCACCATCCTGCGCGTACTGGCGCGCTCGGCGACCGGCCAGGAAATGAGTTGCTACACGACGCTCTCCTGCGGCCCGAAGCGCGCCGACGACGTGGATGGCCCGGAAGAATTCCATGTCGTGCTGCTGGATAATGGCCGCAGCGAAATGCTTGGCTCGCCGCTGGAAGACCTGATGCGCTGCATCCGCTGCGGCGCCTGCATGAATAATTGCCCGGTCTATCATTCGGTCGGCGGCCATGCCTATGGCTGGGTCTATCCCGGCCCGATCGGCGCCGCGCTGGATCCGCATATGATCGGGCTCGAAGCCGCCCAGCATCTGCCCAATGCCTCCACCTTCTGCGGCAAATGCGAGGAAGTCTGCCCGATGCGGATTCCGCTGCCGAAGATCATGCGGCATTGGCGCGAGCAGGCGCATGAAAAGCGCATCACGCCGCCGCTGCAGCGCTATGGCATCGAGGCCTGGGCCTGGCTGGCGCAGCGCCCATGGCTGTATCGCCTCGCCACCCGGCTTGGCATCGGGCTGCTGGGTGCGCTGGGCAAGCAGAAGGGCCGCTTCGCTTCGTTGCCGCTGGCGAATGGCTGGACAGCGGCGCGCGATTTCCCCGCGCCGCAAGGCGATACCTTCATGTCCCAATGGCAAAAGCGCCAGTCAGTAAAGCAGGACGGGGGCAAGTAAGATGGCGACGTCGCGCGACAAGATTTTCTCGACGCTGCGCCGTGGCCTGGGCCGTGGCCCGGAAGATGCGGCAGCGCAAGCCCGCGTCAACCAGCGCATCAGCAATCCACAGCCGAACCTGATTCCTAAGCGGGCGCAATTGCCGCAGCCGCAGCAGGTCGAGTTGTTCATCGAAAAGGCCACGGCCTTGACCGTGACGGTGGATCGCGTCGCTTCGATGAATGACGTACCGGAAGCGGTGGCGACGTATCTGGCGCAGCGCAATCTGCCGACCACTATCCGCATGGCACCGCATCCTGATCTGACCAGCATCCCCTGGGCCGACAAGCCGATGCTCAGCGTCGAAACCGGGCCGGGCCGCTCCCAGGATCTGGTCAGCGTCACCCCGGCTTTCGCCGGCATCGCCGAAACCGGTACGCTGATGCTGCATTCCGGCAGCCAGACCTCCACGACGCTGCATTTCGTACCCGACAACCATATCGTGGTGATGCGCGCGAGCCAGATCACCGGCAGCATGGAAGATGCCTTCGCGCGGTTGCGCCAGAGCATCGGCGGCGTTGCCAACTGGCCGCGCAGCGTCAATCTGGTGACCGGTCCATCGCGCACCGCCGATATCGAAGGCGTGCCGGTGCTCGGCGCCCATGGCCCGCGCCAGCTTCATATCGTGCTGATCGACGATGCCGCCTAAAAAGCTTGGATTGAAGCCGGTGCCATTGGTGCCCGATGGCGAGGTGTGGAACAGCGTCGCCAAGGAAGTGCGGCCGCTGAAACGCGGACCGGACCGTGTGCCGGCGCCGCTGGCGCCGATGCCGAAAGTGCTGCGGCCCGAGGCGCCGTTCCCGAGCGACTATGCCCGCGCCGATAATCTCAAGAAAGGTCCGGGAAAGGGCGTCTCGGCAAAGCAGTTGCCGCAGATGGATTCGCGCCTCAAGCAGCGTCTGGTGCAGGGCCGCATCCCGGTGGAGCAGCGCATCGACCTGCATGGCCTCACGCTGCGCGAAGCCGAACGCGCCATGGACCGGCTGCTGCGCGACTGCATCGCGCGCGGCCAGCGCGGCCTGCTGGTGATCACCGGCAAGGGGATCACCACGGGCAGCGAACCGCCGCCGCTCTTCGAGCGCCGCGGCGTGCTGCGCGCCTGGCTGCCGGAATACCTGCGCCACGGCCCCTGGCGCGACCAGGTGCTCGGCATCGCCCCCGCCCGCCAGGAACAGGGCGGCGCCGGCGCCTTCTTCGTGTTGTTGCGGCGCCAGCGCGAGGAAAGCTAGACTGCCGGCCATGCGCCGCCGCCTGCTGATCCTGCTGGTTCTGCTGCTGCTGAACCCCCTGCTGCTGAGTTCGGCAGCGCGGGCCGGTGGCATTGAGCATATCGACCTGCCCTCAGCCAGTCTGGGCCGCGTCCTTCCCGCCTATGTCTATCTGCCAAAAGGCTATGCCGAGTCGAATTTAAGCTATCCGGTGCTGTATCTGCTGCATGGCTTTGGCGGCAAGGATGGCGACTGGCTGGCCCAGGGCAACCTGGAAGCCACCATGGACCGGCTGATCGAGGCCGGCACCATCCCCCCGGCCCTGGTAGTGATGCCCTCGGCGGAGCGGAGCTGGTATGTCGATACGGCTGGCAGCGAGAAGATGGAAACCGCCTTCATCCGCGACCTGCTGCCCGGCATCGAGAAACGCTACCGCGTGCTGGCACGGCGCGACGGGCGGTTGCTCGGCGGGCTTTCCATGGGCGGCTACGGCGCCATGCGCTTCGGCCTGAAATACCCGGAACTCTTCGCAGCCGCCGCCCTGTTCAGCCCGGCGATTTACAACCCGGAGCCGCCGGAGAATTCCTCCGCCCGCAAGGTCGGGGTTTTCGGCCAGCCCTTCGATGTGGCGCGCTGGCAGGCGCTGAACTATCCCGCGCTGCTGCCGGGCTTCCTGGCCAAGGGGCTGCCGCTGCCGACCTTCATCGCATCCGGCGACGACGACGAATTCCAGATCGAACTACATGCCACGCTGTATTACAGCACGCTGCGCCGCGCCCGGCAGCCGGCGGAACTGCGCATCGTCAACGGCGCCCATTCCTGGGCGGTGTGGGAGGGCAGCCTGGCCGAGGCGCTGGGCTACATCTTCCAGACTGCGGCCAAGCCTCAGGTCACCGAATAGGCTGCAAAAACGGCCCGAAACGGTTGGCTCGGCTGGCGGATTCGCTATAGTCCGGCCCAAGCACCCCCCGAATTTTCCGCAGAGGCGCCCCATGCTCCGCAACTCCCTCGTCACCGTGTTCGGCGGCTCCGGCTTCATCGGCCGCTACGTGGTCCAGAAGCTGGTCGAGCAGGGCGCTCGGGTGCGGGTGGCGATCCGCCGCCCGGATGAGGGCCTGTTCCTCAAGACCATGGGCGCGGTCGGCCAGGTCGAGCTGGTGCAGGCCAATATCCGCGTGCCGCGCTCCATCGCCGCTGCCCTCAAGAATGCAGACTATGCCGTCAACTGCGTCGGCATCCTGCAGCAGGGCGGGCCGCAGAGCTTTGCCGCCGTGCAGGCTTTCGGCGCCGAAGCGGTGGCGAAACTGGCCAAGGATGCCGGGGTGAAGCAGCTTGTGCATGTCTCGGCCATCGGCGCCGATGCCGATAGCGCGTCGGGCTATGCCACCAGCAAGGCGGCGGGCGAGGCCGGGGTGAAGAAGCAGTTCCCCAGCGCTGTGATCCTGCGCCCCTCGGTGGTGTTCGGCGCGGAGGATGATTTCTTCAACCGCTTCGCCACTATGGCCTCCCTGGTCCCGGCGCTGCCGCTGGTCGATGGTGGCCACACGAAAATGCAGCCGGTCTATGTGGCGGATGTGGCGGAAGCGGTGCTGCGCAGCCTGACCAGCGCCGAAGCCGCCGGCCAGACCTATGAGCTCGGCGGCCCCCAGGTCTACAGCTTCAAGGAGCTGATGCAGCTCACGCTCAAGGAAATCGGCAAGTCCCGCCTGCTGCTCCCCGTGCCGGGCGCGGCGCTGAAGCCGCTGGCCTTCGTGCTGGAAATCCTGCCGCTGCCGTTCCAGGCGCCGATCACGCGGGACCAGATCGAGCTGCTGAAGGCCGACAATGTGGTGGCGGACGGCGCCAAGGGGCTCAAGGATCTCGGCATCGAGGCGACCGCGGCGGAAGCCGTGTTGCCGAGCTATCTGATCCGCTTCCGCCGTGGCGGTGGCAAATTCGAGCCGCGTTTCAGCTAGGCTGGCGCCGCCCGATTGTATGCGTACAAAGCCCGGCTCAGCCGGGCTTTTTCTTAGGCATTTCTAGCATATTTATTGAAAAACCAACAAATAAACTAATACCGTTTCGGACCTATTGCTAAAGCAGCAACCCCCCATATACCCCCTCGGGGAGTCACCTGGGGGTGCGAAATAAAATTATTAGTCATAAATACTGACCTATCGGCGTTTTTTTGCTTGCGGAGTCGCGAGCTGGACAATAAAAGCTTAAGAGAAGCCCGGCGGACCCCTTCTTGGAGTGTCTGCGCGGGCTTTTGCCGCCCCGGTGCAACTCGCTGAGCACATCCCCCAGGCTGGCAGCCCCGCAAGACCGGGCGGATCGGCCAGGACGGCCCTGCCCCGAAGACCAGGAGTCCCCGGCCATGGCCGAGAAGATGCTGAAATTCGTTTCCCTCGCCCAGTCGACGCCCGAGAAGCGCGCGGCGGCGGAACGCGCCAAGGATTTCGGCGAGATCTACCAGGAATTCGCGGCCGAGAAGGCCGGCCAGCAGGCCTCGCGCTGCTCGCAATGCGGCGTGCCGTTCTGCCAGGTGCATTGCCCGCTGCACAACAACATCCCCGACTGGCTGCGCATGACCGCCGAGGGAAGGCTGGAGGAAGCCTACGAACTCTCCTCGGCCACCAACACCTTCCCGGAAATCTGCGGCCGCATCTGCCCGCAGGACCGGCTCTGCGAGGGCAATTGCGTCATCGAGCAGTCCGGCCATGGCACCGTCACCATCGGCTCGATCGAGAAATACATCACCGAGACCGCGTTCGAGAATGGCTGGGTCAAGGTGCCGAAGCCGTTTGGCGCGGAACGCAGCCAGAGCGTCGGCATCATCGGCGCCGGCCCGGGTGGCCTCGCCGCTGCCGAGCGCCTGCGCCGGCTTGGCTATCAGGTGCATGTCTATGACCGCTACGACCGCCCCGGCGGCCTGCTGATCTACGGCATTCCGAATTTCAAGCTGGAGAAGGAAGTGGTCGAGCGCCGCTCGGCCCTGCTCGCCGAGGCCGGCATCCAGTTCCACATGAATTTCGAAGTCGGCCGCGACGCCACGCTGGAAGACCTGCGCAAGAAGCATGATGCGGTGCTGATCGCCACCGGCGTCTACAAGGCGCGCGACATCCAGGGGCCGGGCTCGGGCCTGGGCAATATCGTGCCGGCGATGACCTACCTCACGGCGTCGAACAAGACCGGCCTGGGCGACAGCGTGCCGGATTTCGTCAGCGGCGCGCTGGATGCCAAGGGCAAGCGCGTCACCGTGATCGGCGGCGGCGACACCGCGATGGATTGTGTGCGCACCGCCATCCGCCAGGGCGCGGTCAGCGTGCATTGCCTCTATCGCCGCGACAAGGCCAACATGCCGGGCTCGATGCGCGAAGTGAAGAATGCCGAGGAAGAAGGCGTCGAATTCTCCTGGCTCACCCTGCCGCGCGCCTTCCATGGCGAAGGCAATGTCACCGCCGTGCGCATCGGCAAGATGAAGCTCGGCCCCATCGATGCTTCGGGCCGCCAGAGCCCGGTGGAGATCGAAGGCGCCGATTATGATCAGCCGGCCGATCTCGTGGTGAAGGCGCTGGGCTTCGATCCGGAAGACCTGCCGACCCTGTTCAAGGCGCCGAATCTGGAAGTGACGCGCTGGGGCACGGTGAAGGCCAATGCCCGCTCTCATGCCACCAGCCTGCCCGGCGTGTTCGCTGCCGGCGACATCGTGCGCGGTGCGTCGCTGGTCGTCTGGGCGATCCGCGATGGCCGCGAGGCGGCGGATTCGATCCACACCTATATTCAAGCCAAGGCCGCGCCGAGCGCGCAGGCCGCTGAGTAAGAAGGAGGCCATTAGCCATGACGAACTCCGGCGAAAGCTTCATTGAGCACTACAAGAACGAGGCCGCGCGGCTGGCCGCCGAGGGCATGTACAGCCCCATGGATGAGCGCGATGCCTGCGGCGTCGGCCTGGTGGCGGCGCTGGACGGCATGCCGCGCCGCGACGTGGTGGTGGCTGGCATCAAGGCACTGAAGGCGGTGTGGCACCGCGGCGCGGTGGATGCCGATGGCAAGACCGGCGACGGCGCCGGCATTCACGTGCAGATCCCGCAGGATTTCTTCCGCGAGCATGTGCGCCGCACCGGCTTCGAGCCGGGCGAGGGCAAGCTCGGCCTGGGCCAGGTTTTCCTGCCCAAGACCGATCTCTCGGCACAGGAGACCTGCCGCACCATTGTCGAAACCGCGATTCTGGATTTCGGCCACGGTATCTATGGCTGGCGCCAGGTGCCGGTGAACGCCGCCATCATCGGCGAGAAGGCCAACGCAACGCGTCCCGAAATCGAGCAGGTGCTGATCGAGAACCGCTTGGGCAAGGATGACAACGAATTCGAGCGCGACCTGTTTCTGATCCGCCGCCGTATCGAGAAGGCGGTGCTCAACGCGCATATCACCGAATTCTACATCTGCTCGCTTAGCTGCCGCAGCGTGATCTACAAGGGCATGTTCCTGGCCGAGCAGCTCGACAACTTCTATCCCGATCTCAAGGACGAGCGTTTCGTCTCGACCTTCGCGATCTATCATCAGCGCTATTCGACCAACACGTTTCCGACCTGGCGGCTGGCGCAGCCCTTCCGCATGCTGGCGCATAACGGCGAAATCAACACCGTGCGCGGCAACATCAACTGGATGAAGAGCCACGAGATCAAGATGGCCTCGGAGGCATTCGGCGAACATTCCGCCGATATCAAGCCGATCGTCCAGTCGGGTTCGTCGGACTCCGCCGCGCTCGACGCGGTGTTCGAGGTGCTGGTGCGTGCCGGCCGCACCGCGCCGATGGTCAAGACGTTGCTGATCCCGGAAAGCTGGTCGAACAAGACCACCATGCCGCAGGCGCATCGCGACCTCTATTCCTACGGCAACTCGGTGATGGAGCCGTGGGACGGCCCGGCGGCGATCTGTGCCACCGATGGCCGCTGGTGCGTCGCCGGTCTCGACCGCAACGGCCTGCGCCCGCTGCGCTACACTATCACGTCCGACAAGCTGCTGGTGATCGGCTCCGAAGCCGGCATGGTGCCGGTGGCGGAAAGCCGTGTGGTCGAGAAGGGCCGCGTTGGCCCCGGCCAGATGATCGCGGTGGACCTGAAGAAGGGCCGCCTGTTCAAGGACCGCGAGATCAAGGACCGGCTTGCCGCCGAGCAGCCTTATGGCGAATGGGTCAAGGGCATCTCAACGCTGGACAAGATCAAGGAAGCGACTCCGCCGGGCCCGAGCTTCGACCGCGACGCTTTGCGCCGTGCCCAGCTTGCCGGCGGCCTGACCTTGGAAGACATGGAGCTGATCCTGCAGCCGATGGCGGAAGACGCCAAGGAAGCGGTGGGCAGCATGGGCGACGACACGCCGATTGCCGTGCTCTCGGAACAGTATCGCGGCCTGCATCATTTTTTCCGCCAGCAATTCAGCCAGGTCACCAACCCGCCGATTGATAGCCTGCGCGAGAAGCGGGTGATGAGCCTGCGCACCCGCATGGGCAACCTCTCGAACGTGCTGGACGAGGATGCCCAGCAGGTGAAGATCCTGCTGTTGGAAAGCCCGGTGCTGACCAATGCCGATCTTGCCAAGGTGCTGAAGTATACCGAGAACACCACCGCGAAGATTGACACGACTTTCGCTGCCGATGGCGGGCCGAGTGCGCTGCGCGATGCGATCAAGCGTATCCGCTCGGAAGCCGATACGGCGGTGCGTGGCGGCGCCGCGCATCTGGTGCTGACCGACGAGGCGCAATCGGCCGAGCGCGCCGCGATCCCGACGATTCTCGCCGTCGGCGCCGTGCATAGCCATCTGGTGCGTGCCGGCCTGCGTACCTTCACCTCGATCACCGTCCGCTCCGGCGAGGCGCTGGATGTGCATTACTTCGCTGTGCTGATCGGCGTCGGTGCCAC
This sequence comes from Ferrovibrio sp. MS7, assembly GCF_038404985.1. Taxonomy (NCBI): domain Bacteria; kingdom Pseudomonadati; phylum Pseudomonadota; class Alphaproteobacteria; order Rhodospirillales; family Rhodospirillaceae; genus Ferrovibrio; species Ferrovibrio plantarum. The sequence goes on from NZ_JBBKBA010000001.1 coordinate 797,080, forward strand.
CGCGATCAACGCCTATGTCGCGGAAGCCAGCCTGGTCGACCGCGTCAATCGCGGCCTGCTCGGCAAGCTCACGGCGGAAGAAGCCACCACCCGCTACAAGGAAGCGGTGGATGGCGGGTTGCTCAAGGTGATGTCGAAGATGGGCATCTCGGTCGTCTCGAGCTATCGCGGCGGCTACAATTTCGAGGCGCTCGGTCTGTCGCGCTCGCTCGTCGCCGATCTTTTCCCTGGCATGCCGTCGCGCATTTCCGGCATCGGCTATGATGGCCTGCAGAAGAAAGTGCTGGAACTGCACAAGAAGGCATACCGCCAGGATGTTGTGGCGCTCCCGGTCGGCGGCATCTACCGCTACCGCCGTGGCGGCGAGGCCCATGCCTGGGAAGCCAACCTGATCCACATGCTGCAAACGGCGGTGGCGTCCGAGAATTACGCGCTGTTCAAGAAGTATACGCTCGGGCTTCGCGACCTGCCGCCGATCTCGGTGCGCGACCTGCTGGAACTGAAGCCGGCGGGACAGAAGATTCCCATCGAGCAGGTGGAATCGGTCACCGAGATCCGCAAGCGGTTCGTCTCGGCGGCGATGTCGCTCGGCGCACTCAGCCCGGAAGCGCATGAGACGCTGACCATTGCCATGAACCGCATCGGCGCCAAGTCGGATTCCGGCGAAGGCGGCGAGGCACCGGAGAATTTCAAGCCGCGCCCGAATGGCGACAACGCCAATTCGGCGATCAAGCAGATTGCGTCCGGCCGCTTCGGCGTCACCGCCGAATACCTGACCAATTGCCGCGAGCTGGAAATCAAGGTGGCGCAGGGTGCCAAGCCCGGCGAGGGCGGCCAGTTGCCCGGCTTCAAGGTCACCGAGCTGATCGCCAAGCTGCGCCATGCCACGCCCGGCGTGATGCTGATCTCGCCGCCGCCGCATCACGACATCTACTCGATCGAGGATCTGGCGCAGTTGATCTACGATCTGAAGCAGATCAACCCGGAAGCCCAGGTCTGCGTCAAGCTGGTGTCGGAAGCCGGCATCGGCACCATCGCCGCCGGCGTCGCCAAGGCCAAGGCGGACGTGCTGATGATCTCCGGCCATGTCGGCGGCACCGGTGCCAGCCCGCAGACCAGCGTGAAATACGCTGGCACGCCGTGGGAAATGGGCCTGAGTGAAGTCAACCAGGTGCTGACGCTGAACAAGCTGCGGCATCGCGTGAAGCTGCGCACCGATGGCGGCCTCAAGTCGGGCCGCGACATCGTCATCGCCGCCATGCTGGGTGCCGAGGAATATGGCGTCGGCACGGCGGCCCTGGTGGCGATGGGCTGCATCATGGTGCGTCAGTGCCATTCGAATACCTGCCCGGTCGGCGTCTGCACCCAGGCCGATGCACTGCGGCAGAAATTCGTCGGCACGCCGGAAAAGGTGGTCAACCTGTTCAGCTTCATTGCCGAGGAAGTGCGCGAAATTCTCGCTTCCCTCGGCGTGCGCAGCTTGAACGAGATCATCGGCCGCACCGACCTGCTCACCCAGGTGAGCCGCGGCGGCGCGCATCTCGACGACCTCGACCTCAACCCGATCCTGGCACAGGCCGATGCCGGCGATTATGCCCGCTACTGCACGCTGCAGGGCCGCAACGAGGTGCCCGACACGCTCGACGCCCAGATGGTGAAGGACGCGGCGCCGGTGTTTAGCCATGGCGAGAAAATGCAGCTCGCCTACAATATCCAGAACACGCACCGCGCCATCGGCACGCGCCTCAGCTCACATGTCACGCGCAAGTTCGGCATGAAGGGGCTGAAGCCCGGCCATATCTCGGTGCGGCTCACCGGTTCGGCTGGCCAGTCGCTCGGCGCATTTGCCGTGCAGGGCATCAAGCTGGAAGTATTCGGCGATGCCAACGACTATGTCGGCAAGGGCCTCTCGGGCGGCACCGTGGTGGTGCGTCCGGCGCCGTCCTCGCCACTGGTCGGCCAGACCAGCCGCAACACCATCATCGGCAACACGGTGCTCTATGGTGCCACCGGCGGCAAGCTGTTCGCCGCCGGCCAGGCCGGTGAACGCTTCGCGGTGCGCAACTCGGGTGCTACCGCCGTGATCGAAGGCTGCGGCTCGAATGGCTGCGAGTACATGACCGGCGGCCGCATCGCCATCCTCGGTGCCGTGGGCGACAACTTCGCCGCCGGCATGACCGGCGGCATGGCCTTCGTGTTCGATCCGGACAACACGCTGCCGATCCTGATCAACGACGAAAGCGTGGTCTACCAGCGCCTTGCGTCGAGCTATTGGGAAGGCGTGCTGCGCGGCATGATCGAGGAGCATATCCGCGAAACCCAGTCGGCCTATGCCGCTGAGATGTTCAGCGACTGGGACAACATGCGCCAGCGCTTCTGGCAGATCTGCCCGAAGGAAATGCTTTCGCGGCTGGAGCATCCGCTCTCGGATGCCCAGGCGGCGAAGCGGGCGTAACGGCCACGCATCATGCGAAATGGAAAACGCCGCCGGAGCAATCCGGCGGCGTTTTTTCTTTTAGTTGTCACCCCCGCGAAAGCGGGGGTCCCATTCAACCTTCTGGAAAATGAGATTCCCTGTAGGCCCAGACGCCAAAGGCGTTCGTGGGCGAACAGGCCCGAAGGGCTGGCGCGGGAGTGACTGAATTAAAAACAGAAACGCGTGGATGCCCCGCCTGAAGCGGGGCATGACGTATTTTATATTGTCATGCCTCTATGAGTTCGGGGTAGTATTCGAAAATCAGTCATAATGTATGCATTCCATATTAGTAGAGCTAACTGCTGCACACCGCTCTCCAGGATCTTTAAATAGGAAAACCATGCTTTCATCAATAAAGCTAAAATTTACAGAAACGGGTGAAATATCTCTCCCAACCAAAGGCATTACAATTTTTGTGGGTCCTAATAATTCCGGTAAAAGCTTACTGCTTAGAGAAATAGAGGCAGCATTTAATATATACCCTTTTCCAAGCCAGCTTCAGATCCTTGTAGATTATGAGATCGAGTGGCCAACTTCAGAAAATGTGCAAGCTACAATTTCTAAAGCTAAATATTATAGCCCACCTGACTTACCTATTGAGAATATTTTGTTCAGACGTATTAGTCCGGGGTCAGGCGTCGAAACAGCACAATTAAACGAGCTAGACCTTCTCCAAATAGTAAAAGAAAAGAGAGATAAGCGGTGGATGGCTAGCCAGTATCTCAAGTGGGGGGTTATACGGCTTGATGGGCGCTCTCGCTTTAATCTGACCAATGACCAAGATGCTGGTGATTTATTGGCTTTACCGAACAATATGCTGTCGCATCTTTTTCGAGATGACGCAGCACGTCTTAAAGTACGCGACCTTATTAAAGATGCCTTTGGTTTGTATTTTGTCATAGACCCTACAAAATTAGGGCAATTACGTATTCGTCTCTCAAGACAAAACCCGCCATCAGATGAGCAATCTCTTAATGCCACGGCGCGGGAGTATTATAAAAACGCAACTTACGTGAAGGAGGCAAGTGATGGGGTTCAAGCCTTCACAGGCATAGTTTCGGCTGTTCTTTCTGGTGAATTTCATACAATTTTAGTCGATGAGCCAGAAGCGTTTCTGCACCCACCCTTGGCGCGGAAGTTAGGAAAGAATTTGGCGACACTTACGGCTGAGAATGGTCGCATACTTATGGCTTCTACTCATAGCTCAGACTTTCTAATGGGCTGTTTGCAGGCATCATCCACTGTGCAGGTAGTTCGTTTGGAATATGCGGACGGTAAATCACGCGGGCGAATAATAGACTCAAAAGCACTTGAGGCTCTTTTCAAGCGCCCCTTGATGCGCAGTGCAAATGTAATCTCAGGGCTTTTTCACGATGGTGTCATAGTGCTCGAATCAGACAATGATCGAGCTTTCTATTCGGAAATTTACCATCGCCTTTCAGAAGGAAAGTCGAACTATCCTTCTATACTTTTTGTAAATGCCCAGAACAAACAAACAATAAAAGATATTGTTGGACCTCTTCGCCAATTTGGGGTTCCAGCGGCAGCTATTACCGATATTGATATTGTAAAGGATGGCGGGGAGACATGGACTGACTGGCTAAGTGCCGCCCAAATACCCAGCATATTACACATTGGGTATGGGCAACAGAGAGCAGCAATCTGTGATGCTTTTAAAGCAACCGGGAAAGATATGAAGACAAGCGGTGGTCTAAGTATTCTAGATGCAAAGAGCCGTGAGGCCGCAGACTTACTTTTCTCGAATTTAGAGGGGTTTGGTGTATTTCCAGTCCGAGGTGGGGAGTTGGAGAATTGGCTATCACATTTAGGTATACTAGGTAAAAAGACTGATTGGACAGTTGCAATGTTGGAGCGCCTAGGGAGCAATCCCTTGGACGCGGCATATGTAAAACCAAGTAATGATGATGTGTGGGAATTTCTAGAAAAGATCATTGCGTGGATTCAAAACCCTTCGCGGAAGGGTACAACTTGATTTTCATTTTTCCGAGATGTTCAGCGACTGGGACTACATGCGCCAACGCTTCTGGCAGATCTGCCCGAAGGAGATGCTCTCGCGCCTCGAACATCCGCTCTCGGATGCCCAGGCAGCGAAGCGGGCGTAACGCGGCACGCATCATGCGAAATGGAAAACGCCGCCGGAGCAATCCGGCGGCGTTTTTCGTTGTCAGGCCTGGGCAATAATAACACGTGGATGCCCCGGCCAAGCCGGGGCATGACGTTTTTTATGTTTTACTGTCATTCCCGCGCAAGCGGGAATCCCATTTCCATGACGACAAAATGGGACCCCCCGCTTTCGCGGGGGGTGACGAAACAATAGACGACAACAACAAGCAAAAGCGTCATGCCCTGGCTTGGCCGGGGCATCTACGAGTTTCCGCTTTCCGAACCACTCACGCCGCGCTGGCGCCGTAGAGCGCCGTGCTCAGGTATTTCATGCCGCTGTCGCAGGCGATGGTGACGACGGTCTTGCCTGCGCCGAGGCGTTCGGCCAGGCGCAGCGCCACCAGCACGTTGGCGCCGGTCGAGGTGCCGGCGAAGATGGCTTCCTCGCGCGTCAGGCGGCGGGCCATCGCCATGGCGTCGCTGCTGGAAACCGGCGCGATCTCGTCGGCGAGGTCGGGCCGCCAATGCGGCATCACGAAGCCCGGCCCGGTGCCTTCGATCTTGTGACTGCCGCTTAGGCCCCCCGACAGCACGGCGGATTCCGCCGGCTCGATGGCGGTGACATGCATATGTCGATTCAGTTCGCGCAGCCGGGTGCCGATGCCGCGCAGGGAGCCGGCGGTACCGACGCAATGCACGAAGGCATCGACGCTGCCGCCGCTCTGCTGCCAGATTTCGTCGGCCATCAAGCCATAGGTGGCGAACACGGATGTGTTGTTGAACTGATCGGTCCAGTAGCTGCCCGGCAGCGCCGCCGCAATCTGCCGCGCGGTCTCGATCATTTCAAAGGTCAGCGCCCTGGTGGTGCCACCGGTCGGGCTATGTACCAGGGTCAGCCGTGCGCCGAGCGCCGCCATATGGTCGCGCTTCTCCTTCGAGAAGGCTTCCGAGGTGACGATTTCCAGCGGGATGCGTTTCGCGGCGCAGACGAAGGCGAGCGAAACACCAGTGCTGCCGCCGGTATATTCGACAACAGCTCCGCCGGGCTTGAGGCGGCCATCGCGTTCGGCCGCCTCCACCATGGCCAGCGCCATGCGGTCCTTCATGCTGCCGGTCGGATTCTCGTATTCGAGTTTCAGCAGCAGCCGCGCGGCGCCGGGCTTGTGCAGGCGGATCAGCGGCACCAGACGGGTGCCGCCGATGCAGTTCAGCATGGTCATCAGGTAAGCATCGTCAGTGGCGACTCAGGCGAAAATCCGCCACAGGATCACCAGCATGCCGACCACGCCGCCGAAATAGGCCAGGGTGCGCGCCCAGGGAATGCCGGCGGTATAGACCACGGCATGCACCAGCCGGGCGAAGAAAAAGAGCTGCGCGCCGGCGATGGTCATGGCGTCATGCTTGCCGGCGACATGGGCCACCAGCACCAGGGCGGCAAACGGCACCAGATTCTCCACCATGTTGAGATGGGCGCGGTGGGCGCGACCGATCCAGCCCTGGCCGGCGGGAAAATCCTCGCGGTTGCCGGCCACGGTGTAGAGCCCGCGCTGCACGATGAAGCCGAGCGTGTAGGGGAAGGCGAGAAGCAGGCAGAGCAGGGCCGACAGGGCCAGCATGGTCAGTTCAGTGGTCATGGTATTCTCCTTTGCTGTGTCACAGGTGATCAGGCGGCCTGGCGCAAAGGCGCCGGCATATAGGTGCAACTGCCCTGGGCCAGCACTTCGCCGGCGGCGTTGCGGGCAATCGTCTCGGCGAACAGGATGCTGCGGCCCTTGCGCGCGATGCGGGCTTCGGCGCTGGCGCGGCCCGCGAGATGCGGCTTGTAGTAATTGACCGCCAGATTCACCGTGGCAACAACAAAGCCCTGTTTCATCGTCGTCACCATCGCCCAGCCGACGGCGGTATCCATCATGGTGGCGAGGATGCCGCCATGCAGGCCGCCCATCGGGTTGGTCAGTTCCAGACGATGATCGAGCCCGATGCGGGCGAAGTCGGTCTGCACATCCTCCAGCACCATGCCGAGATGGCGGAAGATCGGATAGACGGCTGCCGCTGCCAGCAAACCGTCGCGGCGATCCGGCGTCAGCATGGCTGCATAGGGATGCGGGCTGCCATCATCGGGGGCCAGCGGCAGGCGCGGCATCTGATCAAGGAATGACATGGCTAAGGCCTTCCTGTTATTTCAGTTGGCAGGCTGCAGCGCAGCAGGCTTCAATACTGTGGCGGCGGTGTGCAGGATGCCGTGCAGGGTCTCGCGGCTGGCACCGCTTTTCGCCAGCACCATCAGGCCATGCACCATGCCGACAAGGTAATCGGCGAGCGCGGCAGGGTCGGCATCGGCGGCGATCTCGCCGCGCGCGCGGGCATTATTCAGGGCATGGCGGAAGGCGGCTGCCATATTGGCAAGATGGGCGCGCACCCGCTCAGCCACCACGGCGTCATGCGGCGCCAGCTCCAGGGTGGTATTGGCCATCAGGCAGGCGCGGCGCTCCGGGTATTGCACCAGGAAGTCGATCACCCCCATGGCGGTGTCATGCAACGCCGCCAGCCCGGCATCGGGGGCCTTCAGGGTGGCCAGAAGCTGCGCTTCCAGCGCGGCGCAATACTGGTCCAGGGCAGCCAGGAATAACTGGGTCTTGTCGCCATAGGTGTCGTAAAGGCTCTGGCGGCTGATGCCCATCGCCGCCACCAGTTCGCTCATGCCAGTATTATGGAAACCCTGGCGCCAGAACAGCTCCATGGCGCGGAGCAGCGCATCGTCGGTGTTGAAGCTTTTCGGGCGGGCCATGGCTGCTAGAATAGGAATTCCAGAACGATCAGTCAATAATAATATCCTGTTGCAATCAGTCAGAATCCGGCGCAACTTGCGGTTAACCATGTTCGAGGGGGAGCAGAATGCTTAAATCCCACAACCCGCCGGACGCGATGGCGCCGGCCGGAGCTTATAGCCAGGGTATCGAAGTCCATCCCGGCGCCCGCCTGCTGTTCATTTCCGGTCAGGTCGGCACCGATGCCTCGGGTCGCACCGGCATCGGCATCCTGGAGCAGGCGCATATGGCCTGGGCCAATCTGGGCGCGGTTTTGCGCTCAGGCGGCATGGAGCCGAAGGATATCGTCAAGCTGACGGTGTATTACGTCGGCAGCCTGGACATGAACGACGCCATGCGCAGCGCGGTGAATGCCATCCGCAACCGCTTTCTCGGCGATCATAAGCCGGCCTCCACCGCCCTGGTGGTCAGCCGCCTGATGCGGCCGGACTGGCTGATCGAGATCGAGGCTATTGCTGCCCGGCGCTGATGCGCCGGAATCTATTGCAAGTCGAATACCTTACCTTGGGTAAACCGGGGGCCTTGGTGCCGGGGCGGCGTTCCTCTATACTCCGCGGACTATGCCCAGCGACGATGCGTCTATAGCCAAGCCGGCGGATGGTTCCTCAACCCCGCCGGCCCGCCGCCAACCCCTCCCCCACCCCGATACAGCCCTCGGTACTGGCCCCGGTACGGCCTCCCCCGGCCCGCGCCGGCGTGGGAGCGCGTGATGCCGCTCTCTGCCGAACTGGCCCTGATCGTCGCGCTGATCCTGCTCAACGGCGTGCTGGCGCTCTCGGAACTCGCCGTGGTTTCGGCGCGCAAGACCCGGCTGCAACTGCTGGCCGCGCAAGGCAATGCCGGTGCTGAAGCGGCGCTCAAACTGGCCAACGATCCTGGCCGTTTCCTGTCCTCGGTGCAGATCGGCATCACGCTGGTCGGCATCGCCGCCGGTGCCTTTTCCGGTGCCACGCTGGCCGACCGCCTCAGCCTCTACCTGATGACAACCTTCGGCTGGCCCGAAGCCTGGGCCGATGGCATCGCCTTCGCCGCCGTGGTTTCCGCCGTCACCTATCTGTCGCTGATCGTCGGCGAACTGGTGCCGAAGCAGATTGCTTTGCGCAATGCCGAGCGCATGGCGATCCTGGTGGCGCGGCCGATGACCGTGGTGGCGCGTATCGCGTCGCCGGCGGTGAGCCTGCTGGATGTTTCCGCCCGCCTGGTGCTGCGCCTGCTCGGCGCGAAATCCGATACCGCCGAACAGGTGACGGAAGAAGAGATCAAGACCCTGGTGGCGGAAGCCGAAAGCGCGGGCGTGGTGGAGCCGGCGGAACGCGCCATGATCGCCGCCGTGATGCGGCTTGGCGACCGCCCGGTGCGTTCGGTGATGACGCCGCGCACGGAAATCGACTGGATCGATCTTGATTCAGCCTTGCCGCGCCAGCTTGCCACGCTGCGCGGTTCGATCCATGCCTGCTTGCCGGCCGGCCATGGCGGCATCGACCATGTGCATGGCCTGCTGCTGGTGAAGGATGCACTGGACGCGGTGATTGATGGCAAGCCGCTGGAACTGGCGCCGCTGGTGCGCCCGGCGCCGATCCTGCCGGAAACCGCCGATGTGCTGGAGGCACTGGAGCAGCTTCGTCATGCGCCCACCGGCATCGCCCTGGTGGTGGATGAATTTGGCACGCTACAGGGCGTCGTTTCCGCCGCCGACATCATGGAAAGCATCGTCGGCGAACTCGCCACACCAGAAGGTCCGGTGGAGCCCTGGCTGGTGGCGCGCGAGGATGGTTCCTGGCTGATCGACGGCCTCACGCCGCGCCATCACATGGCCGACATGCTCGGCCTTGTGCTGCCTGAAGGCGAGGATGATTACGATACCGCCGCCGGCTTCGCGCTGGCGCGTTTCGGCTCAATCCCGCAGACCGGCGACCATGTGGAATGGAAAGGCTGGCGCTTCGAGGTCGTCGACATGGATGGCCGCCGTATCGACAAGCTGCTGGCCTCGCGGCTCGACGCGTAATAATCAGCTATTCGTCATGCCCCGGCTTGACCGGGGCATGACGATTTTATGTTTTATAACTCGGATCGAGACGGTCGAGCTTGCGTAGCAAGGCCGGCCAGGCGAGCTGGCCGCCACCGCCGCCATGGGTGACTTTCCTTGCTGCTTCCGAGATGCCGGCGACGATGGCCGGATCCACCGCGCGCAAGGCGGCGCCGCCGCTTTGCGCCAGCACCTGCGTGGCGCAGGCACGTTCCAGCACATAGATGCCGAGGAAGGCATCGGCGATGGTGCGGCCGACGGCGAGCGTGCCGTGATTGCGCAGCAGCATGGCATTGCTGCGGCCAAGATCGGCGACCAGGCGCTGCTTCTCGTCGGGGTTCAGCGCCACGCCTTCATAATCGTGATAGGCAAGCTGGACATAGGGGAACAGCGAGGTCTGGCTGATCGGCAGCAGGCCGCCTTCCTGCGCCGACACGGCAACGCCGGCCGGCGTGTGCAGATGGATGACGCAACCGGCATCCTCGCGCGCTTCATGCACGGCGGAATGGATGGTGAAGCCGGCCGGATTGATCGCGGTCGGCTCGTCGTCCACCACGTTGCCGTGGATATCCACCTTCACCAGGCTGGAAGCGGTCATTTCCTCGAACATCAGGCCATAGCGGTTGATCAGGAAATACTCGTGGCCGCCATCGCCTTCACTGGCCGGTACCCGGGCGGAGATATGGGTGAAGATCAGGTCATCCCAGCCATACAAAGCCACCAGCCGGTAGCAGGCGGCGAGGTCGATGCGGGTCTGCCATTCGGCTTCCGACATGCTGCGGCGATTCGTGGAACTGCTGCCACCGGCACTGGCGAGGCTGGCGATCTGGCCCATGCGTATAACCCTCCCTGTTTCACGTCAGTCTGAGCCGACTGTCGGACAAAAGGAAGATGGCGTTTGGGCAAAAAAAAGGGGCCGCAACGATGTTGCGGCCCAAGTCTAGGGAGGAAACGCCCGAGAAGGGCATGCAGCAAGCCGGGAAGCGTTGCTGCGATGCACAATGTATCCCTGAGCATGGTGCGGCGCAAGAGGAATTTTGTGAAAAAATACTAATGGGCCAAGTGATTGTTTTTGTGCATCTATCTAAAAATTACGGCAGTGTTGCTGTCCTGCAACAGGTGTAGGGTTATGCTGCACTAGCGAAGACTGTTGCCGGGGAAATCTTGCATGTAAGAAAAAGACTTAGCCGGAATTTAGGCAGTCGGAGAGGCTGCCTTATTTCCAGGCAGTGAGCCAGGCGGGAAAATCGTCCGCTGCCATGGGTGGAGCGATCAGGTAGCCCTGCACCACGTCGCAGCCCAGCCTGAGCGCGCAATCCCAGTCCTCCTGGCTCTCGATTCCCTCCGCCACGGTGCCGATGCCTAAGCTGCGGGCGAGGCGAATCGAGGAGGCCATGATGGCGCGGGCGGCCGGATCGGCGGCGGCGCCGGTAACGAAGCGGCGGTCGATTTTCAGTTCGTCGAAGGGGATGCGCTGGAGCTGTTCCAGCGAGGAATAGCCGGTGCCGAAATCGTCGATGGAGAGGCCGAAGCCCTTCAGCCGCAGCCGCGTCACCACTTCCAGCGCCGGCGCCAGATCCTGGATCAGGCGGCTTTCGGTCACTTCCAGCAGCAGGTCCTCGGCCACCAGGCCATGGCGCGCGACGGCAGCGGACACCTGATCGGGCAGTTTCAGCCTTGTGAGATCGGCGGCGGAAATGTTGATCGCCATCTGCAGCCGGTGGCCGAGCTTATGCCAGCGCACCAGGGCGGCCAGCGCCTGTTCCAGCACGGCATCGAACAAAGGCTCGGCGGCAGAGCCGGTTTCGGCGATCGGCACGAAATCCGAGGGCGGGATGACGCCGCGGCTGGGATGCTGCCAGCGCGCCAGGGCTTCCACGCCCACCACGCTGCGTTCGCGCAGCGATATCTTCGGCTGCACCGCGATGCCGATATCGCCGGCACGCAGCGCTTCCAGCAGATCGTCCTCGCTCACCGGCAAGAGCGGCGAAACCGGCTGTGCCGGCCGCTGGCCGGGCTTGAGATGCGCCAGCACCGCATCCATCTTGGCACCGGTGAGCGGCTTTTCCACCACGCCGATGATGTTCAGTTCATGGGCGCGGGCCAGCGTCTCGGCGGTGCGCAGCAGCCGGGGATTCTCGCCCGAAATCAGCGCCACCTGGCCCTGGAAATGCCGCGCGGCGAGATGCCGCAGCACCTCGATGCCATCCATCACCGGCATGTTGAGATCGAGCAGGATCAGGTCGACCGGGCGCTCGGCATTGGCCAGCGCTTCCAGCGCCTCCTGGCCATCGGCATAGGCGCTGCAATGGCCGATGCCATAGCGGCGCAGATAGGCCAGGGTCACGTCGCGCATCAGCTTGGTGTCGTCCACCACCATGACTGACAGCGAAGCGGGATCGAACCCGGACAAAACCAACCCCCAAGCCAGAGCAACGGAAAAGGCCGCCCCAGCTTAGACAAAAGCCGGATGCGGCGCTGCCGTTAAATGCGCCCCTGGTGACGCTAACGTCAAGTCATCGGGCGCTAGCGTGACTGGGAATGATATTCGTCGTTGGGTAGCATTTCGATGGCGGCGGCCATGCGGTTCGACATGTTGAAAAAGCTCGCCGTGGCGGCGATGTCCCAGATATCGCGGTCGTTCCAGCCGGCCTTGCGCAGGGCGGCACGGTCGGCCTCCACCATCTTGTCCGGCATCTCCGTCAACTTGGCGGCGAAATCCAGCGCCGCGCGCATCTTCGGGCTCAGGTCGGCGACACGGTAATTCATCACCATCTGCTCGCCGAGCTTGGGCTCGCCGGAGAGCGCGCGCACCGCCGCGCCATGGGCGGTGAGGCAGTAGTAGCAATGGTTGATCGAGCTGACCACCACGGCGATCATCTCGCGCTCGAGCTTGGAGAGGCCCGAAGGCGCCAGCATCAGCTCGTTATACATCTCGGTGAAGCCGCGCAGCTTCTTGGCATCGAAGCTGTAGCTCAGCAGCACATTCGGCACGAAGCCGAGCTTCTCGTCGCATTTCGCGAAATACGCCTGGGTGTCCGGCTCCAGCTTGGCGCGGGGCGGCACCGGAATGTTAAGCGCATGCGGCTTCGGCGCTTTGCTCTTGCTTTTACCTGTGGCGGTTTTGGCCATGATGTTTCCTCCTGGATATGGCCAAAGCCTAGAAGGTTTCCGGTTGCGGCGGAAGCGGCGGGCCAAAGGCCGCCATCCTGTTCATCGTCCCATAAATTGATCGTCATGCCCGCACTTGATGCGGGCATCTCAGCCCGATGGCCAAAGATCCTCGGGTCAAGCCCGAGGATGACGACATTATGGATAGTGGAAGTCTTAGGCTTTATCGAAGCCCTGGCGGAATCCGCCGACTTGGCCGCGATGGCGCAGCAGGTGGTCGGCGAGCACGCAGGCCATCATGGCTTCGCCCACCGGCACGGCGCGGATACCAACGCAAGGGTCGTGGCGGCCCTTGGTGAGAATGTCGGTCTCGGCGCCGAAGCGGTCGAGCGTGGCGCGCGGGTTGAGGATCGAGGAGGTCGGCTTCACCGCGAAACGCACCACGATATCCTGGCCCGATGAAATGCCGCCCAGGATGCCGCCGGCCTGGTTGCTGCTGAATACCGGCTGGCCACCGGGCCCAAGGCGCATCTCGTCGGCATTTTCTTCGCCGGTGAGTTCGGCAGACGCCATGCCGGCGCCGATCTCGACGCCTTTCACGGCATTGATGCTCATCATCGCCGCCGCCAGCTCGGCATCGAGCTTGCCGTAGATCGGCTCGCCCAGGCCCGCCGGCACGCCGGACGCCTGCAGTTCGACAATGGCGCCGACGCTGGAGCCATTCTTGCGGATGCCGTCGAGATAATCTTCCCAGGCCATGGCGGCAGTGGGATCGGGGCACCAGAAGGGGTTCTGCGTCACACTGTCCCAGCGCCAGTTGGCGCGGTCGACACCCATCTTGCCGATGCGCACCAGGGCGCCACGGATCTGCACGGCATCGCCAAGGATGGATTTCAGTACGCAGCGCGCCACCGCGCCAGCGGCAACGCGCGCCGCCGTCTCGCGCGCGGACGAACGGCCACCGCCACGGTAATCGCGGATGCCATACTTTTTCCAATAGGTGTAATCGGCATGGCCGGGACGGAACTTGTCCTTGATCTCACCGTAATCCTTGCTGCGCTGATCCTGGTTTTCGATCAGCAGCGAGATCGGTGTGCCGGTGGTGCGGCCCTCGAAGGTGCCGGAGAGAATCTTTACTTCATCGGGCTCGCGGCGCTGCGTTACGAAACGCGAAGTGCCGGGCTTGCGTTGATCCAGCCAATGCTGGATGTCGGATTCGGCAAGCGCGATGCCCGGCGGCGTGCCGTCGATGACACAGCCCAAGGCCGGGCCATGGCTCTCGCCCCAGGTGGTGACGCGGAAGAGCCGGCCGAACGTATTATCCGACATCAGTCCGCTTTCTTGCCGCCGAGGCTCTGCAGCAATTCGGCGACGGCCGGCGCCTGGTCCACCGCCACCATGCCGACGCTGTGATAGCCACTGTCGACGTGATGCACTTCGCCGGTGACGCCGCCGCCGAGATCGCTGAGCAGATAGAGGCCGGAGCCACCAACTTCATCAATGGTGACATTGCGGCGCAGTGGCGCGTTGAGTTCGTTCCACTTCAGGATATAGCGGAAATCGCCGATGCCGGAGGCGGCCAGCGTCTTGATCGGGCCGGCGGAGATGGCATTGACGCGGATGCCGCGGGGCCCAAGATCGGCGGCGAGATAGCGCACGCTGGCCTCGAGTGCCGCCTTGGCCACGCCCATCACGTTGTAATGCGGCATCACGCGCTCGGCGCCGAAATAGGTCAGCGTCACCGCCGCGCCGCCCTCACTCATCAGCTTCTCGGCGCGTTGCATCAGCGCCGTGAAGGAATAGCAGCTCACATTCATGCTGAGCGCGAAATTCTCCGGCGAGGTGTCGACATAGCGGCCCTTCAGCTCTTCCTTGTCGGCATAGGCGATGGCATGCACCAGGAAATCGAGCTTGCCCCATTCCTTCTGCAAGGTGGCGAACACCGCATCCATCGAGGCGGCATTGGTCACGTCGCATTCCATGGTCAGCTTGGCACCGATCTGGGCGGCCAGCGGCTCCACGCGCTTCTTCAGCGCATCGCCCTGGTAGGTGAAGGCCAGTTCGGCGCCCTGGGCGGCCACCGCCTTGGCGATGCCCCAGGCCAGCGAACGGTCATTGGCAACGCCCATGATCAGGCCACGGCGACCTTGCATAAGGTTACCGGCATGGGGGGCTTGCGGCTGGGACATTGCCTTCCTCGACTTATCTGAAAACAGCATAAAGACCCTGCTGCCTGCGACGCGACGCCGCAGGCCGGGCGGATAGGGCAAGATAGCCGAAAAGCGCTTGCCGCGCCAACCGTCGCCGGGGGGTGATTTAGCTTTGATTTCCGCAGTTTTCCGGGTTTGATACTGTGGCTCCACCCAGGCTTGCCGGCTTTTGCGGCACAGGCGCATAAGCGAATGTTCATAGAGCTATCGCTTGGCAGCCGGAACCCATCTTGGCACTGATCATCCTGCGCGAGCATTGGTCATGGGCATTGGCTTGCCTAAGATTACAGCGCAGGGGTGCGTGGTACAGAAAACAAGGAACACGACTATGCAGGCGGTGAGTGGCGGCGGAGCGGTAAAAGGCGGTCTCGGTATTCCGGTGATGTTGCGCATCATGGCGATCATCGCCGTGGCAGTCGGCAGCCTGTTCACCCAGATGCTGCTGGATGAGTTCGACCAGCGCGACCATGTCATGCAGGAGCGCCGCATCGCTTTGCGCCACCTGGTGGAAGTGGCCCACACCGTGGTCGAGTCCTACGCCAAGGAAGCCACTGCCGGCAGCATGACGGAAGCCGCCGCCAAGGAAGCGGCGCTGAAGCGGCTGGAGGCATTGCGCTACGAGAAGAACGAATATTTCTGGGTCAATGACATGGCCCCGGTGCTGCTGATGCACCCGTTCTCCAAGCAGCTCGTCGGCAAGGATGTGTCGACCAATGCCGATCCCACCGGCAAGCGGCTGTTCGTCGAGATGGTGCAGGTGGTACGTGCCCAGGGCGGCGGTTTCGTCGATTACATGTGGCCGAAGCCCGGCCTGGATAAGCCGGTGCCGAAGATTTCCTATGTGAAGGGCTATGCCCCCTGGGGCTGGGTGATCGGCTCCGGCGTCTATATCGACGATATCGAGGCCGAGGCGAAGCAGTCGCTGAAAGATGCGATCATTGCCGTCAGCATCAACTGCCTGGTGCTGATCGTGCTCGGCTTCCTGCTGGCGCGTTCAGTGGCCAAGCCGCTGCATGATCTCACCGGCGCGATCCTGAAACTGGCCGAGCGCCAGTGGCAGACGGCGGTGCCGCATGTCGCCAAGCGCGACGAAATCGGCGCCATCGCCCGTTCGGTGCAGGTATTCAAGCAGAATGGCCTGGAGAATGAACGGCTGCAGCAGGAGGCGGATGAACAGCGCCGCCAAGTGGAGGAGCAGCGTGCCGCCCGCGAGGCGCGCGAAGCCAAGGCGGCCGAGCAGATCGCCGACTTGGTGCAGGCGGTGGCGCAGGGCGACCTCAACCGCCGCATCAACGAGGCCGACAAGGAAGGCTTCCAGCTCACCGTCAGCAAGCAACTCAACTCGCTCACCGCGACGCTGCAGGGTGTTACCAGCGACCTCGCCCGCGTCATGCGCGCGCTCTCCAAAGGCGATCTCGGCCGCCGCATTACGGTCGAGTATCATGGCGTCTATGGCGAATTGAAGGAGTCCGCCAACACCATGGCGGAACGCTTAAGCGAATTCGCCCGTCGTCTGGCGCATTCGGCCAACCAGTTGCGTGATGCCGCCGCCGATATTTCCAGCGGCTCGGAAGATTTGGCGCAGCGCACCGAAAGCCAGGCGGCAACACTGGAAGAAACCGCTGCGGCGATGCACGAAGTCACCTCCACGGTGAAGCAGAATGCCGAGAATGCGCTCGCCGCCGACCGGCTTTCCGCCGAGGCACGGCAGACCGCGCTGCGCGGCGGCAATGTCGTCGGCGATGTCGTCGGCGCCATGGGCAAGATCGAGGACAGCGCCAAGAAGATCAGCGACATCATGGCGCTGATCGACGAAATCGCGTTCCAGACCAACCTGCTGGCGCTGAATGCTTCCGTTGAAGCGGCGCGCGCTGGCGAAGCCGGCAAGGGTTTCGCGGTCGTGGCGCAGGAAGTGCGCAGCCTGGCGCAGCGTTCGGCGAATGCCTCGAAGGAAATCAAGGCGCTGATCAGCCAGTCCAATGCGCAGGTGAAGACCGGTGCCGACCTGGCCAATCAGGCCGGCGGCGCGCTGGAAGACATCACCGGCGCGGTGCAGAAGGTCACCAGCATCATCAGCGAGATTGCGTCGGCTTCCGGCGAACAGTCGCGTGGCCTCGATGAAGTGAATAAGGCCGTCGCCAACATGGACGAAATCACCCAGCGCAATGCCGCCCTGGTGGAGGAAACCCATGCCTCGGCCCAGGCTTTGGCCAACCAGGCGCAGGAACTGGCCGAACTGGTCGGTTTCTTCAAGCTGGCGCAGCAGACTTTCGAGCAGCGTACCGCGCGGCGCATCGAGACGCGGCCGGGCGACCATGTGGTGTTGAACGGCAACCAGTTGCCTTTGCGCAACTGGAGCGCCATCGGCCTGTTGATCGGCCCGCTGAACAACGCGCCGGCGATTGGCACCAGCATGGCGCTCACCGTGGTGGTGAACACGCCGCAGCAGGTGTTCCGCTTCGCCGCCGATGCCCAGGTGGTGCGTGTGGATGGCAATTATGCCGGCCTGCGCTACACCTGTGGCGACGCCGACATGGCCCAGGAAATCCGCGCCTATTTCGCGGCGGAACGGTGAGGCTTCCTGGTCGTCATCGCCGGACTTGATCCGGCGATCTCACGCAAGGCGGGCAGAGATCCTCGGGTCAAGCCCGAGGATGACGATACTATATTCTCGTCATGCCCGCACTTGATGCGGGCATGACGTTTGTTTTAAAGCTACGCCGCCGCCAGCATCCAGGCTTCGGCCGGCGGGGCCTTGCCGTCCAGCATCGCGGCATAGACGCGGGCGAAACCATCCGGGCCGTGGCCGGTGCTGATTTTCAGCCAGCCGGCGGCGGCGCGCACGAAAGGCCGCCAGGCCGCGTCGATGCGGCTGTTCAGCCCCTCGCGGCCCCATTCCTGGCCGCGCACTTTCAGCCGGTCCGGCGCGAAGAACAGCACCGGCTTCGCACCCGGCAGGTCGGCCATGCTGGCGCGCTTGTCGCGGTGTGAGAGGCCGACCATCAGGCTGAATTTCATGTTGTCGCGGAAATGCCCATGCAGCGCGTTGCGCACCGGGCCGTTGCCGGCCATGTCGACGAACACGGCAGGTTTCGTGGCATCCAGGCTGTTGAGTGCATCGTAGCTCACCGCCGCGTCATAGCAGCCGAGCTTTTCTACGAAGCCACGATTGCTCTCGGCGGTCAGGCCGATGATGCGCGGCCGCGCCGCGCGCTGGCTGGCGGCATGGGCCAGGGCAAAGGCGGTTTTGCTCGAGGCGCTGGAAATGATCAACTGCGTCGCGCCGAAATAGCCGGCATCGGCCAACTGGTCGTCGATCAGGAATGATGTAACGTAAAGCGGCTTCAACAGTGCCTGCAGATCCTCGAAAGCGGCTTCATAGCCCGGATCAGCGGCGCAGCGCGTATAGCTGTTATAGGCGGCGGCCAGCCCGGCGCGGTGTTCGGCGGTCTCAACGAAACTCGCCGGCGTGATGCGGCCGGGCTTCAACGTGGCGTGGCTGCCCATCGGCCAATAGCCATAGATGCGCTCGCCCAGGGCCAGGCCATCGCAGCGGCTCTCGGCGATGTCGGCGAAACCCCAGACCGGCACGCGGCCCCAGGCCGGGTCGGCGGCGGGATAGAAGCGCCAATAGGCCATGCTGTCGCCCATGGCGGCGTAGGTGATGTTGTTGGCGGTGAAGGCGAAGCGGTCGATGCGGAGGCGGATTTCGCCGTCCTGCAGCGGCAGCAGCTCGTGTTCGACAATCCGCGTTACCGCGAGGTCGCCGCGCGATACCTCGAAATCCCAGGCTTTGTGAATCCCGGCTTTTGCCATGGCGCTTCCCCTTAAAGCATCGTCTTGCCCGCCGAGGCCCTTCAGGCCTGTGCGCCCACGAACGCCGTATGGCGTTCGCGCGCTTACAGTGACCCGGGCATCTTTGGGTATTGGCATGAGATGCCCGCATCAAGTGCGGGCATGACGAACTTGCTTAACGCGCATGACGCTAGGGAATATAGGCTCAGCCCAGCAGGCCCTGCAGCTTCATGGCGATGCCCATGTTTCCCTTCACCTTCAGTTTGCCCATCATGAAGGCGGTGGTGGGGTCGAGGTCGCCGCTGGCCAGGGCGAGGAAATTGTCCATCGTGATGGTGATGGTGCAATCGGCCTCGGCATCCTCGTTCGACACGGTGTTGTTCACGCCGTCGACGAACACGATGCCATCGCTGCCGAAATCGAACTTAACGGTGGCGTTCAGGCCGCTGCCGGCGGCAACGCGGCTGGACAGGTTCTGGGTGATCTGTTCGAGCGACATTGGCTTCCTCCCTTAAGTGACCCTTGAACGGTCGCGCAAGCTACCTTGACGTTTACGTTAACGTCAAGGTAGCTTCTTGTTAAATAACGAAGTGGGAGGAGCGGCCAGGATCATGGCGGGCTATCAATCGGTTTTTCGCCCCGGCCTGTTCAGCGGCCAGGTGGTCATCGTCACCGGCGGCGGCAGCGGCATCGGCCGTTGCACCGCCCATGAACTCGCCAGCCTCGGCGCCACCGTGGCCCTGGTCGGCCGCAAGCAGGACAAGCTCGATGCTGTGCTGGCGGAACTGCGCCAGGATGTGCCCGGCGTCGTGGCCGGCGGCTGGAGCTGCGATATCCGCGAGGAGGCCACTGTGGCCGCCACCGTGGCCGCTATTCTCAAGCAATTCGGCCGCATCGACGGCCTGGTGAACAATGCCGGCGGGCAGTTTCCGGCGCCGCTCAGTCAGATCAATCAGAAGGGCTGGGAAACCGTGGTGCGGAACAACCTCACCGGCGGCTTCTTGATGGCGCGGGAATGCTACACGCAATGGATGGCCGATCATGGCGGTGCCATTGTCAACATCATCGCCGATATGTGGGGCGGCATGCCCAATATGGGCCATAGCGGCGCCGCCCGCGCCGGCATGCTGAATTTCACCGAGACCGCCGCCTGCGAATGGGGCGTGAGCAATGTGCGCGTCAATGCCGTGGCGCCGGGCTGGATCGCCTCGTCCGGCATGGACACCTACCCCGACTGGATGGGGCCGGTGATCCGCTCGATGCGCGACCGCGTGCCGTTGCAGCGCTTAGGGAACGAGGCGGAAGTCTCTGCGGCCATCCTGTTCCTGCTGTCGCCGGCCGCCGCCTTCATCAGCGGCTCCTGCATCCGCGTCGATGGCGCGGTGCCGAATGCGCGGCCGAATTATCAACTGCCGAAGCACCGCAAGTCGCAGGAATATCCCGGCTTCCACCGCGCGGTGACGCCGAAGGTGCTGCAGGAGGACTAGAGCGTGGCGATCATCGAGTCCCGTATCGAGCCCGGCTCGGCAGCCTTCCAGCGCAACCGCGCCGAGATGCTGGCGCTGATCGAGCAGTTCCGCGGCCTGGAGCAGCGCGTGC
Organism: Ferrovibrio sp. MS7; assembly: GCF_038404985.1. Classification (NCBI taxonomy): domain Bacteria; kingdom Pseudomonadati; phylum Pseudomonadota; class Alphaproteobacteria; order Rhodospirillales; family Rhodospirillaceae; genus Ferrovibrio; species Ferrovibrio plantarum. Next base: position 817,249 of record NZ_JBBKBA010000001.1, read on the forward strand.
GCGATACCTCCAACGCCAAGCTGCCGGTGTTCCAGAAGCGCGGCCAGCTCACGCCGCGCCAGCGCGTTGCCCATCTGCTCGACCGTGGCTCGCCTTGGCTGGAAATCTCGACGCTCTCCGGCCTCAACATGCATGACGACGATGGCGCCGAGAATATCATGGGCGGCGGCGTCATCGCCGGCATCGGCTTCGTCTCCGGCGTGCGCTGCATGGTCACGGCCTCCGACAGCGGCATCAAGGGCGGCACCACGGCGCCGATGGGCCTGGCGAAATCGCTGCGGGCGCAGGAAATCTGCCTCAAGAACAAGCTGCCGCTGATCAGCCTGGTGGAATCGGGCGGCGCCAACCTGAATTACCAGGCCGAAATCTTCGTCGCAGGCGGGCAGAATTTCGCCAACATGGCGCGCCTGTCGGCCATGGGCATTCCGCATGTGACGGTGGTGCATGGCTCCAGCACGGCGGGCGGCGCCTATCAGCCGGGGCTCTCGGATTACGTCGTGGTGGTGAAGAATCGCGCCAAGATTTTCCTCGCCGGGCCACCGCTGCTGAAAACCGCCACCGGCGAAATCGCCACGGATGAAGAACTCGGCGGCGCCGAGATGCACACCACGATTTCCGGCGTGGCGGAATACATGGCCGAGGATGATGCTGATGGCCTGCGCATCGCGCGCGAGATCATGGCCCACATCCCGTGGAATGAGCGGCTGGCGCCGAACCAGGTGAAAAGCTTCCGCGAACCGCGCTACAGCCCGGATGAACTCTGCGGCGTGGTGCCGGTTGATTACCGCAAGCCCTATGACGTGCGCGAGGTGATCGCGCGGCTGGTGGATGATTCCGATTTCGTCGATTTCAAGCCGCTCTACGGCACCCACACGGTCTGCGGCCAGGCCAGCATCCATGGCGAGGCCGTAGGCCTGATCGGCAATAACGGACCCATAGATGCACAGGGCGCGGTGAAAGCCGCGCAGTTCATCCAGCTCTGCGACCAGGCCGACATGCCGCTGGTTTTTCTGCAGAACACCACCGGCTACATGGTCGGCAAGGACGCCGAACGCAGCGGCATCGTCAAGCATGGCTCGAAGATGATCCAGGCCGTGACCAACGCGCGGGTGCCGAAGCTCACCCTGCATATAGGCGCCTCGTTTGGCGCCGGCAATTACGGCATGTGCGGCCGGGCCTATGATCCGCGCTTCATCTTCGCCTGGCCGAATAACCGCATCGCGGTGATGGGGCCGGAACAGGCTGCCGGCGTGCTCGCCATCGTGGCGGAAGAAAAATTCCGCCGCGCCGGGGCCGAGCCGGACACGGCGATGATCGAGGGCATGCGCCAGAAGGTGATCAAGCGCATGGAAAAGGAAAGCACGGCGCTCTTCGCCACCGCGCGGCTCTGGGATGACGGCCTGATCGACCCGCGTGATTCACGCCGCCTGCTGGGCTATTGCCTCTCGATCTGCCGCGATGCCGATAGGCGCGTGCTCAAATCCAACACCTTCGGCATTGCCCGGATGTAATCACGATAAAAAACAGGGACCAGAGGAAACGACGATGCAGTTGACCCATGAGCATGAAGAAATCCGCAATAACGTAAAGAAGTTCATCGAAACGGAAGTCAATCCGAACGTGGATGAGTGGGAGCGTGACGGCATTTTCCCGGCGCGCGAATTGTTCATGAAAATGGGCAAGCTGGGCTTTCTCGGCATCAACAAGCCGGAAGCCTATGGCGGCCTCGGGCTGGATTATTCCTATCACATGATGATGGTGGAGGCTTTAGGCCACACCCATTGCGGTGGCGTGCCGATGGCGATTGGCGTGCAGACCGACATGGCGACGCCGGCCCTGGCGCGCTTTGGTTCGGATGAACTGCGCAAGGAATTCCTCGCGCCCGCCATTGCCGGCGAGATGGTCACCTGCATCGGCGTTTCGGAAGCCGGTGCCGGTTCGGATGTCGCCAGCATCAAGACCACGGCGAAGAAGGATGGCGGCGACTACGTCATCAACGGCGGCAAGATGTGGACCACCAACGGCACCCAGGGCGACTGGATGTGCCTGCTGGCCAATACCGGCGAAGGCCCGGTGCATCAGAACAAGTCGCTGATCATCCTGCCGCTCAAGACCAAGGGCGTCAGCATCGCGCGCAAGCTCGACAAGATGGGCATGCGCTCATCCGACACGGCGCAGTTCTATTTCGACGATGTACGCGTGCCGCAGCGTTACCTGATCGGCCAGGAAGGCCATGGCTTCGTCTACCAGATGATGCAGTTCCAGGAGGAACGGCTCTGGGCGGCGATTTCCGGCCTGGCCGCCAAGCAGCGCTGCATCGACGACACCATCGACTATACCCGCCAGCGCAAGGCCTTCGGCCAGTCGATCCTGGATAACCAGACGGTCTATTTCCGCATGGCGGAATTGCAGACCGAGGTGGAGCTGCTGCGCTCGCTCTGCTACCGCGCCTGCGATTTGATGCTGAAGGGCGAGGATGTGACCATGCTGGCCTCGATGGCGAAGCTGAAATCCGGCCGCCTGGCGCGCGAGATCACCGATTCCTGCCTGCAATATTACGGCGGCATGGGCTTCATGAACGAAACCCTGATCAGCCGTGCCTATCGCGACACGCGGCTCGGCTCCATCGGCGGTGGTGCCGACGAGGTGATGCTGTCGATTATCGCGAAATACATGGGCATCATGCCGGGCAAGAAGAAGTGACATGAATACACTGCTGCTGGAACGCAGCGGGCCGGTTTTGCGTATCACGCTGAACCGGCCCGAGGTTAAAAACGCCATGTCGGCGCAGATGGTGCAGGAACTTGTCGCCGCTTTCACCCAGGCGCGCGACGACGATGGCATCCGTGCCGTGCTGCTGCGCGGAGCCGGCGGCGCCTTCTGTGCCGGCGGCGATATCAAGGACATGGCGGGGTCTTCCGCACCAGAGGCCGTGCAGGCGCGCAACCGCGCTTTCGGCGCCATGCTGGAACTGGCCGATCAATGCCCGAAGCCGGTGGTGGCGCTGGTGGAAGGCCCGGCGATGGGCGGCGGCTTCGGCCTTGCCTGCATCGCCGATGTGACCATTGCCGAGGCCACGGCCGGTTTCGCCATGCCGGAAGTGAGCTTAGGGATTCTGCCGGCGCAGATCGCGCCTTTCGTGGTGGCGCGCATCGGCTTCACCCAGGCCCGCCGCTTGGGCGTCACCGGTGGCCGCATCGATGGGGCTGAGGCCGTGCGCATCGGCCTGGCGCATGAGGTGGCCGAGGGTACGGAAGACCTGGAAGCCAAAGGCCGTGCGGCGCTCAATGCCATCCTGCGCTGTGCGCCCAATGCGGTCGCCACCACCAAGGCGCTGATGCGGCGTAGCCAGGGTGGCGATCTCGGCGCCACGCTGGATGCGGCAGCGGCGTCGTTTGTCGCCGCGCTGGGCAGCGTCGAAGGCCGCGAAGGCACCAAGGCGTTCGTTGAGAAGCGCAAACCCGCCTGGGCGGCAGAGGTATAGGGCAACAACATGCCGGCATTCGACACCATCCTGATTGCCAATCGCGGCGAGATTGCCTGCCGCGTGATCCGCTCGGCGCGCGCGCTGGGCTACCGCACGGCGGCGGTGTATTCCGAGGCCGATGCCGGGGCACCGCATGTCATGCTGGCCGATAGCGCGCGCTGCATCGGTCCGGCCGAGGCGCGGCAAAGTTATCTCAATGCCGATGCGATCATCGCCGCAGCCAAGGAAATGCGCGCCGGCGCGGTGCATCCGGGCTATGGCTTCCTGTCCGAGAATGCCGATTTCGCCGCCGCCTGTGCGGCAGCCGGACTGGTATTCATCGGCCCGCCGGCATCAGCGATTGCCGCCATGGGCAACAAGGCGGCCGCCAAGCGCCGCATGATCGAGGCCGGCGTGCCTTGCGTGCCGGGCTATCAGGGGGCTGACCAGTCGGATGCGGTGCTGCTGGCAGAGGCCAGGCGTATCGGCCTGCCGGTGATGGTGAAGGCGGCAGCTGGTGGCGGCGGGCGCGGCATGCGCCTGGTGCATGAGGAAAGCGCGCTGCTGGCGGCGATCCAGGGCGCGCGCTCGGAAGCCGAGAATGCCTTCGGCTCGGCTGAACTCATTCTCGAAAAAGCCGTGATTGACGGCCGCCATGTCGAAATCCAGGTCTTTGGCGATAGCCATGGCAATGTGATCCACCTCGCCGAACGCGATTGCAGCGTGCAGCGCCGGCATCAGAAGGTGATCGAGGAAGCGCCGTCGCCGGCGGTGAATGCCGATCTGCGCGCCCGCATGGGCGCGGCGGCGGTGGCGGCGGCCAAGGCGATAGGCTATGTCGGCGCCGGCACGGTGGAATTTCTGCTTTCTGCGGAGGGCGAGTTCTACTTCCTCGAAATGAATACCCGCCTGCAGGTGGAGCATCCGGTAACGGAAGCCATCACCGGGCTGGATCTGGTGGCGTTGCAACTGCGCGTCGCCGCTGGCGAGGCGTTGCCGCTCACCCAGGCAGATCTGGCGCTCAGCGGTCACGCCATCGAAGTGCGGCTCTATGCCGAGGCACCGCATAAGGGCTTCCTGCCACAGAGTGGCGTGCTGGATGTCTGGCAGCCGCCTCAGGCAGAAGGCATCCGTGTCGATCATGGGCTGCGTCCAGGCCAGGAGATCACGCCATTCTACGATCCGATGATCGCCAAGATCATCGCCCATGGCGCCACCCGCGAGGCAGCCCGCCGCCGCCTGATCCGCGCGCTGGAGGAAACCGTGGCGCTCGGCATCGAGACCAACCGCAGCTTCCTGCTCGATCTGCTGCGCCATGACGGTTTTGCTGCCGGCGCCGCCACCACGCGCTTCATCCCGCAGCATTTCGAAAAACCGGCGGCTCCCGAGGCTGATGCGAAAGCCATCGCCTTGGCGGCAGCCTTGCTCTATGAGCACGATGCGGCAAAGTTTGGCCATGACGCGGCCGCTGCCTGGTCGAGCAACAATGTGCTGGCCTCGCCCTTCGATCTGCGGCTCGGCGATGACGGCACGCCGCAACGCGGCAGTATCGCGCCGCTGAAAAATCGCGGCTATCGCGTCACGCTCGGCGATGCGGCGATAGCGGTGGAGCTGATGGGTGCGGACCGGGCGCGGCTGGATGGCGAAGAGGCCGGCTTTGCCGCGCAGTTCCGCCGCGATGACCTGCTGCTGAAACTCGGCGCGCTGGACCTGGCTGTGCGCGATGCCACCTATGCGCCGCGCGGCGGCGAAGGCGGCGCCGGCGATGCCGAATTGCGCGCGCCGATGAACGGCAAGATCGTTGCTGTGCTGGCGCAGCCCGGCGATGCCCTGCGCAAGGGCCAGGCGGTGCTGATCCTGGAAGCGATGAAGATGCAGCATGAAGTGGCAGCAAGGCTGGATGGCCAGTTGGAAAGCCTGGCGGTGAAGCCCGGTGATCAGGTGGCGACACGGCAATTGCTCGCCGCGCTGAAGCCGGCGTGAGCCAGGCCGATGGCTGTCAGTATTCGCCCGGCCCGGCTTGAGGATCTCGAAGGTTATCTCGCCTGCCTCGACCGTGTGGCACGCGAGCGTATCTATATTGCTTTCACGACAGCGCCTTCGCCACAGCAGGCACAGGGCTTCATGGCGCAGATGCTGAAGCGGCGACTGCCTTTCGTGGTTGCCGAGGCGGCAGCGGAAGGCATCGTCGGTTGGTGCGACATCTATGCCGAGCCGGATAGCGATCAACGCCCCGGATTCGGTCATGTCGGGCGCCTCGGCATGGGCCTGGATAGCGGGCATCGCCGCCAGGGCCTGGGCGAAGCCATGCTGCACGCCGCGCTGGACCAGACCGCCCATTGCGGCATCGAGCGGGTGGAATTGCAGGTCTATGCCTCCAACGCGCCGGCCATCGCGCTTTACCGTAAATTCGGCTTCGAGACCGAAGGCATGAAGCGGCGGGCGCGCAAGATCGATGGCCGTTACGACGATATCCTGATCATGGCACGACTGCGGCCGCCGCAAGGCTAGCAGCGAGCCAGGATTAAACTGTGGGAACGATCATGCAAAAGCACTCGCCCTATTTCACCGCCGACCATGACGCCTTCCGCGACCAGCTCCGCCGCTTCGTGGCGAAGGAGCTGGAGCCTTTCGCCGACGCCTGGGACGAAGCCGGTGAATTCCCGCGTGCGCTATACCGCAAGGCTGCCGAATTCGGCCTGCTGCAACTGAATTTTCCGGAAGAATACGGCGGCGTGAAAGCCGACCGGCTTTATGCCGTGATCGTTGGCCAGGAACTGGCGCGCTGCGGTGCCGGCGGTGTCTGTGCCTCGCTCTTGAGCCACACCATCGGTGCCCCGCCGATCGCCAAGCTCGGCTCGGATCAAATGAAGGCGCGCGTGCTGCCGGCAATCCTGGCCGGCGAAAGGATTTCCGCGCTCGCCATCACTGAACCGGGCGGTGGCTCCGATGTTGCCAACCTGCGCACTTTGGCGCGGCGCGAGGGCGATTATTACATCGTGAAGGGCGAGAAAACCTTCATCACCTCAGGCATGCGCGCCGATTACTACACCGTGGCGGTGCGCACCGGTGGCCCCGGCATGGGCGGCATCTCGCTGCTGCTGATCGAACGCGATACGCCCGGCTTCACGCGCACACCGCTGAAAAAGATGGGCTGGTGGGCCTCCGATACGGCAACGCTGCATTTCGACGATTGCCGCGTGCCGGTGGCAAACCTGATCGGCGCCGAGAATGCCGGTTTTCTCGGCATCATGATGAACTTCAATGATGAGCGGCTCGGTCTGGCCTCATCCTGTGCCGGCTTCGCCCGCGTCGCCTATGATGAAGCGGTAGCCTATGCGCAATTGCGCGAGACCTTTGGCAAAAAACTGATCAAGCACCAGGTGATCCGCCACAAGCTGATCGACATGGCGCAGCGTATCCATGCCACCGAGGCGATGCTGGAAAACATCGCCTGGCGGCTCGATCAGGGCGAAAGCCCGGTGGCGGAATTGTGCATGCTTAAGAACCAGGCGACTCAGACGCTGGCCTTCTGCGCGGCGGAAGCGGTGCAGATTTTCGGCGGTGCCGGTTTCATGCGCGGCGCTAAGGTGGAACGCATCTACCGTGAGGTGAAGGTGAATGCCATCGGCGGCGGCGCCGAGGAAATCATGAAGGATCTCGCCAGCCGCCAGATGGGCTGGTAGGGCGGGCGTCAGCCCACTGAATCGTACTGGCGGTTCTTGTCCAGCCAGTCTTCGGCGCGGTTCACAAGCTGCTGGATGGCCGGGCTCTGCTCCGGCTTGTAGCGCTGCACAAAGTCGCGCAGCAACCGCGCCGCTTCCGCCGATTGCCCCTTGTCGTGATAGCTGATGGCGTGCAGATAGCCGGCATTCGCCACCGTCTCGCGCAGCTTGGCGTCGCGGGTATCGCCATAGCGCGTGGCTATATCCTGATAGGCAGCGATGGCTTCGTCATGCATGCCGATCACGGTGTAGACCACGCCCTTGGTCAGCAGCACGGTGGCGATGCCACGGCTGCGCTCGGGCTCCGGCTTGGCCTCGGCGGCGGCGATCTGCTTGTCCAGCTCGCCGATGGATTCTTCGACCTTGCCACGGCTCTGGCGCAGGCCGATGGCGTTGGCCTTGGCCGACATGGCATTGGCGGCTAGGTCGCGCAGGCTGTTTTCCTTGGCGTTGCCGAAGCGGGCGCCCACGGCATCGAAGGCAGTGATGGCAACGTCGTAACGCTGCAACTGCACCAATGCCTGGCCGCGCAGCAGCCCGGCGCGGGCGGAAACCTCGCGCATCTGCAGCGCCGGGCGCTCGCCGGTCTTGCGCAGAGCGGCATCGCAGAGCGGCAGCACCTCTGCCGGCCGCTTCTGCCGGAACAGGATAAGCGCCTTGTTCACCTGCGCCCGGGCCACGGCGAAGATCACCGCATCCTCGGTGCGGCTGTCGAACTGGCCGATCAAGCGGTCATAGAGCGCCAGGGCTTGGGCTTGCTGGCCCATGCTGTCGAGCATCGACGCCTGGTTGCCGAGTGCCTGGGCGGCATAGGCAATGGCCTGGCGGGTGCCCGAGAGTGCGCCGACTTCGGCGGTGCGCGCGAAGCTGGCCACGGCTTCCTGTCGCCGCTGGTTTTCCGCCAGCAGCACGGCCTTGCGCCAATGGGCTTCGGTCACTTCCTGGCGCACGTCGTTGTTGCTGTTGCTGCCATGGCTGCCGATCACCGCGTCATAGGCTGCCAGGGCATCGTCGGTCAGCTTGCGTTCGCCCAGGCTCTGGCCCAGGCGGATGCCCAGCTTGGCGCAGGCAACGGCCAGCGGTACGGTGGCAATCGGCGCAGGACAAAAGCGTTCCATCGCCTGGCGGTAGGTCTGCTCACCCTGCAGCCGCTCGCCCAGCGCCACCTGCGCTTCGCCGGTATAAAGCTGCCCGGTGGCAACGGCGCGGCGCTGGGCCGGCTCGACATCATTGCCGTAAAGCCGCGCCAGCTCCTGATAGGCGGCGATTTCCTCGCGGCGCTGGCCAAAGGCCTTGTGCAATTGGCCCTTGTTCAGCCAGGCCAGCGCCAGATCGTTGCGCGCCGAACTGGTGCTGGTGTCACCCCATTCGGTGAGGATGCGGTTATATATCGCCAGCGCCTCGCCGAATTGCTGCGCACCGAAATACAGGCCGGCCTTGCGCATCTGGTTGGTGATCTTGATGCCGGGCATGACGGCCATGCGCGTGGCATCGTCATAGGCCTTGGCCTGGGCTTCCTCAGTCGTGGTCAAGGCCCGGCTCTTGACCTGGCTGGCCATTGGCGGTGGGGTGGTGGGTGTCGGAACCGGTGCCTGGCTGGCGCTCGTGACCGGCGGACTGCCGGACGGCTGGTTGGTCTGGCAGCCGGTCAGGGCAAGCAGCAGGACCGCGGCAGGAAGCCAAGCGAGGCGGATCTTGGTCATGGCGATCACGGCGTTTGGGGTAATTTCCCCTTCAAAGTAGCGGATGTGCCATGTCGTTGCAATTATTGGAAGATGAATTCCAGGGAAATCGGGCGTAGAGAATGCAGATAGCGAATTTACCCTTTGGCACCACCGACTGGTCGGATGTGCCGGTCACCGAGCATAAGGGTGAAACCGGCATGGCCTATTGGCGCACGCGCCAGTTCGGCCCGATCCGGGTGCGCCGCGTCGATTACACGCCGGGCTACCTGGCGGATCATTGGTGCGTGAAGGGGCATATCCTGTTCGTGCTGGAAGGCGAGCTGGTGACGGAGCTGGAGGATGGCCGCGTTTTCACGCTTGGGCCGGGCCAGAGCTATCAGGTCGCCGACAATGCCGAGCCGCACCGCTCGCGCACGGCGGTGGGCGCTAAACTGTTCATCGTCGACTGATCAGGCCGGCTTGGCGTGGCCGCCATTCGGCGCGGCCTTCTTGCCGGCCTGCTGCTGTTCGTCGGCGCGCAGGCGCGTGGCGGAAAGCTCGCCGGTCTGCTCCAGGATCGGATAGGCCACCGCCGTCAGGTGGCTGTTGATGCGCTTGAGGTCGCGGATCACGTCGAGATGGATGGCGCTGGTCTCGATGCTTTCGGCACGGCCGGCGGCAAGGCGGCGGTAATGATTCTCGGCGGCCATGCGCTCGGCCTCGCGCAGAGACGCCTTCTCCTGCAGCAATTGCCGCGCCAGCTTGGCGTCGCTGGCCATGAACACGTTGCAGGCCATCTGCAGGTTGCCGGCGACACGGGCATGGAACTCGGCCAGTTCCTGCATGCCCTCAGGCGAGAAATGCAGGCGATGCTTGATCTTCTTCGCCGCCAGTTCCATCAGGTTCTTGTCGATGATGTCGCCGATATGCTCGAGATTGGTGGTGAAGGTCAGCACATCGACATAGCGGCGGCTTTCTTCGGCATCCATTTCGTGGTTCGAGAGCTTGGTGAGATAGAGCTTGATCGCCTCATGCAGCTTGTCGACCTGGTCATCGGCCTGTTCCACCGCCTTGGCCAGCCGCGCATCGTCGGTCTTGAACACGGTGATGGCGTCATCCAGCATGCGGCTCACGGTATCGGAAAGCCGCAGCGTTTCGCGCGCCGCAGCGGCCAGCGCCACGGAGGGCGTGTCCAGCGCGCCGGAATCGAGATAGCGCGGCTTGGTGCTGTCTTCCGCGGTCGGCGCATCGGGCAGCAGGCGGCGGCAAAGCAGTTCGACCTGGGCCAGCAGCGGCAGAAACAGCAGCGCCAGCGCCAGATTGAACGCGGTGTGGAAATGCACCGCCAGGCGCGGGCCTTCCAGGCCCAGCGCGCCGAGCCATTGCGGCACGAAGGAGAGCAGCGGCAGCGCGATCACCACGCCGATGGCGCGCATCAACAGGTTGCCGAGCGGCGCGCGCCGCGCGGCAGGCGTCTGGCCGGCCGTGGCGGCGAACGGCGCCACGGCGCCGCCGATATTGGCGCCAAGCACCAGGGCGAGCGCCAGCGGCACGGAAATCGCCCCGGCGGACGCCAGGCCAACCAGCATCAGCACGATGGCAAGGCTGGAATGTGCCGCCCAGGTGATCAGCGCGGCCAAAGCCACGGCGAGCAGCGGTTCCTGCGCCAGCGGCGCCATCACGGTGGCGAAAGCGGAGGCGTTGCGCAAAGGCTCGGAGGCGGCAACGATCAGGCGCAGGGCCAGCAGCAGCAGGCCGAAGCCGATGAACAGGCGGCCGACATGGCGGCGATTGCCGCTTTCGGTGGAGAGGAACAGGCCGACGCCGATCACCAGGGCCAGCGGCCCCATCCAATGCAGGTCGAGCGAAAGGAGCTGCGCCGCCAGCGTGGTGCCTACATCGGCGCCCAGCATCACCGCCAGGGCGGCGGCGGGGCCGATCAGGCGGCGGCCGGCGAAGGAGGCAACCAGCATCGCGGTAGCGGTGGCCGATTGCAGCAAAGCGGTGACGCCGATACCGGCGGCGAAGGCGGAAAAGCGGTTGCGGGTGGCACTGCCGAGCAGCCGGCGCAGCCGGGCGCCGAAGGCGCGGGTCATGCCGGTGCGCACCATGCGCACACCCCACAGCAGCAGGGCGATGCCGGCGGCAAGGTCGAGCAACAGAGCGGTGGCACCCATCAGGCGGTGGACTCCTCAGGACGAAAAGTGAAGGACAGGGCCAGGTCAGATCAAACAGGTGGAACCCGGCACGAATCCATTGTTACAGTTTTATTACACCCAAAAGTCATTAGCACAAAAGCAATTTACAAACCCTTTGCGGCGCAAAAATGGCTAGTGTCCGCCGGATGGCTGAGGGGCGGCCCGGCAACGGTCGTGGGGGCGACTGGAGGTCGGCGGCGGGCCGATTCATGGCTGCAACCGGCATGAGGCGCTCGACGTGGTTCGTGCGCAACACGGCGGACAAACCCCGAATGGTTGATAAAACAGCCACTTGTTTTTATGCTGGCCGGCAATCATCGCCAGAATTCCAACATAACCGGGCCAATGCGAACCGTCGGATCCAACCGCGATACCACTGAAAAGGCCATTCGCGAAGCGGCCATCAACATCATCGCACGTCATGGCTTCAAGGCCGCCAGCCTGCGCATGATCGCCAAGGAAGTCGGCATCCAGGCCGGCTCGCTCTACAATTACATCAAGAGCAAGGAAAGCTTCCTGTTCGAGCTGCTGCGCGATCATCTGCAGTCGATGATCTCGGAATACCAGGAGCGCACCGCGAACGAGAGCGATCCCTACAAGCGGCTGCTAATCTATATCGACATCCACCTGAATTTCCATATCCACCGGCAGATGGAAGTGTTCATCGGCAACATGGAGCTGCGCAATCTCTCCAAGCCGCATTACAAGACCATCACCGGCCTGCGCGATGCCTATTCCAACCTGCTCACCGGGCTGATCAAGGAAGGCAACAAGACCGGCCTGCTGACTGTGGAGGATCCGCGCGTCACCACCTTCGCCATCATCTCGCTGCTGTCCGGCGTCTGCTACTGGTACCAGCCGGGCGGGCGTCTGTCGGAAAAGGAAGTGCGCGACACCCATACCGCCATGGTGTTCCGCCTGCTGGGCCTCAAGGCGCCGCCAAAAGGCCGCTGAAGCAGGCCGCTCGTCGCTGCCAGTCACCAGTCGCAGCCAGTCAGTCGCTTCCCGTGCGCTTGGCCGATTTCGTCACGGCGAATTGCGGGAAATAGCGCGCCACCACCGGGCTGGTCAGGGCCCAGGAATAGCATTGATCGAGGAAGAACGGCAGGCCGTTCTTGCCGGCCGGCGCACCGCGCTCGGCCATGAATTCCTCGCGATAGGGCGAGATGGTCTGGAAGGCGGCGGTGGCGATATTGTAGAGCAGTTCGCGTAAATGCGAGCAGCCGGCGGTGCCGCGCATGCGCTCGTCCACGGCGCGGCGCCAGCCGCCCCCCAGGGTAATGCCGATGAAGCTGGCGGCATCGGCGGCGGCGCCGGCACAGAAGCTGAAGGGGATCGCGCGCATCTCGAAATGCGCGTCGCGGATCACCAGCGCGTCATCCACCGTCAGCCGCGCCAGCATGTGATGCACCGGGGTACCCGGCGGCATCCGGCCGCGCTCGCGGTCGGCATAGGCATAGGGCTTGGTGTCGCAAAGTTCGCCCTCGATATCCCACAGGCCATCTTCGCGCAGATAGCCGCGATAGGTGGTCTGGCGGGTATGCAGGTGGCGGCGTGGTGCCGGCTCTGGAAGCGGAAGAGAAAGTGGAAGCGGGCCAGACATCGCGGTCACGTCAGCATATAGGCGCCATCGGCCGGCAGCACCGCGCCGGTGAGATAGCTGGCGGCCGGCGAGGCGAGGAACAGCACGATGCTGGCAATTTCAGCGGGCTGCGCGAAACGGCCCAGCGGCGTGCGGGTGAGCATCTTCTCGGCATGGCGCTTCTGGCTGGTGAGATGCGCCACCATCGGCGTTTCCACCACGCCCGGCGCAATCGCATTGACGCGCACGCCCGCCGGACCAAGTTCAGTCGCCAGCGCCTTGGTCAGCCCGGCCACGGCATGCTTGGAGGCCGTGTAGCCGAGCGAAACCGAGCCGGCGATGAAGGCTTCGGTGGAGGCCATGTTGATGATGCAGCCGCGGCTCTGCACCAGGGCTTCGCGGCAGGCATGGGCAAGATAGAGCGGCGCCAGGGCATTGATGCGGTAGAGCTGCTCATACACCGCCGGCGCATCCGGATCGGCTAGGCGGTTGAGCTGATAACGCCCAGCATTGTTCACCAGCAGGTCGATCCGGCCGAAGGCGGCCAGCGCCTCGGCGATGGCCTTGGCCGAAGCCGCCGCATCGGTGATATCGCAAGGCAGCAGCAGGCAGTCTGTTTCGGCGGCGCCGATCTCACGCCGGGTTTCCTCCAGTGCCGTGCGTTCGAGATCCAGCAACGCCAGCCGGGTGCCTTCGCGATGCAGGGCGGCGGCGATGGCGCGACCGATGCCGCCGCCCGCACCGCTGATCACGGCCACATGCTCGGATGTCCCAGAGGCTGGCATCACTAGAAGGCGCGCTTGAAGCCGAAATAGCGTTCGGCGATCAGGTTGCGGCACATCTCGTCATTCAGCGGCGCGAAGGCGTAGAGCCGGTGGTCGCGGTAGTAGCGCTGCATCGGCGCGGCGGTGTCGAAGCCGGCGGCGCCCATGATCTCCATGCCGATATCGGTGGCCTGCTTCACCACATTGGAGGCGGTCAGCTTGATCATCGAACTGGCGACGTCGATGGCGCCGCCTTCCTCGTCGCGCTTCGCCGCATCGAGCAGGAACAGCCAGGCCATCTCGAAGGCGGTGGCGACATTGGCCAGCTTGTGCTGCACCGGATGCAGTTCCGAGAGCGTGCGGTTGAAGGCCGGGCGCTGCTTGGCGTATTCGGCGGCATAATCGAAGGCGCCCTTGGCGATGCCCAAGGCCACGGCGGCGGCATTGAGGCGCTCGGCATTCAGCGTCGCCAGCACCTGGCGGAAGCCCTGGCCCTCGACGCCGATCAGGTTTTCTTCCTGCACGAACACATCATCGAAGAAGACCTGGCAGGTATCGTAGCCGTTGATGGCGAAGGTCTCGACCTCGCGGGCAGTCACGCCTTTCGCCTTGCTCGGCACCAGCAGCATGGAAACGCCATCGGTCTTGCCTTCGGCGGTACGCGCGAGCACGATATAGAAATCGGAGGTGACGGCGCCGCTGATCCACATCTTGGCGCCGTTCAGCTTGTAGCCGCCAGCCACTTTCTGCGCCTTGGTTTTCATCGCGCGCAGGATGTCAGTGCCGCCGCCGGCTTCGGTGAGGCAGAAGGACGCCTTCACGCGGCCGGCCGCCAGCGGCACCAGATAGGCCTGCTTCTGCGCCTCGGTGGCATTGTCCTTCAGCAGCCGGGTGATCAGGAACTGCACCACGCAGAACACCGCCATCGAAGTGGCCATGCCGCCGAGCGTGCAGAGCGCGATCATATGCTCGGTGCTGCCGCCGCTGCCGCCATAGCGTTCGTCGACGCCAAGGCCGAGCACGCCGAGATCGCCCAGCGCCGCATGCAGGTCGGTATCGAAGGTTTTGCGCGCATCCAGCGCCTGGGTTTTTTCCAGGGGTGAGATTTTCTGGATGGTCTTGATCAGCGCGTCCTGGAACAGGACCTGCTCTTCGGAAAGGCGATTCATCTGGCACCGGTGATTTGACAGCAACGATGTCGGCAATTATAAAAACAAACAACCGTTAGTCAAACGGAATCGCTGGCCGACCTGTCTGGATGCTTGAGCTGTTCGGATACCGGTATGGCGATAGATGCGAGCGAAAGGAGAGGCGGGCTTGGCCATGATCCGCCGCAGCATTCACTATAGTATACGTCTCCGCCCGGTGCGGCGGGCAGAGGCGCTGGATTGCCTGTTTGATTTTCACCGCCCGCTGCGCAGCCTGCCGGGAATCAGCCGTGCCTTCAGCCGGCGCGGCGGTGTACTCGGTCTGCGCATCTGCGAGGCTGGCGGCACCTGCTTCATCGAGCGGCGCTTGAGCCAATCGGCCCGGCATCTGGGCTATTGCATCGTGTCGGCGCCGATGCCGGTGGTGAGCTACCGCGCCGAAATCCGCTACCGTCCCGGCGCAAGCGCCGATCTGCTGTGGCATTGCAGCTTCCTGGTCGATGCCAGCCAGGTCGAAAGCATGACGCGATTTTTCACCGGACTTTACCGCCGCAGCCTGCAGCCCTGGATGCTGCCGGGCTCGGCGCGGCTGCGTATCACCTGACTTCCCCATGAGCGTGAGAACCATGAGCTACCAGACAATTGCCTTCACCGTGGATGCCGATGGCGTCGCCACCCTGACGCTGAACCGGCCCGAGATGAAAAACGCCATGAATGGCGAAATGTATGACGAGGCCCGCGCCGTGGTGGCCGAAGTCGACCGCGACCCGGCGATCCGCGTGCTGGTGCTGACCGGCGCCGGCACCGCTTTCTGCTCCGGCGGCGATTTCAAATACCAGCAGAGCCAGGCCAGCCGGCAGCACGCCGCGCGCATCGCCGAGGCGAGCAAGCTGGCTTTGTGGCTGCGCGAACTCGACACGTTGTCGAAGCCGCTGGTCGGTCGCATCAATGGCGCCGCCTATGGCGGTGGGCTTGGCCTGGTCTCGGTCTGCGATGTCGCGGTGGCCAGCGCGGCGGCGAAATTCTGCCTCTCCGAAGTCAGCCTCGGCCTGCTGCCGAGCATGATTTCGCCTTATGTGGTGCGCAAGATGGGCATCTCCAATGCGCGCGCGCATTTCCTCAATGCCGCCGTGTTCGATGCCGACAAGGCATGCAGCATGGGTATTGTGCATGACGTGGCGCCGGAAGCGGAACTCGATGCTGCCGTGCGCCGCCAGGTCGCCCTGTTCCTACGCTGCGCACCGGGCGCCATTGCCGCCACCAAGCGGCTGGTCGATTTCGTCGACCGCCACGGCTATGAGGAGAATTTCTCCTATACCGTCGACCGTGTGGCCGAAATGTGGTCGTCGGAAGAAGCGGCGGAAGGCATCAACAGCTTTCTCGGCAAGCGCAAGCCGGCCTGGGCCAAGGCCGGCTGAAGGCGCCTGGATGTTGCGGTTTGCGCTTGACAGCGGACAGGTCTCGCCATAGAAAGAAACAAACACCTGTTAGTTTAATTTCCGGAACCCGAATCCCATGCCGTCCGCCACGTCCTTGCCGAAGCTGCTCGTCGCCAACCGGGGCGAGATCGCCTGCCGCGTCATCCGCGCCGCCAAGGCGCTGGGCCTAGGCAGCGTCGCGGTCTATTCCGAGGCCGATGCGGCGGCGCCGCATGTGGCTTTGGCCGATGAGGCAGTGCTGATTGGCCCGGCGCCGGCGCAGAAAAGCTATCTCGATGGCGCCCGCATCATTGCCGTGGCGAAGGAAACCGGCGCCACGCTGATCCATCCGGGTTATGGTTTCCTGGCCGAGAATGCCGGTTTCGCCGAAGCCTGCGCCGCCGCTGGCATCACCTTTGTCGGCCCGACCCCGGCACAGATTCGCGCCATGGGCGACAAGGAATGCGCGCGCCGCACGGCCGCCGCCGCCGGTGTGCCGGTGTTGCCGGGCAGCGATCAGGTGCCGGCGAATGACGAGGCGGCTTTGCATCTGGCGCGCGGCATCGGCTATCCGCTGCTGATCAAGGCGGCGGCGGGTGGCGGTGGCATCGGCATGCGGCTGGTTGCGGCCGAGGCCGATCTGCTGGCAGCGCTTGCCGCCACGCGTAATCTCGCGGCCAAGGCTTTCGGCAATGAGGCGGTGTATTTCGAACGCTATGTGGCGCGGGCGCGGCATATCGAGGTGCAGGTCTTCGGCCTCGGTTCGGCCGGCGCGGTGCATCTGTTCGAGCGCGAATGCTCGTTTCAGCGCCGGCATCAGAAGGTGATCGAAGAGGCGCCGGCGCCGAATCTGCCGCAGGCGCTGCGCCAGGCGATGGCCCAGGCGGCGGTGGATCTGGCCCGCTCGCTCGATTATGTCGGCGCCGGCACCATCGAATTCCTCTACGACGAAACGCGCGAAGGCTTCTACTTCCTGGAGATGAACACCCGCATCCAGGTGGAGCATCCGGTGACCGAGGAAATCACCGGTCTTGATCTGGTGGCGGCGCAGATCCGCCTGGCGCTGGGCCAGGCGCTGCCGGATTTCGTGCAGGCGGATATCGTGGCGGCGGGTCATGCCATCGAGGCACGGCTCTATGCCGAGCGTCCAGCGAAGAATTTCCTGCCCGCGCCAGGCCTGATCGAGCGGCTGCGGCTGGAGGTGATGCCCGGTATCCGCGTCGAAAGCGGCTATGCGGAAGGCCAGAAAGTGACACCGTTCTACGATCCGATGATCATGAAGATTGTCGCCCATGGCGCCGACCGTGGTGAAGCCCTGGCGCGGCTGGATGCGGCGCTGGCGGCGCTCGATATTGTCGGCATCGAAACCAACCGGGATTTTCTGCGCCGCCTGATCGCGCATCCGGAAGCCGCTGCCGGCCGCGCCTATACCCGTTTCATAGAAGAGCACCTGACCGAACTGGTTGCCTGAGGAGAACGACCATGGCCGCTGAAACCCCATTCCTGGCCAATCAAGAGAAGCTGGCGCGGCTGGCCTCGCGCTATGTCACCGTGGCCGACCTGCCGTGGAAGCCGACGCCGACACCCGGCATCGACATGAAGATCCTGCTGCAGGACAAGGATACCGGCCTGCTTACCGCCCTGTTCCGCTGGGAACCGGGCACCTCGCTGGCGCTGCATGAGCATGTCGAGATCGAGCAGACCTATGTGCTGGAAGGCAGCATCGTCGATGACGAGGGCGAGGTGCGGGCCGGTGATTATGTCTGGCGTCCGAAGGGCAACCGCCATCTGGCGCGCTCGCCCAATGGCGCGCTGGTGATTTCCTTCTTCCTCAAGCCCAACAAGTTCCTGCTCGGCGATCTCGCCGGCAAGGAACTGGTGTGATCCGTTAGCCGGAGTAGCCGCGATGTCCGATCTGCCGCGTTTTGTCCGTATCCATGAGGAAGGCCCGCGCGAGGGCTTCCAGATCGAGGCCGCCACCATTCCCACCGCCGAGAAGGTGGCTTTCATCGAGGCTTTGGCGGAAACCGGCATCAAGCAGATCGACTGCGTTTCCTTCGTCAATCCGCAGCGCGTGCCGGGCATGGCCGATGCCGAGGACGTGATCCGCTTCATCCGCAAGAAGCCGGGCGTGCGCTATACCGGCTTGTGGCTCAACACCAAGGGTTTGCTGCGCGCGTTGCAGACGCCGGTGGATGTGGTTGGCGCCATCCGCGTCACCGCGTCGGAGACTTTCTGCATCAAGAATACCGGTATGGATGTGGCACAGACGCTGGCGGAACAGCGACGCTGGATCGCCATTTACAAGGAACACAAGCTGCCGGTGGAGTGGGGTTATGTGATGACCGCCTTCGGCTGCAATTACGAAGGCTTCGTGCCACCGGCCCGGGTGGTGGAGATGGTTGGCCATGTGCTCGATCTGGCGGCGGAAGCCGATATCAAGCTGCAGGGCGTCTATCTCGCCGACACGGTGGGCTGGGGCACGCCGCTGGCGATGGAGCGGGTAATCGGCGCGGTGCGCGAACGCTGGCCGGATCTGCCGCTGGCGCTGCATCTGCACGATACGCGCGGCACCGGCCTGAGCAATGCCTATGCCGCCCTGCGCCTCGGCGTGGCGCAGTTTGACACCACCTGCGCCGGGCTTGGCGGCTGTCCCTTTGCCGGGCATCAGGGCGCAGCTGGCAATATCTGCACCGAGGACATGGTGTTCATGTGCCATGAGATGGGCCTCGATACCGGCATCGATATCGACAAGCTGATCGATTGCGCCCATATGGCGGAACGCATCGTCGGCCATCCGCTGCCGGGCAAGGTGATGCGCGGCGGTAGCCTGACGCGCTATCGCAAGTCGGCGTGAGGCCGTGGCGATGACCGGATTGCTGTTCGAACCGCTGCTGCTGGGTGCCTGGAGCCTGCCTAACCGCATCGCCATGGCGCCGATGACCCGCTCGCGGGCCGGTGCCGACGATGTGCCGACGGCGCTGAATGCCGAATACTATGCGCAGCGCGCCGATGCCGGCCTGATCATCGCCGAAGCGGCGCAGATCACGCCCGAGGCCCAGGGCTATCCGCGCACGCCGGGCATCTACAACGATGCCCAGGTGTCTGGTTGGCGCCAGGTGACCGATGCCGTGCATAAAGCGGGCGGCCGCATCGTGCTGCAGCTCTGGCATGTCGGCCGCATCTCGCATGCCGAGAATCGCCGCACGGCGGAAGCGCCGGTGGCGCCTTCTGCCTTGGCCGCGCAAGGCAAGATTTTCACGCCCCAGGGCGTGCGCGATTTCCAGCAGCCGCGCGGCCTGCGCACGGAAGAACTGCCGCGCCTCGCCGCCGATTATGCAGCAGCGGCACGCCGCGCGCTCGCCGCCGGCTTCGATGGTGTCGAGATTCATGCCGCCAATGGCTATCTGATCGACCAGTTCCTGCATGCCTCATCGAATCAACGCGACGACCGCTATGGCGGCAGTATCGAGAATCGCTGCCGGCTGCTGTTCGAGATCTGCGAAGCGGTCTGCGCCGCTGTCGGCGCCGACCGGGTGGGCGTGCGGCTTTCGCCCTTCGGCACTTTCAATGATGTGGATGATCCCGAGCCGGAAGCCCTGTTCGCGGCGGCAATCCAGGGCCTCAACCGCTTCGGGCTGGCCTATCTGCATGTCATCAACCTGGAAGTCACCGGCGACCGCTGGAGCAAGGCCACCGGCGCCGCCGTGGTGCGTTTCGCGCGCCAGCATTACCAGGGCAAGCTGATGGCTGCCGGCGGCTATAGCCGCGAAAGCGCCGAGGCCGCCTTGCGCGAGGGCCAGGCCGATATCATCGCCTTCGGCCGTCCGTTCATTGCCAATCCGGACCTGCCCTACCGCCTGCGCCGTGGCCTCGACCTGGCCGAGCCGCAGCGCGCCACCTTCTACACCGAAGGGCCGCAGGGCTACACCGACTATCCCCGCCTGCAGCCGAATTGAGGAGAGCAATATGACCAGTCGCACCAGCGTCACAGCCAATGAAGCTACTCTGTTGCAGGCCGCGCTCATGCGCGGCGGCAATGCCGCGCTTACCCGATTGTTCGGCATTGCGCTGGGCATCGCCCTGCTCACCGCCGGCGCGAAGATTTCCGTGCCGTTCTGGCCGGTGCCGATGACGATGCAGACTTTCGCGGTGCTGATCGTTGGTGCCAGCCTGGGCCGCGCTGCTGGCGCTGCTTCGGTGCTCGGCTATCTCGGCCTCGGCGCCGCCGGCCTGCCGGTCTTCGCCGGTATTGCCGCCGGCCCGGCCTATTTGATGGGGCCGACTGCCGGCTACCTGCTTGGCTTCGTGGTGGCTGCTGCCTGCATCGGCTGGATTGCTGAACGCAAGGTTGAGCGCCGTATGCTGACATTGACGCTCGGTGGTATTGCCGCCATGGCGCTGATCTATGCCTGCGGGGCCGGCTGGCTGGCGCTGCAGATCGGTGCGCAAAAGGCCTGGGCGGTTGGCGTGCTGCCTTTCCTGCTGGGTGATGCGCTGAAAATCGGCCTCGCGGCGTTGCTGCTCCGTGGTCTGGAGCGCGTTGCGCGCCGCGCCTGAGCGGCTGTCGAAACAACAAGAAAACCGGCGCGCGGCGGTGATTTTGCTTGACCCGCCGCGCGTCTCAAATTAAACAAACAGGTGTTAGTTTATATAATCAGGCTGCGGCCTGTATGAGTCCGGGCGCAAGCCTGGAATAAACATCGGGAGGAAACGATGAATAAGTTCAAAACCCTGCGTGGTTGTCTGCTGGCCGCCGCCGCTATGCTGCTCGGTGCCAATGGCGCCATGGCACAGGAAACCATCAAGATCGGCGCGGTCTATGCCACGTCCGGCCCGGCCAGCTTCCTGGGCATTCCGGAAGAGCGCGGCCTGCGCCTGCGCGCCGAGGAAGTGAACAAGAATGGCGGCATCAATGGCCGCAAGGTCGAAGTCATCGTCTATGACACCGAAGGCAACGGCACCAAGGCGGCGCAGCAGATCCGCCGCCTGATCGACTCCGACAAGGTGCATATCGTGTTCGGCCCGTCCAGCTCCGGCGAAAGCCTGCTGGTGCTGCCGATCGCCAATGAATCCAAGGTGCCGATCATCATGCATGCCGGCACCGAGAAGGTGGTGGTGCCGCCGACGCCTTATGGCTTCAACACCCCGCCGACCGACCGCGTCGTCGCCGCGCATCTGCTCGGCGTGTTCAAGAAGCGCGGCATCACCAAGCTCGGCCTGCTGACGGCGGCCGATGGTTTCGGCCAGTCCGGCGCCAATGTGGTGAAGGAGCAGGCGGCGGAATACGGCGTCACCGTGGTGCAGCATGAGGAATTCAACCGCCAGGACCCGGATATCACCGCCCAGGTGCTGCGCGTGAAGAATTCCCCGGCCCAGGCGGCGCTGGTCTGGTCGGCCTTCCCGGCCCCCACCATCATCCTGAAGAATGCCGCTGCCGTCGGCCTGAAGATCCCGATGTATAACAGCTTCGCCGCTGCCAGCCGCGACCTGCTGGTGCAGGGCGGCAAGGATGCCGAGGGCACCTTTGTGTCGTCGATGCGTCTGCTGGCGCCGGAAACGCTGAAAGACGGCGACCCGGCCAAGGCGATCGTGCTGAAGATCTACAACGATTATAAGGCGAAGTATAACGAGGCGCCGGCAACCTTCGTAGCGCATAGCTACGACTCGATGCTGATCCTCGAGGAAGCCGTGAAGAAGATCGACGGCCCGATCACCCGCGACAAGATCCGCGATGCCATGGAAAAGGTGACGGTGACCGGCGGCAACGGCACCTTCAAGCTGTCGCCGCAGCAGCATGGCCTGAGCGCCGAATCAAACTCGATGGTGCTGCTGGTGGCCAAGAACGGCGAGTGGCTGGTGGACGAATAAGTCACCGCGCATCGTCACGGCTTAAGGAACGCGAGCGATGATTTACCAGATCGTGGTATCCGGTCTGACCCTGGGGGCGATCTACGCTTTGATCGCCATCGGCTTCACCATCGTCTTTTCGACGATGAAGCTGATCAACTTCGCCCATGGCGAATTCGTCATGGCGGGTGGCCTGGTCTACGGCTTCCTTCACTTCGCTGTTGGAATGCCGGTGCTGGCCGCGGCTGGTCTTTCGCTCGCGCTCTGCTGCCTGTTCGGCTGGCTGGTCTATGTCCTGGGCGTAAAAGGTGTGGATAGTTCCAACCACATCGCCCAGGTGATGATCACGCTCGGCCTCGGCATCACCGCCAAGGGCATCGCCCAGGTGGTGATCGGCAAGAATACCGTGTTCCCGCCGGCTCTGCCGGGCCTGCCGCCGCTGGCCATGGGCGGCATCACCATCGCGCCGCAATCGCTGTGGATCGTGATTGCCCTGGTGCTGTTCATGGCGGCGCTCTATCTGGTGCTGAAATACACCTGGCTCGGCCTCAGCATGCGTGCCGTGGCGATCAATGGCTATGCCGCGGTGCTGATGGGCATTTCACCCAACCGCACGTCTGCCGCTGCCTTCGTTGTCGCCGGCCTGCTCGGCGGCGCCGCCGGCATCCTGCTGGCGCCGCTGGCTTCCGCCAGCTACGACAACGGCATCTTCCTCGGCATCAAGGGCTTTGCCGCCGCCATTCTCGGCGGCATCGGTAATCCTGTTGGCGCTGTGATCGGTGGCCTGGTGCTCGGCCTCGCCGAAGCGGTAGCCGCCGGCTATATCAGCTCGATCTACAAGGATGCCATCACGCTGTCGCTGTTGCTGGTGATCCTGCTGCTGCGGCCGCAGGGATTGATCGGCGAAAAGCTGCCGCAGAAACTCTAGGGCCGCCCCATGTCTCCCGCGACCGACCGCATCCTCACCATCCTGCTGCTGCTGTTGCTGCCAGTGCTGAGCCTGTCAACCGGCAATACCTTCTACAAGTCGATGCTGGTTTTCGGCATCATCAATGCCATCGCCGCCATCGGCCTGTGCATGATGCTGGGCTTTGCCGGCCAGATTTCGCTCGGCCAGTCGGCCTTCTTCGGCCTCGGCGCCTATGGCGCGGCGGTGATCGCCAACCGGACCGGCATCGAGCCGATCCTGGCGATCTTCGCCGGCGCGTTGATCGCCATGGCCGCCGGCTGGCTGATCAGCCGGCCGCTGTCGCGCCTGCATGATCACTACCTGGCGATGGCGACGCTGGCCTTCGGCATCATTCTCTACATCCTGTTCGCCAATGTCCGTTCGCTCACCGGCGGTCTCGATCCGGGCATCAATATCGGTCGCCTGACCCTGTTCGGCCTCGATCTTTCCTCCACCGCCTCGTTCTTCTGGGCCGCCTGGGTGATGCTGCTGCTCACGGTGTTCATCGCCACCAATGTTTCCTCCAGCAAGCTCGGGCGTTCGCTGCTGGCAATGAAGATGGCGCCGCTCGCCGCCGCCAGCGTCGGCATTGACACGCTGCGCGCCAAGGCGTTCGTGTTTGCCATCGGTGCTTTGTTCACTGGCCTGGCCGGCGGGCTCTATGCCTATTACGCCCGTTCCTTCAATGCCTCCGCCTTCGGCATCGGTTATGCCATCGAATTGCTGATGATGGTGGTGATCGGCTCGCTCAACCGCGTCTCCGGGGCTATCGTCGGCGCCTTCATCATCACCGTACTGCCGGTGCTGTTCGACCAGTTCGAGGATTACAAGACGCTGATCTTCGGCATCACCATGGTGCTGATCATGAAATACATGCCGTCCGGCCTGGTCGATGCGGTATTCTCGCTGTTCGGCCGTCTGCGCCGCCGCGTGGTGAGCTGACGCCATGCTGCAGACCCGCGATATCACCAAATCCTTCGGCGGCCTGCGTGCGGTGAATGCCGCCAGCATCGAAGTGCCCGGGGCCGCGATCACCGCCGTGATCGGCCCCAATGGTGCCGGCAAGACCACGCTGATGAATATCATCTCCGGTTTCGCCGTGCCGGATTCCGGCAGCGTCACGCTCGATGGCAAGGCAGCAACCGGGGCGCGGCCGCACCAGCTCTGCGCCATGGGCCTGGCCCGCACCTTCCAGAACCTGCAGATGTTTTCCGACATGAGCGTGCTGGAAGTGGTGACCACGGGCCGCTACCGGCATCAGCGCGCCAGCCTGCTGTCCAACCTGCTGCATCTGCCGTCCACCCGCGCCGAGGAACGTGCAGGCGTGGAAAAGGCGCGCGACATCCTGCGCTTCCTCGGCATCGAGGAAAGCTACTGGGAGCGCCGCGCCGGCGACCTGCCCTATGGCGTGCAGCGCCGCACCGAGATTGCCCGCGCGCTCGCCACCGAGCCGAAATACCTGTTGCTGGATGAGCCCGCCGCCGGCCTCAACAATCAGGAAACCGCCGATCTGGGCCGCGTGCTGCGGCTGATCGCGGATAGCGGCGTGGCGGTGGTGCTGATCGAGCATGACATCGACCTGGTGATGGATGTGTCGCAGCGCATCTTCGTACTCGACGCCGGCACAGTGATCGCCGATGGCGATCCGGCCGCGATCCGCAGCAACAAAGCGGTGATTGCCGCCTATTTCGGAGGCGAGGAGTGATGAGCGATCCGATCCTCCGGCTTGAGAATATGTCGGCCTATTATGGCAATCTCTGCGCCATCCGTGATGTCAGCTTCGCGATTGCACCGGGCGAGACGGTCTGCCTGATCGGCCCCAACGGCGCCGGCAAGACCACCTTGCTGAAGGCGATTTCCGGCGTGCTCGACAAGGTGCAGGGCGAAATCCGCTATCTTGGCGAGCCGGCGCCGCGCGCCAAGCCACAGCAGATGGTGGCCCAGGGCCTGATCCAGGTGCCGGAAGGCCGCCAGATTTTCGCCGGCATGACGGTGGCGGAGAATATCCGCATCGGCGGCTTCAAGCAGCGCGGCACCAACCAGGCGGAAATGGTCGAGCATGTGCTCTCGATCTTCCCACGCCTGCGCGAGCGCCGCGATCAGCTTGCCGGCACGCTCTCGGGCGGCGAGCAGCAGATGCTGGCCATGGGCCGCGCGCTGATGGGCAAGCCGAAATTGCTGATGCTGGACGAGCCCTCGATGGGCCTGGCGCCGCTGGTGGTGCGTGAAATCTATCGCGAAATCGCCAAGCTGCGCGATCTCGGCGTCACCATCCTGCTGGTGGAGCAGAATGCCAAGATCGCCCTGAATATTGCCAGCCGCGCCATCATCCTGAGTGCCGGGGAGATGCGCTACCAGGGCGACAGTGCCGCGCTGCTCGGCGACAAGGATCTCAAAAGCATTGTGTTCGGCCACTAGGCCGTCTGGGAAGAGTTTAAGGAGACGCAAGTATGGATGTGTACGAGAAGCTGGAAGCCAAGCGGGCCTGGGCGCTGAAAGGCGGCAGCGGGTCCGAGAAGGCGGCGAAGATCCTGGCCGGCAAGCTGTTCGTGCGCGACCGCCTGGAGCGTTTCTTCGATGGCCCGTTCGAATTCGAGGACGGTCTCCTTGCTGGCGTGCAGAAGGGCGTGCCCGCCGATGCCGTGGTGACCGCCATCGGCCAGGTGAATGGCCGTCGCGTCGCGGTGATCGCCAATGACTTCACCACCAAGGCCGGCACCTGGGGCTACCAGACCTTCCTCAAGATCACCCGCTTTCAGGAACTCGCCTTCAATCTCAAGCTGCCGCTGGTCTATCTGGTGGATTCCGCCGGAGCGCGCATCGACGAGCAGAAGCTGTGCTATCTCGGCCGTCGCGCCTGGGGCAATATCTTCTACAATCAGGTCAAGTTCTCCGGCGCCATCCCGCAGCTTTGCGTGCTGTTCGGCCCGTCGCCGGCCGGTGCCGCCTATGTGCCGGCCTTGTGCGACGCGGTGATCATGGTGGACAAGACCGCCACCGCCTATCTCGGCTCGCCGCGCATGGCGCGGATGGCGATCGGCGAGGATATCTCGGAAGAGGATCTCGGCGGCGCCCGCATGCATTGCACGCTCTCGGGCCTCGGCGACATCCTGGTGCAAAGCGATGATGAAGCCATCGCGGTGGCCAAGCGCTACCTGGATTTCTTCCCCGCTTCCTGGACCGAGAAGCCGGCGCCCAAGGCCGATAGCGGCAAGGCCAATCCGGTGGATATCACCAAGATCATCCCGGTGAACCAGAACCAGCCCTATGACGTGAAGGAACTGATCGCGGCCCTGGCCGATGACGACAGCGTGCTGGAAATCAAGGCGCTGTTCGCCAAGGAGATGGTGACGTCCCTGGTGCGGCTTGGCGGCATGCCGGTCGGCATCGTCGCCAATAATTCCAAGGTCAAGGGCGGCGTGCTGTTCAATGATTCGTCGGACAAGGCGGCGCGCTTCATCTGGATGTGCAACGCCTTCAACATCCCGCTGCTTTTCCTGCAGGATATCAGCGGCTACATGATCGGCTCGGCGGTGGAGAAGGCGGGTATCATCCGCCATGGCGCCAAGCTGCTTTCCGCCGTCTGCGAGGCCACCGTGCCGCGCATCTCGGTGATGGTACGCAAGGCGTATGGCGGCGGCTACCTGGCGATGTCCGGCGCGCCGACGCAGCCCGACGCGATGCTGGCTTTGCCCACCGCCATGCCGGCTCTGGTCGGCCCGGAGGCGGCGGTGAACGCGATGTATTTCAACCAGATCGCCGAATTGCCGGAAAAGGATCGCGCTGCCTTCATCATGAAGAAGCGCGAAGAATACGGCGCCGATATCGATGTCTATTCTGCCGCGGCCGATCCGCTGGCGGTGGAAGCGGTGGTCAATCCCAATGAACTGCGCGACGAACTGATCCGCCGCTTCCGCGTGTATTCGCTCAAGAAGGCGGAAGCCTTCGAGAAGCGCAGTGCCGTGCATCCTGTGTAAAATACGTAAGGATTGTGACAATGAAAAAAATCAGCTCTCCCATGGCCGGCACTGTCTGGAAGATCGTCAAGGCGGTCGGTGACGAGGTTGACTACGGCGATACCGTGGTGATCCTGGAATCGATGAAGATGGAAATTCCGGTGGAAGCCGACAATCGCGGCAAGATCAGCCGCATCCTGGCCGAGGAAGGCCAGGTGGTGGATGAAGGCACGCCGCTGATCGAGTTGGCCTGAATAGAGTAGGCTTGCGGCCGGTTGAAGGAGTACAGCATGACCACCTCGGTATCGGATCACGTCGCCCGCAATGCCCGGAAATTTCCGGATCGCATCGCGCTGATCGACGAGGCCGGCGAGATCAGCTACCGCGATCTTGATGCCAATGCCACGCGGCTGGCGAATTACCTGCTGGCCCAGGGTATCGGCACCGGCGACAAGGTGGCGTTGCTGGCGAAGTCGTCGATCAACTGGGTGGTGGCCTATCTCGCAATTCTCAAGCTGCGCGCCACCTGCGTGCCGCTGAACTACCGTCTTACCCGCCAGGATATCGCCAACAACCTGGAAGACGCGGAATGCCGCTTTGTCATCACCACCGCCGATCTGCAGCGCTCGCATCTGGCGGAGGCTGATGCGCTGCCCTATGCGCTGATCGACGACAGTGCCGGCGCGAACAGCCTCAAGGCGATACTATCCAGCCAGTCGGCGACTTTGCCCGATATCCGGCCGCAGGACGACGACCTGCAGCTCATCATGTTCACCGGCGGCACCACTGGCCGTTCCAAGGGCGTGATGCACAAGAATGCCGGCGTTTTCTGGAATACCGTGCATGAAAGCCTGGATACCGGCATGCATGAATTCGACAACACCATCCTGGCGACGCCGCTGCACCATGCCGCCGCGCTGAATTGCTGGCTGCTGCCACATCTCTATCTCGGCGCGCGGGCCACGATCATGACCGAATACAGCGCCGAGAAGATGGTGGACATGATTCACCGCCACAAGGTGACGAACGGCTTCGCGCCGCCTTCGGTGGCGCGCGAGATGTGCCTGGCCGCGGAATCGGCGCCGGAAAAGCTGGCCAGCTTCAAGCGCTGGTATGTCGGCGGCGGCATCCTCTCGGCCAAGGACCGCGACCGCATGCATGCCTTGGTGCCGGGTGTGCGCATCTATTACCAGTATGGCCTCACCGAAGCCGGCGTGATCGTTACTGTGCTGAAGGAAGAGGATTACGCCACCGCGCCCGATTCCATCGGCCGGCCATTCATCAATTTCGAGGTCAAGATCGCGCGCGATGACTTGAGCGACGCCGATATCGGCGAAGAGGGTGAAATCCTGGTGCGCGGTCCCTCGGTGATGGCGGGCTATTTCAAGCGCCCCGATGCCACGGCGGCGGCCTTCCATGATGGCTGGCTGCGCACTGGCGACATGGGGGTGATGGATGCCAATGGCTATGTCTTTTTCAAGGACCGCCTGAAGGACATGGTCAAGACCGGCGGCCTCAATGTCTATTCGCAGGAGGTCGAGCGCATCCTGCAGAAGCATCCGGCGATTCGCGAGGTCGGCATCATCGGCCTGCCGAGCGAGAAATGGGGCGAGGAAGTGACCGCCATCGTCGTGCTGCGCGATGGCCATCAGGCGGCGCCGGACGAGATCATTGCCTTCGCCAAGGCCAACATGGCCAGCTACAAGGCGCCGAAGCGCGTGATCCTGATCCCCTATGCCGATATGCCGATCAACTATTCCGGCAAGATCATCAAGCGCGAATTGCGCGACCGTATCGCTGCCATGGTGGAGGCCGCCTGATGCGCCTGGATTACAGCGGCAAGGTGGTGGTGGTAACGGGCGCAGGCCAAGGCAATGGCGCGGCGATGGTGCGCGGCTTCGCCGCTGCCGGGGCTGCGGTGGCGGTGGTGGACCGCAACCTGGGCAATGCCGAAGCCGTCGCCTCCGGTATCATCGCCGATGATGGCAAGGCCAAAGCCTATCAGGCCGATGTCGCCGATGCCGGGGCCTGCGCCGCGCTGGCGGCGAAAGTTGCCGCCGATCTCGGCCCGGCCGATGTACTGGTGAACAATGCCGGTATTCTGCTGCGCGGCCGGCTGGAGGAGATCGATCCGCTCGCCACCTGGCAGCAGACGCTGTCGGTCAATCTCGGCGGCGCCTTCAACATGTGCATCGCCTTCCTGGCGCAACTAAAAAGCCGGCGCGGCTGCATTCTCAATGTCGGCTCGATCCAGTCTTTCGTCGCGACGCCGAATTCGGTCGCCTATACCGCCTCCAAGGGCGGCGTGGCACAGATGACCAAGGCCATGGCCTATGAATTCGCCGAGAACGGTATCCGCGTGAACGCGATTGCCCCCGGCGTCATCGCCACGCCGATGACCGAGGCGACGCGCGGCGATCCGGCCAAGCTTGGTGCGCTGCTGGCGCATGTGCCGATGCGCCGCTATGGCGAGGCCGAGGAATTGATCGGCCCGGCGCTTTTCCTCTGTTCATCCGCAGCATCCTACGTGACAGGCACGATCCTGCCCGTGGATGGCGGCTATCTGGCCGCCTGACCGGCGATGCGGAACCGGGTGCATAGCCGCCTTGTTCTGCCTGCTATAGAAACAAACGACCGTTTATCAAGTGATCAGCATGGTCTGTCACGCTGCTGCCTCCGGGCAGCGGTGCGGCGTGCCATGCCATTCGGGACAGGCGGTGCCTGGCCCTAACAAAGCACCGGCAACAAGGCCGGGGCGACACAACAGCGAGGAGGAAATGACCATGAAGATTATGATGCAGGGGCTTAAAGCCCTGACCGCGGCGGCGGCCTTGTGGTGTGCCGGCACGGCAGCACAGGCGCAGCCGATCACCATCGGCGCGGTTTATCCGATGACCGGTTCAGCCTCCTTCCTCGGTATCCCCGAGGATCGCGCGCTGCGCATGATCGTCGAGGAATGGAACAAGGCTGGTGGCCTTGGCGGCCGTGAGGTCAAGGTGATCGTCTACGACACCGAGGGCAATTCCTCCAAGACGGTGCAGCAGCTCCGCCGGCTGGTCGAATCCGACAAGGTGGATGTGGTGTTCGGCCCCTCCAGTTCCGGTGAAAGCCTGGCGGCGATCCCGATCGCCAACGAACTGGCGACACCAATGATCGCCCATGGCGGCACCGAGGCGATTGTCACGCCGCCGCTGAAATATGTGTTCAACTCGGTGCCGGTCGACCGCGTGGCGATTTCCCATGTGCTGAATTATGCCAAGACAAAGGGCATGAAAAAGATTGCCATGATGAGCGCGGCGGATGGCTATGGCCAGTCAGGCGCCCGCATCCTCAAGGAGATTGCCGGTAATTTCGGCCTCGATGTGGTGGCGATGGAGGAATTCAACCGCCAGGATCTCGATATCACCGCCCAGGTGCTGCGCGTGCAGCAGAAGTCGCCGGATGCGGTGATGGTGTGGAGCGCATTGCCAGGGCCGTCGGTGATCCTGAAGAATGCCCATGCTGTCGGCTTCAAGGCGCCAATCATCGTCGGCTATGGCGGCGCCTCGAACCAGCTTGTCGCCAATCTCGGCCCGGCGGCCGAGGGTGTCTATATCTCCTCCTTCCGCCTGCTGGTGCCAGATAGCCTGCCGGACAGCGATCCGTCCAAGCCGGTGGTCGACCGCCTGTATAAGAACTACAAGGCGAAATACGGCGAGGCGCCGGAGAATTTCGCCCAGCACAGCTTCGATGCGGCACTGATCCTGGAACAGGCCGTGAAGCAGATCAGCGGCAAGGTGACGCGCGACAACCTGCGGGACGCTATCGAAAAGGTGCAGGTCACCGGCGCCAATGGCCAGTTCCGCTTCACGCCGGAGAATCACGGCGGCTTGAGCGTTGAATCGAAGCCGCTGATCATGCTGCGGCATGAACAGGGCAAGTGGAAGGTGGCGGAATAACCGCCAGGTCCGACCATACAGGCGCGGGCGGCGAAGGCTGCCCGCGCCGCATTCCCGCGCAAAGGTGAACCATGCTGAACATTCCGCAGAACACGCTGCCCGATATATGGGCTTATCATGCCCGCACAGCGCCGCGCAAAACCGCCATCACCTGCGGCAGCGACAGCATCACCTGGGGCGAATTCGGCGCCCGCATGAACCAGGTCTGCCATGCGCTGTCCGGCCTCGGCGTGCAGCGCGGCGAGCGCATCGCCTTCGTGATGTCGAATACCATCGAATATCTGGTGCTGCTCTGTGGCGCGATGAAATACGGCGCCTGCGTGGTGCCGATCAGCACCCTGCTGGCGCCGGAACAGATCGCCACGCTGGCGAATGATTCCGACAGCCGCTTCCTGTTCACCGATGCCGGCTTCATCGACGTGGTATCGGGTATCCGCGCCAGCCTGCAGCATGTCGACCGGGGCGGCGTCTTTTCCAGCCAGGGTGAAGGCGGCTGCCGCTCGATCCGCGATCTGCTCGAGAATGCCTCGCGGGATGAGCCGGGCATCGCGCTCATGCTCGATGACCTGATGAATATCAGCTATTCCTCGGGCACCACCGGCCTGCCCAAGGGCGTGGTCTATTCCCATCGCGCCCGCGCCCATATGGGCATGACCTACGCCATCGCGATGAAGTTCGGCCCGACTTCGCGCAGCCTGCTGACCACGCCGATCTATTCCAACGGCACCTGGATCACGCTGTGGCCTGCGCTGCTTACCGGCGGCGAGGTGGTGATCATGCCGGCCTTCACGCCGCTTTCCTGCCTGGAGCTGATGCAGCAGCATCGCATCACCCATGCCTTCATGGTGCCGACCCAGTTCATCCGCCTGATGGCCGAGCCGCGCTTCGGCGATTTCGATCTCTCCAGCCTGCGCATGTGCCTCACCGCCGGTTCCAGCATGAGCGTGGAAGTGAAGCGCCAGGTTTTTGCCGCCTTCGGCCCTTGCCTGCATGAACTCTATGGCTGCTCTGAAGGCGGCGCCACGATCATCACGCCGGAGGAATTGCAGCAGCGCATGGCTTCCGTCGGCCGCCCGACGCCGGGCTTCGATACCCGCATCCTGGGTGGCGACGACCGCGAAGTGGCGCGCGATGAACCAGGCGAAATCGCCTTCTATGGCGGCTGGATGATGCGCGGCTACCACAACAACCCGAAGCAGACCGAGGAAGCGACTTGGCGCGACGAGCATGGCCGCGAATTCATCCGCACCGGCGATATCGGCCGCATGGACGAAGATGGTTATCTCTATGTCGTCGATCGCAAGAAGGACATGATCATTTCCGGCGGCTTCAATGTCTTCCCTTCCGATATCGAGGCGATCCTGCAGCAATGTCCGGATGTGCTGGAAGCGACCGTGATCGGTGCACCGCATCCGGTCTGGGGCGAAACGCCGGTGGCCTTCGTCATCCCGCGTAATGCTGCCAAGGCAGAGGCCGGTAGCATTGCCGCCTGGGCGAATGAGCGGCTGGCCAAGACCCAGCGCCTTTCCCGCGTGGTGCTGATGGAGGAATTTCCGCGCAATGCGCTCGGCAAGGTGATGAAGCGCGATCTGAAGGCCGCTTTGTAAACGCGCAGGCTTCAGGCGGCGGCTTCCTTTGCTGGCGCCGTCATCGCTTCGATCAGGCCGATAGCCTCCGCCGTGCTCACCACTTCGGCGTATTTATAGGCCATGTCGAACAGGTTGACCGCATGCAGCATCGGCGCACGGTCGTAGCAGCCATCATGCGGCACGATGACTTTTTAGTCATGGGCATAGCCGTCGATTATCGACGCACGGATGCAGCCGCCGGCCGTCTGGTAATGCGCCAGGGTTTCAGCCGGGATATAGCCGTCCCACGGATTTGACATCGCGCTTCTCCTTTGCCGTTTGGCAGCCGCGACACAGCAAGCTTGGCTAAATCGTTGATATTCCGCCAAAGAAAATAATATTCTGTTGAGTAGAATTTATATTTCTGGACGAGGTGGAAGCCGTCGGGTCATACATAGGTATGGGTGCCCCTGAAAGTGGTACTTTCCCGCATCTTCCTGGTGTAGCGTCGTTGCAGACGTTGCTGGCGGGGGTGCGCCATGGCGAATGCCATAGTCCATATCATTGAAGACGATGCTTCGCTGCGCGAGGCGATTGGCAGCCTGATGCGCTCGGTCGGGCTGGAGGCAAGGGCCTATGGCAGCGTGCAGTCCTTCCTGCAGGGCCGGCATGACGATGCGCCGGGCTGCCTGCTGCTGGATGTGCGCCTGCCGGGCATGAGCGGCCTGGATTTCCAGGCCGCGCTCGCCGAGCATGACGTGCATATGCCGGCCATTGTGATGACCGGCTATGGCGATATTCCGATGACGGTGCGTGCGATGAAGGCCGGCGCGGTGGATTTCCTCACCAAGCCGTTCCGTGAGCAGGACATGCTCGATGCCGTCACCACCGCGATCGAGCGTGACCGCCGCCGCCGTGCCGGTTCGGAAGGCAGCGCGGCGCTGAAGGCGCGCTACGACAGTTTAAGCCAGCGCGAACGCCAGGTCATGGCCCTGGTCACGGCGGGCAAGATGAACAAGCAGGTGGCCGGGGATCTGGGCTTGAGCGAAATCACGGTGAAGATCCACCGCGGCTCGGTGATGCGCAAGATGGCGGCCAAGAGCCTGGCCGACCTGGTGCGCATGGCGGAAGCGCTGAATCCCCTGCTTCAGGCGCACTGACTGCGCGGCAGGCGGCGACGACAGGGCCATTATTTTCCGCTGATATATACTTGCGTATGAGTGCCCCCCGGCAGACCCACCCCTATAGTCGGACAAAGCTTATTTACAGTATGCCAATGGGCGCCCTGTGCGACCCTGGGCATGGAAAGTCGAGTCTGCCGCGTGCCTAGTCCAGCTTCCGCTCCGCTCCCGCAAATCGCCATCGTCGATGATGATGACTCCATGCGCCAGGCCTTGGTGGCGCTGATCCGCTCCTTCGGCTTTGCGGCCAGTGCCTATGGCTCGGCTGAGGAATTCCTCGCTGCCCCGGCTTTGCGGCAGGCCGATTGCCTGGTCACCGATATTCACATGCCGGGGCTTTCCGGCATCGAGCTGAAGCGCAAGTTGACCGAGCGCGGCATTGCCTTGCCGGTTATTATGATCACGGCCCGGGCCGAAGCCGGGCTGGAAGAAAAGGCCATGGCCAGCGGCGCGCTGTTCGTCTTGCGCAAGCCGTTCGAGGCCGAGGTGCTGGTGAATTGCATCGAACAGGCGCTGGCCTAGGCGTTACCCGCCGGGCCTGGTGCGATAATGGGGCGGCATGAGCGGCGTATTTGGCGCGGATCTCGCGGATCTGATCGAACTGGTGCATGAAAGCGTGCTGGTGCGCGATGCGGCGGGCCAGATCACGCATTGGAGCAAGGGCAGCGAGGTGCTGTATGGCTGGCCGCGCGAGGCCGCCATCGGCAAGCCGGCGCAGAGCCTGCTGAACACTCAGTATCCGCTGCCTGAATCCGAACTGGCGGCGCATCTGGAACAGCACGGACATTGGGAAGGCGAGGTGCGCCGCGCCAATGCCGCCGGGCAGGATCTGCTGGTGCGGGCACGCATCTCGCGCCGCTGCGATGCTCAAGGCGCGGTCCAGTTTGTGGAATCCGGCGTGCCGCTGGGGGCCGAGGCGCGCGACGCGGCGCTGAAGGCCAGCGAATACCGCTACCGCAATCTGTTTCAGGCCATGGCGGCGTCCTTCTGGGAGATTGATTTCACCCCGGTCGGCGCCATGCTGCGCAAGCTGCGCGAACAGGGCGTCACCGAACTGCCGCGCTATTTCCGCGACCACCCGGAATTCGTGCGCGAGATGATGCGCGCCAGCCGTATCATCGATGTGAACGACCAGACGGTTGCCTTGTTCGCCGGTGGTGATCGCGCCCGCATGAACCTGCCGCTGGATGCCTTCTGGCCGGATGAAAGCACCCATGTCTATGCCGAAAGCGTGCTGGCGGCCGTGACCAAGAAGCCGAATTACTGCACGGAGACAAAGCTGCGCCGGGCCGATGGCACGTTGTTCGACGGCTTGTTCACCGCCTGCTTTCCGGCTGAATCGGTGGCCAAGGGCACGCTGCTGATCGGCGTCATCGACATCAGTGAAAGCAAGCGCGCCTTCGCCGAACTGGAAAAGAGCGAGACGCGCTACCGCAATCTTTACAATTCCATGGGCGTCACCTGCTACCAGCTCGACATACGCGGCCTCGGCGCGCTGTATGACGAACTGCGTCGCCAGGGCGTCACCGATATCGCCGCCTATATGGAGGCGCATCCCGAATTCGTCACCCGGGCCATGGAAGTCACCTGCATCGTCGACAGCAACGAGCCCGGCCTGCGGCTGATGGGCGCGGAGAAGCGCGAGGATGTGCTCGGACCGGTGCGGCGCTATTGGATCGAGGATGATTGCGAGGGTTTCAAGCAGTCGCTGGTCTCGGGCTTCGCCGGCAATTCCCGCTTCCAGACCGAGACGCGCCAGCGCCGGCTCGATGGCAGCGAGATGGATGTGCTGTTCACGCTGGCCTCGGCGCCAGCAATGCGCGCCGCCGGCATGGCGCTGATCAGCGTCATCGATATCACCGAGCGCGTGCAGGCGCAGCGCGACCTGTCGCGGCTGCAGAATGATTTCGCCCATGCGGCGCGCATCTCGATGCTGGGCGAACTCACCGCCTCGCTGGCGCATGAGGTGAACCAGCCGCTGGCCGCCATCGCCGCCAATGGCGCCGCCGGCCTGCGCTGGTTGTCGCGGCCGGAACCGGATCTCGCCGAGGTGACGGCGATTACCCGGCGTATGACCGCCGATGCCCAGCGCGCCGCCGAGATTATCTCGCGTATCCGCCTGATGGCTTCGCGCCAGGCACCGGAAAAGGCGCCGCTGCCGGTCAACGCGCTGATCGAGGAGGCGATCCTGTTCCTGCGCCATGAGATGCAGGCCCAGGGCGTGGCGGTGTCGCTGGAGCTGGAGCGCAATCTGCCCGATGTGCTGGGCGACCGCACGCAGTTGCAGCAGGTGGTAGTGAATCTGGCGCTGAATGCCATCCAGGCGCTGGCCGAGGCCAAGGCGGAAAGCCGCATTCTCCGCCTCTCCACCCAGCGTACCGACAGCCGCATCCTGCGTATCTCGGTGGACGATAGCGGCCCCGGCATCGCGCCGGAACAGCGCGCCAAGCTGTTCGACAGCTTCTACACCACCAAGCCGAACGGCATGGGCATGGGGTTGCCGATCTGCCGTTCGATCATCGAGCGCCATGGCGGCGAAATCTGGGCCGAAGCCGCCGCCATCGGCGGTGCACGCTTCTCCTTCACGCTGCCTGTTGCTTAAGGGGGGGCAGCGTGATCGGCCATACCTTGGTTTGTCTCGCGTATATCAGCGGCTGATTCAACGCCGGCCCGCCCAAGTCTAGCCTGCATCTGCCGCAACAGCGCGGCATAACAGCAGGGACATACCATGCGCTACCGCATCCTGGGCCGCAGCGGCCTCCGCGTTTCCACCTTCGCGCTCGGCACCGGCAATTTCGGCAAGGGCTGGGGCTACGGCACTGAAGTTGCCGAAGCGCGCAAGATCTATGATGCCTACCGCTCTGCCGGCGGCAATTTCATCGACACGGCGGACCAATACCAATTCGGCCAGGCCGAAACCATGCTGGCGGATTTCATTGGCCCCGAGCGCGACGATATCGTGCTGGCGACGAAGTATTCGCTCGGCGCCACCCATGGCGCCGGACTGCAGCATACCGGCAACAGCCGCAAGGCCATGGTGCAGTCGGTGGAAGCCAGCCTGAAGCGGCTCAAGACCGACCGCATCGACCTGCTCTGGGTGCATATGCCCGATGGCGTGACGCCGATCGAGGAAATCGCCCGCGGCCTGGATGACCTGAGCCGCGCCGGCAAGATCCTCTATGGCGGCCTGTCGGATTTCCCGGCCTGGCGCTGCGCCACGGCCGCCACGCTGGCGGAATTGCGCGGCTGGGCGCCGGTGGTGGCGGTGCAGATGGAATACAGCCTGGTGGAACGCACGGCCGAGCGTGAACTGCTGCCGATGACCGCCGCCTTCGGCCTGGCGCCGGTGATCTGGTCGCCGCTCGGCGGTGGCTTGCTCACCGGCAAATACCGCAAGGGCGAGCAGGGCCGCGCGCAAGGCCTGGGCGTGGTGATCCAGCATGAAAGCGATGAACGCCGCGCCGCCACGCTGGACGCCGTGCTGGAAATTGCTGGCGAGCTTGGCGTTTCGCCGGGCCAGGTGGCGATTGCCTGGACCTTGAGCCGAGGCGTGCTGCCGATCCTGGGGCCGCGCACGCTGGAGCAGTTCACCGATAATCTGGCGGCGGCGGATGTGCGCCTGAGCGAAGCGCAGCTTATTCGGCTCGACGAGGTCAGCGCCACGCCGCTAGGCTTCCCGCATGAGGTGGTGGCCAAGACCGCCGCCGTGCTCGCCGGCAGCAAGCCGGAGCTGATCGACCGCCATGTGGCGGTGCGCTGAAGGAGGCCGTCATGACCGAACGCCGCGACGTCATGCAGCAGGGTTATCCGAAGGACCATACCGCGCTGCTGTTCCTCGATCCCTATAACGATTTCCTTGCCGAGGGTGGCAAGCTGTGGTCGCGCGTGCAGGCGGTGGCCATCGCCGCCGGCCTGCATGGCAACCTCACGCGCATCACGGCTGAAGTACGCCGGCAGGGCTTGAAAGTGTTCATCGTGCCGCATCACCGCGCCGAGCCAGGTGATCTCGACCATTGGGATCACCCGACGCCCTATCAGCTCGGCAGCTCGAAATTCCAGGTCTTCGCCAAGGGCTCCTGGGGTGGCGAATGGTTTCCGGCCTTCGCGCCGCAGGCCGGCGACGTGGTGGCGAAGGAGCATTGGGGCGGCAGCGGCTTCGCCAATACCGATCTGGATTTCCTGCTCAAGCAGCACCGCGTCACGCATTGCATCTTCATCGGCCTGATCGCCAACACCTGCGTTGAATCCACCGCGCGTTTCGCCGCCGAGCTTGGCTATCACGTCACCCTGGTGCGCGATGCCACCGCCGCCTTCAGCGCGGAAGCCATGCAGGCTGCGCATGACATCAACGCGCCGACCTATGCCCATGTCGTCACCACCACCGATGCCCTGCTGGCGGCGCTGGCTTTGTAAGCAACGATGCATCGTGAAATCGACGGCTGGGCCATAAGCCCGGCCGTTGTCGTTTCTGCCACAGGGTTATCGCTCTCATACCAAGAGATGGCGCGACATACCGCAGGTCTGATTCAAGCTGCCTGGCGCTTTTGGCATTCTGTCCCTGTCGACGCGGACAGCGTCAACGCAAACCGAACCGACAGGAGCCAGGCGATGACCGCCACAAAACTGACCACCTCGCGCCGTAGTGTGATGCAGGGCGGCCTCGGCATCGCCGCTCTCGCTACGCTGCCAAGCACCATGCTGGGCGGCACGGTATTTGCTCAGACCACCCAGGCTACTCCCACGCAACTCGTTCCGCAGCAACAGGAAGGCAACACCATGGATACCATCATCACCGCCGACGGCACCCGTATCTTCTTCAAGGATTGGGGCCCGAAAACCGCTCCGGCGATCATGTTCCACCATGGCTGGCCGCTCTCGGCCGACGACTGGGACAACCAGATGCTCTACTTCCTGGCCAAGGGCTATCGCGTCATCGCCCATGACCGCCGCGGCCATGGCCGTTCGACCCAGACCTACAGCGGCAACGAGATGGACACCTACGCCGCCGATGTCGCCGCCCTGGTGAAGGCGCTCGACTTGCGCAATGTGATCCATGTCGGCCATTCCACCGGTGGCGGTGAAGTGGCGCACTACGTGGCGCGGGCCGAGAAGGGCCGGGTCGCCAAGGCGGTTTTGCTCGGCGCCGTGCCGCCGATCATGGTCAAGACCGACAAGAATCCCGGCGGCCTGCCGATCGAGGTGTTCGACGGCTTCCGCGCCGCCCATGCCGGCAACCGCGCGCAGTTCTTCCACGACGTGCCGGCGGGGCCGTTCTACGGCTTCAACCGCCCCGGCGCCGAACCGTCCCAGGGCATCATCGACAATTGGTGGCGCCAGGGCATGATGGGCGGCACCAAGGCGCAGTATGACTGCATCAAGGCCTTCTCCGAGACCGACTTCACCGACGACCTCAAGCAGATCGACGTGCCGGTGCTGATCATGCATGGCGACGACGACCAGATCGTGCCGATCGGTGCCTCCGCCTTGCTGGCGATCAAGCTGGTGAAGCAGGGCACGCTGAAGGTCTACAAGGGCCTTGGCCATGGCATGGCGACGATCAACGCCGACATCATCAACGAAGACCTGTTGGCGTTTTTCAAGGCCTAGTCTGGCTTCAAGGCGTAAGCATTTTGCCGACTGGCCGCTTCCCCCCGGCCAGTTCGTCCCGCCGCCGCCCGTGCCTCCCCCTTGCGGGCGGCGGCCCCCCATTCAGGGCTACGCCATCGGGGAGAGGGTCAGAAGCCGCTTTCGCGCAGCAGCACGGCGACAGTCTGGTCAAACAGACGGCGAGCAAAGCTCTGCGCCGGGGCCTCGGCCAGCACGGTGCCGCGCAAGCTGCGCTCGATACCTTCCAGCTTGCCTTCCGGCACCAGCACCACACGATAGAGGCCATGGCTCGGCCGTTCGCGGCCATCGGCTTCCTTGCGTGCCGGCAAGGGTCCGCCATGCAGGCTGCTCAGTGCCAGCACGTCGATGCTGTCGAGCGTGCCGGCGGCGATCTCGCTGACCCGCAGCGGGAAACTCTCGGCGGCATTGTCGAGCGGCACGAAGCGCGCCGCCGCACCGGGTTCGAGGCGCCGGATATCGGTTTCATCCAGATAAGCCACGGCTTCGATGCGCTGGCGGTCGGCGAGCAGCAGCAAGGGCTGGCGCGGCTCCACCCACAGGCCGGGGCGCAAGCCCTTCAAAATCTCCACCACGCTGCCGTCCACATTGGCGCGCAGCAGCAAGCGGCCGCGCAGTTCTTCCAGGCCGGCGCGGCGTCGCTCCAGGCTGGCGCGCTGTTCACGCAAAACCGGCATCTGGCGCCGCACATCCGGGCTGGCGGCGGCGCG
This sequence comes from Ferrovibrio sp. MS7, assembly GCF_038404985.1. Classification (NCBI taxonomy): domain Bacteria; kingdom Pseudomonadati; phylum Pseudomonadota; class Alphaproteobacteria; order Rhodospirillales; family Rhodospirillaceae; genus Ferrovibrio; species Ferrovibrio plantarum. Next base: position 856,991 of record NZ_JBBKBA010000001.1, read on the forward strand.
GGCGATCTGCAGGTCCAGGATGGCGATGCGCTGCTGCGTGAGTATCAGGTCATGATCGAGGTCCGGTGCCGCCAGCCGCAACAGCGGCGTGCCAGCCACGACGCGCTGCTCGCGTTCAATCAGCACTTCCTCCACCCGGCCGCTCACTGGTGCATAGGCCATGGCATATTCCGAGGCGCGCAGCATCGCCGGCATCGTCACTTCGCCGCGCCACGGCGTGATGAAGGCGGCAAGGCCAATGCCGGCCAGCAGCAGAGTGGCGAGCAGCCGCCGGTTCGGCCGCAGCAGGCGGCGCTGCTGCCACCAGGCGCGCATCTCGGTCCAGATCGGGCGCAGGATGAACCATACGACCTCGACCACGAACAGCAGAATGCCGAGCAGCTTGAAGAAGAAATAGTAGACCAAAGCCGCGATGCCGATGAACAGGATCAGGCGGTAGACCCAGGTGATATAGGCATAGGCGATCAGCAGCTTCTGCCGGCGCGGCGGAAAGACTTCCGGCGGCGCCAGGCCGAGGCCGAACAAGGTTTCGCGCAAATGCCATCGTGCCAGGGCGAAGGCGCGCTCCTGCAGATTCTCAACCCCGAGCCAGTCGGCCAGCAGGTAATAGCCGTCGAAGCGCATGAACGGGCTGGCATTGATCGCCACCGTGGCGATGAAGCTCACCGCCGCCAGGCTGAAGGCGACCGAGCGCAGCGGACCTTCGGGCAGCAGGCTCCAGGCCAGCAGCGCGAAAGCCGCCAGGCTGCCTTCCGCCATCATGCCGGCGGCGCCGATCAGCAGGCGCGGACGGCGCTCGGTCAGCCGCCAGGCATCGGTGACATCGGTATAGAGGACGGGATAGAGCACCATGAAGGCGATGCCCATGCTGGGCACGCGGCAGCCCTGGCGCTTGGCCATCAGGGCATGTCCCATCTCATGGATGCTCTTGGCCAGGCCGAGCGCGATGCCGAAATAGAGCAGGCCCTGCCAGCTCGCCATGTCAGGCAAGGTGGCCCAGAACTGGTCCCATTGCCGGCTGGCGAGATAGAGCCCGAGCAGGGCGATGCCGGCGATGATCAGCGCGGCGCCACGGCTGAACAGGAAATCCAGCTTCGGCGCCAGTTGGCTGAGAAACTTATCCGGCCGTAGCAAAGGCATGCGGATGAACAGGTAATTATGCAGCAGCCAGGTGGCCCAATGATGGCGCTGCGCCGCGCGTGCCTGCACCAGCTTGGTGATGCCGCCGCTATCCTCGCGCCGCAGCAGGTTGTTGCCATCCAGGAAACGCAGCATGGCTTCCAGGCGGTCGCCGGCCAGGGGACGACCAAGCTGCGTCGCGGCGGCGCTCAGCACCGCCATCGCCTCGCCGCGCTGCCAATGGCGCAGCAGCGCGAAGGCTTCGGCGCCGATACGGTAATAGCGGTTGCGCACCGGATCGTGGATGGTCCAGGTCGGGCCGCCATTTTCCGCTGCCGGGCCGGGCAGCAGGCTGAGATCGTCGCGCAGCCGCGGCAAGACTTGTGCGGGCGCTGCCCCTGGGGCGGAGAGGGCGGCGGCCTGCATCTCAGAAGCCGATCATTTGCCGCAAAGCCGCCGCCGGGCGGCGGAACAGATACAGCGCCAGCGGCACCGGGCGGCCCTGGATCTTCGCCGTGCCGCGCAGCCCGAGGCGGGGCAATGCCGCGCCGGCGGGCAGCGCCAGATCGGCATTGACGCGGTAGGCAGCGATATTGTCAGCGCCGACTTCCGGCTCGAAGGCGGCATCGCGCAAGGTTGCGTCGAGGGCTTTAAGCGGGTCGCTGTCGAGGAACATCTGTACGGCGGCACCGCTTTCCAGCGCCACCGCATCGGCGACGGGCAGCCGCGCTTCGATCTCGACCCGCGCCGGATCGGCGATGGTGAGAATGCGCATCCCGGTACTCACCGGGCGACCGAGCCAGTCATTGGCGCTGCGGAACACCGCCACGCCGTCACGCTCGGCTTTCACCTTGCTGCGTTCCAGCCGCGCCTGGGCGAATTGATGCTCGGTGGCGCGCAGGTTGGCTTGTGCGGTGAGCAGCGCGATCTGAGCGCCGGAGCGCGGATCGCCAAACGCGCCCTGCTGTGCGCTGCGCAATTCCGCCTGCGCCACGGCCAGTTCCTGCGCCGCCACTTCGGCGCGGGCGCGCAGGTCGGTATCCTCGAGATCAAGCAGCGGCTGGCCGGCGCGTACCGCCTCGTTCGGCCGCACATGCAGCCGTGCCACCACGCCATCCAGCGGCGCCGTCACCAGGAAGGGATCGCGCGGCACGATTTCCGCAGGCGCCAGGGCCGATTGCCGCACCGGGATGAAGCCGGCGGCGATGATCAGCGCCAGCACCAGCCATTGCAGTTTCGCGAAAGCCGGCCAGCCGCGCCGCCGCGCGATGCGCCCTTTGCGCTGCGCAAGCAGGGCCCAGGCATGGCCATAGGTTTCCGCCAGGCGCTCGGCCAGCACCATTTCCTCCGGACTCCAGGGCTGCTGGCGGGCCAGCCACAGCACGGCAATCGGCTGTGCCGCTTCGGTCGCCTCGGGCAGCGGCAGCGGCAGCCACAAGGCCTGCGCGGCGGAAAATTCCGCCCAATCGGCGGCCAGTTCGGGTGTCGTCTGGGTGGCGTTCAGGGTTTGCGTCTTCGCCGCATCGGGCTGGCGCAGGCGCTCCGCTGCAACCGTCTCCAGCCAGCGGATGAAGGGTGCATTACGCTCCACATCGGGTACGTCGGCGGCGGCCAGCACGCGCGGCATGCCGCTGGCCGGCCAGTCGAGCAGGGCAATCTGCGCCGCCGGCAGCAGGCTGCGGCTGCGGTTCACCAGGATGAAGCGCAAAGCCTCCAGCGAGGCGGCGCGGCGCACCTCGCGCTCAAGCGTCAGCAGCGCCACCAAAGCTGCGGAAGGGGGGGCGGCAGAAGGCGTTTCCAGCTTCATCGCACCATCCTACACGCCATCTGCGCGTATTTCACCGGCCGACAGTTAGCGACATGGTGGTGAAATGCCGGTTCCATGCCTAAGGCCCTGGAAAAACACCAAAGTTGCCGCAATCCGGCCCCATTCGGCGCCAAGCCTGTTCCTCACCGCAACCGCCTTGTTGTAACCGGAGGAACCGATGATGACGACGACCCCCGCTGCCACCCCGCAAAATCAGGAGGGCCTGCGCGAACAGATGCTGGCGCTGCTGCCAAGCCTGCGCGGTTTTGCCCGCGGTCTTGCCGGCCAGCGCGCCGAGGCCGATGATCTGGTGCAGGAAACCCTGCTCAAGGCGTTGAGCAACGTCGAGCAGTTCCGCCCTGGCACCAATCTGCGTGCCTGGCTGTTCACCATCCTGCGCAACCATTTCTATTCCACCAAGCGCCAGGAACGCCACGAAGTTTCCGACAGCGACGGCAGCATCAGCGCGATGCAGAGCGTGCCGCCGCCGCAGGAGGGTGCCCTGGTGGCGAAGGAGCTGGCTGTAGCCATGCGCCGGCTGCCGGAGCCGCAACGCGAGGCGCTGCTGCTGGTGGCGGTGTTTGGCCTGTCCTACGAGGAAGCCGCCAGCATCGGCGGCTGTGCCATCGGCACGATGAAAAGCCGCGTCAACCGTGCCCGCAACCGCCTTGGCGAATTACTCGGGCTTGAGGCCGGCCAGCGCGCCACCGGCAGCGATGCCGTGATGCTGGCCGGCACGCGGCTCTAGCCGGTCAAGTTTAAAGCCCGCCGATTAAAGTCCCGGCGGCGTCATCGGCAGCGGCTGCAACTGGGGTTGTTCCTGGGGCTGCTGCTGGTGCGCTGCCGCCAGTTTTTCCGCCAGTTGGTCCACCAGGGCGCGCTGCGCTTCCGGCAGCGGCTCGCTCGGGGCTGCATACAGCGCCTTGAGTTCACGGTTCAGCGCCGCCCGGGTGCGGGCCTGGCGGGTCTTGTCCTGCAGCAGATTGAACGACATGGCTGGTCTCCTCGACAGTTCCTGATGCAGGCAAAACGTCCAGGACAGGTCAAAGTTCCCCTCATCAGCAATATTTTTCAGTTCCGCCCTGCCGGCGCATCCTTCTTTGCTTTTGCAAAAATATTTCGGGCAACCAACGCGCCGCCCCGGCGTTGTATGGGCGTGGTCAATGAAGGCCATGCAGTCTGAGGAGAGTGACTCATGAATCCGAATCAGCAGACACCGCAGCATAACCCGAGTGGGCAGCAGGGTCAGAGTGGCAAGCCGAATCAGCAGTCGCAGCAGACCCCGCCGAAGCAGGGTCAGCCGGGCCAGGCCCAGCCGGGGCAGCAGAAGCAGCCCCAGCACAACCAGCAGCCGGGCAGCGGTAACCCGCGCCAGCGTTAGTTGGTACCCTGACAAATACCGACAGATTCTGACACATTACAGGAGGGCCCCGCCGGAAAACGGCGGGGCTTTGTTTTCTGCGACGGCGAGTTGATGTATATCAAAACCATAAACTACAGACTTCAGCTATAAGCTGAAAACGACGGACCACAAGCAAGAGTGATGCGATTTGCTTTGTGGTGTTTATTCTGGGGTGAAGTGAATGGCCAAACCGACGCTTATTGATCGCGCCCGGCATTTTGGCGCGGAAGACATCATCGTTTCCAAAACCGATCCGCAGGGCCGCATTACCTATGCTAATGATGTGTTCTGCCGTGTCGGCGCCTACAGCGTGCCGGAACTGATCGGCAAGCCGCATGCGATTCTGCGCCATCCCGACATGCCGCGCTGCGTCTTCAAGCTGCTCTGGCAGCGTATCAAGGCTGGCGAGGAAATCTTCGCCTATGTGAAGAACCTGGCCAAGACCGGCGAATACTACTGGGTGCTGGCGCATGTGACGCCGGATATCGGCCCCGATGGCGCCATCACCGGCTATCACTCCAACCGCCGCGCGCCGCATGACAGCGCGATTCAGGTGATCGAGCCGGTCTATGCCGCTTTGCTGGCCGAGGAAGCCAGGCATGACGACCGCAATGCGGCGATTCAGGCCGGCACGGCGTTGCTTGAGGCGACGCTGGCCAAGGCCGGCAAGAGCTACGACGAATTCATCTTCAGCATCACGCCTGAGGCCTGAGCCATGTTCAGCTTCCGCAAATACCGACTGATGGAACAGGCGCTGCAGGACCTCGATGCCGTGGCTCGCCGTGTTGCGATGGGCGATTTCTCTGCCCGCCTGGTGCATACCGAAGCCTATGGCGAATATTCGCCGACCCTGGTGGCGTTCAACCGCGCGCTCGATCTCGCCGATGCTTATTTGCGCGAATCCCAGGCCTCTTTGCGCTATGCCGCTGCCGGCAAGTATTTCCGCCCCTTCCTGGTGCGTGGCATGGCGGGCGATTTCCGCCGTGGCGCCGAGCAGATCAACGCCGCGCGCCGCGCCATGCAGGCCAAGGCCGAGGAAGCGGCGCGGCTGGAACTGGCAGTGGAGAGCGAACGGCGCGAAGCCGAAATCCGCGCCCGCGCCGAGCGCGAAAAGCTGGCGCGTGAATTCGAGGCCGGCGTGATGGCGGTGGTAGAATCCGTGCAGAGCACCAGCGGTCAGCTTGCCGGCCATGCCGATCAGCTTGCCAGCGACACCCGCGAAGCCGCCACAGCCGGCGCGCAAGCCGTCAGCGCTGCCGACCAGGCGACGCAGAACACCCAGGCGATTGCCGCCGCCGCCGAGGAATTGTCGGCGACGGTGCAGGAAGTGGCGCAGCAGGTGCGGTCATCGCGCGAGGCCAGCAAGAGTGTCGCCAGCGAGGTCGGTCATGCTTCCGAAGCGGTGGCGCAGCTTGAAGTGGCCAACCGCAAGATCGACGAGGTGGTGGAATTCATCCGCTCGGTGGCGTTCCAGACCAATCTGCTGGCGCTGAATGCGTCAGTGGAGGCGGCGCGCGCCGGTGAGGCCGGCAAGGGCTTTGCCGTCGTGGCGCAGGAAGTGCGCAGCCTGGCGCAGAAAACCACCGAGGCGGCGAAGGATATCGCGCATCAGATCAGCGCCATCCAGAATGCCTCGGCGCTTACCGTGCGTTCCATCGCGGTGATCCAGGAGCAATCGGCAAGCCTGGATGGCCGGGTCGGCGCGATCTACGATTCCACCCAGGAACAAGCCGCCGCCACCAGCGACATCTCGGGCAATATTCAGGAAGCGGCGGCCCGCACCGAAAGCGTCGCCAGCAACATCCAGCATATCTCCCAGAGCATCGAACGGTCCGGCGGCGTGGCCGAGGAAGTGTCGCAGGGCGCGGCGCATCTGCAGAGCCAGGCAAGCCTGCTGGCCGATCAGGTGGCGGCGTTCCTGAAGTCGATCCGGGCTTAGGCGTTTCTTTCCTGGCGTCATTCCCGCGCAAGCGGGAATCCCATTTGCTTGTAATGAATGAGCCTCTCGCTTGCGCGAGAGTGACAATGGAGAGGCTTGAGGGGGGGCGTCTAGCGCCTGGCGGGCTTCTTGGCTTTAGCCTTTGTCTTGGCCTTCGGCTTGGCTGGTACCGGGGCGGGGGCTGGAGCCAGGGCCGGCGGACGCGCGGCATTGATCAGCAGCAGCGCCATGTCGTCCACTTCCACCGAAAGCTGGGCCAGGCGCGGTGCTGCGATATGCAGCCGGCCGTGCAGGCCGCGCGGGCTGCTGCCCACCACGGTGGCGGAAAGCGGCTTGGCACGGTCGGCCAGCCACAGCTTCACCTTGGTTTCGGATGCGATATCCAACGCCGGGTTGAACAGGAAGCCGGTAAGTGAAAGATTTTCGACCTTACCGTCATGCAGCACGCCGCCATGGTCCAGCTTGGCGGCAATCGCCGTATCGCGGCGGTCGAACAGCCGCCGGTTAGCCGCCTGCCCACCTTTCGCCGGACCTCCCTTTGCCTTGCCTGCTTTGCTGGCCATCGCCTGTCCCCGCCAGATGCACCGATAACGCGGATCATAATCGACTCTTTGTGACGAGGGAATGCGCCGCTCTTGCCACATCGATCCTTTCGCCCAGGCATGCTTTCGCACTGCACGCAGCGGCGCGGTGGTGGCGCCCGTGCAACTCCTTGCCTATTATTACACCAAGTTGACCGCTTACAGGCTCAAAGCTTCAGGATGCCATGACCGCCCGGCTGCCGCCGCAAACTGTCGTGCACGCGCTTTCGCGCCACGCCGCCTATCTTTCCGGGCGACCGGGCGGCGAGCGCCTGCAGCGCCGCAACGATGATTTCTCCGGCCTCGATCTCGGCGGCGCCATTCTCGACGATGCCATCCTGCCCGGCTGCATCTTCACCGATGCGGCGCTGAATTCGGCGCAGTTCGTGCGCGCCGATCTGTTCGGCAGCGACTTCACCCGCGCCGACCTCACCCGCACCATGTTCGACAAGGCGGACCTGCGCGGTGCCAATTTCCTCATGTCGATCCTGCGCCAGACCTCGTTCCGCCAGGCCGACCTGCGCGCCGGCCAGATCCTGCGCCACACCACCGATGGCAAGGAAGTGGCCGAGACCGTGCCGGTGAACATGAGCGGCGCCAATCTCGAGGATGCCAATCTCAAGAGCGCCTATCTTGACCATGCCAACCTGACCAATGCTTCCGCCGTCGGCGCCAGCTTCGCCGCCGCCAACCTGTTCGCGGTCAACCTCACCGGCGCCGATCTCACCAACGCCGATTTCGCCGGCGCCAAGCTGAAGGAAGCCAGTTTTGTCGGCGCCAAGCTGGATGGCGCGCGCTTCACCGGCGCTGATCTGCGCGGCGCCAATCTGCGCAGCGTCGATCTCAGCACCGCCGATACCACCGGCGCCAACCTGCAGGGTGCGATCCATCGCGGCGCCTCGGCGCAGCTTCCCCCCGATGTCGAAGCCAAGCTCAAGGGCCATGGCCGCTGGATCGTTTCCAATGGTGCAGAGGGCGAGCGCGCGGTGTTCAGCAAGATGAAGCTGCAGGGGCTGGATTTCTCGAGCTGCGATCTGCGCGCCGCCGTTTTCCACGAAACCAATCTCGCTGGCGCCTTCTTCACCCGCAGCCAGTTGATGTTCGCCAGTTTCATCGGCGCCGATCTACGCAAGGCGAATTTCGACCAGGCGGATTGCGGCGGCGTCAATTTCTCCGCGGCGATATTGGCCGGCGCCGCCTTTCGTGGCACCCAGCTTGTTGGCGTGCCGATCTACAATGCGCTGAACCAGCGCACCGGCAAGGTGGTGTTCCCGCGCTTCGATACCAGCGACCTCACCGGGGCCGACCTGCGCGGCGCGGTGATCGAAGGCGTGGATTTCTCAAGCAGCATCTTCGCCAAGGTCAACATTGCCGGCACCGATCTGCGGCAATGTATCGGCATGCAGGCAAAACGCTGAGGCTGGCAATACAATGACCGTATTGCTCGATCCCGGCCTCGGCTACAGCGATGCCCGGCTTAAGGCACTGCACCGCCTGTGGCAGGACAAGACCGAAGCCCACAAGATCGAAGCGCGGGGTGCATTGCCATCGCGGGCGGAATTCACGCCGCTGGAGATGCGCGACTTCCTGAGTGATCTCTACATGGTGGATGTGGCGCACAGCGGCCGCTTCCGCTATCGCCTGATCGGCACCGCGATCACCCAGCGCGTCGGCCGCGATGTCACCGGCAAGTATTTCGATCAGATCTATGCGCCTGAGGTGCTGGAGAATTTCTGCGCCAGTTTCCACTGGATCGCACGCCACAAGCTGCCGTTGCGCAGCTACGGCACGATGGCTTTCTCGGATCAGGAATATTTGAGCTTCGAGGCGCTGGAAGTGCCGCTGGCCAGCGATGGCGTCACGGTCGATATCATTCTCGGCGTGGTGGCGGTGCGCTCGGCGAAGTGATCAGACTTCGAAATGCTGCCAGTTGACGCGGCCCAGCGGCATGTCCTTGAGCTTTTCCACAAAGGGCTTCGCGCCGATATAGATCGGCGTCAGGCTGATGCCCTGCGCCACCAGCACGAGATCATGTCGGCCTAGTTTCTGCTGGAAGGCGGACATCGAACGCTGTGCCAGTTCAGGTGTCGAAATCCCGGCCTCGGCGACCATGATCAAGGTGACCACCTTGCCGTCGATCTGGAAATTCGCGAAAGGATATTTTTGTGCCATCAGCCCCTCCCGGTATGCGGGACGCGGTATCTATCGTAGACCTGTTTCCAGCTACGTCCAGGGTAATTTGACGCAATGTGACTAAAATATGGTTAATTGCATGCATTTCGGTTGCGGTGCCGCTAGGGTACTGGAAACGCTGCGTAAGACCTGCCTTTTAAGGGCACAACCATGGACCTTCCGGCAATCAACCGGGAGTCACGCCGGCAGGAAGATGAAGTTGAAAATGTAATCGCCGCGGCTGGTCGGGCGGCGGTGATTGGCCTCCGGGTCGAGGGCCGAAAACGGTACCAGCTGGCCATGGCGCAGCGCGAAGGCGGCATAGCCCATGGCCACCACTTCGCCCACCATGGTCTCGATCGGCTTGCGGGTATGGACCTCTTCCATTTCGATCACCAGCACCGGGCGGTCGCGGCGGATCAGCCCGGCGGCGCCTTCCAGCACCTCGGCCTCGAAGCCTTCCACATCGATCTTGATGAAGCCGATGGGCGGCAGGGCGCAATCGTCCAGCCGCTTGGCCGGCACTTTCACGCTGCCGAAATGCTCGCCCACCTTGGCGGCGTTGAGCGAGCCGCCCTGGTTGGAATAGCCCTTGCGGCCAAGCGGGATGCGCAATTCCGCCTCGCCGCTGGCATTCGAAGCCGCGATCTGCCAGGCCTCGGCATTACCCGGCTTGCAGCGCGCCAGCACCTTGAACGGCTTCGGGTTGGGTTCGAGCGCGAAAACCTTGGGGCAGTAGCGCGCCAGCATGGCGGTCCACACCCCCTTGTTGGCGCCGACATCCAGGGCGGCCCGGCCGCGATCGACCAGGAAGGGCACCAGGTGCAGCTCTGCCTCGCCGCGGCGCAGTTCTTTCCACAGCCGGTAGCTGCGGTACAGCCCCGGCGGCACCAGGGCGTATTTCAGCTTTTCTTCAAGGGTGGAGGGCGGTTCCCAGGCCAAGCGCGGATCCTTAAGCGAAGGAAGGGCGCTGGTGCTGCCGGACAGGATTGAACTGTCGACCTCGTCATTACCAATGACGTGCTCTACCACTGAGCTACGGCAGCGCGCCGGCTGAAAACGGCGCGGAAAGTGCCACAGGCCCCCTCCCGATGCAAGCACCCCGGGGGACGAAAATCCCCGGCAGTGGTGTCGCACCCGCCGTGCCCCGACTTGATTTGACGGGACAAGGGTTTATGCAGGCTTCGGGTAAAGAAATGGTTGAGGTGCGGCGTGGCCGCGAAGCTGGAAATCGAACGCAAATTCCTGGTCCGCGATCCCGGCATCGTTGCCGGGCTGGGCGGCCGCCGGCTGGAGCAGGGCTATTTCGGCCAAGTAGGCGCCTACCACCTGCGTATCCGCATCGCCGGTGAGGAAGCCTGGGTGACGCTGAAAAGCGACACGCCCGGCGCGGCGCGGCAGGAATACGAGGCGGCGATACCGCTTGCACTGGCCCGCCGCCTGCTGAATGGCTGCCCGGAACGGCACAAGGTGACCAAGACCCGCTACCGCCTGCCGGCCCTGGGGCAGGGGGAGCCCCGGCTAACCTGGGAGATCGACCAGTTTCACGGCCGCCATGAGGGTCTGTGGCTGGCCGAAATCGAACTCGATCGCCCGGACCGCACCCTCGACCTGCCGGTCTGGCTCGGGGTGGAAGTGACCGACGATCCCGGCTACCGCAATGCCGCCCTGGCCGAGGCCCCGCAACAGCCGGCACTGCTGGATGCCGAGTTGCGTCCCCATATCGAAGCCCTGGGTGCTTTTGAGTAAACTTGAGCCGGGCGGGGCCATTTGAGGCCGGCGGGGAGTTCGCTATAACCGGCGCATGACCCGCCTGACCGAGGAAACCGAGGCCCGCCACGAGGAACGCCGCCAGCGCCTGGCGGCGCAGTTGCGCGCCAATCTCGGGCGCCGCAAGCAGCAGGACCGGGCGCGCCAGGAGACGGGTGCGTCCGCGCCACCGCCTGAACCACAACAGCCTGAACCACAAAAGTCTGAAGGGGAGCCGCGCTGATGGCGGTGATGAGCGATATCTGGATCCGCGACATGGCCCGGCAGCAGGGCATGATCGAGCCGTTTGTGGAGGCGCAGAAGCGCGAGGGCACGATTTCCTATGGCCTCTCCTCCTATGGCTACGATGCCCGCGTGGCGCGCGAGTTCAAGATCTTCACCAACGTCAACAGCGCCGTGGTCGATCCGAAGCAGTTCTCGCCCAACTCGTTCGTCGATTTCGACACCGATGTCTGCGTCATCCCGCCGAATTCCTTCGCCCTGGCGCGCACGGTGGAGTATTTCCGCATCCCGCGCGATGTGCTGGTGATCTGTTTAGGCAAAAGCACCTATGCCCGCTGCGGCATCATCGTCAATGTCACACCGCTGGAGCCGGAATGGGAAGGCCATGTGACGCTGGAATTCTCCAACACCACGCCGCTGCCGGCGAAAATCTACGCCAATGAAGGCGCCTGCCAGTTCCTGTTCCTCAAGGGCGACCAGCCCTGCGAGACCAGCTATCGCGACCGCGCCGGCAAATACATGGGCCAGCGCGGCGTCACCCTGCCTAAGCTCTGATCTGACGTTGGGCTCTGATCTGATCTTGGCAGCAAAGATTCCGGCGCTTCGCCTGAATTCCGCCAGAATCCGCCGTTAAGTCACCGGCCCAAGCGCCCCGTCCGGCTGGCAAAGCCCGGCGGAATGCTCTAGATACACACGCAATTGGCCACATTTCTGCGCCCGCCCGGCTGGTTGGCCGCGCGTGGGCCTCTCGGGTAGTTCAGCACATGGATCGCATTCGGTTGCGCGGCGGCAAGCCGCTCCAGGGCAGCATCGGCATCGGTGGCGCCAAGAACGCGGCATTGCCGCTGATGGCCGCCAGCCTGCTGACGGCGGAGACCCTGTCGCTGTCCAATGTGCCGCATCTCGCCGATATCGCCACCATGGCGCATCTGCTGCAGCAGCATGGCGTGGATGTGGCGATGGATGGCGGCAATGGTACCGCCGAGGGCCGCACCATCCACCTCACCGCCGGCCATATCGCCTCCACCCTGGCGCCCTATGACCTGGTGCGCAAGATGCGCGCCTCCGTGCTGGTGCTGGGGCCGCTGCTGGCGCGCTGCGGCGAGGCGGAAGTCAGCTTGCCGGGCGGCTGCGCCATCGGCACCCGGCCGGTGGACCTGCATATCGCGGCGTTGCGCGAAATGGGCGCCGAGATCGAGATCGCCAACGGCTATATCAAGGCGCGTGCGCCCAAGGGCCTCAAGGGCGCCCATATCCGCTTCCCCATGGTGTCGGTCGGCGCCACCGAGAATCTGCTGATGGCGGCCTGCCTGGCGGACGGCACCACGATCCTGGAAAATGCCGCGCGTGAGCCGGAAATTGGCGACCTGGCGCGCTGCCTGATCGCCATGGGCGGCCAGATCGAGGGCCTGGACAGCGAAACGCTCACCGTGCGCGGCCAGACCTCGCTGCATGGCGCGCGGCACATGATCCTGCCCGACCGCATCGAGACCGGCACCTATGCTGCCGCCGTCGCCATCACCGGCGGCGAGGTGGAACTGGTCGGCGCCCGGCCGGACCTGACCGAAGCGGTGAATGACAAGCTGGTGGAAGCCGGCTGCGTCATCACCGCCACGCCGCGCGGCATGCTGGTGAAGCGCAACGGCAGCCGGCTCAAGGGTGTCGATTTCCTCACCCAGCCGTTTCCCGGTTTTCCGACCGACATGCAGGCCCAGGTGATGTCGATCATGGCGGTGGCCGAGGGCGCCTCGATGATCACCGAGACGATCTTCGAGAACCGCTTCATGCATGTGCCCGAACTCACCCGCATGGGCGCCAATATCGTGGTGCATGGCTCTTCCGCCCTGGTGCGCGGCGTTGGCGAACTCACCGGCGCGCCGGTGATGGCCACCGATCTGCGCGCCTCGGTGTCGCTGGTGCTGGCCGGCCTGGCGGCCAAGGGCGAGACGATTGTGAACCGCGTCTATCATCTCGACCGTGGCTACGAGCGGCTGGAAGAGAAGCTCGCCGCCTGCGGCGCCGAAATCGAACGGCTCAAGGGATGAGCAAGCTGACGCCGCTCAAGCTGCGCGCCGAGGATGCCGAGGACATCACTGTGCTCTCGGCCTGCCTGCAGGATGCCACCTTGCAACTGGCGGATATCGTCTGGCAGCCGAAGCAGCGCCGTTTCACCCTGGTACTGAACCGTTTCCGCTGGGAGGACGAGGCCCGCGATACCGTGCGCGGCGCCCGCCGGCTTGGCGCCAAGCCGCATTTCCGCAGCAAGGCCGGGCTGCATTTCGATGGCGTGCTGCGGGTGCAGCATCAGGGGCTGGAAGCAGCCGGGCCGCTGGAATTGCTCTCCGTGCTGGCCGAATTTGGCCCGGATGATCTTGGTGGAGCCCCGGCGGCGCGGCTCACCCTGGTTTTCGCCGGGGGTGGCGCCGTGCGCCTGGATGTGGAATGCATAGCCGCCGAATTGCAGGATATCGGCACGCCCTACCCGGTGCGCCGGGTGCCGAAACATCAGACCGACGATCTCCAGTCATGACCCCGCCAGATTCCACTCTTGTCATGGCCCTGCCCAAGGGCCGCATCCTCAAGGAAGTGCTGCCCTTGCTGGCGCGCGCCGGCATCGTGCCGGAAGCCGATTTCCATGATGACAATTCGCGCAAGCTGCGCTTTGCCACCAGCCAGCCGGGCCTGGAGCTGATCCGCGTGCGCAGCTTCGATGTCGCCACCTTCGTCGCCTTCGGCGCAGCCCAGCTTGGCGTCGCGGGCAACGATGTGCTGATGGAATTCGATTATCCGGAAATCTACGCGCCACTCGATCTCGGCATCGGCCATTGCCGCCTGAGCGTCGCCGAGCCGGCAGAGCTGAGCCAGTCCGACGACCCGCGGCGCTGGAGCCATGTCCGCGTCGCGACCAAATACCCGCATGTCACCCATGACTATTTCGCGCGCCGTGGCGTGCAGGCGGAATGCATCAAGCTGAACGGCGCCATGGAACTGGCGCCGACGCTCGGGCTGTGCCGCCGCATCGTCGATCTGGTCTCCACCGGCGCGACGCTGAAAGCCAATGGCCTGGTGGAAGTGGAAGTGATCGCTGAAGTGACCTCGCGGCTGGTGGTGAACCGCGCCGCGCTGAAAACCCGGCCGCGCGAAGTCGGTGGCTGGATCGAACGCGTCCGCGAGGTGGTCGATGCCGCTTGAACTGAATGACCGCGATGCCGATTTCGATACCCGTTTCGACGCCCTGGTGAAATCCAAGCGCGACGCCGAGGCCGATGTTGGCACGGTTGCCGCCAGCATCATCAAGGATGTGCGCAAGCGCGGCGATGCTGCTTTGCACGAACTGAACGCGAAATTCGACAAGGTCGATTCCGCCAAACTCGGCCTGCGCATTTCCCAGGGCGAGATGGACGCTGCCGCCCTACAGGTCGATGCCGACACCATGGCGGCACTGGAAACCGCCGCCGAACGCATCCGGGCCTTCCATGCCCGCCAGCAGCCGGCGGACGATTTCTTCACCGATGCCCAGGGGGTCAAGCTCGGCCATCGCTGGACCGCGCTGGATGCCGTCGGCCTCTATGTGCCGGGCGGCAAGGCGGCTTATCCGTCTTCCGTGCTGATGAACGCGCTGCCCGCCGTGGTCGCCGGCGTGCGCCGCATCGCCGTCTGCGTACCCACCCCGGGCGGCGAACTCAATCCCCTGGTGATGGCGGCGCTGAAGCTATGCGGCATCACCGAAGCCTATCGCCTCGGCGGTGCGCAGGCCGTGGCGGCGCTGGCCTATGGCACGGAGACGATTGCCCCGGTGGACAAGATCACCGGCCCCGGCAATGCCTATGTCGCTGCCGCCAAGCGTCAGGTGTTCGGCCAGGTCGGTATCGATAATCCGGCGGGGCCGTCGGAAATCCTCGTCGTCGCCGACGCCGCCAACAATCCGGCCTGGATCGCGGCGGACCTGCTCAGCCAGGCCGAGCATGACGAAGTGGCGCAGTCGGTGCTGATCACCGACAGCGCCGCCTTCGCGATCAAGGTGCGCGAGGCGGTGGCGAAGCAATTGTCCAAGATGCCGCGCGGCAATATCGCGGCGGCAAGCTGGGCCAATTTTGGCGCGCTGATCACCATTGGCGATATGAACCGCGCCCCGGCGCTGATCAACCGCATCGCGCCGGAGCATCTCGAACTGGCGATCCACCAGCCGCATGAACTGGCCAAGGCGGTGCGCCATGCCGGCGCCATCTTCCTCGGCCGCCATACCCCGGAAGCCATCGGCGACTATGTCGCGGGGCCGAATCATGTGCTGCCCACGGCGGGCGCGGCGCGCTTCGCATCTGGCCTCAATCTGCTCGATTTCATGAAGCGCACCACTTTGGTGGAATGCGACGCCGCTTCGCTGGCCCGCATCGGCCCGGCCGCCGCCCGGCTGGCCGCCGCCGAGGGGCTGCATGCCCATGGTTTGTCGGTTACGATACGTCTCGACTAGGTCCGCCGCTCGATGAACGCCAAAACCCTGCCCACCAACCACCGCCTCGTCGATGTGCAACTCGACGAGCGAACGCTGGTGCGCCGCTCCGCCGATATCGAGCATGAGCGCAAGGTGGCGATTTTCGATCTGCTGGAGCAGAACATCTTCTCGCCGATCGGCGCGCATGAAAATCAGGGGCCGTTCACGCTCTTCCTCGGCATCGAGGAAAACCGCCTGGTATTCGATATCCGCGATGCCGAAGCCATTCCGCTCGGCAAAATCATCCTGGCGCTGTCGCCGTTCCGGCGCATCGTGAAGGATTATTTCGAAATCTGCGACAGCTACTTCGAGGCAATCAAGACCGCGACGCCATCGAAGATCGAAACCATCGACATGGCGCGGCGCGGCGTACACAACGAAGGCTCCACTTTGCTGATGGAGCGCCTCAAGGGCAAGATCGATACCGATTTCGATTCCGCCCGGCGGCTCTTCACGCTCATCTGCGTCTTGCACATTCGGGGCTGACCTGTGGAAGGCATGCCCGGCAGCGTGTTGTTCTGTTGCACCATGAACAGCATCCGCTCCCCGATGGCCGAGGGCATCCTGAAAAGCCTGTTTCCGCGCCAGGTATTCGCCGACTCGGTCGGCCTGCGCAAAGGCCAGCTCGATCCGCTGGCCGTCGAGGTGATGGACGAGATCGGCCTCGATATCACGCGGCACAAGCCGAAGAGCTTCGATGAACTGGAAGACTCGTCCTTCGACCTGATCATCACGCTGTCGCCGGAAGCGCATCACCGCGCACTCGAAATGACTCGCACCATGTCCTGCGACGTGGAATTCTGGAATACCTTCGATCCCTCCATTGTCGAGGGCAGCCGCGAGCAACGGCTTTCCGCCTACCGCGAAGTGCGCGACACCCTGATGCAGCGCATCCGCAAGCGCTTCCCGAAATTCGGCACCCAGGGCGGCTAGGGCGATCGAGTAATTTGGCTTGAGTGTAATCCACCTCACCGGGTCATACCCGCGCACGCAGCTATCCCATTTAACCGTTAAACGGGACTCTCGCTTTCGCGAGAGTTACAAAAACTAAAAACGCAGGCTGGGCGGATAGCCTCCATAATCTCGCCATTTTCCGGCTCTAAGTAGGCTGCGGCGCGATAGTAGCGTCCATACCCCACGGAGTCGCCCGATGCGTCTTGAAGCCCTTGCCCTTGCCCTTTTCCTGCTGGCCCACCCGGCCAATGCCCAGCCTGTTGTCAGCCAGCCGGCCGAGCCGCGCGGCACAACGCTGAGCCTGTCGGAGACCGCCGAGCGCGAAGTGACGCCGGACCT
The DNA here is from genome assembly GCF_038404985.1 of Ferrovibrio sp. MS7. Taxonomy (NCBI): domain Bacteria; kingdom Pseudomonadati; phylum Pseudomonadota; class Alphaproteobacteria; order Rhodospirillales; family Rhodospirillaceae; genus Ferrovibrio; species Ferrovibrio plantarum. Next base: position 873,788 of record NZ_JBBKBA010000001.1, read on the forward strand.
GCTGCGTGCCCGGCTGGCTGCCGAAGCCAGCGGCGACACCGCCGCCAAGGCCCAGGCGCAGGTCAATGCCGCGCTGGAAAAGGCCGTGGCCAAGGCCAAGGCCGCCGGGCTGCAGGTCGCCACCGGCGGTTACACCACCTGGGAAGACGCACCACGCGGCCCCAATGGCCAACTCACCGGCCCGCCGCGCTGGCGTGCCAGCGCGCAATTCAGCATCACCTCGAAGGATTCGGCGAAGCTGCTCGAAGCCGCCGGCACGCTGCAACAGGACGGCCTGCTGCTGCAGGGCCTGAGCTTCGAGGTGTCGCGTGAGCTGCGCCGCAGCCTGGAGGATGACCTGACCCGCGAGGCCATCGCGCGGCTGAAGGCCCGCGCCGAACTCGGCGCTGCCGCTCTGGGCCAGGCCTTCGCCGGCTGGCAGCAGGTGCGGATCGGCGGCGGGCTGCAGCAGCCGCAGCCGCGCATGATGGCCATGGCGATGTCTGCCAAGGCAATGGCGGCACCGGTTGCCGAGCCGGGCAGCCAGACCGTCAGCCTCACCATAGAGGGCGACGCCCGCCTTCAGTAAATAGAGGGCGATGCCAGGCTTCAGGAGCTTTGGTTGTAGCAATCGTGTGATGCAGCCAGGGCGTGTCTTGGGTTGTTGGCTTATGCCGCTATAATCAGCGGTATGCAGCAATCCGAGGCGCCCGTGACAGCAGCCCCGTTTCCGCCCAACGAGGCCGACCGCCTGGCGGCGCTGCACCGCTATGGCATTCTTGATACCCCCGCCGATCCGCGCTTCGACCGTATTGTGGCGCTGGCGGCGCGGCTGCTCGACATGCCGATCGCGCTGGTGTCGCTGATCGATGCCGAGCGGCAATGGTTCAAGGCCGGGCAAGGTATCGACCTGCCGGAAACGCCGCGTGACATTTCCTTCTGCACCCATGCTGTTGCCGATGGCGCGATGCTTGAAGTGTCGGATGCCCTGCAGGATACGCGTTTCATCAACAATCCGCTGGTCACCGGCGATCCTGGCATCCGTTTCTATGCCGGTGCGCCGCTGCTTGATGAAGCGGGCCATGCGCTCGGCACGCTTTGCGTGATCGACCGCAAGCCGCGGCAGCTCAGCGAGGACCAGCGCGCCCTGCTCAGCGATCTCGCCGGCATGGCGCAGGATGCCATGCAACTGCATCGCGCGCTGATCGAGGCCGAACGGGCCCAGGCCGAGGCGGAATACGCCAATCGCGCCAAGACCAATTTTCTCGCCTTCATGAGCCATGAATTGCGCACGCCGCTCAACGCGGTTATCGGTTTCGGCGAATTGATGGAAGCCGAGCCTTTCGGCCCGCTCGGCTCGCCGCGCTACAAGCATTATGCCGGCATGATCGTGGAAGGTGGCCGCCACCTGCTGGAAGTGATCAACGCCATCCTCGATCTCACCCGCATTGAATCCGGCAAGTTCACGCTGCAGCGCGAATCCATGGCGGTAGGCGAGGAAGTCGCCGTGGTCACCGGCCTGGTGCGGGTGCAGGGCGATGCCGGTAATGTCGCTTTGAAACTTGATGCCGGAGCCGTCGGCGTCCTGCCGACGATTTCCGCCGACCGCTCGGCGATCCGCCAGATCTTGCTCAACCTGATCGGCAATGCGGTGAAATTCACGCCTCCCGGCGGCCAGGTTTCGATCACCGGCGAAGTCCGGGGCGGCAAGCTGCGCCTGATCATCGCCGATACCGGCGCCGGCATCGCGCCAGAGGATCTGCGCCGGCTGGGCGAGCCTTTCTTCCAGTCCGGCCCCGTCATGGCACGTCGCGCCGAGGGCAGCGGCCTCGGCCTCGCCATCACGCGCCAGCTCATCACGCTGCATGGCGGCAGCCTCGAAATCGAGTCCGAACTCGGAAAGGGCACCACCGTCACGGTCAGCCTGCCGCTGGCGTGATGCTGCCCGGCTGATGCCCCCTGCCGCTGGCGGCAGCCTTGGTTTTCGCTGGCCCCGGCCCGGTCACTTTCCCGAACGAACTTGCCGCCAGACCTGGCCTTGGGGCCTGGCTGGCACGGCGGCCTTGCCACCATGATGAGCAAATAACAGCGGATTCAGTGACTTACCGGGCTGCATCGACCTGCCCGGAGGGTCCCGCTTGGCGACAAAGCGTCGCGCTGCCGGCTTGATTTTCCTGGGGTTTGGACGCATGTTCGGCGCCGCTTGCGCCGGCCCGGGCTACTCCCGCCCGATTTCGGGCCCGATTTCGGGTTCTGGCGCGCAATTGTTCGGATCGAAAAGAGGGCTGATGTCCAAGGAAGCATTGCTGGAATTCCCCGGCGTCGTGTTGGAATTGTTGCCCAACGCGATGTTCCGCGTGAAGCTTGAGAATGACCACGAGTTGCTCGCCCAAGTGTCGGGCAAGATGCGCAAGAACCGCATCCGCGTGCTGGCCGGCGACAAGGTCATGGTGGAAATGACCCCCTATGACCTGAGCAAGGGCCGCATCACCTTCCGCTTCAAGTAAGTCCCGATGCCGCCGCTCGTGCTCGCTTCGGCGTCGCCCCGGCGGCTTTCGCTTCTGGCCCAGATCGGCGTGGTTCCAGCCCATGTGCTGCCCGCCGACCTCGACGAGACCCCGCTCCCCCGCGAAATCCCGCGCCAGCTTGCCCGCCGGCTCTGCCGCGCCAAGGCGGCGGCAACCGCTACCGCGTTGCCCGCCAGCGTCCCGCAAGACTGCCTGATCCTGGCCGCCGATACCGTGGTCGGCCTTGGCCGCCGCATCCTGCCCAAGGCCGAGACGCCCGAGGAAGTGGAAGCCTGCCTGCGGCTGCTCTCGGGCCGCCGCCACCGCGTCTATACCGGGCTCTGCCTGCTGCAAAATGGCGCCCAGGGTGTTACGCGCCGTGCCGAGCGCGTGGTGGAAACCGCCGTCTCCTTCAAGCGCCTCTCGGATGCCGAGATCGCCGGCTATATGCTGAGTGGCGAGGGCCTGGGCAAGGCCGGCGGCTATGCCATCCAGGGCCGTGCCGACCTGTTCGTCGCCCAATTGCAGGGCGGCTATTCCAACGTGGTTGGCCTGCCGCTGCACGAGACCGCTGCTCTGCTCGGCGGTTTCGGCTATCCCTTGTGGCCTACAGCATAATCTCACGCTATATAGGTGGGGCATGGCGAACGAATTGCTGATCGACGTCGGCCTCACCGAAACCCGCGTCGCGCTGGTCGAGGATGACCGGCTGGTGCATCTCGACCTGGAACGGCCCGACCGCGATTCCGCGCTCGGCGCTATTTTCCTTGGCCGCGTGCGGCTGATCGAGCCGGGTTTGCAGGCGGCCTATGTCGATATCGGCCTGGCGCGCGACGGTTTCCTCAATGCCAGCGACCTGGCGCCGGATTTGTTTGGCGACAACAGCCGGCCAATCGAACAGCGCCTGGCGGAAGGCGATGCCATCCTGGTGCAGGTGATCCGCGATCCGGTGGGCGAGAAGGGCGTCAAGCTCACCGCGCGCCCCAGCCTGCCGGGCCGCTTCCTGTCGCTCACCCCCTATGATTCCCGCATCCGCGTGTCCAAGCGCATCCTGGAGGATGCCGAGCGCATGCGGCTGGCTGCCTTGCTGCAAAGCATGCTGGGCCTGGCCGATCAGACGCCGGCGCAGGTCAGCCTGAAATTGCGCCGCAAGCTCGGCGAGCGCCGCGTCGGCAAGTCGGCATCGCCGGTGCCGGACCGCCGTGGCGAGGACCGCCGCCCGCCAATGGGCGCGCTGGTGGAAATGGCCGCCGAAAAAGCCGATCAGGAAGCGCTCGGCGCCGATCTGCAGCGACTTCGCGCGCGCTGGATCGCGATTGAGGAACGCCGCGCCAAGGCCACCGCGCCGGCGGAATTGTGGCGTGAGATGGGGCCGGTGGGCCGCGCGCTGCGCAACCATGTCGGCGCCAAGCTGGATACCATCCGTGTCAACGATGCGCGCGGTTTCGCCGAGGCACGCGCCTGGCTGTTCGAACATGCGCCGGAACTGGTCGGCAAGCTGGAACGTTATGACGAGCCAGGCGCGCTGTTCGAACTCTTCGACATCGAGAGCGATATTGATGCCGCGCTGTCGCGCCGTGTCGCGCTGCCTTCGGGCGGCGCGCTGCTGTTCGGCGAAACCGACGCGCTTACCGCCATCGATGTCGATATCGCGCGCGGTGCGCGGCGCGGCAATGATTTCGAGGAATTGGCGTTGCGCATCAATCTCGATGCGGCGGAGGAAATCGCGCGCCAATTGCGGCTGCGCGGCATCGGCGGGATCATCGTGATCGACTTCCTGCACATGGATTCTTCGGCCTACCGCGCCCAGGCGGTGAATGCGCTGCGCAAGGCCTTGAGCCGCGATCCGGCGGCGGTGAAGGTGCTCGGCATGTCGGCGCTCGGCCTGGTGGAGATGACGCGCAAGCGTATCGGCGAGCCGCTCGGCACCAGGCTGTTCGAGGCCTGCCCGACCTGCGACAGCGACGGCCATATCCCCTCATTGCCCGCCGTGCAGGCGGAACTGATCCGCCGCGCCATGGCGGAAGCCGCCATGAGCCCGCGCGGTTCCCGCTTCGCCATCGCCTGCGCGCCGGATGTGGCGGCCTTGTTCGGGCCGGACCTGCTCGGCCAGTTGGAACGCCGGCTCGGCGCCCATGTCGAGGTGCGGCCCGAGGCCGGGCGGCGGCGCGAGGTTTTCAGCATCGACCGGGTGAATTGAAGTGACGGCCCGCACCTGCCCGATCTGCGGCAAGACTGTTGAAGGACCGGAAGCGGCGAAGCTTGCCCCGTTCTGTTCCCCGCGCTGCAAGGATGTCGACCTGCATCGCTGGCTCAGCGGCCAGTATGCCATACCGGCGGTCGAGCAGGACGACTCGGATGCTGCCGAGGATGGGCAGGCAGAGGCTTCAGGGCAGTCTGCCGGGCGCCGTCCGCTGCTGCATTGATGCTCCGCAGGCTGCCTTTAACTTATTGAAAAACCTAGCCGCTACTGTTGCTTTTTTGCACCACCAGCAGCAAAAAGCGGTTCTTCGCGACGGGAAAGGGCGGCGGCGCCCAAGCTGGCCCGGAATAGTCTTGCCCTGGCTCGGCAAATGCCTGATAAGTCTAGGGCTATAAAGCAGTAAGAGGTCGTAAGACGCCATGCTCGCAGCCCCGAAGTTCGATGGGTGGAAGAAGTTTGCCCTGGTTTCCGTTTGCTCGCTTGGCCTGTTGGCCGGCTGTGCCTCGGGCGGTTCCGCGCCCGCCACGGGTGGTTCCACCGCTGAAGCCGATGCGATCAATGATCCGCTCGAGCCGGTGAATCGCGCCATCCTCGAGTTCAACAAGGTCGTCGACCATTTCCTGCTCAAGCCGGCGTTGCTGGCCTATCAGCTGGTGCCGCCGCCGATCCGCGATGGCGTGCATAACGCGCTGCTGAATCTCAAGGCGCCGATCGTTTTCGCGCATGACCTGCTGCAGGGCGAAAGCAACCGCGCTGGCGACACCGCCTCGCGCTTCGCGATCAATTCCACCATCGGCCTGCTCGGCATCTGGGATCCCGCCGCCAAGTGGTTCGGCCTGCCGGGCCATACCGAAGATGCCGGCCAGACGCTCGCCGTCTGGGGCGTCGGCGAAGGCCCGTTCCTGATGCTGCCGGTGCTCGGCCCCTCGAACCCGCGTGACCTGGTTGGCATGGGCGTCGATTCCTTCGCCGATCCGTTCAACTGGTATGCCCGCAACATCGATGCCGATGGCTTCATCTATGGCCGCCTCGGCCTCACCGTGCTCGATACCCGCGATGAAGTCGGCGGCACGCTGGATGCGCTGGAGCGCACTTCGCTGGATTTCTACGCCAGCCTGCGCACCATCTACCGCCAGCGCCGCGCCGACGAAATCAAGAACCGTCCGGTGACGCAGAAGCCGACCGCACCGAGCGTCAGCATGGCCGCCAAGCCGAGCGACGACATCGAGACCAAGCCGGCGGCGAAGTAAGCCGCAGGTTCTCGCACAGAAATGAAAAAGGCGCCCATCGCGGCGCCTTTTTTGTTGTCCAACGCGTCGTCACCCCCGGGCTTGACCTGGGGGTCTCAGGCAACTCGGCATGAGATGCCCGCATCAAGTGCGGGCATGACGATATGTGTTTGTTCCTTTGTCACCCTCGCGGAAGCGAGGGTCCCATTTCATTGGTAAAAATGGGACTCCCGCTTACGCGGGAGTGACAAAGGGAATGACGGAACCAGCTTACAGCTTGAGCCAGTCTTCGCTGGCATCGGCGGCGAGCGCGGCGATGGCGGGGCGCGTCATGCGGTAGGGCAGCCAGGACTGGCGCTCGTCCTTCATGTGCTTGATGTCTAGGCGGTGATAGAAATCCCGCGTCGGATTCCAGTCCAGCACATTCAGGTCGACGCGTGGGCAATCGCGCTGCTTCGCAATCGCCGCGATGGCGGTGATCAATTGCCGGCCGATGCCGTGGCCGCGTGCCGTCTGCAGCACGAACAGATCCTCGATATAGATGCCGGCGCGGCCTTCCCAGGTCGAGTAATTGTGGAAGAACAGCGCGAAGCCGACCGCTTCGCCCTTGAGTTCGGCGATCAGCGCCTCGAAACGGCGCGGTTCGGAAAAGCCGTCGCGCAACACGTCGGCCTCGGTGATCTTCACGCTGCTCGGCGGTTCCTTTTCATACGCCGCCAGCGCCTGCACCAGCCGCACGATGGTGGCAGCATCCTTGGCGGTGGCGGTGCGAACGATACTCTCACTCATACGACTCTCCCTTCGGCGACTTTTTCTTCGGCAGGCTTTTCCAATGCCGGCTTTGCCTTCGGCAAGGCGGCCAGCAAGGCCTCGCCGAACAGGCGGAATTCCTTAGCGCGTTGCGTGCCGCGGCGCCAGACCAGGCCGATCTGGCGCGCCGGCGGCTCGGCATGATCCGGCGTCATCACCGGCCGCGCCACCACATCGGTGCCGCGCAGGATGCCGGCCTGCAGCGCCAGGTCGGGCAGCAGCGTGACGCCAAGGCCGTTATCCACCATCTGCACCAGGGTATGCAGGCTGGTGGCGCCGACGCTTTCCCGGCGGGCCGGGCGCGGCAACTGGCAGGCATCCAGCGCATGATCGCGCAGGCAATGGCCATCTTCCAGCAGCAGCAGCGATTCGTTCTGCAGCGCCGGCAGCGGCACGCCGTTGGATTCCGCCAGCGGGTGATCGTTGCGGCAGGCGAAGCGGAAATGGTCGCTGAACAGCGGCATGGTTTCCACCGCGCGGGCCTCTATCGGCAAGGCCAGCAGCAGCAGGTCCAACCGCCCGGCTTCGAGCTGCTGCACCAGCCGCGCGGTGAGGTCCTCGCGCAGGAACAGTTTCAGCTTGGGGAAGCGGCGGCGCAGGCTGCGCAGCACGCGCGGCAGCAGGAAGGGGCTCACCGTCGGGATGACGCCGAGATTGAGCGGTCCGGCCAGCGGCTCCGACACGGCGCGGGCCAGCAGCACAATTTCCTCGGCCTGGGCGAGCACTTCCCGCGCCTTGGCCGCCATCACCTGGCCCAAGGGGGTGAGCACCACCTTGCGCCGGGTGCGGTCAACCAGGGCGGCATCAAGCTGTGTTTCAAGTTCCTGGATTCCGGCCGAAAGCGTCGGTTGGGTGACAAAGCAGGCCTCCGCTGCCTTTCCGAAATGCTTGGTTTCGGAAAGGGTTACCAGATAGCGGAGCTGTTTCATGCTGGGCAGATTTATCATCGGGAAAATCGATTAGTGTGACAATTTTAATCCATTTGATCGATTAGATAGCTTTCTGTAGCTTCCCCGTCAAGGCAGCGGCGACGCTGCCCCAGCCCCGGATCGAAACGAGCCCCAGCCAACCAGGTGGGGCCATAAATCAGGAGAGTAAAATGCTGACCATTGGCGATGCCTTCCCGAGCTTCAACCTCAAGGCTGTGGTGTCCACCGACATCAAGAATGCCTTCACCGACATCTCCAACGCCACCGACAAGGGCAAGTGGAAGGTCGTGTTCTTCTGGCCGAAGGACTTCACCTTCGTCTGCCCGACCGAAATCGCTGCCTTCGGCAAGCTGAACAGCGATTTCAACGACCGTGACACGGTGGTCTATGGCGTCTCGACCGACTCTGAGTTCGTGCACCTGGCGTGGCGCCAGAACCATGCCGACCTGAAGGCGCTGCCGTTCCCGATGCTGGCCGACATCAAGCGCGAGCTGAGCCAGGCGCTCGGCATCCTCGACAAGAATGAAGGCGTCGCGCTGCGCGCCACCTTCATCGTCGACCCGGAAGGCGTGATCCGCTTCGTGTCCGTGAACGACCTCTCGGTCGGCCGCAACCCGGCGGAAGTGCTGCGCGTGCTCGACGCGCTGCAGACCGACGAACTCTGCCCCTGCAACTGGCAGAAGGGCGAGGACGTGCTGAAGCCGGCTGCCTAAGCAGCGAAGCAATACCCCGCCGTGCCGATCCTGAAGGTCAGGCGCGGCGGGGCTCTCTCTCCCCGGAGGATTTCCCATGTCGATCGAAGTGCTGAAGAACCGCCTGCCCGAATACGCCAAGGACCTGAAGCTGAACCTGTCCTCGCTCGCCGCCGAGCAGGGCCTGACACAGCAGCAGCGCGCCGGCACCTTCGTCGCCACCGCGCTGGCGGCGCGCGAGCCGAGCGTGATCCAGGCCGTGCTCGCCGAATTCGGCCCCCAGCTCAGCCCAGAGGCGCTGCAGGCCGCCAAGGCCGCCGCCGCGATCATGAGCATGAACAACATCTACTATCGCTTCGTGCACATGATGGGCGATCAGTCGGCCTACAAGACCATGCCGGCCAAGCTGCGCATGAACGTGATTGGCAAGCCAGGCGTCGAGAAGCTGGATTTCGAAATCTGGTCGCTCGCCGTCTCCGCCATCAATGGCTGCGGCATGTGCGTGGAAGCGCATGAGCATGAGCTGACCAAGGGCGGCCTCGAAGCCGAGAAGATCCAGGCCGCCGTGCGCATCGCCGCCACCGTGCATGCTGTTGCCGTGACGCTGGAAGGCGAGGCCGCGGCGGTTGACGCGGTGCAGGCCCAAGCCGCCGAGTAACTTGGCCGCCGAGTAAGGCGGCGCGAAACAGACGAACCCCCAGCAACCCACCGGCTCCTGGTTGCCGGCAGGGTTGCCCAGGGCCGCCGGACATGATCCCCATCCTGTCCGGCGGCCCTTCTTTTGCTATTTCAGGCCAGGCTCCAATTCAATCGAAGCAGTCAATTCAACCAACGCGGCAGCGCCTCACCGCTTGACCGCGCCAGAGTGATTGGCGTCAATGCACCTATGTACACGCCGCCCATCAGCCTGCTGGCGCATCCTGGTTTCGATCTGGGCCTGTGTGGCGAACCAGATGATCTGAAGCCGCATCTGCTCAACGCACCGCTGGTGCAATTGCTGCAAGACTGGCAGAGCGCCGGCAAGGATGGCCGGCTGCCCGGCCGCAATGCCTTCCCGCCCGAGCGTCTGCGCTATGTGCTCGGCAATCTCGTCATGCTGGATGTGGAGAACAGGCCCGAAGGCGGCCCGGAATTCCGCTACCGCGTCTTCGGCTCGAATTTCTCCTTCGCGCGCGGCTTCGATCTCACCGGCAAGACACTGGCGGAACATCCCGATCCCAATGCTGCCACGCGGGCATACCCTGCCTTCAGCGAGGTATTGCGCCGCCGCCAGCCCCTGCTCGGACGCTGGAGCATGGCGGATCAGCATGGCGTGATGCTGCTGGCGGAAATGATCGTGCTGCCGCTCTCGGATGATGGCGTCACGGTCAACCGCCTGCTGGCCGGCCAGTTCAACCAGCCGCTCAGTCTCGAGCTTGAACGCAGCCGCGCCGCGCTCGAAATCGTTTACGCCGAACCGGAATTGCTTGGCCTGCGCCTGCGCCATGCCGGATTGCTGCGCCTGCTTGCCGATTGGCGGATCTGGCGCGGCACGCGGCGTTATCCCAGCCGTGCCGATGTGCAGCCCGAGAAATTGCGGTATCTGCTCGGCAACCTGTTTCTGCTCGATGTGGTGCCGCAGGAAAACGCTCCGCCCCGCTTCCGTTACCGCCTGTTCGGCTCCAACGTGGCGCGCTTCCGTGGCTATGATTTGTCGAACCGGTTTCTCGATCAGCATCCCGATCCCAGTCTCGGCGCCATGGCGCAGCAGGGCTATGCGCCGGTGGCGATCTATGGCCGGCCGCTCTGGGTCGACCTGATCGATAGCAGCGAAGCCAGGCTCGGCAGCCGCTTCGAAGGCCTGATCCTGCCGTTATCCAGCGATGGCGAGACGGTGGATATGGTGCTGGCCGCCCAGATATTGCGATGAGTGTCGCCGCGGAAGCCTTGCGTGACCTCTGGCAATGCCAGCTTGTCGATGGCCCGGAGCTGTTGTCGCCGCTGCTGCGCCAGCCGGAACTGCGCCAGATGCTGATCCACTGGCAGAACATGCTGCGCAACCGCGCTGGCCAATTGCCGAGCCGCGCCGATTTCGCGCCGGAGGATTTTCGCGCCAGCCTCGGCCATGTGGTGATGTTCGACGTGGTGCCGCAAGAAAATGCCGTGCCGCGTTTCCGCTATCGCCTCTATGGCAGCCATTTCACCTTCGCGCGCGATTTCGATCTGAGCGGCCGCTTCATCGAGGAACATCCCAATCCGCATTTCGCCGGCCTGGCGGCGCGGCAGATGCAGCAGGTCTGCGCCACGCGGCTGCCGGCGCTCGGTATCGGCCGCTTCCGCCAGGCGGACAATCTCGACTACAGCATCGAGGCGCTGTCGCTGCCGCTGGCCGATGATGGCTGCCATCCCGATGTCATCCTGGTTGGCCAGTATGATCATCGCGTGTCCGAATCGCCCTTGCCGATGCGCTGCAACATCGCAGAGCCGGCCTTGCTGCGGCCCTGGCTGCAATCGGATCAGCTTCGCGCATTCTATGATCTGTGGTTCGATATCGCGGCGAAGCGGCGGCCACGGCGCGAGGATTTTCCACCCGAACGGCTGTTGCCCTGGCTCGGCCGCGTGCTGCTGGTGGAGCGTGATGCCAGCGCCGCACGGCTGCGCTATCGCCTGGTCGGCACGCAGCTCACCGAACAGCGCGGCTTCGATCTCACCGGCCGTTATCTCGATGAACATCCCGATGCGGATTTCGGTGCCAGCATAAGCTGGCTCGGCCTCGAGGCGCTGCGGCTCGGCCGCCCGGCCTGGTATCGCGGCGATGGCTACACGCAAAGCGGCTTTTCGCTGCGCATCGAGGGCGTCGGCCTGCCATTGGCCAGCCAGGGCGAGGCGTATGACATGCTGCTGGTCTGCCAGGTGCCTACCGGCGATATGCCGACTTGAAGCGGCCGCCTTGCAGCCCTAAATAAACAGCAGCGCCGGGACGGCCCGGCCGCTTCGCTTTCATCGCGATGGGGACGGCCCCGTCATCCCCCGGATACCGTCCACTCCAGGTATCCGCTATTCCGGAGCTATCCCATGGCATGGTTGATTCTGCTGCTGGCTGGCCTGGCCGAGATCGGCTGGGCGGTCGGCTTGAAATATACCGAAGGCTTCTCCCGCCTGATCCCCAGTCTGCTCACCGTCAGCGCCATGATCGTCAGTCTGGCGCTGCTTGGCCTGGCGCTGAAAACCCTGCCGCTTGGCACCGCCTATGCGGTGTGGACCGGTGTCGGGACCGTCGGCACCGCCTTGCTCGGCATCTGGCTGTTTGGCGAAAGCGCCGACCTGCTGCGGCTTGGCTGCATCGCCCTGATCGTCGCCGGCATTGCCGGGCTCAAGATCCTCAGCCCGGCCTGAGCCTCAGCCGTTCGGCAGCAGGAAGGCCGTGGGCTGCGGTGCTTCGCGTGGCAGGAATGCCAGCTTGATGCGTTGCAGCCGCTCGGCCAGCGCGGCAAATTCGCGGCCATTTTCGCCGCGCAAGGCTTCCGCGATACGGTCAAAGCGCTCGGCGCCGATCTGGCTGCGGCCATCCTGCATCGCCGAAAGTGCGCCCTCGAAATAGGCCCGGCCGAGATTGCCAGCTTCCAGCCTGCCGCGCGTCGCGGCGGGCAGGAAGTCATAGACGATATGCGGCAGCCAGTCGTTGGCGATACGCAGGCTGCTCAGTGCGAAGGGCCGCACCGTGAAATTTTTGCTGGCTGGGCTGCCGTCGATATGGTTCTGCTCCAGTTCAGCCATGAACAGGTCGCTGGCGGCACGCGCCCCGGCGCCATCGCGCAGATAAAGCTTCGCCGACATCATCGGCAGCAGTAGCATGGTGGCGACATCGCGATGCAGCACACCGCCTTCGCGCAGCAGCCGCGCACGGTAGCGATCCACCGCCGCCACAGCACCGTGCAGATCGGCCTTCTGGCGCAAGGCAAGCAGGCGCAGTTGCGGCAGGCCGACCAGCAGCTTGTCATGGGCGTCGCGTACATAGAGATTGCCATAGGCAACCCAGTCATGCGCCTCAATGCGGTCCATCCAGGCCAGCGCGCCGGTAACATCGTCGCGCTGCAACAGGATCGAGGCGCCAAGCAGTTCGGCATTGGCCGAGAGCGCGCGCAGGCTGGCATTGCCATCATTGCCAAAGGCATCGCGGCTGGCATAGGCCGTGGTCAAGGCCTCGAGCGGCCGTTCGGCATGAATGTAGAGATAGGTGATCTGCCAATGGGCGGCGGCCTGGATAGCGCGGGCATATTCGGTCTGCGGCGCCGCCTTGCCATGGGCCATCGCCTCGGAGCAGGCGGTGATGCCGCGCTCTGCGGGCCGCAACTGACTCAGTGCCATGCAGCGGTTCATGCTCGCAGCGGCGCCGAGATCGCTGTTCGGCCGCGCCAGAGCGAGTTCCTCGAAACGCGCGGCGGCAAGCGGATAGCGCCCGGCACGCAGATCGGCGAAAGCGGCGTCGTAAATGCGGCGGTCATTGTCGGCCTGGCCGCCGGCGCAGGCGGCGAGCAGCAGGGGCAGCAGCAGGAGAAGCGGGCGCATATTTACCAGAGGTGGTGATTTCTGCGGCAGAATTGCCCACCTCCGCGCGAAGTGCAAGCCAATGCGTCTAGTCTGGCGCTGCCGGGCTGACCAGCAGCAGGGCGCCATCTGCGCCGGTGACGGTGACGATGCTGCCGGCCGGCAGATCGGGACCGCTGACCGGCCACACGGTATCGCCCAGCCGCATCTCGCCCCGGCCATTCTCCAGCGCGGTTTCCAGCCTGCCGCGCTGGCCGATCAGCCGCGCCGCGCCCTGGTTCACGCTAGGCTCAGGCTCCGGACCGGCGCGGCGGCGCAGCCACAGGCCAAGCCCGAGCCAGCCCAGCGCCAGCAGCGCGAAAACCCCAAGCTGCGTACCGGCACTGAGATCGGGCAGCAGCCAGAGCAGCAGGCCAAGCGAGAAGGCAGCGGCGCCGAACCAGATCAGCACCGCACCGGGCATGATGACCTCAAGCGCCGCCAGCACCGCGCCAAGCGCCAGCCAATGCCAGGGTTCGGGATGGAAGGGCAGGGTCATAGTTGGCTATTCCGCCGTGTTAAACGTCATCCAGCGGCGCACCCCAGGGGCGGGCTGGTGGCACAGGTGCAGTGGTCTCGGCCGGCTTCGGCCCGGTGGCACGGGCCGGCATGCTGCGCGGTTTCGCCTGGCGGCCGGCGCCATCATTGCCGCTCGTATCCGGCCCCAGCGCATGGCGGGCCAGATCGGCAATGCCGCCGAGCGAAGCGATCACGCCGCTGGCTTCCATCGGCATGAAGACCAGCTTCTGGTTCGGGCTTTCGGCGAACTTGGCGAAAGCCTCGACATATTTCTGCGCCACGAAGTAGTTGATCGCCGCCACGTTGCCGTCGGCGATGGCCTGACTCACCATCTGCGTCGCCTTGGCTTCCGCTTCCGCCAGCCGCTCGCGCGCCTCGGCGTCGCGCTTGGCGGCTTCCATGCGGCCCTCGGCTTCCAGCACGGCGGCCTGCTTGGCGCCCTCGGCGCGCAGGATACTGGCCTGCTTGGCGCCTTCGGCGGTGAGGATTTCGGCACGCTTCTCGCGCTCGGCGGTCATCTGCTTGGCCATGGAATCGAGCAGGTTCTGCGGCGGCTGGATGTTGCGCAGCTCGATGCGGGTGGCCTTGATGCCCCAGGCCAGGGTCGCCTGATCCACCACCGACAGCAGGCGGCGGTTGATCTGGTCGCGCTGCGATAGCACTTCATCCAGGTCCATGGCGCCGATCACCGAACGCACATTGGTCATCGCCAGGCTGGACAGCGCGAAGAGCAGGTCCTGCACTTCGTAAGCCGCCTTCACCGGGTCCAGCACCTGGAAGAACACCACGCCATCGGCGGTGACGGTGGCGTTGTCGCGCGTGATCACTTCCTGGCTCGGGATGTCGAGCACGGTTTCCATCAGCGACAGCTTGTGCCCGATGCGGTCGACATAGGGGATGATCACCGACAAGCCGGGGGTGAGCGTGCGGATATACTTCCCCAGCCGCTCCACGGTCCATTGCTGGCCCTGTGGCACGGTCTTTACGCCAGCGAAGATGGTGACGCCGACCACCAGCAGAAACAGAACGGCTATGATCAGACCGGGGGAGATTTCCATGGGAGTGCCCTTGCGGTGGAACTTCTCCCACAGATTGGCATTACTGGCAGCTTTTACAAGCCCGGCTAGACTTCCAGCCATTCCTTGCGGATCGCGGCATCGGCCTGCAATTGCGCCGGACTGCCTTCGAACACCATATGGCCGTGGCCCATCACGTAAAGCCGCTGCGAGATTTTCAGCGCGATGGTCAGTTTCTGCTCCACCAGCAGGATACTGACGCCGCGCTCGGCGATGCGCACCAGCAGTTTGCCGACATGCTCCACCATCATCGGCGACAGGCCCTCGGTCGGCTCGTCCACCATGATCAGGTCGGGATCGCCCATCAGGGTGCGGCACATGGTCAGCATCTGCTGCTCGCCGCCCGACAGCACACCGCCCGGCGCCTCCGCGCGTTCGGCCAGACGCGGAAAGATGTCGTACATATCCTGGATGCTCCAGCGACCGCTTTTGCTGGCATGCTTCTGGCCGAGATACAGGTTCTCGCGCACCGTGAGGCCGGGGAAGATGTCGCGGTTCTCGGGCACGTAGCCCAAGCCCAGATGGGCAATTTCATGCGGCTTCCGGCCGACGATCTCCTGGCCCTTGAAGCGGATCGAGCCGATGGGCGGCACATCGCCCATGATCGCCTTGATCGTGGTGGAGCGGCCGACGCCATTGCGGCCCAGCAGCGAGACGATCTCGCCCTCGCGCACATCGAAGCTGACGCCATGCAGGATATGGCTCTTGCCGTAATAGGCGTTGAGGTCGCGGACTTCGAGCAGATTGCCGGTCATCTCAATGCTCCGCTTCCATCGCTTGACCCAGATAGGCTTCACGCACCGCCTTGTTGTTGCGGATCGCCGCCGGCGCGTCGCTGGCAATGATCTGGCCGTAGACCAGCACGGAGATGCGGTCGGCCAGATCGAACACCACGCCCATGTCATGCTCTACCATGATTAGGGTGCGACCTTCGGAAATCTTCTTGATCAGCGCCACGGCATGATCGGTTTCCGAACGACTCATGCCTGCGGTGGGTTCGTCCAGCATGATCACGTCGGCACCGCCGGCGATGGTGATGCCGATTTCCAACGCCCGCTGCTCGGCATAGGTCAGCACGCCGGCCGGGATGTCGCGCCGGGCGGCGAGGCCGATGCGTTCCAGCACCGATTGCGCCAGCTCGTTGGCGTCGTTCAGTTTGCGCACATTGTGCCAGAAGGAATATTTGTAGCCCAACGACCACAGCACACCGCAGCGCACATTCTCGAACACGGTTAGCCGGGGAAAGATATTCGTGACTTGAAAGCTGCGGCTCAAGCCCCGGCGGTTGATCTCGAACGGCTTCCGCCCGGTGATATCCTCGCCTTTCAGCGCGATGCGCCCGGCGGTGAGCGACAGGCGGCCGGAGATGAGGTGAAACAGCGTCGATTTGCCGGCGCCGTTCGGGCCGATGATGGCATGGCGTTCGCCGGCCTTGATATCCAGCGACACGCCGCGGATGATCGGCGTGGCGCCGAAGCTCTTGTGCAGGTCCTGCAGGGAGAGGGCGATGGCGGTCATGGCTCAGGCCCTCCCCTGGATCGAGGGTGTCAGAGCATCGTTCCAGGCGCGTTTCAGCACCGGCGCGCAGCGGTAGCCGAGATAGAGCCCGGCGATGATCAGCACCAGGGCGATGATCCAGGGCGCCGCCATGTTGGACTTGTAGGCGATGCCGAACAGTTTCATCGCCGGCCCGTCAGTGGCGGTCTTTACGAGTTGATGATGTGCCGTCTCGATCAGGGTGACGAGGCCGAGGAAGCCGAGTGCCGCGGGCATCGCCATCAGGCCATAGGCCGGCAGGATGCGGGTGAGCGTGCGGTTCTGCAGTAGCGGCAGATGCATCGCCAGCAGGCCGGCGATGCCATAGGGGGCGAACATCACCATGACGATGAACAGCAGGCCGAAATACAGCAGCCAGGCACCGGTGATATCGGAGAGCATGACCTGCAGCAGCGTCACCAGAATGGCACCAAGGATCGGGCCGTAGAACAGCCCGATGCCGCCGATATAGGCCATCAGCAGCACCACGCCGGATTGTGCGCCGGAGACGTTGACCGCATTCATCAGCTCGAAATTGATCGCCGCCAGGCCGCCGGCGATGCCGGCGAAAAAGCCGGAGGCGCAGAAGGTGATGAAGCGGATCATCTGCGTCGAATAGCCGACGAATTCGGCGCGTTCCGGATTCTCGCGCACCGCGTTGCACATGCGGCCCAGCGGCGTGCGGGTGTAGGCATACATCGCCACGATGCAGATGAAGCACCAGAAGGCGATCAGGTAATAGACCTGGATCTGCGGCCCGAAGCTGATATCGAACAGCCGCAGCAGCTTGGTGCGGTTGGCGGTGACGCCTTCCTCGCCGCCGAAAAAGCCGCGCAGGATCAGGGAGAGCGAGAAGATCAGTTCGCCTAAGCCCAGTGAGATCATGGCGAAGGCGGTGCCGGCGCGGCGTGTCGAAACACTGCCGAAAATGATGCCGAACAAAAGCCCCATGGCGCCGCCGGCCAGCGGCACCAAAGGCAGCGGGATCGGCAGCTTGCCTGCCGTGACGATATTCATGGCATGCACGGCGAGGAAACCGCCGAGGCCATAATAGACCGCATGGCCGAAGCTCAGCATGCCGGTCTGGCCCAAGAGCATGTTATAGCTCAGCGAGAAGATCACCATGATGCCCATCAGGCACATGGTGGTGAGCGCGGCGCCGGAGGTGAAAATCCTGGGCAGCGCGATCATCACCACGATGATCGCGGCCCAGACCCAGTAGCGGCGGATGAGAGAGGGTTGCTGTATCGTCATGGCGCTCATCTCAGGTATCCCGCGTGCCCATCAGCCCGGTGGGCCGGAAGATCAGGATCAGCACCAGCATCAGATACGGCACCACCGGGCCGATCTGCGCCACTGTCACCTGCCACAGATCCGACAGCGCGCCCTGCATCGGCCGCGCCATGCCCAGCAGGCTCAGCAGGTCGCCGAGCGAGTAGTTCACCGCGATGGCGAAGGTCTGGATCAGGCCGATCATCAGGGAAGCGATGAAGGCACCGGGCAGCGAGCCCAGCCCGCCAAACACCACCACCACGAACAGGATCGGGCCGAGCACATGCGCCATGCTCGGCTGCGTCACCAGGGCCGGGCCAGCGATCACGCCGGCAATCGCCGCCAGGCCGGAGCCGACGCCGAAGACCAGCATGAACACGCGCGGCACATTGTGGCCCAGCATCGCCACCATGTTGGGATGGCTTAAGGCCGCCTGGATGACCAGGCCGATGCGCGAGCGGGTGAGGATCAGCAGCAGCACCAGGAAGATCGCCACCGAGATCAGCAGCATGAACATGCGGAAGGCGGGATAGGTGGTGCCGAACAGCGTGAAGGCGGAGAAATCCAAGAGCGGCGGCACGCGGTAATCCACCGGCAGCTTGCCCCAGATCATCTGCACCATTTCCTCGATCACGAAGGCGAGGCCGAAGGTGAACAGCAATTCCGCGACATGGCCGTGCTTGTGCACCAGCCTGAGGCCCCAGCGTTCGACCCCGGCGCCGATCAGGCCGACCAGGATGGGGGCGGCGATGAGCGCCACCCAGAAGCCGAGCCACTGGCTGAGCTGGAAGCCGAAATAGGCGCCCAGCATGTAGAAGCTGGCATGGGCGAAATTCAGCACGCCCATCATGGAAAAGATCAAGGTGAGGCCGGAGGCCAGGAGAAACAGCAGCATGCCGTAGAGCACGCCGTTCAGCGTCGAAAACACCACCAGTTCAAGCAAGGCCGATCCCCCTGAAAAGCCCCCAAGAAGAAAAATGGCGGCGGCTTGTTGGCGCCGCCGCCATTCTACGCCGCTTCAGCTCGGCTTCGCCATCTTGCAGGTGGTCGGCACGTCGGTGTCGGCCATCTTCACCGTCGCCGCCGTCTTCCAGCCCCAGCCGGTGCCTTCCTCGTCATACTTCAGCTTGGCTTCGGCAATCGGGGTGAACACCTCGATGAACATGTCCTGGAAGAACTGGTGATCTTCCGCGCGCATGTAGGTCGCCGAGCCGTAGATGTTGGTGTACTTCATGCCGCGCAGCTTCTCGGCGAACACCTTCGGGTCGTTGGACTTGGCTTCGTTCATGGCGCGGGCCAGCATTTCCATCTGATTGCGCACGCGCGGATACCACACGCCCATATTGGCTTTCTTGCGGAACTCTTCCTCGAATGCCTGGTTGCCGCCTTCCATGTGGTTCGGGCCGCCTTCGACGATGGCATAGACGCGGTCCTTCAGGCCGGTCTGCTTGATCGCGGTGGGGCCGCCGGCGCCGCCGGCATAGTAGGTGTACCAGTCGACCTGCAGGCCGGCATCGGCCGCCGCCTTCAGCAGCAGCGCGATATCGGAACCCCAGTTGCCGGTGATGACGCTGTCGGCGCCGCTGGCCTTGATCTTGGCGACATAGGGCGAGAAGTCGGTCACCTTGGCCAGCGGATGCAGTTCATCGCCGACGATCTGGATGTCGGGCCGCTTCGCCTTCAGCATCTCGGTGGCGGATTTGCGCACCGCTTGGCCGAAGGAATAATCCTGGTTGATCAGGTAGACCTTCTTGATCTTCGGATTGTCCTTCATGTAGCTGGTGAGCGCCGCCATCTTCACGTCGGCATGAGCATCCCAGCGGAAATGCCAGTAGCTGCACTTGTCGTTGGTGAAGGCCGGATCCACGGCGGCATAGTTGAGGTAGACCACCTCCTTGCCGGGATTGCGCTCGTTATGCTTGTTCACGAAGTCGATCAGCGCGGCGGCGACGCCGGAGCCGTTGCCCTGGGTGATGATGCGGATGCCGGCATCGATGGCCTTCTGTGCCGCGACGATGCTTTCCTGGGGCGAGAGTTTGTTGTCGTAGGTGACCAGTTCCAGCTTCTGGCCGTTCACGCCGCCCTTGGCGTTGATGCGGTCGATCATGAAGTTGAAATGCTTCACGCCGCCTTCGCCGATCGGCGCCATGGCGCCGGACAACGGATCGATATAGGCGATCTTCACCTGCGCCTGCCCTGGCAATGCCATCAGAGTCAGCGCCGCCGCGCCGAGTAACGCCGGCACCAGTACTTTACCTACCACAGCCATCGTTTCCTCCATCTTTTTATGTCGCGGCGCCGCACCGTGAGCGGGCGGTTCGCCGATCCCCTGCCTATTGCGCAGGAAATGCCGTCAAATCCGTGCAATCACCTCGTTTGCCTAATCTGTTCTATCGGTGCGGCGCCACTTACTTCGTGAGCGCGCCATACACCATGTCGCGCAGCAGGCTGCGATAGGGCACACGCTGCTTCGGCGACTGCATCATGAACACCACGAACAGGTTCTGCTTCGGGTCCACCCACATATAGGTGCCGCCGGCGCCGCCCCAGTTATATTCGCCGGCCGAGCCCTGCAGCGGCGACACGCCATCGCTCTTGCGCACGGCAAAGCCGAGGCCGAAGCCATAGCCTGTGCCTGGCAGGTAGAACGGGCCGGGCTTCACCACATCGCCCATATGATCGGCGGTCATGAAGCTGACGGTGGCGGGGCTGAGATAGCGTTTGCCGCCAAAGCTGCCCTTGTTCAGCATCATCTGCAGGAAGCGGGCATAATCCATTGCCGTGCCGGTGAGGCCGCCGCCGCCGGATTCCCATTTCGCCGCCTGGCGCGGATCGAAGAAATCGGCATCGGTGCCGATATTGCGATCATTGGCGAAAGGCTCGGCAACGCGCTTCTGCTTCGCTGCGTCGGTAACGTAGAAAGCCGTGTCCTTCATGCCCAGCGGATTGAAAATGCGCTGCTGCATCGACTGCCCGAGCGACTTGCCGTCCGCCACTTCGATCACGCGGCCCAGCACATCGGTGTTGTAGCCGTAATCCCAGGTGGTGCCGGGCTGGTAGCCGAGCGGCAGCTTGGCGATGCGGTCGGCGAATTCGGCATTGTCGATATTGGTGCTGAGCGACACGCTCTCGCGGTAGGCGCGCTTCTGCAATGTGTCGCCGAAAAAGCCATAGGTAATGCCGGCGGTATGGCGCAGCAGATCCTGCACGCTGGGGGCGCGTGCCGGTGCCAGTTCCAGCACCATCTTGCCGTCGGCGCTGGGCTTTTCGACGCCCAGCTTGGCGTCCTTGAAGCTCGGGATGTAGCGCGCCACCGGATCGCCGATGGTGACCTTGCCTTCCTCCACCAGCTGCATCGCCACCGCGCTGGTGATCGGCTTGGTCATGGAATAGATGCGGAAGATGCTGTCCTTGGCCATCGGGATCTTGGCCTGCGGGTCCTGCTGGCCGATGGCTTCGAAATAGGCAACCTTGCCGTGCCGCGCGATCAGCAATACCGCGCCCGGGATGGTGCCGGCATCGACATCGCTTTTGATGCGCTTGGAAATGGCGCCGAGCTTGGCGGAGGAGAAGCCCAGGGCTTCCGGCTTTTCGCGCGCCAGTTCGGCCGGCGCCTCGGCGGCGAGCACGGCTGTTGAGAGCAGCACGGGCGCTGAGAGCAGCAGGCCTGCTGCAAGAATGGATGTGGGGGCGAGAAAGCGGGTCTTATCGTGCCGCGCGAATTGACGCGGCAGGCCATAACGCTGCATCGTATTTCCTCCCAAATGGCGTTTCGTTTGCTTGAACGCCTTATTTGTGGGATTGTCGGACAAAGTAGGGGGCGCGTCAAGGGGGCCTGATTTCGCGGCTTCCTCGATGCGCGGGGGAACCGAAGTCACCATGGCTCAGCAGGACGAGCGCTTTCCGCGCATCAGCAATATTCCCGCGTATCAGCGCGTGGCCGAGATGATCGAGCAGGAGATCGTCAGCGGCCGGCTGCGTCCGGGCGAGGCGCTGGGCACGGAGGCCGAACTGGTGAAGCAGTTCGGCGTCAACCGCTCCACGGTGCGCGAGGGCATCCGGCTGCTGGAGCAGGGCGGCCTGATCCGCCGCGATCCCAGCCGCAGGCTGATCGTCGGCCTGCCGCATTACGACAAGCTTTCCACCCGTGTCAGCCGCGCGCTGATCCTGCACCAGGTCAGTTTCCTGGAATTGTGGGAAGCCACCATGGCGATGAGCCTCGCCACGTTCGAACTGGCGATGAACCGCGCCACACCGAAGCTGATCGAGCGGCTGGAGCGCAACATCGCCGCCACCGAAGCCGCCAAGCATGATCCGGCGGCGGTCGGCGAACTGGATGGCGAATTCCATATCCTGCTGGAAGAAGCCAGCAACAACCGCGTGCTGCAATTGGCCCGCGAGCCATCGAATATGCTGATCTATTCCGTCACCGAACTGGTGGTGCGCGATATCAGCCAGGGCGCCGAACGCCTGATCCAGGCGCACCGCATGCTGGTGCAGGCGCTGAAAGACAAGGATGTCGAACTCGGCCGGCTCTGGACCCGGCGCCATCTCAACGACTGGCGCAAGGGCTTCGAGCTTGGCGGCCGCGACCTCAACCAGCCGCTCGATTCAGTGCTGCTGGATGCCACCCGCATGCGCGAAAGCGCCAGCCGCAGCGCGGCGGAGTAGGGCAACACCTCTACTCGTCATCGCCGGACTTGATCCGGCGATCTCAGGCAGTCTGGCGTGAGATGCCCGGGTCAAGCCCGGGCATGACGATGGTATTTGATCGGTTGGCCGTCATGCCCCGCTTTAGCCGGGGCATGACGCATTCCTTGTTTTTCGTGTCCTGTCATTCTCGCTTTCGCGAGGATGACGATTATTGTTTTATCCTGCAGGTGGTGGGCAAAGCGGTGGCGGCGGCTTTCACCACGCCCTGCGTCTTCCAGCCCCAGCCGGTGTTTTCCTCGTCGAACTTCATGCCGGCTTCCAGCGGGCCGAAGGAAGCGATTTCCAGATCCTGCAACAACTGGTGGTCAGTCGCGCGCATCTCCGCTGGCTGGCCGTAAAGCGTGCGGTAGCGCATGCCTTCCAATGCTGCCGCCACGCGTTTCGGTTCGGTGCTGCCGGCCTTGACGATGGCGGCATCCAGCATGTCCATCAGGGCGCGGATACGCGGCACGTTGAAGCTGCCGCCGAAGCGGGCGCGGTAGGCGGTCTCGATGCCGTCGCGGTCGGCCTCCGGGTGATTGGCATGGCCTTCGATGCTGGCGAACACGCGGTGCGTCAGGCCGGTCTGGCGGATCGCGGTCGGGCTGCCGATGCCGCTGGCGTAATAGGTGTACCAGTCGACCTGCAGGCCGGCATCGGCGGCGGCTTTCAGCAGCAGCGCCAGATCCGAGCCCCAGTTGCCGGTGATCACGCTGTCGGCGCCACTGGCCTTGATCTTCGCCACATAGGGCGCGAAATCAGTGATCTTGGCCATCGGGTGCAGTTCATCGCCAACGATCTGCAAGTCAGGCCGCTTGGCCTGCAGCATGTCGAGCGCTGATTTGCGCACCGCCTGACCGAAGGAATAATCCTGGTTGATCAGGTAGAGCTTGCGCGCCTGCGGCCGTGCCTTGATGAAGTCGGTCAACGCCTGCATCTTCATGTCGGCATGGGCATCCCAGCGGAAATGCCAGGGGCTGCATTTGTCGTTGGTCAGCGCCGGATCAATCGCCGCGTAGTTCAGCAGCAAGGCCTGCCGGTTCGGGTTGCGCTCGTTATGCTTGTCCAGGAAATCCACCAGGGCGGCGGCAACGGCCGACGAATTGCCCTGGGCGATAAAGCGGATGCCGGCATCGATCGCCTTCTGCGCCGCGACGATGCTTTCCTGCGGGCTCAACTTGTTGTCGTAGGCAACGATCTCGTAGCTGCGCGTGCCGCTGCTCAGGCGCTCGGCCATGAAGCGGAAATGATTGAGGCCGTTCTGCGTTACGGCAGCGGCGCCACCGGACAGCGGATCGATGAAGGCAACACGGACCGGCTCCGCTGCCTGCGCGGCAGCAGCAACGCAGAACAGCAGCGCCGCAACAAGAAAGCCACGCATGGTCAGCCTGGGCATGATCAACCGGCACGCGCCTGCTGCACGAAGGGCTTGAGGTCGATCAGCGGCCGGGCGCCGACATGGCTGATCACTTCCGCCGCGCAGAGGCTGCCAAGCCGGCCGCTGGCATGCAGGTCGAGGCCGGCGGTATAGCCATGCAGGAAGCCGGCGGCATAGAGATCGCCGGCGCCGGTGGTGTCCTTCACGCTCACGCCCTTCACCGCGTCGATGATATGCACGGTCTCGCCGGCCAGGATCACCGAGCCCTTTTCCGAGCGCGTCAGCGCCGCCACATCGACATGATGGCGCACATGCTGCAAGGCACCGTCGAAATCGCTGCTCTGGTAGAGCGAGATGATCTCGCTCTCATTGGCAAACAGGATGTCCACCGCGTGCTCGACGAGATACTGGAATTCGGCGCGGTGGCGTTCGACGCAGAAGGCATCCGAAAGCGTCAGCGCCACCTTGTTGCCGGCTTCATGCGCCAGCCGCATCGCCTTGCGCATGGCTTCCTTGGCGCGCGGCTGGTCCCACAGATAGCCTTCGAGATAGGTCACCTTGGCACCGGCGACGGCGGCGGCGCTCACATCGTCGGGCGTCATCTCGGCGCAGGCGCCGAGATAGGTGTTCATGGTGCGCTGGGCATCGGGGGTCACCAGGATCAGGCAGCGCGCCGTGGCCGGGCCATCGGTTGCCGCCTTGGTATCGAAGCCGACGCCGATCTTGCGGATATCATGGCTGAAGGCATCGCCGAGTTCGTCGTTGCGCACGCGGCCGACGAAGCTGACCGAACCGCCGAGCATGGCGATGCCGGCGGCGGTATTGGCGGCCGAGCCACCAGACATGCGGGTCTTCTGTGCCGGCATGGCGCCGTAGATCGCCTCGGCGCGGGCGGCGTCGATCAGGGTCATGTGGCCCTTGGCCATGCCATGCTGGGCGATGAAGGCATCATCCACCTCGGCGAGCACATCGACGATGGCATTGCCAACGGCAAGGACGGCGGTTTTCTGACCTGACATGGAAGCCTACCCGGGAAAAGTGATTGCAGCTACTCTCCCTTACCCTGGTCACGAAAAGAACGCAATTCGGTGGAGGATTCGAGAGCATGAATGACCTGATCAAGCTGACCGCGCGCCAGGCGGTGGAGCTGTTGCGCAAGGGCGAGGTTTCGCCGCTGGAGCTGATCGATGCCGCCGAAGCGCGCATCAACGAGGTCGATGGCAAGGTCAACGCGGTGCCGACCCGCTGTTTCGAGCGGGCGCGGGCGGTTGCCTCCCGGCTGGAGCATCCCGAGCGTCCTGGCCCCGGCTATCTCTACGGCCTGCCCATGGTGATCAAGGATCTGGTGGAAGTGGCCGGCGTGCGTACCACCTGGGGCAGCCGCGCCTTCGAGAACCACATTTCCACCACCTCGGACTGGTCGGTGGAGCGGCTGGAGCGCAAGGGTGCGCTGATCGTCGGTAAAGCCAATACGCCGGAATTCGGTGCCGGTGCCCAGACCTTCAACGAGGTGTTCGGCACCACCACCAATCCGTGGAACACGGCGCT
Source organism: Ferrovibrio sp. MS7 (assembly GCF_038404985.1). Classification (NCBI taxonomy): domain Bacteria; kingdom Pseudomonadati; phylum Pseudomonadota; class Alphaproteobacteria; order Rhodospirillales; family Rhodospirillaceae; genus Ferrovibrio; species Ferrovibrio plantarum. Next base: position 898,724 of record NZ_JBBKBA010000001.1, read on the forward strand.
GACGCCGGGCGGCTCGTCCGGCGGCTCGGCAGTGGCGGTGGCGACCGGCGAGGTCTGGCTCGCCGATGGCTCCGATCTCGGCGGCTCTCTGCGTATCCCGGCCAGCTTTGCCGGCGTGGTCGGCCTGCGCCCCTCGCCGGGCCGGGTTGGCCTAGGCCCGCGCGGCCTGCCCTTCGACACCCTGGCGGTGAACGGCCCGATGGGCCGCACGGTCGGCGATGTCGCCTTGCTGCTGGATGCGCAATCCGGCCTCGATACCCGCGACCCGCTGAGCCTGCCCGCACCTGATGAAAGTTTTGTCTCGGCGGTGGACCGCCAGATGGCACTGGGCCGGCTGCCGAGCCGCTTCGCCGGTGGCTGCCGCATCGCCTTCAGCCCTGATCTCGGCCTCTGCCCGGTGGATGCGGAAGTGGTGTCGATCTGCGCAGCCGCGATGCAGCGGCTGGAAAAGCTCGGCGCCCGCGTCGACGACAAGGCGCCGGATTTCTCCGGTTCGGAAGAATGCTTCCAGGTGCTCCGCGCGATCAACTTCGCCGCCACGGTGTGGCCGCGCATCCAGGGCAAGCTCGACGTGGTGAAAAAGGAAGTGATCTGGAATGCCGAAAAGGGCCTCAAGCATACGGGGCCGGAAATCGCCGAGGCGCGGCGCCAGCAGGGCCTGCTCTACAACCGCATCGCGGCCTTCTTCGAGCATCACGATTTCCTGGCCTTGCCGACCGTGGTGGCGCCGCCCTTCGATCACCGCACGCGCTATCTCGAAGAGGTCAATGGCCGCAAGTTCGACACCTACATAAGCTGGCTGATCCTCACCTTCGCCGTCACGCTCACCGGCACGCCGGCGATCTCGGTGCCGGCCGGCTTCACGCGCAGCGGCCTGCCGGTCGGCCTGCAGATCGTGGCGCGGCCGCGCGGCGATGCCGAATTGCTGGCGCTTTCGGCCTTGCTGGAAGCGGATCTCAACCTCGGCACGCATAACCCGGTGACGCCGAAATAACACAGGAATCCCGCCGTGATTTTCGCCTCGCTCCGCCTTGCCCTGCAGCAATTGCCCGATCCAACCTTCCGGCAAGTGCTGCTGCGCGGGCTGGGCGTGGCGGTGGTGATCTTCCTGCTGCTCAGTGTCGGCTTCGGCTATGGCATCACGGAAATTCCCTCCACCGGCACCGGCTGGCTCGACAGCCTGATCGCGGTCAGCTCAGGGCTGGGGTTGTTCTTCCTCAAGCTGCTGCTGTTCCCCCTGGTGCTCACCGCCGCCATCGGCCTGTTCCTGGATGATGTCGCGGCGGCAGTGGAGCAGCGCTATTACCCGGCCGATCTGCCAGGCCAGCCGCTCAGCACCACCGCCTCGCTGCTGCAGGCGGCGCGGTTCCTGCTGGTGGTTTTGCTGCTGAATGCTGCATTACTGCCGGTTTATTTGCTGCTGCTGTTTTTCCCGCCGCTGAAGCTGGCGCTGTTTTTCACGGTGAACGGCTATCTGGTCAGCCGCGAATATTTCGAACAGGTGGCGGGCCGCTACCGTTCGCGCGCCGAGGTTGATGCCATGCGCCTGCGCCATCGCGGCGATCTGTGGCTGGCCGGCGTGGTTATTGTCCTTCTGTTAACCATTCCCCTGGTAAATCTGATCGTGCCGATCGTCGCCACGGCCTTCATGGTCCATATCTTCAAGCGTTTGCCGCGTGCGGCCTGACAGGAGCCGCCGCAGCACCGGATAGGGAACCCCAGGATCGCGGCGCAACACAGATTGTGGCGCAGAGCATTAGGGATGAGGGGTACCGCATGTTTGGTCGCAAGAAGCCCAGTGAAGAAGCCGCCAATTTGCCGCCGGCACCACCGCCGAAACCGCCGGTAGCCGTGCTGGAACCGCAGGCCGCTGTTGCGGTGCCGGTGAAAAACACCGAGGATGGCAAGACCGCCAGCGAAGATTTGCCGCCGCTGCCGCTGCACATGCAGCGCTTCGGCAAGCCCAGCCTGCCTGCCAATAGCCAGGCGCCGACCATTTCCACCAACCCGACTGCTTCTGCCAACCCCACCATTTCTGCCAATCAGGGATCGACCATGAGCGACAATCCGTCCAGCACCCCGACCTTCCGTCCCGAGATCGCCAAGCGCCCGGCGATGGATCTTGGCGCGAAGCCGGCGGCCCCCGCCGCGCCGGCGATGCCGGCGATTGCTTCGGTGGTTGCCACCAGCAACAGCACCAGTTCGCGCAGCGAATCGCCGGAGCCGAAGGTGCTGATCATCGGCCGCGAAATCAGCCTCACCGGCCAGATCACCGCCTGCGACAAGGTAGTGGTCGAGGGCAAGGTGGAAGCCACTCTCACCGACAGCCGTTTTGTCGAGATCGCCGAGACCGGCCAGTTCAAGGGTTCGGCCGAGATCGAGGAAGCTGAAGTGCGCGGCAAGTTCGAAGGCAAGCTCTCCGTGCGCGGCCGTCTGCTGATCCGCGGCACCGGCAAGGTGATGGGCGAGATCGCCTATGGCCAGATCGAAGTGGAATGCGGCGGTGAGCTGAGCGGCACGGTGCAGACCGTGGCGGCCGGCAACCGTCTGTCTTCCTCGGTCGCCGCCGAGTAATCCAGCCTATGCGTTCCGTGGCGCGCGGCATCGTTGCCGCGCTGCTTCTCGCGGTTCTCTCGGCCTGCGGCGGCGCTAAGCCACCGCAGGCCGAAGCCGTGTCTGCGCCGCAGCCGGCGCTATCGCCCGCCGACACCCTTAATCTCGCCCTGGTGCCGCCGCCCAGCGTGCCAGGCGAAGCGCCGCGCCGCGCCGTCAGCAGCGATGCCATCGGCAAGAACGCGACCGAACTGCGCGCCCTGTTCGGCCAGCCGGCGCAATTGCGCCGCGAAGCCCCGGCCGAGGTCTGGCAGTATCTCGCCGAGACGCCCGCCTGCGTGCTGCTGTTCGTGCTTTACCCAACGGAAACGCCGGGCGTGCAGCGGGTGCAGCATGCCGAAGCCCTGCCGCGCCGCCGCGGCAGCCAGATCAGCGACGCCGATTGCGTCGCCGCCCTCTTGAAAACCAGCCCCGCCCCGGGCAAACCTGTTTCATAAACCAACCCGGGGAAGGATGCGCCATGGTCATGGACGAGGTGGTGCTGCGCATCGACAGCACCGGTCAAACCGTGCTTGGCGTCGTGCTGGCGCTGATCATGTTCGGTGTCGCGCTTGATCTGCGGCTCTCCGATTTCGCCGCCGTGCTGAAAAAGCCCTTCGCGCCGGTGCTCGGCATGCTGGCCCAGGTGCTGCTGCTGCCAGCGGCAAGCTGGGCGCTGACCATGCTGCTCAAGCCGCATCCAAGCATCGCACTCGGCATGATCATCGTCGGTGCCTGTCCGGGCGGCAATCTCTCCAACCTGATCACCCATCTCGGGCGTGGCAATACCGCGCTCTCGGTCTGTGTCACCGGACTCTCATCGGTGCTGGCGGTGATCTCGACGCCGCTCAATATCCTGTTCTGGGCCGGGCTCAATCCCGAAACCGCCACTTTGCTGCGCCAGGTGAATATCGAACCGGTGCCGTTCCTGCTCTCCACCGCCGCCGTGCTCGGCCTGCCGATGGCTGCCGGCATGTTGATCGCGCATCACCTGCCCGCTCTGGCTGCCCGGCTGCGCAAGCCGTTCCAGGCCGGCTCGTTCCTGTTCCTGATCCTGTTCATCGGCGCGGCGGCGATTGCCAATGGCAAATACTTCCTCGGCTTCATCGGCATCATCCTGCCGCTGGTGGCTGTGCATAACGCACTCGCGCTCAGTGTCGGCTATGGCACGGCGAAACTCGCCGGCCTGAATGTGCCCGATACCCGCGCCATTACCATCGAGGTCGGGATGCAGAATTCCGGTCTCGGCCTGGCGCTGATCCTCAATCATTTCGATGCCATCGGCGGCGCCGCGCTGATCGCCGCCGGCTGGGGCGTGTGGCATATCGTGTCGGGCTGGACGCTGGCTTCGATCTGGCGCCGGCAGGACAGGAAACGGGAAGCCGCATGACGATCCTGGTCACCGGCGCCGCCGGCTTCATTGGTGCTGTGTTGCTGCGGCGTCTGGCGGGCGAGAGCATCATCGGCCTTGATCTGCGCGCACCTGCGCAGCCCGTGCCCAGCGTCGATTACCGCCAGGGCGATATCCGCGACCGCGCCGCGCTGGTTGCGCTGATGCAGAGCGTGAGGCCGCGTGTGGTGGTGCATCTGGCTTCCGTGGTCGCCGCCGGCGGCGATGCGGCGCTGGATCATGCCATCGATGTCGGCGGCACGGAGAATGTATTGATCGCCTGCAAGGAAGCCGGTGTGCGCCGCCTGGTCGTCACCTCCTCGGGTGCCGCCTATGGCTATCATGCCGACAACCCGGTGCCCTTGACTGAAACCGATGCGTTGCGCGGCAACGAGGATTTTCCCTATGCGCGCAACAAAAGATTGGTCGAGGAAATGCTGGCACGCTGGCGCGACCTCTACCCGCAGCTCGAGCAGGTGGTGTTCCGGCCCTGCACCGTGCTGGCGCCGGGCTTGAAGAACCAGATCACCGCCATCTTCGAGCGGCCGATGATCACCGGGCTGGCCGGGGCCACCACGCCGTTCAGCTTCATCGCCGACAGCGATGTCGCCGCCGCATTGGCGCGCGCCGCGACGGATGGCCCGGCCGGCATCTACAATCTCGCTGGCGATGGCGCGCTCAGCCTGCGCCAGATTGCAGCGCGTATCGGTAAGACCTATCTGGCTATTCCGCCCGGGCTGATGCGTGGCGCGCTGTTTGCCGCCAACCGCTTGGGCTTGACCAAACTCGGCCCGACTCAGGTATTGTTCCTGCAATACCGCCCGGTGCTGGATAATACGCGGCTCAAGACCGTGTTCGGCTATGTGCCGGCGTTTGACTCAGCCGGCGCCTTCGCGCGCTACTGGCAGGGTGTGGCATGACCTATCTGATCATCGGTGCCGGCCCGGCCGGGCTCGCGGCGGCCAAGACCTTCAAGCAGGCCGGCCTCGATTTCGTTGTCGCCGAGCGCCATGGCGATATCGGCGGACAATGGCTCTATGGCGCGGAAGGCAGCGCGGTCTATGCCTCGACACATTTGATCTCGTCCAAGGGCACCACGGCCTTCACCGAACTGCCGATGGCCGATGACCTGCCAGCTTATCCGCGCCACGATCAGGTGCGCGGCTACCTGCACAAGTTCGCGCATCATTTCGGCCTCTACGAGCATATCCGGCTCAATACCGGCGTGCTCAGTCTGGCGCGCGAAGGCGATGCCTGGCGGGCCGCTTTCTCGGATGGCAGCACGGCGCTCTATGAGGGCGTGGTGATCGCCAACGGGCATCTGAGCGATCCGAATATCCCGAGTTTCCCCGGCACGTTCTCGGGCGAGATATTCCATTCCAAGCGTTACAAGACGCCGGAGATTTTCGACGGCAAGCGCGTGTTGATCGTCGGCGCCGGCAATACCGGCTGCGATATCGTGGTGGATGCGGTGCATCGCGCCACGGCGGTCGGCTGGAGCCTGCGCGGCGGAAATCATTTCGTGCCGAAATTCGTTGCCGGCAGGCCCGCCGATGCCGGCAACCATAACCGTCGCTTCGTGCTGCCGCGCAATCTGCGCTCGTTCATTCATGGTCTGGCGATCCGCATCCTGGTCGGCCCACCGGAACGCTTCGGCCTGCCGAAGCCGCGCCACCGGCTTTATGACCGCACGCCCATCGTCAATTCCCTGGTGCTGCAGCATCTGGGCCAGGGCGATGTGCGGGTGCATAAGCCGATCGAACGCTTCGATGGCCGCGTGGTGCATTTCAAGGATGGCGTCAGTACCGAGTATGACTTGATCATCCTCGCCACCGGTTATCGCACCACGTTTCCGTTCCTGGATCTGAAATGGCTGAACTGGCGCGAGCCGGCGCCGCATCTCTATCTCAATATCTTTCCGCCGGGCGATAATGGCCTCTATGTCTGTGGCCTGCTGGAAGGCGCGGGCATCGGCTGGCCCGGCCGCATGCTGCAGGCGGAATTGATCGCCGCCTATATCGCGGCCAGGGCCAAGCCGGCCGGCGAGGCCTTCCGCCGCCGCATCGACGCCTATTGCGCCGGGCCGCGGCCTCGGGACGCCGGCGAACACGGCATCTTCGTCGATTTTCTGGAATACAAGCGGGATGCGCGCAAGGCGATTGAAGGGCTGGTATAGCCTTACAACAGCGCCCTGAACTCCGCATAGCGCAGCGCATCCAGCGCCTTGTCATCGCTGACCAGGCGGGCACCTTCGGCCTCGGCCTGGGCCAGCAGAAGATGGTCGGCGCTTTTCATGCTGGCATCGGGAGGGCTGAGGCGGCGGCTCTGCAATTCGTAATACAGCGCCATCAGATCGGCCTGGCGGTACATGTCAGGCACCTTGCGCAATTCAGCGAGCACCACCGGGCTGGCCAGGATCTCGATCCGGCCGTCATCCAGCGCTGCCAGAATCTGCTCGGCATCGTCATGCTGCAGCACGGCGTCATAGGCGTTGCTGTCCAGCACCAGCCGGATCACTTCAGTCGACATCGGGAGTCTTTTCCGGAAAAGCGCAGAGGTCGCGGATGATGCAGCGCGGGCAGGCCGGCTGCCGCGCCTTGCAGATATAGCGGCCATGCAGGATCAGCCAGTGATGCGCGTGTTGTATGTAATCCGCTGGTACGATCTTCTCCAGCCCCAGTTCGACGGCCAGCGGCGTCTTGCCCGGCGCCAGGCCGATGCGGTTGGAAACCCGGAAGATATGGGTATCGACAGCGATCGTCGGTTCGCCCCATAGCACGTTCAGCACCACATTCGCTGTCTTGCGCCCGACGCCAGGCAATGCCTGCAGTGCATCGCGGTCGCGTGGCACGTCGCCGCCATGCTGCTCCAGCAGCAGGCGTGACAGCGCGATCACGTTCTTGGTCTTGGCGTTGAACAGGCCGATGGTCTTGATATGCTCTTTCAAGCCGGCCTCGCCAAGCTTCAGCATTGCCGCCGGATCCTGTACCCGCTCGAACAGTTTCTTTGTCGCCTTGTTGACGCCGACATCGGTGGCCTGCGCCGACAGCACCACGGCGACCAGCAGGGTATAGGCGTTGACGTAGTTGAGTTCGGTCTTGGGCGCCGGCTCGGCGGCAGCGAAGCGGGCGAAGATTTCGCGCACGGCCTCGGGCGCCAGGGCTTTGGGCTTGCGGGTCTTCGGTTTGCGGGGCGGCTTATTCGCGGCGGGCATGGCCTGAATCGGGGCGGGGCTTGCTTGCTGGCTCTCTCTCCCTGATCTTGTAGCCCATGATCCGCCTGCTTGTCGCCCTTCTGCTCCTGTTCGCCGCTGCTCCTGACACGCTCGTGACCGGCGCCTGGGCGCAATCCTGCCGCCTGCCCGAGCGCGTGGAAAGCCGCGCCTGTGCTGCCCAGGGCCCGGCGCGCGGCACGCCCGGCCAGTTCGACTATTATGTGCTGGCCTTGAGCTGGTCGCCGGCCTTCTGTGCCGATGCCGGCCGTGCACGCGCCAACCGGCTGCAATGCGCCGACAATAATTTCGGCTTCGTCCTGCATGGCCTGTGGCCGCAATACCGTGGTGCAACAAAAGGCGAGCCAGCCTGGCCGCAATATTGCCGTCGTGTCGAGGCGCTACCAGATGCCTTGCTGCGCCGCCATCTCTGCCAGCAGCCCAGCGCTGTGTTGATGAATTGCGAATGGGCCAAGCATGGCACCTGCACCGGCCTTGATGCGGAAGGCTACTTCGCCGCCGCCGAGCGGCTGATGCAGCGCCTGCAACTGCCAGACCTGCGGCGCGGCGAGCTGCAGGTCGGCGATCTGATCAAGGCGATACAGGCTGTAAATACGGGCATAAAGCCTGAACATATCGCGGTGATTGTGAGGGATGGGGCGTTAAGCGAAGTAAGACTGTGCTACAGCCGGAATTTGACGGAATACGTTGCCTGTGACCCGGCTGTCGGCGGCTCCAGGCCGAGCCGTCGCTTGCGGGTGCAATGAAGGGGCGGCAGGCTTGCCAATCCCTGCCACCTAAACGATGATCCGCCCGCATCGACTACACAATAGATAGGCCGGGCTGCTGCAGCATTCGGCCGGCGGAGATTTCATCATGATCCTGCAACGCTCCATCGGCGCGCGCATCGTCGCCGCCATGCTTGCCGCCACCTTCCTCGGCATCTTCATCGTCGCCGCCTACATGGTGGCCGATAATCTTCGCGGCGCGCAGGATGATATCGACCAGCAGATGCGCGATTACTACGGCGATGTGCAGGATGGCGTGACCCAGGAGCAGCGCACGCTGGAAGCGGTGAGCAATACCGTTGCGGGTCTGCGCCCGGTGCAGGAAGCGGTGGCACGCGGCGACCGTGCCGCTGCCCTGGCCTTGCTGGCCGAGACGATGAAGTTCCTCACCGAGCGCCAGGGCATCGGCCTGATCACGATTCAATCGCCCGATGGCGTGGCGTTCATGCGCTCGCATAATCCCACCGCGTTCGGCGACAATGTGCTGGCGCGGCGCCAGACCGTGAAGGCGGCGATTGAGACCGGCCGCACCCATGGCGGCATCGAGCCGGGCCGCGACAACCTCTCGATCTTCGCCAGCGTACCGATGCGCCTCGAGGGCAAGCTGATTGGCATTGTCGATACCGGCGCCGTGCTGGGCGAGGAATTTGTCAAGCGCATGAAGGCGCGCAGCCGCATCGACGTGGCGGTCTACCTGCCCGATGGCGACAACTTCAAGCTCTACGCCACGACGCAGAAGGTCGATGCCGTGCCGCAGGAAGCGCTCAAGGCGGCGATGGCCGGCGAGGTTCGCACCGGCCGCGCCAAACGCGGCACCATGGAACTGGCCCTGCTTACCGCGCCCATGAACAATTTCTCCGGCAAGCCGATAGCGGTGGTGGAGATCATCGCCGATATCAGCGCCCAGGCCGCCGAAGCACAGCGCGACCTGATCATCCTGCTGGCCATCGCGGCGGCCACGCTGGCATTGACTGCCGTGCTGGCGGTGCTGCTGGCGCGCGGCATCAGCCGCCCCATCGTGGCGGTGACCGGCGCAATGCAGCAGATCGCCGATGGCGCGCTGGATACCGTGATCCCTGCCGAGGGCCGCGCCGACGAGATCGGCCGCATGGCGGCGGCGCTGGGTGTGTTCAAGCGCAACGCGCAGGAGAACCGCCGCTTGGCGGCAGAGCAGGAAAGCCAGCGCGCCGCCTTCGAGACCGAGCGGCGCGAACAGGAAGCGATGCTCGACCGTGCCATGGGCCAGGTGGTGCAGGCAGCCGCCAGCGGCGACCTGACGCGGCGCATCGACACGGCGGAACTCGATGGCGTGATGAAAACACTGGGCGATGGCGTCAACCGCCTGGTCGCCACCACCGATGGCGCGTTGCGTGAACTATCGACGGTGCTCGGCAAGCTCGCCGATGGCGATCTCGGCGCGCGCATGCAGGGCAGCCATCATGGCGTATTCGCCGAATTGCAGCAGGACGCCAACCGCATGGCGACCAAGCTGACCGAGATCGTGCAGCAGCTTGGCACCGCCACCCATGCGGTGCGCGATGCGGCGCATGAAATCTCTGCCGGCAGCCATGATCTTGCCGGCCGCACCGAGCAGCAGGCCGCCAGCCTGGAAGAGACGGCAGCGTCGATGCATGAGATCACCGCCACGGTGAAGCAGAATGCCGACAATGCCCAGGCCGCCAACCAGTTGAGTCAGGCGGCGCGTGATACCGCCAATCGCGGCGGCAGCGTGGTGCAGGATGCGGTAGCGGCGGTGGCCCGTATCGAGGATAGTGCGCGCAAGATTTCCGATATCGTCGGCCTGATTGATGAAATCGCCTTCCAGACCAACCTGCTGGCGCTGAACGCTTCCGTCGAAGCAGCCCGCGCCGGCGAAGCCGGCAAGGGTTTCGCCGTGGTGGCGCAGGAAGTGCGCAGCCTGGCGCAGCGTTCGGCCAATGCCTCGAAGGAGATCAAGGCGCTGATCGTCGAATCCAACAACCAGGTGCGCAGCGGCGCGGCCTTGGTGAACCAGACCGGCAAGTCGCTGGAGGAGATCGTCGCGGCGATCAAGAAAGTGTCGGATATCGTCGCCGAAATCGCCGCCGCTTCCGCCGAACAATCGACCGGCCTGGAAGAAGTCAATGTCGCCGTCGGCAACATGGACGAGATGACGCAGCGCAACGGCGCCCTGGTGGAGCAGACCAATGCCGCGGCGCAGTCGCTGGCCGGCCAGGCCGACCAGCTCGCCACGGCGGTGGGCTTCTTCCGGCTGTAAGGCTGGCGCCTCTAGGCTAGATGAGCGGCGCGCCGCCGTTGCGGGCGGCGCGCAGTTTCAGCACCAGCAGCAGGGTGCGGCCCAGCATCAGGCCAGCCAGCAGGCCGCCGAGCCCGGCCTCCGCCAGCAGGTAGCCATGGTCGCGCAGCAGGGCCGGCTCGCGCGCAAAGCTGACGGCGAAGAAATACTTGGCCGAAAAGCTGAAGACATAGATCGCCAGCGGCCAGGGGCTGCCTTCCAGCATCAGTTTGTCGCTGCCGGGGATGCGGGTGACGCCCAGCTTATGCACGACCCGACCGCCGATGAAGCCACCCGCCGCGCAGGCCAGTGCCCATACCGCCGGCATCCATACCGTCAGATCCTCGGCACCGGCCGGCGGATGCAGCGCACGCTGGATCACGCTGGGCAGGGTGATGGTGATCAGGATCAGCGGGCCGAGCAGCATCTGGCCCAGTTTCAGCGGCCGTGGCCGCATGCGGCGGATGCCGAGGAAGACCAGCACCGCGAACAGGGCGAAGACCCAGAGCGGGGTATGGCTGAGTATCGCGCGCAGGCTGTCGAACATCGCTATTAGGCTTATCTCCCGGCGAGATGCCGGGCAAGCATAAATTGCGACGGATTCAGACAGGTGTGTGCAGATAAGGCCGAGCGGCTTTTCCGGGTATGCAGCCTTGGCTAGACTGCGCGCCAATGGATAACGCGAAAGAAAAATTTCTCTCGACGCTGAATTCCAGCACGTCGCGCGTCTATGCCACGCTGCTGTTCACGCGTGGGCTGGAAACCGCGCAGCAGCCGCAGCCCGGCGCCGAGGCCGGCCCGCCGCAATTGCTGTTCGCCAATGCGCGGTTGAACCGCTGTTTCGTGGTCAAGGAAACCACCACGCGCGTTTCCGATTTCTCGCTCGGCAATTACACCGAAACCAAGATCGTGATTCCCTATAACCCGGATCAGCTCGGCGATGGCGCGGTTTCCTACATGCCGAAGATGCGCGGCGGCTGGCGCGCGCTGCAGGATGCCGGCCTGCTCTCCGAGACCCATGACGATCCGCGCCGCATCCGCGACCAGGCGATCATCGATGCCTTCTGCTCGATCCCGTCCTATGCCCCCTTCCTGGTGAAGGACCGGCTGCAAAGCAAGGGCATTCAGGCCGACGATGCCTATTTCGCCATCACGCCGCAGGAATACGAGGCGGTGCGCGCCTTCATCAACCAGCGTTTCGACAAGATGGTGCAGACGCTGATCCCGCCCAATGCACCGGACCGCGATGGTCGCGTCGAGAAGCTGACCCACAAGCTGTGGTTCCTCGACGATCTCGATGCGCTGCAGGATATTGCCCGCGCCTTCTCGATCCCGAAGGACCGCACCTTCGAGGTATTCTACGGCTGGAAGGGCATTTCCTATTTCGAATATGAATATGCCCGCATCAAGCAGCGGCTGATGGACCTCGTCACTTGGCTGGCAAGCGAAAGCGAGCCGGTGGATTACGTGCCGAAGGATCTGCGCAAGGATTTCGATGCCGACCGCGATGGCGTTGCCAAGGGCATGGTCTATGCCACGCGCATCATCCATTCGCTGCTCAAGCAGTATAACGACAGCTTCGACAAGCTGTTCGTGCACCAGACCGGCTCGGCCGATTTCGTCGAATTCCTGATCACCGCGAATGAGAAATTCTGGCAGCTCGGCGAGAATATCTCCAAGATCGAGCATGCACTCAGCGTCATCGATTCCTATATCGAACGGCTCAAGACGCGGCGCTTCCAGTTCGTGCATCTTTCCGAAATCATCGCCGCCCAGCGTGCCGTGTTCGCCATGCCGGAACGTCCGGCCGGCGAGGTCGATACTGATGCCGACGACAGCGGGTTTATTACCGGTTGATGCTCACTAAATGCTCTCGTCATGCCCGGGCTTGACCCGGGCATCTCGTCGTTGTCTACAAAGACCAAGGACAGCGGGGAGGCAGACATGACGATCCTGGTGGCGGGCGGTGGTATCGGCGGCCTGGCGGCGGCGCTCTCGCTGGCCAATCGCGGCTTCAACGTCACGGTGCTGGAACAGGCATCCAGCCTCGGTGAAATCGGCGCCGGTATCCAGATCGGGCCGAATGCCTTCCATGCGCTCGATCATCTCGGCGTCGGCCCGGCGGCGCGCGCCAAGGCGGTCTATGTCGATGGCCTGGTGCTGATGGATGCGATCTCGGATGAGCGCGTCTGCACTATTCCCCTGGACCAGCCATTCCGCGACCGCTACCGTAACCCTTACGCCGTGATCCACCGCGCCGATCTGCATGGCGTGCTGCTGGAGGGCTGCCGCCAGCATGCCGGCATTACCCTGCGCACCGCCACCCGGGTGGTGGATTACGAGAATACCGGCAGCGGTGTCGTGGCGATCACGCAGCATGGCGAAAGGCTGCAGGCCCGCGCGCTGATCGGCGCCGATGGCCTGCGCTCCCTGGTGCGGGCACGGCTGGTCGGCGATGGCGAGCCGGTGGTTTCAGGCCACACGACCTATCGCTCGGTGATCCCCACCGAGCAGATGCCGGAAGAATTGCGCTGGAATGCCGCGACGCTCTGGGCCGGGCCGAAATGCCATATCGTGCATTACCCTTTGCAGGGCTGGAAAGTGTTCAACCTGGTTGCCACGGTGCATACCGATGCCAGGGAAGCCGTCGCCGGCGAGCCGGTGCCGACCGACCTGGTGCGCAGCAGTTTCGCCCATGTCGCGGCGCGGCCGCAGCGCATTATTCAGGCGGCGGAAAGCTGGAAACGCTGGGTGCTATGCGACCGCGAGCCGCAGGAAACCTGGATCGACGGCCATGCCGCGCTGCTTGGCGATGCGGCGCATCCGATGCTGCAATACATGGCGCAAGGCGCCTGCATGGCCATGGAGGATGCGGTTTCCTTGGGCCGCGCGCTGGCTGAAGCCGGCGACGACATTCCAGTCGGCCTCGAAGCCTATCGCCGCGAAAGATTGCCGCGTACCACGCGGTTGCAGCTCGCTTCGCGGGCCATGGGTGAATATGTCTATCATCCCGATGGCGCGCGGCGGCTGGCGCGCAATGCCTGGCTCGGCGCCAAGTCGCCTGCCGATTTCTACACCAGCCTCGACTGGCTCTACGGTTTCGGCGCGGTTTAAGGACGTGAGGCTGGCGCCTCACGCACTTCTTGTCACCCTCGCGAATGCGAGGGTCCCATTGCCATTTAAAATGGGATTCTCGCTTTCGCGAGAATGACGAAAAGCAAGAAGCCTAATTCGCCAAGGCCTGTTTGATCCAGGCGGCGATTTCCTCGCGGGAGGATTGCAGCACGCTGACATGGGTGCCCTTGATCGTCTGATAGACGCTCTTCGGGCTAGGCGGCAGGCGGTCGAAGATGTAGCTCTTGGCCACCGTGGTCAGCGGATCATCATCGCCGATGATCAGCAGGCTCGGGGTGCCGGCCGGCACTTTCTTCGCCATCTCGCCCATCTCGGCTTCGCCATCGGGATCGAAATAGCTCAAATACTGCGCGGCGGTGAGGCGCACGGAAAGCGCCTTGCCCTGGTTGTTGTCCTTGAAGTCGCGCTTGGTATCGCCCTGGCCGGCCGCGACCAGGGCGCGGGCTTCATCAATGCTGGCGCGCACGGCGCCATTCGGCCCTTGCTGTTGCGCGTTGTAGTAATAGTAGGGCACATGGCCCGGTGCCATCAGCACCAGGGCATCGACGCCGCCGCGTGTCGCGGCAAAGCTCAGCGCACCAGCACAGCCAATCGAATGGCCCAGTACCACGATTTTTGTCGCGCCCGCCGAGCGCAGGGCGTCGATGTTGCTCTTGATCTCGCCCATCGCCTTGGCCCAGTCGCCATCGATATAGCGGTTGGCCGACCACGGCATGTCCGGCACGCGCACGCGCATGCCATCGGCTTCCAGCTTGGTGCGGATAGATTGCAACCCGGGATTCTGCGGGCTGCCCGGATTCTTGCCATGCAGCAGCAGCACGCCGATGGTTTCGGCGGCAAAAGACGGGGCGGCAGCGAACAACAGCGCCAGACCCAGGACCAGACAGGGAGCCAGGCGACACAGCACTAAACGACACAACATCAGACGTTCCTCTTACTTTTTTTGCGACTCAGGTTTTTAGACTTAGGCTTTCTTTTGCGACAGCATCAGCGCATTGAAGCGGCGCAGCGGGCTGCTTTCCACCACCAAATCCTTGCGCGCGGCGAATTGCCAGTTCGGGTGGAACACCGGAATGAAGGCCTGTTCCTCAATGGTGAGTTCGAGTGCCTGCTGGGTCAGCGCGGTGCGCTTCGCCGGATCCATTTCCACCGCCGCCTTCTGGATTACAGCATCAATCGCCGGATTGGAATGCTTGGTACGGTTGGCGGTGCCCATGCCGCGCGCCGGATCGACAGTGTGAATCAGCGCACGCGGGCCGATCAGCGCTTCCTCAGTGCCGTATTGCGCGATGAAGGCGGAATATTTCTGCGTGCTGGCCTGGCCGAAGAATACCGTGCCCGGCACCGCCTCGATCGCCACCTGCAGGCCGAGGCGGGTCCAGGTCTGGCCGATGGCCTGGGCGATATCGCGATCCTTCGGATAGCGGTCGTTGGTGGCGTGCAGGGTGATCTTGAAGCCTTCCCCGTAGCCGGCTTCGGCCAGCAGCTTCTTGGCCTGGTCCGGATCGAAGGCATGCGGTTTCAGCTTCTGGCTGGTGCCCTCGAAGGTGGAAGGCATGAATTGCGAGGCCGGCGATACCGAGCCATCCATCAGGCGGCTGGCCATCAATTCGCGATTGATCGCCAATGAGAGCGCGCGGCGCACCCGCTTGTCCTTCAGCGGATTGCCTTTCAGCGGCGGCTGGCCGTCCTTCGGGCCGATGAACGGGCTGTCATCGCGGTCGGAATCGAGCGCGATGTAATGCACCACCGAACTCGGGCCGCTGTAGAGGGCATAGCGGGCATCCTCGCGGAAACGCGGGATGTCACCCGGCGGCACTTCGTCGATGGCATCCACCTGGCCGGAAAGCAGATTGGCGATGCGGGTCGGATCGCTCTTGATCACCTTCTCCACCACCTTGCCCCAGGCCGGCTTGCCGCCCCAGTAATTCGGGTTGGCTTCCAGCACCAGGCGGTCGCCGTTCACCCATTCCACCACCTTGTAGGGGCCGGTGCCGATGCAGAAGGCGCTGCCGGTGTTGAAATCCGCCGTGGTGGCATTGGCCAGGGCGGCGGGAATGATGAACACGCGCGAGAGATCGGCCGGCAGGGTCGGATTCGGTTCCTTGGTGTGGAAGCGGATCACGTGATCGTTCACCACCTCCATGCGGTCGATCGACTTGGTGAACTGGCTGAACAGGTTCGGGCTGTTCGGCACATTCGGCACGCGGTTATAGGTCGCCACCACATCGGCGGCGGTGAAGGCAGCACCATTGTGGTACTTCACGTCGCGGCGCAGGGTGAATTCCCACACCAGCTCGCTCACCAGCTTGTAGCCGGTGGCCAGGCCCGGCTGGACGCGCAGGCTGTTATCCAGGGTCATCAGCGCATCGAAAATCAGGCTGTGGCTGGAGCCTTGCGGGAAGCCGTTGAAGAAATGCGGATCGAGGGTATTCAGCTCCAGCTTGGTGCCGAGCGTCAGGGTACCGGGCACCACGGTGGCCTGACTCGGCGCCTGGGCCAGGGCATGTACCGCCAGACCGGGGCCGACCAGACCGATGGCGGTGCCGCCCAGAATCAGTTCACGCCGGTTGATGTGATGCATTGCCCCCTCCGTGTTGCATTCATTAGTATGAGAACGATCTTCCCCCTTGCTGTCAAACGGTAACGCCGCAAAACCATGACCAAACAGCCCAGCGTCTCGAAACTGCCGCGCATCGCCTTCGGCGGCTTCATGCTCGAAAGCAACAATCATTCGCCGGTCGCCACCGAGGCCGAATTCCGCGATGCAGTGCTGCTCGAGGCCGGCGAATTGCTGGCCGATATCGCCAAGCCGGCGCCGGCAGTGCCGCCCACCGTTACCGGCTTCACCCATGCCATGGATGGTTTTGGTCCTTGGCAGAAGCTACCGCTGATCATGGCCGCCGTCGGTGCCTCGGGTCCGGTGGACCAGCCGTTCTTTGAGTGGGTGGTGCGGCGCATGGTGGAAGAACTCGAGCGCCATATCCGCGAGGGCGGGCCACTGGATGCTGTGTTCCTGTCGCAGCATGGCGCGGCAATCGCCACGGGCGATATTGATCCGGACGGCACGCTGTTCCGCGCCGTGCGGGCGGTGATCGGCCCGGATGTGCCGCTGCTCTGCACGCTCGACCTGCATGCCAATGTCAACCAGACGATGGTTGACCTGACCCAGGTGATGGTGAGCTATCGCTGCAATCCGCATACCGACATGGCGGATCGCGGCGCCGATTGCGCCCGGCATCTGCAACGGCTGCTGGCCGGCGAGCGTCCAGCACGCGGCTTCCAGAAACTGCCCTTCATTCCGCCTTCCACGTCGCAGAACACCAAGGCCGGCCCCTATGCCGACCTGATCGCCTTCGGACAGCAATATGTTGGTGGCGAGGTCTGGGACGTATCGATCAATTCCGGCTTCTCGCTCGGCGATACGCCGAAGAACGGCATGTCGGTGATCGTCACGGCGAACACGCAGGACCGCGCCGACCAGGTGGCGCGCGAAGTGGCAGCGCAGGCCTGGGCGACGCGGCATAATTTCGTCGCCAGGCTCACCAGCATCGAGGATTGCGCCGCCATGGCCGTGGCCGCCTCGCGCGATCCGGCCAAGCCGGCTTTGCTGTTCGCGGATGTCGCCGATAATCCGGGTGGCGGCGGCGGCGGCAATACGCCCTATCTGCTCGAAGCCTTCCACAAGGCCGGCGTCGAGGGCTGCGCGCTCGGGCCATTCTTTGATCCCGAACTGGCGGCTGAAGCACACCGTTTAGGGGAAGGCGTGCAATTCCCGGCCACCTTCAATCGCAAGCCTTCCACGGATTTTTCCGGCACCATCACCCTGCCCGGCCGGGTGGTGAAACTCTCCGATGGTCTGTTCGTCGGCCGCCGTGGCATGGCCGCCGGGCGGCAGATGGATATGGGCAAGGCGGCGGCGATCCAGGTCGGCGGCATCACCGTGGTCGTCACCACCTACCGTCACCAGGCGCTGGATCCGATGTTCTTCGAAAGCCTCGGCATTGATTTGCGCAAATTGCGCAGTTTGATCGTGAAATCGCGCGGCCATTTCCGTGCCGGCTTCGACGATATCTTCAGCGACGCGCAGATCATCGAGGCCGATGCGCCGGGCCTGACCACGCCGATGCTGCAGCGGGTGCCGTGGCGCGAAGTGCCGCGTCCGATCTTCCCGCTCGATCCGGAGATGGAATGGGCACCCGCTTAATGTTCGATATTGCCTGATGTATGACGCCATCATTCTCGGCGCCGGCGGCGCCGGGCTGATGTGCGCGGCGGTGGCCGGTCAGCGCGGCCTCAGTGTGCTGGTGCTGGATCATGCCGAGACGCCGGGCGAGAAAATCCGCATCTCCGGCGGTGGCCGCTGCAACTTCACCAACCTGCATGCCGCGCCAGCCAATTTCCTCTCACGGAACCCGCGCTTCTGCATCTCGGCCTTGAGCCGCTATACACCGCGTGACTTCATTGCCCTGGTCGATGCCCATGGTATCGCCTGGCATGAAAAGACGCTGGGGCAATTATTCTGCGATGGCTCGGCGCGGCAGATCGTGCAGATGTTGCTGGATGAATGTGCCAAGGGTGGCGTAGCGTTGCGCTTCGGCGAAAGCATTACTGGCGTCGTCCATGATGACTCCGGTTTCCGCGTCGATACTCAGGCCGGCCGTTATCAGGCGGCACAGCTCGTCGTCGCCACCGGCGGCTTGTCGATCCCGAAAATCGGCGCCACGGATTTCGGTCATCGCCTGGCGCGGCAATTCGGGCTGAATATCATCCCGACGCGGCCCGGCCTGGTGCCACTCACCTTTGCCCCCGACCTGCTCAAGGATCTCGCGCCGCTGGCTGGTCTTTCCGTGCCGCAAGTGGAGGCCAGCGTTGAGTCGAAGGCGGGCGGCAAGGCAAAATTCCGCGAGGCGTTGCTGTTCACCCATCGCGGCTTGAGCGGCCCGGCGATCCTGCAGATTTCATCCTACTGGCGCGAGGGCGAGGCCATCGCGCTGAACCTGGTGCCCGATACGGATGTATTCGCCGCCCTCAAGGCGGCCCGCATTGCCAATCCGCGCCAGGAATTCGCCACCGCGCTCGGGGCTTGGCTGCCGAAGCGGCTGGCACAGCTGCTGGCGGGCGAGGATGCCATGCGACGGCTGGCGGATTTGAACGACAGCCGTTTGCGTGCTACCGCCGATCTGGTGCGTAACTGGCGGCTGGTGCCCGCGGGCAGCGAAGGTTATCGCACGGCGGAAGTGACGCTCGGCGGGGTCGATACCGATGACTTGTCGTCACAGACCCTGGCGGCCAAAGCGGTGCCGGGGCTCTATTTCATCGGCGAGGTGGTGGATGTCACCGGCCATCTCGGCGGCTTCAATTTCCAATGGGCCTGGGCCTCGGCGCAGGCAGCGGGCAAGGCGCTGCACAAGGCCGCGTAATATCTCGGCTTGCACCCGCTGGGTTGCGCGCGTAGCGTGCGGATACTGGGTGCGGCGGAGTGGAAATGGCGAAGGGCTTGGGGTTTTTGTGCGCGATGCTTGCGGCCCTGCTGGCTGCGTCCGCGTTGCCGGCCCAAACCCGTCCGGCAGAGTCCCGCCCGCCAGAGGCAAACCAGCTTGAATCGCCAGAGCCGAACAAGCTTGAATCGGTCGTCTTGGGCATGGGGGCCTTTCCGCCCTATCTGGTCTATGGCGAGGCCGGACCGACCGGCCTGGCGGTCAGTCTGGCAGCCGACCTGTTCCCCGAAATCGGCCTGCGCCTGGTGCTGCGCGATATGCCGTTTGCCCGCGCCCTGCAGGAAGCGCGCAGCGGCGGCGTCGAAGGCCTGCTGCTGGCCTCGCGGCTGCCCGAGCGCGAGGCCTATCTCGCCTTCACGCCGCCGGTGTTTTGCGAATACCGCGACCTGTTCGTGCGCCGGGGCGAGGAATTCGACTGGCGCCAGACCATCGCCGGCAAGACCATCGGCGTCGGCCAGGGGCTGAATTACGGCCCGATGTTCCAGAGCTGGATCGATGCGCGGCTGATCACGCCGGTGTCGCTGTCGAACATGTCGCAATTGCTCGAGGTGCTGGCCCGTGGTCGCTTCGATGCGGCGCTGATCTCACGCTCGGAGGCCGATGTGCTGCTGGCGTTGCAGCCGGAACTGGCCCGGCTGGTGCTGCCGCTGGAACCGCATATCACCGTGGCGCCGCTGAGCTTCGCCTTCGCCCGCGCCCATGATGGCGCCGCCCGTGCCGAAAAGCTCACCGCGCTGCTGCGCCGGCGCGGCATGATAAAAGAGTGCAATCAGTGACGGGGCCACGGTGACTGAGCAGTGGAATCTCACCCAGACCTGGGCCTGGATCCGCTGGCGCGACAGGGCGAAGGTAGCGGCCTTCCAGGCGGAAGGCCATATCGGCCTGGCCGAAGCGATGATGTTTCCCGATGGCAGCCGCATCATCGAGGAGAATCACCGCGCCGCCCTGCTCGAAGCCCTGCGCGCCGGCCGCATCACCACGCAAGGCCAGGAAACCACGGCTGCCGCCCTGGTGCCGATTGCGCCCGCCGACTGGCAGCGCATCGAACCGGTGGCGCCGTCCCAGGCCCGCCATGCCGTCGCCGGCAACCGCCGCGTCGCCTGGCATGGCCTGCGTTTCGATGCCACGGTGGCGATGCGGCTATGGCCGCCGCTGCCGCCGCCTGGTGGGCTGTCGCTGCGGGCTTAGTGCTTCTTTATAAGTGCCGACAGATAGATTTTTATGCATGCCCTGTCTGGTCTATTCATCAATTAATAATGGGCGTTTTTTTCTAAAACTCTCCATGTGCTCCTTACTGGGTGTTATGTGAACTCTTTTTATCATCTGCAATTTTGGTTGAATGTCATTTTGATTTTCTGCTGACACAGGTAATGCTTCAAATGAGCGAGCTTGTACAAAGTTTAGCGGTACTTCAAGCAAATCAAAATCTTCTGGATGTTTTTGTCTCAGTGCGGCGACCCTTTCTTTCAGTTGCTTGGGTGTTTTGGGAAGTTCAATCGTTTTAATCTCTATGGAGGACAGCAAAAATTTGATCTCTTCCTCACTTAGATCTTTTTGGATTTTATATAACTCGCCCAGGATTTTATTTAATTCGATCTCGACATCCTGCGAGTTCATACCCCCCATGCGGTCTTTTAATTTTTCTACCCGATTGATAATGCGATGAATTTTCCCCGGTGTTTTTAGCCGTCTCTCTGTTCTATAAATTTGTGGGGGCGTTGCATTTATTTCCGGTAAAAAATCATCAAGTATGGAATCACTAAACTCTCTGGCATCTTTAACAAGCTCGGTAATGCTTTTTTTAAATTCAGAATAAACAGCTATACCGTGATAAGCTGCCCCTAGCACACCGAATACGGTCAGCCATATTTTTAATGACCCTTCTTCAATTCGAATCTCTAGATCAACTGGCTCAGTATAGAGGCCAGCAATTATTGGTCGGGCAATGCGTTCAGCACGTTCTTGGATTTCGTTTAAATATGATGTCGTGTACTGGTAATGTCTGAGATGAATATATGCTTCTGCTAATGCAGTCATTGAACCCCCAAATTTAACCCCTATTTCTGCATTCGATTAATATTATGCATAATTAAAAATTGCTCAACCAGAAATATAAATCCACCAAGTCTTGTTCCAAGAAGGCTATACAATAAAACCAAGCTGCTTCTCGTTATGTGCCTCTGCCCCACAGGCCGCAATAGCGCCGCGCCACGAAGGGCAGGTTGCTGGCATAGCCGGGCCAGCTTTCGTATTGCGGCAGCTTGAAGTCGCGCTCCGCCGTATCCCAGCATTTGCCGTCCTGCGCCAGGATCTTCATGGCCGCCGACGCGTCTTCGAGGAATTTGAGCTGGGCGCGCACATCATCCTTGGTGCCGAGCCGGTCATTCGGGCCGGGATGGCCGGGGATCAGGCGGTCCCAGTCCATTTTCAGCACCTTTTTCATAAAGGCTTCGGTTTCCAGTGGATGGAAGTCGATCATGCCGCGCCCCGGCACGCTGCCCACCGGGATGGTATCGACGATAAAGACAATCCGTTCCTTCGGTAGCCGCATCACCAGGGTCGAGTCGGAATGATTGAGGCCGTGATAGCTCAGTTCCAGCACAGTGCCGCCGAGCGTGATGGTGCGGCCCTTGTCGCTCACCACCTCATCGGGCAGCACGGTATGCGGATCGCGCAGCTTGGCCAGCCGGGTCTTGGCCTTGTGATGCGCCACGAAGATCGCGCCGGCTTCCTTGAAGGCCTTGCCGCCGGCAATGTGGTCGTAATGGTGATGGCTGTAGATCACGTATTTCACCGGCTTGTCGGTGACCTTGCGGATCTCATCGAGATATTGCTGACCGCCGAACGGCTTGCCATAGGCCACCGGATCGGTGGCGATCACGCCATCCGAAGTCACCACGAACATCGCCTGATGGCCGCCATTGCGGAACACATAGACATTGTCGGTGCCATCCACCTTGGTGGTCTGGATCGCGGGCCGAGCTGGCTGCTGTTGGGCCGGCTGGGCCTGCGCGTTGCTGCTGAACAAGGCTGCCGCGCCAAGCAGCGCAGCGATCATGACACGGATCATTGCTGTTTCCCCCAGGTTGTCGTTACGCGAACTCTAGGGGCGCTATCGCGATAGCGGCAATAAACCTTTCCGTGATTACCAGCGCAGCAGCCTGTGTCCCAGCAGGGCACCGAGGCCGGTGACGATAACGCCGCTCAGGCCATACCAGGTGAGCACGAAAAGCGGCGAATCATCCGGGCAATGCAGGGCATAGAAGCTGGCGGCGATGCCGGCTGAGGCCAGCCCGGCCAGCGCGCCGGCCTGGGCGGCATGGCGCGGGGCGCCGGCGCGCAGGGCATAGAGCAGGGCGGCCAGCGGCGCCAGCGAGAGCAGCGGGATCGCCACCATGCACACGGCGGCATTGCGCCCCACTAGGCGCGGCAGCCAGGCCTCGCGCGGCAGCAGCAGCAATTCCGCCAGCACGGCCAGCCCGAGCAATGCCAGCACGGCCAGCAGCGGCGCCAGGCGCGGCGCCGCCTGGGGCCGGTAGAGGCTGATGGCCTGGCGCAAAGCCAGCAAAGCCAGCATCGCCGCCACCGCCAGTTTCAGCAGGAAGCGCCATGTGCCGGCGGCAGCCGCGATATCGCCGCGCACACCAAGCTCGATCAGCATCGCCGCCAGCGCCACGACAATGCCTAAGGCCGGCAGCAGCCACAGCCGCAGCCAGGCCTTCGGCGGCTTGGTGGCGGCATCGGCGGCCAGCGCATTGATCAGATCGTCGGTTTTCATCACCTTCTCCTTATCGCCGCGCCAGGCTGGCAAGGTGGCGCAGCGCGCGGTGCAGGGTCACGCGCACGGCACCATCGCTCATGCCAAGCTGGCGGCCCAGGTCATTGGCGCTGCGGCCTTCCATTGCCATGCCGGCAACGATGGCGCGCTGCCTTTCGGGCAGGCTTTGCAGCAGCGTATCGGCGTCGATGGCATGATCAGCCTCGGCTGCCGCGTCGCCGGGCGCCGCCAGTTCCTCGATCTCATCCAGCGGCAGATGCTGGCGGAAGCCGCCACGGCGCAAGGCATCCACCAGCTTGTGATGCGCGATGGCGCCGAGCCAGGGCCGCAAAGGTTGCGCCTGGTCCCAGGTATGGCGTTTGAGATGCAAAGCCAGCAGCGTCTCCTGCACGATATCCTCGCATTCCGCATCGGGCCGTCCGGCACGCGCCAGGCCGCGCCGCACCATCGGGCGCAGCTTCACCGCCGCCGCCTGCAGGAACAGGCGGTATGCGGCTTCGTCGCCGCCATTGGCCGCGCGCAGCAGGTCGTCCAGTTCTGTCTCCCGTTCCGCCACGCGGTCCTATTCCTGTTTCGCAGCGCCAGGGCCAAACGTTACAGCCCCGCCGCCTAAAAAAACCAGACCACATTATGCAACACGAAAGCGTGAGCCTGTAACGCCGGTGCATCGGGCCGCGAATACCTCCTTAGCAAGCCAAGCCCGGCTTGCGCATCAGGCCAAGCTAGACTTGCCCATCAGGAGAGAGACCCCACCATGTCCCACCGCACCCTCGGCTTCGCCATCGCCGCCACGCTCGCCACCGCCGTCAGCACCGCCGCGCTGCTGTCCTCCCCCGCCCAGGCCCAGACCTCGGGCGACAAGGAGCGCTGCTACGGCATCTCGATGGCCGGCAAGAATGACTGCGCCTCCACTGGCAACAATTCCTGCGCCGGCACCGCCAAGATGGATTATGAGAAGGCGGCCTGGAAGTATGTCGCCAAGGGCACCTGCGCCAGCATGCAGGTGCAGCTGAAAGATGGCAGCAAGCGCATGGGCTCACTCGAGCCGGTGAAGGGCTAAGCCCGCCATGCTGGTGGACCGCTCGCGCGACCGGCTGCCGTTCATCCGGCCGCGCTGCGCCCTGCCTTGCCGCGCTGGTGTCGGGCTCAAGCCCGAACATTACGCGGCAATTCTGGCAGAGCCGCTGGCGCCGGATTGCGGCGTCGGCTGGTTCGAGCTGCATCCTGAGAATTATCTCGGCGCGGGCGGTCCACCGCATTACTTCCTCGAACGCATCCGCGATCGCTATCCGCTGTCCTTTCACGGCGTCGGGCTGTCGATCGGCGGTGCCGGCCCGCTGGATAAAGCGCATCTCGGCGAGCTGCGCCGCCTGGTGGATCGCTATCAGCCGGCGCAATTCTCCGAGCATCTCGCCTGGTCCAGCCATGGCGGCGCGTATCTGAATGATCTGCTACCGCTGCCATACACCAAGCAAACCCTGGCGCTGGTTGCCGATCATGTCGATCAGGCGCAGCAGGCTTTGGGCCGCCGCATGCTGATCGAGAACCCGGCTACCTATCTCGGCTTCGCCGCGTCGACGATGCCGGAAATCGATTTCCTGGCACAGCTTTCGCTGCGCAGCGGCTGTGGCCTGCTGCTCGATGTCAACAATGTTTGTGTCTCGGCTGCCAATCATGGCTTCAGCGCGGAAAGCTATATCGACCGCTTTCCGATCTCGCTGGTCGGCGAAGTGCATCTCGCCGGCCATGCCGTGCTGGAGGATGGTGGCGATAGCGTGCTGATCGACAGCCATGACCGCCCGGTCGGCGATGCGGTCTGGTCGCTCTATGACCGGCTGTTGCGGCGCGGCTGCACGACGCCGGTGTTGATCGAATGGGATGGCGATATTCCTGCCTGGTCGCGGCTGCAGGCGGAAGCACGCCGCGCCGGCGCAATGCTGGTGCAGCATGGCCAGGCCTTCGCCGAGGCAAGCTGAGATGAACGCCGCGCTTCATGCCCTGCAGGCGTCCTTCGCTGCTGCCCTGCTCGATCCCGATGCGGCAGCGCCAGCGGGCGTTGCCGGTCGCCGCTTCACGATCTACCGCAACAACGTGCAGGCCAGCCTGGCAGCGGCTTTGGAAGCGCGTTTCCCGGTGATCCGCCGTCTGGTCGGGGATGAATTCTGCCGCGCGCTGATGCTCAGCTTTCTGCGTGCGGCACCGCCCAGCGGTCCGGTGCTGGCGCGCTATGGCGCCGGGCTTGGCGATTTCCTGGAGGGTTTCGCTCCCGCCGCCACGCTGCCGTATCTCGCCGATATGGCGCGGCTGGAATGGGCGCGCAGCGAGGCCTATCACGCCGCCGATGCGCCGGTGGTGCAGATTGATGCTCTCGCGTTACTCCCGCAAGACCAGCTGCCAGCCGCGCGGCTGCTGCTGCATCCGGCCCTGCGCCTGGTGGCCTCGGCTTATCCCATCGTGTCGCTGTGGCACACCAATGCCCATGACGCGGAAGTACGCCCGTTGAGCGATGCCCTGCCCGGCGAAGCCGCACTGATCACGCGGCCGCATCTTGAAGTGCTGGTCACGCCTTTGCCTGGGAGCGGTGCGGCTTTGGTTGCCGCCTTGCTGGATGGCGCGGATTTTGCCGAGGCCGCAGAAGCGGCCGGCACGCAAGCGGATCTGCCGCGCCTGCTGGCCCTGCTGTTCGATGCCGGCGCCATAGCCGGCGTTTCAGTTGCCTGAACCAAAGAGGAAACCATGACGATTGCCCTCGCGCCGCTGCTGGCGCTGTTCCAGCGCATCCCGCATGACCTGATCGCGCTGCTGGCGCGCATTGGCATCGGCGCCGTGTTCCTGCGTTCCGGCCTGCTGAAATGGGATGGCTGGGCCGATGGCACCACGCTGGCGCTGTTCCGCGAGGAATACCGCCTGCCGTTGCTGCCGCCGGAGATCGCAGCACCCTTGGCGATGGCGGCTGAATTATCGCTGCCGCCGCTTTTGCTGCTCGGCCTGGCGACGCGCTTTGCCGCTTTGGGCCTGCTCGGCATGACCCTGGTGATCCAGGTCTTCGTCTATCCCAATGCCTTCGATACCCATGCCACCTGGGCCGTGGCTTTGCTCTACCTGATCAGGCAGGGCGCGGGCGTGGTGTCAGTGGATCGGCTGCTCGGCGGCCGGCTGGGCTGAAGCCGTTCAGCTTTCCTTGCCCAGCACGCGGTGCAGCTTGCGCAGCAGGCGGCGCCGTTCCGGATCGCTGCCGGCGCGGCGGAGTTGCTGCTGCACCTGCAGCATGAGCTGCGCATAGTCGTTATGCCAGTCATGCCCGGCCATGGCCTCGGCTTCGGCATAGCGGTCGAGCCGCTTGCGCGCCACGCCGGCTTTCAGCAGGCGCGGATGCGGCGCTGTCAGGTCGTAATATTCATCCAGCTTCGGCACCGTTACCATCGGCGCCTGTTCGCCCCAGCCGGCTATGGCGCTGCGCAATGCCGCGATGGCATCGGCCTCGCCATGGGTCAGCAGCAGGCCGCGCCGCACCGGCAGCCGGTCGCGCAGCCAATCGAGCAATTCATCATGGTCGGCATGGCCGGAATAGATTTCCAGCTTGCGGATGCTGGCCCGCACCTGCACTTCGTCGCCCTGGATGCGCACCGGGTTGGTGCCCTGTTCCAGCAGCGCGCCGAGCGTGCCGGCGGCCTGATAGCCGATCAGCAGCACGGTGGCATTGGCCCGCCACAGATTGTTCTTCAGGTGATGCCGGATGCGGCCGGCCTCGCACATGCCGGAAGCGGCGATGATGATGGCGCCGCCGCTCACCTGCTCGATCTGCATGCTTTCCTGCACGCTGCGGGTGAAATGCAGGCTGCCGCCCTGGAAGGGCTGGCGCTCGCTGCTCTGCACGCCATTGGTCTTGTGCAGGTAGCGCGCGAAGACATTCGTGATATTGGTCGCCAGCGGTGAATCGACAAAGACCGGCACGCGTTTCACCGCGCCTTCCGCCATCAGCCGCGTCAGGTCGGCGAGCAATTCCTGGGTCCGCTCCACGGCAAAGGCCGGGATCACCAGGTTGCCGCCGGCGGCGAGCGCGGTATTCACCTCGGCGGCCAGGGCGGCGCGGCGGCCGGCATCGTCCAGCTTCGGCCGTGGCCGGCCGCCATAGGTCGATTCCATCACCACCACATCCAGCGCCTTGGGCGCTTCGGCGATTTCCTGCAAGGCCTTGTGTTCCGGGCCAATATCGCCGGAGAACAGCAACCGCAGGGTTTCGCCGCCGCTTTCCGCTTCCAGTTCGATGGAGGTGGCGCCGAGAATATGGCCGGCATTCCAGAACCGGGCCCGCAGCCCAGGCACCACTTCGAACCAGGTGTTGTAGTCGCGCGGCAGCAGCAATTGCAGGCTGGCCTCGGCGTCGTCCACGGTATAGATCGGCTGCACGATGCCGAGGCCGCGGCGCTGATTACGGCGGTTCAGCCGCTCCACTTCCATTTCCTGGATGCCGCCGGAATCCGGCAGCATGAAGCGCAGCAGGTCGACCGTGCCGGGCGTGGCATAGATCGGGCCGCCATAGCCGGCCTTGGTCAGTTTCGGCACCAGGCCGCTATGGTCGGTATGGGCATGGGTCAGCAGCACGGCGGCGATGTGGCGCGGATCGAACGGCCAGGCTTCGTAATTCATCTGCTTCAGGGTCTTGTCGCCCTGGAACATGCCGCAATCGATCAGCACCGCCTGGTTGCCGATTTCCAGCCGGTAGCAGGAGCCGGTAACGGTGCCGGCGGCACCATGCACGCCAAGACGCAGACTCATGGTGCATTCTCCCTGCCGGCGGTGCCGTTGATATGGTAGCCGTTATCCTGCTGCGCCAGTTCGGCAGCGAAACCGAGATCGGCATCCAGCCCGGCATGGATGCGGTAGAGCGGTTCGCCCTGGCGCACCGGTTCGCCGATCTTGCGCAGCAGGTCAACGCCGGCATGCTTGAAGGCCGGCGCCCCGGCCATGCGCGCCACCCGGGCGATACGCAGGCAGTCGATGCCGCTGACCACGCCGCTGGCCGGAGCGAATACCTCGCGGCTGGTGCTGCTGGGCGCCGGGATGCCGGCACTCGCGCCCTGTGCCTCGATCAGCCGTTCCATGGCGCGCAAGGCGGCGCCGCTTTCCAGCAACTCGCGGGCGCGGCGGATGCCCTGGCCGCCCTTCACCGCCGCATCGGCCTCGATCAGCGCGCCGGCCAGCAGCAGGGCGCGCTCGCGCAGATCGGCCGGTGCCGTCGCCTCGTTGCGCAGCACCGCCATCACGTCGCGCGCCTCCAGCACCGGGCCGACGCCGCGGCCGATCGGCTGGCTGCCATCGGTGATGCGGATATCCAGCGACAGGCCGATGGCGCCGCCGACATATTCAAACAGCTTGCGCAGCCGCACTGCATCGGCCTGGCTGCGCAGCTTGGCGCTGGGGCCCACCGGCAGGTCGAGTACCAGGTGGCGCGAGCCGGCGGTCAGCTTCTTCGACAGGATCGATGCCACCATCTGCTCGCGCGTATCGATGCCGAGCGGCCGCTCCACGGTGATCATCACGTCATCGGCCGGCGACAGATTGACCCGCCCGCCCCAGACCAGGCAGCCGCCGATGCGGTCGACGATGGCGCGCATCTCATCGGTGCCGATATCCACGCGGGCCAGCACTTCCATGGTATCGGCAGTGCCGGCCGGCGAAGTGATGGCGCGCGACGAGGTTTTCGGAATCGTCAGGCCATGGGCCATCGCCAGCGGCACCACGATCATCGAGGTGCGGTTGCCGGGAATGCCGCCGATGCAATGCTTGTCCACCACCAGCCGTCCGCCCCAATCCAGCCGGCGCCCGACATTGGCCATGGCACGGGTGAGGCGCAGCACTTCCTCCACGGTCATGAAGCCGGCGCAGCCGACCAGGAAGGCGGCCACTTCCATCTTGCTGTAGCGCGAGGCGGCGATATCGCCGATCACCGCCGCGTATTCGGCATCGCTCAGCTCATGGCCCTCGATCTTGCGCCGCAATGCCTCCAGGCTGTCCACCGGGCGCGGATGCGCGATGCGCACCGAACTGCCGGCGGCGATGCCGAAAACCCGGAAGGCTTCTTCCGAAAGCCCCAGCTCATCGCCCTGCAGCAGCGCGGGATCGTCAACGATATTCAGCGTCGCCAGCAGGCAGGAGCCACCCGCCGCGCGGATTTCGATCTTGCCCAGCGCCTGGAATTCATCGGCACGGTAATGGCTGCAGGCACGGCTGAGATAGGCGATGCTTTCGCGGTGGGTGTCGATGGCGATGCGTTTCAGCTTCAGCATGATACGGTGCGGGATTAGTTTTCTGTGGTATTTGCCTGTCACCCGGTCGCCAGTCTAACCTCGCCATCGCCGCCGGGCCAGCCACGGCGCCCCGTGAAGCGCCACAGGGAGGAAAGCATGCGCCTGCTGCTGCCGCTGCCAGGAAACCAGGCCCTCGCCGCCGAACTGGCGCGGCTGGGTGCCGGCCCCTGCGGCGAGGTCGAAACGCGGCATTTTCCCGATGGCGAAAGCTATGTGCGGCTGCATGGCGATCTGCAAGGGCGCGAGGCGGTGCTGATCTGCACGCTCGCGGCGCCCGATCCGCTGTTGCTGCCGCTGGTCTTCGCCGCCGATGCGGCGCGCGAGCTTGGCGCCAGCCGGGTCACGCTGCTGGCGCCTTATCTCGCCTATATGCGGCAGGACAAGCGCTTTCAGCCCGGCGAGGCGGTGTCGTCGAAAAGCTTCGCCGCCATCCTGTCGCGGCATGTCGACCGCCTGATCACCGTCGATCCGCATCTGCATCGCTATCCCGCGCTCGATGCGCTCTACACCATTCCGGCCCAGGCGCTGCATGCCGCACCGCTGCTGGCCGACTGGATCGCCGCCGCCGTGCCCGATGCGCTGCTGCTCGGGCCGGATGCCGAAAGCGAGCAATGGGTGGCCGCAGTGGCGGCGCGGGCCGGGGCGCCGCATGCCGTGCTGGCCAAGACCCGCCATGGCGACCGTGATGTCGAAATCGCCTTGCCCGATCTTTCCGCCTATCGCGGCCGCCAGCCGGTGCTGGTGGATGATATCGCCTCCTCGGGCCGCACGCTGATGCAGGCGGCGCGGCTGCTGGTGGCGCAAGGCCTGCCCAAGCCGGTCTGCGCCGTGGTGCATGCGCTGTTCGCCGGCGATGCCTATGCCGCCTTGCAGCCGCTGGCCAGCCGCATCGTCTCCTGCGATAGCGTGCCGCATCCCAGCAACGCCATCAGCCTGGCGCCGCTGCTGGCGGCGGCGCTGTAGGGCCGGTCGCGGCCTCACTATACTTTAAGGGAACATGACAAGAACGTGGGCCGGGCCAGGGCAACCAGGGCCGGGCAGCGGAAGGGCTGGATTGGTGGAGCCGAGGGGAATCGAACCCCTGACCTCCTCATTGCGAACGAGGCGCTCTCCCATCTGAGCTACGGCCCCAGTCCGTTCCGGCCCGCTTACGCAATCTCGCGGGCGGCATGCTTGTAGCCAAGGCGGCCCGGTTTGTCCACACCCCTCTAGCGGCTTTTTCCGGCCCTGGCGGCGTTCCCCGGGTGTCTGGCGCGGCGTTCGGGCGGGCCATTCCGGCCCTGTTATTGCCAAGCCGGGCGGCAGCCGGTATCAAGGGCCATCCTGTCCCCGCCGCTCTTTTCGAGGAACCGCGATGTATGCGCTGATCTGGCTGATCGACACCTTGATCGGTCTCTATATCTGGCTGCTGATCGCCTCGGCCATCCTGAGCTGGCTGGTCGCCTTCAATGTCATCAACACCCGCAACCGCTTCGTCTACCTGGTCGGCGATTTCCTCTACCGCGTCACCGAGCCGGCGTTGCGGCCGATCCGCCGCGTGGTGCCCAATCTCGGCGGCCTGGATATTTCGCCGGTGCTGCTGATCCTGCTGCTGATGTTCGTGCAGCGGCTGCTGGTGCAGGATCTGGCCCGCCTGCTGCTCTGACGACGGCTGCTGCCCTGACGACGGTGCTGCCCTGAAGCCTTACGTGGAAATCGGTGGCGGCCTGCGGCTGCTGGTGCGGCTGACGCCGAAGGCATCGCGCGATGGCGTGCTGGGCCTGAAGCCTGCCGCCAAGGGCGGCGTGGAACTGGCCATCGGCGTCACCGCCGTGCCGGAGAAGGGCAAGGCCAATGCCGCCCTGCTGCGGCTGCTGGCAAAGGAACTAGGCGTGGCGGGCCGCGATTTGAGCCTCGCTGCCGGCGAGACCGACCGGCACAAGCAGGTGGCGCTGGACGGCGATGTGACGATGTGGCGGGCGCGGCTCGATGCCTGGCTTGCCGGGTTTAAGATGAAGGATTAGTGCAATGACCGCCAAGCTGATCGAAGGCAAGCCCATCGCCGCCGAATTGCGTGCCGAGGTGGCGGCGAAGGTGCCGCTGTTCCAGGCCCGCACGGGCCGCGTGCCCGGCCTTACTGTGGTGCTGGTGGGCGAGGACCCGGCGAGCCAGGTCTATGTCCGCAACAAGGGCGTGCTGACCCGCGAGGCCGGCATGGTCTCCGACGAGATCAAGCTGCCGGCCAGCACCAGCCAGGCCGAATTGCTCGGCGTCGTGGCGCGGCTCAATGCCGATGAGCGTGTCGATGGCATTCTGGTACAGATGCCGCTGCCCGGCCATATCGATACCCAGAAGATCATCGAAGCCATCGACCCGGCCAAGGATGTGGATGGCCTGCATCCGGTGAATGCCGGCATGCTGGCGCAGGGCATGGAAGCCCTGGTGCCCTGCACGCCGAAGGGCTGCATGATCATGCTGGAAAAGATCGGCGCCGAGGTGGCCGGTGCCTATGCGCTGGTGATCGGCCGCTCGATCCTGGTCGGCCGCCCGATGGCGGCGTTGCTGATCGGCGCCTCGGCCACCGTCACTGTGGCGCATTCGCGCAGCCGCGACCTGCCGTCGCTCTGCAAGGCCGCCGACATCGTGGTCGCCGCCGTTGGCCGGCCCGAAATGGTGCGCGGCGAGTGGCTCAAGCGTGGTGCCATCGTCATCGATGTCGGCATCAACCGCATCCCGAAGGAAGACGGCAAGACCAGACTGGTCGGCGATGTGCATTTCGCTTCCGCCGTGGAAGTCGCCGGCGCCATCACCCCGGTGCCCGGCGGCGTCGGCCTGATGACCACCGCCTGCCTGCTCGGCAACACGCTCACCGCCGCCTGCCGCCGCGCCGGGATCGATCCCGGCGCGCTGTAAGACCTGGGCGGGGATCGAATTGTAATTCCCATGCGTCATGCCCGGGCTTGACCCGGGCATCTTTCTCCATTGGCACGAGATGCCCGCATCAAGTGCGGGCATGACGACGTATCGTTGGGGCAGCCCTCCCCGATGCCGGCCCTTCCCCCACGACAGGCTTTCGCTTCGCCTGAATCCGGCTAAGCTGGCGGCATGGGGAAACGCCTGCCGCCTTTGCTCGCGCTTGAAGCCTTTGATGCCGCCGCCCGCCATATGAGCTTCAAGGCGGCAGCCGGCGAACTCAACCTCACGCCCTCTGCGATTAGCCACCGGGTCAAGGCGCTGGAGCGCCATCTCGGCCTGCCGCTGTTCCGCCGGCTCAACCGCGAGATCCGCTTCACTGAAGCGGGCCAGGATTATTTCGGCAGCGTGCGCCGGGCGCTGGACGAAGTGGCGCGCGCCTCGCAGCGGCTGCAGGCGCCAAGCCAGGGCGACGAGCTGCGTGTCTCCGCCGTGCCCTTCATCGCCGCCGCCTGGCTGATCCCCAATCTCGAAAGCTTTCTCGATAGCCAGCCCGGCCTGCGGCTCTATGTCGAATCGACCCAGCGCAACGCCGATTTCGCCCGCGATCCGGTCGATGCCGCGATCCGCTGGGGCCATGGCCGCTGGCCCGGCCTGTCCTCGACGCGGCTCGCCAGCATTTCGGTAACGCCGGTGGCCTCGCCCAAACTGATGCAGGGCAGGGGCGCCTTGCGCGCGCTGACCCGGCCGCGCGACCTGCGCGACCATACGCTGATCCACCTGTCTTACTTACCGAAAGCCTGGGACCGCTGGCTGGCGGCGGCGGGTGTTGCCGGCCTCAAGCCGAAGCGCGAAATCTGGGTCGACAACATGCAGCAGGCGATTGATGCCGCCGAACGCGGCATCGGCATCACGCTCGGCGTCACGCCGCTCTTGGCGCCGCGCCTGCTGGAACAGCGGCTGGTGATGCCGTTCGGCCTCGAATTGTCGGAGAATTATGCCTACTGGTTTGTCTGCCGTCGCGCCGAGGCCGACCGGCCGAGGCTCAAGGCATTGCGCGACTGGCTGGTGCAGCTTCTGGCCCAGGCCGATGTCCAGATGAAGCTGCTTCAGGCGAAGCGGCCATTTTAGCGGTTGTCTCTGCCCTGGCCTGGCGCCATGGTCGCGCCATGACGCAGATACCCGAACCGGAAAGCATCAGCCTCACCGCCGCCGATGGCCGCCGCCTCGCCGCGACCTATTACGCCCCGCTTGGCGATGCCGGCCTGAGCCTGCAGATCAATTCCGCCACCGCCGTGCCGCGCCGCTACTACGATGCCTTCGCCCGCCACATGGCGGCACGCGGCATCGCGGTGCTGACTTTCGATTACCGTGGCATTGGTGAGTCGCGCGGCGGGCCGGCCGAGGCTATGGAGCATTGGGGCGCGCTGGATGCCGTGGCGGCGACCGACTGGCTGCTGGCGCAGCGGCCCAATGCCGGGCTGGCTTTGCTTGGCCATTCCTTCGGTGGTCAGGTGCTTGGCCTCTCGCCGCATATCGGCAAATTCAAGGCTGTCATGCTGGTCGGCTCGCAAAGCGGCTACTGGCGCCACTGGCCCGGCCTGCGGGCGAAACTGCGCATGCTGGCGCTGTGGTATCTGCTGATCCCGGTGCTGACCCGGCTGCAGGGCCAGATGCCCGGCGCGATCTTTGGTGGCGAGCCGCTGCCGCGCGGCGTGGCTTTGCAATGGGCGCGCTGGGGCCGCTCACGGCATTATATCTCGGATGAACAGGGCCAGCCGCTCCGGCCCTATAATCACCTGCTGCGCTCAGCCCTGCTCAGCCTCAGTTTCAGCGATGATACGATTGCGCCGCGCCAGGCCGCCGATGCGCTGATGGACTATTACCCGCAGGCGCAGGTCGAACGCCGCCATGTCGCGCCGGGTGATTGGGGCCTGCAACAGATCGGCCATTTCGGTTTTTTCCGCCGCGCCATGCCGGTGCAATACTGGGACATGGCCGCCGACTGGCTGTTGCACCAGTCCGGAGCGATGACGCGCGCCGCCTGATCCACTATATCCGCATCCATGCGGATCGAGCCGATATGGATTGGTATAAGCGCCGGCCTCGGCGCCGGCGCGCTCTGGGGCCTCACCTTCATCGTGCCGTTGCTGGTGCCGCAATTCGGCGCCGTCACGATCACGGCGGCGCGCTATCTGGTTTATGGCCTGCTGTCGCTGCTGCTGCTCAGCCGCCGGCCGCTGCGCGATCTGCTGCGCCGCCACTGGCGCGCGCTGCTCGGCCTCGCCGTGCTGGGCAATCTCGGCTATTCGGTGCTGATGGTTTTGGCCGTGCAGCGCACCGGCGCGGCGCTCACCGCCTTGATCATCGGCTGCCTGCCGATCGTGGTGCCGCTCTCGGTGGCCTGGCGCGATGCCGCCTTGCTGCGCCGCCTCAGCCTGCCGCTGGCGCTGATCCTCGCCGGCCTGCTGCTGCAACAGACGCCACAGTTGGATGGCCGGCTCGACTGGCTCGGCATTGGCGCCGCGCTCGGCGCGCTGGCGGTGTGGAATATCTATGCCCTGCTCAATGCCCGGCATCTGGCGCGGCATCCAGACCTCGACGCCGCCGACTGGTCGTCGCTGATCGGGCTTGGCTGTCTGCTCGGCCTGCCGTTGCTGCTGCCGCTGTTCCCGCTCTTCGATGGCAGTCTGCCGGATGTGCCGGCAACAGCCTGGTGGCTGCTTGGCGGCACGGCCTTGCTTACCGGGCTCGGTTCCGCCTGGGCCGCCACCTGGGCCTGGAATGTCGCTTCACGGCGCCTGCCGGTGGCGCTGGCCGGGCAATTGATCGTGTCGGAAACCCTGTTCGCTTTGCTCTACGCCTTCCTGCATGAAGGGCGTGGGCCGGATGGCCGTGAATTGCTGGCGATGCTGCTGGTGATCGGCGGCGTCAGCCTCGGCGTGCGGGTGCTGCACCCGAAACAGTAACTGTGGCAGTATCCTCCCAATCCGGGAGGAACCAGCCATGCCGCTGCCGCAGCCGATCCATGACCGCATTCAGAATCTGCTGATCAATTCACCGCTCGGCAGCCGGCTCGGCCTGCAACTGCTCGAAGCCGAGCCCGACCGCGTATTGCTCGGCCTGCCGTTCCAGCCCGGCAATGTCACCGTCGGCAGCATGGTGCATGGCGGCGCCATCGCCACGCTGATCGACGTGTCGGGCATGGCCGCCGCCGTGTCCAATGCGCCGCCGGAAAGCCAGCACCGCGCCGCCACCGCTTCCCTGGTGGTGAATTATCTTGGGCCGGCGAATGGCGTGGAAATCCGCGCCGAAGCCCAAGTGCTGAAACGCGGCAAATCGCTGGTGGTCAGCCGCATCACGGTGCGCGACGCTGCCGGCAACCTGGTCGCCGATGGCACGGTGACAAGTAAATTGGGCTAGGCCTGTCACAGAATGGCGGCCCGCCACGTCTTGGGGGTATCGCAACAGGAGATCCGCCATGAACCATGCCCTGACTGAAAAACTCGCCCGCGTCGAAGCCTCGGAAGCCCGGCTTGGCGGCGTCCGCCTGGATTACATGCGCGAGATGGCGGCGCTTGGCTCCGCCGTGTTCGAGCGCATGGAGGCATTCGGCGCGCTCGCCCATCAACAGGGCATGCTCAAGCCAGAACAGGCGGCGATCATCCGCTTTGCCACGCTCGGTGCCATCCAGGCCGATGATTGCGGTGAATGTGTGCAGATCCATGTCAATCTCGACCGCGCCGCCGGCACCGATCCCGCCCTGTTGCGCCTCGCCCTGGCGCGGCAACCGGAAAAACTTCCGCCCGCCTATGGCCTGGCCTGGCGCTTCGGCCAGGCGGTGGCACGGAATGCCGACGACATGGAAGAACTGCGCCAGGAACTGGAAGCCATCATCGGCCGCGCTGCCATGTTCGAACTCGGCTTCGCGCTGGCCTGCATGCGGGTCTACCCGACACTGAAGCGCGCCACCGGCTATGCCTTGAGCTGCAGCAAGGTGGAAATCGCGGCATGAATTCTCACGCCGACATCTTCGAGCGCCACCGCCGCCGCCTGCAGGCGCTGGCCTACCGCATGCTCGGCAGCCTCGGCGAGGCCGAGGATGCGGTGCAGGACACGTATCTGCGCTGGCATAACCAGGAGGTCGCCGCTTTGCGCAGCCCGGAAGCCTGGCTGGTCACCGCCTGCACCCGGCTTTGCATCGACCGCCTGCGCGCCGCGAAAGTCGAGCGCGAAGCCTATACCGGCCCGTGGCTGCCGGAACCGGTGGTGTCCCCCGATGCCGGCTTCGAGGTCGAGCTGGCGGAAAGCCTTTCCATGGCTTTCCTGCTGGTGCTGGAGCGATTGTCGCCACCGGAGCGCGCCGCCTATCTGCTGCGCCAGGCTTTCGATTACGAGTATCCGCAGATCGCCGAGATCCTCGGCAAGTCGGAAGCCGCGTGCCGGCAACTGGTCAGCCGCGCCGAGAAGCATCTGCGCGAGGAACGGCCACGCTTCGGCGCCGATGCCGCTGCCGCGCGCGACCTGGCGAAACGGTTCGCGGCCGCCACCGAGAGCGGTGATCCGGCAGCGTTTGCTGGATTGCTGGCGGAAGATGCCCTGATCTGGTCGGATGGTGGCGGCAAGGCGCAGGCGGCGCTGAACGTGATCCACGGCGCCGACCGCTGCGCCCGCTTCTTCGCCGGCATCGCGCGCAAGCGCCGCGCGGGCCATGAACGGCGGCTCTGCCGCGTCAACGGCCAGCCCGGCTTTGTCGTGTTCGAGAACGGGATGCCGGTCTCGGTATTCACGTTTGAAATCGTCGAGAACCGTATCCGCAGCATCTTCGTGGTGCGCAACCCGGACAAGCTGGCGCGGCTGGAGTTGCTACACTAAACCCAGCCGCAGCAGGCGGCCGAAGCCCGGTACTGCCTCCTCGACGCCACCAAGCCGCAGGCAATGCCAGGCCAGAGCCTGGTTGCTGGTGACGATGGGTTTGCCGATCTCCTGCTCCAGCGCCTCGATATGCGGCACCAGGCGGAGAGCCGTGCAGGAAACGAATACCGCATCGGTGTCAGGCGCGGCGCGGCAAAGGTCGCGCACCGCCTGCACGGCGGTATCCGGCGTCACGCGGTTCACCATGCCGCCATTGGCGATGTTCCAGGAGGCCATCGCCGGCACCGCGAAACCCTGCTCGATCAAATAGCCGCGCATGGCGCGGTTCACGTCATCCTGATAGGGCGAGAGGAAAGCCAGGCGGTGCGCACCGAGCCGGCGCAGCGCCAGGCAGCCGGCTTCCATCGGCGTGGTGCAATGGATGTCCGGGCGGGTCTGGCGCAGCAATGCATGCACGCGCGGAATGCCGATGCTGAGCGAACCCGAGGTGCAGCCGAATGCCATCACTTCCAGCCGCAGGCCGGGCAGCAGCAGGGCTGCGGCATCGCTCAAACCGCCTTCCATGCGGCGCAGGGTTTCCAGGTTCACATTGCCGGCATGGTGCAGGATGCGGGTGACGTAATGCGCCACGCCGGGTTGGTCCCAGATGCGGCGGCATTCTTCTTCGATGGTCTGGTCGCCAGACAGCGCGATCAGGCCGATACGCAGCCGCGGTCCCATGCCGGCATCCAGCTCATAGGGCAGGTTCTGCAGGTCAATGGCCAGTGTGGAATCAGACGCGGGGATGGGGGCGGCAGACATGGCAAGGCTCCTTCTGGCGCCAGCCTGCCACAATTGCCACGTCAAGGAAACCGTAATTGACTAAATCGTCAATAACGCGCGGTGCTGGAAAGAGATTCGTGCTGCCGCGAGAGCGGTGGCGAAAATATAAAGTTGTCATTGCCGCCGGGCCCTACGGGCCTGTGCGCCCACGAACGCCTCTGGCGTTCGCGCGCTTACAGTGATCCGGCGATCTTGGCCCACCTGGCATGAGATGCCCGCATCAAGTGCGGGCATGACGCATTTTGGTCGGGCCTAAGCCATTGCGCGGCGGGAGAGCGCGTCCTCGATGGCATTCCAGATTTCCGCCTCGATCTTGGTGCCGTTGAAGCGGTTGATCTGCTGGATGCCGGTGGGCGAGGTGACATTGATCTCGGTGAGATAGTCGCCGATCACGTCGATGCCGACGAAGATCAGGCCGTCGCGCTTGAGATGCGGGCCGATCATCTCGCAGATTTCTTCCTCGCGCTTGGTCAGCGCGGTCTTTTTCGGCTGGCCGCCGACATGCATGTTGGAACGCGCCTCGCCTTCCGCCGGCACGCGGTTCACCGCACCTGCCGGGCGGCCATCCACCAGGATGATGCGCTTGTCGCCGGCGCGCACTTCCGGCAGGTAGCGTTGCACGATCACCGGTTCGCGGCTCAACTTGGTGAACATCTCATAGAGCGAGCCGAGATTCTCGTCGCCGGGCTTCAAGTGGAACACGCCGGCGCCGCCATTGCCGAACAGCGGCTTGAGGATGATGTCCTTGTGTTCGGCGCGGAATTCCTTGATCGCCTCGAAGTCGGAGGAAATCAGCGTCGGCGGCAGCAGGCCGTCGAAATGCGTCACGTAGAGCTTTTCCGGCGCATTGCGCACGGCGACCGGGTTGTTCACCACCAGGGTATGCGGATGGACATGCTCCAGCAGATGCGTGGCGGTGATATAGGCCATGTCGAAGGGCGGATCCTGGCGCATCAGCACCACGTCCATGTCGATCAGGTCGATCAGTTCCGGGGCGCCGAGCGTGAAATGGTTGCCGCGCTCATGGCGCAGCCGCAGCGGGCGGGCGCGGGCCAGCACGCGGCGGTCATGGAAGCTCAGGTCCTTGGGCAGGTAATGCCACAACGTATAGCCGCGCGCCTCGGCCTCCAGGCCGAGCACGAAGGTGCTGTCGCCATCGAAATCAATACTTTCGATGGGGTCCATCTGGATCGCCACCTTCAACGCCATGGCCTTACCCTCTTGCTGGTTCTAGTTAAGCTGACGGCGAATGTGGTGCAGAAAGGCCTGCGCCTCAAGGCTTGCGCCTTCACTTCCCGACAGCACCAGGAAACGTTCGGTGGCGGCGATGGATTGCCGGATGCGGCCGCGCTTCTCCTCCACCAGGCCCAGTTCGCGCCAGGCCGGGGCGAATTCCGGCGCCAGCATCAGCATGCGTTCCAGCATGGTGGCGGCGCGGTCGGTGTCGCCGGCCTTCCAGGCCCGCGACTTGATGTTGTTGGCCAGGCGCAGCAGCACTTCGCGCGCCTTCATCGGCCGCACATGTTCGGGCCGCAATTCCTGCTCGCCGCTGATGCGGCGCAGCAATTCGTTCATGATCGGCGGATCGGCGATGCGGCCGAGATGGAAGGGATCCAGCACCAGGCTGCCATCGTCGCCTTCGACGCGGATCAGGAAATGGCCGGGAAAATCCAGGCCGTCGACGCGCCAGCCTTGCGCGCGGCCGGCATGGATATAGAGGATGCCAAGCGCGACGGGCAGGCCGAGCCGGCGCTCGATCACCCGCATCAGGTCGGCATTGGCCGGATCGTCGTAGGTTTCGTTGTCGCCGCGATAGCCGAACTCCGCCGCGATCACGGCGGAAAGCGCCAGCGCGCGGGCGCCGGCCTCACTCCCGGCCTCGGCAGCGGCAACGGTGGTGACAAGGTCGCCGAGATGGCGGCGATAAGGCGCGAGGTCGGCGCCGGGGCGGTCCAGCGCCGCCAGCAGCAGGGCGGCTTCCGCGATATCAAGCTGATCGTCCGGCACGGCGCCCAGCGACTTGAGCGCTGTTTCGATCGCCTCCGTGCCGGTCGCGGTCATCTGCGGTTCTACACCGGCCGGCGGCGCGGATCGTTTTTCAAATACACATGGCTGACCACGCGGCGCACCCCCTTGATGGTGCGGGCATGATCGGTCACGCGCGTCAGCTCGGCCTCGCTCTGCGCCAGGCCCATCAGGTAGATCACGCCATTCACCGTGTCGATGCTGTAGTTGATATCCACCACAGAGGAATCGCCGGTCAGCTTGATGCGGAGCTGGCTGGTGATCCAGGTGTCGTTGGCGGAATCGATCAGGCTGCCGCTCGGCGCGATCACCAGTTCGTTGATCACTTCCACGGCGCGGCCCTGACTCCAGGCGAGGCGCTCGGCCTCGTCGCGGTCTTCCTGCTTCTGCACCACGCCGGTCAGCAGCACGCGGCCTTCATACACCGTCACGCTCACCTTGCCGAACAAGCCAAGATCCTTCTGGAACATGCGCTCGTTGATGGCGAGCTGGATGCCCTTGTCGTTGGCGGCATTCTTGGCGCCGCGCTCCTCGGAAGCGGCAATGCCTGCCGTGGCACCGGCGCCGACGGCAACGCCGACGCAGCCTTGCAGGACCGGCATGGCCCCGAGCAGCAGCAGCATGGGAAGCAGGCGGATCGCGGAAGCGTTACGGGTCACGCGGACTCTCCTTAGGATGAAGCAAAGCAATAATGAAGTTGCGGCGACCGGATCAGGCTCCGGGCCGCCAGGCATCCGGGATATGGTGTGGCAGCCGCCAGGGCGCAAGCAGCAGCGCGTCGAAGCGCAGCACCACCTGATCATGGTCGGGCAGCCTTGCCCAGAATACCGAAGCGGCCCGCGCAATGCGATGTTTTTGCCGGGCCTGCACCGCTTCCGCCGCCTCTGCTTGGCTCAGCCGCCATTTTACTTCCACTGCCGCGAGTACGGCGCCGCGCCGGGCAAGAATATCCACCTCGCCGCTGCCATGGCGGAAGTTGCGGGCCACGATCCTGTAGCCTTTCAAGCGCAGCCACCAGGCCGCCAATGCCTCGGCGCGGCGCCCGGCCTGCTGCCGGCTGCGGCGCGCGGAACCGGCCTTCATTTGCCGGCTTGGGCGAGTTCTAGCGCCCTGGCATAGACGGCGCGTTTGCGCTGGCCGGTGGCCGTCGCCACGGTGGCCGCCGCCTCGCTCACCGAGAGATGGCGCAAAGCCTCACGCAAGCGGGTATCGAGATCGGCTTCCGCCGCCGCCAGGGCCTCCGCCGCCGGCGGGCCGATGATCAGCGTCACCTCGCCCTTGGGCGGGCCGGCTTCGGCATAATGTGCCGCCAGCTCGGCCAGCGGCCCCCGGCGCACTTCCTCGAATTTCTTGGTCAGTTCGCGCGCCACCGCTGCCTCGCGGCTGCCGCCCAGGGCCTCGGCCAGCCTTTTAAGCGATTCCGGCAGCCTTGAGGCCGCCTCCAGCAGCACCAGGGTGGCTGGGATGGCGGCCAGTTCCTGGGCCCAGGCGGTGGCTGCCCCGGCCTTGGCCGGCGGGAAGCCGGCGAACAGGAAGCGGTCGGTCGGCAGTCCGGCCAGGCAGAGGCCGGCCAGCACCGAGGACGGGCCGGGCAGGGCGGTGACCGCCAGGCCGGCCGCCACCGCCTCGCGCACCAGCTTGTAGCCGGGATCGGAAACCAGGGGGGTTCCGGCATCGGAAATCAGCGCCACCACCTGGCCCTGGGCCACCCGGCGGAGGATTTCGGGCCGCATTTCGGCGGCATTATGCTCATGGTAGGGCAGCAGTTTCGCCCGAATGCCATAGCGGCTGAGCAAAGCGCCGCTGACCCTGGTATCCTCGCAGGCGATCAGGTTGGCGCGGGCCAGCAGGGCGAGCGCGCGCACGGTGATATCGGCGGCGTTGCCGATGGGCGTGGCCACCAGATATAAGCCTGGGGTGAAGCTGTCCTGCCGGCCCAGGGCCGAAAGGGCGGCAGCGAGCAGGGTGGATTGGCTGGTCCCGGTCGTATCGGTGGCAATATCGGGGCCGGTAGCAGTGTCAGAATCGGCCGGCGGCATTAGGTCCTGGAAGCGAGCGAGTGATGAAATCTTACCTTAAGGCCGGGTTCTGCGCGCTGGCAATGGCGGCCCTGGCGGCTTGCGAGAATCCGCCCACTAACTTCCCGGAATTGCTCGAAACTATTGTTTCCGGCCGGCCGACCCCGGTGGTGCGGCCCCAGACTCCCCCTCCCGGCCAGCAACAGACCCAGCGCCCCGGACAATCCCCTGCGCCGCAGCAGTCTACGGCCCAGCCGGTGCCGCAGCAGCCGGCGCCGCCTGCCAGCCCGTCGCGCGGTGTCGAGATGCAGGCTCTGCCGGCCACGCCCACGGGGCCGCAAGCCCCAGCAGCGGCTCCGGGCCAGATGACCCTGCCGGCCCCGGCCCTGGTGCCGCCGAGTGCGGCGGAAGGCGTGCGCATCGGTTTCCTGGTGCCGCTGTCCGGCCCCAGTGCGACGCTTGGCCGCGCCCTGCTGGATGCGGCGCAGATGGCCTTGTTCGATCTTGGCGACGACCGCCTCGCCTTGCTGCCGCGCGACACCGAGGGCCAGCCGGAAGCGGCGGCGCGGGCGGCGCAGAGCCTGCTCGCCGAGGGCGTCGATATCATCATCGGGCCGCTGTTTGCCTCGTCCGCCGCCGCCGTGGCGCCGCTGGCGCGCGAGCGCGGCGTCAAGGTGCTGAGCTTCTCCACCGATCGTGGCGTCGCCGGCAGCGGTGTCTATATCCTCGGCTTCACGCCGGACCAGCAGGTCGCCCGCGTGGTTGGCTATGCGCGCAGCAAGGGCATGAGCCGTTTCGCATTGCTGGCGCCGGATTCCGCCTACGGCCAGGCGGTGGCACAGGCGATGGAAATGGCGGTGGCGGCGCCGCGGGGTGAACAGCGCGAAGGCGCCAGGCTGCTGCGCCAGGACCGCTATCCCGCCGATGCGCCGGACCTGACGCCGACGGTGCGCCGCTTTGCCGCCGCCTTGCGCGGCCTCGCCATGCCGGAGCAGCCGGCCGGCCCCGATGGTGCGCCGGCCCCGGCCGCGCCGCTCTATGGCGCCGCCGGCGCTTTGGGCCAAAGCACCCAGCCCGGGGCGCAGAGCGTTGTTGCTGCCGCGCCGGTCGATGCGCTGCTGCTGCCCGAAGGCGGTGCGCGGCTGCGCGCCCTCGCGCCGCTGCTGCCGTATTTCGA
This sequence comes from Ferrovibrio sp. MS7, assembly GCF_038404985.1. Taxonomy (NCBI): domain Bacteria; kingdom Pseudomonadati; phylum Pseudomonadota; class Alphaproteobacteria; order Rhodospirillales; family Rhodospirillaceae; genus Ferrovibrio; species Ferrovibrio plantarum. The sequence goes on from NZ_JBBKBA010000001.1 coordinate 941,514, forward strand.
TATCGATCCGCGCGCGGTGCGCTTCATGGGCACCGGCCTGTGGGACGATCCCAGCTTGGGCAACGAGCCGGCGCTGATCGGCGGCTGGTTCGCCGGCCCGCCGCCGGAGGGCTTCGAGGAATTCCGCAAGCGTTTCGAGCAGAGCTATGGCCGCCGCCCGCCGCGTCTGGCCAGCCTGGCCTATGATGCCACGGCGCTGGCCGGTGTGCTGTCGCGCACTGTTCTTGCGAATGAGGCGGCAGGTAGTGCTCCGGGCGGTTTGTTCGCGGATGCCGTGTTGAACAACCCGGACGGGTTCGCAGGCTACGATGGGTTGTTCCGTTTCCGCGCTGATGGCGTGGTCGAGCGCGGCCTTGCCGTACTCGAGGTGCAACGGCGCGGCATGCGGGTTGTCGATCCTGCCCCGCCTTCATTCCAAGTCACCGCGAATTAACGATAAATCTGACTAATTGCGTCTTGTGCGATGCTCACGATTCCGTCGATTGCAGAAATTCGACCCTTGCGTTCCAGCGCGCTTCCGTCGAAAAAGGATACAACAACTGCTACGAGTACATAGCGCGCGGCACAGTATGCTTGTGTGACAGGCAAACGTCGCCTAAACCTGACTTGGCGCCTGTCGATGCGCGGTGGACTTTAGAAGGTCGTTTCGCATGAGTATGGAAAAGATCGACTTTTCCAAAATCAACTTCCTGATTGTCGATCCCAACCGTTTGATGGGCACGATGATTCGCGATGTGCTGATTACGCTTGAAGCGCACCATATCGATCGCGCCCGCAATTTCGAGGGCGCGGTGACGATCCTGCGCCAGGGCCGCATCGACGTGCTCATCACCGAGTGGGATTTGCAGGCGGAACAGAACGGCATGGATCTGGTGAGCTGGCTGCGCAACGACGCCGGCTCGCCCAACCGCATGATGCCCGTGATCATGATGACGGCGAATTCGGAAATCGAATACGTGGTACGCGCCCGCGATGCAGGCGTGAACGAATTCGTTGCCAAGCCCTATACGGTGCAGAGCTTCTACACCCGCCTTGCCGCTGCCATTGCGCGGCCGCGCCAGTTCGTGCGCGTGGACGGCTATTTCGGTCCCGACCGCCGCCGCAAGCGCGACGAAAACTACACCGGCCCTGAGCGCCGCACCGAACCCGATAAATAGGCGGGGCCGGAAAAATGTCGAAGCGCCCCACGTTCATCGCGCCGCCGCAGGAGTTGAAGCGTAAAGCTGTCAACTTCAAGCGCGGTTTCTCGCTCAAGCTCGAACCCGAGGTGATGAAGAAGCTTGAGCAGGTGGTGGAGAAGGCGACCGACAATTTCACCGTCGAGGTTGCCGACAAGCTGAAGCAGCTCCGGGCCGCCGTGAACCAGATGGCGGAGGGCGACCAGAATACCGTGCATTACATGCGCGAGATCCGCAGCCTGTCGCTCGATATCAAGGGCATGGGCGGCATGTTCAAGTATCCTTTGCTCACCGCCTTCGCCAAGTCGTTGAACGATTTCGTGCAAGGCATGCATGCGCCCACCGAAATCCAGCTCGATATCATCGGTGCGCAGATCGATGCGCTTTATGTCGTGATGGCGAACCGCATCCAGGGCGGCGGCGGCCAGACCGAGCAGGAACTGCTCAACGTGCTGCACGTCGCGACGAAGAAATACAAGGATTCCTGAGGCGGCGACGCCGTATGCGAAAAGTGGGGCGCGGTGCAAACCGCGCCCCGTTTCGTTTTGGGCTTCAGATCACCAGCAGGGCCAGGCCGGCGGCGGCGGTGGCAGCGCCCGCCGCGCGCAGCAGCGGCAGCCTGGCATAGCGCGCCGCCAGCAGGCCGGCGCCATGCAGCAGGCCGGTGCCGAGCAGCATCCCGGCGGCATAGAGCAGAGCAGGAGCGCCCTCGGGCATTTCGGCGCCATGGGCATAGCCATGGCAAAGCGCGAACAGTGCCGTCACCGGCAGCGCCAGCCCAAGGCCGGGCTTCAGCGAGAGCGCGATGGCGAGGCCGAGCGCCAGCACCGACAAGGCGATGCCGGTTTCGGTATAGGGCAGGTCGATGCCGCCAAGGCCGAGGCTGAAGCCAAGGGCCATGCTGGCCATGAAGGTGAGCGGCAGGGCATAGCGGGCGCGGCCGCCCTGCTGCAGCGCCCAGAGGCCGATGGCCACCATGGCGAGCAGATGGTCCAGGCCGCCGAAGGGATGGGTGAAGCCGTGGGTAAAGCCATCGGCATGATTGCCGATATGGGCGAAGGCTGCGGGGCTGGCAAGCGCTACCGCCGCCGCAAACGCGGCGCCGGGCAGCAGTCGGGCGAAAACCATGGAGAGTGCCTCTTGCTTGTGATGTACCAACCCACCTGACACATTTGTGCCAAGCCGGCGGCGCTTTGACAAGCCGGGATGATGCACTACAAGGCGTTATGGCGCTCGACTATACCCGCGACCCTGACCGCATCCACCGCGAAAGCATCGCCCGCATCCGCGCGGCAGCCGATCTCGGCCATCTGCCGGCGGGCATCGACGAGGTGGCGCTGCGGCTGATCTATGCCAGCGGCGAGCCGGATCTGGTGGCCGACCTTGCCTGGTCCGAGGACCTGGTGGCAGCGGTGCGCCGGGCGCTTGGCGCCGGTGCCGCGATCCTCACCGATGCCGACATGGTGGCGCATGGCCTGATCCGCTCCAGGCTCAGGCCGGAAAGCGCGGTGCATTGCTTCCTCAACGATCCGGAGGCCGCCGCCATCGGTCGCGCCGGCAATATCGCCCGCCCTGCTGCCGCCGTGGAATTGTGGCCGCCGCATCTTGGCAATGCCATCGTGGTGATCGGCGCCGCGCCGGTGGCGCTGTTCCGCCTGCTCGAACTGCTTGATGACGGCGCACCGAAGCCGGCGGCGATCCTGGCTTTCCCGGTCGGCTTCGTCGATGCGGTGGAGGCGAAGCGGGAATTGGCGCGTGATCCACGCGGCATTCCCTACCTGCTGTTGCATGGCCGGCGCGGCGGTGGCGCCATGGCGGTGGCGGCGCTGAATGCCCTGAGCGGAGCGGTGTAGAGAAAGCTGAGCGGATTGCCGCCGCAGGCCGATGAGGGATAGACTCGCACTTAACGATTCGTTAGGGCCGCGAGCGTACACCCGCATCATGTCTGCATTCTGTCTTCTGCCGTGGCGACGTGCCGCCCTGCTGGCTTGCATTGCCATGCTGTCTGGCGCGACGATGGCTGCTGACAAGCCGCCGGTTCCGCTCGATAAGCCAGCGCCTGCCGCCAAACCGGTGCAGCATGCCCCCAGTCAGCATGCCCCCAGTCAGCATGCCGCCGTGACGCCGCCGTCCGCGCCGCAGGCCGCTGCGGTTGCCGCCCCCGCCGCCGCGCCGGTGGCGCCATCGGCTGCAGCGTCGCGCCCCGACCTGCCGCAGAAGGGCGCCGATTCCGGCCTGCCGGTGCCACGCTTCGTCAGCCTCGCCGCCGACAAGGTGAATGCCCGCACCGGCCCCGGCTCGCGCTACCCCATTGCCTGGCAATACCAGCGCCGTGGCCTGCCGGTGGAAGTGGTGGGTGAATACGAATACTGGCGCCGCATCCGCGACCGCGACGGCACCGAGACCTGGGTGCACAAGAATCTCACGTCTGGCAAACGCTATGCCCTGGTGGATGGCACCATCCGCGAATTGTTCAAGAAGCCCGATCCGAACAGCGATGTGCTGCTCACCGCCGAGCCCGGCGTGCAGGCACGCCTGCGCAAATGCCAAGATTCCTGGTGCCAGGTGGAGATCGCCGGGGCGCGCGGCTGGATCCCGCGCAATCACCTCTGGGGTATTTATGCCTCGGAGAGCTTCGAGTGACCGGGCAGTCCCAATAGTTTCCGCATCGAGCGCAGCGTGCCCGGATTGGCCAGCAGGTCGGCCAGGCTGTAGCGGTCCAGCACGCTGAGGAAAGCCCGCACGGCTTCGGCGAAAGGCTGCTTGAGCTGGCAGGCATTGGCAATCACGCAGGTATTGCCTGCGCGGTCGAAGCATTCCACCAGATTGAAATTGTCCTCGGTGGCGCGCACCACGGCGCCGACGCCGATCTCGGCTGCCGGCCGCGCCAGTTTCAGCCCGCCATTGCGGCCGCGCGCCGCATCCAGGAAGCCCTGCTGCGTCAGGGTCAGCGCCACTTTCATCAGGTGATTGCGCGAAATGCCGTAATGGCTGGCGATTTCCTCGATGGTGCAGCGGCGCTCCGGGTGCAGGCCCAGGAACATCAGGCTGCGCAGGGCGTAATCGGTATGCAGGGTCAGGTGCATGGCGGCTTCCGGGGTGCTGGTCGGGCCAGGGGGTTTTCGTGGCCAGGAGGGGTGCGACAAAAGATGCATTTATTTTACTTGTTTAATTTTGAGAAGTCCATATTATGCATTTCAGATGCTTCTTTAAGCCCGGCATATCGCTACGAAAGCAGGCATCTTGCTACGAAAGGAACGCGTCATGCGTCACGACCCCGCCCTCCGCCAGACCATTCAGATGGCTGCCCTCCACACCACGGGGCTGCTGCCGCCGCACCGGCACAATGCCCCGGTCTATGACAACCTGCCGCTTGCTGCCTATGGCATCGTTGCGGCTGCCGGAGGTGCCAGCATGCTGGCCTATTGGCTCACCTTCATGGCGCAGAGCGAAGCTGCCTTCATGGTGGTGATCAGCACTGTGTATCTGGTCATGTATGCCGGCACGCCGGTGGTGCTGGCGCGGCTCGGCAGCGGCCTGCTGCGCGCCCGCCATGGCGGCCAGGCGGCCCCGAGCCTGGCGGATTTCCTGCGCGGCCGGATGGATACCTGGACCGGCAGCATTACTGGCGCCGCCGCGCTGGTGCAGGTGACGCTGATCCCGCTTGGCCTTGCCGTTGCCACCATTGGCATCTGCGTCGCGGTGATCCTTGCCCGCTAATCCGCAGGCCGGGAGGCAATGCCTCCCGGCCTTTGCTTTTCCCGAGGCAATTCCTTAGATCAACGCCATGGCCCATCACGACGAAACCGACACCACCTATGCCGAACGCGCCGCGCGCCGCCAGGCGATTGCGCCCGGTGCCCAGGCTGGCATCGATGAAGCGCTGATCGAGCGCGTGGTGCGCGGCTTCTATGGCCGCATCCGCGCCGATGCGAAACTCGGCCCGATCTTCGCCGCCGAGATCGGCAGCGACTGGGAACCGCATCTGAAGAAGATGATGGATTTCTGGTCCTCGGTGCTGCTGATGACCGGCCGCTATGCCGGCCGCCCGATGCCGGCGCATATCCGGCTCGATGGTTCAGCCGGCAACGGCAAGGGCCTGGATGCAGGCGATTTCCAGCATTGGCTGACGCTGTTCGAGGCCACCCTGCGCGAGCTTTGCCCCGGAGAACCGGAAGCGCTGTTCCTGGATCGCGCCCGGCGCATCGCCGAGAGCTTCAAGCTGGGCATCCAGTTCCATCGCGGCCAGACGCCGGACTGGCTTGGCCCGGCCAGGAGTGTGTGAGGCCGCTCAGTAGAGCCGGCTCTTGTAGGCTTCTTCGATATTCCGCTCTGCCGCCTCGGCATCGACGCCGGCAATCTGGTCGGCGATGACGCGGCCCAAGCTCGGGAAGCCCGAGCGCGGCACCTGGCTTTCAGCCTGCCACAGTTTCGAGCGGATCATTGCCTTGCCGCAATGGAAGAAGACTTCGCGCACGCTGACTTCGAGCGCCGATGTCGGCAGCTTGCCTTGTGCCGCCAGCGGCGCCAGGCGGTCCGCGTCGGTGACGATGCGTGCCGTGCCATTGACACGCAGGGTTTCGTTGATGCCGGGCACCAGGAACAGCAGGCCGACATCCGGTGCGGCGACGACGTTGCGCAAGCTGTCGATCAGGTTGTTGCCGCGCCGGTCGGGCAGCAGCAGGGTGGCATCGTCCAGCACCTGCACGAAGCCCGGCGCATCGCCGCGCGGCGAGGCGTCAGCGCCGTCCGGCCCATGGGTCGCCAGCACCACGAAGGGCGACAGTGCAATGAAGGCGCGGGCATGCTGGTCGAGGCGGGCAAGAATCTTCTTCTGCACCACATCATTGGGCTGCTCGTAGCAGCCGCGCAACTCGGCTTCCGATTCCAGGATGGTCATGCTCGGGCTCCTCTCGGAGCCAGTATACTCTTTAGATCAGGCTCTGCAGCAATTCCCGCACGCCGCCGATCACGGCGAAAAGCTGCACCGCGTTCACCGCCATGCCGCCGACATGCAGGCGGCGCATGGTGCGCACCGCAGCGGCATCGCCGGCATCGCGGGCGCTGATGGCATCATCGAACTGCCGCAGGAACCAGCGCCGGGCGAAGAAGGCAAAGCTGGCGATCAGCGCCAGGCCGAGCGCCGAGGCGAGATGCGCCGTGCTGGCATGCACGGCGGCGGCCAGGGCGCCGACAACCACGACGACCAGGAAATAGCCGTTGAACATGATGCGCAGCAGCCGTGTCACCACCGGAATGCTCAGGCGCACGAACAGGAAGGCCGGCGAGGCCAGGAACAGATAGCCGAGCGGCAGCAGCATCACGATGGCGGCGAACAAGGCCATGGAATCGGGCGTCATGATGCATCCCCAGGGTCGGTTATGACGCCAATCCTAGCATGGGTCCGGAGCGGCCGGAATCATCCCTTGGTCGGAAGCCCGGACGGTATCCTGTCCTTCAGAGAAAATCCTTCGCCAGGGCGGCGCGGGTGTCCTCGTTCAGAATGGCGAGGTGGCCGTAATTCGGATGCTCGCAGCCGATCAGGATGCGGGCGCCGGGCTTGCGGAAAGCCTCGATCTGCTGCGGCGTCAGCGGGAAGCGCAGGAAATGCACCGAGGAGGTCTTGCCGTCCTCGCGGTTGCGCTCGGCATCATCTTCGGGCACCGCCTGGGCGCGCAGCCCGTCCACCTCGATGAACAGTTTCTGGTCGACGCCGCCGAGGCTGCCGAGCACGCGGGCGCGGCGCACCGGCTCGTCGATCTCCAGCATGAAGGTGGCGACGAGTTCATTGCCCTTCGGCACCAGCGGCGCGTAGGCGGCGAGTTCATCGGCCACCTGTTCCTCGCCGCCTTTCTCGATGTAGAGCATTTCCTGGATCTGCCACCACATGGTTTCGAAATTCTCGAAATAGAAGGTGGCATGCGGCCCGAGCGGAACGCGGCGGTTTTTCTTCAGCGCCACCACCTCGGCGCGCTTCTCCTTGCGGACGGCGATGAAGGCATCCATCGGCAGGATGTCGGTACGGGTCAACGACGTGCGGGGAGCCATGTACATACAGTCTCCTGATGCTTTGGGTTAGATCAGCCCGTAGGCACGGGCGAAGAGTTCCACCGGATGCTCGGCTTTCTCAGGCAGCTTGAAGCCGTCCTTGTCCTTGCCCTCGGCTTCCATGCCCTGGCGGATATGGATGGCGGCGAGCGGGCATTCAGACGCGATATGCGCCTTGTTCTCCTTCACGGCGCTGCGCATCACCGGCTTGCCGACCTTCATGCCGATCTCGAAGAATTCCTTGCGCACGCCCCAGGAGCCGCCATGGCCGGCGCAGCGTTCGATCACCGCCAGGTCCTTGCCCTGCTTCATCTCCGGGATCAGCTTGAGCATGTCGACCGCCTTGTTGCCCATGTTCTGGGCGCGGGCATGGCAGGCGAGATGCAGCGTCACGCCGCCTTCCAGCGGCTTCAGCCCGGGCGCCAGGCCATCCTTCTTGGCGATGTCGACAATGTATTCCGAGATGTCGAAGGTGGCCTGCGCCAGCTTCTTCACCAGCGGATCGTCGGGCAGGATCAGCGGCCACTCGAATTTCAGCATCAGCGCGCAGGATGGCACCAGGGCCACGATGTCGTAGCCCTCATCAATCAGCGGCGCATAGAATTCGGCCACCACGCGGGCCTTCGCCGCCACATCGGCGATGTCGCCCTGCTCAAGCCGCGGCATGCCGCAGCAGCCGGGATAATCGACGCGCAGCGCGACGCCGTTATGCGCCAGGATCTTCTGCGCGGCTATGCCGATATCGGGATTGTTGTAGTTGCCGAAGCAGGTGGCGTAGATCGCCGCCTTGCGCTTGCCGAAGCCCGGTGCCGCCGTGTTCACCACCGCCGGCTCGGCCTTGGCCAGCGCCACCAGGGTCTTTGAATTGAATTTTGGCAGCTCGGCATCGCGGTGGATGTCGGCCACCTTCTCCATGATCGGCCGCGTCAGGCCGTTCGAGCGGTCCGACGCCCAATTGGCGATCGGCGCCACCAGGCCGGCGAGCTTGCCGTTGCGGTCGGTCTGGCTCAACTGGTCGCCAATGGCATCGACATGGCCCTGTTTCCGCTCGGCGGCGCGGTAGCGCAGCATCAGATGCGGGAAATCCAGGTTGAATTCATGCGGCGGCACATAGGGACACTTGGTCATGTAGCACAGGTCGCAGAGCGTGCAGGCATCCACGACCGGCTTGAAATCCTTACTGTCGACGGTATCGAGTTCCTCGCTCGGCGCGGCATCCACCAGGTCGAACAGGCGGGGGAAGGAATCGCACAGATTGAAGCAGCGGCGGCAGCCGTGGCAGATGTCGAAGATGCGCCGCATCTCGGCGTCGATCTTCTCCATGTCGTAGAAATCGGGATTGTTCCAATCCAGCTTGTGGCGGATCGGCGCTTCCAGGCTGCCTTCGCGCATGCGCGGCTCTCCAGAATATAGGCTGGGTGCGTCTGACTTCGATAAGCCAAAGGTGATCCCGGACCAGCCCCTGCCTTACGAGAGGCTTGGGCTGATCCGGAATGCAGTCACGTCACGAAACGTCTGGCTTAGGCCAGGCCGTCCAGCGCCTTCTGGAAGCGGCCGGCATGGCTCTTTTCGGCCTTCGCCAGGGTCTCGAACCACTCGGCGATCTCGTCGAAGCCTTCCTCGCGGGCGGTCTTCGCCATGCCCGGGTACATGTCGGTGTACTCGTGGGTCTCGCCGGCGATGGCAGCCTTCAGGTTCAGGTCGGTGCCGCCAATCGGCTCACCGGTGGCCGGGTCGCCCACTTCGGCGAGGAATTCGAGATGGCCATGGGCATGGCCGGTCTCGCCCTCGGCGGTGGAGCGGAACACGGTGGCGACGTCGTTGTAGCCTTCAACGTCGGCCTTCTGGGCGAAATACAGGTAGCGGCGGTTGGCCTGGCTTTCGCCGGCAAACGCTTCCTTCAGGTTTCCATGGGTCTTGGTGCCACTGAGTGCGGGCATGGTCTTATTCCTCCAGGCTGGTAAACAAGCCGTCCCGGAATTGGGGCCCGGGGCGGCAGGGGGCTCGCTGATACGGTCGCGAGGAACCACAGGATTATGAACCGGGTGCCCGTCCAGTCAAGGTATTTTAGAAATATTCTAGAAAACTCCGCCGGTCAGGCGCTGAAAGCCGCAACCGTCGAGGCGGACCCGGTTCAACCGTCCAGGCGGACGATCACGTCGACGCGGCTGATGCGCTGGCCCTCGGGCGCTGCCGGCAGGCTGGAAACCGCCACATCGGCTGCCGGAATATCGCGCAAATCCCCCGATTTCTCGTAGTAGAAATGGTGATGCGGGTCCAGGTTGGTATCGAAATAGGCGCGGCCCGAATCGACCGTCACGATGCGCAGCAGGCCGGCATTGGTGAACTGGTGCAGGCAGTTATAGACCGTGGCCAGCGACAGCCTTGTGCCCCGCGCGGCGGCGGCGGCGAACAGGCTTTCGGCCGTCACATGGCGGTCGCAGCCATCGGCGAACAGGATTTCCGCCAAGGTCAGGCGTTGGCGCGTGGTGCGCAGGCCGGCCTGGCGCAGCCGCGCGGCCACATCTACCCCGCCAAGTGCCTCGGCCGGGGAGGTTTCCCTGTGATGCTGGGGGTGGCCCTGGTCGGAATGATCCTGGTTGGGCTTGCGCAACGTCGTCATGCCCCCAGATATAACACAGGTGTTACAAAAGGAAACGAAACTGTTGCCCCCAGCGGGGCAATGACTAAAGTACCCCCGAATGTGGCCGGCGCCGCCCGGGCAGAGCGCAATAGTGGGGGAACGGCCCCAACCGCTGAAGGGCGGGTAATCGTTAAGAAAATCGAGGAATTCCGCCAGTGGAACGGAAGAGTAGCTACACCTACGAGGACCTGCTGGATTGCGCCCATGGCAAGCTGTTCGGCGAGGGCAATGCCCGCCTGCCGCTGCCGCCGATGCTGATGATCGACCGCATCGTGAAAATCGTCAGCGATGGCGGCAAGTACGGCAAGGGCGAGATCGAGGCCGAACTCGATATCAAGCCGAATCTCTGGTTCTTCCCCTGCCATTTTGAAAACGACCCGATCATGCCGGGCTGCCTCGGCCTGGATGGCATGTGGCAGCTGGTCGGCTTCTTCCTCGGCTGGACCAAGGCGCCGGGCCGTGGCCGCGCCTTGAGCGTCGGCGAGGTGAAGTTCTCCGATATGGTGACGCCGGCCGCCAAGAAGATCACCTACAAGATCGACATCAAGAAGCTGCTGCTGCGCAAGTTCGGCATCGCGATTGCCGACGGCACCATGTATATCGACGGCAAGCCGGCCTATGAGTGCAAGGACATGCGCGTCGGCGTGTTCCCGGACGGCATGACCGCTGCGGCTGGAGCCTGAACCATGCGTCGCGTCGTCGTCACCGGCCTCGGCATCACCTCCTCGATCGGCAACAATGCCGCCGAGGTCACCGAGAGCCTGAAGCTCGGCCGTTCCGGCATCGTCTTCTCCGAGGAATATGCCAAGCTCGGCTTCCGCAGCCAGGTCTATGGCACAGTGAAGATCGACCTCGAAGCCGCCGTCGACCGTCGCCAGAAGCGCTTCATGGGCGATGGCGCGGCCTATGCCTATCTCTCGATGGAACAGGCGCTGGCCGATAGCGGCCTGGAAGAGCGCGACATCATCAACGAGCGCACCGGCCTGATCGTCGGCTCCGGCGGCCCATCCACGCGCAACCTGGTGCTGGCTGCCGATATCACCCGCGAGAAGGGTGGCCCGAAGCGCATCGGTCCCTTCATGGTGCCGCGCGCGATGTCGTCCACCTGCTCGGCGGTGCTCTCCACCGCCTTCAAGATCAAGGGCCTCAGCTACTCGATCTCGTCGGCCTGCTCGACCTCGGCGCATTGCATCGGCAACGCCGCCGAACTGATCCAGTTCGGCAAGCAGGACATCATGTTCGCTGGCGGCGGCGAGGAACTGGACTGGACGCTTTCCAACCTGTTCGACGCCATGCCGGCGATGTCTTCCGCCTACAACGCCACGCCGGAGCGTGCCTCGCGCGCTTATGATAAGGACCGCGACGGTTTCGTCATCGCTGGCGGCGGTGGCATCGTGGTGCTGGAAGAGCTGGAGCATGCCAAGGCGCGCGGTGCCAAGATCTATGGCGAACTGGTCGGCTATGGCGCCACTTCCGACGGCGCCGACATGGTCGCGCCGTCCGGCGAGGGTGCCGTGCGCTGCATGAAGCTGGCGCTGAACGAGGCCAACCGTGGCCATAACGCGCCGGTCGATTACCTCAACACCCATGGCACCTCGACGCCGGCCGGCGATATCACCGAACTCAACGCCATCCGCGAAGTGTTTGGCGATGCGCCGCCGCCGATCAGCTCCACCAAGTCGCTCACCGGCCATTCGCTCGGTGCTGCCGGCGTGCAGGAGGCGATCTATTCGCTGCTGATGCTGCAGAACAACTTCATCGCCGCCTCGGCCAATATCGAGAATCTCGATCCCGGCGCCGAAGGCTTCCCGATCGTGCGCGAGCGTCGCGATGGCGTGACGCTGAACCGTGTGATGTCGAATTCCTTCGGCTTCGGCGGCACCAACGCGACGCTGCTCTTCCAACGCTACGACGCCTGAAACCGCAACCGGCAAACCAAGAAGAACCGGAAATAACATGTCGGATATTCGCGGCCTGATGGCCGGTAAACGCGGCCTGATCATGGGCGTCGCCAACGATCACTCGATCGCCTGGGGCATCGCCACGATGCTGGCGCAGCATGGCGCCGAACTGGCTTTCACCTATCAGGGCGAAGCTTTCGAGCGCCGCGTGCGGCCGCTGGCCGAAAGCGTTGGTGCCAAGGCCGTGCTGCCCTGCGACGTGGAAGATGAGGCCAGCCTCAAGGGCGCCATCGATGGCGCCGCGGCGGCGCTTGGCGGCCGGCTCGATTTCGTGGTGCATGCCATCGCCTATTCCGACAAGGAAGAGCTGAAGGGCCGCTACCTCAACACCACGCGCAGCAACTTCAGCCGTTCGATGCTGATCTCCTGCTATTCCTTCACCGAGGTGGCCCGCCTGGCGGTGCCGCATATGACGGAAGGCGGCGCCCTGATCACGCTGACCTATGAAGGCTCCACCCGCGTGATGCCGAACTATAATGTGATGGGCGTGGCCAAGGCGGCGCTGGAGGCCAGCGTGCGCTATCTCGCGGTTGATCTCGGCCCGCAGAATATTCGCGTCAACGCCGTGTCGCCCGGCCCGATGCGCACGCTCGCCGGTTCGGCCATCGGCTCGGCCCGCGCCACCTTCAAGTTCACCGCCCAGCATAGCCCGCTGCGCCGCAATGCCTCGCTGGAGGAAGTCGGCGGCTCGGCGCTGTTCCTGCTCTCCGATCTGGGCAGCGGCGTTACCGGCGAAGTGATCCATGTCGATAGCGGCTTCCATGCCCTCGGCATGCCCAACCCGGCCGATCTCGCCGGCGGCGACGCTTAAGCGCACATCACCGACAACTCCCGGTTACGCCATTCCTGCGGCAAAAACTGCCACGGGACGTGTTTTGCCGTTAGCTTTTGCTCACTAGCTGCACGCTTAGCGGAAAATAACAAGGCTGGCGCCGCTACTCCCGGTATGTCTGCCACCTGACAGGTGCAGCGCTGGTCCTGCAGCCCGTGGAAACATGTCATCCAGGGCGGGGCTGGTTCTGCCGGAACCATTCACAGGTACAGGCAGCGGCAGGCAGGCGGCTTCGGCGGCTGCGCCTGCAACAGACAACATGCCCTATTCTGATGTCGAATATCGGCGGCGATCCAAGCCGTTCCTGCCGTCAGCGGTGTTCTTCTGGATCACCATGACGCTGCCGGTATTGCTGTGCGTGGCCTTTGCCTGGTTGTTCATCGAACAGCAGCAATTGCAGGCCAGCGTCGATGAGCGCCGCGTCAGCCTGCAATACGCTGCCAACAATCTTACCGAAGGCCAGACGCAGCTCCTCAGCCTGGATGACCGCATCCAGCCATCGGATCGCGAGCGCATCAAGCTGCTGCTGCGCTATGGCCTCGAGGAACTCGAGCGCGCCCAGGTCCTGATGCGCAACGATCAGCCCATCGAAGTGCGCTCAATGGTGCGGATTCTGGAGCGCGAAACTTTCGCGCTGCGCACCGCCTTGCAGCATATCGAGCAAACGCCCGATGGCGACTGGCATAACGATATCCAATTGCAGACCGCCTTGCTGCGGGTGCAGCAGCAACAGGGCCTGCTGCGTGAGTTGATCCACCGCGAGCAGAAGCGGCGCCTCGATAGCCTGCAATACCGCCTCTATGCCACGATCATCGGCGCCCTCGCATTGCTGGCGGTGGTGGTGGTGCGGTTGCGGCGGTCGCTGCGTGCCGAAGCGGCCACGGTGAGTGATCTGATGGCTGCGGAAGCCGCCTTGCGTGAGAGTGATGGCCGCCTGCGAGCCCTGCTGCGCGCCGCGACAGAGAATGTCTGGCTCGCTGATGCGCGCTTCGAACGCTATCGTTTCAATCCGCCGCTGCGCATCGGCAAAAGGCCGGCGCAGGCAGAGTGGAGCGACCCGGAATGGGTTGAGATGGTGCATCCCGACGACCGCGCCATGGTGCGCAATACGGTACGTGCAGGCTTTCGCCGCCGCGAAGCGATCCGCTGGGAATTCCGTGTCAGCGATGGCGAAGGCGGCTGGCGCTGGATGGAGTCGCGCGCCGTGCCGGAATTGGATGCGGAAGGCAAGATCGTGCAATGGCTTGGCCTGTCGCTCGATACCACCGAGCGCCATACCGTGGCAGAGCAGTTGCACCACGCGCACAAGATGGAGGCCGTCGGCGCGCTGACTGGCGGCATCGCGCATGACTTCAACAACATGCTGGCGGTGATTCTCGGCAATATCGAATTGCTGCAGGAGCAGAACCTGACCGCGCCGCAATCCAGCATGCTCAGCAGCGCCATGCGCGCCGCCGAGCGTGCCAGTGAATTGACTCATCGCCTGTTGGCCTTCGGTCGCCGCCAGAGCCTGCGCCCGACGGTTGTCGATCTGGCCGGGCATCTGCCGGGCCTGCTCAACATGCTGGTCCGCACGCTTGGCAGCAATATCGAGGTGGTGCCGGCTTATGACCGCTCGCCACTGCTGGTCAGGGTGGACGTGACGCAGCTCGACAATGCCATCCTCAATCTGGCGATCAATGCCCGCGATGCGATCGAGGGAGCCGGGCGCCTGACCCTGGCGCTCGACCGCGTCTATGGCCGCTTCGTCGATACTTTCGCGCTCGGCAACGAGGATGCGCATCCTGATCCTGACCGCATCTACGCCATGTTCGCGATTACCGATACCGGCAGTGGCATGACTCCGGATGTGCTGGAGCGCGCCTTTGATCCGTTCTTCACCACCAAGCCGGTCGGCCAGGGCAGCGGGTTGGGCCTCAGCATGGTGCATGGCTTCGTGCGCCAGTCCCAGGGTTTCATCGGCGCGCAGAGCAGTCCCGGTGAAGGCACCACGATCCGCATCTTCCTGCCTGTCACCACTGAAGCGCCGGCCACGATCAATGCGCCCGCCGTGGCTGCGCCTGCCATCCCGGCTGCCATTTCGGACGTTGCTGTTGCGGATGTTGCTGTTCCGGCTGCCCCCGTTGCAGCCTCGCCCGACACCACCGCCGGCTATCGCATCCTGCTGGTGGATGACGACGACGATGTGCGCAGTGTCCTCGCCGGGATGCTCTCCGCGCTCGGCCATGTGGTGACCGAGACGAATAGCGGCCAGGCCACCGTGGACCTGCTGCAGGGCGGTGCCCGGTTCGACTTGATGATCACCGATATCCAGATGCCCGGCAGCCGCAGCGGCGTTGATCTGGCGCGTGAAGTGGTGCTGCGCCATTGGGTCGGCCGCGTCATCTTCGTTTCCGGCTCAGAACCGCCCGCCGATAGCCTGAAGCGGCTGTCCGGCCACGATCATCCATTCCTGCGGAAGCCGATCCGGCGGCAGGATCTTATCAATGCAATAGATGCCGTGATGGCAAAGCCCGAGGTATGGTTATGACTCATCTGATGGTCTGCGACGATGAAGCAGACATTTGCGCCCTGGTCGGCGAGGTCGGCAGGCAGCTCGGCTACACCGTCAGCCAGGTGCCGCGCTCGACCGATTTCAATGCGGCCTATATTCTGCAGAAACCCGATATCGTGGTGCTCGACATCGTGATGCCGGAGCGCGATGGCATCGAGATCGTGCTCTGGCTCGCCAACCAGGGGTATGACGGCAGGGTGTTGCTGATTTCCGGCTACGATCCGCAGCATGCGCATAATGCGCTACTGCTGGCGCAATGCCGCGGCCTCGATATCGTCACCACCCTGCGCAAGCCGGTGCCGCTGCGCCTGTTGCGCGAAGCCCTGGCGGCTTGAGCCGCCGCTCTAGTCGGGCTGAATCTTCGCCGCCCGCACCACTTCGCCCCAGCGCTGCTTTTCACGCGCAATAAGCTGCGCGAAGGCTTCCGGTGTACCGGCGGCGGTGAGCGCGCCATCCTCGGTGATGCGGCGATGGGCGTCGCCACTGCTCAGCGCCTTGGCGGCCTCCGCCTGCAGCAGGTCGATCACCGCCTTGGGAGTGCCGGCCGGCGCCATCAGTCCATACCATTGCGAGGTCTCGAAACCGGCAAAGCCGCTTTCGGCTATGGTTGGCACATCGGGCAGCGAGGAAACGCGCTTGGCCGAGCCGACGGCAAGCGGGCGCAGCTTGCCGGCCTTGATATGGCCGAGGATCGGCGGGATGCCGTTGAAGGTGAGTTGCACCTGACCGCCAAGCAGGTCGGTCAGCATCGGGCCGGTGCCGCGATAGGGGATATGCGCGATATCCACCTTGGACTGCAGCTTGAAATATTCCATTGCCAGATGGCCGGCGCTGCCATTGCCCGCCGTGCCGTAATTCAGCTTGCCGGGATTGGCCTTGGCATAGGCGATCAGGTCGGCGAGGGTCTTCACCGGCAGGTCGGGATGCACCGCGATCACGTTCGGCACCAGGGCCAGCAGGGTGATCGGCGCGAAATCCTTTTCCGGGTCGTAAGGCAGTTTGGCGCCGAACATCGCCGGGTTCACCGCGAGCGTGCCGACATGGCCCAAGATCAGCGTGTAGCCATCGGCAGCGGCGCGCTTGGTTTCCTCCATGGCGATATTGCCGGCGCCGCCGGCCTTGTTCTCGACCACGAATTGCTGACCCAGGGCGCTGGAATAATGGTTCGCCAGCGAACGCGCGATGATGTCGGATGAGCCGCCCGACGCGAACGGCACCAGGAAACGCACCGGCTTTGCCGGATAGCTCTGCGCCTGGGCGCCGCTGATCAAAAGGCAGGTGGCGACAAGGGCGCCGGTGATGGCGGCAAGCAGCTTCATCTGTGTTTCCCCCGATTATTCCCCAAATATTTGTTGCCCCTACTATGCGCCCAGGCACTGTCTTTGGGGGAGCGAAAAATGCACCCCGACAATATTTCCATAAGGCAGGGCCTGGATCATCCTTGGGCCCCGGCGCAGAGTGCGGCCAAGCCACAAGCCATCTCCCCTTGCCAGCGTGCCGCCATGTCGCTTCGCCATGTCCTGCTTGCCATCCTGATCATGGCGATCTGGGGCTTCAATTTCGTCGTCATCCGCTTCGGGCTTGATGCCTTCCCGCCGCTGCTGTTCAACGGCCTGCGCTTCACCGTGGCGAGCCTGCCCTTCCTGTTATTCCTGCGCAGCCCAGGCGTGCCCTGGCGCTGGGTGCTGGGCACCGGCCTGGTGCTCGGCATCATGAAATTCAGCCTGCTGTTCCTGGCGATGAATAACGGCCTGCCGGCGGGGCTGGCTTCCGTGGTGATGCAGGCGCAGGCTTTGTTCAGCGTGGTGTTTGCCGCGCTGCTGCTCAGCGAACGGCCGGGGCCGCTGCAATGGGCGGGTTTGTCGATTGCCGCCCTCGGCCTCGGCGTCATCGGCATCGATATGGGGCTGGAAGCCAGCTTCGTGGCTTTCGCCATTGCCATTTGCGCTGCCGCCTGCTGGGGCTTTGCCAATATCCTGACGCGCAAGGCGGCGGCGCCGAATCCGCTCGCCTTCATGGTCTGGGTCGGCGCCGTGCCGCCGCTGCCGATGTTCGCGCTGTCATGGATTTTCGAGGGCGAGGCGCAGATCGCGGCGGCCCTAGGCAGCCTCGACCTGCGCGGCATCCTCTCGGTGCTCTATATCGGCCTGCTTTCCACCACGGCCTGCTTCGCTGCCTGGAGCCTGCTGCTGCGGCAGTATTCGGCATCTCTGGTGGCGCCGTTCACCCTGCTGGTGCCGGTTTTCGGCCTCGCCAGCGCCGGGCTGGTGCTCGGCGAGACACCCTCGGCGCTGAAATTCGCCGGCGCCGGGCTGATCCTGCTCGGGCTGATGGTGAATGCCGGGCTGCTGCGGCGCCTGCTGGGGCGCCTGTTCGCGCGCCGGCCGGCGGTGGCCTGAGGGTTAGAGTTTCAGCGCCAGTTCGCGGATGGTGGCGCGGCAGGAATCCGCCGTGCGTTCCAGGTAGTCGCGTGCCTCGGGCCGCAGGTTGTCCTGCTGCAGTTGTTCATTGATCGAAGCCAGAATCGCCCGCAAGTGCCTGATCCGCACTGACATACTCTCATCCCCCTCAAGGTGTTCCATCGGGCGGAGCTTGGCTGATTCGTGGTTAATAAAGTTTATCCAACGGCGAGCTGATCCGGTTTTTACCCGACCAGAGCTTGCAGCGTGCTGGCGCTAGACCGTGACGCCTCTAGACCGTCACATCGGCGTTGCGGCCCATGCCACGCGGCCGGGGGCCGGCGCGGTCGGTGCGGGCCTCGGTGGCATTGGCATTGTTATCCGCGTTGCGGCCCTTGTCGCCGCGGCTGCCAGCCGAGCTGCCGGAATTGCCCGAGGCGGTGGCCGCCATACGGGTTTCCGTGCGCACGCCAAGCGCCGCCACGCCCGCAACCGCCTGGGCGGCGGCCGGGCCTTGGTTGGTGGTCGGCTGGCCCGGCGCGGTGGCGACGGTCGGCAGCAGGCCGGGGGCGGGGGCGATCAAGCTCATAAGAGTAACCTAGGCCGATTTGGCGCAACCGCAAGAAGAAGGTTGCGAAAAATGCTGTGGCGCGCGAGGGTTAACCATGAAACCGCCGCAAAAGAAACCAGTGGGTGCATTGCAGCGCCTGGTGAACGCGCTTTTCGTGCCGGCAGCCAAGGCCAAGCCGCCGGCGAAGGCAGAGCCGACGGCTGCGCAGCGCAAGGGCGGCGACCCGCGTGCCGAACTGGCGCGGCTGATCCGCACCATCCGCGCCAAGATGGATCCGCGCCTGCTAAAATTAGCCGAGAAAGTGGCGCGCAAGGGACCGCCGACCACCGATCACGAACGCGCCATGCTCAGCGTCGAACTATTCCTGGCGCAGAAGGATGATGGCGGCGCCTTTGCCGCCAAGCTGCGCGCCAAGCTGGAAGAAGAAAAGCGTCGCGGCGGCCCGACTCATCACTAAGCTGACTCATCACTGAGCTGGCGTATCACCACAGACTTTAGTGCAGTTGCCGCGCCGGCGGTTCGTCATCCTTGGCGGCTGGCGCTGCGGCCGCATCAGTCTGCGGCACGCCCGGGGCCTCGGCCGGGGCGCTTGCCGCCGCCGTTTCGGCATCGCCGCGCTTGAAGCGTTCATGTGCGCGCAGGCTGAACGGGATCGAGATGATATAGGCGATTTCCAGCGCCGCCAGCGTGTACCACGGCTCGTTCATCAGCAAGGCGGCCAGCACGCCAACCCCCAGCAGCACCGGCAGCACCGCCTCGCGCTTCACCCGCACGCGCTTGAAGGAATAGGTCGGCACCTTGCTGATCATCAGGAAGCCGATGCCCAGCGCCCAGATGGCGTTGAGGAAGGGCGAGCGGAACAGCGCCGAATCGACTTCCAGGCTGAGGATCATGAACAGCAGCGACAGGCCGGCGCCGGCGGGCGACGGGATGCCGGTGAAGAAGCTGCCGGTCCAGACCGGCTTCTCGGTATCTTCCAGCGCGGTGTTGAAGCGCGCCAGGCGCAAGGCGGTGCAGGTGGCGAAGGCCAGCACCACCAGCCAGCCGGGATTGCCGTTGCCGAGATCGTGCAAGGTCCAGAAATACAGCACCATCACCGGCGCGACGCCGAAGCAGAGGAAATCGGAGAGCGAATCAAGCTCGGCGCCGAAGCGGCTGGCGCCTTTGAGCAGCCGCGCCACGCGGCCATCCAGCATGTCGAACAGAGCCGCCACGGCAATCGCGGCCACGGCGAATTTCCACTGCCCGGCAATGGCGAAACGGATCGCGGTGAGGCCGGAGCAGAGCGCGCAGATGGTAAGGATATTCGGCGCCAGCGTGTTGAGCGGCAGCTTGCGCAGGCGCGGCGGCGGCTTGATCAGCATGCTTCAGCCCTCCAGATAAGTGCGCGCTTCAGCGGATTTCGCCGCCGCGCGCCGCTTCCTCGGCCTCGTCCTCGGCGATCACGGTCTCGCCGCCGATGGTATTCTGGCCCACCACCACCAGCGGCACCATGCCATCATCGAGATAGACATCGACGCGGCTGCCGAAGCGGATCAGGCCGAAGCGTTCGCCGGCCTTGTAGACCTGGCCCTCGCGCGCCTCGCAGAGAATGCGGCGGGCAACCAGGCCGGCGATCTGCACCACCGCCACTTCCTTGCCGCTCTCGAGCTTCAGCTTCATCGACTGGCGCTCGTTGTCGGTGGAGGCCTTGTCCAGCGCCGCGTTGAGGAACTTGCCCGGGCGGTAGGCCAGCGCCGTCACGGTGCCATCCACCGGCGAACGGTTCACATGCACGTTGAACACGTTCATGAAGATCGAGATGCGCAGACGGGCATCGAAGCCCATGCCGAGTTCCTCCGGCGGCACCGCGCGCTCGATCATCTGCACCACGCCATCGGCCGGCGCGATCAGCAGGGTCGGCAGCGCCTGGCCATCGGGGCCGGGCTGGCGGATCGGGGTGACGCGCGGCGGATCGCGGAAGAAGTAGGCGCACCAGGCGGTGAGCACCACGCCGACCCAGCCAAGCGGGGTGGCGATCCAGAACAGCACCAGGGTACCCAGCGCGAACAGCGCGATGAACTTCCAGCCCTCGCGGTGGATCGGCACCAGAACCGAACGGATCGTGTCCATACTCGTTAAGCCTCAACAGGTTGAATGCAGTGCCGCATTGTACCGGCAATGCATCGAGCCTGAAAGGCTTAAACCGTGCCGGCCTCCAGCCGCTGTTCGGCTTCCGCAGCCTCAAGTTGCCGCCGCCAGAGCCTTGCATAAAGGCCGTCCAGGGCCAGCAGGGTTTCATGCCGGCCGCGCTCCGCCACGCGGCCCGCTTCCAGCACCACGATCTCGTCGGCATCCACCACGGTGGAGAGGCGATGCGCGATCACCAGGGTGGTGACGCCCTGGGCGGCATTGCCGAGCGCCTGCTGGATCTCGCGTTCGGTATGGGTATCCAGCGCCGAGGTGGCTTCGTCGAACAGCATCACGCGTGGACGCTTCAGCAGCGCGCGGGCGATGGCGACGCGCTGCTTCTCGCCGCCGGAGAGTTTCAGGCCACGTTCGCCCACCATGGTCTGGTAGCCATCGGGCAGGCGCTCGATCAGCGGTTCGAGCTGCGCCATGCGCGCCGCTTCGCGCATCTCTGCCTCGCTGGCCTCGGGCCGGCCATAGGCGATGTTGTAGGCGATGGTGTCGTTGAACAGCACGGTATCCTGCGGCACGATGCCGATGGCCTGGCGCAAGGAAAGCTGCGTCACGCTGCGGATATCCTGGCCGTCGACGCGGATACTGCCGCCGGTAATGTCGTAGAAGCGGAACAACAGCCGCGACAAGGTGCTCTTGCCGGCGCCGGACGCGCCCACCACCGCGAGCTTACGGCCCGGCGCGATACGGAATGACACGCTCTGCAGAATCGGGCGGCGCGGATCATAGGCGAAATCCACAGCGTCGAACTCGACTTCACCCGGCCCCGGCGCCAGCGGCATGGCATCGGGCGCGTCCTGCACTTCCGCCGGCACGTCGAGCAAGTTGAACATCGCTTCCATGTCCACCAGGCCCTGCTTGATCTCGCGATAGGCGAAGCCGAGGAAATTGAGCGGCAGGTAAAGCTGGATCAGGTAGGTGTTGACCATGACGAAATCACCGAGCGTCATGGCACCGTCACGCACCCCCTTGGCCGCCAGCGCCATCACGCCGATCAGGCCGATGGCGATGATGAAACCCTGGCCCAGATTCAGCGCCGAAAGCGTCACCTGGCTTTTCACCGCCGCCTGTTCATAGCGGCTCAGGGCCTCGTCGAAGCGCCGCGCTTCATGCGCTTCGTTGGTGAAGTATTTCACCGTCTCGTAATTCAGCAGGCTGTCGACGGCGCGGGTATTGGCGCGCTGGTCCTCGTCGTTCATCTCGCGGCGATACTTGGTGCGCCATTCGGTGAACAGCAAAGTGAAGGCGATATAGCCGGCGATGGCGCCCACCGTGATGGCGGTGAACTCCCAGCCATAGAGCACCCAGAGGATGCCGCCGACGAGGAATATCTCGAAAATCGTCGGCACGATGTTGAAGGTCATGAACTGCAGCACGAACTGGATGCCCTTGGTGCCGCGTTCGATCACGCGGCTCAAGCCTCCAGTCTGGCGCTCGAGATGGAAACGTAAGGAAAGCGCATGCATGTGGTTGAACACATCCAGCGCCAGGTCGCGAATCGCCGCCTGCGCCACCTTGGCGAAGACCGCGTCGCGCGCTTCGCCGAAAGCCTGGGCGCCGACCCGCGCCATGCCATAGGCCAGGATCAGGCCCAGCACCGCCAGCAGCGGTGCATGGCTGTCATTCTTGGCGATGTCGAGCAGATCGACGGCGCGCTTGTAGAGATACGGCACGCTGACATTGATCAGCTTGGCGCAGATCAGGAACAGGATGGCCACCACCACGCGGCCACGCAGATCGGCGCGGTTCTTCGGCCACAGGCGGCCAAGCAGTTCGGTGGCAAAGCGGCGCCGCTTGGCCGGGTCGCGGGCCTCGCGCTGGGGCGGCGGAAAAAGGATTGGCATGGGACCTGAAGGAATAGGGGGCGGGACTTGCGCCGCTCCGGGGCCGGGCGTATTGATTCCCCAACCCCAACCAGACAGTTACCTCGGGAGCGACGCGATGAAGGTGGTTAGTTTCACGGCGAATGGCAAGGCCTCGTACGGGGTCGTCGGCGCGGATGGCAAGGTGGCCGATGTCGGCGCCGTGCTCGGCGCCACCTACCCGGACCTGGTGGCGGTGCTGAAGGCCGGCGCGCTGGCCAAGCTCGGCGAGGCGGCGGCCGCGGCGCCGAAGCTCGGGGCCGTGGAAAGCCTGGACCTGCTGCCGGTTGTGCCGAATCCGGGCAAGATCATCTGCATCGGCGTCAACTACGACGAGCACCGCCGCGAAATGGGCCGCGAGCCGCCGGGCCATCCGACCTGCTTCGTGCGCTTCCCGGAAAGCCAGGTGGCGCATGGCAAGCCGCTGCTGCGGCCGCAGGAATCCGAGCGCTTCGATTATGAAGGCGAACTCGCCATCATTATCGGCAAGGAAGGCTTCAAGGTCTCGGAAGACAACGCCTATTCGCTGATCGCCGGCTATAGCTGCTACATGGACGGCTCGATCCGCGACTGGCAGAATCACACCAGCCAGTTCACCCCGGGCAAGAACTTCCCCGCCACCGGCGGCTTCGGCCCCTGGATGGTGTCGGCGGATGAAATCCCCGATCCGCAGAACCTGACGCTGGAAACCCGCCTCAATGGCCAGAGCGTGCAGAAGTCCGGCACCGACCTGATGACCTTCAACATCCGCAAGATCATCAAGTATGTCACCACCTGGGTGGCGCTGAAGCCGGGCGACGTGATCGCCACCGGCACGCCGGGCGGCGTCGGCGCCAAGCGCACCCCGCCGCTGTGGATGAAGGATGGCGATGTCGCGGAAGTGGAAATCAGCGGCGTCGGCCTGCTGCGCCATCCGGTCAAGAACGCTTAAAGTCCCAGCCTATCTGGCATCGGCTCCGACGGCTTCCGCCACATGGCGGAAGCCGTCTTGCTTTAACAAGGCCGCCAGCTCGCGATTGATGCGGCTGACCAGGCCCGGCCCCTCATAGACCAGCGCCGAATAGAGCTGCACGGCGGAAGCGCCGGCGCGGATCTTGGCATAGGCATCCTTGCCGCTGGCGATGCCGCCGGTGCCGATCAGCACCGTCTTGCCGCCGAGCCGGGCATAGAGCTTGCGCAAGATATCGGTGGACGGTGCCAGCAATGGCGCGCCGGAAAGTCCGCCGGTCTCGGCCTTGTTCGGGCTTTTCAGGCTGTCGGGCCGTGCGATGGTGGTGTTGGTGGCGATCAGGCCATCCAGCTTGTGTTCCAGCGCCAGTTCGGCGATGTCGTCGAGATCGGCATCGGTAAGGTCCGGTGCGATCTTCACGAATAAAGGCTTCGGCTTCTGCTGCCGCAGGGGGGCAAGGCGGGCCAGCAGGCCGGCCAGTTCGTCACGGCCCTGCAGGTTGCGCAGGCCCGGCGTGTTCGGCGACGACACATTGACGACGCAGAAATCCACCAGCGGCGCCAATGCCGCGTAGCCAATCGCGTAATCGCCGGCGCGGTCCGTGCTGTCCTTGTTGGCGCCGAGATTGGCACCCACCAGCCCGGCCTTGCGCTGGCGCGCGGCCAGCCGCGCCACGGCGGCATCGAGGCCTTCGTTGTTGAAACCCATGCGGTTGATCACGGCGCGGTCGGCTTCCAGGCGGAACACGCGCGGGCGCGGATTGCCCGGCTGTGGCCGGGGCGTGACGCCGCCGATCTCGACATAGCCGAAGCCGAGCCGCAGCATGGCATCGGGCACTTCCGCATTCTTGTCGAAGCCGGCGGCAAGGCCGACCGGGTTCGGCAGCTTGAGGCCGGCAATGGTGCTTTGCAGCACCGCGTCGCGGTAGGGCGCGGTGAGACTGAGCGGCAGGCCGAGCGAGAGCAGCCGCAAGGTGGCGCGGTGCGCATCCTCGGCATCGATATGGCGCAGCAGCGGCCAGGCGACAGTCTTGTAGAGGCTCATGCCGGCTCCAGGGAATATGAGCGCAGGATCTGCGGTTCCAGCGAGGGATAGCGCGCGTTGCGCAGCAAATCCAGCCGCCGCGCGGTCCAATCGACATGACAGGGCAAGGCGGCGACCCGGGTGGCGAAATCCTGGGGCAGGTTTTCCGGCGCGGCATAGCGCAGCAACGTGCAATGCACCAGCGGATAGGGCGGATCGTAGCAGCCTTGCGGCGGCGGCACGCGTTCCAGCAAATACCGGCGCAAAGCCTGCAGGCGCGGATCGGGCGCTGCCGCTGCGATAACGCCCAGCGGGGCGGCGATCAGGCGGTCGAAGCGCCAGTGGAACGGTTGCCGCTCGATGCTTGCGAGTTCCGCCAGCGCGGTATCGCGCATCTCGGCCCAATAGGCATCCTTGTCGTAGGCGTGGCGCGGCTGGCCGATGACATGGACCGAAACATGCAGCCGTGCCGGCGGCAGGCGCCAGAAAGTGCCGGGTGGTGCCAGGGCCTCTATGGCATCGCGCAGGGCTTCGAAAGCGCGCTGCACGGCCTCGGGCGCCGCCGCCTGCAGGGTGTAGGAAACCTGCGCCGTGTCCCAATGCGGGTCGCGGATGAATTCGGTCTTGGCCGAGTCAGTCAAGCCGCGATCAGTCAAGATCGGGGAAGACATGCCGGCCATCGGCCCCGAGCGGCAGCGGCACCACGCGATAGGCCTGCCGTGGTTCCAGCTTGCCATAGAGATGCGGGAAAAGCTGGCCGCCGCGTGCCGCTTCCCAGACCAGGGCATCGCCGAGCGTTTCCGCCTGCACGAACAGCAGCAGCAGGTCGTCGCGGCCCTTGCGGTGCTTGGCCGCCGATTCCACCACCTGCTGGGCAGTGGAGAAATGGATGAAGCCGTCACGCAGGTCGTCGCCCGAGCCGGCATAGAGGCCGCTCAAGGAAGCCGCCTGCCAGTCGGCGATGGCTGCCATGTGGTAGATCGTGGTCATGATTGTTGCTTACCCTATTTCGCCTTGCCTGTCGCCTTTTCCAGGGTACGCAACCCGGCCATGCCGAGCATCGCCAGCACCAGTTCGATCAGGTTATCGGTGATGATGCCCGGTGCCTGGATGCCGGGCGACCAGAGCGCCGCCGCCCAGGTGAAGACCGGATGGCCGATATAGGCCCAGGCGACCCCGGCGGCGCAGACCCAGCCGACGGCCGGGCGCCAGCCGGCGACAAAGACCGAGCGGTGCGCCGCCTCGATCTTGTTCAGTTCCACCTGCAATTCGCCGGGATGCTGGCGCAGCTTCTCCAGCACCGCCTGGGCCTGCAGCCTTTCGTCATCGGAGGTGAACAGCTTGTCGAACAATGTGCCGATCGCTTCGATCGGCGTGGCGGTGGCGGCACCGCCGCCGAACAGGCCGCCTAACAGGGTGCCGAGCATGGTGTCTCCTTTTCTGCTGTCAGAAACGGGTGAGCGCGTGCTGCTGCATCGAGGCCTGGTCTAGCTTGGCCTCGATGCGCAGCAGATGTTCGGTGAGCCGGGTTTCCACATCCTTCAGCGCACCGACCGAGGCATAGCCTTGCGCCACTTCCAGCTTGTAATCGGCAAGTGCCGCGCGCACCGCCTGGATGGCGAGACGGCAATCGCGCGCCACGGCCTCGACGGCGCGTTCGCCCTGCTCGCGCTGGCGCTGCTGCAGCCAGAACAGGCCGGCGAGTACGGGCAGTTCCACGGCGGAAAGCCACCAGGCGAAATCGACGGGCAGATGGCTCATGGCCTCATCCTTTCGCTGGCCGCAGCGGATCAAACTGCGTGTCGGCCTGGTTGGTCGCATGGCCCGGACGCCAGTCCTCGCGGCTGGGCCGTGGCGGCTGCACCAGGCGCACCGGCTCGGCCAGCAGGCAGCCGGCCACGGCGTCCAGGCCATCGTCGCGCCCTTGCGCCTTGCCGGGCCGCCATTCGCGCATCTCGATGATCAGGGCTGAAGCCAGCACGCTGTCATGGGCATGCAGCATGCCGGCGGCCAGCGGTGCATCGAAGGCGGCAAGGATGCGCGCCTGTTTGGCCTGGCGCGAGACATGCTCAATCACGCTGGCGCCAGAACCGGCGCGGCTGAGTGCACCGCGCAGCAGGCTGGGCAGGAAATTCGAGCGGTCGAATTGCGCTTGAGCACGGCGCGAGGCGTCGTCGAGCAGGCTGGCCGCCGGGCCGGCGCTGGCCGGGTCCAGGTCGCTGCCCGGCTGGAAGGCGAACCAGCGCGACCAGGGCGGGGTGAGCTGGGCCAGCAGGCTGGCGGCAAGCTGGTCCACCGCATCGGCGGCGGTGCCGTCATAAAGCGGCATTGCCACCGAATTTACCTGATTTGTTCTCATACTGCCGGTAGCCGGGGCGGCGAGCGGCAGGGTGAGCGCGTAGCATTCCTGCCAGCGGCTTTCCCAGGGCAGGCGGGCGGCCTTGGCGGCGGCAAAGCGCCGGCGCAGGGCATCGGCCTTGTCGGTGGTCGGGTTGACGGCGAGGAAGGCCATGCTCATTCCCCGATCAGCGATTTGCGCTGCGGCGGCACCAGTGTCTCGGTAACGCCGCGATAGGAGGTGGCAATGGTCTCGCCCTGGGCACGGCGGCGGCGGTCGCGGGCCGCCTGGGCAGCCGCCTCGGCCGGGTCCTCGGCCGGCGGCGTCATCACCGGGGCGGGGGGATTGGGACTGCTGAAGATGCCACCCATTGCCGTTCTCTCCTCTCGCCCGATCCAGGCCTGGAAGGCCCGCCACCGTGACGCGATATACGCGTTTTGTTCCTGTCTGTCTACGGTATAATGCAGGATCAAATAACCGTCAAGAGAGTATTTTCTTAAAAACAAGAAAAGTTGCCATGGTGTACATACACTCCAGCTATGTATTCCCAGAAGGCGCTTCACGGCTTCAACGCAGGAAAACGGCAGCGGCGGCGCCAGACGGGGCGGTGCCGGGCGCACAGGCACGGTCAGCGCCAGGCGGCCTTCCAGGCGCAGTCGTGCCGCCAGATCCAGGGCGTCGAGGGTCGCGTCCCCGCTGCCGGGGCGGAAGTCCAGGTCCAGCCGGTGCGACAGCGGATCGAGCCGCAGCCAGCCGGCGGAATGGCGGTAAAAGGCGTAGCAATGGCGGAATCCGGGCCGCAGCCAGCGCAGCCACCATAACCCCGTCTGGTCGGCGAAGACGATGACGGCCAGGGTTATCGGTTGTGCCGCCACAGGGGTTCCGGTCTGGCCGGGTGGCCGCCGCAGTGGCAACCCGGGGGCGGGGCCATCCAAGCAATCGGGCGGGGAATCAGGCAGGAACATCGACGGGCTCCAGCGGCGATGAAATTTGGTGTATAAAGGGAACAATACATAATCATAAAAGAGTAATCACGGCCTATTCGGAGAAATTTCCTTGCGAATTCTCATTTCCCGCACCAAGTCGATAGCCAGAAGCGGCAAAATGTAAGACAATGTTCCCATGTTGACGCATAAAGCGATCTGGGCCGCCATCGATGGCCTTGCCGAGCGCTATGGCCTGACCGCGTCGGGCCTGGCGCGCAAGGCCGGGCTGGATCCGACCACCTTTAACCGTTCCAAGCGCGAGGCGGCTGATGGCCGGCAGCGCTGGCCCTCCACCGAGAGCATTGCCAAGGTGATCGAGGCCACGGGCGCCAGCGTGGGCGAGTTCATGGACGTGCTGGTCGATTCCAGCGGCAACCGTGGTTCCGCCTTCCGCATTCCGATGCTGCCTTTCAACCAGGCCAGCCAGCCCGGCCTGTTCGACGATGCCGGCCTGCCGCTGACCCAGAGTGGTTGGGACCGCGTGCCGTTCCCCGATCTCGGCGACGATCTGGCCTATGCCCTGGAAGTCAGTGGCGAAAGCCTGCTGCCGATCTACCGCGAGGGCACCATACTGGTGCTGTCGCCGCGTGCCCCGACGCGACGCGGCGACCGCGTGGTGCTGCGGCGGCTGAACGGCGAGTTGCTCTGCCGGCAATTGCTGCGCAAGACGCTCACGCGTGTCGAACTCGGCGCCTTCGATCCGGCCCAGAGCGAGCGGAATCTGGGCGAGCGCAGCCTGGATGTCACCGACATCGCCTGGATGCACCGCATCGTGTGGGCTTCGCAATGATCGTGTGGGCTCCGTAATGATACCGGTCCGCGTATGAGTCTGGCGGCGGCACTGGCGCGGCTGCCGGTGCTGGTGGCCGATGGCGCCGGCGCCATCTGGCTGGAAGGCAGCGGCAATACCGGCCCGGAAAAACTCGACGCCGAAACCGCCGGGCGCCGTGCCCGCGCCGTGGCGCCGTTGCTGGTGCATGGCCGCGCCACGGCCGCGCGTCTCGGCCTCAATCCGTTTCCGGCCTTCGATCTGCTCGACCTTTTCGCCTTCGTGCGTCCGGCGCGCTTCTGCCTGCCCACTGCGCGCGGGGTGCTGGAAGCCGTCGGCATCCCAGAGCCAGCGCATGCCGTAGAACTCGCACCGGCTTTGCGCCGCGCGGCGGAAATCCTGCTCAGTGAATTGCGCCTGCTGGAGCCGCACCGGTTGCGCCGCGTCATGCGCATCGCCGCCACCATGCAGCGCGCCGGCTGGCCCTGGGCGCCGTTCGCCATGGAAGCGATGGCGCCGGAGCGGGTGCCATCGCGGCTTGGTCTCGATGTCTGGAGCGACCTGCCGGACTGGGCCGATTTCGCGCCGCCGCCGCCGCCCGATACGCAAAGCGTCTCGCCCGCCGAGGCGCGCGAGCGATTGCAGCGCCTGCTTGGCGAACAGTCGGAATTGCGCGCCGCCCAGGCCGATTATGCCGTCACCACGGCTTTGGCCTTCGCGCCGCGCGCCGAGGTCGGCATGCCGGAAATGGTGCTGAGCGAAGCCGGCACCGGCATCGGCAAGACACTCGGCTATATCGCGCCGGCCTCGGTCTGGGCCGAGAAGAATGGCGGCACGGTGTGGCTGTCCACCTATACCAAGAACCTGCAGCGCCAGCTCGACCGCGAACTCGACCGGCTTTACCCGAACCCGTCCGAGAAGGCGGTGAAGGTGGTGGTGCGCAAGGGCCGCGAGAATTACATCTGCCTGCTCAATCTCGATGATGCGAGCCAGTCGGCGGCGGCGCGGCCTGTCGATATCATCGCGCTCGGCCTGGTGGCGCGCTGGGTGCAGGCGACACGCGATGGCGATATTGCCGGCGGCGATTTCCCTTCCTGGCTGATCGACCTGCATGGCCGGGGCCGCACGCTGGGCCTCACCGATCAGCGCGGCGAATGCATTCATGCCGCCTGCCCGCATTACCGCAAATGCTTCATCGAGCGCGGCCTGCGCCGGGCGCGGCGCGCCGATATGGTGATCGCCAATCACGCCCTGGTGATGATCCAGGCCGCCCTCGGCAACGAGGATGATGGCACGCGGCCGCTGCGCTATGTGTTCGATGAAGGCCATCACCTGTTCGAGGCGGCTGATGGCGCCTTCGCCGCGCATCTCTCGGGCCAGGAAGGCATGGAACTGCGCCGCTGGCTGCGCGGGCCGGAAGGCGGCCGCCGCAGCCGGGCGCGCGGTTTGGGCAACCGTATCGGCGATCTGCTGACCGAGGATACGGCGACGCGTCATGCCCTGGATGATCTGATGGAGGCGGCGCGCGCACTGCCGGCGGAAGGCTGGGCGCTGCGCCTGCAGGAGCAGCCAGCAGACGCACCGCCGCCTTCTATTGGCGAAAGATTCTTGAGCGAAGCGCGTCGCCAGGTACTGGCGCGCAGCCGCGAGCCGGATAGTCCCTATGGCCTGGAATGCCCGACGCGCGAACCCTTGCCGGCCCTGGTAGAGGCTGCCGCCGACTTCGCTCGCGGCTTGCAGAAAATGCTCTCGCCGATGGCAGTGCTGATCAAGGCGCTGAACGCCAAGCTCGACGACGATACCGCCGATCTCGACAGCGCCACGCGCGGCCGCATCGAGGGCGCGCTACGCGGCCTGACGCGGCGCAAGCTGACGCTGGAAGCCTGGGCCGCGATGCTGAAAAGCCTGGATACTGAAACGCCGAAGGACTTCGTCGACTGGTTCGCGCTGGAGCGCGACAATGGCCACGATCTCGATCTCGGCCTCTACCGCCACTGGCTCGATCCGATGCGGCCTTTCGCCGAAGCGGTGCTCAAACCGGCCCATGGCGTGGCGGTGACCTCGGCCACATTGCGCGACCACAATCCGGCGCTTGGCGATGCCGCGCCGGAACAGAGCTGGCAGAATGCGGAAATCCGTTCCGGCGCACGGCATCTGCCGCAGCCAGCACGGCGCGCGTCATTCTCCTCGCCGTTCGATTATGCCAACCGCACGCGCGTCTATGTCGTTACCGATGTGCGGCGCGACGATGTGAACCAGGTGGCGGCTGCCTATCGCGAATTGTTTCTCGCTGCCGGCGGTGGCGGGCTTGGGCTGTTCACCGCCATCTTCCGCCTGCGCGCGGTGCAGAAGCGCCTCATCCGGCCGTTGGCCGATGCCGGCATCGCGCTCTATGCCCAGCATGTCGATCCACTGGATAACGGCACGCTGGTCGATATCTTCCGCGCCGAGGAGCATTCCTGCCTGCTCGGCACCGATGCGATGCGCGATGGCGTCGATGTGCCTGGCGCCGCGCTCCGCCTCGTCGCCTTCGACCGCGTGCCCTGGCCGCGCCCCGATCTGCTGCATAAGGCACGCCGCGCGGCGTTCGGCGGCCAGGCCTATGACGACCTGCTGACCCGGCTGAAGCTGAAGCAGGCCTATGGTCGGCTGCTGCGCCGCGCCGATGATTTCGGTGTTTTCGTCGTGCTGGATGCGCAATTGCCGAGCCGTCTGCTCTCGGCTTTCCCGTCCAGCGTCGAGGTGCGGCGCGTCGGCATCGCCGAAGCCGTTGCCGAAACGCGCGGGTTCCTCAACGGCATGCAGGCGTCGCTCAGAAATTCCTCAGCTCTGCCCTGATCGCCGCGAAGGCTTCGGGCCGCAGGCTGAGGTTGATGTGGTTGAGCCCCGGCAGCACGCGCACCTCGGCGTCACCACGGATCGCCTTCAATTCCGGCTCATAGGCGGTGGCGACGAATAATTCATCCTCGGCACCAATCATTACCAATGGCGCGCGTTTCTGGCGGCGGTAATCGGCGGCATAGTCTTCATGCGCCTTGAAATTGGCCCAGAGGCGGAAGGAATAGGTGTAAGGCCTGCCGTCGCGGTCCTGGCGCGCGAAGGCCAGCACCGGCAGATGCTGATAGATATGGATGCCGGATTGCTCCAGCACCGCCAGCGCGATCAGGCGCGGCAGATACGCCACCGCCCAGCCGCCGCCATTCTGGCGATAGGTGGGTGAGCGCGGATGCAGCATCGGCGCCAGCAGAATGATGCGCTCGAAGCGCTCGCCGAGTGTCGTGCCGGCGACGCGCAAGGCGAAGCCGCCACCGGCCGAGAAACCGATCAGGCCGAGCCTGGCGCCGGATGGCGCCAAGCTGAGCGCATCCTCCAGGTCCTGCTCCATCTGGCCGATGAAATCGATATCGCCGAGCCGGCCGCTGGCGCCATGGCCGCGCATATCCAGGGCGATGATGGTGGGGCCGTTATCGGCGCGCAGCGCCTCGGCCATGGCATGCATGCCTTCCGCCGAACCGGTGGAGCCATGGATCAGGAACAGGGCTGCATCCGGGCGGCCCTCGTAGCGGCGATAGGCGAGCGCGCTGCCATCGCGGCTCTTGAAGGTGAGCAGCGGCGGCACCATGCCCTGCTGCGCGCGGGCCTGGGCAATGGCCGGTTCCAGCAGCACGGCCAGCGGCGGCGGCGGCGCGCTGGTGCCGAACACGATCAGGCCGGCGAACAGCGCGGCAATGCCGAATGCAAGGGCAAGGCCGGCAATGGCGGCACGGCGGAACAGGTTCGGCATCGGTTTCCTCACGTTAAGTTGCCGAATCTAATGCCAGCGGGCCGGCATTGATACTGTGTCGATTGTCACGTCGCGCCTGTATGCAGTACCTGGCCTGTATGCCGGTGTGGCGCGGGTCTTGCCCAGGCCTGGCGGTCCCGGCATAGTTCGCTGCAGCACCCAAGGAGATGTAATGACGACGATTTCGCCGCAAGCCGCCATGATCTACGCCATGGTGATCGCCGCCGTGGCCGATGGCAGGATCAAGGATTCGGAACTGGAGTCGATCTCCTTTGCCGTGCGCAGCCTGCCAGTCTTCCGTGGCTACACGCTCGATGCCATGCGGGTGGCGACCGGCGATTGCGTCGCCCTGCTCGATGACGAGGATGGCATTGCCGCCGCCCTCGGCCTGGTCAAGGAAGCCGTGCCGGCGGATCTGGTCGAAACCGCCTATGCGCTGGCCTGCGATATCGTGGCGGTGGATGGCAATGCCGAACAGTCGGAACTGCGCTGGCTGGAAATGCTGCGGCATGAGCTTGGCGTCGAACGCCTGCATGCCGCCGCCATCGAACGCGGCGCCCGCGCCCGCTTTCGCGGCCTGGGCAAACACTAAAGCCAACCCAGCCTAGCGCGGCATGATCAGCTTCAGCGGCCGTTCGCCAACGGTGACGCTGGCCGGCAGGTGGCCGGCGATATCGCCATCGGCCTGCACCGGGTCGCCGGCCATGCCGCTGATCCTCACGGATTTGCCGCGCAGCAGGGTGATTTCCGGCAGGCGGGGCAGGAAACCCAGCGTCATCGCCACGGAAGCGCGCAGCACGCCGAGCCGGCCCGGTTTGCGCAGCAGGCAGATCTGGAAATCCGGCGCATCCAGCCGGGCATCCGGGCAGCAGATGAAGCGGCCGGCATAGAAATGCCCCTTGGCGATGATCGCCGAGCAGGCCTCATGGCTCTGGCCGTCGATCTCCAGGCGATAGGTGCGTCCCGGCCAGGAGATGAGCTGGCGCAGCGACTCGACCACATAGGCACCCTTGCCGAGCGTGCGTTTCAATTTGAGCGGCAGGTCGGCCACCACATGGGCGTCAAAACCGACGCCGGCCATGATGGTGAACAGCCGCACAATATTTTTATCTTCCGTATTTTTATCTCCCGGGCCACCGCTTGCGACGAAGCCGGGATAGATGTCCCGCGCCGGGCCGCGCAGCACGGCGTCCATCACCGCCGGCGGGTCGAGCGGCAGGCCGATCTCGGCGGCCAGCACATTGGCGGTGCCGAGCGGAAAGATGCCGAGTGGCGCGGCGCCAGCTTTAGGCAGGCCGTTCGCCACCTCGGCGATGGTGCCGTCGCCGCCGGCCGCCACCACGGCATCATAGCGCTCGGCCATGGCGTCATTGGCGAAGGCTTCGGCATCGCCGCGCCGGGTTGTCGGGCGGTATTCCACCGCGCAGCCGGCTTCTTCCAGCAGGTCGAGATAGGCCTCCAGCCGGGCCCGTTTGCGCCGGCCGGCGGTGGGGTTGTAGATGATCAGCAGCCGGCGGCGGTAGGCGGACGGGTTCATCCCGCCCGCTTAGCAGATTCGGCCCATGGGCGGCAGCGATAGTTTCGTGACAGGATCAAAGAAGGAACATTCGTGCGATTGGCTGACCCTGTGGATGACGCGGAATCCGGGGTTGCCATCGGAATCCAGGGTTGACAGGGGGGTTTCGGCGGCTATAGTGCGCCACCTCGGAATTCCGGTGGCGCCGCATCTGCGGAGCGCCGCCTTTTTACATGGATTGGCCCTAATGTTCGCAGTGATCAAGACCGGCGGTAAGCAGTACAAGGTGGCGGCGGGCGACGTGCTCGAAGTCGAGCTGGTCGCCGGTGAAGCCGGTGCCACCATCGAGTTCGACAAGGTGCTGGCGGTGGGCGGCGATGGCGCCGTGAAGCTCGGCAAGCCCTTCCTGGCCGGCGCCAAGGTCACAGCCGAGGTCATCGGCCGCACCCGTGGCGAAAAGCTGATCATCTTCAAGAAGCGCCGCCGGCAGAATTCCCGCCGTAAGAACGGCCACCGCCAGGATTACCTGTCGGTCAAGATCACCAACATCGCGGCCTAAGGCCCGGTTCGCAGGATTTAGGAGAAGACTATGGCTCACAAAAAAGCTGGCGGTTCCTCCCGCAACGGCCGCGACTCCCAGAGCAAGCGCCTCGGCGTGAAGAAGTTCGGCGGCCAGGTTGTTGTCGCTGGCAACATCATCGTGCGCCAGCGCGGCACCAAGGTGCATCCGGGCAAGAATGTTGGTCTCGGCAAGGACCACACCCTGTTCGCGCTGTCCGATGGCCAGGTCAAGTTCCACGATGGCAAGAAGGGCCGCGACTACGTATCGGTTCTCCCGGCGGAGGCGTGATCTAAACGCGCCTTCCCAAGGTTGAGACGAATTTGAGGGGAATGGCGCAGGCCATTCCCCTTTTTCGTTTCCGATGAGTCAAAATCATGAAGTTCCTTGATCAAGCCAAAGTCTACGTGGAGAGCGGCCAGGGTGGTCCCGGCGCCGTCAGCTTCCGGCGTGAGAAATTCATCGAATATGGCGGCCCCGATGGCGGCAATGGCGGCCGTGGCGGCGATGTCTGGGTGGAATGCGTCGATGGCCTCAACACGCTGATCGACTACCGCTACCAGCAGCATTTCCGCGCCCAGCGCGGCGGCCATGGCATGGGCCGCAGCCGCACCGGCGCCGACAGCCCGGCGGTGGTGCTGAAAGTACCCAAGGGCACCGAGATTCTGGATGAGGATGGCGAGACGCTGATCGCCGACCTGACCGAGATCGGCCAGCGCGTGCTGCTGTGCAAGGGCGGCGATGGCGGTCATGGCAACGAGCATTTCAAGAGCGCCACCAACCGCGCGCCGCGCCGTGGCGATCCCGGCTGGCCGGGCGAGAATAAATGGATCTGGCTGCGGCTCAAGCTGATCGCCGATGCTGGCCTGGTCGGCCTGCCCAATGCCGGCAAGTCGACTTTCCTAAGCCGCGTCAGCCGCGCCAAGCCGAAGATCGCCGATTATCCCTTCACCACCCTGAAGCCGCAGCTTGGCGTGGTGCGCTTCAAGGACCATGAATTCGTGCTCGCCGATCTGCCCGGCCTGATCGAGGGTGCCTCCGAAGGTGCCGGCCTTGGTACGCGCTTTTTGGGCCATGTCGAACGCTGCGCCGTGATCCTGCATCTGCTGGATGGCACCGAGCCTGAGCCGGTGAAGCATTGGCGCATGATCCGCAAGGAACTGGCGGCCTATGGTGCCGGGCTTGAGGACAAGCCGGAAATCATCGGCCTGAACAAGGCGGATGCGATTCCGCCCGATGAACTGAAGGCCAAGATCCAGAAACTGAAGCGTGCCGCCAAACGCCCGATCTTCGTGCTGTCGGGTGTTTCCGGCGAAGGCATCGATGCGGTGGTGCAGGCGCTCTACGAGCAGGTGGCCGCCACCCGCGCCGAAGAGAAAGAGGCCACCGGCGCATGAGCGAGCATCTTGCCAAGTCGCGCCGCGTCGTCGTCAAGGTCGGCTCGAGCCTGCTGGTCGATGGCGAGAAGGGCACGTTGCGCGGCCAGTGGCTGCAGGCACTGGTGGAAGACATTGCCGCCTTGCGTGAGCAGGGCAAAGAGGTCCTGGTGGTGTCGTCGGGCGCCATCGCGCTGGGCCGCCGCGTGCTCGGGCTGGAGCCGCGCGCTTTGCGGCTGGAGGAAAGCCAGGCAGCGGCTGCCGCAGGCCAGATCCGCCTTTCCGCCGCCTGGGCGGAAGCCTTGGGCAAGCATGACCTCAAGACGGCGCAGATCCTGCTCACGCTCGGCGACACAGAATCGCGCCGGCATTACCTCAATGCGCGCGAGACGGCCAAGACCCTGCTCGGCCTCGGCGTAGTGCCGGTGGTGAATGAGAACGACACCGTTGCCACCGCCGAGATTCGGTTTGGCGACAATGACCGCCTCGCCGCCCGCGTGGCGCAGATGATTTCCGCCGACAGCCTGATCCTGCTGTCCGATATCGACGGGCTCTACACCGCCGATCCCGGCCTTGATCCGGAGGCCAAGTTCCTCGGTGACGTGAAGGCGATCACGCCGGAAATCGAGGCGATGGCCGGTGTGTCGCGCTCCGGCTTCGGTCGCGGCGGCATGATCACCAAGATCATGGCGGCGAAGATCGCCGTTGGCGCCGGCTGCGCCATGGTGATCGCCAACGGCAAGAAGCTGCATCCGATCCGCCGGATTCTCGAGGGTGGCCGCTGCACCTGGTTCCGCGCTTCCGGTTCGCCGGCGACAGCCCGCAAGCAGTGGATTGCTGGCCATCTCAATGCCGTCGGCATGCTCACCATCGATGCCGGCGCCGCCCAGGCGCTGAAGCGCGGCCGTTCGCTGCTGCCGGCCGGCGTCACCGCCGTGCATGGCCGCTTCCAGCGCGGCGATGCGGTGCAGGTGGTGGATGCGGAAGGCAACCTGATCGCCCAGGGCCTCTCGGCCTATGCCGACGAGGATGCCCGCCGCATCGCGGGCCACAAATCCCATGAAATCGAAGCGCTTCTCGGCTACGCTGGGCGCGACGAGATGATCCATCGCGATGATCTGGTCCTGCGCTAGGGACCGCGCTAGATAGGCTCTACCATGAACGCGCTGATCCAGACCGATGCTACCGAATTGATGAATGACCTGGGCCGGGCGGCGCGTGCCGCCGCGCAGCAGCTCAGCATCGCTTCAGCAGAGCAGAAGAACCGCGCCCTGCTGGCAGCGGCCAAGGCGATCCGGGCCACCGCGCCAGCGATCCTGGCGGCCAACGCGGAAGACATGGCGGCGGCAAAGGCCAAGGGCCTGAATGCTGCGCTGCTCGACCGCCTGGAACTGAACGACAAGCGCATTGAGAGCATCGCCATCGGCCTGGAAGACATCGCCGCACTGCCCGATCCGGTCGGCGCCGTCACGGCGGAATGGACCCGGCCCAACGGCCTGCGCTTCCAGCGCGTGCGCACGCCGCTTGGCAGCATCGGCGTGATCTATGAAAGCCGCCCGAATGTCACCGCCGATGCCGGCGGGCTCTGCCTCAAGGCCGGCAATGCCTGCATCCTGCGCGGTGGCTCGGAGAGTTTCAATTCCAGCCGCGCCATCCATTCAGCCCTGGTCGCCGGCCTGCGCGAAGCCGGCCTGCCGGCAGCGGCGATCCAGCTTGTGCCGACCACCGACCGCGCCATGGTCGGTGCCATGCTGGCGGCCTCGCAATGGCTGGACGTGATCGTGCCGCGCGGCGGCAAGAGCCTGGTGGCGCGCGTGCAGTCGGAAAGCCGCGTGCCGGTCTTCGCCCATCTCGAAGGCAATTGCCATGTCTATGTCGAGGCGTCCGCCGAATTGGAGATGGCCAAGCGCGTGGTGCTGAATGCCAAGCTGCGCCGTACCGGCGTCTGCGGCTCGGCGGAGACGCTGCTGGTTGAGCGTGCGGCAGCCAAGACGCATTTGAAGCCGCTGGTGCAGATGCTGCTCGATGCCGGCTGCGAAGTGCGCGGCGATGCCGAGACGAGGGCTGTTGACCCCCGCGTCAAGCCGGCCACCGAGGAAGACTGGGCGACCGAGTATCTCGATGCCATCATTGCCGTGCGCGTGGTCGATGGCCTGGATGCGGCGGTGGACCATATCGAATGCTACGGCTCGCATCATACCGAGAGCATCCTCACGGCAGATGATGCTCATGCCGCCGACTTCATGCGCCGCATCGACAGCGCCATCCTGCTGCATAATGCCTCGACGCAATTCGCCGATGGCGGTGAATTCGGCTTTGGCGCCGAAATCGGCATTGCCACCGGCAAGATGCATGCGCGCGGCCCGGTCGGTGTCGAACAACTCACCACCTTCAAGTATCTCGTCCACGGCAACGGCCAGGTGCGCCCCTGATCAAGCTGCCGCCGCCTTTCGGCTCGCGCCAGAGCTTGCGCATCGGGCTGCTTGGCGGCTCGTTCAATCCGGCGCATGCGGCGCATCGTGAAATCAGCCTGGCGGCGTTGCACCGGCTCGGGCTCGATCAGGTCTGGTGGCTGGTCAGCCCGCAGAATCCGCTGAAGCCGATCAAAGGCATGGCGCCGCTCAGGCAGCGGCTGGCGGAAGCCCGCCGCATTGCCGCGCATCCGCGTATCATCGTCACCGCGCTGGAACAGAAGCTCGGCACCCGTTACACGGTGGATACGCTGAGCCACCTGCGCCGGCATTATCCCAGCCTGCGCTTCGTCTGGCTGATGGGCGCGGATAATTTAAGCCAGATGCGGCATTGGCAGGATTGGCGCCATATTGCAGCGCTTATGCCGATCGCGGTGCTGGACCGGCCGGGCTACAGCCTCAAGGCATCCAACAGCCTGGTGGCGCAGGTGCTGCGGCCCCATCGCGCGGCGCAGCATGACGCAACCGCCCTGGCCTCGCGCCCGACGCCGGCTTTCATCTATCTCAAGACCAAGCTCAATCCACTGAGCGCGACGGCGATACGGGCGAAGCGCGGGTCTTCCTGAGAACTCTCGTCACCCTCGGGCTTGACCCGAGGGTCTCATGCCAAGTGGAGAAAGATGCCCGCATCAAGTGCGGGCATGACGACGGATATTCAAAGCCGCAGATACAGCCGGTTGACGCCGGTGAGCAGGGCATGCAGCGGCGCATAGGCGTCCTGGAAAGCCGGCCAGGTCATATCCAGCGCGGCGGCGATCTCGCCTAAGGTCCGCCGTCCGTCGATCAACGCCGCGATGCGGCCCGCGCCTTCCGGCGCCGGCAATTCCAGGCGGTCGCGCTCGAAAGTCACCACCAGTTTGCCGGTCTTTTCCAGGCTGGCGGCCAGCGCTGCATGGGGCAGGCCGCGCAGGCCGGGGATCAGCGCCGGGTCGTCGGGCCAGGCGATGCAGGCCGCCGCGCGGTGACGCGGCGCGGCATAGAGCACATGCGTCTTGAGGCTGCCGCAAAGCCGTTCGGCGAGGGCTGCCTGTTCAAGCTGCGGCAGCGCGGTGGCCGCCTCGCGCAGGTCCGGGTCTTTCAGGTAGCTCAAGGGGTCATAACGGCAGGGCTCGATGAAGGCGACCGGCTCGAGGTCGCTGCTGTCGAGCAGCTCGACGATTTCCGGCACCGTGTAGGCGCGGTCCTGGGCATGCAGCAGCAGGTCATAGAGGCCGGCATCGCCGCTATTGTGATCGTTGAGGAACGGGTTGCGACGGAAGGCATTGCCTTCCGGCAGGTCGTTGAGCAGCCGCCGCGCCAGCGCCACTTTTTCTTCCGGCGCAGCATCTTCGGGCAGCAATTGCCGCAAGGCGGCCTGCAACGGATAGACGCCTTCGCGGCCATAGCTGCCATAGAGCATCAGGCCGAGGCCACCTTTTGGACCCAACTGCGTCGCCAGGCAGGCCAGGCCAACCGCCGGTACGGGCAGATGATGCAGCACGCCGCAGCTTTCGATGTAATCGTAAGGCCCAGGTGCTAGGCGGGCGATATCGAGCAGCGAGCCGGTGAGGAAACGGATATTGGTCAGGCCGCGTGCGGCGGCACGTTCTTCCGCGATGCGGCGCGAGGCAGCGGAGACGTCGAGATAGACCACCTCATGCTGCGGTCCGCCAAGCTGCTGCGTGGTCAGTTGCAGGAATTGCGCAAGCTGGATCAAGCCGTCGCCGGTGCCGCCGCCGGCGATCAGCGCGCGGAACGGCTGGCGGAAATCGCGCCGCCCGGCGAAGAGATAATGGTTCACTTCCGGCAGGAAGCTCGGGCTGCCGGTAATCAGCCGCTGCGCTTCCTCGGCCGGATCGCGCGCCGGATAGGGATAGGCTTCGTATTGCTGCTGAACGGCGTCAGTCACAGCCCGTCACGGCACGGTGATGACCACCTTGCCGGTGGTCTTGCGGCTGAGCAGGGCCTGCATTGCCTGCGGCACTTGCGTCAGCGGGAAGCTTGCCGAGACATGCGGCTTCAGCTTGCCATGCTGGAACAGGCTGAACAGGGCGGCGAAGTTGGCGCGGTTCTTTTCCGGCTCGCGCGCCGCGAAGGCGCCCCAGAACACGCCGACAATCGAGCAGCCCTTGATCAGCGCCATGTTGGCCGGCGCTTCCGGGATGCGGCCCGAGGCGAAGCCGATCACCAGCAGGCGGCCATCCCAGTTGATGCAGCGCAAGGATTGGTCGAAGGCATCGCCGCCGACGGCGTCATAGATCACATCGGCGCCGTTGCCGCCGGTGAGTTCCTTCACCCGGTCCTTGATGCTTTCCTTGGAGTAGTTGATGACATGCGCCGCGCCGTATTCCTTCACGATGGCGGCTTTCTCATCCGAACCCACGGTGCCGATCACGGTGGCGCCGAGTTCGCGGCCCAGTTCCACGGCATTGAGGCCGACACCGCCAGCCGCGCCATGCACCAGCAGCACTTCGCCCTTCTTCAGCCGGCCGCGGTCGACCAGGGCGTGATAGGTGGTGCCATAGGTGATCGGAAAGCCGGCGGCCACTTCGTAGCTCATGCTGTCCGGAATCTTGAACACGTTGCGGTCTTCCGTCACCACGGCTTCAGCAAACGCGCCATGGCCGGTGGTGGCGAGCACGCGGTCGCCGGGCTTGAGGTCGCGCACCTTCTCGCCCACAGCTTCCACCACGCCGGCGCATTCCATGCCCGGCGCGAAGGGGAAGCTTGGCTTGAACTGGTACTTGCCGGCGATCATCAGCGTGTCGGGGAAGTTCAGGCCGGCGGCGTGCACGCGGATGCGGACATGGCGGGGGCCAAGCTCCGGCAAGGCGAGGTCTTCATAGACCAGGGTCTCCGGCCCACCCCAGGCCTTGGCGATCATTGCTTTCACGCTGCTGCTCATCACTTTCCCTGCCCTCTTTTAATCGTCATGCGCGCTCTGGCCCTTTGGGCCTGTGCGCCCACGAGCGCCTATGGCGCTCGCGCGCTTACAGTGATCCGCGCATCTCTTGAAGCGATTTCTGGATAAAAAGATGGCCGGGTCAAGCCCGGCCATGACGAGAAATATGTAGTGCCCTATTTGGGCGACATCACCATAGTCATCTGGCGGCCTTCCATCTTCGGTGTCTGCTCCACCTTGGCCTTGTCCACCAGATCCTCGCGCACGCGGTCCAGTACCTTCATGCCGAGTTCCTGGTGCGCCATTTCGCGGCCACGGAAGCGCAGGGTGACCTTCACCTTGTCGCCTTCCTCGAGGAAGCGGTGCATCGCCTTCATCTTCACCTCATAGTCATGGGTGTCGATGCCGGGACGCAGCTTGATTTCCTTGATCTCGATGACCTTCTGCTTCTTGCGGGCCTCGGCGGCCTTTTTCTGCGCCTCGTATTTGTATTTGCCAAAATCCAGGATCTTGGCCACGGGCGGCGCCGCATTGGGCGAGATTTCGCAGAGGTCCAAGCCGGCTTCTTCAGCCAGGCGCAGGGCTTCGCGGATGGAAACAACGCCCCGGTTCTCGCCGGCGGCATCGATCAGGCGGACCTGGGGTACGTCGATCTCGAAATTAACCCGCGGGCCATCGGTCTTGGGCGGCGGTGCGGGCTGGAAGGGTGGGCGGGCTATGGGAAACTCCTGTCGATGTTGACGATGTAGGGTCTGTAGCGGGGTAGGATCGTTAGCGGGAAGCCGGCATGCGTGCTTCGGCGGTCAATTTAGCAACCGCATCGGCCAGCGCAACGGTTACCTGTGCTTCCTCACCCAGGCGGCGCAGAGTGACTGTTCCTTGCTCAGCCTCTTTTTTGCCCACGATAGCCAGCACTGGCACCTTGACCAGGCTATGCTCGCGGATCTTGTAGTTGATCTTCTCGTTGCGCAGATCGGTATCGACGCGCAGGCCGGCGGCGGCCATTTCGGCGGCTACCTTCTGGGCATAGGGGTCGGCATCCGAGACAATCGGCGTCACCACCACCTGCAGCGGTGACAGCCACAACGGCAGCTTGCCGGCATATTGCTCCAGCAGGATGCCGATGAATCGCTCGAAACTGCCAAGAATGGCCCGGTGCAGCATCACCGGGCGGTGGCGGCCGCCATCGGCGCCGACATATTCCGCGCCGAGCCGTTCCGGCAGCACGAAATCGACCTGCAGCGTGCCGCATTGCCAGTCGCGACCGATTGTGTCGCGCAGCACGAATTCCAGCTTCGGGCCATAGAAGGCGCCTTCGCCGGGATTGAGCGTGTAATCCAGGCCGACGGCTTCGCAGGCCGCCTTCAGCGCGCCCTCGGCTTTGTCCCAGATTGCATCAGTGCCGGCGCGGGTGGCCGGGCGGTCGGAGAATTTCACCCGCAGTTCGGCGAAGCCGAGATCCTTGTAGATGCCCTGCAGCAGCGAGCAGAAGGCCTGGCTTTCCGAGATGATCTGGTCCTCGGTGCAGAAGATATGCGCGTCGTCCTGGGTGAAGTTGCGCACCCGCATGATGCCGTGCAGCGCGCCGCCCGGCTCGAAGCGGTGGCAGGAACCGAACTCGGCCATGCGCAGCGGCAGATCGCGGTAGCTCTTGAGGCCCTGGTTGAAAATCTGCACATGGCAGGGGCAGTTCATCGGCTTCAGCGCGAAGATGCGCTCATTCGGATCGGCGGCGTAATCGCGGATGCCGTCCTCGTTCTCCGCGATATACATGTTCTGGCGGAACTTCTCCCAATGGCCGGAAGCTTCCCAGAGCTTGCGGTCGACGAGTTGCGGCGTCTTCACTTCCACATACTTCGCCGCTTCCAGGCGCTCGCGCATGAAGCGTTCCAGCGTGCGGTACAGCGTCCAGCCCTTGGGGTGCCAGAACACCATGCCGGCGGCTTCTTCCTGCTGATGGAACAGGCCCATCTCGCGGCCCAGGCGGCGATGGTCGCGCTTCTCGGCCTCTTCCAGGCGCTTGAGATGCGCGTCCAGTTCCTTCGGGTCACGCCAGGCGGTGGCGTAGACGCGCTGCAACTGGCGGTTCTTGGCATCGCCGCGCCAATAGGCGCCGGATACTTTCATCAGCTTGAAGGCGACCGGCAGTTTGCCGGTGGAGGGCAGATGCGGGCCCATGCAGAGGTCGAGCCAGTTATCGCCCTGGCGGTAGATCGAGATCGCCTCGCCGCGCTTGGCGATTTCCGCCACCCACTCGGCCTTGTAGGTCTCGCCGATGGACTTGAAGTAATCCACCGCCTTGTCAGCCGGCCATTCCTCGCGCACGATCGGCAGATCGCGCTTCACGATCTCGGCCATGCGCTGCTCGATCTTTCCGAAATCTTCCGGCGTGAATGGTTCGTCGCGCACGAAGTCGTAGTAGAAGCCGTCTTCCGTCGCCGGGCCGAAGGTGATCTGCGTGCCGGGGAACAGCTCCTGCACCGCCTGCGCCAGCACATGGGCGCCGTCATGGCGGATCAGTTCGAGCAGTTCGGCCTCGTTCTTGTCCTTCATGGTCACGATCTCGAACCGCGCATCGCTTTTCAGCGGTGTCTTGAGATCACGCAACGTGCCGTCCAGCCGGATCGCCAGCGCGGCCTTGGCCAGGCCGGGGCCGATGGCGGCGGCGATATCGGCGCCGGTGCTGCCGCTGGCGCAAGTTCGCACGCTGCCATCGGGCAGCGTCAGGCGAATCTCAGGCGCGGAAGCGGGGACGGACGACATTGGAAATCCTTGGAAAATCCTTGAATCGCGGCAGCCTAGCCATCGCGTGTGCCCTGTCAACCCCGCTGGCTTGGCGGGTCGGCGAATTCGCTGCCGGGGCGCGGAAATCGGGCGTTTCGGGCTAAAGCTGATTGAGCAGCGCCAGGGCGCCGAGCACTTCCTCGACCGAGACGTCTTCCAGCTTGGAGGAGCGGATCACCCGCACCTGCTGGCCGCGCGGGGCGCAGAGCATCGGGTCGGAGGCGGCGGAAAACAGCACCAGGCAGGGCGCGCCGGCCACGGCAAACAGGTGCATCGGGCCGGTATCGTTGCCCACTGCCACCACCGCCTGACGCGCCAGGGCGGCGAGGTCGAAGAAGCTGGTGCGGCCCAAGAGGTCGGCGGATTTCGGCGCCTCGGCCTTGATCGCGTTGATCAGTTCGGCTTCCGCCTTGGTACCGATCAGCACCGGCTGGATGCCATCGGCGCTCAAGGCGCGGGCCAGGGTGGCGAAACGCTGCGCCGGCCAGCGTTTCTCCGGCCGGTGCGCCGAGCCTCCGGGCACCAGCAGGGCAAAACGCTGCTCCAGCTTGTAGCGCCCGATATCGGCATCGGCCCAGCTCAGGTCCGGCGGCGGCACCCGGCTGATGCCGGCCATGCGCAACTGTTCGGCCTGGCGGTCCAGGGTGTGCATCAGGTTGCGGCGCTCATTGGCATGGGGATGCGAGCGGCCCAGGCCGATGCCGGACCATTCCGGGCGCGGCCTCGGGAAGAGATAGAAATAGCGCGTCGAGCGGCCAGAGGTCTGCAGGTCGTAGATGCGGCCGAAGCGGCCGGAAATCAGCTTGGCGCGCAAGGCCAGCCATTGCCCGAGATTCCAGCGCGGCCGCGGGTCGATCCACACATCGTCGACATAGCCGGAGCGGCGGCCCAGTTCGGCATAGGGCGCGGTGGTCAACAGCGTGATATGGGCCTGCGGATGCGCCTCGCGGATCGCCTGCATCGGCCCCAGCGCCTGGATGAAATCGCCCAGCGCGCCATGCTTGATCACCAAGAGGCGCTGCGGCTCGGCCGCCAGGGCAGGCAGCGTCATGCCGCCGCCTCGCGGCCGAACAGCAGCTCGGT
Source organism: Ferrovibrio sp. MS7 (assembly GCF_038404985.1). Taxonomy (NCBI): domain Bacteria; kingdom Pseudomonadati; phylum Pseudomonadota; class Alphaproteobacteria; order Rhodospirillales; family Rhodospirillaceae; genus Ferrovibrio; species Ferrovibrio plantarum. The sequence goes on from NZ_JBBKBA010000001.1 coordinate 986,263, forward strand.
ATAGACCTGGATATAGCTGGCGCACATCGCATCGACGGTGAAATGCGCAGCCACATGCGCCATCGCCTGCCGGCTCATTGCCTGGCGCTGCGTCGGGGTCATGGAGATGGCTTCGTTCAGCGCCGCCGCAAGCTCGGCGGGATGGTTGGGCGCCACCAGCCAGCCGGTTTCGCCCGGCAGCACGGTTTCGCGTGCGCCGCCATGGTTGGTGGCGATCACCGGGCGGCCCATCGCCTGGGCCTCCACCGCGATGCGGCCAAACCCTTCCGGCTCGATGGAAGCGGAAACCACCACATCGGCCAGCATCAGGGCTGCCGGCATGTCACGGGTGTCACCGGGCAGCCGCAGGCTGCCTTCCAGGCCAAGCTGGGCGGCAAGCTGGAACAATTCGTTGCGGTAGGCTTCGCGGCCCTGGTGGTCGCCCACCACCACGCCGATGAAATCGCGCTTGCCGCCACGCAGTTCGGCCAGCTTGGCCAGGGCTTTCAGCAACACCCCCTGGCCCTTCCAGCGGGTCAGGCGGCCGGGCAGCAGGATCACCGGCAGGCCATCTTCCAGGCGCCAGGCGCGCGACAATTGCGTGATGCGCTCCGGGCTGACGCGGGCGGGATCGAACTTGGCCAGGTCGACGCCGCGCGGGATGGTGGTCAGCCGGGTCCAGGGCACGCCATAGCGGCTATGGGCATAATTGGCCACGAAATCCGAGATGGCGATCACCCGGTCGCCCTTGGCCATGGATGAATTCCACAGCTTTTTCAGCCAGTTATCTGCCTTGTAGGCATTGTGGAAGGTGGTCACGAAAGGCAGCCCGCAGGCCCGTGCGGCGGCCCTGGCCGACCAGGCCGGCGCCCGGCTGCGGGCATGCACCAGATCGACCGGCAGGTCGCGGATCAGGGTTTCCAGGCGGTCGACATTCTTGCGCATCACCAGCGGGTTCTTGCTCGCCAGCGGCAGGGTGAAATGCTGCGCCCCGGCGCGTTCCAGCTCGCGCACCATCGGGCCGCCCTCGGAGGCGACATAGGATTTCCAGCCGGCCTGCACCAGGGCGCGGGCCAGATCGACGGTGCCGCGCTCGACCCCGCCCGTGACCAGGGCGGGAATCACCTGCAGGACAGCGGGCGGCCGGCTGGCGGCGGAAGGCTGGGATTCGGACATGCTTGGGGGAACAGCGTTTTCGATTGCCCCCGGTTATCGCAAAGCCTTGTCCGTGGCAAGGACCGCTCCCGGTTGAATTGGCCCCAATACTGGCGGTGTGCCGCCGGCTTGGCTACCAATGGGCCATGACCGATACCCCCCAGATGCCCACCCAGATCCTTCGGCGCCCCGATGGCCACCAAGTCGCCTATGCTCAAATCCTTGGCGAAGGGCCGGGCCTGCTATTCTGCGGCGGCTACCGCAGCGACATGACCGGCACCAAGGCCCTGGCGCTGGAAACAGCGGCCCGTGCGCGCGGCCGGGCGGCAACACGCTTCGATTATTTCGCTCATGGCCAGTCCAGTGGTGCCTTCAAGGATGGCAGCATCGGCCGCTGGCTGGATGATACCCTTAGCGTTCTGGATCACCTGACCACGGGGCCGCAGATCATTATCGGCTCCAGCATGGGCGGCTGGCTTGCCACGCTGGCGGCTTTGGCCCGGCCCGAGCGCTGCGCCGGCCTGGTGCTGATCGCGCCGGCCCTGGATTTCACGGAAACATTGATGTGGGCGCAGATGACGCCGATGCAGCGCGCCACGCTGGAGCGCGAAGGCGTGCTCTACGAGCCGTCGCAATATGCCGATGCGCCCTATGAGTATCACTTCAAATTGATCCAGGAGGGCCGCAACCACCTGATCCTGGACCGGCCGATTGCCTTGACCTGCCCGGTGCGCATCCTGCAGGGCATGCAGGATCCGGATGTGCCCTGGCAGCATGCTTTGCGCACCATCGAGGCTTTTTCCGGCGGCGATACGCGGCTCACCCTGATCAAGGATGGCGACCACCGTCTGTCGCGGCCCGAGGATCTCGCGCTGCTGCTCGACGCCGTGTGGGGCATTGCGTGAGCATCACCGCGCGACTGCGCTTGCGGCCGCCGCGCCTTGAGGATGCCGCTACGCTTTCGGCGCTGATCACGCCGCTGATCAGCGGCTTCACGGCGACCTGGCCCCATCCCTATTCCGTCGCCATGGCGGAGCGCCGCATCCATGAAGCCCTGGCGGCGCATGACAAGGCGATGGGTTGCTATCGCGTGCTGACCTTGCAAGGCGGCGACGACCGCATGATCGGCTGGCTGGCGATGGGCCTGAGCGAAACCGCTTTGCCCACCGGCACGCTCAGCTACTGGCTCGGCGAAGCGCATCACCGCCAGGGCTATCTCACCGAGGCCTTGCCGGTTTTCGTCGGTGAAGCGGTGGCAGCCCTTGGCCTCACGCGCATCATTGCCGGGGCGCGGCCCGATAACGCCGCCTCCATCGCCGCTTTGGTGCGGCTCGGCCTGCACAAGATCGGTGAGGGGCCGCATTACGTACCGGCCCGCCAGCGCGACGAAATCTGCGTCTTTTATGCGCTGGATGATGCGAGCAAAGCCTTCAGCCCCTCGCGGTAGGTCGGATAGAGCAGGTGCACGCCGAGTTCTTGCTTGATGCGGCGATTCGAGACGCGCTTATTCTCGGCATAGAAACTGCGCGCCATCGGCGTCATCTCAGCCTGCTCGAACGGCACTTCCGGCGGCGCTGGGATGCCGAGCAATTCGGCGCCATAGGCGATCACATCCTGCGGCGGTGCCGGTTCATCATCGGCGACATTGTATGACGCGCCGGGATTGGGCCGGGCGATGGAAGCGGCCAGCACCTGCGCGATATCGTCGACATGGATGCGCGAGAAATACTGCCCGGGCTTGACGATGCGGCGCGCCTTGCCGGCACGCAGATTATCCAGCGCGCTGCGCCCCGGGCCGTAGATGCCGGCGAGGCGGAAGGTGTGGACCGGCTGGCCATGCTGGCTATGCAAAGCCAGCCAGCCGGCCTCGGCTTCGGCGCGGCGCCGGCCGCGTTCCTGGCTCGGCGTCATTGGCATGGTCTCATCCACCCAGGCGCCCTGCTTGTCGCCATAGACGCCGGTGGTGGAGAGGTAGCCGATCCAGTCGAGGCCCTGCCTTGCGGCGATATCGGCGGCATGCTGGCGCAATACGGGATCGCCGCCCCCCTGTTCTGCCGGCGCCGAGATCAGCAGATGCGTTGCTTCAGCCAGCAGGCTCGGCTGCGGCAGCGGCGCGCTGCCATCGAAGACCTGGGCCGCGATACCCTGGGCGGCGAAGCTGGCGGCTTTATCCGCGCTGCGCACCGTGCCGGAAAAGCGCCATTGCCCGGGTTCCCGCTGGCGCAGCAGACTGATCAGGCTTTGCGCACTATAGCCGAGGCCGAAGCAGAAGAGATTTTTATGCATGGCCGGTTTATTGCCTTTCCCGGTTGCGGCGGTCAATCTCCGCCCCCATGTTGCGCAGTATGATCATCATGCCTCGTTTCGCGCTTGCCTGCCTCGGCCTGGCGACAGCTTTTTTTGCCTCGACTCCCGAATCCGGCCTGGCACAACAGCGGACCATGCAGGCGCTGAGCTACCAGGATTGCCTGGGGCTGGTGCGCAGCCGGCCGGAAGAGGCCTTCGCCGAGGCACAGACCTGGCAGGCTACCGGCGGCGGCCTGGCGGCGGCCCATTGCGCCGCTTTGGCCCTGTTCGAACTGAAGCATTACGGCGATGCCGCCGACCGGCTGGAAAAGCTGCTGCCCGATGCCGAGCGCCAGGTGCCGCACCTGGTCACCGATATTGTCGACCAGGCAGCCAATGCCTGGTTGCTGGCCGGTCTGGCTGACCGCGCCCGCAAGCTGCTGGATATCGCCGTGGCGGCGCGGCCCAATGCGGTGGAGCTGCGCCTCGACCGCGCCCAGGCCTTGGCGGAACTCAACGATTATGCCGGCGCCGAGGCCGACCTCAATCATGCCCTGGCACTCGAGCCGTTGCGCGACGATGCCATGGCGTTGCGCGCCGCCGCCCGCCGGTTGCAGAACAATACCGCTGGCGCCCTGGAAGATGCCGAAACCGCTCTGGCGCTGAACGGGCGCAATGTCGAAGCCCTGCTGGAACGCGCTTATCTGCGCGTTTCCGCCGGCGACCGCCGCGGCGCGCGGGCCGATCTGGTGCAGGTGCGCATGCTGGCGCCGGACACCGCCGCCGCCGAGGCCGCCGCGAAGCAGATCGAGGCGCTGGATTTCAATCGATAGGGAAGCCGGCCAGTTTGTCATTCTCGCGCATGCGAGAATCCCATTTTTTATGCCATGAAATGGGACCCTCGCTTTCGCGAGGGTGACGGGAGGGAGGCGGCGGCGACGGAAGCGTGACGCTTTTCTTGCCGCGCCTTGCCGGACGGCGGTGGCAGGGGTCTACTAGGCGCAATATTCCAGGGAGGGAATCGCATGCGCCGCCTCATCATAGCTTCGCTGGTTTCGCTGCTGCCCAGCTTGCTGATACCCGGGGCCGCCCAGGCCTTCGACCTGCAGGGCCATCGCGGCGCGCGCGGCCTGGCGCCGGAAAACACCCTGCCGGCCTTTGCCACCGCCTTGACGCTGGGCGTCACCACCCTGGAACTCGATATCAACCTGACCAGCGACAATGCCGTGCTGGTTGGGCATGACCCGGTGCTGCTGCCGACCGTGACGCGCAAGCCCGATGGCAGTTTCCTCAAGGAACCCGGCCCGGCGATCCGCCAGACCACGCTGGCCGAACTCCGCCGCTACGATGTTGGCCGGCTCAATCCCGATAACCGCTACAGCCAGAATTACCCCGAGCAGAAGCCGGTGGATGGCACCCGCATGCCGCTGCTCTCGGATGTGTTTGCTCTTGTGGCACGTGCCGGCAATAGCGATGTGCGCTTCAATATCGAAACCAAGGTGTCGCCGCTCAAGCCCAACGACAGCGCCACGCCGGAAGAACTCGCCGCCGCGCTGGTGGCCGAGATTCGCAAAGCCGGGATGAGCAGCCGTGCCACGATCCAGAGTTTTGATTGGCGCAGCCTGAAACATGCGCGCCAGATCGCGCCAGAAATCCCGCAGGCAATGCTGACCATCGAAACCCCGAATTCCGACAATGTGGAGCGCGGCAAGCCCGGTGCCAGCCCCTGGCTCGGCGGCCTCGATGTCGATGATTACGGCGGCTCTGTCCCGAAGCTGGTGCAGGCGGCGGGCGGCCGCGTCTGGTCGCCATTCTGGCGCAATGTCACCAAGGAGAATGTGGCCGAAGCACATGCCTTGGGTTTGCAGGTGATCCCCTGGACGGTGAACGATCCCGCCGATATGGCCCGCCTGATCGAGGCCGGCGTGGATGGCATCATTTCCGACTATCCGGACCGGCTGCGCCGCGTGATGGCGGAGAAGGGGCTGCCGTTGCCGAAACCCAGCCCAGTCAGTCCATGAGGCCGGGTTCAGCCCGTAAGGCCGCTGACGCCTTGAGGTAGAACCCCCGGCATACCAGACGGCCAAAACGCCGCAGGTGCATTTTCAGGGTTTCCAAGCCGCGCCAACAGGTCTACAAGGCGGGCGCGTGGTGGCCCGGGATGCAGACCGGAACCACCCCGCATAAGCCCTTCGCAGACCGTTTCGCAATCAGGTACCGGCCATGATCACAGCCTACCTGCCGCAAGGCTCTTTGCTGCAAAAGATCGATTTGACTCCGGCCGATACGCTGCCGGAAGGCGTGGTGTGGCTCGATCTGGTGGAGCCGACACCGGCGGAGGAAAAGGCTGTCGAAGCCCTGCTCGGCCTTGAGATGCCGACCCGCGAGGAGATGCAGGAGATCGAAATCTCCAGCCGCCTCTACCGCGAGGCCGATGTCAGCTACATGACGGCGAACGTGCTCTACCATGCCGAGACGCCGCTGCCGCAGACCACGGCGATCACCTTCATCCGTTCGCACCGCGCGCTGGTGACCTTGCGCTACGCCGATCCGCAGGCCTTCCGTTCCTTCATCACCCGCGCCGTGCGCACGCCCTCGATGTGCGCCAACCCGGATGTTGCGCTGTGCGGTCTGCTCGACTCGATCATCGACCGCGCCGCCGACGTGCTGGAATGGGCCGGCCGCGACCTCGACCAGCTTTCGCGCTCGGTGTTCGGCTATCGCGCCGATGGCACCCGCGAGGAGCCGGACGATGCCGATCTCGAAGACGCGATCCGCAACCTGGGCCGCATCGAGGATCTCAACAGCCGCATCCGCGACAGCCTCACCACGCTGAACCGCCTGGTTGCCTTCCTCAACCTGTCGCTCACCGAACAGCGTGGCACCAAGGAAAGCCGCCAGTGGCTCAAGACCATCGCGCGCGACGTGCAGTCGCTCACCGAGCAATCCGGCTTCCTGGCGCATAAGGGCAATTTCCTGCTCGATGCCACGCTCGGCCTGATCAACATCCAGCAGACCAAGATCATCAAGATCTTCTCGGTGGCTGCCACCGTGTTCCTGCCGCCGACCCTGATCGCCAGCATCTACGGCATGAATTTCCGCACCTTGCCGGAACTGGACTGGACCTTCGGCTACCCGATGGCGATCCTGATGATGATCGCTTCGGCGGCCTTGCCTTACTGGTGGTTCAAGCGCAAGGGTTGGCTGTGAATAGGGGCTGGCTTTAGGGTGGAGCAGCGCGATCTCTGGCTGGCGATGCGCCAGGGCTGGTTCTGCCGCTGCCCGCAATGCGGCAAGGGCAAGCTCTATACCAGCTACCTGAAGGTCGCTGAAAGCTGCACGGCTTGCGGCCTGCGGCTGGATGGCCACCGCGCCGATGACGCACCGCCCTATTTCACCATTCTCATCGTGGCGCACATCATCGTGCCGCTGATGCTGATGCTGGAGCAGAAGGCGCAGCCGCCGGAATGGCTGCACATGGTGCTGTGGCTACCGCTGACGCTGATGCTGTCGCTGTGGCTGCTGCCGCGCATCAAGGGCGCGCTGATCGGCCTGCAATTCGCCCGCCGCATGCACGGCTTCGGCAGCGAGCCGTTTTAGAAAAAGAGATGCCCGGGTCGAGCCCGGGCATGACGTAACTATTAAGTCGTCATCGCCGGGCTTGACCCGGCGATCCCATTCTCAACGGGCGTTATATGCCGCCAGCGCCGCGAGGTTGACGATGTCGCTCAAGCTTGAGCCCATCTGTGCGATCTGCACCGGCTTTTCCAGGCCGACCAGCAGCGGGCCGATCACGGTGCCGCCGCCAAGTTCCTGCAAAAGCTGCGACGAGATCAGCGCCGAATGCAGGCCGGGCATGATCAGCACGTTGGCCGGGCCGGAGAGGCGGCAGAAGGGATAGATCTTCTGCAGGTCCGGGTTCAGCGCCACGGCAGCAGACATTTCGCCGTCATACTCGAAATTCACTTCGCTGCCGCCGGAGCGCAACTGATCCAGCGCCATCACCGCCTGGCGCACCACATCCACCACGCCACCCGGCGCGTTGCCGAAATTGGAATGCGACAAGAGCGCGACGCGCGGCTCATGGCCCATCTTGCGCGCCACTTCCGCCGCCTGGATGGCGATCAGGCTGAGATCCTGCGAGCCCGGCAGTTCGGTCACCGAGGTATCGGCGATGAACACCGTGCGGCCCTTCGCCACGATGATCGAGATGCCGATGACGCGCTGGCCGCGCGCCGGATCAATGGCCCAGCGCACGCCTTCATAGGAGACGCTGTAGGTGCGGGTGACGCCCGTCACCATGGCATCGGCATGGCCCATGGCGACCATGCAGGCGCCGAACACGTTGCGGTCCAGGTTGACCAGGCGCTGTACGTCGCGGTGCAGCGCGCCGCGGCGCTGGTGGCGCTTGTAGAGGAAATCGGTATAGGCCTCATTATGCTTGCTCACGCGGGCATTGCTGATCTCGATGCCTTCGAGATTGCTGAGGCCGATTTCCTTCATGGTGGCGGCGATGCGCTCGCTGCGGCCTATCAGGATCGGCGTGCCGAAACCGGCATCGCGGAAAGCCAGCGCGGCGCGGATCACGGTTTCTTCCTCGCCCTCGGCGAACACCACGCGCTTCGGGTTGGCAGCAACCTGATCCATGAAGATCTGCAGGCTGCCGGCAGTGGGGTCGAGGCGGGCGCGGAGCTGGTTGCGATAGGCGCCCCAGTCGGTGATCGGCTTGCGTGCCACGCCGCTCTGCACCGCCGCCTTGGCGACGGCGAGCGGGATTTCCACGATCAGGCGCGGATCGAACGGCGAGGGGATGATGTAGGTCGGGCCGTATTTCGGCCGCGCGCCCTTGTAGGCCGCCGCCACTTCATCCGGCACGTCCTCGCGCGCCAGCTTGGCGATGGCTTCGGCGGCCGCGATCTTCATCGCGTCGTTGATGGTGCGGGCGCGCACATCCAGCGCGCCGCGGAAGATATAGGGGAAGCCGAGGACGTTGTTGACCTGGTTGGCATAGTCCGAACGCCCGGTGGCCATGATGGCATCGGCGCGGGTGGCGGCGGCCTCTTCCGGGGTGATTTCCGGATCCGGATTGGCCATGGCGAAGATGATCGGATTGGCCGCCATGCTGCGCAGCATGTCCGGCGTCAGCGCGCCTTTCACCGAAAGGCCGAAGAAGATGTCGGAGCCCTTCACGGCGTCTGCCAGGCTGCGCGCATCGGTCTTCACCGCATGGGCCGACTTCCACTGGTTCATGCCATCGGTGCGGCCCTGATAGACCACGCCCTTGGTGTCGCAGAGAATCACGTTCTCGTTCGGCATGCCCATGGCCTTGACCAGCTCGGCGCAGGCCACGCCGGCTGCACCGGCGCCGTTCACCACCATCTTCGCGCTCTTGATGTCGCGGCCAGTGAGATGCAGCGCGTTGATCAGGCCGGCGGCGGCGATGATCGCGGTGCCATGCTGGTCGTCATGGAAGATCGGAATGTCCATCAGCTCGCGCAGGCGCTGCTCGATCACGAAGCATTCCGGCGCCTTGATGTCTTCCAGGTTGATGCCGCCGAAGCTGGGGCCGAGATAGCGCACGGCATTGACGAAGGCATCCACTTCCTCGGTATCGACTTCGAGGTCGATGGAATCGACATCGGCGAAACGCTTGAACAGCACCGACTTGCCTTCCATCACCGGCTTGCCGGCGAGCGCGCCGAGATTGCCCAAGCCCAGCACGGCGGTGCCGTTGGAAATCACCGCCACCATGTTGCCGCGGGTGGTGTAGTCATAAGCCGTGTCGGGATTCTCGGCGATGGCGAGGCAGGGGGCGGCGACACCCGGCGAATAGGCCAGGCTCAGATCGCGCGTCGTCGCCATCGGCTTGGTCGGCACGATCTCCAGCTTGCCCGGCTGGCCCACTTTGTGAAATTCCAGCGCGGCCTCGTAAAGGCTGTTGGTTTTGCTCTCGGTCATCCCGGTTTATCCGTCCCTAGACTCTGGAAATTGGCTCCTGTAACAGAGCATATTAGGCACTCGCCGCCAGCCGTGAAAGAGCCATAGCGCCAAAGATGATGCGCCGATCCGATGGGTAAACCCGAGCCGTCCGACAATCCAGCAGCCAGTCCCCTGATGGCCCAGTATTTAGGCATCAAGGCGCAGAACCCCGACTCGCTGCTGTTCTATCGCATGGGCGACTTCTACGAGTTGTTCTTCGACGACGCGGTGACGGCTGCCCGCGCGCTGGATATCGCACTGACCAAGCGCGGCCTGCATGAAGGTCAGGATATCCCGATGTGCGGCGTGCCGGTACACGCGGCGGAAGCTTACCTCTCCCGTCTGATACGTCAGGGCTACCGCGTTGCGGTCTGCGAGCAGATCGAGGATCCCGCAGAAGCGAAGAAGCGCGGTTCCAAGTCGGTGGTGAAACGCGACGTGGTGCGCACCGTCACGCCCGGCACCATCACGGAAGACGCGCTGCTTGATGCCCGCGCCAACAATTATCTCGCGTCATTGACCCAGAGCGGCGGTGAAAGCGGCCCGCTCGGCCTTGCCTGGCTCGATATATCCACCGGCGAGTTCGGCGTTGCGGAAAGCAGCGCGGCGATGCTCGGCGCCGATCTGGCGCGCCTGCGTCCGCGCGAATTGCTGCTCGCCGACACACTCCTCGGTCGCCAGGCGTTGCGTGCCGCCCTCGATGGCGTCGAAGCGGCGCTGACGCCGCTGCCGGCCGCGCGCTTCGATTCCGGTGCCGGCGAACGCCGCCTCAAGGCCGCCTTCGGCGTTGCAGCATTGGATGCCTTCGGTTCCTTCGCACGCGCGGAATGTGCCGCCGCCGGCGCGCTGCTCGATTATGTCGAGCTGACCCAGCGCGGCAAGCTGCCGGCGTTGCGCCCGCCCGCGCGCCAGGCCGCCACCAGCCTGATGGCGATCGATGCCGCGACGCGGCGCAACCTGGAACTGGTCGAGACGCTGTCGGGCAGCCGCGATGGTTCGCTGCTCGCCACCATCGACGAGACGCTGACCGGCGCCGGCGCCCGGCTTTTGGCGCTGCGGCTGCAGGCACCGCTCACCGATGCGGTGCTGATCAACCGCCGCCTCGATGCCGCCGGCTATCTGCTCGAAGGCGAGCGGTTGCGCGAGGACCTGCGGGCGGCGTTGCGCAAGGTGCCCGATCTCGCCCGCGCCCTTTCCAGGCTCTCGCTGGGCCGTGGCGGCCCGCGTGACCTTGCGGCTTTGCGCGATGGCCTGGAGAAGGCCGGCGAGATGCAGCGCCGGCTGCGTGCCGAAGCCGCCTTGCCGCCGGAACTGGCAGGCCTGGCGGAATCGCTGGGGTATCATGCCGCCCTGGTGCAGGCGCTGGCCGAAGCGCTCGGCCCTGAGCTGCCGATGAATGCCCGCGATGGCGGCTTTGTCGCTGCCGGCCATCGCGCCGATCTCGATGAGTTGCGCCTGCTGCGCGATGAAAGCCGCCGCCATATCGCGGCCTTGCAGGACCGCTATGCCAATGAGACCGGCGTTGCCGGCCTGAAGATCCGGCATAACAACGTGCTCGGCTATTACATCGAGATCACGCCGCGCTATGCCGAGAAGATGGGGCCGCAATTCATCCATCGCCAGACCATGGCCAACGCTGTGCGCTACTCCACGCCTGAACTCGGCGAACTGGAGAGCCGCATCTCGCAGGCCGCCGACCGCGCCCTGGCGCTCGAACTGGAAGTATTCGACGGCTTGGTGCGGCGCAGCCTCGATGAGGCGGCGGCAATCAGCCAGGCGGCGGAAGCCCTCGCGGCGCTGGATGTGATGGCGGCTTTGGCTGAGCTTGCCTTGCGGCAGCGCTGGGTCCGGCCGGTGGTCGACGAGTCAGTCGATTTCCATATCGAGGCCGGGCGGCATCCGGTGGTGGAAGCGGCGCTTAGGCAGCGCGGCGAGGGCGAGCGTTTCGTTGCCAATGATTGCGACCTGAGCGACGGTCACAAACTATGGCTGCTTACCGGCCCGAACATGGCGGGTAAGAGCACCTTCCTGCGCCAGAATGCCTTGATCGCCATTTTGGCGCAGATGGGCAGCTTCGTGCCGGCGGCCAAGGCGCGCATCGGCATTGTCGATCGCCTGTTCAGCCGCGTCGGCGCCGCCGACGATCTGGCGCGCGGCCGTTCGACCTTCATGGTCGAGATGGTGGAGACCGCCGCTATCCTGCATCAATCGGGACCGCGCGCTTTGGTGATCCTGGACGAGATCGGGCGCGGCACGGCGACTTTCGATGGCCTCTCGATTGCCTGGGCGGTAGTGGAATATCTGCATGAGAAAAGCTGCTGCCGTGGCCTGTTCGCGACGCATTACCATGAACTGACGCAGCTTGCCGGCAAGTTGCCGCAACTGGAAAACCATACCCTGAAGGTGAAGGAATGGCAGGGCGACCTGGTGTTCCTGCATGAAGTCGGTGCCGGCGCCGCGGATCGTTCCTACGGCATCCAGGTGGCCAAGCTCGCCGGCCTGCCCCAGGCCGTGCTCGGCCGCGCCTCGGAAGTGTTGCAGCATCTCGAAGCCCAGGAGGGCGGTGGTGCTGCCGCCGCGCGCAAGCTTGCCGACGATCTGCCACTGTTCAATCTGGCGCGGCCGGCGCCGGTGCAGGCGAAAGAGTCCGAGATCGAAGCGGCGCTGAAGGCGGCGGACCTTGATTCCCTCAGTCCGCGCCAGGCCCTCGACCTGCTATTCGAGCTGAAGGGCAAGCTGCCGTAAAGCGCCTGGTCATGCCCGCGAAAGCGGGCATCCCATTTAGTCGATGAAATGGGACCCTCGCTTCCGCGAGGGTGACAAAAGCCACGCGGGCATGACGAGTCTAGGGAATTTACCGCGCCACTCTTGCTGCTCTGGCGATGCGCAAGAGCGCGTCGCCGGTCACGGCTTCCGCCGGAATGCCGGTGCTCTTGGCCAGCAATTCGGCATCGGTGAGGATTTCCAGCGCACGCATCAGCCGCTCCGGCGACCACAGGCGAAGCTGGCGCACGAAAGCATCCTCGCGTTTCCAGAACACGCCAAGCGTCTTGGCGAGGAATTTGGGATCGCCGCCACCATTACCCATGCGGCTCAAGCCGAGATGCAGGCGCTGGGCATGCTTCTGCGTCACCCGCAGGATGGCGACAGGCGACTCGCCGGCCATCTCGCTCTGCGCCAGGGCTTCCGCCAGCGCCGGAATATCGCCGCCGAAAGCCGCGAAGGCGGCATCATCGAGATTGCCGGCCGATGAATCGCCGACGCAAGCCTCGGCATCCTCCAGAGTGATCGGGCCGGGCTCGTCGCCCTTGTAGAGCAGCAGCTTGTTGATCTCGCCGCGCGTCACCATGCGGTCGCTGCCGAGATTGTCGCGCAGGTATTCCAGCGCATCGTCGTCGATGCGCTTGCCGGCTTCCTGCAGCATCGAACGGATGACGCCGAGCAGCGCATTGGCATCATCGGCATAGCAGGCGATGGCGGCGGCGGTGGGGGCATTCTCGAAGGCGGTGCGCAAGGAGGAACGCCCGGCCAGTTCGCCGCCTTCCACCACTACCAGGGCATCGCCGGGCGGGTCGCTGAGGAAATCGGCGAACAGCTTGGCCAGCTTGTCGCCGGCGCCGCTGATCAGCACCACGCGGCGGCCGCCCATCAGGGACAGCGCGGCGGCTTCGTCGGCCAGCCGGGCCGGGTCCTCGCTGAGCTGCTGCGCGGTGAGGTTGGCGACGCGGAAGGCATCGGAGAGATCCGGCACCACGGTCTGCGCCAGCGCCTTGGCGCGTTCATGCACCAGGCCGGTATCGGGGCCGAAGACCAGCGCCGCGCGCAAGGCGGCGGGCGGTTTGCGCAGGAAGCCTTCAACCTCGCCCGGTTTGAGCTTCATGGCTCAGCTTGGCTGCTGCGGTTGCTTCTGGCGGCGGCTGAAATAATTGCCGAGCACGATGCGGAGCTGTTCGGCATTGTCGCGCGTGGCGCGGCCACGGGCATCGCGCTCACTCACCAGATTGGCATAATCGGCGCGCACCAGATTGTAGGACACCAGGCTGCTCACCTGGCCCTGATGCAGTATCGTCCCGGTGCGGTAGTCGCGCAGGCGGTAGAGCGTCTGCAGGGAGAGGTTGTTGCGCGTCACTTCATCCGTGCGCGTCACCAGCACGCTGGTCACCGTCTCGGTCACTTGCAGTTCCAGGCGGTAGAGTGGCTGCTGCGGCGTGCCGAGCGGCGTCACCATGTCGAGCAGGTGGTTGCGCACCTGCTGCGTCACGCGGTTTTCCGGCTGCTCGAACACGATGCGGGAGAATTCCTCCACCGTGACATCGCCATCCTGGCGGCCATAGAGCGGCTTGAAGCCACAGGCCGTCAGGCCCGGCGCCAGCGCCAGGAGGATAAGGGCGAGCAGGATCCGTCTAGACCACCACATTCACGATCCGGTTCGGCACTACCACGATCTTGCGGGCCGGCTTGCCTTCCATGGCGCGCTGCACGTTGTCATTGGCCAGCGCCAGAGCTTCCAGCGCTGCCTTGTCCATGTCGCGGTCCACTTCCAGCGTGGCGCGCAGCTTGCCCGAAACCTGCACCGCGATGGTCACGGTCTCGTCGCGCGCCAAGTCCGCATCGGCCTCGGGCCAGGCCTGGTCGACCACCAGGCCGCTATTGCCCAGGCTCTGCCAGATTTCCTCCGCCAGATGCGGCACCATCGGCGCGACCAGGCGGCACAAGACCTCCAGCGCCTCGCGGCGCGCGGCGGCGGAAGCGGCGTCCGGGGCGCGGTGTGCCTCCAGCGTGTTGACGAATTCATGCACGCGGGCAACGGCCTTGTTGTAGTGGAACTGCTCCAGGTCCTGGGTCAGCGCGGCAATCGTCTTGTGCAGGGCGCGGCGCAGCTCCAGCGCCTCCGGGCTCCAGGTCGCCGGCTTGGCATCGCTGGCTGAGGCAATCGCCGCCTTCGGCTCGGCCACCAGGCGGTAGAGCCGCTGGGTGAAGCGCCAGGCGCCTTCGGCACCGGCCTCGGTCCATTCCAGGTCGCGCTCCGGCGGGCTGTCGGAGAGCATGAACCAGCGCGCGGTATCGGCGCCGTAGGTCTCGATGATCAGGCCCGGGTCGATCACGTTCTTCTTCGACTTCGACATCTTCTCGACGCGGCCGACCGTCACCGGGGCGCCGGTCTGCACATGCACCCAGTTGTCGCCGTCCTTCTTCACGTCGGTCGGGAACAGCCAGGCGCCGGAGGCATCGCGGTAGGTCTCGTGGCAGACCATGCCCTGGGTGAACAGACCGGCGAAGGGTTCGGCCACCTTCAGGTGCCCGGTATCGCGCAGCGCGCGGGTGAAGAAGCGGGAATAGAGCAGATGCAGGATGGCATGCTCGATGCCGCCGATATACTGATCCACCGGCAGCCAGTAATCCACCGCGTCGCTGTTCATCGGCGCCGCATCGCGGGCCGAGCAGAAACGCGCGAAATACCACGACGAGTCGACGAAGGTGTCGCAGGTATCGGTCTCGCGCCGTGCCGCCTTGCCGCAGGCCGGGCAGTTCACATGCTTCCAGGTCGGGTGGTGATCCAGCGGATTGCCCGGCTTGTCGAAGGTGACGTCGTCGGGCAGCAGCACGGGCAGCTGATCCTCCGGCACCGGCACCACGCCGCAGGCGTCGCAATGGATCATCGGGATCGGGCAGCCCCAGTAGCGCTGGCGGCTCACGCCCCAGTCGCGCAGGCGATAGGTGACGGTACCTTCGCCGGCCTTCAGTTCTTCCAGCTTGGCAATCGCGGCACGCTTGGCGTCCGTCACGCCCAGGCCGTCGAGGAAGCCGGAATTGATCGCCACCGTGTTGTCGGTGTCGGTATAGGCTTCCGTGCCGATTTCCTGTGCCGCGCTCCCTTTCGGGGCGACCACAGCCTTGACCGGCAGGCCATATTTGCGGGCGAAATCGAGATCGCGCTGGTCATGCGCCGGGCAGCCGAAAACGGCGCCGGTGCCATATTCCATCAGCACGAAATTCGCCACATAGACCGGCAGCTTCCAGCTTGGATCGAAGGGATGCACGGCTTCCAGCTTGGTGCGGTAGCCCTTCTTCTCCGCCTTTTCGAGTTCGGCTTCCGCCGTGCCGGTCTGGCGGCATTCCTCGATGAAGGCGGCAAGCTGCGGATCCTGCGCGGCAGCTTCCGCCGCCAGCGGATGATCGGCGGAGATCGCCACGAAGCTGGCGCCGAACAAGGTGTCGGGCCGCGTCGAGTAGACGTCGATCTTATCGCTGCGACCGGCCAGGGCGAAGGAGAAGCGCGCCCCTTCCGACTTGCCGATCCAGTTCTGCTGCATCAGCCGCACCCGTTCCGGCCAGCGGTCCAGCGTCTGCAACGCCGCCAGCAGGTCGTCGGCATATTCGGTGATCTTGAAGAACCACTGCGACAGCTTGCGGCGTTCCACCACGGCACCGGAGCGCCAGCCGCGGCCATCGATCACCTGCTCGTTGGCGAGCACAGTATGGTCCACCGGATCCCAGTTGACGAAGCTTTCCTTGCGATAGGCCAGCCCGGCCTTGGCGAGATCGAGGAACAGCTTCTGCTGATGCTTGTAGTAGCCGGGATGGCAGGTCGCGAGTTCGCAATCCCAGTCCAGTGAGAGGCCCATGCGCTTCAGTTCGGCACGCATGTTGGCAATGTTGTCGTAGGTCCAGCTTGCCGGATGCACCTTCTTTTCCTGCGCGGCATTTTCCGCCGGCAGGCCGAAGGCATCCCAGCCCATCGGGTGCAGCACGTTGAAGCCGCGCGCCCGCTTGTAGCGCGCCACCACATCGCCCAGCGTATAGTTGCGCACATGGCCCATATGGATGCGTCCCGACGGATAGGGAAACATCTCCAGCACGTAGTATTTCGGGCGGGAACGATCAGCCTTGGCACGGAAGGAGCCGCGGGCATCCCATTCCTGCTGCCACTTGGTTTCCACCACCTTGGCGTTGTAGCGCGACATCACTCAAACCGTTTTTTTGAAGGGGTCGTCTGAATCGGAAGATTTAGAAACTACGCAGAGAAAGCCGGCGTCACGCCCGGCAGAATCAGCGCCGGGCCTCGGCCTCCACCCGCAGCTCGCGGGCGCGCTGCAGAATGGCGTTCTCCATGCTCACATTGGTTTCCGACGCGGTGGCCTGGTCGGCCCAGCCCTCGCCCTGGCGCACCTGGCGGAACACGCTGACGCGGATGCCATCGGCGCGCAGCGCGCGGTCGAGAATGTAGATCGTCACCTTGAAACGCTCGTTCGGCGTCTGCGGCGCGGCATACCAGTCGGTGATGATCACGCCGCCGAACGGATCGGCCGAGGCCAGCGGCATGAAGGAGATGGTGTCGAGCGAGGCGCGCCACAGGAAGCTGTTGACGCCGATGCCGCCGCCGCCGCCTTCCTCGGGTTTCTTGCTGCCGGGCGAGAACAGACCGCCGGAACCGAAGATCGTCTGGCGTTCGCCGCTCGGGTTCGGATTCACGGTGCCGTCCGGGCCTTTGTCCGGATACGGCAGGTAATCGCCGCTGCCGCCGCAGGCACCAAGGCCGAGCGTCAGGCCCAGCGCCAGGGCGAGCGCCATCGCCCGGCGGCTACCGGATTGCTTGAACAAAGAAAACTGGCGAAACCACGTCATGAACACAATCCTCCCGCGGGGCGCCCCGGTACTGCCAGGTCCAGAATGCCCGGCTCGCAACGCCAGGGGGCGTCATCGGAGCCCATTTCACTATCATACAGCCTGCACTGGCGCCAATCGCCGCGAGGGCAAAATCAGGCCGATTCCGGTCCAGCCTGGGTCCGCCTTGCGGTTTCGGCGGCGGACTCACGGACCAGGGGCTTGCGGCAGCGGTCCGGCTGGGCCACAACCGCCGTCAATGAGCGAGAAAGTTCCAGATCCAGGCGGCATCGACGCCCGCATGGCCGAGGCCTGGCGGTTGCAGACCGATGGCCAGGCCGAGGCGGCGATGGCGCTGTACCGGGCCGTGCTGGCGGAAACCGATGGCCGCCATGCCGGGGCGCAGCTCGGCCTCGGACAATGCCATATGGAGCGCGGTGAGCGCGACCTCGCCCTGCATCACCTGCGTCTGGCGCGTGAGCTGGCGCCGCAATCCGGCGCCATCGCGCATCTGGTCGACTCGCTGTCCGGTACCACCACGGAACGCGCGCCGGATGACTATCTGCGCTGGGTTTTTGATGGTCATGCCGGCAGTTTCGACCGCCATCTGGCGGCGCTGAAATACCGTGGGCCGTGGATGATTCAGGCACTCGCCAAGCGGGCCTGGCAGCCCGATGCCAGCCGAGCCATCCTCGATCTCGGCTGCGGCACCGGGTTGAACGGCCCGCTGTTCCGGCCCTATGCGCGCGGCCTCGATGGCATCGACCTGGCGCCGGCCATGCTGCAACAGGCAGCGCGCCGCCTTTTCAACGGCCGCCCGGCTTATGACCGGCTCGCCGAGGTTGAAATCCATGCGTTTCTGGAGCAGGTGCCGGCACGGGTCTACGACGCCATGCTCTCGACCGATGTTTTCATCTATATCGGGCGTCTGGAGCGGTTTTTCGCGCATGCCGCGCGGGTCTTGTCCCCCGGCGGGGAAATACTCGCTACCATTGAGCGCGGCGAGCCCGAGGAACCGGTGCGGCTGATGCCGACCGGCCGCTACCGCCAGAGCGATGCATACATTGCCGGCCTTGCCACTGCACATGGTTTCACCATCGCCGATACGCTGGAGGCGCCGCTGCGGGTGGAACAGGGCCGTGAGGAGCCAGGCAGGGCCTATCGCCTGGTCCTTGGCGCCTGATTCCATTGGATTCCCGATCCTCTCGGGGCTTTCGTCCGGTCAATTGTGGACGATTCGCGGCAAACTGCGCCATTTTTGTCACGCTAGACGGACCTCTCCTGCTTGTGGCCGGTAGTGAATCGCCCCTTATATTTACCGGAAATCCGATATTTATTTGATTGAATGTGGCCCTTCTGCAACACCCATGGCAAAAAGGTGGCGTTGATTGCCACTTTTGTTGACAGGGTGGGGGGCGAAATGGCTTCATCTCGGACGATCAGTTAGCCCAGCCGGGCTGATTGTTCTCTGCTAGTTACTAGCTCTGAAACCTTTATGACCCCGGTGGGAGAGGAAAGAGGAATGAAGAAGACTCTGCTTCTGCAAACCGCGCTCGTGGCCGCTGCTGGCGTGATGCTGGCTGACGCTTCGTTTGCGCAGGTGAAGGCTGAGCCGCTCGGCGTGACCGTTGGCGGCTACATGACCCGTACCTTCAAGGTGCAGGACCGCGACAAGGTGACCGGTTCGGCCCAGACCGACAAGTCCGCTGCCACCTTCGGCGGCCCGGACGCGGAAATCTGGTTCAGCCTGCGCGCTGTGCTGGACAACGGCCTCCGCATCGGCGGCCGCGTTGAGCTGGAAGGTGCCACTGACGGCGACCAGATCGACGAATCGTACGTGTGGTTCGAAAATGACCTCGGCCGTATCGAGCTCGGCTCGACCGACCGCGTCGCTTCGAAGATGCAGTACTTCTCGCCGAACGCCACCCTGTCGGGCCAGAACACCGGCCAGGTGTCTGAAAACGCCGTCTTCGTGACCCCGGCGAACAACCGCGCTGGCGGTGTGACGATGTGGTTTGCCAACGCGTCGAACGACGCTGAAGGCATCAACTTCTACACCTCCTCGAACCGCTACTTCGGTTCGAAGGCTGGCAAGGGCCTGCAGCTCGGCTATTCGTACACCCCGGATGGTTGCCAGGATTACAACAACGCTGGTGGCCAGTTCGCCGCCGCCGCCACCATCACCAACTGCGATGCTGGCTTCGGCAACACCAACAACGGCACCACTCGCAACCAGCACACCTTCGCTGGTAACTACCTCGAGTCGTTCGGTGACTTCAACGTCGCTCTGTACGGTGGCTACATCAGCAACCGCGCTGAGCCGGGTGCTGCCACCGCTGCGAACGCCGTTCCGAAGCGCGTGACCGGCTGGCAGGCTGGCGCCCAGGTTGGTTACAACCTCGGCGGCGGTTCGACCATCACCGTTGGTGGCGGTCTGAAGGACGAAGAAGTGTCGCGCAACGACGCTGGCAACGCCATCGACCGCAAGGCCTATGTCGTTGGCGTGTACTACCTGTCGAACGGCGCTGCGCCGGGCTCGATCGGTGTGGGCGCCGATTACTGGTGGGCGAAGGGTGAAGAAACCGCTGCCAACGTCAAGCAGGGCGATGACAAGGGTAAGGTGTTCCAGGTGGGCGTGAGCTACCAGCTCGCCACCGGCATCAAGCTCTACGGCGGCGCCGGCACCTACAAGTACACCGACGGCAATGGCGCTGCTGCCAACGAGTCGAAGGCGAACTTCGGTCTGCTCGGTGTGAACCTGGTGTTCTAATCCATCCGCAAGGATTGGTTAGCGGAAAGGGGCAGGGAAACCTGCCCCTTTCTTTTTTTGCCCAACGCTTCCGATCTCAGCCGGATTATTTGTGTTGATCAACTCCGGCCCCGGTGTGATGGTGGTTACGTCCTGGGCAATGGTTGCCTGTCTGCTGATCACATTGGTTTGACTATTCTGCCGCCCTATCCAGTTGTTGCGTGATGCCTCCCCCGAATATCCCCGGGCATCTTTGGAAGGGACTAGACTGCATGATCAAGAAAGCTCTTTTGCTGCAAACCGCGCTGGTCGCCGCCGCTGGCGTCGTGCTGGCCGATACCGCCTTCGCGCAGGTGAAGACCGAACCGCTCGGCGTCTCCGTCGGCGGTTACATGACCCGCACCTTCAAGCTGCAGGACCGCGACAAGCAGACCGGCTCGGCCCAGACCGACAAGTCGGCGGCGACCTTCGGCGGCCCGAATGCGGAAATCTGGTTCAACCTGCGTGCTGTGCTGGATAATGGCCTGCGTGTCGGCGGCCGTGTCGAACTCGAAGCCGCCACCGATGGCGACCAGATCGACGAATCCTATCTCTGGTTCGAAAACGATCTCGGCAAGATCGAGATCGGTTCCACCGACCGCGTCGCGGCGAAGATGCAGTATTTCTCGCCCAACACCACGCTGCCGGGCCAGGATAACATTTCCACCGCCACTTCGGAAAATGCGCCTTTCGTGGTGCCGACGAATAACCGCGCCGGCCCGACGCAGATGTGGTTCTCCAACCACGGCAACGACACCGAGGGCGTGAACTTCTACACCTCGTCGAACCGCTATTTCGGTTCCAAGGCGGGCAAGGGCCTGCAGCTCGGCTTCTCCTATGTGCCCGATGGCTGCCAGGACTATAACAATGCCGGCGGCCAGTTTGCCGCTGCCGGTAACATCACCAACTGCGATGCCGGTTTCGGCAACACGGTGAATGGCTCGGTCCGCAATCACTTCAATGTTGCGGCGAACTACATCGAGTCGTTTGGTGATTTCAGCGTCGCGCTCTCGGCCGGCTATGTGAATACCCGCATCGAAAGCGTCGGTCTCAACACCCAGACCAATGTCGGCACCGCGGGCCAGTCGCGCAAGGATGGCTGGCAGGCCGGTGGCCAGCTCACCTACGCGCTCGGTGGCGGTTCCACCATCGGCGCCGGTGGCGGCTATAAGTCGGAAGAAGTCACTGCCACGCTCGATCGTCGCGCCTGGATCCTCGGCTTCCTCTACACCACCAATGGCAGCCAGCCCGGCTCCATCGGTGTCGGCGGCGATTACTGGCATGCGGTCGGCAAGGAAACCGGCTTCGCTGATGACAAGGCCGACATCTACCAGCTCGGCGTCAGCTACATGCTGGCCACCGGCATCAAGCTCTATGGCGGTGCCGGCACCTACGAGTTCAAGGATGGCAATGGCGTTGCGGCCAACCAGTCGAAGGCCAATTTCGGCGTGCTCGGCGTCAACCTGACTTTCTAAGCCAGCGTATCGGCTGAACGGAAAAGGGCGGGGCTTCCCCGCCCTTTTTTTGTTGTTGAGACGGATGACGCAAAGCAAAAAGTCACAGCCTGTCTGGCCTGAGATCGCCGGGTCAAGCCCGGCGATGACGACTTAGTATATTGCTCGTCATGCCCGGCCTTGAGCCGGGCATCTCATGCCGTGTGGGCCGAGGCGGCCATCAACGCGATTTCAGAACAGCAGATGCGCCGCCAGCAGCGCGGCAATGATGCCGAGCAGCCAATGCAGTTTGCGGTCCGGTTTCACTTGCGGCGCCGGCTGTGCCTCACTCTGGGCCGCCAGTATCTCGATATCGCGCAGCAATTTCGGCAAGCGCCGCAAGGTCGCCACGCCTTCCGCGATGCCATCGCGGATCTGCGCCTCCGGGCCCATATTCTGGCTGGCCCAGTCGGCCACCACGGGGCGCGAGGCTTCCCAGAAATTCACTTCCCTGTCCAGGCTGCGCGCCACGCCCTCCACCGTCACCATGGTCTTTTGCAGCAGCAGCAGATGCGGCTGCGTGCGCATGCCGAAGGTCTCGGTGATCTGGAAAAGTTGCGCCAGCAGCCGGCCAATGGAGATTTCCGCCACCGGCTTGCCGAGGATCGGCTCGCCAATGGAGCGGCAGGCCTGGGCGAAAGCTTCGACCGTGCGGCCCGAGTCGGGATCGAGTGGCACATAGCCGGCCTCGATATGCACTTCCGCCGCGCGGCGCCAATTGCCGGCCAGGAAGGCGCCCAGCATCTCGGCCATGAAGCGCCGCGTGCCTATGTCGATGCGGCCCATGATGCCGAAATCCACTAGCTGCAATTTGCCGTCGGCGGCGACGAACAGATTGCCGTGATGCATGTCGGCGTGGAAATAGCCGTCGCGCAACGCCTGGCGCAGGAAACTCTGGATCACGCGCTCGGCCAGCTTCGGCAGGTCATGGCCGGCGGCGATCAGCGCGGCGCGGTCCTCGATCGGGATGCCATCGATGCGTTCCAGAGTCAGCACGCGGCGCGCGGTGCGGTTCCAGTCCGGGCGCGGCACATGCAGGTCCGGATCGTCACGGAAATTGTCGGCGATCTCGGACGCGGCGGCCGCTTCCAGCCGCAGATCGAGTTCGATCGCCACCTGCTGCGCCACGGTCTCGATCACCGCGCGCGGCCGCAGCCTTTGCAAGCCGTCGACGCAGTCCTCGGCCAGGCCAGCGAGCCAGGCAAACAGCGCCAAGTCGCGTGCGAAAGCCGCTTCCACCTGTGGCCGCAGCACCTTCACGGCAACTTTCGCGCCTTCCGGCGTTTCGGCGAAATGTACCTGCGCCACGCTGGCCGCCGCCACCGGCTCCGGCTCGAAGCCGATATAAAGCTGCTCCAGCGGGGCGCCAAGTTCGCTCTCGATTGCTGCTTTGGCGTCGCTCCACGGGAAGGGGGGCAGCTTGTCGCGCAGCCGGCCGAGATCCTCCGCCATGGCTGCGCCGACGATATCGGGTCGCACGCTCAAGACCTGGCCGAGCTTGATGAAGCTGGGGCCGAGTTCCGCCATGGCGGCGGCCAGCCGCTCGCCCTCGCGCAGCTCTGGCCGGCGCCTGCCGAACAGGGATTGGAACAGCGAGGCGGCGAGCTTGATGCCACCGGGCAGCGGTGCCTGCTGTGCCGGGAACAGCGCATCATGGCGTGCCAGGATGCGGCCGATCTCAAACAGGCGGCTCAAGTGACCAGCATTCGGCAGCATCAGAGGCGCCAACCCGAATGCATCGCGGCGATGCCGCCGGAAAGGTCGCGGTATTTCACATTGCCGAAGCCGGCTTCGCGGATCATCGCCGCGAAAGTTTCCTGGTCGGGAAAGCGGCGGATGCTTTCCACCAGGTAACGATAGGAATCAGCGTCCCTAGCCACCAGTTGGCCGATCTTCGGCAGCAGATGGAAGGAATAGACGTCATAGGCCTTGGCCAGCGCCGGGTTGCGCACGGCGGAGAATTCCAGGCAGAGGAAGCGCCCGCCCGGCTTCAGCACGCGGTAGGCTTCACGCAGGGCCTGGTCGATATGAGTGACGTTGCGGATGCCGAAGGCGATGGTATAGGCATCGACGCTGCGGTCGGGCAGCGGCAGCACCTCGGCATTCATGCAGGTCCAGGTCAGGCGGTCCAGCCTTGTCTGGTCGATGGCGCGGCTGCGGCCCTGGTCCAGCATCGCGGCATTGATATCGGCCACCAGGATAGTGGCTTCTGGCGCGCGGTCATGGATGCGGAAGGCGATATCGCCGGTGCCGCCGGCCATGTCCAGCACGGTGATCCGCCCGCGCGGATCAAGCCAGTCGACCATGGCGTTTTTCCACAGCCGATGCACGCCTGCCGACATCAGGTCGTTCATCAGGTCGTAGCGCGGCGCCACGCTCTCGAACACCTGGCGCACCAGGCGGACTTTCTCCGCCTCGGGCACCTGGGTGAAGCCGAAATGGGTCTCGTTACCAGGGTCGTGAACCATGGGCGGACCATAGCCGAAACAGGGCCGGCGCGGTATAGACAGCGGGCGATGCCTGAACTGCCCGAAGTGGAAACCACCCGCCGTGGCCTGGCCATGAAACTGGCCGGGCACCGCATCGAACGCATCGAGGCGCGGCGGCCCGACCTGCGGTTTCCGCTGCCGAAGGATTTTGCCCGCCGCATCCAGGGCCGCGCCGTGCTGGCGCTGGAACGTCGCGCCAAATACATCCTGGTGCAACTGGAAGGCGGGCTCACCTGGCTGATCCATCTCGGCATGTCGGGCCGCATGGTGATGCGCCAGGGCTGGCCCAACGATATCGGCCCGCATGACCATGTGATCTTCGCCACCGAGACCGGCTGGGCGGTGACGTTTAACGACGCCCGCCGCTTCGGCATGATGGACTTGATCGAGGCCCGCGACCTCCCCAGCCACAAGCTGCTGAGCAATATCGGCCCGGAACCGCTGGACGATGCCTTCACGCCGGCCGTGCTGGCGGCGGCCCTCAAGGGCAAGCGCACGCCGATGAAGGCCGCCCTGCTGGATCAGCGGGTGGTGGCGGGCCTGGGCAATATTTACGTCTCGGAGGCGCTCTACCGCGCCGGGATACACCCGGAAAGGCTGGCCGGCTCGGTGGCGCCCAAGCGGCTCGACCGCCTGGTGCCGGCGATCAAGGCGGTGCTGCTGGAGGCGGTGGAGGCCGGCGGGTCGTCTTTGCGCGATTACGTGCAAACGGATGGGGAACTTGGCTATTTCCAGACCCGCTTCCGGGTCTATGACCGCGAGGACCAGCCCTGCCAGACCTGCAAGCGCCCGGTGCGCCGCATCGTGCAGTCTGGCCGCTCGACATTTTTCTGCGGCAACTGCCAGAAATAGCCCCCCGGCGCACCGGGGCCGCCCCTTTCCAAATCCGCCCTGAGGTGGCATGGTCCGGCCCATGTTCGGACCCGGCCAGACCGGCATTTGCGCCCCCATTCGGGGCTGCCCCGCCCAGCCTCGTGGCAGGCTGCGCTGACGCACATAAAAAACCAAGGGAAGCGGCATGAGCTATGAAATGATCCTGGTGGAAACGCGCGGCCAAGTCGGCCTGATCACGCTGAACCGCCCGCAGGCGCTGAATGCGCTTTGTGCCCAGCTCATGGCCGAAATGACCCAGGCGCTGGATGCCTTCGAGGCCGATGCCAATATCGGTTGCATGATCATCACCGGTTCCGAGAAGGCCTTCGCCGCCGGTGCCGATATCAAGGAAATGAAGTCCAAGACCTATACCGACGTCTATGCCGAGGACTTCATCACCGCCGGCTGGGAGCGCGTGACGCGCTGCCGCAAGCCGGTGATCGCGGCGGTGTCGGGCTTCGCGCTCGGCGGCGGTTGCGAACTGGCAATGATGTGCGATTTCATCCTCGCTGCCGATAACGCCAAGTTCGGCCAGCCGGAAATCAACCTCGGCACCATTCCGGGTGCCGGCGGCACCCAGCGCCTCACCCGTTTCGTCGGCAAGTCGAAGGCGATGGAAATGTGCCTTACCGGCCGCATGATGGATGCGGCGGAAGCAGAGCGTTCCGGCCTGGTCAGCCGCGTGGTGCCGAAGGAGCAACTGCTCGAGGAAGCCTTCAAGGCCGCCAACCGTATTGCCGAACTCTCGCGTCCGGTGGTGATGATCGCCAAGGAAGCGGTGAACCGCGCCTACGAGACCACGCTCACCGAAGGCGTGCGCTTCGAGCGTCGCGTGTTCCACTCGACCTTCGCTTTCGAGGACCAGAAGGAAGGCATGGCCGCTTTCGCCGAGAAGCGCAAGCCGGCCTTCAAGAACCGCTAAGGACGCAGGACGATGGCACCCAAGGCGCGCAAGAGCGTGGAAGCGGCGGAGACGGATGCGTCGGTAGCCTTGCTGCCGGCGGGTCTGCGCGACGTGCTGCCGCCGCGCGCCGATTGGGAAGCCTTCGCCTCCGAAAGCCTGCTCGCCAGTTTCGCCGCGCGCGGCTATGCCCGCGTCAAGCCGCCGCTGATCGAGTTCGAGGAAACCCTGCTGGCCGGCTCCGGCCAGGATCTCGCCGGGCAGATGTTCCGCGTCATGGATCCGGTGTCGCAGCGCATGATGGGCCTGCGCAACGATATCACGATGCAGGTGGCGCGCATTGCCGGCAGCCGCCTCAAGCTGGCGCCGCGCCCGCTGCGCCTTGCCTATGCCGGCCAGGTTTTGCGCGTGCGCGGTTCGCAACTCAGGCCCGAGCGGCAATTCGCCCAGGCCGGTTTCGAGCTGATCGGCGCCGCCTCGCTCGCCGCCGATGTGGAAACCGCCTTGCTGGCGGCGGAAGCGGTGGCGAAGCTCGGCGTGAAGAATCTCTCGCTCGATATCACCCAGCCCTTGCTGGCGCCGGCGATCACCGCCGCCCATGGCCTCGATGAGCGCAAGGCCAAGGCCGCGCGCCGGGCGCTGGACCGCAAGGACGCAGCGGAACTCAAGGCTGTTGGCGGTGCTGCGGCTCCCGATCTGCTGAAGCTGCTGCCGCTGGCCGGCCCCGCCGATGCGGCGATCAAGGGCCTGAAAGCCATGAAGCTGCCGGAAGCGGCGGCTGCCATTGTCGCCGATCTCGATAAACTGGTGGCGGAAGTCTCAGGCGCTGCGCCGGACCTGCTGCTGACGCTGGATCCCGGCGAATTCCGCGGTTTTGAGTATCACAGCGGCATCAGCTACACGCTGTTCGCGCGCAATGTGCGCGGCGAACTCGGCCGTGGCGGCCGCTATGTCACGCCGGGCGGCGAAACCGCCACCGGCTTCACGCTGTATCTCGACAGCGTGATGCGCGGCCTGCCGCCGATGCCGCCGAAGCAGATGGTGTATCTGCCGCATGGCACGGCGCATGCCGTCTCGGCGCGGCTCCGCGCTGAAGGCCACAGCACCTGGGCGGCGCTGGAACCGGAAGGCGACAACGGCGCCAAGGCGGCGAAGTCGGCCAATTGCAGTCATTGGTGGGACGGCAAGACCGTCCGCGCTGTTTAAAAAGTTTCAAGCCTAAGGAATCGCGCGATGAGCAACGTGGTGGTGGTCGGTGCCCAGTGGGGCGACGAGGGTAAGGGCAAGATCGTCGACTGGCTGTCGCTTCGCGCCGATGCGGTGGTGCGTTTCCAGGGCGGCCATAATGCCGGCCACACCCTGGTGATCGATGGCGTCACCTACAAGCTGTCGCTGCTGCCGTCCGGCATCGTGCGGCCGGGCAAGCTGTCGGTGATCGGCAGTGGCGTAGTGGTGGATCCCTGGGCCTTGCTCGCTGAAATCGAGAAGCTGCGCGGCCAGGGCGTCGCGGTCAGCCCGGCAACGCTGAAGCTCGCCGACAATGCCACGCTGATCCTGCCGCTGCACCGCGAACTCGACGGTCTGCGGGAAGATGCCGCCGAGGGCGTGAAGATCGGCACCACGCGGCGCGGCATCGGCCCGGCCTATGAAGACAAGATTGGTCGCCGCGCCATCCGCGTCTGCGACCTCGCCGATGGCGTCGCGCTGGAGCGCAAGGTGGATGGTCTGCTGGCGCACCACAATGCGCTGCGCAAGGGCATGGGTGCGCCGCTGGTGGACCGCGCCGAACTGATGCGCCAGCTTGCCGAGATCGCGCCTGCCGTGCTGGCCTATGCCGTGCCGGCCTGGGCGGAACTTGACGAGATGCGCCGCGCTGGCAAGCGCATCCTGTTCGAAGGCGCGCAAGGCTCGCTGCTCGATGTCGATCACGGCACCTATCCCTTCGTCACCTCGTCGAACACGCTGGCCGGCCAGGCCTCGGCGGGTTCCGGCCTCGGGCCGGGCGCGCTGAATTATGTGCTCGGCATCGTGAAGGCCTATACCACGCGCGTCGGCGAAGGCCCGTTCCCGAGCGAACTCACCGACGAGATCGGGCAATGGCTGGGCGAGAAGGGCCATGAATTTGGCGTCGTAACCGGACGCAAGCGCCGCTGCGGCTGGTTCGATGCCGTGCTGGTGCGCCAGACCGTGAAGCTGAACGGCATCCATGGCATCGCGCTGACCAAGCTCGATGTGCTCGACGGCCTGAAAGAAGTGAAGCTCTGCGTCGGCTATGAGCTGAACGGCAAGACGCTCGATTACTTCCCCTCCAGCATGGCCGATCAGGCGGCGGCGAAGCCGGTTTACGAGACCATGGAAGGCTGGCAGGATTCGACGCGCGGCGCGCGGTCGTGGACGCAGTTGCCCGGTGAAGCGGTGAAGTATGTGCGCCGCATCGAGGAACTGATCGGCGCGCCGGTGGCGCTGCTGTCCACCAGTCCGGAGCGCGACGACACCATCCTGATGAAGGATCCCTTCGAGAACTAAGTGCTGCGAGAATTAAGCCGCGGTTGGGCGGCTGGATTCGGGCGCAGGAACTACGCCATTCGGGCGCGGTAGAAATCCGAATACGGCGTTTCTCGCGCATATTCCGTCGCATTGCTATTCGATGCAGAACGCTGCGCGTGTCATACGCGCGGCAATTGCCGGCGTTAGCTGAAAATAACTCTCTATAATCAGAAGCTAATTTCTGTTTCCGACTAATGGGCTTAAATTGTGCCGCAACAACACCGCCTTTCGAAGGAAGTTGTAGCAATGCTCCGCACCCAGCAAGCCCAGTCCGATCAGACCCGTTTCGACGATATCGACGGCATCTGTGAAGCCATCTGTCTCGATGCCGTGGAAGTCGCCAAGGCGACCCGCGTCGGCATCTGGTTGTTCGACGAAGACGGCGCGATGATCTGCCAGCGCCAGCTTGATGGCCGCGATGGCAGTTTCAGCCAGGGCAAGGTGGTACCGCGCGACGAAGCCGAGGTCTATATCAAAGCGGCGTCCGGCGGTGTGAGTGCCGCGATCAATACCGAGGACGCGCCGCAGCTCAATCAGCCGGCACTCGATCCGGATGGGCAGCAGGCCGGCGGATTGCAGGACCGTCTCGATCTGCTGCTGGTCGATAGCCGCAACCAGCCGACTGCAATGTTCTGCTGCGAACGCCTGGATCAGTCGGGCAATTGGCGCGAACGCGATATCTATGTGCTGCGCAAGCTGGCGCAGGCACTCTCGGGTGCGATCCGCGATTTCGGCAGCGCACCGCCGCTGATGCCCAAGGCCGAGGAATTCGACGAGGTCGACCTTTTCCAGCGCCGCGAGGAAGAGCGCCAGTGGCTTCACTGATCCTTTCTGGCACCGCCTGAAACGACAATGGCCCGCCTGACGGCGGGCCATTTGCTTATGAGTGCTTTTGCGGGCGGCGGCTTACAGCGCGGTGATGCCATCGCGGATGGCGGCTTCGCGCACCGCTTTCTGCACCTTCTCGAAGGCGCGCACCTCGATCTGACGCACGCGCTCGCGGCTGATGTTGTAGCGCGCCGAAAGGTCTTCCAGCGTCGCCGGCTCGTCCACCAGGCGGCGCTGGACCAGGATGTCGCGCTCGCGCTCGTTCAGGCTGCCCATGGCGTCGATCAGCAGCTTGTGGCGCAGGCCGCTTTCCTGGCCCTCGGCCAGGCGGGTTTCCTGGCTCGGGGTTTCATCCACCAGCCAGTCCTGCCACTGGGCATCGCCCTCCTCATCGCCGCGCAGCGGCGCGTTGAGGCTGCTATCCGGGGCCGCCAGGCGGCGATCCATGGCGATCACATCCTCGCGCGCCACGTCGAGCTGCTTGGCGATGGTTTCCACCTGCTCAGGCGTGAGCTGGCCGCCATCAATGGCCTTGAGCTGGCCACGCATGCGGCGCAGGTTGAAGAACAGCTTCTTCTGGGCGGCGGTGGTGCCGATCTTCACCAGCGACCAGGAACGCAGGATGTATTCCTGCATCGAGGCGCGGATCCACCACATGGCATAGGTGGAGAGGCGGAAGCCGCGGTCGGGATCGTAGCGCTTCACCGCCTGCATCATGCCGATATTGCCCTCGGCGATCAGTTCGCCTAAGGGGAGGCCATAGCCGCGATAGCCCATGGCGATCTTCGCCACCAGGCGCAGATGGCTGGTCACCAGCTTATGGGCGGCTTCCACGTCGCCACGCTCTTTCCAGGACTTGGCGAGCATGAACTCCTCTTCCTGTTCCAGCATTGGGAAACGCCGGATTTCGGAAAGGTAACGGGACAGGCCGCCATCGGCGGAAATGGAAGGTACAGTCAGACTACGAGACATGGTGCTATCAACTCCCCCGGCCGGGTTCGCCCCGGACGTTAGCGAAGATGTGGTATCTGGATCGCTCATGTTCAATATCTGACGGGCCGATTGCGGCGGAAATGGGGCCGCAACTGGAAACATTGTAAATGGAGTATTTACCGGATTTCCGGCAAATACCTATCAATCTCCCAGGGGCCGAAGGCAATCGCGACCATGATCATGGTCACAATCCCGCCAGCCCCCAGCGGCAGCAGCAATCCCTCCATGTCGTAGAATCGGCCGTCATAGAATTCCCGCCGCTGCACCCGGCGCGGCACCGCTCCCTGAACCAGGGCGGCATAGCTCGCCTTGAGCTGCTCAGCGAATTCCTGGCCCGGGTAATCCTCCAGGTAACGCCCTGTCAGATCGCGCCCGGCATGTTCCACCACATGCACGCCAACCAGCCGGAAGCGGAAGCGATGGCCGTCGCCGCCAGGGTCGCTTTCCACATCCACCAGCACGATGGAGCCGAGCATATAGCGGAAATCCAGCGGGTCGAGATCGACGCGCTGCGGCATCGCCCGCTCGCCGCGCCGCTCGCACCAATAGGCCAGCAGGCGGCACAAGTCGGGGTTGACCAGGCCCAGGGCTTCGGCAGTCACGCTCATGCCGGAACCCTAGCCCAATGAGGGATGTGGCGTCGCATTATTTTACGCTAGGCTGGGTTGCATGTAATGCAGGGGAGGGGGCTAAGATGCTGCGGCTACTGGTTACAGGTTTCATATTTGTCATATTGCTCCCGCCTTTCGCGCAGGCCCAGCCGCAGCGCGAGGTGCTGAGCTTCCAGTCGCCCTCGCGCAACGGGCCGGTCACGGTCACGGCCGAGTTGTTCCTGCCGCCGGGGGCTGTTGATGCCAAGCTGCCGGCGATGCTGCTGCATCATGGCAGCGGCGGCGTCACCGATACGCGCGAATACGCCTATGCGCGGGAATTCACCGCCATGGGCGTGGCCTCGATCATCCCGGATTCCTTCACCCCGCGCGGCGTCAAATCCACCATGGCCGATCAGGGCACGGTCAGCACCAACGACATGCTGGCCGATGCCTTCGGCGCGCTGAAGGCGGCGGCAGCGCATCCGCGCATTGATCCGACGCGCATCGGCATCGCCGGTTTTTCCAAGGGCGGCGCCGTGGCCTTGCGTGCCGCCTTGCAGGCGATTGCCGACCGCTACGCGCCCAATGGCCCGCGCTTCGCGCTGCATGTGCCGTTCTATCCCGCCTGCGAAACCCATTACCGCGATACCCGCACCACCGGGGCGCCGATCCTGATGCTGCTCGGCGCCGCCGATACCTATGTCGGCACCGAAAGCTGCCGCATCGTCGCCGACAGCCTGAAAGCCGGCGGCGCCAGGCTCGACATGGTGATCTATCCCAATGCGCAGCATGGCTGGGATGGCACCGGCGCAGCCTGGTCGCAGCCCAACGGCGAGAACTGGAGCAAATGCTTTTTCGTGCAGCAGGCGGATTTGGGCTGGGTGGAACAGCTCAGCGGCATCCGCACCGCCGGGCCCGATGGCCGGCCCAATGCCGATGCGCCCAAGGCGCTGGCGGTGTGCCGCACGCGCGGCGTCAGCGGCGGCCCTGATGCGGCGACCAAGGCGGCATCGCTTGGCGCGCTGAAGCAGGCAATGCGCGAGACGTTTAAACTGAACTGAGGCCAGCTTAACTGAGGGCTGCCAGCAACGCGGCGAAATCCTCGGGCAGCGGCGCCTCGAAATGCAGTACCTCGCCGCCCACCGGATGGCGAAAGCCGAGTATGGTGGCATGCAATGCCTGGCGGCGGAAACCGCGCAAAGCCGCTTCCGCCTCGGCGCGCAGCTTCAGGGGCTTCAGCGACCGCATGCGGCCATAGACCGGATCGCCGATCAGTGCATGGCCCTTGGCAGTCAAGTGCACGCGGATCTGATGCGTGCGGCCGGTTTCAAGCTGGCAGCGCACCAGGGCGGCGAAGGCATGGCCCTGGCCGTCGAGCAATTGCCGCTCGACGGCATAATGCGTGATGGCCGATTTTCCCTTGTTGCTGTCATTGTCGCCGCGTACCGCCATGCGCTTGCGGTCGCGCGGGTCGCGGCCGATGGCGCCGGTGATGGTGCCGCGCAGTGGATTGGGCAGGCCCCAGACGATGGCCTGGTATTCGCGCTCGATATCGTGGCCCGCGAACAACTCGGCGAGGCCGTGATGCGCCACTTCGGTCTTGGCCGCCACCAGCAGGCCTGAGGTCTCCTTGTCGATGCGGTGCACGATGCCGGGCCGTTTCACGCCGCCGATGCCGGCCAGGCTGTCGCCGCAATGATGCAGCAACGCGTTCACCAGGGTGTGGTCCGGGTTGCCGGGGGCGGGATGCACCACCAGCCCGGCGGGCTTGTTCACCACGATGAGATGCGCGTCCTCATAAACCACATCCAGCGGCAATTCCTGCGCCTGCGGTTCCGCCGCTGCCGCTGCTGGCGGCGCGACGGCATAGATTTCGCCCGGTTTGATCTTGCGCGAGGGGTCGGTTATGGTCTCGCCGCCGAGCCGCACATGGCCTTCCTCGATCAGCGCCTTGAGCCGCGAGCGGGAGAAATCCAGCGCTTCGGCGAGATAGCGGTCGAGCCTGACGCCGGCGCGATCCTCAGGCACCGGCGGTGCGCCAGTTTCAGCAACGCCGGTTTCGGAATACTCAGGCATTGGGGTGCGGGCTTATCATCATGGCGGACCAGGACACGGACCCGAGACTACGCTGGCTGAAGCCGCTCGTCATCGGTTTGAGCGTGGTGTTCGTGGCGCTGATCATGGCGCTGATCGTCGGCCTGATCACCGGCGTGCCGCAGCGCCGTGCCGAGGCGGCGAAAGCCGCGTCTGCGTCCGCGCTGCCTTCCACAGCCCTGCCTTCCGCCGTCATGGCCGAGCAGGTGCTGAACCTGCCACGCAACAGCCGCGTGGCGGATGTATTCGCCAGCGGCGAGCGCATCATCGTCCGCGTGCGCCTGGCCGATGGCACTGAGCGTCTGTTCGCGCTGCATGGCCAGACCCTGGCCCCGATCGGCCAGCTCACCATCCAGGTGGAAAAGTGATCACCCTGCCGCGCGCGCTGGCGGATCAGTTGCTGGCGCTGGCGGAAGCCGCCTATCCTCATGAAGCCTGCGCGTTGCTGGTGGGCGAGGGCGAAGCGATCACCCGCATCGTGCCGGCGGAGAATGTGGCGCCGGATCCGCGGCGCCATTTCGAGATCGATCCGGCCACCCAGATCCGCCTGCGCCGCGCCTTGCGCGAAGCGGCGGGTCCGGAAGCGCTTCTCGGCCATTGGCACAGCCATCCCGATGGCCGCGCCGAACCTTCCGCCACCGATGCGGCCGCAGCCTATGAACCGGATCTGGTCTGGCTGATTTCCTCCGTCACGGCAGGCAAGGCATTGCCGCCGGCGGCTTTCGCCTTTCAATCCGGCGGCTTCGCGCCGCTCCCGCTGAAGATCACTTGAGGCCCACCGCGATGGATTTCCGTTCCGACAATATTGCCGGCGCCGCGCCGGAGATTTTTGCCGCACTCCAGAAGGCCAATGAAGGCAATGCGGCCAGCTATGGTGCCGATGAGATCAGCCGCGATCTTGATCGCCGCTTCTCCAGTCTGTTCGGTACCGACTGCCGCGTCTTTCCGGTCGCCACCGGCACGGCGGCGAATGCCCTGGCGCTGGCGGCGATCTGCCCGTCACATGGTGCGATCTACTGCCATGAGGAAAGCCATATCCAGGTGGATGAATGCAACGCGCCGGAAGCCTTCACCGGCGGCGCCAAGATGCTCGGCCTGGCAGGTAGCGATGGCAAGCTGACGCCGGAAGTGCTGGCGCGCGCGCTCAGCCTCGGCTGGCGCGGTTCGCAGCATAACCCGCAGCCGAGTGCGCTGAGCCTGACGCAAGCGACGGAAGCCGGCACGATCTATTCGCCGGCTGAAATCACTGCCCTGGCCATGATTGCCCATGACGGCGGCCTGCATGTGCATATGGATGGTGCGCGCTTCGCCAATGCGGTGGTGGCGGGTAATGCCTCCGCCGCCGATCTAACCTGGAAGGCCGGCGTCGATGTGCTGAGCTTCGGCGCCACTAAAAACGGTGCGCTGGCAGCAGAGGCGGTGGTGTTCTTCAAGCCGGAGCTGGCGGAAAGCTTCCTGTTCCGGCGCAAGCGCGCCGGCCACCTGTTTTCCAAGATGCGTTTCCTCTCGGCGCAGCTCGCGGCGATGCTGGAAAATGATCTGTGGCTGCGCCTGGCGCGCAATGCCAATGCCCGCGCACGCCAGCTTGCCGATGGCTTTGCCACGATTCCCGGTGTGCGCATAGCCTATCCGGTGCAGGCCAACGAAGTGTTTGCCTTGCTGCCTGAGAAGATTCGCGCCGGCATGGCCGCCGATGGTGCGCTGTTCCATCCCTGGAGCGATGATGGCAATGGCGCGGTCTATCGCTTCGTCTGTGCCTTCGACAAGACCGAGGCCGATATCGCTGCTTTGCTCAGGTCAGCTTCCAGGGCGGCGGGCTGAAACGCTCGGCGAGGAAATCGACGAAGGCCCGCACCTTCGCCGCCAGATGCTTGCGCGCCGGATAGACGGCATGGATCGGCCAGATCTGCGGCGCGGTATAATCCTGCAGCAGCGGCACCAGGTGGCCATCGCGGATCGCCTCATGGATCAGGAAGTCGGCGGTATAGGCTATGCCCATGCCGGCCAGAACCATGCGGAACAAGGCGTCGCCGCTATCGGATGATACCACGCCCGGCAGCGTCACCATCTGCACGCTGCCATCGGGCTGGCGCAACGGCCACGCATTGATCAGCGGCACGTTGGTGCTGAGCACGGCGCGATGGCCTTCGAGTTCGGCCGGCGTCATCGGCGTGCCGTGGCGTGCGAGATAGGCCGGCGCGGCGCAGATCATGCGCGTATGCTCGCCCAGGCGCCGTGCGATCAGGCCCTCGTCGCGCACGCGGCCCAGGCGGATACCGACATCATCGCCCTCCGCCATCAGGTCGACGATACGGTCGGCGAAATTCAACTGCACTTCGATCTGCGGATGCCGTTCGCAGAAGGCCGGGATCAGCGGCACGATCTGCGCCATGCCGAAGCCATGCGCCACATTGACCCGCAGCAACCCGCGCGCCACCCGCTCGGCGCCGCCCACATTGGCCTCCATGGTCTCGATATCGGCCAGGATTTCGCGCGCCTGTTCATAATAGGCGCGGCCCTCGGTGGTGAGGCTGACGCGCCGTGTCGTCCGCTGCAGCAGGCGTGCCCCCAGCCGGTCCTCCAGCCGGGCAATCTGCTTCGAGACACCGGACGGGGTCAGCCCCAGGCTGGCGGCAGCGGCGGCGAAGCCGGCATTGTCCACCACGCGCAGGAAACAGGTCATTTCCGCCAGCTTGTCCATGATTATGTCCTGTATGTCATCAATTGATGAAAATATGCGGTATTATTGAAATTGCTGCAATGCAGTAGATTTTCTCCTGCCAACCCCAGACAGGAGGCTCAAATGCCCCGGATGACGCTTGATACCTATGGTTTCTACCGTGCCCGCGCGCATCAGCTCCGCGCCGAGGCGATCCGCGATGTCCATGCGGCCATCGGCCAGTTCTTCACCGGTTTTGCGCGCCGGCTGTTCGCCCGTACCCAGGACGTGGCGAATCCGACTCTCGGCTTCCGCAGCGCCAAGATCCTGGTTGCCGAGTAAGTTTTAGGCCTCCCCGGGCCGTTTTCCCCGACCCAGCCTGACCGGTTCTAGAGCCCGTCAGGCTGGGCATGGCCCCTGTTTCATCTGAAACATAAAGCGAATATCGCTTTTTGAGACCGGTTACTCGCTGGTGGCCAGGTTACTCGGGCGGTGGCTTGCCGGTTTTTCGCCGTCGCGCTAGCTGAATGGCAGATTCCTTCTGCGCGAGCCCCCGCAATGTCCTCCCTGCCCACCCTGTTCATCAGCCACGGCGCCCCCACCACGGTGCTGAGCGGCACGCCGGCGCATCATTTCATGAAGACTTTGCATGATCTGGTGCCGGCGGCGGGCATCCGCGCCATTCTGGCGGTTTCGGCCCATTGGGAGACCGACCAGCCGATGCTGGGGGCCGCCGCGCGGCCCGAAACCATCCACGATTTCTACGGCTTCCCGCAGCCGCTTTATGAATTGCGCTATCCCGCTCCCGGCGATCCGACCCTGGCCGCTGACATCGCCGATCTGTTGAACGCCGCCGGCTTCAAGGCCTCCACCGATCCGCGCCAGGGCCTCGACCATGGCGCCTGGACACCGCTGCTGCTCGGTTTCCCCGAGGCCAATATCCCGGTGCTGCAATTATCCGTGCAGCCGCACCACGACCCGGCGCATCATTACGCGCTCGGCCAGGCGCTGCGGCCGCTGCGCGAGCAGGGCGTGCTGGTGCTGGCATCCGGCTCGCTGACCCATAACCTGCGGGAACTCGACCGCCGTGGCCCGCAGGCGCCGGTGTTGCCCTGGGCCAGCGCCTTCGCCGACTGGGTCAATGCGGCGCTGACCGAGCGGCGCGACGAGGACATGGTGGCCTATCGCGCCAAGGCGCCGGAAGCGCGCCGGAACCACCCGACCGACGAGCATTTCCTGCCGCTCTTCGTGGCGCTTGGCGCCGCCACCCCGGGCCTGCCGGCCGAGGCTTTGCACCGCTCGATGGAGTTCGGCTCGCTCTCGATGGACAGCTACCGCTTCGCTTAAGTGGACGGCCAGCGCGGCAGCTAGACTCTTTCGCCGTTTCGCCGCCTCTGCCATAAGCGTGGCATGAGCCTTTACCGCGCCATTGCCACGGTCGGCGGCCTCACCATGGTGAGCCGGGTCTTCGGCTTTGCCCGCGACCTGATGATCGCGCGCTATCTTGGCGCCGGCATCCAGGCCGATGCCTTCTTCGTCGCCCTGCGGCTGCCGAATTTCTTCCGCTCGCTGTTCGCCGAGGGCGCCTTCACCGCCGGTTTCCTGCCGCTCTACAGCGAGACGCTGAACAAGGGTGGCAAGGAGGCGGCGAAAGCCTTCGCTGAAAGCGCACTGGCCTGGCTGCTGGTGGCGTTGCTGCTGTTCACGCTTGCCGCGCAGATATTCATGCCGCTGGTGATGCTGGGCCTGGCGCCAGGCTTCCAGGACGAGCCGCAGCGTTTCGCGCTGGCGGTGGAATACACCCGGATCACCTTTCCCTACCTGCTGTTTATCAGCATCGCCGCGCTTTATGGCGCGGTGCTGAATGGCCTCGGCCGTTTCGCGGCTTTTGCGGCGACACCGATCCTGCTCAACCTCACCATGCTGCTGGCCTTGCCGCTGTTCACGCCGTTGCTCGGCTCGGCCGGCTCGGCGCTGGCCTGGGGCACGCTGGCCGCCGGTCTGGTGCAGTTCCTCTGGCTTGCCTTCTGGTCCGGCCGTGCCGGCTTTTCGCTCCGGCTGCGCTGGCCGCGCCGTTCAGGCTTGACCTTGCGGCTGTTCCGCCTGGTGCTGCCGGCGGCTATCGGCGCTGGCGCCACCCAAGTCAATCTGGTCATCGGCGTGATCCTAGCCTCGCTGCTGCCGGCTGGCGCGGTGTCGTACCTGTTCTATGCCGACCGCCTCAACCAGCTCACCGTCGGCGTCGTCGGCGTGGCGATCTCCACCGCCTTGCTGCCGCTGCTCTCGCGCCATATTGCGCGCGGCGAGCAGGCTGAGGCGATGTCGCAGCAGAACCGGGCGCAGGAATTCGCGCTGCTGCTGGCTTTGCCGGCGATGGTGGCGCTGCTGGTGGTGCCCTATCCGATCATCTCCGTGCTATTCGAACGCGGTGCCTTCGATGCCGTCACGGCCCGCGCCACGGCGGAAGCCTTGTTCGCCTACGCCATCGGCCTGCCGGCCTATATCCTCAGCCGCACGCTGACGCCGGGTTTCCATGCGCGGCAGGATACCGCCACACCGGTGCGCATCGCCGTTGCCATCATCATTTTCAACCTCGCCGTCTCGGTGGCGCTGATGCCCGTGCTCGGCCATGTCGGACTGGCGCTGGCCACCGCGCTGGCCGCCTGGCTCAACACCGGCTTGCTCGGCTGGCTGCTGCTGCGGCGCGGCCATTGGCACGCCGATGCGCGGCTTAAAAGCCGGGCCTGGCGCATCCTGGTAGCAGCGTTGGCCATGGGCCTGGCGCTCTGGGGGCTCAACCGTGGGCTCTCCCCTTGGTATGGCTGGGGCGAAGCCTGGCGCATCGCGGCGCTTGGCCTGCTGGTGACGGGCGGCTTCTGCGTTTACCTCGGCGCCGCCCTGGCGCTCGGCGCCACGCGGCCGGCCGAATGGCGCAGCCTGGCGCGGCGCAAGGTCATACAGAGCCAGGATTGACGCCGGCCATTTAAGCGGCGATAACCCGGCGTCTTTTCCCCCATCCAGGCGCTGTTCCACCGGCGCCGCATCACCAGGGATCACCATGGCCTTCCAACGGCGCATCTTTTCCGGCATCCAGCCCACCGGCAACCTGCATCTCGGCAACTATCTCGGCGCGGTACGCAACTGGGTGAAGCTGCAGAATGAATTCGAGTGCATCTTCTGCATGGTCGACATGCATGCCATCACCGTGTGGCAGGACCCGGCCGAGCTGGTCCGCTCCACCCGCGAACTGGCCTGCGCCATGATCGCGTCGGGCATCGACCCGGAAAAGAACGTGCTGTTCAATCAGAGCCAGAACCCGGACCACGCCACCCTGGCCTGGGTGTTCAACTGCGTCGCGCGCATGGGCTGGATGAGTCGCATGACCCAGTTCAAGGAGAAGGCGGGCAAGGACCGCGAGAATGTCTCGCTCGGCCTGTTTGCCTATCCGGCGCTGATGGCCGCCGACATCCTGGCCTACAAGGCGACGCATGTGCCGGTCGGCGAGGACCAGAAGCAGCATCTCGAACTGGCACGCGACATCGCGCAGAAGTTCAACCACGATTACAGCCGCGAAGTCTTCCCGCTCACCGAGCCGCAGATTTTCGGCACCGCCACCCGCGTCATGAGCCTGCGCGACGGCAGTAAGAAAATGTCGAAGTCGGATGCGTCCGATCAGTCGCGCATCAACCTCACCGATACGGCGGAAGCCATCGCCGACAAGATCAAGCGCGCCAAGACCGATCCGCTGCCGCTGCCGAGCAGCGCCGAGGAACTGAAGGACCGGCCCGAGGCCGATAACCTGCTCGGCATCTATGCAGCGCTGAAGGGCGTCGGCCTGGACGACGCCATCGCCGAATTCGCGGGCAAGGGTTTCGCCGATTTCAAGCGGGCGTTGACCGAGGTAGCGGTGGATCACCTGGGCCCGATCACGGCGGAGATGCGCCGCCTGATGGCCGATCTGGGCTATGTCGATGGCATCCTGCGCCAGGGTGGCGAGCGGGCGCGGGAAATGTCCGCCCCGGTGATCCAGGAAGTCTACGATGTGGTAGGGTTCTTGCGCCCGTAACTTCGGGTCCCCACATAAGGAGGCGGCCCCCCCACATAAGTGGACTCACCATCTGGCGCTAGGACGTTCCGACATGCAGATCACCCCCCGGCAATGGATCATCGGCGGCTTCATCGCCGCGGTGGCGGTGTTCGGCCTGTATTACCCGGTCGGCATGCTGCTGACGCACAAGATCGACGACCGGCTTGAATACGAGGCGCCGGAGTCTTTCCTGCCGCCAGGCGGCAGCCGTGCCGTGGCGATTGCCGCCGCCCTGGTCGAGCGCGAGGTGGAGCAGAATGGCTGGGTCGCCAACGACCCGTTCTTCCAGCCCGGCTCTATGCTCGACAACATGCCGAATTTCCAGCTTGGCATCATACACGCCCTCGGCCGCTTCGGCTTTGAACTGGTCGACCAGCTCGGCCGCGCGCGCGGCTCCAGCCAGACCGACAGCGACCTGCAGGAAGCCGCTGGCCTGCTGCAATATTCCGGCACCAAGTGGATTTTCGATTTCTCCACTTCGCTGCTGCCGACCGCGAAATCGGAAAGCCAGTACCTCAAGGCACGTGACGCCCTGCGCAGCTACAACAGCCGCCTCAGCCAGGGCAAGGCCATCTTCGAGCGCCGCGCCGACAACCTGCTCTCGACCATGGACCGTATCGCCACCGATCTCGGCTCGTCCTCGGCGGCGCTCGACCGCCGTATCATCGATGGCTCCAACATGTGGATCGATGGCGAGTCCGACGACCTGTTCTATTCGGTGAAGGGGCAGGCTTATGCCTATTACCTGATACTGCGCGAGCTGAAAAAGGATTATGCCAATATCGTGCGCGACAAGGAGCTGGGCGGCACCTGGGACCAGATGATGGAATCCTTCGCCGCCGCTGCCGTGTTGAAGCCGCTGGTGGTGATCAACGGCAGGACCGATGGCCTGCTGCTGCCCAACCATCTGGCCTCGATGGGTTTCCATATCCTGCGCGCCCGGGCGCAGATCCGCGAGATTTCCAATATTCTGTTGAAGTAAGCAGGGCTTGCTTAACGCCCGCCGGCAATGCCAAGCTTAAGCCTATGAGCGAAATACCCGCGAGCAATGCGCCGCAGACGCGGCGGCAGAAATTCCTTGTCGTGGTCGATGACACGCCGGAAGCCCGCGTGGCGTTGCGCTATGCCACGCGTCGCGCCCGCAATGTGCAGAGCGGCGTGGTGCTGCTGCGCGTGATCGAGCCGGTGGACTTCAATCAATGGGCCGGTGTCGCCGAGATCATGCGCCAGGAAGCCTACGAGGCGGCGGAAAGCCTGCTGCGCAAACTGGCCGAGCAGGTGAATCTGGAATCCGGCCTGTTGCCCGAAGTCTCGATCCGCGAGGGCAGCACCACGGATCAACTGCTCCGGCTGGTGGAGGAGGATCCTGCCATCCGGATGCTGGTGCTGGCCGCAGCTCCCGGCAACGAGCCTGGCCCGCTGGTGACGGCGCTCGCCGGCCAGATGGCCGGCAACTTGAGCTTCCCGATCACCATCGTGCCTGGCAACCTCACCGACGAACAGATCGACCGGATTACGTAGCTGTTCTTTGTCATCCCCGCGAAAGTCGGCATGACAAACATCAATCTCGTCATGCGCGCCCGGGCCCTTCGGGCCTGTGCGCCCACGAACGCTTTTAGCGTTCGCGCGTTTACAGTGACCCGGGCATCTCTTTCAGATCGGCCTGAGATCCTCGGGTCAAGCCCGAGGATGACGGCGTTTGTATAACTGCCCGGCCATGGGCGCATGACGTGGCTTATTATTTCTCTTCCGGCTTTTGCTCTGATGTCGCCGTCGTTTGACCGCAAATCAGCTTGTCCGCCGGCACGCCATGCAGTTCCTGCGGCCGCTTGACGCCGCGCAGCACATGGAAGCCGAGCGATTCCAGGCCGGCATTGGGCAGCGCCTGGGCGAAGGTGGCCGAGGTGACGATCGGGCGGCTGAGAATCTTGGTCGAGGTTTCGACGCGCGCCACTTCATTCACGGCGCGGCCGATCACGGTGAAGTCGAGCCGGTCGGTGGCGCCGATATTGCCGAACACCACCTTGCCGAGATGCAGCCCGATGCCGGCGCGCAGGGCCGACTGCCCGGCCTCGGCGCGCTTGAGGTTCAGCGCGTCGAGCTGGCCGAAGGCGCCG
Source organism: Ferrovibrio sp. MS7 (assembly GCF_038404985.1). Taxonomy (NCBI): domain Bacteria; kingdom Pseudomonadati; phylum Pseudomonadota; class Alphaproteobacteria; order Rhodospirillales; family Rhodospirillaceae; genus Ferrovibrio; species Ferrovibrio plantarum. Next base: position 1,027,729 of record NZ_JBBKBA010000001.1, read on the forward strand.
CAGGCGGCCTGCAATGCCCGGCGGCAGGCCGCTTCGCGCGGGTCTTCGCCGGGCTTGGCCAGTTCTGGATCGACGCGGAAGATGGCAAGCAGGCCGTCGCCGATGAATTTCAGCACCTCGCCCTCGTTTTCCTGCACCGGGCGGGCCATGGCCTCGAAATAATCGTCCAGCGTGGCGATCATTTCCTGGTTCCCGACCCGGTCTGAGAGCGCCGTGAAGCCGCGCAGGTCGGAGAGCCAGATCGCCGCTTCCACCTCAAAGCCCCGGCCACGGTGGAAATTGCCCTTCAGTACCCGCTTGGCCGGGGCGCGGCCGAGATAGGTGGTCAGCAGGTCGCGGGTCATGCGCCGGCCGGCCTCGATCTCGAGCCTGAGCGAGACCAGCGGCATCAGTTCCATGATGTAGCTGAGCTCGCCGGGCGTGAAGCCGCCGGGGCGGTCGGTGGTGAAGCTGCAGAAGCTGACATTGCGCTGGCGGGTGTCGTTCTGCATGGTGCCGAAGCCCGGCCCCTGGGTGAAGCGCATCGGCAGCGCCAGGTAATCGGTGGCGCCCTGCTCCTTCAGCTCCGGCAGGATGCCGAAATCCATCGGCGCGTTGGGCAGGTCGAGGCGGCGGCGGATGGCGGCGGCGCCCTGGTGGATCGCCCAGACCGGGGAATTGAGGTATTCGTCACTTTCCGTAACGTCATGGCCGACGCTGTAGACCTCCACCGGCTGGCCACGGCGCCAGAAGAAGGCGCGGGACAGCACCTGGGGGTGCATCGAGGGCAGGGCGGCGATGACGCGCAGCAGCGGGATGCCTTCCTCGGCCAGCCGCTCGCAGAAGCCGGCGAAGAGCTGCTCCATCGGCATGCTCTCGCCGCCATGATCGACCAGCCAGCGTGCCGCCGGGGTCAGTTCAATGCGCGAATCGGGCCAGGTCGGGAGCCGTTCGACAGGCAATGCTTCACCCATTCTGGCCTCCGGCGATGGCCCGGCTGCCGGGGGTTATCCCAAAAACTATCCACATGCGCTTTTAATCTTTCTTAAATTGGGGTCGTGAGAGAAAGAATGTTTCGCCTCGGCCCAACCTACGACGATTCTCTGCTTGATATTTGCGGACCTGCTGACCAATTTCCAGGGACGTTTCGGTCGCCGCTGGCAAAAGTGATCAAGTTTGATCGCCGCCAGCGACTCGACCGGAAGGTTGTTAGTTGGAGCAAGTATGTTCATCCAGACCGAGACCACGCCGAATCCGGCGACACTGAAATTCCTCCCCGGGCGCGACGTGCTGCCCGAGGGCACGGCTAATTTCCGTGACGCCGAGACGGCCAAGGCCTCGCCGCTGGCAACCCGGCTGTTCGCCGTCCCGGGGGTCGATGGGGTCTATTTGGGCCTCGACTTCGTCACCGTGACCAAGAGCGACTGGACCGACTGGTCGGAGCTTAAGGCCCCGATCCTCGGCGCCATCATGGAGCATTTCATCGCCGGCCTGCCGGTGATGGGTGACGATGCTGGTGCAGCGGAAGCTGAAGAAGTTTTTGATCCTGCCGACCGCGAGGTGGTGGGTCAGATCAAGGAATTGATCGAGACGCGGGTACGTCCCGCGGTGGCGCAGGATGGCGGCGATATCGTCTTCCGCGGCTTCCAGAGGGGAGTCGTTCTTCTGCATATGCAGGGTTCCTGTGCCGGCTGCCCGAGTTCCACCGCCACGCTGAAGCATGGCATTGAGAACATGCTTCGGCATTACGTGCCGGAAGTGACGGAAGTCCGGGCCGTTTAACTGAGTCGGCCGGCGGCATGGTGCCGCCCGGTCAAATTTGGTTCCTGTAGGGAATCGCACAAGGGCGACGCCAGGCGTCGAACCCGCGCGGCCATGTTTTTGCCGCCTTTGCGGCTCGGTTTCGCCGCGATGATCGGGGGAGATACCGTCGTTGAAACTGTGGAGGTGCCCATGACGGCGGAAAGCACCCGCTCGCGTACCAGTGACCGCAGCCTGCTCGGGCTCGGCTCCGATGTGCGTTTGATTCTGGCCGGTGTCGGCGTGCTGGTGGGCGTAGGCCTGGCCAGCGGCGTCGGCGTTGGCGTGATGTCTGCTCATATTCAGGAAGCGCGTGCGCCCGAAGTCGAGGCGCAGCCGGTCATGCTGCGCGAAACGGTGCAGGAAGCCTGGGAGCGCCTGACCCATCTGGCTCAGCTCGAATGGCGCCTGCCGGTCACGGTTGCCGTGCGCCAGCCGCAGCCCGAGCGCGTGCCGGCGCCTGAACGCAATACCGCCGAAGCACAGCCGCAGCAGGTCGCGGGCCTGCCGCTGGTGCCGCCGGAAATCGCCGCCAAGCGCCTGGCCGAAGCCAAGGCGTTGTCGCCGCACCGCACCGCCATCCGCGCCGATGCCGAGCGCACCGTGGATGCCATGCTGCGCCGTTTCGAGACCGAGGGCTTCGACCTCGCCGATCTGCGCAGCGGCGGCCCCAGCCTGGAAGTGCCGCGCATCTTCCTCGCCCGTCTGCCCATCGACATTGCTGATGTGAATCTCACCGAGAAGCGCAAACGCGCCTTCATCAAGGTGATGCTGCCGCATATCCTGCGCGAGAACGAACGCATCGCCGAGGACCGCGAGAAGCTGCTCAAACTGCAGGAGCGCCGCGATAGCGGCCTGCCGCTGCGCCCGCGCGACGAGGCCTGGCTTACCGACCTGTCGCAGCGCTATGGCCTCGATGAAGCCGATCTCGACGAGATGCTGCTGCGCGTCGACATGATTCCGCCGGCCCTGGCGCTGGCGCAGTCGATCGAGGAATCCGGCTGGGGTACCTCGCGCTTCGCCCTGCTCGGCAATGCCGTGTATGGCCAGTGGACCTGGAATCCGGGCAGCGGCATCGTGCCGGAGAATCGTCCGGATGGTGAGAAATACGAAATCCTGCGCTTCTCCAGCCTGGAGCATTCGGTTGCCGCCTATATGCGCAACCTGAATTCCAAGAGCAGCTACCGCGAATTCCGCGACCAGCGCTCGAAGCTGCGCCAGCGCGACATGAGCCTGGACGGCTACAGTCTGGCCGGCCATCTGCACCGCTATTCGGTGCGCGGCGCTGACTACGTGCGCACGTTGCGCTCGATAATGCGCACGAACGACCTGGAGATGTTCGACTCGTCCCGCCTGTCGGATGAGCCGGCGCCGGTATTCAGCGGCCTGGATTTCTTCTCCAAGGGTTAGGGCAGGGTTAACGCGCTGCCTGTCGTAAGGTTGCGGTTCCCAACAACATTTCATGCGCTGGCCGCCGGGGGCTCCCTTGCGGCTGATGGCGCACGGCCAATATAATAGGGCGGCACATTGTCGTGCCCGGCCGGTATGGATTACAGGCCGAGCCAGAGGATGAAAGCACCATGAGCATGATCCCGATTTCTGCCCAGCCTTCCACTTTCCTGCGCAGCGCCAGCCGTTTCGGCATGGTTGCGGCGATCGCTTTCTCGCTGGCCGCCTGCGCCAATAACGGCCAGGGCAGTGGCCCGAACAAGAGCGATGTCGGCACCATTCTCGGCGGCATCGGCGGTGCCGTGCTCGGCGCGCAATTCGGCAAGGGCACCGGCCAGCTGGTCGGCGTTGCCGCCGGTGCGCTCGCCGGCGCCTATCTCGGCAACCAGATCGGTTCCTCGCTCGACAAGGCCGACCGCGCCCATATGGAGCAGGCCAGCACCCGTGCCAGCACGGCACCGATCGGCCAGCAGATTTCCTGGCGCAATCCCGATAGCGGCCATTCCGGCACCATCACGCCGACCCGCGAGGGCACCTCGCAGGCCGGCGAGTATTGCCGCGAATACCAGCAGACCGTCACTGTTGGCGGCAAGACCGAACAAGCCTATGGCACCGCCTGCCGCCAGCCCGATGGTAGCTGGCGGGTCGTGCAGTAGCGCCTGCTGATTCCGGGGGGAAACAGCATGCCGCCAGCGCCGCGCCGCCCAGCTCAGGGGGCAAGGGCTCAGGTGGCGATGATCGCCGCTGCGCTGGCCTTCACGCTGGCCGATGCTGCCCCGGCACGCGCTGATTTTGCCGCTGGCCTTGCCGCTTACGAAGCCGGCGATTTCGCCAAGGCTGCCGCCGAATGGCAGCCGCTGGCGGAAGGCGGCGATCCGGCGGCGATGCGCAATCTCGGTCATCTCTACCGCTGGGGCCGCGGCGTGCCGCAGGACATGGCGCAGGCGTTGCGCTGGTATCGTGCCGCTGCTGAACGTGGCTTCGCCCGCGCCCAGGCCAATCTCGCCGCGTTGTATCTCAATGGCGATGGCGTGCCGGTGGATTATGCCGAGGCACGCAAATGGTTCGAGGCTGCCGCCAAGCAGGGCCATGCGGTGGCGCAGTATAATCTCGGCCTGATGCATGAAATGGGACTCGGCGTGCCGGTGGATACCGCCACGGCGCTCGGCTGGTACAACAACGCCGCCAAAGCCGGCCAGCCCGATGCGCTGGAGCGTTTGTCGCTGCTGGTGATGAAGTCGCCCCAGGCGGCGCAAGCCCAGGCTCAGGCAGCGCAGAATCAAGCCGTCGCCCGGACCCCAGCGCCGGCACCGAAACCGGCCGATGATGCGCCCCAGGCTGCCCCATCCCAGGCTGCCCCACCCAATGTTGCCCCCGTTGTGGCGGCAGCTCCTGTCCCGCCGCCCGCTCCGTCGCCTGCACCGGCACCGGCTGCCGTGGCGCCCCCGCCTGCACCTGTCCCGCCGGCTCCTGCCGCGACGGCCCCTGAGCCACTGACCGCGCCAGCGAGCCAGCTTCCGCGCCTGATCACCCCGGAACCCACCACCGGGCCGGTCCCGGCCGCGGCGCCCGCACAGGCCCCCTTTCAGGCACCTGTTCAGGCCCCAGTTCCGGCTCCTGTGGTCGCCGCTGCGCCCCCGCCGCCCCCTCCACCGCCGCCGCCCCCTCCACCGGCTCCGGTCGCTGCGGCCGTTGTCGCCCCGGCTGCCACCCAGGCTGCTGCCGCACCTGCCACTGCGGCCAAGCCCGAGTCCGGTGGTCTGTTCGGCTGGCTGCTCGGTAATTCCGAACCCAAGCCGCCCCCGGCCGTGGCCGCCGCGCCTGCCGCCCCGGCCCCGAGCCAGGCCCCAAGCCAGGCCCCGGCTTCTGCGGTTGTCCCCGACCCCTATCAGGCCGGTCAGCAGGCATTCGAGAATGGCGACTATATCGGCGCGCTGTCGCGCTGGTTGCCACTGGCCCAGGCCGGCAATCCTGCCGCCCAGACACGGCTTGGCCTGCTCTATCGCGATGGCCGTGGCCTGCCGCCCGACCGGGTGCGGGCGCTTGCCTGGCTTCGGCTGGCTGCCGATAACGGCAACGCGGACGCCGAGCAGGCGGCCTCGAATCTGGCCCAGGGCATGTCTGATCGTCAGCGCGATGACGCGGCGGATCTGGCGCGGCGGCTGCGCGATACTAAGTAAGAGGGATCAGCGGTGCGAAGTCGCACCGGCCAGTGCCATCAAACGGTGCGAAGTCGCACCGGTCAGTGTAATGTGATTCGTCATGCGTGACCCCTATAGCATCCTGGGCGTCGGCCGCAGCGCCAGCCCGGAAGAGATCAAGAAGGCCTACCGCAAGTTGGCCAAGGAGCTGCATCCCGACCGCAATCCGAACAATCCGCGGATCGAGGAGCGGTTCAAGGAAGTATCCGCCGCCTACGACATCGTCGGCGACCCCGAAAAGCGTGGAAAATTCGACCGTGGCGAAATCGACGCCACCGGCCAGGCACGCGCCTCCGGCTTTGGTGCCGGCGGTTTTGGCGGCGGTTTCCGCCGTGGGCCGGGTGGGTCTGGCGCGGGAGCAGGGGGCTTTGGCGGCCAGCGCGGTCCTTTTGGCGGGGCTGGCACCGGCGGCTTCGACCAGCAGAGCGGCGAGGATTTCCTCGACGAGATTTTCGGCACCATGCGCAGGGGGCCGCGCGGTCCTGGCGCCGGGGCCGGGGCGCGACGCGGGCCTGTCCCTGAACGTGGCGCCGATCGCCATTACACCATCGAAATCGGCTTCGTCGACTCGGCGCGCGGTTGCAAGCGGCGCGTCACCATGCCGGGCGGCAAGCAGCTCGATGTGGCGATACCCGCCGGCATCGGCGATGGCCAGCCGATCCGCCTGAAGGGCCAGGGCGAGGAGGGCAAGCTCGGCGGTGCCGCAGGCGATGCCATCATCGAGGTGAAGCTGCAGCCGCATGAATTCTTCACCCGCCAGGGCGACGACGTGCATGTGGAACTGCCGATCACCGTGGATGAAGCCGTGCTCGGCGCCAAGATCGCCGTGCCGACCGTGGATGGCATGGTGGCGGTGAGCGTGCCGAAGGGAACTTCGTCGGGGACGTCGCTCAGGCTCAAGGGCCGCGGCATGCCGCGCCGCGACGGCCAGCGCGGCGATCAGTATATCAAGCTCAAGATCGTGCTGCCGGAAAAGCCCAACGCGGCGCTGGAAAAGCTGATCGAGGGTTGGGTCAAGGGCAACCGCTACGACGTGCGGGCGCGCTTTACCTTGGATTAAGAACTTCCTCTTAAGCTTTGCTCTACTGCGCGGAATCCGCCCTTGTGACTGGGGGACGGGCTGTCTATCGTCGCTTACAGTCGTGGCCCGATTCGTTTTTGCGGAGCGCCACGCGAGGGGTCATTAGCGATTATGATCAACCGGCGTCTCGCCATCCGTTATCTCCTGGGCAGTGTCGGGGCCGTGATCGGCGCCGGGCTGACGCTCGAGGACGTGCTGGCGCAGCAGCAGACCGCCAAGAATGCCCCGAAGCCGGCCACGAAACCGGCACCCAAGCCGGCCCCGCGCCAGGCAGTGATCGTGCTCGATCCCGGCCATGGCGGCCGCGATCCCGGCGCCATCGGCGTGTCGGGCACGGAAGAGAAGGAAATCACCCTCTCGGTCTGCCGCCAGATCCGCGACATCCTGGCCAAGCGCCGCGACGTGAAGGTGATCCTCACCCGCGACAGCGACGAATATCTCGCGCTGCCCTCGCGTGTCGCGGTGGCGCACAAGCATAACGCCGATCTCTTCATCTCGGTGCATGCCGATGCGGCGCCGAACCGCAGTGCGCGCGGCCTCTCGGCCTATAGCCGTTCCGACAAGGCTTCCGACAAATTCGCCAGCGCGCTGGCCGAGCGCGAGAACCGCGTCGATGCGGTCTACGGTGTCGACCTGCGCGGCACGGACAAGGAAACCTCGGCGATCCTGCTCGATCTGGCGCGGCGCCACAGCCACAATGCCTCGCTCTCGGCCAAGCGGCGTATCGTCGTCGGCGTCGAAGGCAAGGTGCGGCTGCTCGATAATCCGATGCGCACCGCCAATTTCGCCGTGCTGCGCTCGCCGCGCATTCCCAGCGTGCTGATCGAAACCGGTTTTTTGAGCAACCCGGAAGACGAACGCATCCTGCGCAATGCCAAGACCCGCGCCCAGCTCGCCCGCCATCTCGCCGACCAGATCGCCCCGGTGGCGCTGGAACTGCACGAGGCGTAGGCGGGCGCATCGCAATACAGCGATCATCATCCTCGCCGGCCCTTCGGGCCTGTGCGCCCACGAACGCCTTTGGCGTTCGCGCGCTTACAGTGACCCGAGGATATCAGGCAAGCAAGAGCCGGACGCTGGTGTCGTACTTCATCGCCCACGTTGTTGCTGCGGCATCAGATGCGCGGATCAAGTCCGCGCATGACGAAAGGGAGTAGCGCCGCGCCGCGTCACTTCCAGCTCGTGAATTGCTCCAGTGGCTTCTTGATGCCGCCATGCACCGGCACTTCGGCGCCATCCGCCGGATAGCCCACCACCAGCAGGATATAGGGCTTCTCTGACTCAGGGCGCCCGCAGAGCTTGTTGAGGAAGTTCATCGGGCTCGGCGTGTGGGTCAGGGTGGCGAGGCCGGCATGATGCAGGGCGGCGATCAGGAAGCCGGTGGCGATGCCGACAGATTCCGGCACATAGTAATGTTTGCGCTTGCCGCCATCGGGCAGCTCGCCCCAGCGCTGGGCGAAAATCGCGATCAGCACCGGCGCGGTTTCCAGGAACGGCTTGTTGGCATCGGTGCCAAGCGGGGCCAGGGCTTCGAGCCATTCCGGCGACGCGCGGCCATTGTAGAATTCGCGCTCCTCGGCTTCCGCGCCTTCGCGCACGCTGCGTTTCAGTTCGCCATCAGTGATGACGCAGAAATGCCAGGGCTGCTGATTGGCGCCCGATGGTGCAGTGCCAGCGGCAAGCAGGGCGGCCGCGATGACTTCACGCGGCACTGGCTGATCGGAGAAATCGCGCAAAGTACGGCGGCGGCGGATTTCAGCATAAAAGCTTTCCGCCCGCGCGATCATTTCTGCCTCGGGATAACGCCGGTAATCGGGCAGCTTTTCCATCAAGGGCGATTGTGCGGTCATCTTCGCTTCCCGGCTCGGTTTTTACTCGACGATCTTCACCCGGTGGCCGGGCTGCACGGTTTCGCCATCGCGGTAGCCGTTCAGCACGCGGAAACGTTCGACCTGGAGATCGCCCGCCGGCATGCGGCGGCTGAGGCTTTCGATACTGTCGCCGCTTTGCGCGGTGATCACCTTAATGCGCATCGGCTGCACGGCATCGGCTTCTGCCTTGGAGAGATGCCGCAATGTGTTGACGGCGCGGATCACCTCAGGCTCGACGCGGGCGAGCTGGTTCACCGGCGTCAGCAGCACGAAGCGCAGGATGTCATCGGTCGGGAAGCCGACAGCAACGAAGCGGGCATCTCGGCTGGAGCCATCCTGCATCTGCACCCGGGCGCGTGCCGTCGCTGCCGGCATGCCGTTCACCTGGATTGCCTCGGCATTGCTCAGGCGCAGCTTGGGCAGCCAGGTGCGGGTGAGGTAATCGAGCGCGCTGCGCGAGGCCTGCACCTTGCGTTTGTCGCGCTCCATGTCGAATTGCAGCATCTCGTTCTGCGGTCCCCTGGCGATCACCGCATCGGATGAATTGATCAGGCGCCACTTGTCCGGCACCGTGAAGCTGAGGCGTAGGCCGGGATGGGTGAATGTGGTGCCGCGCACCAGGCCCTCTTTCGGGTCATCGCCGAACAGCAGGCCATTGATGCGGTCGAGATATTCGTCGCGGCGATAGATCGGCGTGGTGGGATATTCCTGGGCCGCCGCCATTGCCTCGCGCACGCGCTGCGGCCCGCCGGGATGGGTGGCGAACAGGTCGTTGACGCCGCTTTTCGATGATTGCCCAGCCAGCCTGCGCTGCAGCTCGGTGTCGTCGCTCAAGCTTTGCAGGAAGGCGGCCTGGGCATCGGGCGCATAGCCGACGCGGGCCAGCAGCCGCACGCCGATGGTGTCGGCTTCCAGTTCGTTCTCGCGGCTGAAGGCGGCGAGATAGGCACCGCCCGCCACCTGGCCGGCCTGACCGATCAGTTCGCCGGCACCCTGGCCTAAGAAGATCGAACTCAGGATCGAGGCGCCGGCCACGCCGAGATTGGTCATGATCGAGCGGTCATATCGCTGCTCGGAATGTTTCGCCACCACATGGCCGATTTCATGGCCGAGCACGCCGGCGACTTCCGCCTCGTTATTCGCCAGCGCCAGGATGCCGCGCGTGATGTAGACATAGCCGCCCGGCAGCGCGAAGGCATTGATTACCGGCGAATTCAGCACCGTGAAGGTGTAGCTGTTCGCGGGCAGGCCGGATTGCCCGGCGGCACGGGCGGCGATGCCGGCGACATAGGCGCCGATCTCGAAATTATCGTAGACGCCGCCAAACTCTTTCAGGATTTTCGGATGCTCCTGGGCGCCGAGCTTCTTCGCATCCTCCGGCGACATGAATATCTGTGCTGGCGCCGATGCAGGCGCCAGCGACAGAAACAGGAGGAGAAGCAGCCCGGCGCGTCGCATCAGCGGCCCTTGAACTTGGCGGCGCGGCGTTCGATGAAGCTCTGCACGCCTTCCTTCACATCCTCGCTTTTCATCAGCGCCTTCTGCGTCGGGTGGAAGGCGGCGACGGCGGCGGCCGGGCTCTGCTCGATGCTGATGCGCGAATTCAGCAAAGTGGCGGAAACCGCCAGCGGCGCCTGGGCCGCGATGCGTTCGGCGATGGCCTTGGCGGCGGCATATTGTTGGCCCGGTTCCACCACTTCCTGAATGAAGCCGAAGCGCAGGGCAGTGGCGCAATCGAATTCATCGCCGGTCAGCAGGTAGCGCATGGCATTGCCCCAGCCGGCGCGCTCCACCATGCGGATAGTGGCGCCGCCCGTTGCCATGATGCCGCGCTTGACTTCCAATTGGCTGAAACGGCAATCGCTGGCGGCCACCACGATATCGGCGGCCAGCATCAGTTCGATGCCGATGGTGTAGGTGATGCCCTGCACGGCGGCGACCACCGGCTTGCTGCGGTAGGGCGGTACATTGTTGCACGGGTCGATCTGGCCGGGTTCCACCAGCAGATTGTTGTCGCCCATCAGTGGCGCCACTTTGGGCAGGTCCAGCCCGGCAGTGAAATGCTTGCCTTCGGCATAGAGCAGGGCGACGCGCGCGCCTTCATCCGCCTCGAAGGCGGTATAGGCAGCGGCCATCTCGCGCAGCATCTTCGGTGTGAAGCCGTTGTATTTCGCCGGGCGGTTCAGGCCGATGACGAAAATCTCGCCTTCGCGCCGGGTGATGATCTCGCCGTCTTCATGCACGCTAGACACTGTCGCACTCCTCTTGATCCAGTCTGGTAGATTGGAGTCTTCCACAGGCCGGGCGCTACCGACAAGCGCGTGACTGGCTATAATCCACCCTTATGGCAAAGTCAGGGCAGGGACCGGATTTCAGCTACGAGCAGGGCAGGCCGGCGCCGCTTTGCGGCGTGGACGAGGCCGGGCGCGGCCCCTGGGCTGGGCCGGTGGTGGCGGCTGCCGTGATCCTCGATCCAGCGCGGCTGCCCGCCGGCATCGACGATTCCAAGAAACTCTCGGAAACCGCGCGGGAAAGGCTGGCGCTGAGCATCCGGGAAAGCGCCCTGGTCGGCATCGGCGCCGCCAGCGTGGCGGAAATCGCGCAGTTCAACATTCTCGGCGCCTCGCTGCTGGCGATGCGCCGTGCTGTGCTGGCGTTGCCGCAACGGCCGGCCTTCGCACTGATCGACGGCAAGCATTGCCCCAAGGACCTGCCCTGTCCGGCGGAGGCGCTGGTGGATGGCGATGCCTTGAGCCTCTCGATTGCCGCCGCCTCGATCATCGCCAAGGTGGTGCGCGACCGCGCCATGCAGCGTCTCAGCCTGCGCTATCCGGCCTATGCCTGGCAAAAAAACAAAGGCTACGGCACCAAAGCGCATCAGGAAGGCTTGGCGGCGGCCGGGGCCTGCCCGCACCACCGTCTAAGTTTTGCGCCCTTGGAACCCTGGCGCCCCAAGATGTAGGATTTGGTCCCGGTTCGGACTCGTTAATTTTGCCATTAACTATTAATTAGCCTAATGAATCTAAATACTTACGGGTCATTCATCAGAACGGACCCGACATGGCCCCGACCCGCCTGGAACCGCACAAGCCGTCCCGCAAGGGCCATCTCCGCCTGGTCTCCGTGCCCGGCCCTGATGCCGCCCGCAAGGTGGCCCGCGCCAAGCCTTTAGGGCCGGCCAAGGAACCGGAAGCGCCGCATCCCGCCCTGCCGCTCGATCGCATCCTGCGCGGCGACTGCATTGAATTGATGAACGCGCTGCCGGCGGAAAGCATCGACTGCATCTTCGCCGACCCGCCCTACAATTTGCAGCTTGCCGGCGAACTGCGTCGCCCGAATGACAGCGTTGTCGATGCCGTCGACGATGCCTGGGACAAGTTCGACTCGTTTGCCGATTACGACCGCTTCACCAAGGCCTGGCTGCAGGCGGCCCGCCGGCTGCTCAAGCCGAACGGCACGCTGTGGGTGATCGGCAGCTATCACAACATCTTCCGTGTCGGCGCCCAGCTCCAGGATCTCGGCTTCTGGATGCTCAACGATGTGATCTGGCGCAAGACCAACCCGATGCCGAATTTCAAGGGCCGGCGCTTCACCAACGCCCATGAGACCATGATCTGGTGCTCGAAGGGCAAGGACGCCAAATACACCTTCAACTACGATTCCATGAAGGCGCTGAACGACGATCTGCAGATGCGCTCCGACTGGACCATCCCGATCTGCGGCGGCGGCGAACGCCTGCGCGGCGAGGATGGCGTGAAGACGCATCCGACCCAGAAGCCGGAAGCCCTGCTGCACCGCGTGCTGCTGTCCTCCACCAAGGCCGGCGACGTGGTGCTCGATCCCTTCTTCGGTTCCGGCACCACCGGCGCGGTGGCCAAGCGTCTGGGCCGGCGCTGGATCGGCCTGGAACGCGAAGAGGCGTATGCCAAAGCGGCCGAGCGCCGCATCACCACGGTGCAGCCAGCCTCACCGGACGATCTGGAACTCACCCGCTCGAAGAAGGAAGAGCCGCGCGTGCCGTTCGGCGCCGTGGTCGAGCGCGGCCTGCTGCAGCCCGGCGCCGTGCTGCTCGATCCCTCGGGCCGCCATGCCGCCCGCGTGCGCGCCGATGGCAGCCTGGCTTGCGCCGATGCGGTCGGCTCGATTCACAAGATCGGCGCCCATGTGCAGGGCGCCACCGCCTGCAATGGCTGGATGTTCTGGCATTTCAAGGTCGAGGGGCAGCTGAAGCCGATCGACGTGCTGCGCCAGCAGATCCGCGCCGAGATGATCTGATTTACCAGCAGTCGTGTTGATTAGCAGCGAGTTGTTCACTTCACTGCACTGAGCCCTCCAGGCTCAAAAGCCCGACGGACCCCATGCCGCCGGGCTCTTTTTTGTCCGGAAGCTTTGTAGCGGACTTAAAGCCCGACGCTGCCGATTTCGAGGAATTTGCGGCGGCGCTGTTCGCGCAGATTGCCCGGCTCCTGGCCGACCAGGCCGCGGAGCTGCTGCTCCAGCGCGTCGCCGAGCGCGGCCATGGCGCCCTTGGGATCGCGATGGGCGCCGCCGATCGGCTCGCGCACCACTTCATCCACCACTTTGAGCTTCATCAGGTCGGCAGCGGTGAGCTTCAGCGCCTCGGCGGCGTCCTGGGCCTTTTCGCCGGTGTTCCAAAGAATCGCGGCGCAGCCTTCGGGGCTGATCACGGAATAGACCGCATGCTCGAACATCAGCACGCGGTTGGCGGCGGCGAGTGCTACGGCGCCGCCCGAGCCACCCTCGCCAACGATGGCCGAGATCATCGGCACGCGGATATCGAGGCAGCAATCAATGGCGCGCGCGATGGCTTCGGCCTGGCCGCGTTCTTCGGCTGCCACGCCGGGGAAGGCGCCCGAAGTATCCACCAGGGTGATCACCGGCAGGCGGAACCGCTCGGCCAACCGCATCAGCCGGATCGCCTTGCGGTAGCCTTCGGGCTTGGCCATGCCGAAATTATGCTTCACGCGGCCTTCGGTGCCGCGGCCCTTTTCATGGCCCATCACCACCACGGCGCGGCCACGGAAACGGCCCAGGCCGCCCTGGATCGCCGGATCGTCGGCGAAGGCGCGGTCGCCGGCCAGCGGCTCGTATTCGGTGATCAGCGCCGCCACGTAATCGGCGTAATGCGGGCGGTCCTGGTGGCGCGCCACCTGGGTTTTCTGCCACGGCGTCAGCTTGCCATAGGTGGTCTGCAACTGCTGCGCGGCCTTGGTTTCCAGCCGGGCCAGTTCGTCGGCGATGTCGGTATTCCCGGCATCGGCCAGCTGCTTCAACTCGGCGATCTTGGCCTCAAGCTCGGCGAGCGGCTTCTCGAATTCCAGGTAGGACTGCATGGCTGGATCGTCTAACACGGATCGGCGGCCCGCACAAACCTTTGCAAGGTGCTGTTTATGCTTGACAATTTAGCCGTCTTGGCCGCGCCGCCGCCGCATGCTATAGCCCCGGCGCCTTCTCTCCCACAGGCCCAGCCCTTCCTGCCCAAAAAGCCCATAGAGCCGCCATGACCGATACTGTCCGCATCCGCCGTGCCCTGCTTTCCGTTTCCGACAAGACCGGGTTGGTGGAATTCGGCCGCGCCCTTGCCGCTCATGGCATCGAACTGCTCTCCACCGGCGGCACCTACAAGGCCCTGAAGGACGCCGGCGTGGCGGTGAAGGAAGTGGCCGAGCATACCGGCTTCCCGGAAATGATGGATGGCCGCGTCAAGACCCTGCACCCCACCATCCACGGCGGCATCCTGGCCCTGCGCGATGCCGAAGAGCATGTGGCGGCGATGCAGCGGCATGAGATTCCGCCGATCGACCTGGTGGTGGTGAACCTCTATCCCTTCGCCGCCACCGTGGCCAAGGGCGCCGATTTCCCCACCTGCATCGAGAATATCGATATCGGCGGCCCGGCGATGATCCGCTCGGCGGCGAAGAACCATGGCTTCGTTGCCGTGGTGGTGGATGTGGCCGATTACTCGGCCGTGCTCGACAGCCTGAAAGCCAACGATGGCGCCACCGATCTCGCCCTGCGCCGCCGCCTGGCGGCCAAGGCCTATGCCCATACCGGCGCCTATGACAGCATGATAGCCACCTGGTTCGCGCGCCAGAATGGCGAGGATTTCCCGCCGACCCTGCTGCTCTCGGCCGAGCGCAAGCAGAGCCTGCGCTATGGCGAGAACCCGCACCAGCAGGCAGCTTTCTATGTCTCTGGCGACAAGCGCCCCGGCGTCGCTACCGCGCGCCAACTCCAGGGCAAGGAACTGAGCTACAACAACCTGAACGACACGGATGCGGCTTTCGAGCTGGTGTCGGAATTTTCCGCCAAGCCGACCATTGCCATCATCAAGCACGCCAATCCCTGCGGCGTCGCCACCGGCGATAGCCTCGGCGCCGCCTGGGATGCGGCGCTGCGCTGCGATCCGGTTTCGGCCTTCGGCGGCATCGTCGCCATGAACCGCACGCTGGATAAGGCCACCGCCGAGAAGATCGGCGCCATCTTCACCGAGGTGATCGTCGCCCCCGATGCCGAAGCCGAGGCCATTGAATTGCTGGCGAAGAAGAAGAATCTGCGCCTGCTGCTCACCGGCGGCATGGCCGATCCGGTGGCGCCGGGCTGGTTCGTGAAAAGCGTCGCTGGCGGCTACCTGGTGCAGACCCGCGATGCCGGCCGCATCGAGGCCGCCGATCTCAAGGTCGTGACCAAGCGCGCGCCGACCCAGCAGGAACTGGAAGACATGCTGTTCGCTTTCCGCGTCGGCAAGCATGTCAAGTCGAACACCATTGTCTACGCCAAGAACGGCGCCACCGTCGGTATCGGTGCCGGCCAGATGAGCCGCGTCGATTCCGCCCGCATCGCCTTCCGCAAGGCGCAGGACTCGGCCAAGGCGGCCGGTATTGCTGACTCGCTCACCAAGGGTTCGGTGGCGGCGTCGGATGCCTTCTTCCCCTTCGCCGATGGCCTGGAAGTGCTGGTGGAAGCCGGCGCCACCGCCGTGATCCAGCCGGGCGGCTCGATCCGCGACCAGGAAGTGATCGATGCTGCCGACAAGGCCGGGCTGGCCATGGTGTTCACCGGCATGCGTCATTTCCGGCACTGAAGGACGCTCTGATGTACACGTTGTTCTATTCGCCGGGTTCAGCGGCGATGGCGCCGCAGGCGATGCTGGAAGAGATCGGCGCGGCCTATGAACTGGTGAAGGTGGATACCGCCGCGCGCCAGCATGACAGTGCCGAATATCGCAAGCTCAATCCCAATGGCCGCATCCCGGTGCTGCTGGATGGCGATTTCCCGGTCTTCGAGACCGCCGCGATCTGCCAGTACCTGGCCGAGCAACACCCGGCAGCGAAGCTGATGCCGGAAGCCGGGCAGCCGCGCGCGTTGTTCCTGCAATGGCTCACCTTCATGACCAACACGGTGCAGGTGGCCTTCCTCGACTGGTATCACCCGGACTGGAAACTGCCCGATGCGGCCGGCCAGGCGCTGATCAAGGGGGCCGCCGGGCGGGAACTCGCCCGCGCCGCGCAGGTGCTGGAAGAGGGCCTGCCGGGCGGTCCCACGGTGCTGAAGGATGGATTTTCCGCCGCCGACATCTATCTTACCATGCTGGTACGCTGGAGCCGTTCCATGGAACGCCCGCTCTGGCTCTGGCCGAAAATCCGCGCCGTTGCCGCCGCCACCTACCCGCGCCCTGCCTTCCAGCGCATGATGCAGAAGCAGGGTATTGCCTGGGCCGAGAACTGGCCCGGCTGAAGCATTGCTGCGTTAAAAAAGAAAGTCCTCACCCATGGCGAAGAAGAAGTTCAATCCCAATGCCGCTTTCGCGGTGTTCAATGTCATCTATCAGGATGGCGCCCAGAGTTCGAACCGCAAGGTGCCGGTCGACCGCTTCGGCCAGTTCGACGACGAGCAGGATGTGGCGCAAGCCTTCATCGAGGCGCAGGACCGCGAGATCGCCGAGAAATCCGGCCGCCCGCGCGGCCCGATCAAGACGCTGGAGCGCGTCGGCTGAGGCTTTCCATATTCCTGCTTTCGCGAGGGTGACGAAAAGGGGTGTGGTCAGCGTTACCGCGTCCAGGGCACCAGGCGCCATTTATCGCCGCGTCCAGTAAGCACAGCTTCGCGCGGCCGCTCACAGGCGGCTTCCGGTTTGGCAACGCAGCCGCGCCAGGTGAGCCGCGCCGTGGCGGGATCGAACCAGTCGGCGAAATCGTAGCCGGCGCCGCCCTTTTCCTCGTGGAAGAATACCAGCACCAGGCCATCGCGGTCGCGGCGCCAGACCTCGATGCCGTTCACGGTGTCGCCTGCCGCGCTTTTGTTCACTGCCGCGACATGGCGGCCGTCGGGCGAGAAACGCGGCAGCCCGACCAGCAAGGTCTCGGTGCCGCTCTGCTCGTCCACCAGCGCATAGGCTTCGCCCTCGGCGAGTTTCAGGCCCAATAGCCAGTAGCCGCGTGCGGCAAACCGGTACAGCGCGTATTTGCGCACGCAGTCGCGGTGCACGTCGCGCGCCGGCTGGGCGCAGGCGCGATCCTCCACCACACGCAGCGCGCGGCCATTGCTCAGCAGCAAAGTCAGCCCGGTGGCATCGCGCCGTGCCCGGGCATCGGGTGTTTTCAGGAAGCGGGCTTCCTGTGCTTGCGCCGCGCTTTCCCAGTCTTTCGCCTGTTCCCACAGGGCGGGATCGAGCCGCGCCTCGCTTGGCGCCGGCAGGGTTTCGCAGGCGCCCAGAAACAGGGGCAGCAGCATGAAAAACACAGCCCCCATGCGGGAAAAGCCGCGCCCCTGGCGGTTTTCCATACAGCCCTGCGCTGCGCAATCCCTCATGCAATACCCCTCTTGCCGGAGGCCATCCGACACCCCACTATACTAAGTGTTGGATGGGGATTTTCTCTGATTTTTTGCACTGACCGGGCCTCGGTATTCACGAGGGGTGGTTCCGGGGTCTGGTGCATGAGGGAGAAGTTCGCATGCTTTTGCCGCTTATTTTTGCCCGTATCATCAAAACTGGCAGCCTCACCTATATCGATCCGAAGGGGCGCCACTACCATTTTGGTGACAATGCCGCCGAGCCCGGCGTCGTGGTCCGCGTGCATGACCGCGCCACGGAATGGCGCCTGGCGCTGAATGCCGAGGCCGAGGCTGGCGAGGCCTATATGGCAGGCCGGCTCACCATCGAGCGCGGCACGCTCTATGATTTCCTCGATCTGGTGATGCGCAATATCGGCACCGCGCCACTGCCCTTTCATAGCCTGGCGCATGGTTTCCGCCGGCTGCTGAAATGGTGGCACCAGTGGAACGACGCCGATGCCTCCAAGCGCCGCGTGCAGCATCACTACGATCTCGATGGCCGGCTCTACGATCTGTTCCTGGATACCGACAAGCAGTATTCCTGCGCCTATTTTCCGACGCCGGAAACCACGCTGGAGCAGGCGCAGATCGCCAAAAAGCGCCATATCGCCGCCAAGCTGCGGCTTAAAGCCGGCCAGCGCGTTCTGGATATCGGCTCCGGTTGGGGCGGCATGGCGATCTACCTGGCGCAGAATTACGGCGTCGAGGTGCTGGGCGTCACGCTCTCGGAGGAGCAGCATAAGATCGCCACCCAGCGGGCGCGTGACCTGGGGCTTGCCGACAAGGTGAAGTTCGAGATCCGCGACTACCGCTCGCTGGAAGGGCCGTTCGACCGCATCGTCTCGGTCGGCATGTTCGAGCATGTCGGCGTGCCGCATTTCCCGGCCTTCTTCCAGACTGTGAACCGGTTGCTGGCGCCGGATGGTGTGGCGCTGCTGCATGCCATCGGGCGCAGCGACGGGCCGGGCGCCACGGCAGGCTTCATCCGTAAATACATCTTCCCCGGCGGCTATTGCCCGGCTTTGTCGGAAGTGCTGCCGGTGATCGAGAAATCCGGCCTCTACCTGACGGATGCAGAAATCCTGCGGCTGCATTACGCCGAAACGCTCAAGCATTGGCGCCAGCGTTTCCTGGCGCAATGGGACAAGGCCAAGGCGCTCTATGACGAACGCTTCTGCCGCATGTGGGAATTCTATCTCGCCGGGTCGGAAGTCACTTTCCGTCATGGCGGCCACATGGTGTTCCAACTGCAGATGACGCGCAGCGTCGATACGCTGCCGATCACCCGCGACTACATGCTGGACGAGGAACGCGCCATGGCCGGCAATGGCAAGCCGGCGGTTTCCCCGCTGGCGGCCAGGAGTGCGTAAGTACTTACCAAGTTATCGTCACCCCCGGGCTTGACCCGGGGGTCTCATGCCGCTGCGTAAGATGCCCGGGCTCTAAGCGCGCGCCGCTAAAAGCGGCGTGGGCGCAGAGGCCCGAAGGGCTGGCCCGGGCATGACGACTATGGTTGTAGCTACCGCTTCGGCTCGGCCACTCGCCACAGCACGATGAAGCCGAGGCTGAGAAACACCAGCACGATCACCGCGGCGACGCGCTGGGAAGCCAGCAGCGCGGTGGCGATGCCGATCAGCATCGGCGCCAGGAAGCTGGTGGCGCGGCCCGAGAGCGAGAAGATGCCGTAGAACTCGGCCAGCATGTCGGGCGGCGCCAGGCGGGCCACCATGGTGCGGCTGGCGGCCTGCATCGGCCCCATGCCAAGGCCGACCAGGATGGCGCAGAGGAAGAAGAAGCGCTCGCCCGTCGAGCCGAACAGGCCCATTTCAGCGGTCTTGGCCGGCACCTCGACGCCAAACAGAATACTGCCGGCGGTGATCGAGACGATGCCGAGCGAGCCGAGCGTCACCAGGATGATCGCGGTCTGCACTGTGCGCTTGGAGCCGAAGCGGTCATCGAGCCAGCCGGCGGCGATCACGCTGGGTGCTGCCACCACGGTGAGCGCGATGCCGAACAGGCCAAGCTCGGTGGTGCCCCAGGCGAATACGCCGGCGGCATAGACGCCGCCGAAGGCGATCACCGCGTTGAGGCCGTCGTAATACAGCATATAGGCGATCAGGAAGCGCAGTGTGTTGGTATGCTGGCGCAGATGCGCCACCGTATGCACCACCCGGCGCAGGCCCTCGCGGACCACCTCGCCCAGCGGCTTGCCGCTGCCCGGCCGGTCCGGCGTGAACAGGAACATCGGCAGCGCGAACAGCACCAGCCACAGCATCGCCACCGGGCCGATGATGCGCTCGGCTTCGAAACTGTCGCGTTTCAGGCCAAGCAGGGCTTCGCCCGGCGGCGGTGTGATGCCGATCAGTTCAGGGCGCGAAACGATCAGCACCGCGAATAGCGCCACGATGCCGCCGAAATAGCCCATGCCCCAGCCAAAGCCGCTCAGGCGCCCCATGCGTTCGGGCGGCACCAGGCCGGGCAGCAGCGCATTGTTGAAGACGATGGAGTATTCCGCCGAGATATTGGCCAGCGCCAGCGCCACCAGCACCAGCCATAGCACTTCCGGTTTGCCTGGCTGTGCCAGCCATAACGCGAAGCAGGCGAGGCCAAGCAGGGTCTGGAACGCCAGCAGCCAGGGCTTGCGCCGGCCGCCGGCATCGGCAATGGCGCCGAGAAAGGGGGCGCCCAGCGCCACGATGGCGCCGGCGGCGGCCTGGGTGAAGGCCCACAGCGACTGGCCCTGCACCGAATTGCCCACCACCTGCGAGGTGAAATAGGGCACGAAGATGAAGGTGGTGATGACGGTGAAATAGGGCTGGTTGGCCCAGTCGAACATCGCCCAGGAGAATCGCGCCCGCCAGGGGGCGTAACCCGGGGCCACTGCCAGGGGGGGCGTGCCGTCCGAAACTGCTTGCATGAATTTCCTCCGCAATCCCGGCAGTCTACGAGTCCCGGCGGCTGAAACAAATGAAACATTTACAGACATGAGGCGGAAACAGCCCGCGTTCATAAACCCGGCCAACGTCCTTCCAGCCGGAGATTCCGCCATGACCCCCGAACAAGTGACCCTGGTGCAGCAGAGTTTCGCGCAGGTGCTGCCGATCCGCGAACAGGCGGCCAGGATCTTCTACGACCGCCTTTTCGCCCTCGATCCCGCCCTGCGGCCGCTGTTCAAGGGCGACATGCGCTCCCAGGGCGCCAAGCTGATGAGCGCGCTGACCTTCGTGGTCGGCTCGCTGCACAAGGTGGAGACCATCCTGGACGAGGTTGCCATGCTGGCCCGCCGCCATGTCGGCTATGGCGTCGAGGAGCGGCATTATGCCGTGGTTGGCTCGGCCCTGCTCGGCACTCTGGAAGAAGCCTTCGGGCCGGATTTCACCCCCGCCATGAGTGCCGCCTGGGGCGCCGCCTACCGGCTGCTGGCCGATGCCATGATCGCTGCCGCGCGCAAGGTTACCCCTGCACCGGAACAGGCGGCTTGATGCGGACCGCCCTCTGCCGCTATCGGTAGGGTATGGCCGAGGCGCGAATCATCGTGGTCGACGACGAGGCGGGCATCCGTGAGATGCTCGCCGAGTATCTGTCCGGCCATGGCTTCGCGGTACGCACTGCCGATGGCGCTGCCCAGTGCCGCCGCCTGCTGGCCGAGGAAGCCGCCGATCTGGTGGTGCTGGATATCAACATGCCTGGCGAGGATGGCTTGAGCCTGGCGCGCTGGCTGCGCGGCGAGGCGGCGTTTTCCAGCATCGGTATCGTCATGCTGACGGCGGAATCGGATGTGGTCGACCGCGTCGTCGGGCTCGAGGTCGGCGCCGATGATTACGTCACCAAACCCTTCGACCTGCGTGAATTGCGTGCCCGCATCCGCACCGTGCTGCGCCGGGTGCAGCCGGTGGCAGCGGCGCAGGCGGCGGAGAAGCCGGCGGCTGCCGACAATGGCGAGGATGTGGTGCGGTTCGGCCAGCGCCTGCTTAACCTCGCCAGCCGCAAGCTCTATGATGGCGCGGGTGGGGAAATCCCCCTCACCGCCATGGAGTTCGATCTGCTGCAGGCTTTTGCCCGCCATCCCGACCGCGTGCTGAGCCGCGACCAGTTGCTCGATCTGGCACATCACGGGCAATGGGAACCGTTCGATCGCTCCATTGATATCCGCATTGCCCGGCTGCGGCGCAAGATCGAGGCCGATCCGTCGCACCCCGCCGTGCTCAAGACGGTGCATGGCGCCGGCTACCTGTTCGACAGCCATGGTGGCCGCTGACATGACGGCTGCCGACCTGCCCCCCGATGAGCTGGAAGCCGAACTGGAGCGGCTGCGGCCGCTGCTGGCGGCCTCGCTGGATGCGGTGATCATCGCCGACAAGAACGGCCATGTGCTGGAATTCAGCCCCGCCGCCGAGCGCATCTTCGGCCGCGCCCGCAAGGATGCGCTGGGCAAGCCGATCGGCGAACTGATCATCCCGGCGCATCTGCGCTCGGCGCATGACAGCGGCATGGAGCGTTACAGCGCCGGCGAACCGCATCGCGTGCTGGGCCGCCGCATCGAGACCGAGGGCATGCGCGGCAATGGCGACCGCTTCCCGGTGGAACTGACGGTGACGGAGGTGAAGCGCGGCAAGCATCGTCTGCTCGCCGCCTTCCTGCGCGACATCACCGACCGCAAATCGACCGAGGCCGCCCTGCGCCGCAGCGAGACGCGCTACCGCCTTGCGGTGCGCGGCGCCGAGGCCGGCATCTTCGAATGGGACCTGACCAACAACACGGCCTATTACTCCGAGCGGCTGGAGGAGATCGTCGGCCGCCGCCAGCGTGATCTTCGCGGCGACATCGCCGGCTGGCAGGCTTTTGTGCATCCGCAAGACCTGCCGCTGCTGCGCGAGGAAACCCGCCGCCTGCTGCGGGGCGAGATCGACAACATGGTGCAGGAACACCGCATGCAACGCGGCGACGGCGTCGAGCGCTGGGTGCGCGTCACCGCTGCCGTCGACCGCGACAGTCAGGGCCGCGCCTTGCGCATCGCCGGCTCACTGGCCGATATCACCGAGCGCCGGCTTTCGGAATCCGAGATTTCGCGGCAACGTGAAGCTCTGCACCAGAGCGAGAAGATGTCGGCGCTTGGCTCGCTGCTGGCCGGCGTGGCGCATGAATTGAACAACCCGCTGTCCATCGTGGTCGGGCAGTCGCTGATGCTGCGCGAGGCGGCGGAGGAGGGGGCGGAAGCGAAGGCGCTGGCCGAGCGTGCCGGCAAGATCGAACAGGCGGCGGCGCGCTGCGCCCGTATCGTGCGCACCTTCCTGGCGATGGCGCGGCAGCGCCGGCCCCGGCGCGGCGCGGTGGATATCGAGGCGTTGCTGGACGAAGCGCTGGGGCTGCTGGATTACGGCCTGCGCAGCGCCGGCATCCAGGTGACGCGGCAGAATTTCGGGCCCCTGCCGCCGCTGCAGGCCGATGGCGACCAGCTCGCCCAGGTGCTGACCAATCTGCTCGTCAATGCGCAGCAGGCCTTGAGCAATCACGCCGGGCCGCGCCGCCTGATCATTCAGACCATGCCCAGCGTCGATGGCCGTTTTGCCGAGATCGTGGTGGCCGATAGCGGCCCCGGCGTGCCGCCGGAATTGCGCCGCCGTATCTTCGAGCCGTATTTCACCACCAAGCCGGCAGGCAGCGGCACCGGCATCGGCTTGTCGGTTTCCATCGGCATCGTCGAGGGCCATGGCGGCACATTGACCATGGAAGAAAATCCCGGCCTCGATGGCCTGCCGCGCGGCGGTGCGCTGTTCACCATGCGGCTGCCCATCGGCGCCGTGGCGGAAACCGAGGCCTTGCCGCCATTGCCGGCCGCGCATATGGCCGGCGGCCACGTGCTGGTGGCTGATGACGATGCGGAAGTGGCGGAATTGCTGCGCGACCTGCTGGTGCAGGCGGGCTTCACCGTCGACATGGCAGCCGATGGCGCTGCCGCCCTGGCGCTGGCCCAGGCGCGGGATTACGACGCCATCCTGAGCGACCTGCGCATGCCGGGCATGGACGGCCGCGCGTTGCTGCAGCGGCTGGAGGCGGAAACGCCACATCTGGTGCCGCGCTTCGCCTTTGTCACCGGCGACACGCTGGGGCTCGGCGGCCAGGAATTGCGCACGCTCGGCCGCCCGGTGCTGGACAAGCCCTTCACCCGCGACAGCGTACTGGCGATTCTGGCGCGGATTTTCGCCCCAGCCTGACTTAATACCCACCGTGTTTGATTTCAGGCAATGGCGCCTGCTTTTGCGGCAGCCTGGATTTTATGCTCGGCGCTTGCCAATCCCGTGTGCCCGGTGACAAACTGGTTACTTCCGGTGGCCCAGGGTGGACCAGGGCCGCCGCCATCACGGGGAGACCATAGAATGCTTCGTCGCTCGCTGTTCATCACCGCCGCCGCCTTCGCGGTTGCTGTGGCCGCTGGTGCCGCCCAGGCCCAGACCAAGTGGGATCTGCCGGGTGCCTATCCGGCCGGCAATTTCCACACCAAGAATCTGGTCCAGTTCGCCGAGGACGTGAAGAAGCTGTCGGGCGGCAAGCTGGAAATCACCGTGCATCCGGGCGCGTCGCTGTTCAAGGCGCCGGAAATCAAGCGCGCGGTGCAGACCGGCCAGGCGCAGATCGGCGAAGTGCTGATGGTGAACGTGGAGAATGAAATTCCGATCTTCGGCGCTGATGGCGTGCCGTTCCTGGCCACCAGCTTTGCCGACTCGGCCAAGCTGTGGAAAGCGCAGAAGCCGTTCATCGAGAAGAAGCTGACCGAGCAGGGCATGACCGCGCTTTACGCGGTGCCGTGGCCGCCGCAGGGCATCTACACCAAGCAGAAGGAACTCAACACGATTGAGGACCTCAAGGGCCTGAAGTATCGCGCCTACAGCCCGGCCACCTCGCGCATCGCCGAACTGGTCGGCGCCCAGCCGGTGACGGTGCAGCAGGCCGAACTGGCGCAGGCGATGGCCACCGGCGTGATCGTCACCATGATCACCTCAGGCTCCACGGGCCGTGACATCAAGGCCTGGGAAAGCATGACGCATTTCTACGACACCCAGGCCTGGCTGCCGAAGAATCTGGTGTTCGTGAACAATGATGCGTTCAAGAAGCTGGATGCCGCGACGCAGAAGGCGGTGATGGATGCCGCCGCCGCCGCCGAGACGCGTGGCTTCGCCGCCGCCCAGGTCGAGACCGAGGAATCCAAGGAAGCGCTGGTCAAGGGTGGCATGAAGGTGGTGCCGCCGCCGGCCGCCCTCAAGACCGGGTTCCAGAAGGTCGGTGCCACCATGACCGAGGAATGGGTCAAGAAGGCCGGTGCCGATGGTCAGGCCATCGTGGATGCTTTCAAGAAGATGTAACAGTCTTCAGTAAACGGGCGGGGGAAACCCCGCCCGAATTGTTTCCGGGGGACAATAACAAAGGTTGCTTGCGATGCGCTCGCCACTCGATCTGCTATACAGGGCCTGCGGCTGGCTGGCCGGCTTCTTCATGGTTGCGCTGCTGGTCACTATTCTGCTCAGCATTCTGGGCCGGCAGCTCAATTTCTATATCCGTGGCATTGATGCCTATGCCGGCTATTGCATGGGCGCAGCGACCTTCCTGGCTTTGGCGCATACCTTTGCCCATGGCGAGCATATCCGCGTGACGCTGATCCTGAAGCGCTTCACCGGCTCGACCCGGCGTGCCCTGGAATTGTGGTGCGTTGCGCTCGGCATCGCGGTTTCGGGCTTCTTCGCCTTCTACGCCTGCAAGATGGTGTGGTGGAGCTGGAAGTTCAACGACATCTCCACGTCCAACGATGCCACGCCGCTGTGGATCCCGCAGCTTGGCTTCGCCATCGGCAGCGTGGTGCTGTTCATCGCCATGGTCGAGGAATTCTTTCTCGTGCTGCGCGGCAAGCCGCTCGATGATACCCCCGCCGAACTGGCGCGCACGGAGTAATCCCCCATGGATCAGATCCTGATTTCGGTTTTCCTCATCATCGCGCTGTTCGCCATCCTGGCCACCGGCCTGTGGATCGGCTTGGGCCTGGTGGCCTGCGGCTGGCTGGCCATGATGCTGTTCACCAATCGCCCGGTGGGCGATGCGATGATGACCACCATCTTCGGCTCCAGCACAAGCTGGACGTTGACGGCGCTGCCAATGTTCATCTGGATGGGCGAAATCCTGTTCCGCACGCGATTGTCGGAAGACATGTTCCGTGGCCTGGCGCCATGGATGACGCGCCTGCCCGGTCGCCTAGTGCATACCAACGTGATCGGCTGCACCATCTTCGCCGCCGTGTCTGGTTCCTCGGCCGCCACCTGCGCCACCATCGGCAAGATGAGCATCCCGGAACTGCGCAGCCGTGGTTACCCTGAGAATATCGTGGTCGGCAGCCTGGCGGGTGCCGGCACGCTCGGCCTGCTAATTCCGCCCTCACTGATCATGATCGTCTATGGCGTGGCGGCGGAAGTCTCGATCGCCAAGCTGTTCATCGCCGGCGTGATTCCCGGCATTCTGCTGGCGGCTTTGTTCATGGGTTACATCGTGGTCTGGTCGCTGCTCAATCCGGACAAGATTCCGCAGCCGACCGAGAAGTTCAGCTTCGTGCAGAAGATCTGGGCCTCGCGCCACCTGCTGCCCACGGTCGGCCTGATTCTCGCCGTGCTCGGCTCGATCTATACCGGCATCGCCACCGCCACCGAGGCGGCGGCGCTCGGCGTGGTCGGCGCCCTGGTTGTCTCGGCAGCACAGGGCAGCCTCAACGTCAAAACCTTCATGGAAAGCCTGCTGGGCGCCACCCGGCTTTCCTGCATGATCGGCCTGATCCTGGCCGGTGCGGCTTTCCTCACCCTCGCGATGGGTTTCACCGGCCTGCCGCGCCATCTCGCCGATTGGATCAGCAGCATGGGCTTCAGCCCGGCCGCGCTGATCGTGGTGCTGATGGTGTTCTACATCGTGCTCGGCTGCTTCCTGGATGGCATCTCCATGGTGGTGCTGACCATGGCGGTGGTGCTGCCGATGATCGAGCGCGCCGGCATCGACCTGATCTGGTTCGGCATCTTCGTCGTGCTGGTGGTGGAGATGGCGCAGATCACCCCGCCGGTCGGCTTCAACCTGTTCGTGTTGCAGGGCATGACCGGGCATCAGATCA
Organism: Ferrovibrio sp. MS7; assembly: GCF_038404985.1. Lineage (NCBI taxonomy): Bacteria > Pseudomonadati > Pseudomonadota > Alphaproteobacteria > Rhodospirillales > Rhodospirillaceae > Ferrovibrio > Ferrovibrio plantarum. The sequence goes on from NZ_JBBKBA010000001.1 coordinate 1,054,105, forward strand.
CCTATATCGCCAAGGTCGCTTTTCCGTTCTTCCTGCTCATGGTGGCGGCGGTGGCGCTGATCTTCTTCGTGCCGGGCCTGGTCACCTGGCTGCCGAGCCAGATGCTCGGGCCGGGCGGCTGAGGCGGGGGAGAAGCAAGCATGCTGCCGATTACCCGCATTCCCAGTGAGGCGTCCGGCCGTTCGCGCACCACGGTGCATAACGGTTTCGTTTTCACCGTCGCCACCGCCGATACTTATGAGCTGGACATGACGCGCCAAGCCCGCGAGGCGCTGGCGAACCTCGACCGCCAGCTCGCCGAGGCCGGCACCGACAAGTCGCGGCTGCTCTCGGCCACGGTCTATATTACCGACATGGCACAGAAGCCGGCGATGAATGCGGTGTGGCTTGACTGGGTAGACCATGCCAACCCGCCGCAGCGCGCCTGCATCGGCGCCACGCTGGAAGAGGGCGATATGATCGAGATCGTCGCTATCGCCGCGACGAAGGGGTGACGTTCACCGCCCCACACCACATTGTCACCCTCGCGAAAGCGAGGGTCCCATTACATCCATCAAATGGGATGCCGGCTTTCGCCGGCATGACAAATGGTGGAGAATCTGTCCAAAAACCTCACCTAGAAACTCGGCGGCGTGCAGGCGCTGATCAATTCGCAGGGCTCGCTGCCGATGGTTTTGAAGCGATGCGGCTGCTGGCTTTCGAAATAATAGGCATCGCCCGGGCCGAGCACGCGGGTCTGGCCGGCGACCGTCACTTCCAGGCGGCCTTTCAGCACCACGCCGCCTTCCTCGCCTTCATGGCGCAGCATGACGCGGCCGGTATCGGCGCCGGGTGCGTAGCGTTCCACCAGGATCTGCAGCGCGCGGCCCGATAGGTCGGTGCCGACCTGGCGGTAGCTGATCTTGCCCTTGCCGACCTGCACCAGTTCTTCGGCGCGGTAGAAGGCCTTGCGCGGTGCCGGCGCTTCCAGCGCGAAGAATTCCGCCAGACTCATCGGCAGGCCATCCAGCACGCGCTTGAGCGCGCCGACCGAGGGGTTGACGCGGTTGGCCTCGATCAGCGACACAGTGGCATTGGTGACATTGGCGCGCCGCGCCAGTTCGCGCTGCGAAATTTTTCGCGCCAAACGCACCTGTTTCAGCCGCCCGCCGATATCGATTTCGCCGTCCATCCGCCGCGCTCCTGTTTCGTTGTTCAATATATTTAACAATGTTTGATTTATCGCATCAAGATCAAAGGCTTAAGCGGCAGAGAAAAGCATTGTTTCGCACAGCACTTAGACCGAGACTCACAGGATAGGTTTTCCTTAAATCCCAGCCGGAGCCGACCATGGGCCAGACCGCCCCCGTTCCCAACGACCTGCAATCCTGGTGGATGCCCTTCACCGCCAACCGCCAGTTCAAGGCCAATCCGCGCCTGCTGGTCGGCGCCAAGGGCATGTATTACACGACGCATGACGGCCGGCAGGTGATCGACGGCTCCGCCGGCCTGTGGTGCGTCAATGCCGGCCATTGCCGCGAACCGATCGTGGCCGCGATCCAGAAGCAGGCAGCGGAAATGGATTTCGCGCCGACCTTCCAGATGGGGCATCCCAAGGCGTTTGAATTCGCCGCGCGGCTGGCACATCTGGCGCCGGGCGATCTCAACCATGTGTTCTTCGCCAATTCCGGTTCGGAAGCGGTGGATACGGCGCTCAAGATCGCCATTGCCTATCATCGAGCGCGCGGCGAGGGCGCCCGCACCCGCCTGATCGGCCGCGAACGTGGCTATCACGGCGTCGGCTTCGGCGGCATCAGCGTGGGCGGCATCGTCGCCAACCGCAAGGTATTCGGGCCTTTGCTGGCCGGGGTCGATCATTTGCCGCACACCCATAGCCTCAAGGACATGGCCTTCTCCAAGGGTCAGCCGACCTGGGGCGCGCATCTCGCCGATGACCTGGAGCGCATCATCGCGCTGCATGATGCCAGCACCATCGCCGCCGTGATCGTCGAGCCGGTGGCCGGTTCCACCGGCGTGCTGATCCCGCCGGTCGGCTACCTGCAGAAGCTGCGTCAGATCTGCGACAAGCATGGCATCCTGCTGATTTTCGACGAAGTGATCACCGGCTTCGGTCGCACCGGCAAGGCCTTCGGCGCCGAGACGCTCGGCGTCATCCCCGACATGATGACCACCGCCAAGGGCCTGACCAATGCCGCCGTGCCGGCGGCCGCCGTGTTCACCCGCAAGCATGTGCATGAAGCCTTCATGCAGGGCCCGGAACACATGATCGAGCTGTTCCATGGCTATACCTACTCGGCCCATGCGTTGGCCTGTGCCGCCGGCCTCGCCACGCTGGACCTCTACCGCGATGAAGGCATCTTCGAGAATGCCGCTTCATTGAGCGGCTATTGGGAAGACGCGGTGCACAGCCTCAAGGGCCTGCCCAATGTCATCGACATCCGCAATATCGGCATCATGGCGGCGGTGGAACTCAGCCCGCGCGAGGGCGCGCCGACCAAGCGCGGCTATGATGTGTTCGTGAAATGCTACGAGCAGGGCCTGATGTGCCGCCTCACCGGCGACACCATCGCGCTGTCGCCGCCGCTGATCCTGACCAAGCAGCATATCGACGAAATCTTCGGCATCCTCGCCAAGGTGATCAAGGAAGTCGAATAACCCGGCTTGCGCCTGCGTCGCCTCACTGGCGGCGCAGGCGGTAGCCGATGCCGTGGTCGTTGATCAGGAAACTCGGGTGGCGCGGATCATCCTCGATCTTCGCCCGCAACTGGCGGATCAGCACCCGCAGCGACTGGCGGTGGCTGTCATTGTCCTTGCCCCATAACTCCCGCAGCAGGGCCTCGTTCGGCACCGTGCTTTCATCGGCCTGCACCAGCCGGCGCAGCAGCCGCATCTCCATGCGTGACAGGGCGACATAGCGGCTGCGGTGGCGGAAGCTCTGTTCCACCTGGTCGATCACGATGTCGCCGTAGCATAGCCGTCCGACCTTGAGGCAGGTGCGGCAGCGCTGCAGCAGGCTGTGCAGCCGCGCCAGCAATTCGGTGTCGTCCCAGGGCTCGCTCAGCACATCATGGGCGCCGGCCTTCAGCGCCCGCACCCGCAAGGCCGCGTCACTGCCGCGCACCACCGCCACGATCGGCATGTCGGAATGGCCGCGGATCGCTGCCAGCAGCGCCAGGCCCTCGCTGCTATGCGCATCCGTCGGCAGTTCGATCACCGCTGCGTTGCAGCCAGCATCCACCAGTAGGCCATGGTCGATGGCCTTTGGTTGCACCTGCAGCACAAGGTGATCCGCCCGGGTCAGGAGTGCCTGAAGCCGCTGGAGCTGGGAAGCATCGAAGCCGGCCAGGAGAATTTTCGTCGTCTGGAAAGCCATACCGCAACAAATTGACCGTTTCCGGATTATAGGAAAATCCACGTATGGATCGATAGAGTTTTTCTCGCTCTGATATTGTGAGTTCTATTTTATTATTTACAACATAGTGTAGAGGGCTGGCGATTTTCAGTATCTAAGATTGATTTTGTTAATAAAAAAGACCATTATTTTCAATAATAAGGACATTTTTACTTTAAAAACGAAACACTCCCTCGTTCAATAACTGTAATTAGTCGGGGGATCGGCGATAGATCGCAATCTATTCTTGCCCTCAGGCGGATATATCCAGCGCTTTGATGTTGTTCGGATCAATACCCACTGAGAGGCTGTCCATGAAGCGCCCGACACCCACTTCGCAAGAGCGGCATTTCCAGGAAGACGAACTCATTGTCAGCAAGACCGATCTCAAGGGTCGGCTCACCTATGTGAATGATGTGTTCTGCAGTGTCGGGCTCTATGCCGAGGCGGAGGTGCTGGGCCAGCCGCATTCCATCCTGCGCCACCCGGATATGCCGCGCGCCGTCTTCGCCCTGCTGTGGCAGCGCATCCAGGATGGCCGCGAGGTTTTCGCCTTTGTGAAGAACCTGGCGAAGAATGGCGATTTCTACTGGGTGCTGGCGCATGTAACGCCGAGCTTTACTCTGGCCGGTGAGGTGGATGGCTATCATTCCAACCGGCGCAAGCCGCACCGCGGCGCGCTAGCCGTGATCGAGCCGGTTTACCGCGAGCTGCTGCGCATCGAGGCGGCGAGCCAGGATCGCCGTGTCGGCCTGCGCGACAGTCTGGTCCGGCTTGATGCGCTGCTGGCTGAGAACCGACAGGGCTATGACGAGTTCGTGCTCGGCCTGGCTACCAGATAAACGCGGCTGCCAGATAAAGACAGGCCACCGGAAAAATACGGGCTGCCGGATAAATAAAAACGCCACAGCGGGGGGAGAAAGCATGCTGATCATCGGAAGGGCGGCGCGGCGGCATCGCCGGGCGCTGCAGGCAGTGAATGATGTGTGCGGCCGTGCTGCGCGTGGCGACCTTTCAGCGCGGGTACTGCATATCGCCAGCTATGGCGAACTGGCGCCGGCGCTGATAATGGTGAACCGGATGCTCGATCTCACCGATGCCTTCGTGCGCGAATCCGGTGCGTCGCTGACCCTTGCGTCCCAAGGCCAGTATTTCCGCCCGTTCCTGGAAACCGGTATGCCGGGCAATTTCCGCCGTGGCGCCGAGGTGATCAACCAGGCACGCGAAAGCATGCGCCTGCGTGCGGAAGAAACCGCGCGGCTGGAAAGCGAAATCGTCAGCCTGGTTTCGGCGGCGGCGGCTGGCGATCTAGCCAAGCGGCTGGAGGAGGCTGGCAAGCAGGGCTTCATGCTCAGCTTGGCGCAGGGCATCAACAGCGTGGTGGCGACGACGGCTGGCGCGGTACGCACGCTTGGCCGGGTGATGGGCCACCTGGCGCGCGGCGACCTGCAGGCTGCCGATGCCGGCCTGAATCAGGCTGGAGATAATTACCAGGGTGAATTCGCCACATTGATGCGGGATGCGGGCACCACCATCGGCGTGCTGCGCGATGTCAGCGAGAAACTGACCGGCAGCACCGAGGCGCTGGAAGCGGCGGCCGCCGAACTTTCTGCTGGCGGCCGCGATCTGGCGGCACGCACGGAAAGCCAGGCGGCGACCCTGGAGCAGACTGCCGCCGCGATGTCGGAACTGACCCAGACGGTGAAGCAGAATGCCGACAATGCCCAGATGCTGAACCAGTTGAGCGGTTCGGCACGCGATGCCGCGAATAACGGCACCCGCACCATGCAGGAGGCGGTGACAGCGATGGACCGTATCGAGCATAGCGCGCAGCGCATCGTCGCCATTATCGGTCTGATCGACGAGATCGCGTTCCAGACCAATCTGCTGGCGCTGAATGCTTCCGTGGAAGCCGCGCGGGCAGGCGAGGCGGGCAAGGGCTTTGCCGTTGTGGCGCAGGAAGTGCGGGCGTTAGCGCAGCGCGCCGCCAATGCCTCGAAGGAAATCAAGGGTGTGATCGGCGAGACCGACCAGCAGGTCAAGGCCGGGGTGCGCCATGTGCGCGAGAGCGGCGAGATACTGAGCCAGATCACTGTTGCCTCCGGCCGCGTTGCTTCCATCGTCGACGAGATCGCCCATGCTGGCCGCGAGCAGGCCCAGGGGCTGGAGGAAGTGAATATTGCCGTGAGCAACCTGGACCAGCTTACCCAACGCAACTCCTCCCTGGTGCAGGAAAACACTGCCGCAACCGCCACCCTCACTGAACAGGCCAGCGAACTCGCCCGCATCGCCGCTTTCTTCACCAAGCCGACACGCCGGAATGATGGGATCGCACCAGCATCACCACCATGAATAATCTGCAGGAAAGCCTGCTGGCCTTCATGCCCGAGGCTGTTGTCACCATCGGGCTGGATCAGCGCATCGTCGATTTCAACCGCATGGCGGAGACGGTTTTCGGCTACCGCCGTCAGGAGATCATCGGCCAGCCGCTCGATCTGCTGATTCCGCTATCCGCGCGCACGGCGCATCGCGAGCATGTGGCGCGTTTCGCCAAATCTCATATCACTGCCTACATGATGCATGGCCGTCGTGAAGTGACCGGTATGCGGCGAAATGGCAGCCTGTTTCCAGCCGAAGCCTCGCTGCTCAAGGCCGAGCGCGACGGTGTCGAGGTGATCCTGGCGGTGCTGCGCGATATCACCGAGCGGCGCGACGATCAGGCGCGCATGCTGGCCTCCGAGCGCAAGCACCGCGCCATCATGGAGGGTTGCCCCGATGCCATCCTGATGGTCGACATGGACAATGGCGGCATCCTCGATGCCAATACGGTGGCGGGCGAAATGCTCGGTTGCATGCCGGCGGCGCTGATCGGCAAGCGCGAGCGTGACCTGCATCCGGATGGCAGCAGCGGTCTGGTAGAGCGCTTTGCGGCGGCAGCAGTCAGCGACCGCCCGCTGGTCTACAGCACCAATCTTTGCCATGCCGATGGCAACCTGCTGCCGGTGGAAATCAGCGCGCGGCGGATCGAACTCGACGGCCATGGCGTGCTGGCGGCCTTCTACCGCGACATCCGGCATCACAAGTTGCGTGAGGCCAAGCTGCAGCAGGCGCTGGAAGAGGCTGCCGATTCCGCCCATGCCAAGAGCATGTTCCTGGCCAATATGAGCCACGAATTGCGTACGCCGCTGAACGGCATTATCGGCTTCGCGGAAATGATTGCGCTGGAGATCAATGGCCCGCTCGGCAATCCGAAATACCGCGAATATGGCCGCCTGATTGTCACCAGCGCCGAGCATCTGCTGAGCCTGGTGAACGATATCCTGGATCTATCGGCGCTGGAGGCCGGCAAGCTGCGGCTGCACCGCGAGGAAGTGAGGCTCAAGCCGCTGGTGGAGGAATGCCTGAAGCTGATGCAGCCATTGATTGATGATGATCGCATCGCGATGACGCTTTGCGTGGCGCCGGACTTGTCGTTTGCCGCAGACCGCCGCGCTTTGCGCCAGATGCTGCTCAACCTGCTGGCCAATGCGGTGAAATACACCCCTGAAGGCGGCAGCATCACCATCGAGGCCGCGCAGGTGGAGAGTGGCCTGCGCATCGATGTCAGCGATTCCGGTCCCGGTATCGCCGCCAATATGCTGCAGCAGGTGTTGCAGCCATTCGGCATTATCAACAATGCCTATACCCGCAGCCATGGTGGCGCCGGGCTCGGCCTCTCGATCACCAAGAAACTGGCCGAACTGCATGGCGGTCGCCTGGCTTTGGAACGTATCGATCCGGTGCGCGGCGGCACGCGGGCTTCGCTGTGGTTTCCCCAGCCGCAGGGTTTGCAGCCGCCCCCGGCTTGAACTGGGGCCTGGGCTGACGCCATACTCGCGGCAAAAGCGGGAGGCGACGGATGACCAGCGGCATGCATGAATTCCTGGCCCAGGATCGCGTGATCTGGGGCCAGGCGGCGGATCGGGCTGTGGTCGAGGAGGCGGATCGGCGCAATGCCCGGCGCGTCTTCATTGTCACCAGCAAGACGCTGAACCGCACCACCGATGCGGTGGAGAAAATCCGCCGCGCGCTCGGCGCGCGCCATGTCGGCACCTTCGATGAATGCCGCGAGCATACGCCGCGCCCCAGCGTGATCGCCTGTGCCGATGCCATGCGCGCCGCTGATCCGGATCTGGTGCTCACTTTCGGCGGCGGCACGGCGATTGATACCGTCAAGGTGGCGCTGATCGCCCTGGCGCATGGCCTCACGGCGCCGGAACAGCTCGACGATTACCATCTCCGCACCAATCCCGATGGCAGCCGCCATGTGCCGGTGGTGAAGCCGCCGCCGTTCCGCCAGATCGTGCTCTCCACCACGCTGTCGGCCGCCGAATTCTCCAATTTCGGCGGTTGCACTGATCCGGTGCGGCAGATCAAGCATGGCTATACCGGGCGCGAAATCGGCGCCGCCAGTGTCATCCTCGATCCGGCGGTGACGGTGCATACGCCGCAATGGCTGTGGCTCTCCACCGCGATCCGCGCCATCGATCATTCAGTCGAAGGCATCTGCTCAATTCAGCCGTCGCCACTGATCGAGGCAACCTCGCTGCAGGCTTTGCGGCTATTCGCCCGCGCCCTGCCGGCCAGCCTGCGCGATCCCGGCGACATGCAGGCTCGGCTGGAATGCTTGCAGGCGGCGTGGCTTTCCGGCATCGGCATCCTGCGCGTGCCCTATGGCGCCAGCCATGGCATCGGCCACAGCCTGGGCGCCGTCACCGGCATGAGCCATGGCCACACCTCCTGCATCATGCTGCCGCATGTGATGCGCCATAACCGCGACGTGACTGCGCCGCAGCAGGCGCGCATCGCCGAGGTGCTGGGACGCCGCGATGGCGATGCGGCGCAGGCCGTGGCGGACATGATCGCCACGCTGGGGCAGCCGACGCGGCTGCGCGACCTGAACGTGGAGAAAAGCCAGTTCGCCAAGATCGCCGAAGGCGCGATGGAGAATCTCTGGGTGCGCACCAACCCGAAGCCGATCAAGGGCCCGGAAGATCTCGTGGCTTTGCTCGAGGCGGCGTGGTGAGGGGCTACTTGATCAGTGCCGAGTAATACGCCCGCAGAGCTAGGAAACGCTGCCAGAAGCTGTCCACACGGCGGCCTTCGGCGGTCATCACCAGCGTATCGAGATGGGTGTGCCAGCCGGGGCCGACATTGCGCATCAGGTCGGTTGTCAGGCGGCGATGGGTCAGCACCAGCAGCACCTTGCCGCCGGGCTGTTCGCTCAGCTCGAAGGTCACTTCCGAAACCGGCTGGCCGCCCTCGCTGCCATCTTCACCCCAGGTGAAGGCCAAGAGGCGCGGCGGCTCAAGCGCCGTGATGCGGCCAAGCAGGGCGGCGCCGTCGCAGCCGCAATATTCCGTCGGTGTCGGATCGGCTTCGGCGCTCAACTGGTCATTCCAGAATTCCAGCGCCACCTTGCCGCCAAGCCGCAACTCCATCGGGCCGCCGGCCAGCCATTTGGCGCGCAGGTCCGGCTCTGTGATGTAGCGCCACACGCGTGCGACAGGGCCGGGCAGCAGGCGGGTGAAACGCACGGCGCCGGATTCCAGCACCTCGCCATAGTCATGGCTGTCGAGCAGCGGCGCGGTCTGGTTCATGGCGTATCGTCCTTCTCCAATTCAGCGGCCAGCGCATCGAGTTTCGGTCCCCAGAAGCGCCGCACCTGCGCCAGCCACTGATCCATGGCGGCGAAGCCGGCAGGATTGAGCGCATAGATGCGGCGCTGCGCATCCACCTGCTGCGTCACCAGTCCGGCCTGGCGCAGCACTTTCAGATGCTGCGACACGGCCGGCGCGGACAGCGCGAAACGCTCGGCTATCGACCCCGCCGGCAACGGGCCGGGGCCGAGCAATTCGATGATCTGCCGCCGTGTGGGATCGGATAAAGCCGCGAAAGTCTCCATGGCGGCTTTATTTCATATTTCACTTAATTAAGTCAAGTGTGAAATTATCCACGTCGTAAAGCGATCCAGGTGGCGAGGCCGGCGGTGCTGGCGGTCAGCAGGCTGCCCCATGCCATGTCCACCAGGGTCACCATCACGGGCCAGCCGACCAGCGTTGCCTGGTTGGTGAGATCGTAGGTGCCATAGGCAACCAGGCCGAAGCCGGCGCCATAAAATACCGCCTGCTGCGCGGAAGCGGCGGCAAGCGCCGGGCGCAGCACGAACCAGGCAACGCCGATGGCATAGAGCAGGTAGAAGCCGATGGCGGCCCATAGCACCGGCATGTCATTCAGCCGTTCGCCGAGCAGCGGGCGATAGAAGGCGGGGGCGGCGAGGCTGAGCCAGATGGCATCAGCCACCGCCATGAGCAGCAGCAGGATCAGGGTGGCGGTGAGGAGCAGGCGGCGGCTGGAGAATGCAGTCATGCCGGCATTTAGAAGCCGGCATGACGGTACCGCAAGGACTCAAATTCGCGTGACCTCAGTGATCCAACCGCATCATGCCGCCATGCTCACTTCGGCTGAGGGACAATGCGCAGATAGGGCTTCGGCGATTGCCAGCCGGCGGGATACTTCTCTTTCGCTTCCTCGTTGCTCACCGAGCCAGCGATGATCACATCCTCTCCCTGCTTCCAGTTCGCTGGTGTTGCCACCTTATGTTTGGCGGTGAGCTGCAGGCTGTCCACCAGGCGCAGGATCTCATCGAAATTGCGCCCTGAGGTCATCGGATAGGCAAGCTGCGCCTTGATCGCCTTGTCCGGGCCGACGATGTAGACCGTGCGCACGGTAAGATTATCCGCTGCCGTGCGGCCCTGCGATGATGAACCAGCTTCCTCGGGCAGCATGTCGTAGAGCTTGGCGATGGCGAGGTCGCTGTCGCCGATCAGCGGATACTCGGGCAGGTAACCGGTGACATCCTTAATATCGCCGATCCAGCGCTGGTGATCGCTCACCGGATCGACGCTCAGGCCCAGCACCTTCACATTGCGCTTGTCGAATTCCGGTTTGAGCTTCGCCACGGCGCCCAGTTCCGTAGTGCAGACCGGGGTGAAATCCTTTGGGTGCGAGAACAGAATCGCCCAGCCCTCGCCGACATAATCGTGAAACTTGATCGGGCCGACCGTGGTATCAGCCTCGAAATCTGGTGCCTTGCTGCCGATGCGCAAACCCATGACTGCCTCCTTCACTGCAATGGAAGCCGCCATGCTAGACCCGGAATCAGGGCCCGCTGACTGAAAAAGCTTGATTGTTGCGCAAAATTTATTTGTCGCTAGAAGCAAAGAGGCCCGGCTTGATGGGCCGGGCCTCTGCAACCGTTTTATACGGCTTACTTCTTCTTGGTGTTGGCGAAGTAGCTGGTCATCAGGTTCTTGTAGTCCGGGATATGGTCGGCCAGCAGCTTGGCCAGGCCTTCGATATCGTTGCGCCAGTCGCGGTGCAGTTCACAAGCAACGCCGAACCAGTTCATCAACTGCGCGCCGGCCTGGCTCATGCGGTCCCACGCCGCCTGCTGCGCGATCTCGTTGAAGGTGCCGGAGGCATCGGCAACCACGAAGACCTCGAAGTCTTCTTCGAGCGCCGAGAGCGCCGGGAAGGCAACGCAGACCTCGGTGACAACGCCGGCGATGATGAGCTGCTTCTTGCCGGTGGCTTTCACCGCCTTGACGAAATCCTCATTGTCCCAGGCGTTGATGTTGCCGGGGCGGGCGATATAGGGCGCATCCGGGAACATTTCCTTCAGTTCCGGCATCAGCGGGCCGTTCGGGCCATCCTCGAAGCTGGTGGTCAGGATGGTCGGCAGGTTGAAGAACTTGGCCAGGTCGGCCAGCGCCATCACGTTGTTGCGGAACTTGTCCGGGTCGATGTCGCGGACCAGGGAGAGCAGGCCGGCCTGGTGATCGACCAGCAGCACGGCGGCGTTGTTCTTGTCGAGGCGGTTATACTTCTTGCCCATGTCAGTCAGTCCTTTTCGTCTCAGATTGCGTTTCGTCTCAGGTTCGTCTTTGGCGGTGTTGTCCGCCGGTGAAAGAACCCTACGCAAAGACGGGCCGGAGCATTAGCCGGGTTGTCCCGGACTCATTGTACGGTCAAGCCGAACAATGAGAATCGGCAGAACAATCATTTTCTGGGCTTTTTCGCCGCCTTGGCCGCCGGCCGCGCCCAAGGCGGGGTGCCGGCGAAGCTTGTCGCCAGATGATCAATCATGGCGCGCAGCTTGCGCGGCATGTGGCGGCTGGGCGGATAGACCGCATAGATCGCATCCGGCAGCGGCTTGATCTGCGGCAGCAATTCGATCAGCGCGCCGCTCTCGATGGCACGCGCCAGGATGAAGCGCGGCAGTACGATGATGCCGAGACCGGCAATCGCCATGTCGCGCATCGCCTCGCCGTTATTCACCACCAGGCGGCTGCTGGTTTCCACCACGCGGGGCTCACCGCCGGGTTTCTCCGGCTCGAAGCGCCATAGCCGGCTGGCATGGGCATTGGCATAGTCGATGCTGGCATGGCCGGCGAGGTCGCTCAAACTTTTCGGCAGGCCGTTCTTCTTGGCATAGGCCGGGCTGCAGCAGACCACGCGGTCGCTGTCACACAGCTTGCGTGCCATCAGCGCGGAATCGCCCAGGCGCCCGATACGCAGGGCGAGGTCATAGCCGCCGCCGATGATGTCGATGGTGCGATCATCAAAATCCAGCGCGATCTCAAGCTGCGGATGCTGCAGCGCGAATTGCGTGATCACCGGGGTGAGGTATTCCATGCCGAAGCTGATCGGCGCAGTCATGCGCAGGCGGCCAAGCAGCGGGCCATCGGCATGGGCGGCATCATCCATGGCTTGGGCGATGCCATCGGCCAGCGGCGCCAGCGATTCATAGAGTTCGCGGCCGCGCTCGGTCGGTGCCACCTGGCGCGTGGTCCGGCGCAGCAATTCGACCTGCAGACTGTTCTCCAGGTTGCGCACGCGGTCGCTGACCACGGATTTCGCCACGCGCAAACGGGTCGCGGCGGCCGTGAAGCTGCCCGCCTTCACCACTTCAAGAAACGCCAGTATGTCGTCGTAGCGCTGCGTCATGATGGCATGGTCGCAGTGAAGCGCGCAAAAGAAAAGCCCTGGCTGGAACAGCCAGGGCTTCACCAGTCGGATGTTTCGCGTCAGATGCCGCCCGGCAAAGGCGCCGCCGGATTGACCAGACCGGCCTGGCGCAGCGCGCGCCAGAAATCCGCCGGGATGGTTTCGTTCAACGCGGCGCGGTCCTCGGCGATGCGGCCGGGCTGGCTGGCGCCGGGGATCACGGCGGCCACCGCTGGATTGGCCAGCGCGAATTGCAGCCCCGCCGCCTTCATGCTGATGCCATGGCGGTCGGCAATCGCCTTGATGCCGGCGACCTTGGCGAGGACGGCCGGCGTCGCCGGGGCGTATTCGAAATTCGGCCCGCCGACCAGGGCGCCGGAGCTATACGGCCCGCCGACGACAATGCCCAATCCCCGTGCCACCACCTGCGGCATCACCCGCTGCAAGGCGCGGTCATGGTCCAGCAGGGTGTAGCGGCCGGCGAGCAGGAAGCCATCGGGCCGGTTGCTCTCCAGGCCGAGCAGCAGCTCGATCGGTTCGACGCGGTTGACGCCAAGGCCCCAGGCCTTGATCACGCCTTCATCGCGCAGGCGGTCGAGGGTCTTGAACGCACCTTTGCGCGCGCCCTCGAACACCCCGAGCCATTCATCGCCGTAGAAATCCTGCGCCACGTCATGCACCCAGACGATCTCGATATGATCGGTCTTGAGGCGCTTCAGGCTGTCCTCGATGGAGCGGAGCGTGCCATCCGCCGAATAGTCGTTCACCACCTTGTTCGGGCGGCCATGCTTGAATACATCGCCCTTCTCGCCATTGTCGCGGGCGTTCACATCCTCCACTTCATCCAGGATGACGCGGCCGACCTTGGTGCTGATCACGTATTCGCTGCGCTTCTTGTCGGCCAGCGCATCGCCCATGCGGATTTCCGCCAGGCCGGCGCCGTAGAACGGCGCGTTGTCGAAGTAGCGGATGCCATCATTCCAGGCGGCTTCCACCGTGGCGCGCGCTTCCGCTTCGGGGATGGCGCGAAACATGTTGCCGAGCGGCGCGGTGCCGAAGCCCAGCTTGCCGGGGAGTATATCCTTGAGTGCCATTGTACTGATCCTTTCGGTGCGATTTGAGTTGGTTCAGGCCGCCACGGCGGGCGGCGCGAAGTTGGGCAGCGGGTTCGGCGTGATCAGGCCTTTCTGTACGGCGGGCCGTGCCAGGGTGCGGTCGAACCAGCGTTTCAGTTTCGGATAGCCGTCGATCGGGAAATGCATCTGCACCGCGGTCCAGATCCAGCCCATGAAGGCGATATCCACGATGGAGTACTCGTCGCCTAGGAACCACGGCTTGTCGTCCGGCAGCAGTGTCTCGATCACGCCGGTCAGGCGCTCGGCCTCGTTGCGGTAGCGCGTGATGGCATAAGGCACGTGTTCCGGCGCGAACAGGGTGAACCAGGCGCGCTGGCCGAACATCGGGCCGACGCCTGAGGCCTGGAAGAACAGCAGCTCCAGGGCGCGCTGGCGCAGTTTGCGATCACGTGGCAGCAGTTTGCCGGTCTTTTCGGCGAGATAGAGCAGGATGGCGTTGGACTCCGAGATGGTGAGGCCGGTTTCGTGATCCACGATCACCGGCACCTTGCCGTTGGGATTGAGGGCGAGAAATTCTGGCGACTGGCCGGCGCCCTTCCAGATTTCCACCACCTCGATCTGGTGCGGCAGGCCCAGTTCGAACAGGGCAATCGAAACTTTGTGCGGGTTGGGGGCGCCATAGGCGTAGAAGGTGATCATGGTTTTTCTCCTGGTGCGGGGCTGGGGGTTCAAGCGGCGAGGGTTTCAAAGACCTGGCGGCGCGACAGCAGGTGCAGCACTTGCTCAGCCACCGCGGCGGAAGATTGCGGGTTCTGCCCGGTGACCAGGCGGCCATCGCGGATCACGTTGGGCATCCAGTCGGCCTTGGCATGGTGGATGGCGCCAAGCTGCTTCAACCGTGTCTCGAGCAGGAAGGGCACCTTCTCCGTGCCATCCACCGCGCGCTCCTCGGCATCGGTGAAGGCGGCGACATGGCGGCCGGCGATGAACGGCGTGCCATCGGCACGGCGCATGCCGGCGAACACGGCCGGTGCATGGCAGACAGCGGCGATGACGCGGCCGCTGGCCTCGAAGCGGAACAGCAGGTCGTGCAGCTTCTTGTCGTAGGGCAGGTCGAACACGGTGCCGTGGCCGCCCGGCAGGTAGACGGCATCGAACGCGCTGTCATCCAGGGTGTCGAAGGCGGGGGTATCGGCCAAGCGGTCCAGCGCACGCTTCCACAGCAGCGCCTGCTCCGGCGCCGGCTTGCTCTTGGGATCCACCGGCACGCGGCCACCCGCCATGGAGGTGACCGTCACTTCATGGCCGGCCTGAGTGAGGGCCAGGTAGGGCACGGCATGCTCCTCGGCCCACAGGCCGGTCGCCTCGCCGTTCAGCATGCGGTCATGGCTGGTGAGGATGAACAGGATCTTGGACATGGCGGGCTCCTTGGGCTGGCCGTGCGGTACGGCGTTTCGGATGGCCAGAGGATGCTGCCAGAATTGAAATTCATCCAATTTATTGATTGAATTCCAGATATTCACATAACAATATAACTGGATGCGGTATGATCTGAACCTGCTGCCGGTTTTCCTAGCGCTGATGGAGGAGCGCAGCGTCACCCGCGCCGCCGAGCGGCTGGGCATCACGCAGCCGGCTTTGTCCAATGCACTGACCCGGCTGCGCACCATGCTGCGCGATCCGCTGTTCATCCGCGAACGCTATGGCATGCAGCCGACGCAGAAGGCCACTGAACTGGCGCCGGTACTTGCGGCGGCGCTGGCGACGCTTGATGAGGTGGTACTCGGCCAGCAGGATTTCGATCCGGCCAAAGCGAAGCTGCAATTCACCCTGGCGCCAAACAGCTATGTCGAATTCGTGCTGGTGCCGGCCATCGTGGCGCGCTTACGCGATGTTGCGCCGGGCATCAGCCTGCGCCTCACGCCCTATGGCACGGATCTGGCCGATACCGGCGTGATTTCAGGCGGCACGGCCCTGGTGCTGGGCCGCATTGTCGATCCGCCGGATAACCTGGTGGTGCAGCATCTGATGCAGGAAAGCCTGGCCTGCGTCGTGCGCGCCAATCACCCGCAGGTTGGCGACCGCATCACCAAGAAGCAGTTCGAGCAACTCAAGCATGTCAACATGCTGCCGCCGGGCCGGCTGCGCGTCGGCCTGTTCCAGGCGCTGGAACGCCAGGGCCTGCGCCGCGAGGTCGCGGTGTCGGTGACGCATTTCCTCGCCATCCCCGAGATGGTCGCGGTGACGGATTACTGCGCCACGCTGCCGCGCCTGATCTGCCGCCGCCTCAGCAACGATACGCGCCTCAAGGTGCTCGACGCCCCGGTCGATCTCGGCACCTTCCCGGTCGAGATGGCCTGGCATGTGCGCTACCGCCACGATCCCGCGCATCGCTGGCTGCGTGGCTTGATCGGTGACGTGGTGAAGGACGTAGCTGGCGCGGCGCATTGACGGCGCGCAAAAGAAAAGGCCCGGTGTTGCCACCGGGCCTTTCCGTATGCTCCTGAGCGGAGCGGCGGGACTTAGAAGTCCATGCCGCCCATGCCGCCCATGCCACCGCCCATGCCGCCCGGGGCGCCGCCGCCGGCCGACTTCGGCTCCGGCTTGTCGGCGACCATGGCTTCGGTGGTGATCAGCAGGCCGGCCACCGAGGCGGCGCCCTGCAGGGCGACGCGCACGACCTTGGCCGGGTCGATGACGCCGGCCTTCACCAGGTCGGTATACTCTTCAGTCTGGGCGTTGAAGCCCCAGTTGGTGTCCTTCGACTCGAGCAGCTTGCCCGCCACCACGGCGCCGTCGACGCCGGCATTCTCGGCGATCTGGCGAACCGGGGCCTGCAGGGCGCGGCGGATGATTTCCACGCCATGCTTCTGGTCGGAGTTCTCCACCTTCACCTTCTCGATGGCGCGGGTGGCATAGAGCAGGGCGGTACCGCCGCCCGGCACGATGCCTTCCTCGACCGCGGCGCGGGTGGCATGGAGCGCGTCGTCAACGCGGTCCTTGCGCTCCTTCACTTCGATCTCGGTGGCGCCGCCGACCTTGATGACGGCCACGCCGCCGGCCAGCTTGGCCAGACGCTCCTGCAGCTTCTCGCGGTCGTAGTCCGAGGAGGTCTCCTCGATCTGCGCCTTGATCTGGCTGCAACGCGCCTCGATGTCCTTCTTCTTGCCGGCGCCGCCGACAATGGTGGAGTTCTCCTTGTCGATGGTCACCTTCTTGGCGGTGCCCAGCATGGCAAGGGTCACGGTCTCCAGCTTGATGCCGAGGTCTTCCGAGATCAGCTGACCGCCGGTCAGGATCGCGATGTCTTCCAGCATGGCCTTGCGGCGGTCGCCGAAGCCCGGCGCCTTGACGGCGGAAACCTTGAGGCCGCCGCGCAGCTTGTTCACCACCAGGGTGGCCAGCGCTTCGCCTTCCACGTCTTCCGCGATGATCAGCAGCGGACGGCCGGTCTGCACCACGGCCTCGAGGACCGGGAGCATGGCCTGCAGGCCCGACAGCTTCTTCTCATGCAGCAGGATGTAGGGGTTTTCCAGCTCGCAGAGCATCTTCTCGGCGTTGGTGATGAAGTACGGCGACAGGTAGCCGCGATCGAACTGCATACCCTCGACGACGTCGAGCTCGGTCTCCAGGCTCTTGGCTTCCTCGACGGTGATGACACCCTCGTTGCCGACCTTCTCCATCGCCTTGGCGATCATGTTGCCGATTTCGGCATCGCCGTTGGCCGAGATGGTGCCGACCTGGGCGACTTCCTTGGCGCCGGCGATCTTCTTGGCGCGGGACTTCACGTCCTCGACCACCTTCTCGACCGCGAGGTCGATGCCGCGCTTCAGGTCCATCGGGTTCATGCCGGCGGCAACGGCCTTGGCGCCTTCGCGCACAATGGCCTGGGCCAGCACGGTGGCGGTGGTGGTGCCGTCGCCGGCCTGGTCATTGGCCTTGGAAGCGACTTCGCGCACCATCTGCGCGCCCATATTCTCGAACTTGTCGGACAGCTCGATTTCCTTGGCGACGGTGACACCGTCCTTGGTGATGCGCGGGGCGCCGAACGACTTGTCGAGCACCACGTTGCGGCCCTTCGGGCCCAGCGTCACCTTCACAGCGTTGGCGAGGATATCCACGCCGCGCAGCATCTTGTCGCGGGCGTCGGAGCCGAAGCGAACGTCTTTAGCAGCCATAATCGTATCTCCTACCTATTCAGGTGTTGAGCTTAAGCGGCCTTGGCCGACTTCTTGGCGGTGCCTTCGATGACACCCATGATGTCGGATTCCTTCATGATCAGGAGATCCTCACCATCGATCTTGACTTCGGTGCCCGACCACTTGCCGAACAGCACGCGGTCGCCGGCCTTCACGTCCAGGGCCTGGACTTTGCCGGACTCATCGCGGGCGCCCGGGCCGACGGCGACGACGTCGCCCTGCATCGGCTTTTCCTTGGCGGTGTCCGGGATGATGATGCCGCCAGCGGTACGCTCTTCCTCGGCGACGCGCTTCACCACCACACGGTCATGCAACGGACGAAACTTCATGCGATCCTCCTCTGTGATATCGCTTGGGCCAGCGGCCCAGGGTGAAAATTCTCTGGCTGACCTTCCGGGCCTCACCTTAAGTTATTGAAAAATAACATGATGGGCCGGATTGTTAGCACTCCCCCCAGGAGAGCGCCAACTACCTAGGGATTCCCTGCGGCGCTGTCAAGGCGGGTCGGTGAGATTCCGCTAATACGGCCCGGCCTTATCAAAAACTGACAGGACGCCGCAGGGGGCGCTGTATAGATAGTCAGGCTGTACGCAACTGCCTGCAGCCCATGATTTCGATCCGTTCCTATATGGTGATGATGGTCGGCGCCCTTGTGGCGCTGGTTGCATTGCTGCGGTTTTATGGTGCCTATTCCGAGTATAAGGTCGCCATTGCGGAGCGGGGCCAGACCCTGGCCTTTGCCGCCGAAAGTGCCGCCCTGCGCGTCGAGAGCTTCATTTCCGATACCGAGATCGCGCTGAGTGCGGTGGCCGACAACGAAGCCGTGGCGGCCCTCGATCCAACCCGCTGCCGCGACGTCTTCGACAATTCCCTGCGCTTCGCGACCCAGTTCAACAATATGGTGACCGTGGACCGCCGCGGCCGGGTAATTTGCAGCGCCGCCCCGATCCCGGTCGGCGAGTCCCGTCATGTCAATCCGCATTTCTATCTGTCGCGGCTGCTGGACCACTCGGCCTTCACGGTTGGTGGACTCAATCCGCAGGGCGCGGTGACGGGCGCCCCCCACATTTCGCTCGCCTATCCTATCGGGCCAGCCTATCCGGATGACCTTGCCGCCGCCCTGGGGCTTGTCGCGGGGGCCATATCCTTCAGCCTTGATCCGCATCGGCTGCCGTTGCTGCTGCCGGCGCTGCCGGAGGCAGTGGCCTATGCCGTGGGGCCGGATCGCATCGTGGTATTGGCCAGCCCCGACGCGCAGGAGGCGATTGGCACGGCGCTCTCGCCCGGCCTCGATTTTGAGCCCGCCGCGCGTGTCAGCTCCTGGCACGAGGATATCGACGACCCCGATCATCAGCCCTACATCATTGCCCAGTCCCATCAACTGATTAATGCGGGCTGGACCATCCTGGTGGTGCAGCGCCGCGACGCTGCCCTGGCGCAGGCCAGGACGGCGCTGCTACACCATGTGGTGATTGATGCTCTGGTCATGCTGGCGCTACTTGGGATCGTGGGCACGTTCAGCCGCAAACTATATGATCCAATGGCTGCCCTGGCCCGCATCATGGATCGTATTCGCGATGGCGCCACCGTCTCCCAGGTACAGGTCGAGGGGCCGCGCGAGGTTCAGCAGATTGCCACCGCCACCAATCGCATGCTTGCCGCCCTGGGCCAGCGGCAGGAGGAACTGCGCCAAAGCCAGGAGCGTCTGACCCTGGCCTTTGTTGGCAACCAGGATGGTATCTGGGATTGGCATATACCCAGCGGCTGCGTCATCTACAGCGACCGCCTTGTCGCCATGCTCGGTTATGCCATCGGGGAATTATCGCCACAGATTTCCGTGTGGCGGGAATTGGTGCACCCTGATGATCGCGATGCGGCACTGGCCAATCTGCGCCGGCATGTTTCGGGCGATGCGGCCACCTATGAAAGCGAATATCGCCGGCTAATGAAGGATGGGCGCTATAAGTGGGTGCTTGATCGCGGCGCCGTGGTTGAACGCGATGCCACAGGCTTTCCGATCCGTGCCGTTGGCACCTGTTCTGATATCGACGCGCGCAAGCTGGCGGAAGAGCGCCTGGTTCAGGCCGGCGTCGTGTTCGAGAAATCGCCGCAGGCGATCATGGTCACCGATGTCGATAACATCATCCGCCACGTCAACCCGGCTTTTGAGCGCCTCACCGGTTATCATGCCGAGGAGGTAATCGGGCATCGGCCAGCGCTGCTCTCATCCGGGCGCCAGAACCGTGAATTCTATGTTGATATGTGGGCAGCCATTGATCGCGATGGCGAATGGGGCGGCGAAGTCTGGAACCGGCGCAAGGATGGCAGCATCTACTGCGAATGGTTGTCCGTGTCGCAGATGCGGCAAGGCGAGGCACTCACCGGCTATATCGGCATGTTTGTCGATATCACGGATCGCAAGAATGCCGAGGCGCAGATCCGCTGGCAGGCGGATTACGACCCGCTGACGCGATTGCCCAATCGCCGCCTTGTGCTGGATCGTATCGATCGCGCTGCCCGGCAAGCTCTGCGCGATGACAGCGATGGCGGTGCCGTGCTGCTGCTCGACCTTGATCACTTCAAGGAGGTGAACGATACGCTCGGCCACCTGGCCGGCGATGCGTTGCTGCTGGAAGTGGCCCACCGGCTGCAGGTCGCGCTGCGTGATACCGATACGGTCGCCCGGCTGGGCGGCGATGAATTCGTCATCCTGCTGCCGAATCTGACGCCCGAAGCGGTGCCGGAGGTGATCGACAAGCTGAACCGGCAACTGGCGGCGCCGTTTGTGCTGGAAGGCCGGGAGCTTCAGATTTCGTCCAGTATCGGCGTTACCTTCTTTCCCGCTGACGCGGCGGATCCAACTGACTTGCTGCGTATGGCCGATACCGCGATGTATGCTGCGAAGAAAGCCGAACGAGGCACTTGGCGCTTCTTCGACACCTCGATGCAGACCAATGCCGAGCATCGCCTCGCACTGCTGGCGGATTTGCGCCGCGCCATGGCGCAAAATGAATTTGAACTCTTCTACCAGCCGATCATGAAATTGCAGGATACCGGCGTCGGCAAGGCGGAGGCGCTGCTGCGTTGGCGCCATCCGCAACGCGGCCTGGTTGTGCCAGGTGATTTCATTTCGCTGCTGGAAGAAAGCGGCCTGATCCATGAGGTTGGCTTCTGGGTGATCCAGAAGGCCTTGCAGCATCGCGCCGAGTTGCTGCGGGCCGGCATTGATATCGAAATCGCCGTGAATGTTTCCACCAAGCAGTTCGAGCGAGATGACTTCGTGCCGCGGGTGGTGCGTTTGCTTGCACAGTACGAGATGGCGTTGCCAATCACGCTGGAAGTTACCGAAAGCATGGCGTTGAGTGATGCTCGGGAGGCCTGCGCCAAGCTCGAGCAACTGGTCCGTGCCGGCGCCAGCATCGCGCTCGATGATTTTGGCACCGGCTATTCCTCATTGAGTTATCTGACGGCACTGCCGGTGGCGACCCTGAAGATCGACCGCAGCTTTCTGGTGGGGGCGGAAACCGATCCGGCGGTG
Organism: Ferrovibrio sp. MS7; assembly: GCF_038404985.1. Classification (NCBI taxonomy): domain Bacteria; kingdom Pseudomonadati; phylum Pseudomonadota; class Alphaproteobacteria; order Rhodospirillales; family Rhodospirillaceae; genus Ferrovibrio; species Ferrovibrio plantarum. The sequence continues at coordinate 1,075,357 of NZ_JBBKBA010000001.1, forward strand.
GCTCGTCTGGTGCGGGCGATCATCGATCTGGGCCATGACCTGGGTTTGAGCGTAGTGGCCGAGGGTATCGAAACCCAGGCCCAGGCCGATGCCCTGCGCGCCATGCACTGCGACCTGGGCCAGGGGTTCATGTTCGGCAAGCCGCTGGCCTTCTCCGACTTTATCCAGCGCTATGCTTCCTGCCCGGAACCGGCGTAAATTGCCGGCATGACCACGCTCGACGACCTGCCGACTCCCAGCCTGATCCTCGACCTCGCCCGCCTGGAACGGAATGTCCGGCGGATGCGCCAGCGCGCCGCCCAGCTCGGGGTGGGGTTGCGGCCACATCTCAAGACCGCCAAGTCGGCCCGCGTCGCCAGATTGGCGCATGACGGCCAAGCCGGGCCGGTCACGGTTTCGACGCTGGCCGAGGCGGCCTATTTCGCCCGCGCCGGCTTCACCGACATCCTGTATGCCGTCGGCATCGTGCCGGCCAAGCTGGAACAGGCGGCAGGCATCATCAAGGCCGGCTGCGACCTCAAGCTGATCACCGATGACGTGGACGCGGCAGCCGCCGTGGCGGAACGCGGCCGGGCGCTTGGTGTTACTTTTCGCGTGCTGATCAAGATCGATACCGGATTGGGCCGCGCCGGCATCGCGCCGGACTCGGACCTGCTGCGGCCGCTGGCCGAGGCGCTGAGTCAGCCGGGCGCGGAACTTGCCGGCGTGCTGACCCATGCCGGGCATTCCTACCATGCCAAGGGCGAGGTCGAGATCGCGGCGATTGCCGAGGCCGAGCGCGCCGGCGTGGTGCGTGCCGCCGAGCGGCTGCGCGGCTTCGGTTATGCCTGCCCGATTGTATCGGTCGGCTCGACGCCCACCGCCCTGTTCGCCGAGAAACTCGATGGCGTCACCGAGATGCGGCCAGGCAATTACGTGTTCTTCGATCTGTTTCAGGCGGGACTTGGCACCTGCGCCATGACCGATATCGCGGTGTCGGTGCTGGCTTCCGTCACCGGGCGGCATCGGGTCCGCAACCACCTGCTGATCGATGCCGGTGGCCTGGCGCTGTCGAAGGATGTCGGCGCCAACGAGCATCGCCCGCATACTGGCTATGGCCTGGTCTGCCTGCCCGGCGGCGCAATGCCGCTGCCCGGCCTGGCGGTGACGGATGTGCATCAGGAACATGGCCTGATCGGTCCCGCCGATCCGGGGTTGAATCAGGCCAATCTGCCGTTTGAGCGTTTCCCGGTTGGCAGCCGGCTGCGGGTGCTGCCGAATCATTCCTGCATGACCGCGGCGATGTATGATCGCTATTACGTCGTTTCCGGCCAGCCGGGCGACAATGGCGCCATCATCGCCGAATGGGATCGCGTTAACGGCTGGTGAGGCAGCAGTGGAAGACGCTTTCCGCGCCAGCATCGGTCATCAGGGCCTGCACCGGCTCTATGATTACTGGTACGAATTGAAGGCCCGCAAGCTTGAGCCGCCGCAGCGCTCGAGCTTCGATCCGCTGCGCATCGGGCCGTTCCTGTCTTCGCTGATCATCAACGAGGTGCTGCATGGCGAGGCCGCCGATGGCGGCGCGCGGTTCCGCATCCGGCTTGAAGGCGATGATGTGGTGCGGGCGCGCGGCTATTCCGCCAAGGGGCATTATCTCGACGAGCCGGGCGTGCTGCTGCTCAATCCAGATGCCACGATCAGCGAATACCGCCAGGTGGTTTCAAGCGGCGAGCCGTCCTACAGCGCCGGGCGGTTCCAGCATGCGCAGCAGCGTTATGGCCGCATGTACCGCCTGGTGCTGCCTTTTGCCGGCAAGGAGCATCCCGGCCGGGTGGATTTCCTGTTCGTCGATTTCCGCTTCGAAATTTAATTCAGGCTTTTCAGATTTAAGTTTTTCTGGGCGTGCCCAACGCATAGGTCATGGTCGCCTGCGCCACCGGTGCGTCATTGCCTAAGCTGTGGAACAGCACATCGCCGAAGGCCAGGCTGCGGCCCAGCCGCACCACGCGGGCATCGCAGAGCAGGTCGGTATCGATGGCGGCACGGAAGAAGCTGGTATTCTGGCTCACCGCCGCCATGTCGGAAAAGCCGTTCTGGGCGGTCGAGACGGCAAAGGCCATGGCGGTATCGGCCACCGCCATGATCGCCTGGCTGCATAGCGCGCCGCCGATGCGCTGCAGGCGCGGGTTATTCGGCAGCCGCAGCCGCACATGGCCTTTTTCCAGGCTCTCGAAGCGCAGGCCCAGCTCATTGATCCAGGCCGGGAAATTCTGCGTCAGGATGGCGTCGGCCTCGGCCTTGGTCAGCATGCTCATGTCGCACCTCTTCGTGCATCGACTATAGCGGATATCGGCGCTAAAAGGGGGCCATGACAGAAACCAATTCCCGCCGCGTCGCCGCTGCCCTGCTGCAGGCGGTGCTGGAACGCCGCCGCGCCCTTGATGAGGCCATGGCCGATCCGTCGCTCGGCTTTGCCAAACTGCCCGACCGCGACCGCGGTTTCGTGCGCCGCCTGGTGGCCGGCACCCTGCGCCGCCTGGGCCAGGTGGATGCTTTGCTCAAAGGCTTCGTCGATCGGACGCCGAAGGGCCTGCCGCTGCATGCCATGCGGCTGGGCCTCTGCGACCTGCTGTTCCTGGGCACTCCGCCGCATGCGGCGGTCTCGGCGACGGTGGAGATATTGCCGCAGGGGGCGAAGTCGCGCGGCCTGGTCAATGCCGTGCTGCGCCGCGCCGGCCGCGAGGGTGCCGCGCTGATTGCATTGCAGGACGAAGCGATGCTCAACACGCCGGGTTGGCTGCGGCGGCGCTGGGAAGCGGCTTACGGCAAGGATGTGGCGCGCGACATCATGCGGGCGCATCTGGCCGAAGCAGCGCTCGATATCACCGTGAAAAGTGATGCCGCCGCCTGGGCGGCGCCGCTCAACGCCGTGGTGTTGCCGAACGGCAGCCTGCGGCGGCTGGAAGGCGGCGCCGTAGATGGCCTGCCGGGCTTCAATGATGAGGCTGGCGCGCAATGGTGGGTGCAGGATGCCGCCGCCGCCCTGCCGGCGAAGCTGTTTGGCGACCTGAATGGCAAACTGGTGGCTGATCTCTGCGCCGCGCCCGGCGGCAAGACGGCGCAGTTGCTGAGCCAAGGCGCCGAGGTCTATGCCATCGACCGCTCCGAGCCGCGTCTGCAGCGGCTGAAGCGCAACCTGACGCGGCTTGGCCTCAAGGCCCGCGTGCGCACCGCCGATGCCGCCGAGTGGCGGCCGGAGGAAGGCTTGCTCGATGGCGTGCTGCTGGATGCGCCCTGCTCGGCCACCGGCACTATCCGCCGCCATCCCGAGCTGCCCTATATCAAGCAGGAAAGCGATATTGCCAAGCTCGCCGAGTTGCAGCGCCGCCTGCTCGAGCATGCGGTGAGCCTGCTCAAGCCCGGCGGCCTGCTGGTCTATGGCACCTGCTCGCTCGAGCCGGAGGAAGGCGAGGCGCAGCGCGACTGGCTGCTGGCCCATGCCGAACTCGAGCCGCTGCCGATCACGCCCGGCGAACTCGGCGTGCCGGCGGCGATGATCGATGCCAAGGGCGGCTTGCGCAGCCTGCCCTGCCATTGGCCGGAGCATGGTGGCATCGACGGCTTCTTCGCCGCGCGGTTCAGGAAGAAAAGCTAAACCGCGAAGCTTTCCTCGACGCCGCCATTCAGCGCGAAGCAGGCGACGTTGAGCGGCCCGCCGAAACCGGCGCCACCATCGAGGCAGGCAGTGAAGGCGCCGAGATGTGGCCCTTCGCCCTGCGGATTGGCGCCAGCGATGACGCGGCGGAATCCAGCATAGGGTTCGCTCATGCCCTTGAAGGCCGGTGAGCCCCACCAGAGATGATCGCCCTGGGATTCCAGCGGCTGCTGCGGATCGATGCCGGCATGCACGAACAGCAATTCGCCGCCTTGCGTGAAGGCGGCGCGACGCTGTGCGGCAAACAATTCGTCATGGCCGGGATATTTGCGGATCGTGGCGCGCAGCGCGTTGGTCCAGCGGCTGACGCTACGCGCGCCCTCGCGCAGGATGCCGGGCACCTTGTCGGGATCCTCGCCATAGGCGCGCAAGGTGGCTTCCAGGCCGTGCCGGCGCATCCAGTCGAACACCGCACCGGGGCCGGCGGCGAACTGGATCTGCAGCAGCTTGCGCCACATCTCCTCCTGCGCGCCTTTCAGGTAGACGATATCTTCCGGCATGGCGCCGGGCAGGCAGAGGAAGTCGCGGCGAAACAGCACCAGCTCGTCCAGCGTCGCAATCGCCGCCTCGCCATAGCCGATCATGTTGCCAAGATAGACCAGGCGGTCGCCGGGCAGCAGGCGCATCGCCAGTTCCTGATGTGCTTCGCGCAGGCGCTGCACATCGGCGCGCAAGGCCGCGATGGCCCAGACGCGCCGGGCACCACGCAGAACGGCGAAGGCCTCCGCGCCGGCCGGAGTGACTGGGCCAGGGCTGCGGGGCCTCGGATCGTTCACGGCGCCGTCACGCCGCCTTGAGGTATTTGTCCAGCTTCTTCGCCGCGCTGTCCTCGTCGATACGCTCGACGGCGGCCAGTTCGCGCACCAGGCGGTCCAGCGCGCTCTCGTAGATCTGGCGCTCGGAATAGCTCTGGTCCGGCTGGCCGGCATTGCGGTGCAGGTCGCGCACCACTTCCGCAATCGACACCGGATCGCCGGAATTGATCTTGGCTTCGTATTCCTGGGCGCGGCGGCTCCACATCGCGCGCTTGATGCGGGCGCGGCCCTTCAGCGTGTCCAGCGCGGTGCGCATCTTCTGCGGCGAGCTGAGCTTGCGGATACCCACCGAAGTCACCTTGGTGAGCGGGATGCGCACGGTCATCTTGTCGCGCTCGAACTCCACGACCATCAGGTCGAGTTCGAAGCCGGCAATCGACTGCTTTTCGATACGCAGAACCTTGCCCACGCCATGGGTGGGGTAAACAACATGATCACCGGCACTAAAATCCACTTTGACCTTCGCTGGGGGAGTTTTGGGTTGCACGATCTTGCTGGGCGCGGCGGGTTTGGGTTCCGGCGGCTTCACCGGCTGCGGGAGCGGCCGGGTGGGAGCTGCGGAAACCGCCATCGGCTTCACCGGGCCTTTCGGTGCCGGTTTAGCCGCCTCGACCTTGCCCGGCTTGGCCGGGGCCTTGGCGGCTTCCGGCTTGGCAGCGGCTTTCGCCGCCTCAGGCTTGGCCGCCTTGGGCGCGGCGGTGGCTGGTGCCTTCGGTGTTTCCGGTTTCGCTGCCTTGGCCGGGGCGACCGCCTTGGGGGCGGGCTTGGCCGGGCTGGCAGACTTTTTAGCAGCCGGCGCGGACGCCGGCTTCTTGGCCCCTGAGGTGGCGGCAGGCGGGGCGGCGGATTTCTTAGCTGCCGGGGCGGCCTTGACCGGGGCGGCGGGCGCCGGCTTCTTGGCGGCGGGGGCCGCAGCGGGCTTCTTCGCAGCCGGCTTGGCGGCGGCCTTCGCGGGGGCGGCCTTCACCGATGCAGGCTTCTTTGCCACGGCTGCCTTGGTTGGCGCTGCCTTGGTTGCCGCTGGTTTGACTGCCGGGGCGGCTGCAGCCTTCTTGTCCTTGGCTTTCTTCAAAGCTCCACCTCTTAAAACGGCCAGGCGCCCCGTCTGCCCCGGCTGGTCCGGGCGGAAACGCCGGCAGCCGGCGCCGGAAACATCGGCAACCAGTACACAGCGCGAACAGGGGCGGAAAACCCGGCACTTTTCAGTAGAATCCCTGAAAAGCGTTGTTATTCGGTTACAAATATACCACAGCCGGGCCCTATTTGACAGGACCCTTCACCAGGCAAGGGCGGAATCCCCGGATTTTACGGGTTGGCTGGGGGGAAGCAGGTATTCAGGGCCGGGCAGAGATTCGGGACCAGGGCGGGATCAGCCCGGATTGGGGTCCAGCATGGCCAGCTTGCCGGGCTTGCCCTTCCATTCGTCGGCATCGGCAGGCGCTTCACCCTTGCGGGTGATATTCGGCCATTTGGCGGCATAGTCGCGGTTGAGTTCCACCCATTCGGCGGCGCGGCCGTCGGAATCCGGGATAATCGCCTCGGCCGGGCATTCCGGCTCGCAGACACCGCAATCGATGCATTCGTCGGGATTGATCACCAGCATGTTGGCGCCGACATAGAAGCAGTCCACCGGACAGACTTCGACGCAGTCCATATACTTGCACTTGATGCAATTCTCGGTGACGACGTAGGTCATGCTGACGACATCCTCGGGGGCTGATACGCGGCCTGCCATATAGGGCTGGGGCCGGCGCGGGCAACCGGGTAGCACGACGGACCCGAGGGGTCAATCGCCGATCACCTGATATCTATTTGCGTCAGATTTCCTCATAGCTGGCCTGGGCCTCCGGCGCCGGGCCGCGGCGCAGGGGCAGGCTCAGCAGGCGCACCACCTTCACCCCGCCAGGCAATGGCAGGGTTAGCACGTCGCCGGCCCGCACCAGGTTGTGGGGTTTCTCGGCAACGCGGCCGTTGATACGGATGCGGCTCTTGCCGATCAGCGCCTGTGCCAGCGCGCGGGTCTTGCAGAACCGCGCGTGGTGCAACCACTTGTCCAGCCGCAAACTGTCCAATGCCTCGGGCATGGCGGCATCATACCGCCCGCCCCTTCTATCGTCATGCCCTGCCTCCGCAGGGCATGACGGGTTTTGTTGTGTGTTCAAGCCCGCGTGGTTTCCGCCAGCCAGCCGACCACGTCGCGCAGGGCCTCGATGCGGCTGAGGCCCTCCTGTCGCTTCTTCCGGTAGAGCGCCATCTGCTGCGCCGCGCTGGTGCCGCGCTGCAAGATTGTGCGGGCATGCTGCACTTCGGCCACGCAGTCGAGCGCCTCGGCATCTTCGGCGATCAGGCCGAGCAGGGCCTCGACCACATCGGCAAACGGCACGATCTGGCGGTTGTCAAAATCGATCTGGCCTTCCGCCGTGCCATAGCGTTGCGCCCGCCAGCGGTTCTCCTCGATCAGCAGCCTTGTGTGGTTCCGCCAGGTGCCGTTGATATCGGGGCGGCGGCGCAGCAGCCGCACCATGCAGCGATACAGAGCCGCGATGCACAGCGTGTCTTCGAGATGGGTGCAGGAATCCGCCACGCGCAATTCCAGCGTCGGGAAACGCAAGGATGGCCGGATCGCCCACCACACGTGGCTGGCATCCTCGATCACGCCGGCGGAGACCAGCGTGTCAATATAGCCCTGGTAGTCGGCCAGGTTGACGAAGAAATCCGGAATGCCGGTGCGCGGCAGTTCGTCATAGGCGGCGAGGCGATAGCCCATCAGCCCGGTGGGATACTTGGCCCAGAATGGCGACGAGGTACTGAGGCCCAGTAGCAGCGGCAGGAACGGCAGCATGCGGTTCATCACGTCAATGCGCACATGCGGGTCCTTGACCTCCACATGCACATGCAGGCCGCACAGCATGTTGCGCCGCGCCAGGAATTTCAGGTCATTGGCCAGCTTGTGATAGCGCGGCTTGTCGGTCGGCAACTGCTCCGACCACACCGCCAGCGGATGCGTGCCGGCGGCAAAAACTTGCATGTCGAATTCCGCCGCCGCCTCGGCCAGCGCGCGGCGATAGCGGCGCAAGGCCTGGCGGGCTTCTTCCAGCGAGGAACAGACCGGCGTGCCGACTTCGATCTGCGACTGCAGCAATTCCGGCGTCACCTGTTCGCCAAGCGCGCCGCGAAAGCGCCGGATCAGGGCGCGGGGCATGCGGGCGATGGTGTTTTTGCTGTCGGCCTCGGCGAGGAAATACTCTTCTTCGATGCCTAGCGTATAGGGCTCGTTCATGGCGGGCTCCTTCTAGTTCCATTGGTTGATGCGCAGCACTGAACGGCAATTGGGGCGGGAATGTGGCGAATCTGCTGGCAATTCGGGGCAATCAAACTGTAGAAATTGGAGAACAACTGGGGGGAGTAAGCATGCCGCAAGCAGTTTCGGCGGATAAATCGCGTGCGTTCGCGTTCCTGTGTCTGTGCGTCGCGTTCTTTCTGTCAGGCTTTGCTGCCCTGATCGATCAGATCGTGTGGCAGCGCATGCTCGGCCTGTTCGCCGGCTCCGACTCGGTCACGGCCGCGCTTGTTGTCGGTGCCTTCCTGCTCGGCCTCGGGCTTGGCAGCCTCGCCGCGGGTTTCGTCACCGACCGCTTCTCGATGCGCGCGGCATTGATCGGTTTCGTGCTGTGCGAAATCGGCATCGGCGTGTTTGCTTTGCTCAGCCGCGCCTTCCTCTATGATTTCGTGGTGCAGGTGATCGGCCCGTTGGTGCCGAACCGCTGGGGCATCTTCGCCGTCTGCTTCGGCGGCATTCTGATTCCCACCGTGCTGATGGGCGCCTCGCTGCCGCTGCTGGCGAAGGCGGCGATCACCAGCCTGGCCGATGCCGCGCCGCGCATCGGCTGGCTCTATGGCCTCAACACGCTGGGCGCCGGCCTCGGCGCGCTGCTCGGCGGCTGGTGGCTGATCGGCACGCTGGGCTACGAGAACAGCTTGCGTGTTGCTGCCGCCTTCAACATTGCCGCCGCCCTGATCGGCCTGATCCTGTGGCGCGGTGAGGGTGTGGCGGCACAGCCGAAGGCGGAAGCGCAGCCCAGCACCCCGCAGGCGACCACCGGCTTCAGCTTTATCACCTGGGCGGTGCTGGTATTCGTTTCCGGCTTCGCCATCGTGGCGCTGGAAATCCTCTGGGTGCGGGTTGCCGGCGTCATTGCGCAATACACCGCCTACAGCTTCGCCACCATTCTCGGCTCCTTCCTGCTCGCCGATGGCCTCGGCATGGTGATCGGCGCGCAATGGGTGCGGCGCCTGCGCGATACCCGCGCCGCCTTCTTCGCGGTGCAGGCGCTGGCCACGCTCTACGCGCTGGCCTCGATCTATGTCGTCTACTGGCTGGCCGGCGCCGATTGGTGGGAAAGCCTGCTGGCGGCGGAAACCACGCGGCATTACGGCCAGCCGCTGGCCGCCGCGCTGTTGGTCACCGTGCTGCTGGTGGCGCCGCCCTCGCTGCTGCTCGGCATTTCCTTCCCGCTGGCGCAGCAGGCAGTGCAGACCGACCTGAGCCAGCTTGGCTGGCGCGTCGCTGCCGTGCAGGTGGCGAATATCCTCGGCAATGCGGCCGGCTCGCTCGTCACCGGGCTTGCGGCCCTGCATTGGCTTGGCACTGCCGGCACGCTGAAGCTGATCGCGCTGCTGGCTGTTATCCTGCTGCTATTCTGGTGCCTCACGGCCTGGCGTGAACGCCAGCCGGAAGCCTGGCGCGGTGCCGGTGCCCTGGCCGCCGTGCTGATGGCCGTGGTGGTGCTGTTTCCGGCCAATGGCACGTTCTGGGCGCGGCTGCATCAGGCGGCAGAGGAGCATGAAATCCTGGTGGCGGAGGATCGCTCCGGCCTGGCGCTGTTCCGCCTGAACGACGATGGCGCCGCCTCGCCTTTCTTCATCCAGGGCTTCACCCAGTCGAAATGGCCCTTCATGGTCGAGCATGCCTTCCTCGGCGCGGTCGGGCCGCTGCTGCATCCCGATCCCAAGGATGTGCTGGTGATCGGCTCGGGCAGTGGCGGCACGCCGTTTGCCGCCGGGGTCAATCCCGCCACCGAGCGCGTGCGCGTGGTCGAACTGGTCGGCCCGGTCTTTCAGGTGCTGCGCGACTTCGCCGCCCGCGAACCGGATTCGGCGATTGCCAGCCTGCTCAAGGACCCGCGCTATGAATTCGTGGTCGGCGATGGCCGCCGCGCCATCTTCGCCACCGAGCGGCGCTACGATGTGATCCAGGCCGATGCGATCCTGCCGGAATCCTCCCATAGCGGCCTGCTCTATTCGCGCGAATTCATGGCCCTGGTGCTCGACGCGCTGGATGAGGACGGCATCTATGTGCAATGGGGACCGACGGCGCGCAGCGTCGCGACGTTTGCCGCCGTTTTTCCGCAGGTGGCGATGCTGCAGCCCTTCCCGGTGCTGATCGGCTCGCGTGTGCCGCTCACCCTGGATCATGACAGGCTCAGGGCGGTGTTCGGTTCGGAGGTGGCACGGCGTTATTTCGCCGCCGCCGGCATCGATACCGCCACCGCCGAGCGGCTGTTCCACGAAGCCGTGCTGCATGGCCCGGCCGTGCCAGCCGGCGCCACGCTGAATGCCGATCTGTTCCCGCGCGATGAGTATTACATCAACAACCGCCTCGGCGCCGCGACGGTGAAGCGCGGCTCGTAGCTGTAACTGCCTCGCACTAGCCGGAAGCGGAAGGCTGCGCTAGCTTATACGCATGCCTGACCGTCAACGTACCCTGCTGCTCACCGGCGCCAGCCGCGGCATCGGCCATGCCACCGTCAAGCGCTTCAGCGCTGCCGGCTGGAAGGTCCTTACCGTGTCGCGCCAGCCGTTTTCCGAACATTGCCCCTGGGAGGGCGGTGCCGAAAGCCATGTGCAGATGGATCTGGCGGATATTGCCAAGCTGCCCGCCGCCATCGAGGAACTGCGTGCCCGCTTGCCCGGCGGCAAGCTCGATGCCCTGGTGAACAACGCGGCGATCTCGCCGAAAGGTCCGGGCGGCGCGCGGCTGGGGGTGCTCGATACCGACCTCACCACCCTGCAGCATGTCTATAATGTGAACCTGTTCTCGGTGATGCTGCTGGCGCGCGGCTTTTTCGAGGAACTCAAGGCAGCGCAGGGTTCCATCGTCAATGTCACCTCCATCGCCGGCAGCCGCGTGCATCCCTTCGCCGGCATGGCCTATGCCACCTCGAAGGCGGCGCTGGCGGCGCTGACCCGCGAGATGGCCTCCGATTTCGGCCCCCATGGCGTGCGCGTCAACGCCATCGCCCCGGGTGAGATCGATACCTCGATCCTGTCGCCGGGCACCGACGAAATCGTGCGTCGCGAAATCCCGATGCACCGCCTCGGCAAGCCGGAAGAGGTTGCGTCCACGATCTACTTCCTGTGCACGCCGACCTCGTCCTATGTGAATGGTGCTGAAATTCACATCAACGGTGGGCAGCACGTTTAATTTTACATTCGGCCCTTGTTATCGCCGCCACCCTCCGCTAGCTTTTTGCACAGCGGACTCGCGTAATATAACGCGTAAGCCCGCTGCTGTGCGGAAATCCCCCCACCGAGCGGAAAATGGCGCTGACCGGTAAACGTATCCTGCTGATCATTTCGGGTGGCATCGCCGCCTACAAGGCGCTGGACCTGATCCGCCGCCTGCGCGAGCGCGGCGCTGCCGTGCGCTGCGTGCTCAGCCGTTCGGCGCCGCAATTCGTCACCCCGCTTTCGGTTTCAGCCCTTTCCGGCGACAAGGTCTATGGCGAGATTTTCTCGCTCACCGACGAAGCCGAAATGGGCCATATCCAGCTTTCCCGCGATGCCGACCTGCTGGTGGTGGCGCCGGCCAGCGCCGACATCCTGGCGCGCATGGCCAATGGCCTGGCCGATGACCTTGCCGCCACCGTGCTGCTGGCCACCGACAAGCCGGTGCTGGTGGCGCCAGCGATGAATGTGCGGATGTGGCTGCATCCGGCCACCCAGCGCAATGTCGCCCGCCTCAAGGCCGATGGCGTCGGCTTCATTGGGCCGAATGACGGCGAGATGGCCTGCAACGAATACGGCCCCGGCCGCATGAGCGAGCCGACCGAGATCGCCGATGCGGTGGAGGCCCATTTCAATCAGGCCAAGCCGCTCTCGGGCCGCAAGATCATTGTCACCTCGGGCCCGACCCACGAACCCATCGACCCGGTGCGCTATATCGCCAACCGCTCGTCGGGCAAGCAGGGCCATGCCATCGCTGCATCGCTGGCGAAAGCCGGCGCCGAGGTGGTGCTGGTGACGGGGCCGGTGAACCTGCCCGATCCGCCGGGCGTTAAGACAATCCATGTGGAAGCAGCGCGCGACATGTTCTCCGCCTGCTTCCTCAACCTGCCCGCCGATGCCGCGATCTTCGCCGCCGCCGTGGCCGATTGGCGCGTCGCGGTGGAAGCCGACCAGAAGATGAAGAAGCAGGGCGAATTGGCCCCGACCCTGCAGCTTGCCGAGAACCCGGACATCCTGCGCGCCATCGCCACCACCGATGCCAAGCGCCGGCCCAACCTGGTGATCGGCTTCGCCGCCGAAACCGAGAAGGTGGTGGAGTATGCCCGCGCCAAGCTGAAGAAGAAGGGCTGCGACTGGATCCTCGCCAACGATGCCAGCCCGGCGCAAGGCGTGTTCGGCGGCGATGAAAACACCATTCACCTGGTGACGCCGGATGCGGTGGAGGATTGGCCGCGCATGAGCAAGCAGGCTGTGGCCGATCAGCTTACCCAGCGCATTGCCGCGCATTTCAATGGAAAAGCCCAATGAGTGAAGTAACCGTCGCCGTCCGTCATCTGCCGCATGGCGCCGATCTGCCGCTGCCGGCCTATGCCACGCCGGATTCCGCCGGCCTCGACCTGCTGGCCGCGATTCCCGAGCCGATCGTGCTGCAGCCCGGCGAGCGTCGCCTAGTGCCGACCGGGCTGGCCATCGCACTGCCGCCGGGTTTTGAAGCACAGGTGCGGCCGCGTTCCGGCCTGGCGCTGAAGCATGGCGTCACCGTACTGAATTCGCCCGGCACCATCGATGCCGATTACCGCGGCGAGATCGGCGTGGTGCTGATCAATCACGGCCAGGCGCCGTTCACCATCAACCGGGGCGAACGCATCGCCCAGATGATCGTTGCCGCCTATGCCCGCGTCGCGTGGCAGGCGGTGGAGGATCTGGATGCCACGCAGCGCGGCGCCGGCGGCTTCGGCTCGACCGGCGTGAAGGCGGCTGGCGTGAAAGTCGCAGGAGGCTAAAGCGATGTTGAAGTGTACGCGGCGCACCATGCATGCGCTGGAAGCAGTAGTTGATATTGCCTTTCATGCGCGGCCCGAGCCGGTGCAGTCAAAGGATATCGCCGCGCGCCAGGGCGTGCCGCAGCGCTATCTGGAGCAGGTGATGCAGCATCTGGTGCGCAATGGCGTGCTGAAAGGCGTGCGCGGCCCGCGCGGCGGCTACACCCTGGCGCGCGAACGCCGCCGCATCACGGTCGGTGAGGTTGTGCGCATCGTTTCCGAACTGGATGCCGAGGGCGAGGAGGATGCCGTGGCCGGCTCCGAGCTTGGCCGCCGCACCGTGCAGCCGATCTGGGAGGAATGCCAGGCGGTGATCATGGAGCGCATCGACCGCATCACGCTCGAGGATCTGTGCAACCGCGCCCAGACCCAGGGCATTGACGCCCCGCTCGAGGGCGCAGACAATTTCGCCATCTGACCCAGCACAACAATAAGGCCGGGAAGCCCCATGTCAGCACCTTCCGTTTCCAATCCGCCGCGCGGCCGTATTTACAACTCGATTGTCGAGACCATCGGCGCAACGCCGCTGGTGCGGATCAATCGTCTGGCGGAGGAAGCTGGCGCCAAGGCGACGATCCTGGCCAAGCTGGAATTCTTCAACCCGCTGGCTTCCGTGAAGGACCGCATCGGCATCGCCATGATCGAGGCGCTGGAGGCCCAGGGCAAGCTGAAGCCCGGCACCACCATCGTCGAGCCGACCTCGGGCAATACCGGCATTGCGCTGGCCTTCGTCGCCGCCGCCAAGGGCTATCGCCTGATCCTGGTGATGCCGGAAAGCATGTCGCTGGAGCGGCGCAAGATGCTCAAGTATCTCGGCGCCGAGATCGAACTGACGCCGCCGGGCCAGGGCATGCGTGGCGCCGTGGCGCGCGCTGAGGAATTGCTCAAGGAAATTCCCAATGCGGTGATGCCGCAGCAATTCGACAACCCGGCGAACCCGGCGATCCACCGCGCCACCACGGCGGAAGAAATCTGGACCGACACGGCCGGCGCCGTGGATGCGGTGATTTCCGGCGTCGGCACCGGCGGCACGATCAGTGGTATCGGTTCGGTGCTGAAACAGCGCAAGCCCGGTCTGCGCATGGTGGCGGTGGAGCCCGAGGACAGCCCGGTGATTTCCGGCGGTCGGCCGGGGCCGCACAAGATCCAGGGCATCGGCGCTGGTTTCATCCCGGGCAACCTGGATACCAAGCTGATCGATGAAATCATCACCATCGGCAATGAGACTGCCTTCGAGACCGCGCGCCGCATGGCCAAGCTGGAAGGCATTCCGGGCGGCATCTCCTCGGGTGCGGCGATGGCTGCCGCGCTGGAAGTGGCAACACGGCCCGACATGGCAGGCAAGACCGTGGTGGCGATCATCCCGTCCTTTGCCGAACGCTATCTCTCCACAGCCTTGTTCGACGGCTTGTAACATGGCGGGGTTCTCGCGGGACGAACTGGAGCGCTATGCGCGCCACATCATCCTGCCGGAACTGGGCGGTGCCGGGCAGCAGGCGCTGAAACGCGCGCGCGTGCTGATCGTCGGCGCCGGTGGGCTCGGTTCGCCGCTGGCGCTGTATCTCGCCGCCGCTGGCATCGGCACGCTCGGCATCGTCGACGACGATCATGTCAGTTTAAGCAACCTGCAACGCCAGGTGATGCATGTCACCAGCCGTATCGGCCAGCTCAAGACTGAAAGTGCTGCTGTGGCGATTGCCGATCTCAACCCGCATGTGCGGGTGATCGAGCATAACCTGCGGCTGGATGAGTCGAATGCGGCGGATGTGCTGCGCGGCTATGATGTCGTTGCCGATGGCAGCGACAATTTCTCGACGCGCTTTCTGATCAGCGATCTCTGCCATCAACTCGGCAAGACCCTGGTGACGGCGGCGATCCTGCGTTTCGATGGCCAGCTCAGCGTGTTCAAGTCGCATCTGGGCGCGCCGCATCCCTGTTACCGCTGCGTTTTTCCCGCGCCGCCGCCGCCGGGCAGCGTGCCGGCCTGCGCCGAGGCCGGGGTGCTCGGCGCGCTCGGCGGCGTGATGGGCAGCCTGCAGGCGCTGGAAGTGATCAAGGAAATCGCCGGCATCGGCGACAGCCTGTCCGGCAGGTTACTGTTATATGACGCACTGCGCGGCGACATGCGCACGGTGAAGCTGAAGCGTGATCCGGCCTGTCCGACCTGCGGCCAGGCTCACGCTACTCAGTCTCATGGGGCGGCCCCCTGAGTCAGGATATCGGCGCCGCAGGCACCTGGCCCGCGCTCTCCGATTCGCGGCTACGGCTGCTGCTGCGCTGCTGGGCCGGCTGGCGTATCGGCCTGGCGCCGCCGCCGCGCGCCGCCGTCAATCCCGCCGAGATCAAGCCTTGCCTGCCGGATTTGTGGATCTTCCGTATTACAGATAGTGGCGACGATATGGTTTGCACCTTGGCGGGCGAGGGTCTGCGCGAAGCCTGGGGTTTTTCCATCATCGGCAGCCGGCCGGTCGATCTCTGGGGGCAGCAGAGCGGCGGCATCGCGCGCGACCGCCTGCTGCTGGCGGCGCGCATGCCGGCGGTGATTCATGGCCGCACCGACATCACGCCCCGCAGCGGTCCGGCCAAACTGGCGCAGCGCCTGATGTTGCCGCTGGCGGATGATGCCGGCGCACCTTATGGTGTTATGGGCATGACGTTATTCGCATATGATCGCCATCTCGACCAGGATCTGCCGGTGGCCCTGCCGCTGCATACCTCGGCCTATCCTTGCGCATCGTTGCCAGCCGGATTGCCGCCGGCATGAATGCCATCAATTCCATACCAGTGCCGCCGCATCCGCCGCTGATGCCGGCAGATGTCTGGCCGGCTCTGGCCGATCCGCGCCATCGTCGCCTGCTGCGCCATTGGGCCGAGGGGCGTGGATCAAGCCTGATGGCGCCGCGTACAGCAATCGATCCGGCGGCTTTGCGCGACTGCTTGCATTTCATGTGGATAAACCGCTGGGATGTGACGCGGCAGGACTTCATCTGCACGCTGGCGGGTGAAGGCGTGATCGATGCGTGGGGCGTGAATATCATCGGCCGCACTGCCACCGAGGTGATGGGGCCGGAACTTGGCCTGCGGCTGAATCTGCGCTATCGCGCGGCACTCGGTATCCCGGCAGTGCAGTTCGGCCACCGTATCATCGTGCCGCCGGATGTGACGCAGAAGCAGTCGACGCGGCTGGTGCTGCCCTTGAGCGATGATACCGGCGCACCCTATGGCGTGCTTGGCCTCACGCTCTATGACTATGCCCTGCCCGAGCATGGCGGCCCGGAAGTGGCGCCAGGGCAGGAGATGGAACTCTATGCCTGCGCCGGCTTGCCGCGCACATTGCCGCCGGGATAGCCGATGCCATCGGATGTCTCCCTGCTGCCGAGCGTGCCGCCACATTCGCCCCTTATGCCGGAAGGCGTCTGGCCCAGCCTCACCGATCCGCGCCACCGCCGCTTCGTGCAGCATTGGGCCGAGCAGCGCGCTGCCAATCAGGACGGCTGGGGCTTGATGGCGCCGCGCAGTGCTATTGATCCGATGGTGTTGCGTGCCTGCCTGCCGCATCTCTGGATCTACCGCTGGGATCCTGCCCGGCAGGATTTCATCTGCACCCTGGCCGGCGAAGCGGTGAACCAGGCCTGGGGTTTCAGCATTATCGGCCGCACCACCTATGAAGTGATGGGCGCCGAGAACGGCCCGCTGGTGCGGGCGCGCTACCTCGCCGTGCTGGGTATTCCGGCGATCCAGTGCAGCCGCAAGCCGATCGAACCGCATGATGGCATTCACAAGCGCTCGACGCGCATCATTCTGCCGCTCTGCGATGGCGAGGGCGCGCCCTATGGCGTGCTCGGCATGACGCTTTATGATTACGATCCCTACCGCGAAGCCGACAAGCCGGTGCAGACCATGCCGGAAGTGGAATTGTATGGCTGTGCCGGTTTGCCGCGCACGCCGCCCGAATAACACAGCAGAGCCGATAGCATGAGCGATGCCATCCAGATTGCCCGCGAGCGTTTCCGCGTGCTGCATGACAGCGGCTGCTTCGTGATTCCCAATCCCTGGGATATCGGCTCGGCGATGATGTTGCAGGGCCTGGGCTATGAAGCATTGGCCACCACCTCGGCGGGCTTCGCTTTTTCACGCGGCCTGCCCGATACCGATTGGGCGGTGCCGCGCGATGCCATGCTCGGCCATATAGCCGAACTGGTGCGCGCCACGAAACTGCCGGTGAATGCCGATTACGAATCCGGCTATGCCCATGAGCCGGCCGGCGTGGCGGAAAGCGTGCAGCTTTGCGCCGCCACCGGCGTTGCCGGCCTTTCCATCGAGGACAATACCGGCGATCCGGCAGCGCCGCTTTATGATTTCGATCTCGCCGTGGCGCGCATCCGTGCTGCCGTTGCGGCGCTGAAAGGCAGCGGCGTGCTGCTCACCGCGCGCTGCGAGGCGGCTTTGGTGAAGCATCCGGAAGCCGACCGCGAGATCGACCGCCGGCTGGTGGCTTTCGCCGAGGCCGGTGCCGATGTGCTCTATGCGCCAGGTCTGCGCGATCCGGCGCGCATCCGCCAGCTGGTGCAGATGGTGGCGCCGAAACCGGTCAACCTGCTGGTTTCCTCGTCTATCGGTCTGAGCGTTGCGGAAATCGCCGCCCTCGGCGTGCGCCGCATCTCGGTCGGCTCGGCCTTCGCGCGTGCCGCCTGGGGTGGCTTTCTCAAAGCCGCGCGCCAGGTGGCGAATGACGGCAGTTTCGCGGCCCTCGCCGAAGCCGAACCCTTCGATGCCCTGAACCGGTTTTTCCGCGATGCTGATCGGTGAGGACTGGGTATTGCAGCCGGCGGAAAGCGCCGGCATGGACGGGGCTGTCCTCGCCGGCTTGAAGCCGCACTTCACCGCCTGGCGCGAGGCCAACCTGCATGCGGCGCTGATCCTGCGCCACGGCAAGCTGGTGCTGGAGGAATATTTCACCGGTGACGACACCCATTGGTCGCAGCCTTTGCCGCAGACAGTGTTCAACCCTGCCACGCGGCATGACATGCGCTCGGTGTCGAAAAGCGTCACTTCGCTGCTGTTCGGCATCGCCGTTGATCGCGGCTGGATCAAGAGCCTGGATCAGCCGGTCTTCGCCCTGTTCCCCGAACATGCCGCGCTCGCCGATGCCGCCAAGGACCGCATAACGTTGCGCCATGTCCTCACCATGTCGGCGGGCTTCGCCTGGGATGAAAACATCCCCTACAGCGATCCGGCGAACAGTGAGCGCAAGCTGATCGTGGCGCCGGACCGGGTGCGCCATGTGCTGGAGCAGCCGATGGCCCGGCCCGCTGGCGCTACCTACAACTATAATGGTGGCCTCACCTTGCTGCTGGCCGCCATCGTCGAGCGCCTTTCCGGCCAGGGCATTGATGGCTTCGCCCAGCAGGCCCTGTTCGATCCGCTCGGCATCCGGGCGGCGGGTGTGGAGTGGAACCGCTATCCCGATGGCGCCGCCAACCCGGTTTCCGGCCTCAGGCTGCGGCCGCGCGACATGGCCCGGATCGGCCAGATGGTGCTGGACCGGGGTGTCTGGCAGGGCAGGGCGGTGGTCTCGCCGGGCTGGATCTCGGAATCCCTCGAGCCCCAGGTGAACGGCGCCGGTCTCTTCTTCTATGGCTTCCAATGGTGGCTCGGCCGCTCGCTGGTGAACCGGCGCGAGATCCGCTGGGCGGCAGCCTTCGGCCATGGCGGCCAGCGCATCTTTATTGCCCCCGAACTCGGTATCGTGGTGGTGGTCACCGCCGGCCTCTATGGCGACCCGGTCTTGATGAATGTGGTCGGCGAGGTGGTGTTGCGCCGCTACGCGCTGGCGGCGGCGCGGGGCTAGTGCCCCATTATCTCGTCATGCCCGGGCCTGACCCGGGCATCTTCTCCAAAATGGTATGAGATGCCCGAGTCAGGCCCGGGCATGACGACCTGCCAATATGTTCGCTCTCTGTTTCTCACGAAGCACCCCTATCATAGCCTCAGTGTGGGGCTGTGGCAGATTGTCGCAGTTTCTGCGCAGCGGAGGCCCCTTTTAAGGCCCGGATTCGTGACACGGGAATCCGCACCAGCCGGCATTCGCATCATAAAACCATAATCTTATGAGCCCTTTGTTTTGACACTTAAGAATAATTCTTAATATGGCGCTGCGATGAGGCCGGCTTGACGGGGAGGGGGGCGGTTTCTATGGTGCGCGCGCTTTCCACGGCCCTGTCGCCGGGAATCGCGCCCGAGGATGCTGTGCCGATGGCCGAGACCGACCGACCAGAGCGTAAGAAAGACGAGCATGCCGACCTGGCCCGGCTCAGCTCCGCCTTGAGCGAAGCCGAGCAGCGGAAGGAAGGCGAGGCTCGCCGGCTGGCCGAACGCGAGGCGGCAGCCACCGGGTCGCGCCGCTCTCTGGGGCGGGCCTGGTCGCTGGCGATCGAGATGGTGGCGGCGGTCGGGGTATCGGTATTCATCGGCTGGTGGGTTGACCGCTGGCTGCAGTCAACGCCTTTCGGCGTCGTCGGCTTTGCCCTGCTGGGCGTCGCCACCGCGATGTGGACCGCGATCCGCACCGGCATGGCGATGAACCGGGAAGCCGAATCCGAAGGCGGTAAAGAGAAGGGGAAGTGAACGTGGCCACCAGCCCGCTCGACCAGTTCAAGGTGAAGTGCATCGCGCTGTGCGGCGATGCCGGACAGCTCCAGGCGGTGTCGTTCACCAATGCCTCGCTGTTCATGGTGCTGGCGGTTGCCGCCGCCACCCTGCTGATGGTCTATGGCATGCGCCAGCGCAGCCTGGTGCCGGGCCGGCTGCAAAGCGTCGCCGAACTTTCCTATGAATTCGTCGCCAACATGGTGCGCGACAATGTCGGCTCCAACGGCCGCCAGTATTTCCCGTTCATCTTCACGCTCTTCATGTTCGTGCTGATGTGCAACATGCTTGGCATGGTGCCCTACAGCTTCACCGTCACCAGCCACATCATTGTCACCTTCATCATGGCGATGGTGGTGTTCCTTGGCGTGACCGTGATCGCCATTGCCCGCAACGGCATCCACTTCTTCACCCACTTCATGCCGGCCGGCGTGCCGATGTGGCTGGCGCCGATCATCGTGCCGATCGAGATCATCTCGTATCTCTCGCGCCCGATCTCGCTCAGCCTGCGTCTCTGCGCCAACATGCTGGCGGGCCACACCACGCTGAAGGTGTTCGCCGGCTTCATCGTCTCCATGGTCGGCATGGGTGGCGTCGCCTCGGTCTCCGGCCTGCTGCCGCTGATCATGGTGATCGCGCTCACCGCGCTGGAATTCCTGATCGCCTTCCTGCAGGCCTATGTCTTCGCGATCCTGACCTGCCTGTACCTGAGCGAAGCCGTCAACATGGAACACCACTAAGTCCGGTATTCCTTCTCTTCACGAAACCAACAGTAAAACACCAACCTTGAAAGGATGAGTAACATGGATCTCGCTGCTGCTAAGATGATCGGCGCCGGCATTGCTGCTATCGGCATGGGCGGTGCGGCGATCGGCGTGGGTCTGATCTTCGCGAACTTCCTCAACGGCGCGCTGCGCAATCCGGGCGCTGCCCCGAAGCTGTTCGGCAACCTGATGCTGGGCTTCGCCGTGACCGAAGCGCTCGGCATCTTCGCGCTGCTGATCGCCCTGCTGATCCTGTTCGTCTGAGCCGGTAAATGCCTCAGCTCGACGTCAGCACCTTCCTGCCGCAGATCGTATGGCTGGCGATTAGCTTCGTCCTGCTCTACGTGCTGATGGCCAAGGTGGCGCTGCCGCGTGTCGCCGAAGTCATGGACGAGCGCAAGCGTCGCCTCGACCATGACCTCGAGGAAGCGGCGCGGTTGAAGCGCGAGACCGAGTCGGCGATCGCGGAATACGAGGCGGCGCTGTCGGCTGCCCGCGCCAAGGCGCAGGCCATCGGCGGCGAGGTGCGCGCCAGGCTGTCGGCTGATGCCGCGGCCGAACGCGCCCGCGTCGAAGCTGATATCGCTGAGCGCACCAAGGCGGCGGAAGCCAGCATCACGGCCAAGAAGGACGCGGCGCTGGCCTCGATCTCGACTGTGGCCGGCGAGGCTGCGCGCGATATCGTCGCCAAGCTTACCGGCGCCGCGCGGTAACGGAGGGAACCATGTTGCAAGATTCCAGTTTCTGGGTCCTGGTTGCCTTCGTCATCTTCTTCGGCTTCCTGTTCTATCTGAAAGTGCCTGCCCAGTTGGGCAAGACGCTGGATGAGCGGGCCGAGAAGATCAAGCGCGAGCTGGAAGAGGCGGAGAAGCTGCACCGCGAGGCGCAGCATCTGTTCGCCGAATACCAGCGCAAGCAGCGCAACGCGCTGAAGGAAGCCGAGGAGATCGTGGCGGCGGCGGAAGCCGAAGCCAAGCGCATCGCCGAGGCCGCCAAGGCCGATCTGGCCGCCAGCCTGGAGCGCCGTCGCGTCCAGGCCGAGCAGAAGATCGCCCAGGCCGAGGCGCTGGCATTGCGCGAAGTGCGCGATGCTGCTGTCGATCAGGCGATCGCGGCTGCCACCGGCCTGCTGCGTGAGCAGCTTCAGGGCCCGGCCGCCACGGCTCAGACCGAGCGCGCCATCGCCGAGGTCAAGGCCAAGCTGCACTAAATCGGTTCTCAACCGGATACGGAAAGGCCGCCTGAGAAGGCGGCCTTTTTCGTTGTGGAAGTCTCAATGCAGACTTTGTCACCCTCGCGGAAGCGAGGGTCCCATTTTTGTGTGAGTGAAATGGGATGCCGGCTTTCGCCGGCATAACAATACAAACCGGCGTGACGACGTGTTGGGCTGGCCGCCCGCCCTCAATCATTCACGCGGCAGAAGCAACGGTAGAGGCGGATGATGCGGGCATCCATGGCACTGATGCGGATGGCCCAGTGTTCGCCCTCGGCGATCACCCAGTCGCGCTCGCTTTCCTCCACGTTGGAGCCGCGCAGCTTGATATCGGCGGCATAGCGCGCGAAGGCATCGAGCACGGCGGATTTGTATTCGTCGGTCACATCCTCGAGATACATCACCGTGAAGCCCAGCGTCTCGAGTTCGGATTGCAGGTCGTCGGGCGACAGCAGCACCGGCTTCACCGGCTCGCGCTCCATCCACACTTCGTAGACACGGCTGCCCTCCGGCCCGGTGAGCAGGAAATCGGTGAACATCAGTTGTCCGCCGGGCTTCATGGCGGTGCGCAGCTTGGCCAGCAGCAGGCGCTTGTCCTGCACACCCATCAGGCCTTCCTTGGACAGCACCGCATCCAGGCTGCGACGCTTGAATTGCACATCGTCGAGCAGAGCATGCTTGATATTGGTGCGCTGCTTGATGCCTTCCTTGCGCGCCAGTGCCAGGGCAGCTTCGCTCAAGGCCTCGTCGGGTTCATAGGCATCAACCCAGATGCCTTCGCGCGCCAGCAGCCGGGTCATGCCGCCCATGCCGCAGCCAAGTTCGGTGACCGACATATTGGGATTAAGCGCGAGCGGCGCGGTCAGGGCCCGGATCAGGGCTTCGCCGCCGGGCTGATGCAGGCCTTCGCCAAAGAGAAGCTGCACGATCTGCTGCCGGCGCGGCGACCAGGTGGCGATATCGGGTTCATTGCTGGGCTTCGGCGGTTCAGGCTCTGCCGGTGCCTCGGCGGCGCTGTGGAAATCCTCGACCTTGGGGCCGAACTCTTGCTCGCCATGCCACCAGGCACGCAGGCGGTCGCGCCACCCCGGCTTTCCCTGTTCATCGTCGTGCATGGCTTAAGCCAATCCGATTGCCCCCGGCCTTAACGGCTTAAGCCACTGTGGCTGGGCGTTCAGCCTAGCGCAAGCGTGATTTAGCTGCGTGCAAGCAGGATGTGGGCTCAGCCCTTAAGCAGGGTCTCGACGATGCGCTGCACCGCGAAAGCCTCGTCGGCAGTGGCGAGCGGGAAGTCGCTTTCCGTCTCATTCCGTGCCAGGCGGCCGAGCTTCTCAAGCTGGCGCCGCAGCACCAGCGGTCGCGCCTTCTCGTTCGGCATCGCGCCTGGTGCCGGCTGCCAATTGCCGGCGGCATCAAGGCGCTCGGCCTCGGCCCAGTCGCGGATGCGAATGCTGCCATGCGCAGCGGTAACCGTGAAGAGGTTGTGGTCCGGCTTCGGAGTCTCGCCAACCTTACCGTGCAGGCTGAGCGGCAACGCGCCGGCGGTGAGGGCGGCGGCAACACCGCGTTCGGAACGATCTGCTTCCGGATAGGCGATGCTGTGGCCGGGATGCAGCAGCAACGGGCCGCCAAGCCTGGAGGCCAGGAACAGGAAATGCGACACCACTTCGCGCACGAAGCCGCCCTGCGCGCGGCGGTCGAGCCAGTTCACGGCGTCCATCTGCCAGGGGCGCGGCCAATGGGCGAAGCCAACTTCGATGTCGAGCTTCTGCACCACGCCGAGATCGCCTTCGTTGAGCCAGGCGCGGAGCTGTTCGACACCGAGCGAGGAAGCGAAGGGGAAATTCACCGCGATGCGTTTTGCCTTGGCGCCGTTGCGCGCCAGGAAGCTTTCGGCTTCGGCGACATCGACGGCGAAGGGCTTTTCGCAGAAAACACTGAGGCCGGCATCAAGGGCGGCCTGGGCATAGCCGAGATGGCTGGCCGGCGGCGAGGCGATGTAGAGTACATCGGCATTGCCGAGCAAGGCGTCGGCGGAAGCCGCACGCGGCACGTGCGGCAGGTCGCGCGCCAGACGTGCCATGGCATCGGCCGAGGGATCCCACAAGCCGGTGACGGTGACGAAATCGGATGCGTGATCAAGGGCGGCGCGCAGCAGGCGCTCGCCCATGATGCCGTAGCCGACGATGGCGAGCCGGTAGGGAACGCTCATCGCCGGGTCTTCGGCTTTAGCGGCGGGAAGCGATGCGCTCGGGCAGCAAGTCGCGCACGCGGCGGCGCGCTTCCAGCTCGCGGATACGCGCGGATTGCGCCGTGGTGATCAGGCGCGGTGCCGGCGGATTGGCCCACACCGTCACCGGATCTGTCAGCAGGCTGTCGGCCAACTGCTTCATCTCGGCGGGCATGGTGGTGGCGAACACGATGGTCTGGCGCTCGCTCGGCGCCGCCTCGAAGATCGCCTTCAGCTCGGCGGTGAGGCCGAGATCGAGCATGCGGTCGGCTTCGTCCAGCACCAGGATCTCAAGCTTGTTGAGTTCGAGCTGGCCGGCATTGATCAGTTCCACCACGCGGCCCGGCGTGCCGATCACGATGTCGATGCCGCGCGCCAGCGCCTGCGCCTGCGCAGCCTTGCCCGGGCCTTCATACACGGTGGCCTGGCTGAGACGCACGAAGCGACCATAGGCGCGGAAGCTCTCATGGATATGGGTAACGCGCTCGCGCGCCGGCGTCAGCACCAGGGCACGCGCCTTGCGCGCGCCGGCCGGGTGACGGTCGATGGACAAGTGCTGCAGGATCGGCAGGGTGAACGCCACAGTCTTGCCGGCGCCGGCCTCCGCCTGGCCAAGCAGATCACGGCCCTGCAGCAGGTGCGGGATGGCCTTGGCCTGGATCGCCGTCGGCGCAAGGTGCTTTTCAGCCGCCAGGGCGCGCTGGATGGGTTCTACCAGATCGAGTTGCGAGAAAGAGGCGTTCAACATCGTCAACAATTCTGTAGTTACAGGATCATCCATCTTGCCGGGCGAAAAACCCACCCCCACCGCGAAACCGAAGAGTCGCGGGATGGAAAGCGGAGTTTGGTGCGGAAACTTCCCGGCGGGACGTCACGAACTCGGGGATAGTAGCCACCACTCCGGCTTTTGCAAGTGCGAAAACTTGGGTGTGACATTTTGGCTACACGCCCTAGGTATCGCCCCTCTTAGATAAGGATAAAATATTGAAATGCAAGAGATTATTTTTCTGCGCGAATCTTAGGCAGCCGCTTTTCCAGGCGGAACCAGGGGTGATTATCCACAGTGGAGGCAGTTAACAATGCCCCTCTCGCGGGGGTTATGGCGGGACTCGGCAAGTATTTGATTTTATTGAACGGGGACTCGGAGGCTGGAAATCCCTGGCACCGTGGCGAAAACCCGGCCCGTGGCCCTATCGGCCCTTGCAAATGCGCACCAGGGCCGTTACAACGCGCCCCTCTATCGGGCGTTCCGGCTAATAGGGCTGCCGTGTCCGCCTAGAATGTCATTCTTCCTTATCGGAGGTTATCGCAAAATGCCCAAGATGAAGACCAAGAGCGGGGCGAAGAAGCGTTTCAAGCTTACCGCCACCGGCAAGGTGAAGCGTGCCCAGGCGGGCAAGCGTCACGGCATGATCAAGCGCACCAACAAGCAGATTCGCGACCACCGCGGCACCGAACTGGTGTTCGAGGGTGATGCGCGCAAGATCCGCAAATACTGGCTAGCCGGTTAAGGAGGCGCTGAAATGTCCCGTGTAAAGCGCGGCGTTGCCGCTCATGCCAAGCATAAGAAGATCATCAAGGCCGCCAAGGGCTATCGTGGCCGTGGCAGCACCGCATTCCGCGTGGCGATCGAGAAGGTCGAACATGCGATGCGCTATGCCTATCGCGACCGTCGCGCCCGCAAGCGCGATTTCCGCGCGCTGTGGATCCAGCGCATCAACGCGGCGGTGCGTGAGCATGGTTTGACCTATGGCCGATTTATCAACGGCCTCAAGCTCGCCGGCATCGAAGTGGACCGCAAGGTTCTCGCCGATCTCGCCGTGACGCAGCCTGAGGCTTTCACCGCCCTGGTGGAGCAGGCCAAGGCCGCTCTGCCGAAGGCGGCCTGAGCCGGCCACCCGTCCTTAAGCACCAACGCTTAGCGTCAAGGGGCCGTTTCCCAACGGCCCCTTTTTTGCGTTTTCATCCGAGGTGATGGCATGACCGATATTGCAAGCCTGGCAAGCGCCGCCGAGCGCGCCGTGGCCGAGGCGACGGCGCTGGATGCGCTGGAGCAAGCGCGCATCGATGCGCTGGGCAAGAAGGGCTGGCTCTCTGCCGCGCTCAAGGAACTGGGCGGCCTGGCCCCGGACGAGCGCAAGGCGCGCGCAGCGCAGCTCAACACCGTGAAGGACAGCCTCACCAATGCGATCGAGGCGCGGCGCGGCGTGCTGCAGGATGCCGCGATCAACGCGCGCCTTGCGGCGGAAAAGCTCGACATGACCTTGCCGCTCAACGAGGGCGCCGAGTCTCAGGGCCGCATCCATCCGATCAGTCAGGTGATCGACGAGATCACCGAGATCTTCGCCGGCATGGGCTTCACCATTGCCGAAGGCCCGGATATCGAGGATGGCTTCCACAATTTCACCGCGCTGAACATGCCGCCGGCGCATCCGGCGCGGCAGATGCAGGATACCTTCTACCTGCCGAACGCGGCCCATGCCGACGAGATCGTGCTGCGTACCCATACCTCGCCGGTGCAGATCCGCACCATGCGCGGCGGGCCGCCGCCTTACCGCATCGCCGTGCCGGGCCGCACCTACCGCAGCGACTACGACATGACGCATACCCCGATGTTCCATCAGATCGAGGGGCTGGTGATCGACCGCACCACCCATATGGGCCATCTCAAGGGCGTGCTGGTGGAATTCTGCAAGGCCTTCTTCGAGACCGACAATGTGAAGATGCGCTTCCGCCCGAGCTATTTCCCGTTCGTGGAACCGGGCGCGGAAGTGGACATCAATTGCAGCCGCAAGGGCGGCGAGCTGCGCGTCGGCGAGGGCGATGACTGGCTGGAAATCCTCGGCTGCGGCATGGTGCATCGCAAGGTGCTGGAGCATTGCGGCCTCGATCCCAATGAATGGCAGGGCTTCGCCTGGGGCATGGGCATCGACCGCATCGCGATGCTGAAATACGGCATCCCCGACCTGCGCGCCTTCTTTGATTCCGATTTGCGCTGGCTGAAGCATTACGGCTTCGTGCCGCTGGATGTGCCGACGCTCGGCCAGGGGATTGCCCGATGAAGTTCACCCTTTCCTGGCTCAAGGATCATCTCGACACCACGGCCAGCCTCGATCAGATCGCCACCACGCTCACCGCGCTCGGCCTCGAGGTCGAGGGCATCACTGATCCGGCGGCCGTGTATAAGCCGTTCGTAATCGCCCGCGTGGTGAAGGCGGAACAGCATCCCAATGCCGACAAGCTGCGCGTCTGCACCGTCGATTACGGCGGCCCCGAGACCATGCAGGTAGTCTGCGGCGCGCCGAACGCGCGCGCCGGCCTGATCGGCGTGTTTGCCCCCGTCGGTTCCACGGTGCCGGGTATCGACCTGCTGCTGAAAGCCGCCACCATCCGGGGCGTGGCCTCGAACGGCATGCTCTGCTCGGAACGTGAGATGGGCCTTTCGGATGATCATGAAGGCATCATCGACCTGCCGGCCGACACGCCGGTCGGCACGCCCTTCGCGGCGGTTGCCGGCCTTGATGATCCGGTGATCGAAATCAAGCTGACGCCCAATCGCGGCGACTGCCTCGGCGTGCGTGGTATTGCCCGTGATCTTGCCGCAGCCGGTCTCGGCAGCCTGAAGCCGCTGAACACCGCCAAGGTGCCCGGCGGCTTCGAGAGCCCGATAAAGGTGACGCGCGACCTGCCGGCGGATGCCCAGGATGCCTGCGCCATGTTTGTCGGCCGCCTGATCCGCAAGGTGAAGAACGGCCCGTCGCCGGCCTGGCTGCAACGCCGCCTCAAGGCCATCGGCCTGCGGCCGATCTCGGCCCTGGTCGATGTCACCAACTACATCACCTACGATCTTGGCCGACCGCTGCATGTATTCGATGCCGACAAGGTTCAAGGAAATATCGTGGCTCGTCTCGCACGGCCCGGCGAGAAGATCCTGGCGCTGGATGGCAAGGAATACACGCTGGACGAAACGATGACGGTGATCGCCGATGGCGCCGGTGCCGAAGGCATAGGCGGCGTGATGGGCGGCGAGCATTCTGGCTGCACGCCCGAAACCGTGAACGTGTTCCTCGAATGCGCCTGGTTCGACCAGGAGCGCACCGCCAAGACCGGCCGCAAACTCGGCATTCATTCCGATGCGCGCCACCGCTTCGAGCGCGGCGTCGATCCGGCCTTCCTGCATGATGGCGCCGAAATCGCCACCCGCATGATCCTCGATCTCTGCGGCGGCGAGCCGTCGGAGATCGTCGTCGCAGGCAGCGAACCGGCCTGGCAGAAGCGCGTTGCCTTGCGTCCCTCGCGTCTGCTCGGCCTGGTCGGCTTCGACCTGCCGAAGCCGCGTCAGATCGAATTGCTGACCAAGCTCGGCTTCACCGCCAAGGATGAAGGCGAACTGATCCAGGTGGATGTACCGTCCTGGCGCCCGGATGTGGATGGCGAGGCCGACTTGGTGGAGGAAATCGCCCGGCTGGAGGGTTTCGACCACATCCCGTCAACGCCATTGCCGCCGCTGCGCGCCGTGCCACTGCCGGCGGTGAACGCGTCGCAGCGCCGCTCGCGCCAAGTGAAGCGGGCGCTGGCCGCGCGCGGCCTGATCGAGGCCGTCACCTATTCCTTCATCAAGCGCGAGGAAGCCCGCCTGTTCGGCGGCGGCAGCGATGCCCTGGCGCTGATCAACCCGATCAGTGCCGATATGGATGCGATGCGTCCCTCGGTGCTGCCGGGCCTGATCAACGCCGCCAAGCGCAACATGGATCGCGGCTTCAATGATCTGGCGCTGTTCGAGGTCGGGCCGCAATTCAACGACCCGACACCCACGGGCCAGGATTGGGTCGCCACCGGCATCCGCCGTGGCCAGACCGGCGCGCGCCATTGGCGCGAGGCACCGCGTGCCGTCGATGCCTATGACGCCAAGGCCGATGCCATCGCCGCGCTGGCCGGTGCCGGCCTGCCGGTGGAAAGTCTGCAGATCATGGATGGTGCGCCGGACTGGTATCATCCTGGCCGCTCCGGCACGCTGCGGCTCGGGCCGAAGGTGATCCTGGCGGCATTCGGCGAACTGCATCCGCGCGTGCTCAAGGCACTGGATGCGCGCGGGCCGCTGGTTGGCTTCGAGGTTTATCTCGACCGCCTGCCGGCCAGCCGCTCGAAGGGTGGCCGTTCGAAGCCGGCGCTGAAGCTTTCGGAATTCCCGGCGGTGGAACGCGATTTCGCCTTCATCGTCGGCGCCGGTGTGGCGGCTGAAACGCTGATCAAGGCGGTGAAGGGTGCCGAGAAGGCGCTGATCGCGCGCGTCTCGGTGTTCGACGTGTTCGCCGGCAGCGGTATCGAGCCGGGCAAGAAATCGGTGGCGCTTTCGGTGCGGCTGGAGCCGCGCGAACGCACCCTCACCGATGCCGAGATCGAAGCCGTGGGCCAGAAGATTGTCGCCGCCGCTGCCAAGGCCTGCAACGCCGTGCTGCGGGGGTAACAGACGGTAAATCGTCATGCCCGCCGAGGCCCTTCGGGCCTGTGCGCCCACGAACGCCGTATGGCGTTCGCGCGCTTACAGTGACCCGGGCATCTTCCGCAACTGGCATGAGATGCCCGCATCAAGTGCGGGCATGACGATTAGATGGTACTGTTCCTACACACCAGGAAGATCGAGCGGCAGCCATCGGTGAAGTCGCGCCGTTCCGGCTGCCAGCCATGGGCGCAGAGATGCGCCTCCAGCGCCTCGACGCTGTAGCCCTTGTAGCCGATCTCCCATTTATGGGTATGCCAGTCATGCGGATCGGTTGCCGGGAAGGGCTTCAGGCCGCGCAGCTTGCGGAAGAAGCTGCGCCGCCGCGCGGTGTAGCGGTTCCAGTAGAATTGCAGGCCGATCTGGGTGCCTTCATAGGGCACGGAGAGCACCAGCCACGGAATCTTCGTCGCCGCGAGATTGTTCAGCACCGCGCCGGTATCGGCCCAGGGAATATGCTCCAGGGTTTCGCAGCAGAGCAGGACATCGGCATCGGCTGGCAGGTCGCCGGCGCCGACCTGGCGAATATCGGCGGTGATGTGGCGCTCAACCCCGATGCCGGCACCGCGCGCCTCGATATCCACGGTGGTGACGCGATAGCCGGCGGTGGCGAGTAGGGCGCTTACGACGCCGAGATGCGGCCCGATCTCGACCACATGGCGGACGGCCAAGTCGCGCATCAGATGCACCTGCAGCCACTGATGCGTGATGCGCTTCTCGGTGTAGTAGTTGTGCCAGCCCTCCGGGAGCTTGGCTTCCTCGCTCTGCTCGCCCAACGACTTTCCCCTAACCGGTAACGAAAAACGGCGGCCAGTTCCCTGGCCGCCGTCATTCAACACGTCTCTGGCGCCTGCCTCAATAGGGCTTCACGCCCGGGATCAGCTTGCGCACAAAATTCGGCAGGGCAAAGGCGCCCGTGGCGATATCCGGGTTGTAGTAGCGCAGGCCCTTGAGGCCGGCCTTCTTGAAGCGCGCCGCCACGGTCTTGGCCGGGGTCTTGGTGATGTCCTGGTCGGAGGCCCAGGTCAGCGACATGAAGCCGCAGACATAGGTCGGCACCACGGCGAGATACGAGCCGGACTGCTTCCAGATCTTCTGGAACAGCTTCACGGCGTCGGTCAGTTCCGGGCCCTGCATGTGCGGCACGCCGTTCTGGGCGACGAGGATCGCACCCGGCTTCATCACGCGCTTGCAGTTCTTGTAGAACTCGCCGCTGAACAGCACCGTCGCCGGGCCCACCGGGTCCGGACGGTCGACGATGATCAGGTCGTAGCGTTCCTCGGTCTCGCGCACCCAAGCGGCGCCGTCGCCGACGATCAGGTTGGTGCGTTTGTCCTGGAAGGCCTTGCCGCAGATCGACGACAGGTACTTCTTCGACACGTCGATCACCACATCGTCGATCTCGACCATGGTGGCGCGGCGCACGGACTTGTGCTTCAGCACTTCTTCCAGAATGCCGCCGTCGCCGCCGCCGATGATCAGCACGTCGCGCACCTTGCCATGCGCCAGCATCGGCAGGTGGGTCAGCATCTCGTGGTAGACGAACTCATCACCCTCGGTGCACTGCACCACGCCGTCGAGGCCGAGGATGCGGCCATAACGGGCGGATTCGAACACCGTCACCTTCTGGTACTTCGACTTGCCCTCGAAGAGGACCTTCTTGATCTCGTGGCTCTGCCGGAAGCCGGTGTAGAGCGTTTCGTTAAACCACTTGGTCACAGAATCAGACCCCGCTTCATTTCGGTGCACTGGATGGTGTCGGGCAGGAAGGCGCGGCGCAGCACCGGGATCGCCTTCGCCGGCTGGCAATCGCCGCAGACGAACACGTCGAGCGCGGCATAGCCCTTTTCCGGCCAGGAATGGATCGACATGTGGCTCTCGGCCAGCACGGCCACGCCGGAGATGCCGCCATTCGGCTCGAAGTGATGCAGGTCGATGTTCAGCAGCGTCGCGCCGATGGCTTCGACAGCCTCGGTCAGGGTCTGCTTCACCAGCGCCAGGTTGTCGAGATGCTTGCCGCCCCAGAGGTCGATGATCAGGTGCTGACCGGCATAGCGCATGCCGTCCTTGTTGATGAAGTGCTCTTCCTCTTGCGCGGCCTCGGGCTGCGCGGGCACTTCGTACAGGGCCGGCTTGGCGGCAGTGGTCTTGCTCATTCAGGTCTCTCCACCATCAAATGAATCGGAACGCTCCGACGGCAGAAAGACTGTTGGGAAAGCCCCGTGGTACCGCTAAAGATCCGCAACCGGACCGGCGGCCATTCGCCACTTTCCAAACAGTCTTCAGGAGGGGGTATGGGGCCAATCGCCCCCTGATGCAAGTGAAAATTCGCCCACCGGGCACATTTTTTCGGCACCGCGGCACGGGGGTCACAAAACCCGGCATGGGGGTCACATTCTGACGGCTTACGCCAAGCTGGCGCAATGAATCGAAGGTCAGGCGAAGCTGCCGGCCAGGGTAAAGACCTCGCCGTTCAACCCGAGCTTGAACCGTGCCACGCCGGCTCCTTCCTCGGTATTGGCGCCGCCGAGATCGAAATGCTCGACGCCGAGATTTTTCAGTGCCAGCAGGCCATGCCACAGCAGGCGGTGATGCGCGCGCACCAGGCGGCCCGGCTCGCTGCTCCAGCCCGCCGCGTAGGTGGCGCCACGGCCATGGCGCAGCAGCAGCATGCCAGCCACCGGGCGGGTGCCGATCTTGGCCGTGAAAAGATGCGCGCTGTCGCCGAGTGCCGGGTCGGCCGCTGCCGCGAAGGCGCGGTAGAAGGCGCCATCGGGGCCGAGGAAGCGTTTCTCGATGCGCTGCACGTCATGGGCGCGCATCACGGTGGCGAAGGTTGTGTCGTCCCAGCTTTCATCGAGCAGCAGCGGGCTGCGCTCGGCGGCCTTCAGCGCATTGCGCCATTTGCCGTCCAGTTGGCCGCGCAGCACGGCAGGCGCCGGCGTCAGGTCCAGCCGCACGGAACTCCAGCCGGTCACCATCTGCTCCAGGCCGAGCGCGCGCATCAGGGTTTCCGACTCGGCGCCGCCCGGCAGCTCGGGCAGCCACCACAGCACGACCCGGCCCTGGCGCCAGGAGTATTGCTGGCGCAGTGCTGACAGTGCCGCCAGCCGCGCCGCGCGCTCAATGCCGGGCAGGAACAGCGGGCCGCGCACGATCCGCACCAAGCTGCCGAAAGCCGCGAAGCGGCGGCGGAAGGCCTGCGCCAGGCCGATGGTCTCGCCGTTGCCATCCAGCAGCAGCCAGCGTTCCGGCCGCGTGCGCGACACCGCCGCCACCGCCTCGCCATAGGCCCAGCTCTGCTCCAGGGTGTCGCGGCGCACCCGTGCCAGCAGGGCCGACCAGGCAGCGCGGTCGCCAATAGGCTGCAAAAGCGGATTTGAGTCGGTCATCACGGCAGCATGGGGATAGGGGCGCGGCATCGCAAGGGGGGGTGAAAGGGGGGCGCTTTCCGGCCCACTTCCCGCAAGGGGGCGATTGGGTTATTCCAGGGCATGGCCTGGTTGAAACTGCCGGCGCGCTGGCGCGGCCCCGAACGCATTCATGGCGAGGTGATTCCGGCGCCGCGGCTGACACGCCATGCGCTGCGCCGCTTCCTGCTCTGGATCCTGGCGCCGTTCCTGCTGCTCTGTCTGGCTGGCGACCTGTTGCTCTATTGGGTGTTCGCCCACTGGCTCGGCCGCTGCTATGGCCTGCTCTGCTTTTTCCAGTAACGGCTCAGCGGCATGAAAAAAACCGCCGGCCAATTTTTGCCGGAAGCGGCCCGGCGGGTATGAAAAAACCCGCCGGGCTGGTGCCTGCGGCGGGTCTTTCATAGGTATTGGCATCACGAGAAGGTTGGTGGAGCCAAGCGGGATCGAACCGCTGACCTCCTGCATGCCATGCAGGCGCTCTCCCAGCTGAGCTATGGCCCCGTAACCGTGCCGTCAGAATTCTAGTCTCCCTGGCCGGCGGGCGCGGACCTTAAGGCCAAGGCCAGGGCTTTGCAAGGGTTTCGGCGGGCGGAAATTTTCGCTTCTCCAGAGAGGCGAATCCGCCCGGCCGGGCAATCACTTAAACCCCCTTGCGGGTCAGCGTTCCTCCTCGCCGTCGGTGGCGGCATCAACATCGATCTCCTCGGCCACATCGCCGCCTTCGAGATCGTCGTCTTCAGCCAGGAAATCGTCCTGGATATCGCCATCCTCGACTTCGGGATCGGCGGCATCATCCGCCACCGGTACCGCTTTCTGCGCCGCCTTGGCGGCTTTTTCCTCGGCCTTGGCCGGGCGGCGCGATTTCACCAGCGCGTCCGGATTCAACTCGGTGCCGCATTTC
The DNA here is from genome assembly GCF_038404985.1 of Ferrovibrio sp. MS7. Taxonomy (NCBI): domain Bacteria; kingdom Pseudomonadati; phylum Pseudomonadota; class Alphaproteobacteria; order Rhodospirillales; family Rhodospirillaceae; genus Ferrovibrio; species Ferrovibrio plantarum. The sequence goes on from NZ_JBBKBA010000001.1 coordinate 1,108,868, forward strand.
GGGCACAGGATCGGGCTCTTCATCATGTCGTAGAAGGCGGCGCTGCAGCTCAGGCAGCGGCGCTTGGTGCCCCATTCCGGTTTCGCCATTATTCACACTCTCCTAAAGCCGCAACGGCATCGCTGCAGGCATTGTTCAGGCCCGGACCGTCGCCGTGGTCAGGGCGGCGCGATTGTGTTAAAGAAGCGCGCCCTGTCAACCCTTGTTTTGGCCGTCGCGGCGCGATTTTACCGCGCCCCCGGCCCCCGGACCCCCGCATAACTGCTATGACCGCTGCCGCTGCTCCCCGCCCGCATGCCAGTCGCCCCGGTAAGCCGCTCGCCGGCCACCTCTCGGTTCCCGGCGACAAGTCGATTTCGCACCGGGCGCTGATCTTCGGCGCGCTCGCGGTGGGAGAAACAGAAGTGACCGGCCTGCTGGAGGGCGAGGATGTACTGCGCACCGCCGCCGCCATGCGCGCCATGGGCGCCGAGGTGGAGCGGCTGGGCGAGGGCCATTGGCGGGTCCGCGGCGTCGGCGTCGGCGGCTTTTCCGAACCCGCCGACGTGCTCGACATGGGCAATGCCGGCACTGGTGCCCGTCTGGTCATGGGCCTGGTGGCGAGCCAGCCCTTCACCGCCATCTTCACCGGCGATGCCTCGCTGCGCCGCCGCCCGATGGGCCGGGTGGTGGAGCCGTTAAGCCGCATCGGCGCGCAATTCATCGGCCGCAGCGGCGGCCGCCTGCCGCTGGCGGTGGTCGGCGCCACGCATCCGCTGCCGATCGAATACGAATTGCCGGTGGCGTCCGCGCAGGTGAAATCCGCCGTGCTGCTGGCCGGCCTCAACGCGCCGGGCATCACCCGCGTGATCGAGCGCGAGGCGACCCGCGACCATACCGAAAACCTGCTGCGCCATTTCGGCGCCGAGGTGATGGTGGAAACCACCAAGGAAGGCGGCCGCATCATTTCGCTGGTCGGCCAGCCGGAATTGAAACCGAGCCGCATCCAGGTGCCGGGCGATCCGTCTTCCGCCGCCTTCCCGCTGGTGGCGGCGCTGATCACGCCAGGCGCCGAAGTCACCGTCGAGGGCGTCGGCATCAACCCGCTGCGTACCGGCCTGTTCGATACTTTGCGCGACATGGGCGGCGAATTGACGCTCTCGAACCAGCGCGACCAGGGCGGCGAGCCGGTAGCCGATATCACCGCACGACATTCCGCACTCAAGGGCATCACCGTGCCGCCGGAGCGCGCGCCGAGCATGATCGATGAATACCCGATCCTGTTCGTGGCCGCTGCCTGCGCTGTCGGCGAGACCGTGGTACGCGGCGCCAAGGAACTGCGCGTGAAGGAAAGCGACCGCCTGGCGGCGATGGCGCGCGCGCTGTCGGCCAATGGCGTGGCGCTGGAAGAACTGGAAGACGGCCTGATCCTGCGCGGCAACGGCACGGCGCCGAAGGGCGGCGCCAAGGTCGCCACCGAACTCGATCACCGCATCGCCATGTCGGCCCTGGTGCTCGGCCTGGCCGCGAAAGATGGCGTCAGCGTCGACGATGTCGGCATGATCGACACCAGCTTCCCGGGCTTCGTCTCGCTGATGCGGGGCCTCGGCGCGGATATCGCGCCAAGCTGAACATGCGCGGATATCGCGCCTAACTAAAGCGTGCTCTTAGCACGCGGGCGCCATCCAGCCGCACCAGCACGGTATTGCCGTCGCGCGCCGCGTCGCCGACATCCGCCGGCATCTCTGGCGGCGCTGCCACCACGGCCACATCCACATCACAATGGCCGCGCCGGGCGATGACATTGACCACGGTGGCCGGGCCGGCGGCGAGCTTGCAATCGGCTTCCAGGTCGCCATCGAACTGCATCGGCATGGCCGGGCGGCGCAGGATCAGGGCCTCGCCATTGTGGAAGCGCAGCGAAAACCCCTCGCCCTGGATCAGGGTGATCCAGCGCTCGCAGCCGGGGAAGGCGGAGAAGGGCGCGTCGCGCACGATGGCGGCGCGGCTCACCCGCCAGTCGAAACTGTCGAGATCGGCACTGTCGGGAAAGGCGGCGATGTGCCAGCTTACACCCTTGCCGTTCTTCCATGGCATGGCGCGCTGTTTCGGCACGGGGATGATCAGCATGGCGCGATCTGCATGGCGGTCAGCCCGGTATCTTCGCCAGGGCCCATTTCAGCAGCACCGGCAGGCCGGCGGCGGAACCGCCCATGACGATCTGCTGCGTGCGGCGCAATTCGCCGCCCTGGCCGAAATAGACGCTGTCTTCCAGCCGCACCAGGCCACCCTGGCCGCGCCAGCGCCAGCCAGTGCCGGATTGGGTCTTGAGCAGCACGGTATCGCCGGTGCCGATCAGTGAGGCATGCACGCTGGGATGCAGGTGGAAGCGCAGTGTGAAGGCGCGCGGGCGATCCGGTGCGCCGCCTTCCAGCACATCCTCGCCGCGCAGGTCATCGCCATTGCCGCCAAGATAGAGCCGGCGCCGGTGCAGCAGGCCGAAAGCCTGCTGCCAGCCATCATGCTCGGCGTCGATCCAGGCATGGCCGTCCTGTTCATGGCGCTGCAGCCGCACGGTGAAATGCGGTGCCGGGCGGGCATGCTCGATGCCCAAAGTGGCGTGCGCCGCCGGGCCGGCCAGGGCCTCGGCCCAGTCGCCGCCCAGCCGCCGCGCCGCGCCGCAATTGACGATCAGCCGGTCCTTGCCGTGGCTGAACTCGAAGGCCAGCGGCGCCGCATGCGGCCGGCCCATGGCCGAAGCTGATGGTGCGCCGGTATCGAGCAGCAGCAGCGCCCGCTTTGCGGTGACCCGCTCAAAACCTGAAGCAGCGGACGAGGCCGGTGGCTTGCCATGCTTGCCCTGGATCAGCGCTTCCGAAAGCAGCAAGGCATGTTCCAGCGCGCCGCCGGGTTCCTCCTCGCCGCCATGGAACAGCGCCAGGCCGCCATCGCCATGGCGGAAGAAGCGCAGCATCGGCGCCATGCGATCCATCAGCGGCAGCAGGCTCATGCGCTCAGGGTGCCCGGCGCTCAGGTAATGCTGCAACGCCACCACATCGCGGAACTGCGCGAATAGCCGGCTGGGGCAGCGCGTGACATGGCCGCCATCGCCGAGCAGGCAGGCTTCCCAGGCGAGGATCAGGTTGGGCAAAGCCTGCGGCCATTTGTCATGCCCGCCGGGCAGGCTCTCAGCGGCATAGACCAGGCCGAGCAATGCCTCGGCGCGGGCCGCCGGATCGCTTTCGCGCAATGCTGTGCGGCCGAGATGTGCCGCCTGGCGCGCGACGCTCAGCAGCAGGTCATGGCCGAAAGCCGCATCGGCATCTTTCAGCAGGAAATGCGCCGCACCGAGCCAGCTCGTCAGCCGCCGCCCGATGACGGGGGCGGCCCAGGCACGCGGCGACCAGGCGTGATGCCGCTCGATCCAATGCTGCACCAGGCTGCGGCTCATGCGCTGCGCCATCTCGCCGCCTTGCGCCGCGAAGTCGCGCAGCCAGACGAAGCCATGCAGTTCCGCCGCCCAGGCCGCGATGCTCTGCGGATCGGCATTCAGGCTGTCGATGCCGGCATCCCAGGGCGCGGCATGAGGCGACACGACTTCGAGGCCGGCGAAGGCGAAGCGGCCCTGGAACAGCCGGTCGGCGCGGGCGGCCAGGCCGGGCCAAGGATCGGTGGGCAATGAAAGGAATTCCAGCGGCGCCTGGCGCGGCAGGGTGAGGCCATAGAGCGGCGAGCCATGCCAGAGCGCGGCTAGGCGTGTGGCGAAGCTCACGGGGGGGAGGGATGTGGGGGCTTCTGGCAAGATTCTGGCCGCCGCGTTCCGGGCCGCCGGCTCAGGCGCCGCGCAGCCGGCGGATATTCTCAGCGTAATGCTCAGGACCGCCCTTGAAGCCTGCCGTGCCGGCCACCAGCACATCGGCGCCGGCGGCAATCGCCTGGCGCGCGGTTTCCTCGTTGATGCCACCATCGATCTCGAGGTCGATGGCGCGGCCCGAGGCGTCGATGGCCTGGCGCAGGCGTTTCACCTTTTCGAGCTGGCCCGGAATGAAGGCCTGGCCGCCGAAACCGGGATTGACGCTCATCACCAGCACCAAGTCCAGCAGGTCCAGCACCTGCAGCGCTGCTTCCACCGGCGTGCCGGGATTGAGCGACAGGCCGGCCTTCTTGCCCAGCGACTTGATCAGTTGCAGCGTGCGATGCACATGCGGGCCGGCTTCCGGATGCACGGTGATGATATCGGCGCCGGCCTCGGCGAAGAGCGGCACATAGGCATCCACCGGCGACACCATCAGATGTGCGTCGAACACCTTCTTGCTGTGCGGACGCAAAGCCTTAACCACGGCCGGGCCGATGGTGATATTGGGCACGAAATGCCCGTCCATCACGTCGATATGGATGTAGTCGGCACCAGCGGCATCGATCGCCGCCACTTCGGCGCCGAGCTTGGCGAAATCGGCGGAAAGGATCGACGGGGCGATTCGGGTGGCTTGCTGCGGCATAGGCCCGGCATAGCAGCTTTGGCTCGGCTCGCCAAGTAGACGCCCCCGGTGCAGCGGCCAAGTATACGAAAAGCCTCGACTTTGCCATAATCGGGACATGGAGGAACTGCCCATCAACCCGCTGCTGCCGCTCTGCGGCATCGCCCTGATCCTGGTGCTGGTCTGGCTCACCGGCGGGCGCCGCCGGGCATTGCTGGCGGATGCGGCAACCGCGCGCGGCCTGCTGGCGCAGCCGGAAACCGGGTTCCAGGCCAGCGAAATTGCCTTGAGCCGGGATGGCTCGGGCGCCATTGCCATGGATGCCGCAGGCCGGCTCGCCCTGGTGCTGCCGGTTGGCGCCAGGCTTGCCGCCCGCCTGCTCAAGCCCGCCGATATCGCGTCGCATCACCTTAAGGCGGGGAGCGACGGTACTGCCCGGCTGGAACTCGTCACCAAGGGGCCGGCTTCCCTGCGCCTCGCCTTGCTGCTGCCGCAAGCGGAAGCGCAGGCCTGGTCGGAGCGCCTGCCATGATGGGCACTCTTCCCGATCCAGTGGTGTTCGCGATTCCCGCCTTCATTGCGCTGGCGGCGATGGAAGTGCTGGTCGCCAGGCTGCGGCGGCAGGATGCCTATGAGCTGCGCGATACCGCCACCTCGCTCACCATGGGGCTGATCAACCTGGTGCAGGGCATCGCCTTCGGTGGCCTGATCTGGGCCAGCCTGGAATCAGTGCATGCTTTCCGGTTGTTCGATCTGCCGCTGAACCCTTGGACCTGGCTGGCTTTGCTGTTCGCGGAGGATTTCGTCTACTACTGGTTCCATCGCCTGAGCCACGAACATCGCGTCTGGTGGGCGGCGCATGTGAACCACCATTCCTCGCAGCATTACAATCTCTCCACGGCGCTGCGGCAGACCTGGACCGGCAACCTGGCGCTGACCTGGGTATTGTGGCTGCCGCTGGCGCTGATCGGTTTTCCGCCGGCGCTCATCATTTTCCAGAAGGGTATCAGCCTGGTCTATCAATTCTGGATTCACACCGAACAGATCAGGCGCCTGCCGGCCTGGTTCGAGGCCGTGTTCAACACGCCATCGCATCACCGCGTGCACCATGCGACCAATCCTGAATATCTCGACCGCAACTACGCCGGCATATTTATCATCTGGGACAAGCTGTTCGGCACCTTCGCGCCGGAGCGCGACGAGGAACCTTGCCGCTATGGCATCGTGAAGAATCTCGGCCGCTTCAATCCGCTGATCGTCGCCTTCCATGAATGGATCGAGATCGGTCGTGATGTCATGCAGGCAAAAAGCTGGCGCGCACGGTTCGGCTATGTCTTCGGCCCGCCAGGCTGGAGTCCGGAGGGTGGTCGCACGGCGGATGTCATCCGTGCCGAGGCCCTGGCTCAGAGACCGACCAGCACGGTGTAATGCTCGACCTCTTCCTGGTAGCGCAACAATACCGCTTGCGCCGCCGGTTCCACCACGGCACGCGATATGTCACTGCCGGCGAAGGCATGGATGTTTGACAGCGACTCCCAGTAGGTGGTGGTGACCAGTTCCACCTCGCCGCTGGGCAGCAGGCGGCGCAGCAATTGGCAGCCCTGGAAGCCAGCCAGCGCCTTGAGATGGGCGCGCACGCTGGCATTGAAGTGATGTTCGTAAAGCGGCGCGTTGCCGGGCGTGGCCCAGCCGCGCCAGATGCGGGCAATCGGCATGATGCACTCCTTAGTCCTGGGTATGGAAAGGCAAAACGGGCGCCTTGTATTGGCAAATAGACCGGTGGCAAATCGCCATGGGGAATTTTGAGACGGGCGATTTTCCAATACAGCCGTGCCTGCGGGGCTATGCTGTGGCCCAAAAGATCAGGAGGAAGCCATGTTCTTCGTCGTCATCGCCAAGGATCATCCCGGCAGCGCCATGCGGCAGAAATTCCGCGCCGAGCATCTCGAATTCATCGCCGACAAGCAGCATCTGTTCCGCTTCGGCGGGCCGCTGCTGGATGAAACCGGCAAACCGGCCGGCAGCCTGATGATCCTGGATTTCCCCGACCGCGCCGCGCTGGACAAGCATCTGGCGCAGGACCCGTATTTCCGCGAGCCGGTGTTCGAGTCCGTGCAGATTCACGAAACCCGCTGGATCGTGCCGGAAATGCAGCCCGGTGCATTGGCCGCCGAGATCGCGAAACAGAAGGCGGCGACAGCGGCTTGAGGTTTTGGCGTCTAAGCCAGCGGGCCTAATCCGACGAGGCCGAGCCGCACGCGACGGTTATGGCGGCCCTTGTTGTCGATCTTGAGGATCTTCACCGCGCGGGTGTCGCCGGTATTGTCGAGATGGGTGCCGCCGCAGGCCTGGCGGTCCAGCCCGGTGATATCGACGATGCGCACGCGGCCATCTTCCGTCGGCGGCGGTGCCACCGAGCGGCTGCGGATCAGCCCCGGCACGGCCCGCGCTTCCTCGAACGGAATGTAGGTGCAGTTGACGCGGATCTGCTGCGCGATCACGTCATTGATCGGCGCTTCCAGCGCGCGCAGGCGGTCATTGTCGGCTTCCGGCAGATCGAAATCCATCCGCGCCGTGCCGTCATCGTTCATCTGCACACCCGTCACCAGCGCGCCGTCGAAACTCTGGAACACCAGCGCGTTGAGGATATGGGTGGCGGTGTGCATCTCGCGCATCATCTGGCGGAAATTCGGATTCACAGCGGCTTCCACCTGGCCGGATAATTCCACCGGGTCCGCCAGCAGATGCCAGAGCTGGCCATCCACCACCTCGAAGCCAAGGACGCCGATATCGCCAGCACCGGCGCGCAGCGCGCCACGATCCGGCAATTGTCCGCCGCCGCCGGGATAGAACGGCGTCTCGCGCAGCCGCACGCGACCGGGCGCGGCTTCCACCACTTCGGTGGTGAGCGTCAGGGTATGGGGGTGATCATGGCAATAGAGATGCATGCCGTCCTCGTCAGCTTGAGCGCCGAGACTAGGCGGGCGGAGGCCGGGCGTATTGGTAAAAAGTTCAGGCCAGCTTATGCCGCCAGCTTATGCAGCTTGGGCGTATTGCAGCGGGGTGATGCCGTAGGCGCGCTTGAAGTTGCGGTTCAGCGCGCTCTGATCGTAGAAGCCGCAGGCCGCCGCCACGTCAGCCAGCGGTGCGCCGGCCTTGAGATGCTGGCAGGCGGCGCGCAGCCGCACCTGGTTGAGATAGGCATGCGGCCCCATGCCGGTGCAGCGGTTGAACAGCGCGATAAGCTGCGCCTTGCGCAGGCCGGCGGCCTGGCCGAGTTCATCCAGCTTCAGTGCCTCGCCATAGCGTTCCTGCATCAGATCGGTGACGCGCTGGAGCAGGCGGCGGTCGCGGCCCGGCAGGTCGGGCCGCCGGGCGCCGCTGCCATGGCGCAGGAACAGGCGGCCGAAACTCGCCTGCAGCAATTCCTCTTCCTGCAAGGCATCGGTGGAGGCTGCCAGGGCGCGGTGCAGGTTGAGGAAGCCGTCGATCAATTGCGGATCATCGACGCGGTTCTCGGTGAAATAGGGCAGCCGTTCCAGGCCCAGCCCCTCAGCCACCACGTCGAGCGCCGATTGCGTGAGATAGAGCGAGCGGTAGCGCCACAGCGAACTCCAGCCCATCCAGCCGGCATGCGGCTCGGCCGGATTGAACACGAACAGGCTGTTGGGCTGGGCCTGCTGCACCTGGCCGCGGCTTTTCACTTCCGAGCCGCCAGCCTCGGTCACCGCCACCACCAGCGCGTCATGGGCATGCGGCGCGTATTCCTGGGTCGTGAAAGCGGCCTGCATCAGGGTAAGGCCCGGCACGCGCTGGTCGCGCCAGTATTCCGCACGGTTATGGGGGTCCTGCCTCGGCATGGCTTCCACTATCCCCGCCGGGGCGGCGCCGTCAACGAAGTTTACGCTTAACGCCGGTATTGGGCTGCCGGGTGGCTGGCGGGCAGGCGGGCCAGGCGGTCGTCCCGCAGCTTGGCGCGATAGGAACCCGGCCGGTATTCGCGCTTATAGACACCGCGTGCCTGCAATTCCGGCACCACCAAGTCGACAAAATCCTCGATGCATTCCGGCATCACGGTGCGCGACAGGTTGAAGCCGTCGATATCGGTTTCGGTCATCCAGGCAATCATCGCATCGGCCACCTGGCCAGGATCGCCGATGATCGGCTGGGTGCGGCCGCCGATGCCGTATTGCTCCGCCAGGTGTCGCTTGGTGAAGGCAGCCGTACCCTTCTTGGTCAGGGAGTCGAGCGAGGATTGCATCGCGTTGGTCTGGCTGGTGCTGATCGGTTCATCCCAGCCGATGCCCGCATAGTCGATGCCGGTGCCGCCGGCCATATGCACCAGACCGCCTTCCAGGCTCCGGTGCCGTGCATACTCCGCTGCCTTCTCGCGGGCCTCGGCCTCCGTCGGTGCCACCACCACGCAGGCACTGATGAAGGCCAGGATGTCAGCGGGATCGCGGCCCCGGGCTGCGGCACGGGCACGCACATCGCGCACCGTCTCGGCCACCGTGGCCTTGGCATTGCCGGCAACGAAGATGCATTCCGCGTGCTGGGCGGCGAATGCGCGGCCGCGCGCCGACGAGCCGGCCTGATACAGCACCGGCGTGCGCTGGGGCGAGGGTTCGGCGAGGTGCACGCCCTGGGATTTGAAATGCGGCCCGTCATGGTGGATTTCATGCACGCGCGCCGGATCGGCGTAGATGCCGCTGGCGCGGTCTCGGCGCACGGCATCTTCCTGCCAACTGCCTTCCCACAGCTTGTAGACCACCTCCATGAAATCATCGGCCATGTCGTAGCGCGAGTCATGCGCCGGCAGGGCTGGCTGGCCCATGGCGCGGGCGGCGGAATCGAGATAGCCGGTGACGATGTTCCAGGCGATGCGGCCCCGGCTCAGATGATCCAGCGTCGACATCCGCCGCGCGAACAGATAGGGCTGTTCGTAGCTGACATTGCAGGTGACGCCGAAACTTAGGTGCTGTGTCGCCTGCGCCATCGCTGGCACCAGCAGCAGGGGATCGTTCACCGGCACCTGGGCGGCGTTGCGCAAGGCGGCTTCCGGGCTTGAGCCATAGACATCGTAGACGCCGACCACATCGGCCAGGAACAGGCCGTCGAACAGGCCGCGCTCCAGCGTGCGGGCGAGGCCGGTCCAGTAATCCAGGTCGGTATAGCGCCAGGACTGGTCACGCGGATGGGTCCATAAGCCATGGCCGATATGGCCGACGCAGCTCATGTCGAAAGCATTGAGGCGGATTTGCTTCATGGCGCGGCCCAGTCTCGGATAACTTCGAAAAAGTCTAGCTGGTTCGGGCAGATAGGAGATAGGATGGAATTTATAACAAAATAAAAATGTCCAATTTTATATTTAACAGTCATATTGTAATTTACATGTAGAATTATACTTTCATATGTGAAATTATCCTTTTCAGACCGCCTCCCGCGAGGCCGCCCAAGGTATTGGCCGAGAGACTCCGATGAACCAGATCACCAGCCGCTCCGCCCTGGCTTCGCGGCCAGCCCAGAATTTGACGGGGCATAATTTGAAATCGCTTCGCGTGCCGGTGCCCTCGGCGGCGGCGCGTGCGGCGCCGAAGCGCCGCCTGCCGCCGTTGGGCGCGCTGCGTACCTTCGAAGTCGTGGCCCGCCATCTCAGTCTGGCCCGCGCCGCCGACGAACTCTGCGTCACGCCGGCTGCCGTCAGCCACCAGATCCGCACCCTGGAAGAACATCTCGGTGTGCCGCTGTTCCGCCGCTCGGGCCGCAACATCTTCCTCACCGATGCCGGCCAGGCCTGCTTGCCTGGCATCCGCGATGGTTTCGAGCGCCTGACCAGCGCGGTGAACCAGATCGACAGCTTCGGCCAGGCCGGCATCCTGACGGTCAGCGTCGCGCCATCCTTCGCGGTGAAATGGCTGGTGCCGCGGCTTGATCGTTTCCAGGATCAGCAGCCGGGCATCGATATCCGCGTCTCGGCCTCGAACCAGCTTGCCGATTTCGCCACCGACGATGTCGACCTGGCGATCCGCTACGGCTCGGGCCGCTATCCCGGCCTGGTGGTCGAGCGCCTGCTGCCGGAGGCCATCTTCCCGGTTTGCAGCCCTGACCTGCTGGACCGCATCAAGACGCCGGCCGACCTGCAGAATCAGGTGCTGCTGCATGACGACAGCCCGGATGACGACCAGTCCTGCCCGACCTGGCAGATGTGGTTCCGCGCCGCCGGCCTTGGCGATGCCGCGTCGAAAAGCGGCCTGCGTTTCACGCAATCGAGCCTGGTGCTGGAAGCGGCGATCCATGGCAAGGGCATTGCGCTCGCCAAGGCAACGCTGGCCGAAAGCGATCTCGCCAGCGGCCGCCTGGTGCGGCTGTTCGGCGATGCCACGCCGCTGGATTTCGCCTATTACATCGTCGGGCCGGAGCGCAAGGTGGCTTTGCCGAAGGTGACGGCCTTCATCGACTGGCTGCGCGCCGAAGTGACGCCGCCGGTCGCTGCCGAAGCGGTTCAGGCATAAGCCGCGAGGCGTTCCCAGGCAGAGTAAATCCGTCGCAGGCCCAGCTCACCGCTGGCCGAAAAGCTGCGGCTCTGCACGTCATCACTCAGCAGCACCAGATCGCCGCTGCGCCAGACATGGTGCAGCGTGACGCCGCGATGCACGAATTCGATAGCATTGCCGGGATGCGCGGCATGCAGCAGGTGGGCGACCGGCACGTTGCTGTCAGCCTGCCCGGTCTCGCCAAGCTGGGCGGCGAAGGCGAGGCGCTCGCGCTCGCTCAAAGCCTGGTCGGGCAGCAGCAGCAGACGGTGGCGCTGCCATTCATCCAGCAGGCTCGCCAGCGTGATGTCGTCGAGGCGGCGGCGCAGGCTGGGGCCGCGCAGTTCGGCGCCGAAACCGGCAAGTGGATGAATGCTGAACGCCATGGCATATCCTCAGATCAAATTAATTAACTAAAATATAGTGGGTATTTAATTTAAATATACCAAACTTTTGTAAATAATAAGCCAAATCTAATTCATTATGTAAAATTACCCCGATGCCCTAGCTTGGATGTCAGACCCAACGTCTAGGAGATCGTCCCCCATGTTCCATACGTCATTGAAATCCCTTGCTTTCGGCCTGGGGGCGCTGGGCCTCGGACTGGCCGTTGCCGGCGCACCGCAGGCGGCAACCGCGCAGACTACCCTGCTCAATGTCTCCTACGATCCCACCCGCGAGATCTACCAGGACATCAACGCTGCCTTCATCAAGGCGAACCCGAACCTGAAGCTGACAATCAACCAGAGCCATGGCGGCTCCGGCAAGCAGGCGCGTTCGGTGATCGACGGCCTGGATGCCGACGTGCTCACCCTGGCTTTGGCCTATGACATCGACGCCGTGGCGCAGCATGGCCTGGTGGCGAAGGACTGGGCGAAGAAATTCCCCGACAATGCCTCGCCCTACACCTCCACCATCGTGTTCCTGGTGCGCAAGGGCAATCCCAAGGCGATCAAGGACTGGGACGACCTGATCCGTTCCGACGTGAAGGTGATCACGCCGAACCCGAAGACTTCGGGCGGCGCGCGCTGGAACTACCTCGCCGCCTGGGGCTATGCCGAGAAGAAGACCGGCAGCAAGGAAGAGGCCCGCAAGTTCGTGCAGGCGCTCTACAAGAATGTGCCGGTGCTGGATACTGGTGCGCGCGGCGCCACCATCACCTTCGTGCAGCGCGGCCTCGGCGATGTGTTCCTGAGCTGGGAGAACGAGGCCCATCTCGCCATCAACGAACTCGGCAAGGACAAGTTCGAGATCGTGACGCCGAGCGTTTCGATCCTGGCCGAACCGCCGGTGGCCGTGGTCGACAAGGTAGTGGACAAGCGTGGCACCCGCGCCCTGGCCGAAAGCTACCTGAACTTCCTCTATAGCAAGGAAGGCCAGGAAATCGCGGCCAAGCATTACTACCGTCCGCGCCTGAAGGAAGTTGCCGACAAGCATGCCGCGACCTTTGCCAAGGTCAGTCTGTTCACCATCGACGACGTGTTCGGCGGCTGGAGCAAGGCGCAGCCGGAGCATTTCGGCGATGGCGGCGTGTTCGACCAGATCTACAAGCCCGGTTCGTAGTCCCAGGCTTTTCAGTTAACTCGCGCCGGCTGCTGCTTGCCGCTGCGGGAAAAGAGGGGATCGGCCGGGGCGGGTCGGTCCCCTCGCTTTTTGGCCCCTCGCTTTTTTTAAGATTACTTTTGCAGCTTGCGGTCCCAATAGGGTTCGGGGCCGTAGAGTGCGCGCAGATGGGCGATGAACTGCGCCACGCCGGCCGGCACGAAATTGCCCGCTGGATGCACCGCGAAGATATTCACGTCCGTCGCACCGGGATAATCCGGCAGCACCACGTGCAGCCGCCCGGCGCGCAGGTCCGGCCCGATATCCCAGGTCGAGCGCAGCGCGATGCCCAAGCCCGCCAGCGCCAGTTCGCGCACCACCTCGCTGGAATTGGTGCGCAGGAAACTGGCGCCGCCGACACTCACCGGGCCATGACGGCCCTGCAGGCGCCAGGGCAGTTGCCCTTCGGCGGCAAGTAGGCGGTGGCGGCTGAGGTCCTTGAGCTTCGCCGGGGCGCCGAATTCGGCGAGATAGCCTGGCGAAGCGCAGAGCACGCGGCGGTTCGGTGCCAGCCGATGCCCGACCAGGCCGCCCTCCACCTGGGCCGAGACGCGGATCGCCAGGTCGATGCGTTCGGCCACCAGGTCGACATAGGCATCCGATAGGTCCAGCTCCACCTGCAGCTTCGGCCAGCGGTCGAGGAAGGGCTTGAGATGCGGCGCCACATGCAGGCGGCCGAACGAGGTCGGTGCGGTGAGGCGCAGCCGCCCGGCCGGATCGCCGGCGATATCGGCGACCAGATTTTCCGCTTCCCGCGAGGCGGCGAGGATCGCCACCACGCGCTCGTAGAAACGCTGGCCGGCCTCCGTGGTGGCGAGCTTGCGTGTCGTGCGGTGCAGCAGCGTGGCGCCGAGCCGTTCCTCCAGCCGGGCGATGCGCTTCGACACCATGGCGGGGGAGAGATTCAACGCCCGCCCGGCGGCAGCCAGGCTGCCGCGCTCGATCACCTCGGCGAAAAGCTGATATTCGCGGTCCATGCCATTCTTTCTCTACAAGAACGACTGTATTCAATTATTGCCGTCTTTTGCAATAATGCATCCCTGGCTATGCTGCTTGCCGAACAGCGATTCTTGCCAGAGGAAAATGCAGATGAGCCAGATCGTCGACCGCGCCGGGCTGAAAGTGGCAGCCTCGCTTGCCCGCTTCATCGAGGACAAGGCTCTGCCGGGCACCGGGCTGAACGCCGATGCCTTCTGGCGCGGCACCGCCGAGATCTTGGCGCGCTTCGCGCCCGAGAATCGCGCCCTGCTGGCCAAGCGCGACAGCCTTCAGGCCAAGATCGACGGCTGGCACAAGGCACGCCAGGGCCAGAAGCATGATGCGGTGGCCTATGAAGCCTTCCTGCGCGAGATCGGCTACCTGGTGCCTGAGCCGGCGCCGTTCAAGATCGCCACCGAAAACGTCGATGTCGAAATCGCCACCATGGCCGGGCCGCAGCTCGTGGTGCCGGTGCTGAATGCGCGCTTCCTGCTCAACGCTGCCAATGCGCGCTGGGGCAGCCTCTATGATGCCTATTACGGCACCGATGCGATTCCGCACGAGCCGGATGAGAAGAAGGGCTATGACCCGGTGCGCGGCGCCAAGGTGATCCAGAAGGCCAAGGCTTTCCTGGATGTCGCGGTGCCGTTGGCCGAGGGCAGCCATGCTGATGTTGCCGGCTGGTCGGTGTCGAACGGCCAGCTCAAGCCGGCATTGCAGAACCCGGCCGCCTTCGCCGGCTATCGCGGAGATGCCGCCAATCCTTCCGCCATACTGCTGAAGCATAACGGCCTGCATATCGAACTGGTGCTCGACCGCACGCATTCGATCGGCAAGGGCGACCCGGCCGGCCTCGCCGATGTGATCCTTGAGGCCGCGCTCACCACCATCGTCGATCTGGAAGACTCGATCGCCGCCGTGGATGCCGAGGACAAGGTGGAGGCCTATGGCAACTGGCTCGGGCTGATGCAGGGCAATCTCGAAGCCAGCTTCGAGAAGGGCGGCAAGACCATGACCCGCGCGCTGGAAGCCGACCGCACCTATAGCGCACCGGATGGCAAGCCGCTGACCCTGCCGGGCCGCTCACTGCTGTTCGTGCGCAATGTCGGCCACCTGATGACCAACCCGGCGATCCACCTGCCCGATGGCAGTGAAGTGCCGGAAGGCATCCTGGATGGCATCGTCACCAGCCTGATCGCGATCCACGACCTCAAGCGCCGGGGCAAGTTCACCAACAGCCGTGCCGGCTCGGTCTATATCGTCAAGCCGAAGATGCACGGGCCGGAGGAATGCGCCTTCACCAACCGGCTGTTCGATGCCATCGAAGACCTGCTCGGCCTGGCACGCCATACCGTGAAGGTCGGCGTGATGGATGAGGAGCGCCGCACTTCAGCCAATCTGGCGGCCTGCATTGCCGCCGTGCAGTACCGCATCGTGTTCATCAACACCGGCTTCCTCGACCGCACCGGCGATGAGATGCACACCTCGATGCTGGCTGGCCCGATGGTGCGCAAGGCGCAGATGCGCTCCAGCGCCTGGATCAATGCCTATGAGGCGCGCAATGTCGCCATCGGCATCGCCTGCGGCCTTTCCGGCAAGGCGCAGATCGGCAAGGGCATGTGGGCGGCGCCCGACCGCATGGCCGACATGCTGGAACAGAAGATCGGCCATCCGCGCACTGGCGCCAACACCGCCTGGGTGCCGAGTCCGACCGCCGCGACGCTGCATGCGACGCATTACCACATCGTCGATGTGTTCGCGCGCCAGGCCGAAGTGGCGAAACAGCCGGTGCCCGCGCTGGCCGACCTGCTCACCCTGCCGCTGGCCACGGGGCAGAATTTTTCCGAGCAGGATGTGAAGGACGAACTCGACAACAACGCCCAAGGCATTCTCGGCTATGTGGTGCGCTGGGTAGATCAGGGCGTCGGCTGCTCCAAGGTGCCCGATATCCACGATATCGGCCTGATGGAAGACCGCGCGACCTTGCGCATTTCCTCGCAGCATATGGCCAACTGGCTGCTGCATGGCATCTGCACGGCTGAGCAGATTGAAGACTCATTCAAGCGCATGGCGGCCAAGGTCGATGCGCAGAATGCCGGCGATGCCGCCTATCGCCCGATGGCGGTGAATCCGGCCGCCAGCCTGGCGTTTCAGGCCGCTCGCGCCCTGGTCTTCGAGGGCATGCAGCAGCCCAACGGCTATACCGAGCCGCTGCTGCACGCCTTCCGCCAGAAGGTGAAGGCACAGGGGTAGGGCCTGATCGTACAAAGCGCGTCATGCCCGCCGAGACCCTTCGGCTCTGCGCGCCCAGGAACGCCTTGCGTTCCCGCGCTTACAGTGATCCGGGCATGTTTATCCACTTGGCATGAGATCGCCGGATCAAGTCCGGCGATGACGACTGTTAAATATCAACGTCATCCTCGGGCTTGACCCGAGGATTTCAGGCGGGCGCGTAAAAACGCCGATGCTGGCCTAATCCAGCAGGCTTTCGAGCAGGCGCGCGACATGGATCGCGTGCCGTGACCAGTCGCCGCGCGTGCCATCGGCGATCTGGTGGCGGCAGCTTGTGCCGTCCGCGACGAGAATCGCTTCCGGCGCCTTGCGGATGGCCGGCAGCAGGCTCAGCTCCGCCATCTGCATCGACACGTCATAATGCTTGGCTTCAAAGCCGAAGCTGCCGGCCATGCCGCAGCAGGATGAGTCGATCAGTTCCGGCTTGGCACCGGGGATCAGTTTCAGCACATCCAGGATCGGCGGCACGGCGCCGAACGCCTTCTGATGGCAATGGCCATGCAGCAGGATCGGCTGTTCCACGCTCTTGAGCTTCGGGGCGAAACGGCCAGCCTTGGCTTCCGCGCTCAAGAATTCCTCCAGCAGCAGCGCCTTCGCGGCTACCGTTTTGGCCTTCTCGCCCAGCCCGAGCGACAGCGCTTCGTCGCGCAAGGTGAGCAGGCAGGAAGGCTCAAGTCCGACAATGGCGATGCCGGCTGTCGCGAAAGGCAGCAGCGCGTCGATCAGCGCCGAGACCTTTTCGCGCGCCTGATCGATCATGCCGGCGCTGAGATAGGTCCGCCCGCAGCAATGCTGCCCACCGGACTTCTCGACCACATGCACGGCATAACCGGCATGATGCAGCACGCGGGCGGCGGCATGGCCATTCTCGGCCTCGAAATAGCCATTGAAGGTATCAACGAACAGCACGGCGGCTTTCGGTGCCGCGAGCGTCTTCGCGGCATCGGCATAGAGTGCCTGGTCGCGGCCTTGCCAGAAGGTGTCGCTGCGCCAGCGCGGCAGGCTGCGCCGGGCAGAAAAGCCGAGCAGTTTTTCCGAGGCCCAGGCGGCACCCGGTAGCCTGTCACGCAGATTCGCCAGCCAGGGCAGGCGGCTCATGGTACCGGCATAATCCGGCAGATGCGCGATCAGCCGGTCCTTCAGGGTGAAGCCGTGGCGCGCCTTGTAATGGCTCTGGAATTCCAGCTTCATCTTCGCCATGTCGACGCCGGTCGGACAGTCGCGCTTGCAGCCCTTGCAGGAGACGCAGAGGTCCAGGCTCTCCGCCATCGCCTCGCTAGTGAAGGCATCGGGGCCAAGCTGGCCCGATAGTGCCAACCGCAAGGTGTTGGCGCGGCCGCGCGTCAGATGCTGCTCGTCGCGGGTGACGCGGTAGCTCGGGCACATGGTGCCGGCATCGAATTTGCGGCAATGGCCGTTGTTGTTGCACATCTCGACGGCCATGGCGAAGCCGCCGGTGACATCGCCGCCGGTACCCGGTGCTGTGGTCGCCTCGGTGACCGGATCGTTCTGCACATTCCAGTCCGACCAATCGAGATTGGTCTTCAGCGGCAGGCGCTGATAAGGCCGTGGGCTGCCCGGCGGCGGGAAGCGGAACAGCGCGCCGTCATCCATCTTTGGCGGATCGATGATCTTGCCCGGATTGAACAGGTTCAGCGGATCAAGCTGTTGCTTGATGGCGCGGAAAGCATCGTTCAGTTTCGGGCCGAACTGCCACTCGATCCATTCGCCGCGGCACAGGCCGTCGCCATGCTCGCCGCTATAGGCGCCCTTGTACTTGCGCACCAGGGCGGCGGCTTCCTCGGCGATGGCGCGCATCTTCGCGGCGCCGCCTTCGGCGCCGGCGCGGCGCATGTCCAGGATCGGACGCACATGCAGCGTGCCGACGGAAGCATGGGCATACCAGGTGCCGCGCGTGCCATGGCGGGCGAAAACCTCGGTCAGCGCGTCGGTGTAATCGGCCAGATGCTCCAGCGGCACCGCGCAATCCTCGATGAAGCTCACCGGCTTGCCGTCGCCCTTCAGGCTCATCATGATGTTGAGGCCGGCCTTGCGCACCTCCCACAGATTCTTCTGCCGGGCCTCGTCGGGCATTTCCACTACGCTGCCCGGCAGGCCGAGATCGCCCATCAGTTCGACAAGCTGGCGCAGCTTCGGCAGCAAAGGCGCGCCGCTCTCGCCGGAGAATTCCACCAGCAGGATTGCTGCCGGCTGGCCGATCAGCGCGGTCTGCATCGTCGGGCGGAAAGCCGGATTGGCCAGCGCCAGTTCGATCATGGTGCGGTCGACCAGCTCCACCGCCGTCGGTCCCAGCTTCACGATATGCTGCGCGGCTTCCATGGCGGCGCGGAAGGTGGGGAAATTCACCACACCCAGCACCTTGGCGCGCGGCAGGTCGGAAAGATTGAGCGTCAGGCTGCGCGTATAGGCCAGCGTGCCTTCCGAACCGACCAGCAGATGCGCCAGGTTGACGCTGTTGTCGGTGGTGTAGGGCCGCTCGCTCTGACAGTCGAAGATGTCGAGATTGTAGCCGGCGACACGGCGCATCACCTTCGGGAAATTCGCCGCGATCTCGCCGGCATGGCTGCGCGCCAGCGCCTCGACGAACAATGCAATGTCGCGTGCCTTGCCGCTCAAGTTGGGTAGCGGGCCGAAATCCACGGCGCTGCCATCCGAGAGCCATGCCGACAGGCCGTGCACGTTATGCACCATGTTGCCATAGGCTATGGAGCGCGAACCGCAGGAATTGTTGCCGGCCATGCCACCCAGCGTCGCCTGCGCCGAGGTCGAGACATCCACCGGATACCACAGGCCATGTTTCTTGAGCGCGGCATTGAGGTGGTCCAGCACCATGCCGGGCTGCACGGTGACGCGGCGGCGCGAGGTATCCAGCTCCAGGATGTCGCGCAGGTATTTCGAATTGTCGATCACCAGGGCGGTGCCGCTGGTGGTCTGGCCGCATTGGCTAGTGCCGCCGCCGCGCGCCAGGATTGGCAGCTTCATGTCGCGGGCAATGTCGATGGCCACCGTGACATCGCGCTCCGATTTCGGCACCAGCACACCGATGGGAAACGCCTGGTAGATCGAGGCATCGGTGGCGTAGCGGCCGCGCGAGGCGAGGTCGAACATCACCTCGCCCTCGGTCTCGGCACGCAGGCGGCGTTCAAGCAGGTGGCTGGTATCGGTATGGGTCTGTGGGGCGGCAGACATGACGGGGCGGATCAAGCCTTGGCAGAGAGAGGATAGATTTCACCGGCGCGCAGCAATTCCAGCACCGCATCGCGCTTGCGCCGCAGATGCTGCATCAGCAATTGCCGCATGGCCGGGGCATCGCGGCGGCTCAGGGCTTCCACCATCTGCTCATGCTCGCGCACGGCTTCCGCCCACTTCGCCTCATTCTGGTTGGTGCGGAAGCGCAACGACTGCACGCGCGCATTGATGGCGCGGTAGGTATTGGTCAGAACCGGATTACGCGCCGCGTTGTTGATCGCGGCATGAATTCGCGCATTGATGCGGTAATAGCCGGAAAGGTCGCGGCGCGCATAGCAGGCCATCATCTCATACTGCAATGCGCGCAGCTCGCTGAGCTCTGCATCGGTGATGCGCTCGGCGGCGAGTTCGCCGGCCATGCCTTCCAGCGTCGCCAACAGCTCGAAGGTGTTGATCACATCGTCTTCGGTCAGCTTCACCGCGATGGCGCCGCGATTGGGCAGCAGGTCCACCAGCCCCTCGGCGGCAAGCAGCTTGATCGCCTCGCGCAACGGCGTGCGCGACACGCCAAGCTTTTCGCAGAGTTCGCGCTCGTTCAGCTTGGCGCCAGGCTGGATCAATCCCTCCACCAGCATGGTGCGCAGCCGTGCCGCCACCTGGTCATGCAGGCCGAGGCGGGTGATCTCGACGATGTCTGCCATGGCGATGCTCCCGTATGCTGGGTCAGGCGGCGGCGCGGCTGGCGAGGAAATCCATCGCGGCCTGCACGCCGCCCTTGTTATGCGGAATCTTCGCCACGCCCAACGCCATTTCCACGCCGGCTAGTGCGCCGAGGATGGTGAGGTCGTTGGTATCGCCGAGATGGCCGATGCGGAAAACCCGGCCGGTCACCTTGCCAAGCCCGGTGCCGAGCGAAATGTCGAAGCTGTTCAGCGCCACTTCGCGGAAATCGTCGGCATTCAGTCCCTCGGGCAGCAGAACGGCGGTGAGCGAGGAGGAATAATCCTCAGGCTTGCGGCAGAGAATTTCCAGGCCCCAGGCGGTGACGGCGCGGCGCGTCGCCTCGGCATGGCGGTCATGGCGGGCGAAGACATTCTCAAGCCCTTCCTCGTGCAGCATGTCGATGGCTTCGGCCAGGCCGTAGAGCAGGTTGGTGCCGGGCGTGTAGGGGAAGAAGCCGCGGGCGTTATGCGGCAGCATGTCCTCCCAGGCCCAGAACAGTTTCGGCATCTTCGAGGCCTTGGCCGCCGCCAGCGCCTTGTCGGAAAGCGCATTGAACGACAGGCCGGGCGGCAGCATCAGGCCCTTCTGCGAGCCGGAGATGGTGACATCGACACCCCATTCGTCATGGCGGTAGTCAATCGAGGCGAGCGATGAAATCGTGTCCACCATCAGCAGGGCAGGATGCTTCGCCGCGTCGATGGCCTTGCGGATCGCGGCAATCGGCGAGACGCAGCCGGTCGAGGTCTCGTTATGCACGACGCAGACCGCCTTGATGGTGTGTGCCTTGTCCTCGCGCAGCCGTGCCTCTATCGCCTGCGGATCGGCACCGGTGCGCCAGTCGGAGGCGATGAACTCGGCCTCCAGGCCGAGCTTGCCGGCCATGTTCTTCCACAGCGTGGCGAAATGGCCGGTCTCGAACATCAGCACGCGGTCGCCGGGCGAGAGCGCATTGGCCAGCGCGGCTTCCCAGGCGCCGGTGCCGGAAGCCGGGTAGATGATCACCGGGCTGGCTGTCTTGAACACGGTCTTGATGCCGTCCAGCACCCGCTTGCCCAGCTTCTGGAAGTCGGGACCGCGATGGTCGATGGTCGGCATGTCCATGGCCCGCAGGATGCGGTCGGGCACCGGGGTCGGGCCGGGAATCTGCAGAAAATGGCGGCCGGCCTTGCGGGCTGCGTTGCTTGCCATGGCGGGATCTCTTTTTTGTTGTTTTCGGCATGAGCGCCGAAGTGTCCTGCCCCGGCTAAAATGCATAATGAATGCAAAAATGAGTTTGGTCAAATCGCCTAAATGTAAAAAATACAAAGCCTGTGGATAAAATGCATGCAAATTGCCTAGGCCCCCCGGCCCCATGCTAGCCTGCGGCAAGCGATAGAGAAGGGAGCCAACCGCATGACCGATCTGAGCCTTGCCGCCGCCCGCATCATTGTCGATACCGCGCTGTCCCATGCCCGGGGCGCCAGCCTGAAGCCGCTGGCCGTGGCGGTGCTGGATACGCGCGGTGCGCTGAAAGCCTTTGCGGCGGAAGACGGCACCAGCCTGAAACGGGCCGAAGTGGCGCAGGGCAAGGCCTCTGGCGCCCTGGCGCTGGGCATCGGCTCGCGCTCGATCTGCAAGCGCGCCAAGGAGCAGGATTACTTCATCGCCGCCGTCAGCCATGTGGTTGGCGGGGCGCTGATCCCGGTGCCGGGCGGCGTACTGATCCGCGACAAGGCCGGTGTCCTGCTCGGCGCCGTCGGCATCTCTGGCGACACCTCCGACAACGACGAGGCGGCGGCCTTGGCCGGCATCCAGGCGGCGGGCCTGGTTGGCGATCCCGGCGTCGATTGAGGCCTGCTATGATCCTGGAGGGCAAGCGAATCCTGATCACCCAGGCGGACACTTTCATGGGGCCGATGCTCTGCGCGGTGTTCCGCGAACAGGGCGCCACGGTGATCGCCGATGACCGCGCGCTGGCCGATCCGGCCTTGCCGGCGGAACTGGTGGCTTCTGCTGGCGACATTGATGTGCTGGTCGCCAATCTGGCGATCCCGGCGCCCGCAACGCCGGCAGCGCAGGTCGGCGAGGAAGAATGGCGCGAGGCGTTTGCCCATATGGTCGATCCGCTGCCCCGTCTCTGCCGCGCCGTGCTGCCGCAGATGCTGGCGCGGCGCGCGGGCAAGATCTTGCTGATGGGCAGCGCCTCGGCTTTGCGCGGCATGCGCAATGCCTCCACCTACAGCGCGGCGCGCGGCGCGCAGCTTGCTTACATCCAGGCGCTCGGCGTGGAAGTGGCGGCACAGAATGTACAGGTCAACGCCATTGCACAGAACTTCGTCGACAACCCGACCTATTTCCCCGAAAGCGTACAGCAGAATCCGCGCTTCCAGGAGCGGCTGAAGCGCGAGGTGCCGCTGGGCCGGCTGGTGTCGCCGCGCGAGGATGCGAGCTTCGCCGCCTATCTCTGCAGTGATGCGGCGAATTGTTTCGTCGGTCAGATTTTCCCGGTCTGTGGCGGTTGGGCACCGCGCTGATCGCGCTGCCGCCGCAATGCGGCGGTAGTATCGCACCGCGAATTGATAATCCTAATTTTACCTGACGCGTGCGCGGCCTGCGTGATACGCCAATCATGGGTTTCATCCCCATGACAATGCAACGATAATCCCGGAGGAAAACATGCCCTCGCCTGCGCTCAAGCGCGGCCTGTTTGCCGCATTCGCTCTTGCCACCACCGCCATTTCCGCGCCGAGCCTGGCGCAGGGCGTGAAGATCGGCGTGCTTAACGATCAGTCCGGCGTCTATGCCGATTACGGCGGCAAATGGTCGGTGGAAGCCGCGCGCATGGCGATCGAGGATTTCGGCGGCAGCGTGCTCGGTGGCAAGATCGAACTGATCGCCGCGGACCATCAGAACAAGCCCGATGTCGGCTCCAACATCGCCCGGCAATGGTACGATATCGACGGCGTCGACATGATCACCGAACTCACCACCTCCTCGGTGGCGCTGGCGGTGCATGAACTTTCCAAGCAGAAGGGCAAGGTCGATATCGTGGTCGGCGCGGCCACTTCACGTCTTACCGGCGATGCCTGCCATCCGTTCGGCTTCCACTGGGCCTATGATACCCGCGCGCTGGCGGTGGGCACCGGCGGCGCCTTGACCAAGGAAGGCGGCGATACCTGGTTCTTCCTCACCGCCGACTACGCCTTCGGCTACCAGCTCGAGGAAGATACCTCGAAGATCGTCACCGCCTCGGGCGGCAAGGTGTTCGGCGCCGTGAAGCATCCGCTGAACGCCACCGACTTCGCCTCCTTCCTGCTGCAGGCGCAATCCTCCAAGGCCAAGGTGGTGGGGCTGGCCAATGCCGGCGCCGATACGGTGAACTCGATCAAGCAGGCCGCCGAATTCGGCATCACCGCTGGCGGCCAGAAGCTCGCCGGCCTGCTCACCACGCTGGCGGAAGTGCATGGCCTCGGCCTGCAATCCGGCCAGGGCCTGGTGGTGACGGAGGGCTATTACTGGGACAATGACGACAAGTCGCGGGAATTCGGCGAACGCTTCATGAAGCGCACCGGCCGCATGCCGAACATGATCCAGGCCGGCACATACTCGGCCACGCTGTCCTACCTCAAGGCGGTAAAGGCGGCGGGCAGCAAGGATGCCGCCGCTGTCTCGGCCAAGCTGAAGCAGTTGCCGGTGGATGATTTCTTCGGCCAGGGCGGCAAGGTGCTGCCGAATGGCCGCATGGTGCATGACATGTACCTGTTCGAGGTGAAGAAGCCGTCCGAGAGCAAGAAGCCCTGGGATTATTACAAGAAGCTCGCCACCATCCCGGGCGACCAGGCCTTCTTCACGGTGGCCGAAAGCGGCTGCAAGCTGTAGTCACCAAGCTGTAGTCAGGTGTCTTCCGGTTGGTTAGCATCGGCGCGCCAACCGGAGGAAACCCATGATTCACGTTATCGCCGTCATCACCGCCAAGCCGGGCCAGCGCGCCGCTTTGCTTGACCTGTTCCGCGCCAATGTGCCGGCCGTGCTGGCGGAAGACGGCTGCATCGAATACGGCGCCGCCGTCGATATCGATGCCATCGGCCCGGCCCAGGCCCGCTTCGGCGAAGACAGCTTCGTGGTGATCGAGAAATGGGCCAGCATCGAGCATCTGCGCGCCCATGCGGTCGCCCCGCATATGAAGGAATACAGCCTCAAGGCCAAGGACCTGATCGCCAACCGCGCCATTCATGTGCTGGGTGCGGCCTGAGGCATGACGCGGCGGTATGACGTCGCCATCATCGGCGGCGGGGTGATCGGTTCGTCCGTCGCCTATCACTTGAAAACGCTCGATCCCGCCCTCTCGGTGGCGGTGATCGAGCGCGATCCGACCTACCGCACGGCCTCCTCGGCGCTTTCCGCCTCCTCGATCCGGCAGCAATTCTCCACCCCGGTGAATATCGCCATCTCGCGTTTCGGCATCGACTTCCTGCGCCGCGCCAATGAGTACTTGAGCGTCGATGGCGAAATGCCACATCTCGGCCTCACCGAGCCGGGCTATCTCTATCTCGCCACGGATGCCGGCGTGCCGGTGCTGCGCGAGAACAATGCCATTCAGCGCCAGGCTGGCGCCGATATCGCCCTGCTGGAACCGGCG
Organism: Ferrovibrio sp. MS7; assembly: GCF_038404985.1. Classification (NCBI taxonomy): domain Bacteria; kingdom Pseudomonadati; phylum Pseudomonadota; class Alphaproteobacteria; order Rhodospirillales; family Rhodospirillaceae; genus Ferrovibrio; species Ferrovibrio plantarum. The sequence continues at coordinate 1,133,281 of NZ_JBBKBA010000001.1, forward strand.
GCGCTGCAGCAACGCTTTCCCTGGCTCAACACGGAAGACCTGGCGCTGGGCTCATTGGGCCTGCGCGACGAAGGCTGGTTCGATGGCTATGGCTTGCTGCAGGCCTTCCGCAACAAGGCCCGCGCGCTCGGCGCCGACTACATCACCGCCAGTGTCAGCGGTCTGGACATCAGCGCCGGCAAGGTCGAGGCCTTGCTGCTTGATAGCGGCGAGCGGATTGCCTGCGGCTTTGCCGTGAATGCCGCCGGGCCGCATGCCGCCGCCATTCTTGGTAAAGCCGGGGTGGATTTCCCGCTGGCGCCGGAGCGTCATTGCGTGTTCGTGTTCACCTGCAAGGAAACCCTGCCGGCCTGCCCGCTGGTGATCGATACCAGCGGCGTCTGGTTCCGCGCCGAAGGCTCGGGCTTCATCGCCGGGCCGCCGCCAAGGATGAGCGATACGCCCGAGCAGCAGGCATCACTGGAAGTCGATTACGGCCTCTATGAAGAGGTGCTGTGGCCGGCGCTGGCGCATCGCGTGCCGGCCTTCGAGGCGATCAAGTTCAGCAATGCCTGGGCGGGGCATTACGACATGAATCATTTCGACCATAATGCCATCATTGGCTTCGTGCCGGGCCATGGCAATTTCCTGATGGCGAATGGCTTTTCCGGCCATGGCATGCAGCAATCGCCAGCCGCCGGGCGTGGCATCGCCGAACTGATCCTGTTCGGTGCCTATCGCAGCCTGGATTTAAGCGAATTGGGGCCGGAGCGGCTGCTCAACAACCAGCCGATCATCGAGAAGAATATTATCTAGCTCTACCCCGATACCCGTTTCTAATTTTGTCACTCTCGCGAAAGCGAGAGTCCCATTAGAATAAAATTGCATCCCCGCTTTCGCGGGGATGACAAGGCAGGGATGTGTCAGTCTCAAATCAGCGACCAGCCGAGATTCTCGCTGCCGAACACCACCAGACGATCGCTGCCCAATGGGATTTCGGCGGGCACACTGGCCGCCTGCTTGCGCAGGGTGATCTTTTCCTGGTTCACCGGCAGGCCATAGAAGCGCGGGCCGTTCAGCGAGGCGAAGGTTTCGAGCTGGTCCAGCGCGCCTTCCTCATCGAACACCTGGGCGTAGCATTGCATGGCAGTCGGCGCATTGAAGATGCCGGCACAGCCGCAGGCAGCTTCCTTGGTATGGGCGGCATGTGGCGCCGTGTCGGTGCCGAGGAAATAGCAGGCATCGCCGGAGGTGGCGGCCCGGCGCAAGGCCAGCCGGTGCGTCTCGCGCTTCGCAATCGGCAGGCAGTAGAAATGCGGCCGGATGCCGCCGGTAAAAATATCCGTGCGGTTGATGATCAGGTGATGCGGCGTGATCGTGGCGGCAAGCTGCGGTGCACGCTCTTTCACGAAATCGGCGGCTTCGGCGGTGGTGATGTGTTCCAGCACCACCTTCAGTTCCGGAAAATCCTGCAGCAGCGGGGCCAGCGTGCGGTCGATGAACACCTTCTCGCGGTCGAAGATATCGACATCGTGGTCGGTCACTTCGCCATGCACCAAAAGCGGCATGCCGATACGTTCCATCATCGCCAGCACCGGGCGGATTTTCGCCAGGCTGGTCACGCCATGGTCGGAATTGGTGGTGGCGCCGGCCGGGTAAAGCTTGGCTGCTACCCAGGCGCCGCCCTCATGGCCGCGACGGATTTCTTCCGGGTCGATCGTGTCGGTGAGGTAGGCGGTCATCAGCGGCTGAAAGCTGCTGCTTGCAGGAAGGGCGGCCAGGATGCGCTGGCGATAGGCTTCAGCGGCGGCAACCGTGGTCACCGGCGGCTTCAGATTCGGCATCACGATGGCGCGGCCGAACTGTGCCGCCGTGTGTGGCAGCACGGTGGCCATCACGTCGCCATCACGCAAATGGGCATGCCAGTCATCCGGCTTGATGATCACCAGATCGTTACTGCTCATGCCCTGGTCTCTCCTGCTGTGTGGCGGCGCTGAATCGGCGCAGCATATTGGCAAAAACGCCCCGCTCTTGCCAGGGCGCGGAACCTTGTTGCGGCTCGTAACTGCATCAAAGCCTCTGGCAGCGGGGCAGGGCAATACGTTAAGGTAATTTATCAGCGCATTATTCCAGCCGGCAGGCCCCAGCCGGGTATCGCCTGCCGTCTTTGCCCCCAATTCAGGACATGAGAAGCCTTCAAGGAGGACGGCGATGGCGAAGTTGAACGTGAATGGCAAGCTGCAGGAATTCCAGGCCGAGGAGGATACCCCGCTGCTCTGGGTGCTGCGCGACCATCTGCGCCTCACCGGCACCAAGTATGGCTGCGGCGTGGCGCAATGCGGCGCCTGCACCGTGCATGTGGATGGCGAGGCGGTCCGCGCCTGCTCGATGCCGGCCTCGGCCTTCACCGAAGAACAGAAGATCGTCACCATCGAAGGCCTGTCGCCCGATGGCTCGCATCCGGTGCAGAAGGCCTGGGCGGCGCTGGATGTGCCGCAATGCGGCTATTGCCAGTGCGGCATGATCATGGCCGCCGCCGCGCTGCTGGCGAAAACGCCGAAGCCGACCGACGCCGATATCGACAACGAGATCACCAATATCTGCCGCTGCGGCACCTATAACCGCGTCCGCGCCGCGATCAAGACGGCCGCGGGCTAAGGGGAGGGCATACCATGACTGAACTCAAGCCGCTCTCCCGCCGTGGTTTTCTCGCCACTGCTGGTGCCGCCACCGCCGGGCTGACGCTCGGTTTTCACATCCCCTTTGGTGAAGCCCAGGCGCAGGGCAGCATCCCGCCGGAAATCAATGCCTGGGTGGTGGTGAAGCCTGACGACACCGTGGTGATCCGCATTGCCCGCTCGGAAATGGGCCAGGGCTCGCTCACCGGCCTGGCGCAGCTCGTCGCCGAGGAACTGGAATGCAATTGGGCCAAGGTGACGACGGAATACCCGACGCCGGGCCAGAACCTGGCGCGCAACCGAGCCTGGGGCAATTTCTCCACCGGCGGCAGCAGAGGCATCCGTGAGTCGCATGATTATGTGCGCAAGGGCGGTGCCGCCGCCCGCATGATGCTGGTGCAGGCCGCCGCCGAGCAATGGAAAGTGCCGGTGGCCGAATGCATGGCGGCCAACAGCGTCGTCACCCATCGCCCCTCGGGCCGCACGCTGCGCTATGGCCAGCTCGCGGACGCCGCCGGCAAGCTGCCGGTGCCGACCGATGTGGCGCTCAAGGACCCGAAGGACTGGAAGATTGCCGGCAAGCCGCTGAAGCGCCTCGATACGGTGGACAAGCTCACCGGCAAGCAGGTCTATGGCGCCGATCTGCAACTGCCCGGCATGCTCAATGCCGCGATCAAGGATTGCCCGGTCTTCGGCGGCAAGGTGAAGAGTTTCGACGCGGCCGCGGCGATGAAGAAGCCGGGTGTGAAGAAAGTCGTCCAGGTTGGCGATTCCGCCGTGGCGGTGATTGCCGATACCTGGTGGCGGGCCAAGACCGCGCTGGATGACATGGCCATCGTCTGGGACGAAGGCCAGCATGCCAATGTCTCGAGCGAGAGCATTGCCGCCATGCTGCGCGAGGGCCTGGAGGCCAAGGAAGCCGCTGTCGGCAACAAGGTCGGCGAGGCGCTGACTGTATTGGCGCAGGGTGCCCCGGCGGGCGGCCGCATCGTCAGCGCCACCTACGGCTATCCGTTCCAGAATCACGCCACCATGGAGCCGATGAACGCGACGGCAAAGTGGACGCCGGATTTCTGCGAGGTGTGGACACCGACGCAGAATGGTGAGGCGGCACTGGCTGCTGCCTCGGAAGCTTCCGGCCTGCCGCCGGCGAAATGCGAGGTCTACAAGCTGCATCTCGGCGGCGGCTTCGGCCGGCGCGGCGCGGTGCATGACTGGGTGCGCCAGGCGGTTGCCATCGCCAAGGAGATGCCGGGCGTGCCAGTGAAGCTCCTGTGGTCGCGCGAAGAAGACATGCTGCATGGCCGCTATCATCCGGTCACGCAATGCAAGATGACGGCGTCGCTGGATGCCAATGGCGATGTGCAGGCGCTGCATATGCGGATTTCCGGCCAGTCCATCGTTGCCGGCATCTTCCCGCAGAATATCCGCAACGGCGTCGATCCGGTGGTGTTCCAGGGCCTCAACCCGCCGGGGCCGGAAGCCTCCATCGGCTACAGCTTCCCGAACCTGCTGATCGACCATGCCATGCGCAACCCGCATGTGCCACCGGGCTTCTGGCGCGGGGTGAACCTGAACCAGAACACCATCTATCTCGAATGCTTCATTGATGAGCTGGCGAAAGCCGCGAACAAGGACCCGCTGGAATTCCGCCGCAAGCTGATGGCCAACCACCCGAAGCACCGCGCGGTGCTGGAGGCGGTGGCTGAAAAGGCCGGCTGGGGCAAACCAGCGCCGGCCGGGGTGTTCCGTGGGCTGGCGCAATGCATGGGCTTCGGTGCTTACGTGGCCGCCTGCGCCGAGGTCTCGGTGTCGAAGGAAGGCAAGGTGAAGGTGCATCGCATCGTCGCCTCCACCGATCCGGGTCATGTGGTGAATCCGCAGCAGGTCGAAGCGCAGATCGAAGGCTCCTTCGTCTATGGCCTCACGGCAGCGCTGCATGGCGAATGCACCGTGGCAAAGGGCCGTATCGAGCAGGAAAATTTCGATACCTACCCGATGATGCGGATCGACGAGATGCCGAAGGTGGAGAGCGTGCTGATTCCGTCCGGCGGTTTCTGGGGCGGCGTCGGCGAACCGACCATCGCCGTGGCGGCGCCGGCGGTGCTGAACGCGATCTTCGCCGCCACCGGCAAGCGGGTGCGCAGTCTGCCGCTGAAGAACCACGATCTGAAATCCGCCTGAGGCGCCGTGGCGCTAAAGCGGTTCGGATTCCTGGTTCTTTGTTTGGCGTTGCTGGGCTTTCCTGCGCTGGCCCAGCCGGCATTGGCGCAGTCCGATGAACTGCGCCAGCCGCTGGAGCCGGGGCTTGTTGGCGATGCCACACGTGGCCGCGCCATCGTGGTCAGTCGGCAGAAGGGCCTCTGCCTGCTCTGCCATAGCGGGCCGTTCGCCGAGGAGCGCTTCCAGGGCAGTCTGGCGCCGAGCCTCGCCGGGGCGGGGGCGCGGTGGAATGTGGCGCAGTTACGGTTGCGTATCGCCGATTCCCGGGCGGTGAACCCGGACTCGCTGATGCCATCCTATTATCGCATCGAGGGCTTGCGCCAGGTCGGCGCGGCCTGGCAGGACAAGCCGATACTCACGGCGCAGGAGATCGAGGATGTGGTGGCATTCCTGGCCACGTTACGGGAGTAGGCCATGCTGAAGGCGAACCGGCGCATGGTGCTGGCGGGCGCGGCCTCGCTGTTGCTGGTGCGGCCGTCTCTGGCCACACCCCAGGCGATGCAGGAAGCGATCCGCGCCCTGGTCGGCGAGGCGCCAATCCGGCCTGGCCGCATCAAGCTGGATATCTCGCCGCTGGTCGAGAATGGTAACAGCGTGTCGGTGACGCTCACTACCGACAGCCCGATGACCGCAGCCGATCATGTGGCGAAATTCGCGCTATTCACCGAGGCCAATCCGCAGCCGCATGTGGCGGTGTTCCATCTCGGGCCGCGCTCGGGCCGCGCCATCGTCACCACGCGGATGCGGCTTGCCACCTCGCAGGCGGTCACCGCCCTGGCGGTGATGAGCGATGGCAGCGTGTGGTCAGACCGCGCCGATGTCATCGTCACGCTCGCCGCCTGCGTGGAGGGTTGAGGTTATGGCCCGCGCGCTGATCAACTTTCCCCGCAATGTGAAGAAGGGCGAGATCTTCGAGATCCGCACCCTGGTGTCGCATCCGATGGAAACCGGCTACCGCCCCGGCCCCGATGGCCAGGTGGCGCCGCGCGACATCATCCGCCGTTTCACCTGCCATTACGGCGGCGAGGTGGTGTTCCACGCCGAGATGCATCAGGCCATCGCCGCCAATCCCTTCATCTTCTTCACCACGGTGGCAACAGAAAGCGCCATGCTCAGCTTCACCTGGGAAGGCGATAACGGCTTCAGCCAGACCGAGGCCATCGCGATCACTGTTACATGAAGCGTGGGACATGAAGCGTTTTGCCTGGCTGCTGCTGTTAGCCACGCCGGCCATTGCTGGCGATATTCCTTTGTCCGAACGCCGCTCCGGCTTTGATTTCATGACCGCCGAGACCCAGGCGATGCAGCGCGACGACACGCTCAATCCCGGCATGCTCTGGGTGCTGGAAGGCGAAGCGCTATGGCGCCAAGGCAATAAGCCCTGCGCTTCCTGCCATGCGGAAGGCAGCATGCAGGGCGTGGCGGCACGCTATCCGGCCTATGATGAGAAAACACAGCAGCCCATCGACCTGGCTGGCCGGATCAATCGCTGCCGCAGCGAGAATCAGGGCCAGGCGGCCTATGCCCCGGAAAGCCGGCCACTCCTCAGTCTTGCCGCCTATATCGGCCAGCAATCGCGCGGCCTGCCGATGGCGCCCCCCGAAGATCCCCGGCTCACACCTTTCATCGAGCGTGGCAAGGCGGCGTTCGAGCGCCGCATCGGGCAGCTCAATTTCTCCTGCGCGCAATGCCATGAGCAGAATTGGGGCCAGAAGCTCGGCGGCAGCCCGATACCCCAGGGCCATGCCAATGGCTATCCGATCTACCGCCTGGAATGGCAGGGGCTGGGATCGTTGCAGCGCCGGCTGCGCAATTGCATGATCGGCGTGCGCGCCGAACCCCATGCCTTCGGGGCGCCGGAACTGGTGGAGCTGGAGCTGTATCTTGCCCAGCGCGCCAAGGGCATGGCGGTGGAAACCCCGGCGGTGAGGCCCTGATTGCGTGACATTACCGAACTTGGCCCATCGCCCTTCCTGAAAGGCTTCCGTCTCGCCGATGTGCCGGTGAGTGAGGAGATCACCTTGCGTGCCGCCATTAGCGGTTCGGGTCCGCCCCTGCTGCTGCTGCATGGCCATCCGCAGACCCATGCCACCTGGCACAAGATCGCGCCGGCCCTGGCCGAGCGTTATACCGTGGTCGCCGCCGACCTGCGCGGCTATGGCGATTCATCCAAGCCCGAGGGCGGCGAACGGCAGATCAATTATGCCAAGCGCGCCATGGCCGCCGACCAGGTGGCGCTGATGCGGCTTTTGGGTTTCGGTCGTTTCGCCGTTGTGGGCCATGATCGCGGCGCCCGCGTGGCGCACCGCATGGCGCTGGATTGGCCGGAGGCCGTGGAACGGCTGGCTTTGTTCGATATCGCTCCCACCGCCACCATGTATGCCCGCACCGACAAGGCTTTCGCCACGCGGTATTTCTGGTGGTTCTTCCTGATCCAGCCGGCGCCGTTCCCGGAAACCCTGATCCTCAATGATCCGGCCTTCTTCCTGCGCCATCATCTCAACGGCCAGAGCAAGACGCCGGGCGCCACGTCCGAAGCCATCTTCGCCGAATACCTGCGCTGTTATCAGCGGCCCGAAACCATCCGTGCCATCTGCGAGGATTACCGCGCCGCCGCCGGCATCGACCTCGAGCATGACGCCGCCGATGCCGACAAGCGCGTCACCGCGCCGCTGCTGGCCCTGTGGGGCGGCAAGGGCACGGTCGGCGCACTCTATGATGTGCTGCAAACCTGGCGCGACAAGGCGCTGGATGTGCGCGGCAGGCCGCTCGATTGCGGCCATACCTTGCAGGAAGAAGCGCCGGAAGCGACACTGGCGGCGCTGCTGGACTTTCTGAGTGGGGAAACGCGATGAAATTCTACGATCTCAAGAACGGCATGAATCCGCGCCGGGTGCGCATCTTCATGGCCGAGAAGGGCATCAAGCTCGAGACCGTGGTGCTCGACATGGAGGCCGGCGACAACCGCACACCGGAATTCCTGGCGAAGAATCCGCTTGGCACCCTGCCGTTGCTGGAACTGGATGATGGCACGATCCTGACGGAATCGCTGGCGATCTGCCGCTATCTCGAGGAATTGCAGCCCGAGCCGCCACTGTTCGGCACCACCATGCTGGAGCGTGCCCAGGTCGAGATGTGGACGCGGCGGCTGGAACATGAAGTGGCGATCCCGGCTACCAACGTGTTCCGCCACATTCACCCCTACTGGGTTGGCCGCGCCGAGCAATATGGCGATTACGGCCAGTTCAGCCAGCAATACTTGGCGGCCCGCATGGCCTGGCTGGATGAGGAGCTGGCCGGCAAAGAATACTTTGTCGGCGACCGCTACAGCATCGCCGATATCACCGGGCAATGCGCCTTCCTGCTGGCGCGTGCCTGCAAGCAGGCAATCCCGGCGGAGCTGCAGAATCTCACCGCATGGTATGGCCGTGTCACCAGCCGGCCGACGGCCCGGGCCTGAATTACACCTCTTAATTTTTTCCAATACGGCTGCCGGCCCGCCGGCTAGAGTAGCGCCATGGATTTCCCCCATGCAAATTTTGCTGGACAAAGCATTCTTATTTCCGGCGCCACTTCCGGTATTGGCCGCGCCACCGCGCTGGCCTTCGCCCGGCGTGGCGCGCGGCTCACCCTGGGCGGCCGCGATGCGGCGCGCGGCGAAAATATACGGGCTGCCTGCGCGGCCCTGGGTGTCGAAGCCCAGTTCCTGCTCAACGATGTGAAGGATGTGGCTGCGCCAGAGGCGCTGGTGCAGGCGGCGCTTTCGCGTTTCGGCCGGCTGGACGTGGCGTTCAACAATGCCGGTGCACAGGAAAAGCGCGCCCTGCTTGCCGAGCAGTCGCTGGAAGTCTACGAGCATATCCTGGATACCAATCTGCGCGCCGTGTTCCTGGCGCTGCAGGCGCAGGTGAAGGCGATGCTGGCACAGCCGAAGCGCGAGGGCGCCCAAGGGACCGGTGTGATCATCAACACCGCCTCGGTCAGCGGCGTGCGCAATTCCAATACGGGCCTGAGCGTTTATTCGGCGTCGAAGGCGGCTTTGCTGTCGCTGACCCGCTCTGCGGCGCTGGAATATGGCCCCCAGGGCATCCGCATCAACGCCGTATCGCCTGGTCGGGTGAAGACGCCGATGATGCTGGCCTCCGGCATCGCCGACATGAAGGCCGTGGCCGATGGCCTGCCGATCCGCCGCATGGGCGAGCCGGAGGAAGTGGCGGAAGCCGTCGTGTGGCTGGCGAGCGATGCAGCCGGCTACATGGTCGGCCACAATCTCTGCCTCGACGGCGGCTTCCTCGCTTCCTGACGGCGCTCCCTAGTAGCCGAGATACTTCGGCAGCCAGGTGATCAGCGGCGGGTAGATGATGAACGATACCAGCAGCAGCATCATCGCCAGCACGAACCACATCACCCAGGGCACCGTCTTCTCGATCGAGATGCCGGCCAGCCTTGAGGCGACCATCAGGTTCACCGCCATCGGCGGCGTGAACTGGCCGATCGCCACCATGTAGGTGAGCAGCACGCCGAACCACACCGGATCCCAGGCGAAGGCCCGCATCAGCGGCATCAGGATCGGAATGAAGATCAGGAAGATCGACACGCCGTCCAGCACCATGCCGGCGGCCAGCAGGATCACCACAATGATCGCCAGGGTCATGGTGCTGCCCATGCCGCTGGTGGTGATCGCCTTGGCGATGGGGTCGATGATGCCCAGCGTCGAGACGGCATAGGCGAAGACCGAGGCCAGCCCGAGGATGATCAGAATGATGCCGGCGGTTTCCGCCGCTTCCACCAGGATCGGGCCGATATCCTTCACCTTGATCGTGCGATGCACCACCATGCCGACGAACAGGCCGTAGAACACCGCCACCACAGCGGCTTCGGTCGGTGTGAACCAGCCGGCACGCATGCCGCCGAGGATCAGCACCGGCGCCGCCAGGCCCCAGCTCGCCTGCAGCAGCGAGGAGAAGAAGGGCGGGCGCGGCTGTTCGCGTTCCTTGGCGCCAAAGCCATGCTTGCGCGACAGCCAGATAGCCGGGATCATCAGCGCCAGGCCGGCCATGATGCCGGGCACGATGCCGGCGGCGAACAAGGCCGGCACCGAGGCGCCCGGCACCAGCACGGAATAGACGATGAAGGCGATGGAAGGCGGAATCAGGATATCGGTGGCCGCCGCCGCGCCGATCACGCTGGCCGAGAACGGCGCCGGATAGCCGGCGCGCGCCATTGCCGCCAGCATCACGCCGCCGACGGCGGCGGCGGAAGCCGGGCCGGAGCCGGAAATGCCGCCGAAGATCATCGCCACGGTGATCGCCACCACCGGCAGCATGCCGGGGCCGCGCCCGATCACCGCCTGGGCGAAGGTGACAAGGCGCTGCGCCACGCCAGAGCGGTCGAAGATCACGCCCACCAGCACAAACATCGGCAGCGCCAGCAGCGGATATTTCGCCACCGTGGGATAGAAGTTGTTCGGAATCGACATCCAGCCGAGATTGCCGAAGCCGATGCCGATGGCACCGCCGAGCAGCAGGGCGACGCCGATCGGTACCCCCACGGTCATCAGGAAGGCGAAAACGATGAAGATGGTAAGGCCGGTCATGACTGCCGCCACTGCTTGATGAAGAGTTGCGCGGCGCGGAGCGTCACGGCCAGAGCAAGCAGCGGCAGCCAGATGCTGAACCACCATTGCGGCAGACCGATGCCCGGCGAGGTGACATCGAAGCGGTAATCGTCATAGGCAAAGCGGCAGCCGAAACCGGTGAGCAGGCCGAAGGCGATGGCGGTGCACAGCGAGGACAGCAGCGCCAGCAGCTTGCGCCGCGCTGCCGAGCCGGAGAGCAGCAGGAATTCGATACGGATATGGCGGTCGCGCGCCACGGCGGCGGCGCCGGCGGCCAGCGTCAGGGTCACCATCAGGCCGGTGGAGATTTCCTCGGTCCAGGCGAAGGACTGGTCGGTGAAATAGCGCGCCACCACATTGGCCATGGTGATGATGGCGAGCAGGCCCATGGAAGTGGCGCCGATCCAGTCTTCCCAGCGCAGCGCATTGTCGACCGGCGGTGGATCGAGCGGGGCGGGTTTTTGATCGCTTGGGCTTGTCACGGCACCACCTTCTACGAAATTTTTACGGCAAGGTCTCTAAAGCGAAGGCCGGGACTTGCCCGGCCTTTGCCTCATCTTGTTGTCTGGTCGCGCTGGCCGATCAGGCCTTCTTGCGCGCGGCCACGGCATCCTCGGCCCGCTTCACCAGGTCGGGGCCGATTTCCTTGGTCCACTTCTCGAACACCGGCTTCACCGCCGCCTTGAAGGCATCCTTCTCGGCCGCCGAGAGTTCGGTGACGGTGACGCCGAAGCCCTTCACCTCCTCGACCAGCGACTGGTCGCCCGGCACCAGGCCCTTGCGGGCGATGGCGATTTCCTGCTTGCCGGCATCCAGCGCCGCCTGGCGCACGATGTCGCGGTCCTTGGCCGACCAGGAATCGAACACATCCTTGTTGGCGGCGAAGATCAGCGGATCGGCGACATAGCCCCAGCGGGTGACGAACTTCTGCGCCAGGTTATGCAGCTTCGCGGCAGTGAAGATATGCAGCGGGTTTTCCTGGCCTTCTACGGCGCCCGAAGCCAGCGCCGGCTGCGCATCGGCCCAGCTCATCTGGGTCGGGTTGGCGCCCAGCGCGGTGAAGGTGTCGTTGAAGATCGGCGAACCGACAACGCGGAACTTCAGGCCCTTCATGTCGGCGGGGGTGCGGATCTCACGCTTCGAATTGGTCACTTCGCGGAAGCCGTTCTCGCCCCAGGCCAGCGCCACAACGCCGGACTTCTCCACCAGGCCCATGATCTCCTTGCCGACCGGACCCTGCACCATGGCGTCGATGCCGGCATGGTCCTGCGCCAGGAAGGGCAGCGAGAACAGGTTGAGCTGTTTGATCTGCGGCGACCAGTTGATGGTCGAGCCGATGGCGAGGTCGATCACGCCCTGGCGCATGGCGGTGAATTCGCGGGTCTGGTCGCCGCTGACCAGGGCAGCGCCCGGATACATCTTGATATTGATGCGGCCCTCGGTGCGCTCACGCACCAGGTTGCCGAGGATCTCGCCGCCCTGGCCCCAGGGGAAGGGCAGGCCGACCACGGTCGAGAGCTTGTATTCCGGCTTGTAATTGGCTTGCGCCCAGGCCGGACGCAGACCCACCAGGGCCGGCGCGGCAATGAGGCCGAAGCCGGCGGCGCCGGTCTTGAGCAGGGTGCGACGGTTAAACTTCATCTCTTGTTTCCTCCGGTTACGGTTCTACTTTTGCCGAAAGCCTTGCACAGCTTCGGCGGCTTTACCAGCCCTGACCGTATTGGTTCAGGGCTTGCACAAATTTACGGCTTGCACAAATCCCGTGCCCTTGCGGCGATGCGCTCGGGCGTCACCCGCACCTCCGCCTCCAGCAGCGGCGCGTAGCCCACCGGCAGGCGCTGCCCGCCCAGCCTGGCGACCTTCGCCGTGCCGGCCTCGGCCAGGGTGGCGGCGATTTCGGCGCCGAAGCCGGCCACCTGCACGGCTTCATGGGCGATCAAAACCCGGCCGGTCTTTTTCGCAGAAGCGAACACCGCTTCGCGGTCCCAAGGCCAGAGCGTGCGCAGGTCGATCACCTCGGCCGAGATACCGTCGGCAGCCAGCGCGTCGGCGGCTTGCAGCGACCAATGCACGGCGCGGCTCCAGCTCACGATGGTGACGTCTCGGCCCTCGCGGCGGATCGCGGCGCGGCCTAATTCGGCGGGCGCGGACGTGTCCACCTCGCCTTCCAGGCCCCAGAGTTCCTTATGCTCGAAATAAGTGACGGGGTCGCCGCAATTGATCGCGGCGCGCAGCAGGGAGTAGTTGTCCTGCGGTGTTGCCGGCGCGATCACCACCAGCCCCGGCACATGGGCGAACCAGGCTTCCAGCGACTGCGAATGCTGCGCGGCGGAAGCGCTCCAGATGCCGATGGGCATGCGGATCACGGCGGGCACGCGGCCCTGGCCGCCGAACATGAAGCGGTTCTTCGCCGCCTGGTTCACGATCTCGTCCATGGCGCAGAGCGCGAAATCCACCACCCGCATCTCGACCACTGGCTTCAGGCCGGTCAGCGCCATGCCGACAGCGGCGCCGACGATGGTGGCCTCCGAGATCGGCGTGTCGATCACCCGCTCCGGCCCGAATTCCTGCTGCAGGCCACGATACTGGCCGAAAATGCCGCCACGGCCGATATCCTCACCCAAAGCGACCACGGTCTGATCCTGCCGCATCATGGCGCCGAGGCTCTCGGCGGCGGCGGCGGCGTAGGTCATCACAGCCATTGCCCGGCCCCCGTATCCTGAATTTGCGTGAAGGCGGCGCTGGTCTCGGGCCAGGGCGCATCGGCGGCAGCCTGCACGGCCTTCGCCACTTCGGCGCGTGCCTCGGCCATGATCGCCTCGATACGGGCCTCCGACAGCCCGGCATCGCGCAATTGCCGCGCGGTGACACCGAAGGGATCGTTCAGCAAGGCGGCTTCCAGTTCCTTCGGGTCGCGGTAGCTCGCCGGATCGACCGAGACATGGCCCTTGAAACGGTAGGTCTTGGCATGCAGCAGGCGCGGACCCTTGCCGGCGCGCACATCGGCGACCAATGCCTTGGCGGCTTCATGCACCGCCCAGGCATCATTGCCATCCACCATTTCCGCCGGGATGCCGTGCGCGCGGGCGCGGGCGGCGGCGCCATCGCCGGCCGAGACCGGGCCGGTTTTGGTGGTGGCGGACCATTGGTTGTCCTCGCAGACGAACAGTACCGGCAGCTTGAAGGCGGCGGCCCAGTTCAGGCTTTCGGCGAAGGGACCGCGATTGATCGCGCCATCGCCGAAGAAGGTCACCGCGATGGCGTCGATACCGCGCAGCCGGATCGACTGCGCCGCGCCGACCGCAATCGGTATGCCGGCGGCGACGACGCCATTGGCGCCCAGCATGCCGACCGAGAAATCGGCGATATGCATCGAGCCGCCCCGGCCGCCGCAGAAGCCCGGCGCGCGGCCGAACAATTCCTGCATCATGCGGGTGAGGTCGGCGCCCTTGGCCAGCGTGTGGCCATGGCCGCGATGGGTCGAGGTGAGATAGTCGGCGGGCTTGAGATGGGCGCAGACGCCAGCCGGCACGGCTTCCTGGCCGGTGGAGAGATGCAGCGGGCCGCGCACCTGGGCGGTGCCGGCGGCGGCCTGGCCGAAGGCGGCGACGCCGCCCTTGCTGGCGGCCTCGGCGGCATCCTCGAAGGCGCGAATGCGGCACATGGTGCGGTAGAGCGCCTCCAGAATGGGCAAGGCGATATTGGTCTGGTTCACACGAAATCTTCCCGGCTTTATGCGTGATTTGGAGGCTTATTAAGGGAGGGAAGCTAGCAAAGACCGTCGGCTGTGTTAAGACTTTCGTGGCGTATCAGATGGGAGGAAATCAATGGCGGCGATCCTGACCGAGCAGCGCGACGGGCTGCTGATCATCACCCTCAACCGGCCGGAGGCGCGCAACGCCATCAATGCCGAATTGGCCCAGGGCCTGGATGCGGCGCTGACCCGGCTGGATGAGGACGCGACCTTGCGTGTCGGCATCATCCAGGGCGCCGGCGGCACCTTCTGCGCCGGCATGGACCTCAAGGCTTTCGTGCGCGGCGAAAGCAGCTACACGCCGAAGCGCGGCTTTGGCGGCATCACCGAGAAACCGCCGGAAAAGCCGCTGATCGCGGCGGTGGAGGGCTTCGCGCTGGCCGGTGGTTTCGAGGTGGCTTTAAGCTGCGACCTGATCGTGGCGGCGGAAACCGCGCGGTTCGGCCTGCCGGAAGTGAAGCGCGGCCTGATCGCTGCCGCCGGTGGCCTGATGCGCCTGCCGCGCCAGCTACCCTACCGCCTGGCGATGGAAATGGCGCTTACCGGCGACATGTATGACGCCGCCCTGATGCACCAGCATGGCCTGATCAACCGCCTGGTGCCGGCGGGCGGCGCGCTGGCGGCGGCGCTGGAACTGGCCGCCCGCATCACGCCGAATGCGCCGCTGTCGCTGGCCGGCACCAAGCGCACCATCGTGGAATCGCGAGACTGGCCGCAGGACGGCATGTTCGCGCGGCAATTCGCCATCTCGAAGCCGATTTCCGGCTCGGCCGATGCCATCGAGGGCGCCACCGCCTTTGCCGAGAAGCGGGCGCCGGTCTGGAAAGGCAAGTGACTTTGTGAGTAGACTCGGGATACCTAGGGTCGGGGCCTTGAAGCAGGAGTGGCGGAATGGCCAAGCGTGAGGCGGTGCGGCAGGAGCCGAAGCTGGGGCTGGTAACGGTGGAAGCCGTGCCATCCGAGGGCCGCGCCATGGCGCGGCGGCGCAAGATCATCACTGAAGCGGCGCGGCAATTCGTCAAGCAGGGCTTCGACGGCACCTCGATGCGCGACATTGCCGCCGCGTCAGGCATCATGGCCGGCTCGCTCTATTATCACTTCGCCTCCAAGGAAGACCTGTTCGTTGCCGTGCATGCCACTGGCATGGACCTGATGGAGACTTCCGTGAAGCGGGCGCTGATTGGCGTCAGCGACCCCTGGGCGCGGCTTGAAGCGGCAGCGGAAGCGCATTGCGAAGCGCTGGTGAACTGGTCTGATCTCGGTGCCATCGTCACCGCGCATTTCTCGCCCTCGATGGCCAAGATCCAACCCGAGCTGATCGTGCGGCGCGACCGCTACGAGGTGATCATCAAGGAACTGATCGCGGCTTTGGACCTGCCAGCCGAAATCGATCCGGCGGTCTTCCGGCTGCATTTCCTAGGTGCGCTGAACTGGATTCCCACTTGGTATCGCGCTGGCGGTGAATTCACCCCGGCGCGCATCGGGCGGCAACTGGTGCGCATGCTGCGCGATGGTGGCAAGGGGAAGGCAGCGGCTAAAGCCGGCGCCAAACCGGCAAAGCGGCGCGTAAAGCCAGCGAAGTAACAGCGCTCAGCGCGGCTGGCGGATCAGCAAAACCGCCGGCATCGATGCCACCGCGATCAGCATCAGCAGGCGGAAGCAGTCGTTATAGGCGATCAGCATGGTCTGGCGCGTCACCTCTGCCGCCAGGGCTGCACGGCCCGTATCGGTGGCTGGATTCCACATCTCCGGCAGCCAGCGCACGATGTCGCTGAACGGTGTCACGTGCTGCACCAGGTCGGCCTGCAGCAGACTCTGGTTGCTCGACAACACGAATACCGTGGTCGAGACCAGGATGCTGGAGCCGATATTGCGCAGCAGGCTGTAGAGCGCCGTGCCCTGCGGGCGGTGCTCTGCCGGCAGCGTGCTGAAGCTTAGCGTGGAAAGCGGAATGAAGATCATGCCGAGGCCGAAGCCCTGCAGCAGGCCGGTACTGATGATGTCCGCCATGCCGCTGTTCAAGGTGAAGCCACTCATGCCATGCAGCGACAGCGCGGTGAGGCTGAGGCCGATGAACAGCAGCAGCCGCATGTCGACGCGGTGGATGATGCGGCCCACCAGCATCATCGATACCATGGTGCCGATGCCGCGCGGCATCATCACGGTGCCGACAGTGAGCGCGGGATAGCCGAGCAGGCTTTGCGCGAAGGGCACCAGCAGGGCCAGGGTCGTCACCATGATGCCGGCGGCGACAGCGATGAACAGCAGGCCGGTCACGAGATTGCGGTCGCGGAAGATCGCCGGCTCGATGAAGGGATTGCGCGCGGTGAGGATGTGCACCACGAACAGGTAGGCACCGAGCAGGCTCAGCGCCGCCTCGATGACGATTTCCGGCGAGGAGAACCAGTCGAGCTGCTCGCTGCGGTCCAGCATCAATTGCAGTGCGCCGATGGCCAGGCTCATGGTGGCGAAGCCGAACCAGTCGAGCCGCTTGCCGGGATCAGGCGGCGTTGCCGGCATCACCGCCGAGAGGCCGAGGAAGGTGAGCACGCCGACCGGCAGGTTGATCAGAAACACCCAATGCCAGGAGAAATTATCGGTCAGCCAGCCGCCGAGCGTAGGCCCCAGGATCGGGCCGATCATCACCCCCATGCCCCACAAGGCCATGGCATAGCCGTGGCGCTCGCGCGGGTAGCTGTCCAGCAGCACCGCTTGTGAGAGCGGTACCAGTGGCGCGCCGAACACGCCTTGCAGCAGGCGGAACAACACCATCTGCTCCAGTGAGGTGGCCAGGCCGCACAGCACGGAAGCAATGGTGAAGCCGGCGACGGCAAAGAGAAATACCGGCTTGCGGCCAAAGCGCGCGGTGAGCCAGCCGGTCGGCGGCGTCATGATCGCGGCAGCGACGATATAGGAGGTCAGCACCCAGTTGATCTGGGTCAGGCTGGCGGAAAGCGAGCCCTGCATATAGGGCAGCGCGACATTGGCGATGGTGACATCCAGCGCCTGCATGACCGTCGCGGCCATGACGCAGGCGGTGATTGCCGCCAGACCGGCGGCCTGCTTCTGCGGCGGTGCCGATGCCGCTACAGCCCGGCCCATTGCTTCAGGCTTCGCAGCACATCGCTCAGGCTGCGCTGTCGGCCGCTGTCGATGCTGGCCGTGGCGCTCATGCCGGCGCGCAGCTCCGGTGCGCCGGGTTCAGGCTGCAGCCGGATGCGCACCGGCACGCGCTGCACCACTTTGACCCAGTTGCCGCTGGCATTCTGCGGCGGCAGCAAGGCGAATTCAGCGCCCGAGGCCGGGCTCAGGCTTTCCACCACGCCGCGCCACACGCGGCCGGGATAGGCATCCACTTCCACCGTAACCGCATCGCCCGGCTTGATGGTGCCGAGATCGGTTTCCTTCGGATTGGCTTCCAGCCAAGCGCCGGCGGTGGCAACGATGCTCAGGGCAGGCTGGCCGATTTCGAGATAGCGGCCTGTGCGCACGGCATCCAGGTTGGCCAGCGTGCCGGCGGTCGGTGCCGTCACCGTGGTCTGGCGCAGGTCGCGCCCGGCTTTCGCCACTTGGGCCATGGCCTGACGCACGCGCGGATGCTCGTCGGTCGGGCGGTCGGGATTGCCGCCCAGACTGGCCAGCACCGCCTGGGCCTGCTGGCGCAGCACCAGGATACGCTGGCGGGCGACATCCAGGTTGCGCTGCGCATCCTCGAATTTCTGTTGTGTCGCCACGCGGCGTTCGGCCAGATCGCGCTGGCGGTTGAACTCGCGCTCCATATAGGCGAGGTCGGCTTCCGCCTGCTTGATCTCGGCCAGGGCCTGACGGTATTGCGCCCGCGTGGTGGCGATCTCGTTGCGCACCGCATCGAGCTGCGCCTCGGCGCCGGTGAGTACAATGCGATAAGGCTCTGGATCGAGCCGGAACAGCACCTGGCCGGCCCTTACGGTTTCGTTGTCGCGCACCAGCACGGCGCTGACGATGCCGGCGACTTCCGGCGCCAGGTTCAGCTTCTCGGCGCGGATATAGGCGTTGTCGACGGTGATATAGCGGCCGCCTTGCAGATAGAGGTAGCCGGCGATGGCGGCAGCGAGCAGCGGCAGGCCGAGCAGCAGCAGGCGGCGCAGCGCGCCATTGCTGCGGCCGATGCGCCGCGAAGCGGTATCGCCGATCTCGATTGCCTCATCCATTGCCGAGTTCATCCATTGGCCGCATCCTCGGCGTCATTTTGCAGCAGGTTTGCCTTCATCACCTGCAACGCCGCGAGCAGCGTTTCCTGATCCGCCGGGCTGATGCCGGCCAGGGCTTCCTGGCGTACGGCGGCACCCAGCGCGCGCATCTCGGTCAGCACCGGATGGGCGGCGGGAGTTAGATAGAGGCGCCGCGTGCGACGGTCGCGCGGATCGGGCCGTCGCTCCACCAGCCCGTCGCTTTCCAGGCGGTCGAGCAGCCGCACCAGGCTGATCGGCTCGATCTCCAGGATTTCCGCCAGGCCGGCTTGGTGGATGCCTTCGCGGCGCGAGAGATGCGACAGCACCGACCAATGGGCGCGGGTGAAGTCGCGACCGAAGGCACGGGCACGCTGCTCGAACTGCTTGCGGAGCAGGCGGGCTACGTCGTGCATCAGGAAGCCGACATGCTGGTGTGGATTTTCGAGGGGCATTAGGTCCGGAACAAAAATAGATTACATTGTATATAATAAGCTTTATATATGATTCGGCAAGGCTGGAAACAAGCCTAGAAAATCGACTGCCCGTCGGCGTCGTAGAGATGCGAATAGCCCAGCACCAGGCCGAACAGGCCTTCGTGGCGGAAGGGCAGCACCAGATTTTCGATCATGCCCCATTCACGCTGCACCATCATGCGCGGCTTCCCCCGGCGGAAGCTGGGTTCGGCGCTGGCCACCGCCTCGCGGTAGCGTGTGCCCTGCTCGGGGCCGAAATGCGGCCACACCTCATCGACCCACTTGCCCGTCGGGTCGCGGCCATAGGAGCCCGAGATATGGGTGCCGACCAGGCGGTAGCGCAGCCGGTAGGGTTCATGCACTTCGATGGCCCAGAGCCGGGAAAGATGCTTCGGCATCCGGATCGGATCGAAGCGGCGCCAGTCGGGCAGCCGGTCCGGGCCGCGCAATTCCTGCCAGTAATCGAACAGCGCGGCATAATCCTCGCCCCATTCCAGCAGGTCCGAGGCAGTGTGCGGCGTGAAGGGCTCTATGGGTGCGCGCGGCGACATCTACTGCCAAGTAAAGCATCCGGCATGGGCGCTGTCTACCTTAGGTAGCAAACGACCCGTAATGCTTGCGACGTTCCGCCGCGCGGCAATCTGCCGGAAGGGTGGTCCATGGCTTTCAACAGGGTAACATGGTGGAATGAGTGATGCGGCGCGGGTGCCGCGGCAACGCCTGGGGTGAGCCATGGACGTGCTGTTCGATCCGCTGTTTCTGGCGCGGGCGCAATTCGCCTTCACCGTTTCTTTCCACATCGTGTTCCCGGCCTTCACCATCGGGCTGGCCAGCTATCTCGCGGTGCTGGAGGGTCTGTGGCTGCTGACCGGCCGCGATGTCTACCTGCAGGTCTTCCGTTTCTGGCTCAAGATCTTCGCCGTCAGCTTTGCCATGGGGGTCGTCTCCGGCCTGGTGATGAGCTACCAGTTCGGCACCAACTGGTCGGTGTTTTCCGACAAGGCCGGGCCGGTGATCGGTCCGCTGATGGGCTATGAAGTGCTCTCGGCCTTCTTCCTCGAGGCCGGCTTCCTTGGCGTCATGCTGTTTGGCATGAACAAGGTGGGCAAGGGGCTGCACATGTTCGCCACCGGCATGGTCGCCTTCGGCACCTTCCTCTCGGCCTTCTGGATCCTGGCGGTGAATAGCTGGATGCAGACGCCAGCGGGTTACGCCATTGCCGCCAACGGCCAGTATGTGCCAGTCGACTGGCTGGCGGTGATCTTCAATCCCTCTTTCCCCTATCGCCTGGTGCATATGGTGCTGGCGGCCTATCTCACCACCGCCTTCGTGGTCGGCGCGGTCGGCGCCTGGCATCTGCTGAAAGACAAGTCGAACCAGGCGGCGCGCGTCATGTTTTCCATGGCGATGTGGATGGCGGCCATCGTGGCGCCGATCCAGATCGTTGCCGGCGACTTCCATGGCCTCAACACGCTCAAATATCAGCCGGCCAAGGTGGCGGCGATGGAGGGGCATTACGACACCCATCGCGGCGCCCCGCTGATCCTGTTTGGCTGGCCCGACAACGATGCCGCCGAAACCAAATATGCCATCGCCATCCCGAAGCTCGGCAGCCTGATCCTCACGCACGAGTGGGAAGGCGAGGTGAAGGGCCTGAAGGAATTCCCGCGCCAGGATTGGCCGCCGGCGCATGTGGTGTTCTGGAGCTTCCGCATCATGGTCGGGCTTGGACTGTTGATGGCCCTGCTCGGCGGCGTCACGCTGCTTTTGCGCTGGCGCGGCGGGCTTTATGATGCGCCCTGGCTGCACAAGGCCGCACTGCTGATGGGGCCAAGCGGCTTCATCGCCGTGCTCGCCGGCTGGGTCACCACCGAAGTCGGCCGCCAGCCCTATGTGATCTACGGCCTGCTGCGTACGGCGGATGCGGTCTCGCCGATCGGCCTGCCTGGCGTTGCCGCCTCGCTGATCGCCTTCGTCATTGTCTATTTCATCGTGTTTGGCGCCGGCATCTTCTACCTGCTGCGCATGCTGGGCAAACGGCCCGGACCGGACGACCTGCATGCACCGGCTGCGGAAGCACCGATCCGCTCGGCTGGCATCATGCCCGGCCCGGCAATGAGTCAGGCTGATATGAATCAGAATCGGGGAGGCACGCCATGACTCTCGACCTGCCGCTGATCTGGGCCGGCCTGATCGCCGTTGCCATCATCGCCTATGTCATCCTCGATGGCTTCGACCTCGGCGTCGGCATGCTGTTTCCGCTGTTCAAGCGCGAGGATGAACGCGACACACTGATGAATTCCGTCGCCCCGGTCTGGGATGGCAACGAGACCTGGCTGATCCTCGGTGGCGGCGGCCTGCTTGCCGCTTTCCCGTTGGCTTACTCGATTGTGCTGCCGGCACTCTATGCGCCGCTCACCCTGATGTTGCTCGGCCTGATCTTCCGTGGCGTGGCGTTTGAATTCCGCTGGCGCACCGCGCGCTGGAAGCGCGTGTGGGACTACGCCTTCGCCGTCGGCTCGGTGGTGGCGGCCTTCACGCAAGGCATCGCGCTCGGCGGCCTGATCCAGGGCATCAAGGTGGTGGACCGCGCCTATGCCGGCGGCTGGTGGGACTGGCTTTCGCCGTTCAGCCTCGCCACCGGCTTCGCGCTTGCTGCCGGCTACTGTCTGCTCGGTGCCTGCTGGCTGATCATCAAGACCGATGGCGAGATCCAGGCGCGCTGCTACGGCTATGCGCGCTGGCTGGCTATCGTGCTGGTCGGCATGATCGGCATTGTCAGCCTGTGGACGCCGTTCCTCGATGCCAAATTCCTGGCGCGCTGGTTCACCTGGCCGAACATTGCCCTCACCGCGCCGATGCCGCTGCTGGTGCTGGCCGCCGCCTGGGCGCTGTGGCGCGGCCTGCGGGACAAGACGCGCGAAAAGCAGCCCTTCCTGGCGGCTTTGGCCTTGTTCGTGCTGTCCTATATCGGGCTCGGTATCAGTTTCTGGCCGCTGATGGTGCCGCCCAGCATCACCATCTGGGACGCGGCGGCACCCGATATCAGCCTGGGTTTCCTGCTGGTTGGTGCCCTGGTGCTGCTGCCGATCATCCTGGCCTATACCGGCTATGCCTATTGGGTGTTCCGCGGCAAGGTGGACAAGCATGCCGGATACCATTGAAGCGAATAAGCCGCTTGATAAGTCGTGGGGCAAACGGCTGCTATGGTTCGTGGCGTTGTGGGCCGCTGGCGTCTTGAGCGTCGCGGCGGTCGGCGCCCTCATAAAATGGGCACTTAAGAGCTGATTGGAGCCCTCTATGAGCGTCATGCCCGGGCTAGACCCGGGCATCTTTCTCCGCGTCAAGGAGATGCCCGGGTCTAGCCCGGGCATGACGAATTTCCCCAAGTTAATCAGGAGGAAGTCAAAGTAATAGGGCTGGGCTTGCCAATATGATGATGATCATCATATTATGTCCGTCATATTCCCTGGCCCGAGACCGCCATGCCCCGCACCCAAGCTGCCCGCAACACCCGTCCCGCATCCGGTGGGCGCAAGCAGGAGACGCCCGCGCCGAGCAGGCGCAAGCAGGAGAGTCACGAGAAAGTGCTGCGTGCCGCCGCCCGCGCCATTCGTGCCGAGGGGCCGGGCCGTGTCGGCGTGCTGGAGGTGATGCGCGAAGCCGGGCTGACCCATGG
Organism: Ferrovibrio sp. MS7; assembly: GCF_038404985.1. Lineage (NCBI taxonomy): Bacteria > Pseudomonadati > Pseudomonadota > Alphaproteobacteria > Rhodospirillales > Rhodospirillaceae > Ferrovibrio > Ferrovibrio plantarum. The sequence goes on from NZ_JBBKBA010000001.1 coordinate 1,155,895, forward strand.
CGGCTTCTACGCCCATTTCGCCTCCAAGGACGCGCTGATCGCCGAAGCCATCGCCTGGATGTTCGCCAGCGCGCGTGCCAAGCGCGAGGCGCGCGCCGCGCTGGACCCGGATAGCGACACGCTGGATGCCTGGATCGAGAGTTACGTCTCGCGCCGCCACCGCGACGATCCCGGCAGCGGCTGTCCGCTCACCGCCTTGATCAGCCATATGCCGCATGCTTCGCCCGAGGCGCGCGCCGCTTTCGATGCCGGCCTTGCCAACATGGCCGGACGCGTCGCCGGCAAACTGAAAGGCAGCGAGGCGAAGCGCCGCCAGCAGGCCCTGGCGTTGATCGCGCAGATGGCCGGCGCGGTGGCGTTGTCACGCGCGGTCAGCGATCCGGCACTTTCGGACAGCATTCTCGATTCAGCGCGCACGGAACTGCGCCAGAAGGTGGCGTAATGCCAGAAAGTAGTGTCATGACTGCGCAACAGAAGATTGCCAAGCCGGCCAAGGCGCCGCTGGTCGGCGAGAAGCTGCTCACCACACCGATCCTCTCGACCCTGTTGTCGCTCACCATCCCCAATACCATCGCCATGCTGGCGACGGCGTTGGCGGCGGTTGCCGAAACCGCCTATGTCGGCCGCCTCGGCGTCGAGCCGCTGGCGGCAATGGCACTGGCTTTCCCAATGGTGATGCTGATGCAGATGATGTCGGCCGGTGCCATGGGCGGCGGTGTCTCTTCCGCCGTCAGCCGCGCCATCGGTGCCGGCGATATTCCGCGTGCCAACGCGCTGGCGCTGCATGCCATCGCCATCGCGGTGATCGCGGCGGCCTGTTTCACGCTGTTCTTCTTAACATTAGGCCCGGCGATCTACCGTCTGCTCGGCGGCAGCGGCGGCGCGCTGCAGCAGGCAGTGATCTATTCCAACATGCTGTTCGCCGGGGCGCTGGCGATCTGGCTGTTCAATACGCTTGCCTCGGTGCTGCGCGGTACCGGCAACATGGCGATGCCATCGCTGCTCGGGCTGCTGCTGGCCGGTTTCCAGGTGCTGCTTGGCGGTTTCCTCGGGCTTGGCTTCGGCGGTTTCGAGGGCATCGGCATCATCGGCCTTGCCATCGCCCAGGTGGCGGCCTTCGGCCTCGCGGCATTGGTGCTGCTCTGGTATCTGATTTCCGGCCGCTCGCGGCTGGTGCTGCGCTTCAGCGGGGTACCGTTTCAGCGCGCCATGTTCCTCGATATTCTCAAGGTCGGCGCGGTGTCCTGCCTGTCGCCGCTGCAATCGGTGCTTACCGTGCTGATCTTCACCGGCCTGGTGGCGCGCTTCGGCACCGAGGCGCTGGCTGGCTATGGTATCGGCGCGCGACTGGAATTCCTGCTGGTGCCGATTGCCTTCTCGGTTGGTGTTGCCAGCGTGCCGATGGTCGGCATGGCGGTCGGCGCCGGGGCCATTGCCCGCGCGCGGCGCGTCGCCTGGACTGCGGGTGCAGTCGCGGCCACGGCGCTCGGTCTGATCGGCCTGGTAGTGGTGATCGCGCCGGAAAGCTGGTCCGGCCTGTTCACGCGCGATCCGGCGGTGCTGGAAGCGGCGCGGCAGTATCTCACCGCTGCGGGCTTCGGCTTCCCATTCTTCGGCGTCGGCCTGTGCCTCTATTTCGCCTCGCAGGGTGCCGGCCGCATCGTCGGCCCGGTGCTGACAGCGACGATCCGCCTGGTGCTGGTGGCGGCGGGCGGCTGGTGGCTGACCCAGATCGGTGCCCCGGTCTGGACGCTGTTCGCACTGGCCGGCGTGGCGATGGCGGCTTATGGCCTCGCCACCGCCGCCACCGTCTATTTCACCGATTGGTCGAAGAAGTAAGTATCACTTGCCCTGGAAAGCCGGCTTGCGCTTGCCCTTGAAGGCGGCAATCCCTTCGGCGATGTCGTCGCTGCCGAAAGCCATGGTCTGCGCCGAGGCTTCGCTTTCCAGGAAACCTTCCAGCGGCAGGTTATAGGCGCGCTGCAGCAGGCCCTTGGCCAGGCCATAGCTGGCGGTGGGGCCGGCGGCGAGCTGTTCGGCCAGCTTCATGGCTTCTTCCATCAGCTTGTCGGCGGCTATCACGCGCGTCACCAGGCCGATGCGCAAAGCCTCCTCGGCATCCACATCGCGGTTGGAGAACAGGATTTCCTTCGCCCGCAGCATGCCGACGGCGCGCGGCAGGGTGTAGGCAAGGCCGAGATCGGGCACGGCGGCGATGCCGAAGAAACCGGCGCGGAACCGCGCTTCCGTGGAGGCCAGCACATAATCGCCGGTCAGCGCCAGGGCGAAGCCGGCGCCGGCGGCAGCGCCGTTCAGTGCCGTGATCACTGGCTTGCGCGCATTCAGCAGCGGCAGCAGCCAGTTGTAATTGCTGCGCATGCGGGCCTGGCTGCGGAGCGTGCCGCGCTCATCCATGGCGCGGATATCGCCGCCGGCACAGAAGGCGCGGTCGGTGCCGGTGATCAGCAGGCAGCGCACGGCATCGTCTTCCAGCAGTCCCGGCAGATGCCGGTTCAGCCCGGCCTTGATGGTCGGCGACAGCGCATTCATGGATTTCGGCTCGTTCAGCCGCAGCACAGCCACGGCCCCATGGCGTTCCAGCACCACGGCGTCAGTCGTTCCCGGCTCGCTCATCGCCGCACCCTCCCCAGGGATCATATTGAACTTGCGAAGTGACATTTCATTATGCGAAATTGTGGGGCAAGGAACAATGGTCCTCTAGGGAGGGATTCGTATGCTGCGGCTGACCGCCTCGCTGCACCGCGCGGTGCAGATCCGGCCGGCGCATCCTGCGGTGATTTTCGGCGACAGGCGCTGGACCTGGACCCAATTCACCGACCGCGTCGCCAGGCTCGCCGCCGTGCTGCGGCAACTCGGCCTCAAGCCCGGCGACCGTGTCGCCATGCTGGCGCATTCCAGCGACCGCTACCTGGAATTCTACTACGGCACGATGTGGGCCGGCGGCGTCATCGTGCCGGTCTCGACCCGTTATGCCCTGCCCGAAACCGCCTTCCTGCTGAACGATAGCGGCGCCGAAATCCTGCTGGTGGATGATGAATTCGCAAGCCAGGTGCCGGCCCTGAAGCCGCTGGCGCCAGGGCTGCGCCATGTCCTCTTCACTGGCGAGGGCGCGCTGCCTGACGGCTTGCTGGAGTATGAGGCGCTGCTGCGGGCCGCCAGCCCCTGCGAGGATGCCAGGCGTGGCGGCGATGATCTGGCGGTACTGTTCTATACCGGCGGCACCACCGGGCGGTCCAAGGGCGTGATGCTCAGCCACGCCAACATGCATATCAATTCCTACAACTCGATCATCCATTGCCGCTTGCGCGATGTGGTCGGCCTGCATGCCGGGCCGCTCTACCATGCCGCCGCCGGCAGCCGGGTCTTTACCAATTCCATTCTTGCCGGCACCCATGTGGTTATCCCGCGCTTCAGCGTCACGGCTTTGCTCGAAGCCCTGCACAATCACCGCATCACCATGGTCTCGATGGTGCCGACCATGCTGACCATGGTGCTGAATGAGCCGACACTGGACCGCTACGATCTTTCGGCCCTGGAACTGATCGGCTATGGCGGCGCGCCGATGCCGCCGGCGACCTTGGAGGCGCTGATGCGCCGCCTGCCGCATGTGCGCTTCTCCCAGGCCTATGGCATGACTGAACTCTCGCCGGCCTGCACCTATCTCGATCCCCAGGATCACACGCTCGACCCGAAGGTGGCGCATCGCCTGGCGTCGGGCGGGCGCGCGGCGCTGGGCCTTGATGTCCGCATCGTCGACCCGGAGGACCGTGAAGTGCCGCGCGGCCAGATCGGCGAAATCGCCGTGGCCGGCGCCACAGTGATGCTCGGCTACTGGCGGCAGCCGGAGCTGACGGCACAGGCGATCCGCAACGGCTACATGCATACCGGCGATCTCGGCTACATGGATGCGGACGGCTATGTCTATGTCATGGACCGGCTGAAGGACATGATCGTGTCTGGCGGCGAGAACGTCTACACGGTGGAAGTCGAGAACGCGATCCTCAAGCATCCGGCGGTGCGCGAATGCGCGGTGTTTGGCATCCCGCATGAACTCTGGGGCGAGGCGGTGCATGCCGCCGTGTCGCTGAAAGATGGTGCCAGCGCTTCCGCCGAAGACCTGATCGAGCATTGCCGGCAGCATATCGGCGGCTTCAAGATTCCGCGCAGCGTCGAATTCCGCAGCAGTTTCCCGCTTTCGGCGGCGAACAAGATTCTGAAATCCGAATTGCGCAAGCCCTTCTGGGATGGGCGCGCGCGCTCAGTCAATTAATAGTGGCTGTGAATTAGAACGGGAGTATCGGCGTGCATCAGGGCATTGTCAGCGGCAGGCAGAACCGCACCGACGCGGAAGTGGAAGCGCGGGTGCAGCGCATGGCCGGCGGCTTCAAGGCGCTGGGTATCGGACAGGGCGATTGCGTCGCCATCCTGATGCGCAACGACATTGCCTTCTTGGAAGTGACCTATGGCATCATGCGGCTGGGCGCCTATGCGGTGCCGGTCAACTGGCATTTCAAGCCCGAGGAAATCGCCTATGTGCTGCAGGATAGCGGCGCCAAGGCGTTGATCGGCCATGCCGACCTGCTGAACAAGCTTCGCGCCCATGTGGCGCCCGATGTGTTGGCTGGCCGCCTGCTGCTCTCGGCGCCACCGCCGGAGGAAGTGGTTGCCGCCTATAAGCTGGCGCCGGCGGATTGCGCAGCACCCTCTGGTATTCTCGATCTTGAATCCTGGCTCACCACACAGCCGGTTTACGATGGCCCTAACCTGCCGGCGCCGCAGAGCATGATCTATACGTCTGGCACCACTGGCGCGCCCAAGGGCGTGCGCCGCATGGCGCCGACGCCGGCCGAGGAAAAAGCCACCACCGCGATGCGGGCGCTGATCTATGGCGTGAAGCCCGGCGTGCGCGCGCTGCTGCCGGGGCCGCTCTATCACTCGGCGCCCAATGCCTTCGCGGTACGCGCTGGCCGGCTCGGCGGCGTACTGGTGCTGCAATCGCGCTTCGACCCGGAGGAATTCCTGCGGCTGGTGCAGGACGAGCGCCTGGACACGGCGTTCATGGTCCCGACCATGTTCGTGCGGCTGCTCAAGCTGCCTGAAGAGACGCGGCACAAATACGATATCTCGTCGCTGAAATTCATCATCCATGCCGCCGCGCCCTGTCCGCCGGAAATGAAGACGGCGATGATCCGCTGGTGGGGCCCGATCATCCATGAATTTTATGGCGGCACCGAAACCGGCCCGGTCAGCTTCGCCTTGCCCGAGGATGCACTGAAAAAGCCCGGCACCGTGGGCCGCGCTTCGCCGGGGGCGGAAATCCGCATTGTCGATGACCAGCTTAATGCCCTGCCGACCGGCAGCATCGGCGAAATCTATGCCCGCATCGAGGGCTATCCCGATTTCACCTACCACAACAAGCCGGAAAAGCGCGCTGAGGTCGATCTCGATGGCCTCGTCACCTGCGGCGATGTCGGCTACCTGGATGAAGATGGCTATCTGTTCATCTGCGACCGCAAGCGCGACATGGTGATTTCCGGCGGCGTGAATATCTATCCGGCCGAGATCGAGGCGGTGCTGGTTGGCCTTGAGGGGGTGCAGGATTGCGCCGTGTTCGGTATCCCGGACACGGAATTCGGCGAAAGCCTGCTGGCGGTAGTGGAGCCGCGTCCGGGCGTGACGCTGGATATCACCGCGCTGCGCCAGGAATTGGCGAAGCATCTGGCGGATTACAAGGTGCCGCGCCGCATCGAGATCGGCGCCAACCTGCCGCGCGAGGATTCCGGCAAGATCTTTAAGCGCCGCCTCCGCGATCCCTATTGGGAAGCGGCCGGCCGGAAGATTTGAGCGTTGTTACAAGCCTCGTCATGCCCGGGCTTGACCCGGGCATCTCGCTCCGGTTGGCCTGAGATCGCCGGGTCAAGCCCGGCGATGACGTCTAGATAAAAAAAGCCCGGGGCATGCCCCGGGCTTTTAGCGTCGTGTTATCCGCTCATTCAGCCGTCGTAGCGGCCGACAATCGAGATCGAGCAGACATTCTGGTGCGGGAAGCCGCCCAGGTTATGCGTCAGGCCGAGGCGCGGCACCTGCTTGCGCTGGCGTTCGCCGGCGCGGCCCAGCATCTGCAGATACATCTCGTAGATCATGCGCAGGCCCGAGGCGCCGATCGGGTGGCCGAAGCATTTCAGGCCGCCATCGATCTGGCAGGGGATGCTGCCATCAGCGTCATAGAAGCCGTCCAGCACGTCGCGGATGGCAGTGCCTTCCGCCGAGATATGAAGGTCTTCCATGGTCACCAACTCGGTGATCGAGAAGCAGTCATGCACCTCGATCAGGCTGATCTCGTCGCGCGGCTTCTCGATGCCGGCTTCCTGGTAGGCGCGCTTGGCGGCGATGCGGGTGGTGGCGAAATAGCTGCCATCCCAGGAATTATGCTGCGCTTCCTGGCCGTTGGAGACCGAAAGCTGCAGCGCCTTCACGGTGATCAGGTCGGTCTTGCCCAAGCTGCGGGCGATTTCCGGCGTGGTGACGATGGCGCAGGCGGCGCCGTCCGACACGCCGCAGCAATCGAACAGGCCGAGCGGCTCGGCGATCATGGGCGCGTTGAGCACGGTATCCAGCGTGATCTTGTTGCGCAGATGCGCCTTCGGATTCTTGGCGCCGTTGTCGTGGCTCTTGACCGAGATATGCGCCATGGCGCGCTTCAGATCTTCGGGCGAGGAGCCATGCTTGGCGCGGTAGGCGGCGGCGAGTTGGGCGAAGCTGCCGGGCGCCGAGAGATTCGGCCAGGTCTGGTTGTTCAGTGTGCCACGGGTGCGCTGCGGCAGACCGCCATAGCCGGTATCCTTCAGCTTCTCGACACCGAGCGCGAGCGCGATATCGGCGGCGCCCGAGGCGACAGCATAGACCGCGCCGCGGAAAGCTTCGGTGCCAGAGGCGCAGAAGTTTTCCACCCGCGTCACCGGGATGAAGGGCAGGCGCAGGCCAACAGCCAGCGGCACGGCGGACTTGCCGACATGCTGTTCCTCGATAGCGGTGCCGAGCCAGGCGGCATCGATCTGCTTGGTCTCGATGCCGGAATCCTGCAAAGCCTCGGCATAGGCCTCGACCATCAGGTCATGTGCCTCCATGTCCCAGCGCTCGCCGAACTTCGAGCAACCCATACCCAGAATGGCGACCTTGTCGCGAATACCCTTCGGCATGATTAACTCCCCTGCGCTGCTGCGGTGGGTGCAGCTTTCCAGAAATAGCGGCGGAAGCCGCGTTGCTGATCGATATCCTTGATGCGGAACATCATCTGCATCGACTGGCCGACGGCAAGCGCGTTGGCATCGATGTCGGTGAAATCCATCATCCAGCGGCCGCCTTCATCGAACTGGATCATGCCGTAGCAGGCTGGCGGATCCGGCGAGTAGGTGAGGCGGTCGGCGGTATAGGAGTTGATGCGGCCGATCTTGTCGGCGAAGGCATGTGGCTGCTGGCTGTCGATGGCGTTGCAATTCGGATTGACGCAGATGCGGCTGATCGGGAATTGCAGCGTGCCGCAGCGTTTGCATTCGCCGCCCATGAAGCTGGTCAGCGCGGCGCGGTTGCGCCACAGCGAAGAGAGCGGCGTTTCCTTATCCACCTCGGCACGCTTGCCGCGATCCAGTTCCATATTGTCGTTGAAGGCGAGGAACTTGGTGTAGTTGGTCTCCGGCTGGCGGCGGGCCAGATGGCCCTTCACGCCGAGTCGCGCCGGCAGCTTGGGCAGCGCCGGCGTCACCTGGAACAGCAACGCATCGGCGCCCTGGCCGAAGCCCACCACCAGGATCAGGTCGCCGGGCTTGGCCTCCTCGAAGGCGGCTGCCAGCATCAGCAAAGGATGCGCCGTGCCGGTTTCGCCGCACACGCTATGCAAATTGTCGCGCACGGCGGCATCGGCAATGCCGGCCGCCTTGGCCATGGCATTGGCGAGTTTCGGCAGCACGGCCGGCATGCAGAAATGCGTCACCTCGGCGGCAGACTTGCCGGCCTGCTCCAGGCAGCGCTTGATCACCGGCGGCACGATCCGGGCATAGCCGGCATCGCGGATCCAGCGTTCTTCCCAGCCGTAATCGCCGTCCGAATCGGCGCTGCGGAAGTGATCGACGAAATCCGCCGAGCGGGTGGCGGCGCCGAGCAGCAGGGCGATGGGGTCGCCCTCGCCGATCAGCAGAGCGGCGGCGCCGTCGCCAGACGACATCTCCACCGGGCCGGCCGGCTTGGCTTCGCGCTTCTCGGCGCCGACGATCAGCACGTCCTCGCGGCCCTGCAAAGCTTGCAGCAAGGCCGTGGTGGCGGCGCGCTGGGTGCCGGAGACATCCTGCGAGCCGATTTCCTCGCCCAGATTCAGTGCCTCGGCGACCAGGCTGGCATTGAGGCGGTCGAGGAAGGGAAAGGTGGTGGAGGCGAAGCGCAGTGACTTCACGCTGGCACGGCTGCGGCCCTTCAGGGCGTCGCGGCCGGCTTCCACCGCCATGGTCACCGGGTCTTCATCCCAGTTGCAGATGGCGCGCTCGCCCTTGGCCTGGGATTTCAGTGCCGGATTGAACCAGCTATTGGCATCGGCGATGGATTTCCGCGCCAGCCGCAGCCGGGGGATATAGGCGCCGAAACTGAGAATACCGTAACTCATTGCTGCTTATCTCCGAATCAGATCGGGTCCCAGGAGAAGATGTCGGCGGAACGGTCCAGCGGATAGAACGAGCTTTTCAGCGCCGGAATGCCGTGGTCGCGCAGGCTGTCGCAAGTCCAGCCTTCGCTGCGGTGGATCGAGCGGATGGGCCGCGACTGGCTCATCAGGAAAATCTCGTTCATGCGCACGGAGAAGATCTGGCCAGTCACGTCCTTGGCGCCGTCACCCAGCAGGAACACGCTCAACGGCGCGATCTTTTCCGGGCCCATCGCCTTCATGCGGTCGACGCGCTTCTTCTCGGCTTCCGTGTTGGTCGGGATTTCGCCGATCAGGCGACTCCAGGCGAACGGCGACACGCAGTTGGAACGCACGTTGAAACGCTGCATGTCCAACGCGATCGACTTCGACAGGCCGACAATGCCGAGCTTGGCGGCGGCATAATTGGCTTGGCCGAAATTGCCCACCAGGCCCGAGGTGGAGGTGAAATGCACAAAGCTGCCGCTATTCTGCTCGCGGAACAGCCGTGCCGCCGCATGGGACATATAGAAGCTGCCCATGAGGTGCACTTTGATCACGATCTCGAAATCCGCCACGCTCATCTTGTGGAAGATCGAGTCGCGCAGGATGCCGGCATTGTTCACCACGCCATCGAGGCGGCCATACTTGTCCAGCGCGGTCTTGATGATGTTGTTGGCGGTGGCCGGTTCGGCCACGCTGTCGAAATTGGCAATCGCCTCGCCGCCCTTGGCCTTGATCTCGTCCACCACCTGCTGCGCCGGTTCCTGGCTGGCGCCGCTGCCGTCACCGCCGCCGCCGAGATCGTTCACCACCACGCGACCGCCTTCGGCCGCCGCCAGCAGCGCAATTTCGCGCCCGATGCCGCGCCCCGCGCCGGTGACAATTACCACCTTGCCGTCGAGGGCCCCGTTCCCGCTCATCCCGTTTCCTCCAGGTTATGCTCAGTCTATCAGTCGTTAGATTTGCACCCTAGGGAGGTTCGAGTCAAGAATTACGAAATCCCATTTCATTTGACGAAACGCTCGGGCCAAGGCAGAGTGGGGCCAGAAACGTTGAGGAAACCCCAAGGAGACCGCCCCATGGCCGCCGCCGCAGCCCTGTCCGACCTGCCTGCCTATACCGAGGAGCATGAACTGTTCCGCAGCACCGTGCGCAAGTTCATTGCCGCCGAGGTGGCGCCGCATCATGCGCGCTGGGAGGAACAGGGCGTGGTGGACCGCAGTGTTTGGCAGAAAGCGGCGGAATACGGCCTGCTGCTGACCAATATCCCGACCGAGTATGGCGGCGGCGGCGCCGATTTCCTTACCAGTGCCATCATGGTGGAGGAGATGGCGCGCGGCATCTTCTCCGGCCCCGGTTTCCGGCTGCATTCCGATATCGTCGCGCCCTATATCCTGCATCACGGCTCCGAGGCGCAGAAGCAGAAGTGGCTGCCGCGTATGGCCCGGGCGGAAACCATCACCGCTATCGCCATGACCGAGCCAGGCGCCGGCAGCGACCTGCAGGGCATCCGCACCACCGCCGTGCGCGATGGCGACCATTTCATTATCAACGGCCAGAAGACCTTCATCACCAATGGTCAGCTCGCCGACCTGATCATTGTTGCCTGCAAGACCGATGCGGCGGCCGGCGCCAAGGGCATCAGCCTGATCCTGGTGGAAGCCAGCACGCCGGGCTTCAGCCGTGGCCGCAACCTGGAAAAGGTCGGCATGAAGGCGCAGGACACCTCGGAATTGTTCTTCCAGGATGTGCGCGTGCCGGTGAGCAATGTGCTGGGCCAGGAAGGGCGCGGCTTCGCGCTGCTGATGACCGAATTGCCGCAGGAACGCCTGCTGGTCGGTATCACCGCCGTCGGCGTCATGGAAGCAGCCTATGAGATGACGCTGAACTACACCCGCGAGCGCAAGGCTTTCGGCAAGCCGTTGGCGGATTTCCAGAACAGCCGCTTCCGCCTGGCGGAAGTGAAGACGGAAGTGCATGTAGCGCGCACCTTCCTCAACGACTGCGTCGCCAAGCATATGCGCGGCGAACTCGATGTGCCCACAGCCGCGATGTGCAAATGGTGGCTCTCGGAGTTGGAAAACCGTGTCGTCGATACCTGCGTGCAGCTCCATGGCGGCTACGGCTATATGTGGGAATACCCCATTGCCCGCGCCTTCGCCGATGCCCGCGTGCACCGCATCTATGCCGGCTCGAACGAGATCATGCGCGAGATCATCGGGCGGTCACTCTAAGGCATCGGACATCGGGAGGGCGTCGCCATGGCGATCGAGTATCAGAAGCTGAAAAATTGGAAATTCGCCGATCTGGAGCACACCTACACCACCCGCGACACCATTCTCTATGCGCTGGGCCTTGGGTGTGGCGCCGATCCGATGGACCTCGACGACCTGCGCTATGTCTATGAGGAAGGCGATGGCCTGCTGGCATTGCCGAGCATGGCCGTCACGCTCGGCTATCCCGGTTTCTGGCTGAAAGACCCCAATACCGGCGTTGACTGGCGCATGGTGCTGCATGGCGAGCAGGGCATCGTGCTACACAAGCCGCTGCCGGTGGCCGGCACGGTGATCGGCAAGAGCCGCGTCACCGAAATCGTCGACAAGGGGCCGGGCAAGGGCGCGCTGCTGTTCTCCGAGCGCGACGTGATCGACAAGCAGAGCGGTGACCTGCTCTGCACGCTCACCTCCACCACCTTCATTCGCGGCGAGGGTGGCTTCGGCGGCCCGGCCGGCCTGAATGGCGGCCCCGTTCCGGCGCCGCATCCGATCCCGGAACGCGCGCCGGATGAGACCGTGGATATTCCCACCCTGCCGCAGGCGGCGCTGATTTACCGGCTTTCTGGCGATTACAATCCGCTGCATGCCGATCCGCGCATCGCTCAAGCGGTCGGCTTCAAGATGCCGATCCTGCATGGCCTGTGCAGCTATGGCATCGCCACGCGTGCGCTGGTGCGCGCCTGCTGCGGCAACGAGCCGGCCAAGCTCAAGACCATGCAGCTCCGCTTCACCGCGCCGGTCTATCCGGGCGAAACCATCCGCACCGAAATCTGGCGCGAGGCCGAGGGCGTGTCGTTTCGCGCCCGCGTGATCGAGCGTGACCTGGTGGTGCTGAACAACGGCAAGGCGACGTTCCTGTAGTCTCCAGCATATCGAAATGAAATTTCACCTCGCGAAATAAGTTATTGTCGCCGCCTGTAACGGCTGTTATCGTTTCTTTCAGAGACCGCTGAAGCGGCCGCGCCCGATCAGGGCATACTGGGAGAGAAACGATGGGTCTGCGCAGGATTGCGGGCAGCAAGGCTGTCATTAATCGTCGTCAATTCGGCCTTGGTGCTGCGGCACTCGGCTTCGCCATGCCCTATATCCGCCCCAGCTACGCCCAGGGCGCCACCATCCGCGTCGGTGTGATCAACTCGATGAGCGGCAACCTCGCCGCTTACGCGCAGGAAGGCCATCCCGCCTTCCTCTACGTCATCAACAAGATAAACGCCTCTGGCGGCATCAAGAGCATGGGCGGTGCCAAGATCGAACTGGTGGTGGCCGATGACACCAGCCAGCCGGCGCGCACCGCCGCCGAGGCCCGCCGCCTGATCACGGAAGAGAAGGTGGCCTTCCTCACCGGCACGATTCTTTCGGCGCAGATGCTGGCGATCACGCCGGTGCTGGATGAATTGAAGATGCCGACGCTGTCGGTCTGGGCCGGCGGTTCCAAGTCGCCCTACATGTATTCGCTGGGCTATCCCTATGATCGCGGCTATGCCCAGTCGATGCATGATTTCGTTGTCTGGCTGCGCGACAAGCAGGGCTACAAGCTCAAGACCGTGGCGCCGGCCTATTCCAACTACGAAGCCGGCCAGCAGGTGAACAACTTCCTGGTCGACAAGCTGAAAAAGAGCGGCTTCGAGATCATCGGCGAGGCGCCGCTGGATACCAAGGCGCAGGATCAGACGGCGGCGATGATCCGCATCCGCTCGCTCAAGCCCGATCTCGTCACCGGCCTGGTGACGCCGCGCGACGGCATCCTGATGCATCAGGCGCGTTTCAACGTGAATTACCATGGCAGCCTGTTCGTCGGCGGCACCGGTGGCTACACCGACATGTCGCTGTGGCGCGACCTGGGGCCGGAAATCGGCAAGTCGGTGCTGACCCGCAACCTGTTCGGCATGACCGGTTTTTCCGCCGGCGCCAAGATGGAATCGATGCAGAAGATCATCGCCGAGCTGCGCGACAACGCCAAGCTCAGCATCATCGGCCAGGGCGCGATCCAGGCGGCGCAGGCCGCACGCATCGTGCAGCGCACGCTGGAAGGGGCGGGTTCGGCTGATCCGGTGGCGATCCACAAGGCGCTGGCAGCGGTGAAATTCCCCAGCGGCGACCCGGACCTCTATGTCGCCAAGCCGCAGGGCCTGGCCTTCGCCGAGGACCGCCTGCCGGCCGATGGTTCGGCCATGTTCATCCAGTGGCTGGAGAATCAGGGCCAGGAAGTGGTGTTCCCGAGCGAATTCGCGCAAGTGAAGCCGCGGGCGCGCACCTAACCCATGGCGCTTCTCGAAGTCGATGCCGTCACCAAACGCTTCGGTGGTTTGGTGGCGGTGAACGCAGTCAGTTTCAAGGTCGAAACCGGCGACATTCTCGGCATCATCGGGCCGAATGGCGCCGGCAAGACCACGCTGTTTGCCTTGATTTCCGGCTTCCTGCCCATCGATAGCGGCGAAGTCCGTTTCGAGGGCCAGCGCATCAACGGCGTGCCGCCGCATCATCTGGTGCGGCGTGGCCTGGTGCGCAGCTTCCAGATCGTGCAGACCTTCGCCGACATGACCACTCTGGACGTGGTCGCCACCGCCGCCCTGGTGCGCCGGCCTTTGCGCGAGGCCATTGATTTTGCCGCCCACACGCTCAAGCGTGTTGGCCTCGGCGGCAAGGAATTGCTCACCCCGGCTTCGCTTTCGCTGCAGGACAAGAAGCTTTTGGAAGTGGCGAAATGCGTCGCCACCGAGCCGCGCTTCATTCTGCTGGATGAAGTGATGGCTGGCCTCACCATGGCCGAGACCGAGGCGCCGATCGCCGCTATCCGCGACCTGCATGCCCAGGGCGCCACCATCGTCATGGTAGAGCATGTCATGCCGGTGATCATGCGGCTGGCGACGAAAATGGTGGTGATCAACTTCGGCGAAAAGATCGCGGAAGGCACGCCAGCCGAGATCATCGAGGACCAGCGCGTCAAGGACGCTTATTTCGGCGAGCATCTCGATGCTTGAACTGCGCTCCATCACCGCCGGCTATGACGGCGTCGACGTGCTGCATGACGTGTCGATCACCGTGCAGCCGGGTGAGATCGTCGGCCTGCTCGGCGCCAACAATGCCGGCAAGTCGACCCTGATCAACTGTGTTTCCGGCATTGTGCCGGCCAGCAAGGGCCAAATCCTGTTCGAGGGCCGCGACATCACCGCCATGCCGGCGAAGCAGCGCGTCGCCGCCGGCATCGTGCAGGTGCCGGAAGGCCGCCTGGTCTTCCCGGAAATGAGCGTACGCGAGAACCTGCTGCTTGGTGGCCTCAATCCCACCGCCAAGCCGCATCGTCCGGCGGAACTTGAGCGCGTGCTGGAAATGCTGCCGCGCCTCAAAGAACGCATGAGCCAGGATGCCGGCACGCTTTCCGGCGGCGAGCAGCAGATGCTGGCCATCGGGCGTGGTCTGATGGCGCGCGGGCGGCTCTTGATGCTGGACGAGCCATCGCTCGGCCTGGCGCCGCTGTTCGTGCAGTACATTTTCGAGATCATCGACCAGTTGAAGGCCGCCGGCATGACAATCCTGCTGGTGGAACAAAATCTCAATCTGACGCTGAAGCATGCCGACCGCTGCTATGTACTGGAACGCGGCCGGATCGCGGTGGAAGGCGTGGCCGATGCGGTGCGCGACGATCCGCGCACCCGGCGCGCCTATCTCGGGCTCTAGGAGGAAGCGATGGAAGAACTCCTGCAAGCCCTCAGCCAAGGTCTGCTGATCGGCTCCACCTATGGCCTGCTGGCGCTCGGCATGGGCCTGGTCTATGGCGTTAGCGGCATCGTCAATTTCTCCCATGGCGATTTCGTCTCGCTCGGCATGTTCCTCTGCCTCGCGGTCTATTCGCTCACTGGCATGGACCCGTATCTCGCCATGCTGATTGGCGTGCCGGTGCTCACAGCCCTTGGCGGTCTGGCCTATCATTTCCTGATCCGGCCGGTGGCAGGGCATCATCTCCTGATGGTGATTCAGCTCACGCTCGGCCTGTCGCTGCTGCTGCAGAACGGCCTGCTGATGGGCTTCGGCGGCCAGCCGGTGCGCGTGCCCTCCATGGTGGAATCGAAGCTGGTGATTGCCGGCGACGTGATCATGCGGCTGCCGCATATCATCGCCTGCCTGTCGTCCTTCGCGCTGGCTATCCTGCTTTACGTCATGCTGCGGGCCACCGATATCGGCCGCTCGATCCGCGCCGTGCACCAGAATCCGCGTGCCGCAGCCCTGATGGGCATTGATGTGCCGCGCGTGCGGCTGTTCACCTTCGCGCTCGGCATCGGCATCCTGGCCATAGCTGCCGCTTTGCTGATCCCCGGCACGCCAATCCATCCCAACCAGGGCCTGCGCTACACGGTAATCACCTTGCTAGCCGTGGTGCTCGGCGGCATGACCAATTTCGTCGGCATCATGCTCGGCGGTATCGTCATCGGCACGGCGGAAGCCATGGGCACGATCTACCTCTCGCACACGCTCGGCATGCTGCTGCCCTACATCATTTTTGTGCTGATCATGCTGTTCCGGCCGCAAGGCCTCACCTGGAAAACCCGCTAGGAGAGGCGACGATGCGTCCGGAATTCTTCACCACGATCAAGAATCCCTGGCTCTGGCTGGCGCTGGCGGCCACCGCCACCCTGCCGCTCATGCTGCCGAGCTATTACCTGCATATCCTGACCCTGACGCTGGTCTACATGGCGCTGGCCTCGGCCTGGAATGTGGTCGGCGGCATTGCCGGGCAGATTTCGCTGGCCCATAGCCTGTTCGTCGGCTGCGGCGCCATGCTGGCCAGTGCCTTGCTGCTGAAACTCGGTATCAATATGTGGTTCGGCATGCTGATTTCGGCGGCGGTTGCCGCTGTGCTGGCAGCAGCCATCGCCTGGGTCGATTTTCGCTTCCGCCTCGGCCATCTCTCGTTTGCGCTGATCACCCTGGCTTTTGCCGAGATGGCCGAGATCGTGGTGATCGGCAGCGATTTCCTCGGCGCCGCGTCCGGCCTGTTCCTGCCCAAGGATAACGGCAATTTTCTCAATTTCGAATTCGGCGGTGGCAAGGGTGCCTTCTGGATGATGCTGGCGCTGGCCGTCATCTGCATTCTGGTCAACCTGGCGATCCTGAATTCGCCGCTCGGCTATTACCTGCGCACGGTGCGCGACAACGAGAATGCCGCCCAGGCCATCGGCGTCGCCCTGCTGCGCAACAAGACCCTGGCGATGGTGATTTCCGCCGTGCTGACCTCGCTGGTCGGCACCGTCTATGCCCGCTATCTCACCTTCGCCGATCCGTATCAGCTGGTTTCGCCGGTGATCACCATTGAAATCGTGCTGTTCGCCACGGTGGGCGGGCTGGGCCGCGCCTTCGGGCCGGCGCTCGGCGCGCTGCTGCTGGTGCCGCTCGGCGAAGTACTGCGCGGCAAGCTCGGCGGCGTGCTGCCGGGACTGCATTACTTCATCTATGGCGCGGTGGTGATCGGCGTCATCCTGGCCTCGCCGCGTGGCCTGCTGCCGCTGATCGAGCGGCTATTCAAGCGCAAGCCGGCTTAACTCAGGCTTTGCCGCTTTTTTGCGTCACCAGGGCCTTGGCGATGCGGGCGGCGGTCTGGCGCAAGGGCTCGGCGAACTGCTTGATGCCGTCTTCCACCGCCACGGCGCGGCGCAGCATCATGATGTTGATGCTGGCGAAAACCTGATCACCCTGCATGATCGGCGCGCCGATGGCCCACATGGCGTCGTTGAACACTTCGCGGCTATAGGCATCGTCGGTGAAGGCATAGCCGCGGCTGCGGGTATCGCTCAGCAGGCGGTTCAGCTTCTTGCGGTTGCGTGCCAGATCGTTCCAATGCTCCGGATTCTTCGCCAGTTCGCTGACCACCGCCTCGCGTTGTTCCTCGGGCAGGAAGGCGAGATAGGCACGGCCGAGCGAAGTCGCCAGCAGTGGGAAACGGAAGCCGGGCTTGCGGCTCAGCAGCATCGAACCGGGTTCGCGTGTGGTCTGCACCACGATCATGGCGTCGCGGTCGAACAGCGCCACGTCGGAGGGCCACCCGATCTGCTTGCGGAATTCCTGCAGGAAGGGGTCGGCAACGCTGCCGATCCACAGATGCTGGTCATAGCCCTGGCTCAGCACCAGCACGCGGCCGGTGGGGGCATAGAGCGCGCGGTCGGCGTCGCGCATCACATAGCCCTCATGCTCCAGGGTTTCCAGCATGCGCACGATGGTGGCCTTGTCGAGCCCGGTGGCCTTGTGCAGCGCGCCCACGCTGGTCTGCTGCTGCTCGTTCACCACACGCAGGATTTCCAGGCCGCGCGTCAGCGCGATCACCGGCTTGAAGGATGGCATGTCTGCTGTCTCCTCCCGGAAACTCTTGAACGCCCATTTCAATACGTGAAATAGTGCCGAAGGGCAAGGGAAATCCCTTCAAATACGCCGCCGTCTTCGCTAGGAAGAAGGCCAAGAAGCAATCGGAGGAAATGCCATGAGCCAGCCGAGTTTCGCGGCACGCCGCGCCGCCCTGCGCCAGCGTCTCAAGGCCAGGGACAAGGGCCTGCTGGTGGCGCCCGGGATCTATGATCTGATCACCGCGCGCATCGCCGATACCTTCGGCTTCGAGGCGCTTTACATGACCGGCTATGGCGTTTCGGCTTCCTATCTCGGCGTGCCTGATGCCGGCTTCGCCACCTATACGGATATGGAAAACCGCGTGCGCACCATCAGCAATGTGGCATCTACGCCGCTGATTGCCGATGGCGATACCGGCTATGGTGGCGCGCTGAACGTGATGCACACAATTCGCGGCTACGAGCGCGCTGGCGCCGCTGCGATCCAGATCGAGGACCAGGAATTCCCCAAGCGCTGCGGCCACACCCTGGGCCGCCGCGTGCTGCCGATGGAAGACATGGTGCTGAAACTGCGGGTGGCGGTGGATACGCGCGAGGACCCGAATTTCCTCATCATCGCCCGCACCGATGCGCGCACTACCTTGGGCCTGGACGAAGCCTTGCGGCGCGGCGAGGCCTATGTGAAGGCCGGGGCCGATGTGCTGTTCGTGGAATCGCCTGAAAGCGAGGAGGAGATGGCGCGCATCTGCCGCCATTTCGACGTGCCGCTGCTGGCCAACATGGTGGAATCCGGCCGCACCCCGGTGTTAAGCCGCGAGAAGCTGGAACAGCTCGGCTATGCCCTGGCGATTTTCCCCACCGCTGCCTTCCTCTCGGCCGGTGCGGTATTCCAGCAGGTCTACACCACGCTGAAAGAGCAGGGCTCGACGGCAGGCAGCCCGATCCCGATGGCCGATTTCCAGAGCTTCAGCCGCCAGATGGGTTTTGCCGAAGTGTGGGATTTCGATAAGAAATACGGCAGTCGCGACTAGTTGGGAAAATGCTCCACATGCATTTCGCCGTCGCGGCCGTAATAGACCACGCGGCGGCCCAATAGCGACACGATATAGCCGGCGCAGCCGGCCGTTGCGGCCTTGATGCAGAAGCCGGGATAGGTGTAGCCCGGCGCATTGCTCTGGGCCTCCCGGATCGCAGCGCGGATCGCTTCCGCCTCGAAGCGCGGCGCGATGGCCGCATCGAGCCTGTGCATGGCAATATCCAGCGGTGCTGCCTCGGGCGGATAATAGGTTGCCATGCCACGGCGGAAATCCACTGCATAGCCATCGAAGCCGGCCTGCATCAGCGCGCCGATGATCTCGGGAAAACTCATACTGCCGGTCTCCGCCCCCTTCATGCAGGCGGTGGCCAGGGTTTCATGGGCAGAGATGTTCATGGTCGATGTCCTTATTCGGTGGCCATGCCGCTGATGCGATGCTGTATGGCAAGCAGTTGCAGTAGCCGGCGCAGGGTTTTCTGATCCGTGGCCGAGAGTGCGCCGAAGAATTCTGTGTCGTTGCGGTCGGCATGGGCGGCGAGTTTTGGCACCAGCCGGGTGCCGCGCGGCGTGAGTTGCAGGGTCTGGGCGCGGCCATCCGCCGGATCGGCTTGGCGTAGCAGCAGGTCCTTCGCGATCAGCCGGTCGGCCAGCTTGGTGATGGCGCCGCGCGTCATGCCCATCATCTCCGCCAGCCGGCTTGGCGCCAGGGGCGGCTGGCCGTGCAATGCCCGTAGCATCACCCATTCCGCCACCGTCACTTCCTCGGCGGCGAGCCGGGCAGCGAAATTCTGCGACACCTGGTTCGATACCAGGCGCAGCCAATAGCCGAGATGGTCTTCGATGCCGGAGGGAGCGGACATGACAATTCCTTGTTGACTAGGAAACTACATGGATGTGGTTTCTTAGTCAACTATTATCCGGGCAGTCATTGGCTCACGGCTATGGGCAGCTTCAGGCGGTGATATCGTGGCGGGTCAGCAACCGTTCGGCGCTGTCGTTCCACACATCCATCTGCACGATCTTGCCGCCGCGCACCACGAAGCGGTCGATATAGCGATTGCCCTCGAAAGGGGTGCCGTCGGGCCATTCGCCATAGAGCGTGCCGAGCGAATAGACGATGGTCTCGGCCTCGTCGGGCACCACGTCGAAGCGTTCGAACTGCTTCTTCACCCGCTGGTAGCGCCCGGCATTGAAGGCAGCGGTCTCGCGCGGATGGCGGTATTTGCGCCCGCCGGTGAAGGTGATCACTAGGTCGGGGCTGATATAGCGTTCGGCGGTTTCCGGGTCCGGCACCATGCTGGCTTCCAGGAATAGCCGCACCGTCTCGGCATCCTGCTCGGTTTGGCTCAGGGTCTGCTTCGGCGCGGCGCTCATGGCTTCCTCATATATAGATGTGCGGCAATTGCTCTCTGCAAAAGCAGTGCCGCCGGCTGGTGTATGACAGTCCAGGGCTTTGACCATAGCTGGTCGCCATACTGTATACAATCTTGGCAAATTCCGCGTGCAATCTGCTCAAAACCTGGGCACGGAACCCCCTGCCCAGGGATAAACTCCGCCGTATCAAAAGCTTAGCCTCTGGCATGGGCCTTGCTCTTTCTTCCTTCGGCTTATCAACCGGGGGAGACCTGCCATGTCCGTACATACTGCCTTCAGCCGCCGCCAGCTTTTGGGCGCCGCCGCCATCGCCGCTATGCTGGCGCTGCCGGGCGCCGCTGCCCATGCCGCTGATCCGATCAAGATCGGCCTGGTCGCCGCGCTTTCGGGCCAGTCGGCGAAATCCGGTGAAGCCATCACCCGTGGCCTCACCATCGCCATCGAGGAAGTGAACGCCAAGGGCGGCGTACTCGGCCGGCCGCTGGAACTGATCCGCCGCGACGACGAGAGCAACCCCGGCAAGGGCCTGCTGGCGGCGCGTGAACTGGTGCAGCGCGAGAAGGTGGCGGTGCTGTTCGGCGGCCTCGATACGCCGGTCTCCATGGCCATCGTGCCCTATATGAATACCGAGAAGGTGCCCTTCATGGGCGTCTGGGCCGCCGGCACGCCGATCACTCGCAATGGTGCGGCCGAGAATTATGCCTTCCGCGTTTCCGCCGTGGACGAGATCGTCGATCAGGCCCTGGTCGATTACGCGGTGAAGAAATACGGCGCCAAGAAGCCGGGCATGATCCTGATCAACAATTCCTGGGGCGAGTCGAACGAGGCTGGCCTGAAGAAGGCGCTCGGCGGCGCCAACATGCCCTATGCCGGCATCGAGAAGTTCAACGATGCCGATGTCGACGTGGTGCCGCAGCTCACCCGGCTGAAGGCGGCCGGTGCCGATACGCTGTTCATGGTCGGCAATGTGGCGCCCAGCTCCATCGTGGTGAAGTCACTCGACCGCATGGGCTGGGATGTGCCCATCGTGTCGCATTGGGGTCCGGCCGGTGGCCGCTTCAACGAACTGGCCGGTGCCAGCGCGCCCAAGGTGCATTTCATCCAGACCTTCACCTTCTCGGGCAAGCTGACGCCGAAGGGCGAGCAGGTTTTCGCCGCGCTGAAGAAGAAGTTCCCGGAGATCAAGACCACTGCCGACGTGACGCCGGCGGTCGGCATCGCCAATGCCTATGATGGCCTGCATCTCACCGCGCTGGCGATTGCCAAGGCCGGCAGCACCGAAGGCCCCAAGGTGCGCATGGGTTTCTACGGCATCGACAAGTATGACGGCCTGATCAAGAGCTACTTCAAGCCGTTCTCATCCGATAACCAGGATGCGCTTGGGCCCAAGGACTATATCTTCACCCGCTTCGTCGGCCCGGAAATCCTCCCGTTGACCAATTGATTGCCTCCTGCCGGGCCGTCTGCGCGGCCCGGCAGTTCTTCATTGTTAGGGCAAGCCCATGCTTCTCACCGCCGCCATCGTCTCCGGCCTCGGCCTCGGCAGCATGTATGGCCTGATCGCGCTCGGCTATCATGTCACCTATGCCGTGTCGAACACGGTGAATTTCAGCCAGGGCAGCGTGGTGATGCTGGCTGCTGTGCTCGGCTACATCATCGGCGTCCGCTATGGCTGGCCGATGCCGCTGGCAATCATTTTGAGCCTCATCCTCTGCGCCCTGTTCGGCCTCGTTGTCGAACGCTTCCTGGTGCGGCCGTTTGCTGAACGCGGCTCGAATGGCTGGCTGATGGCCACCGTGGCCGGCGGCATCATCCTGGATAATTGCGTGCTGTTCACTTTCGGCAAGGAGCCGCGAAGCTTTCCGTCCGAACTCGCGGTGAAGCCGGTGGAGATCATCGGTGCCGGCGTCTATCCGCTGCAACTACTGATTCCGGTGGCGGGCTTGAGCCTTGCCGTGCTCTTGCAATTCGTCATGCAGCGCACGCGGCATGGCAAGGCCTTGCTGGCGGTGGTGCAGAATGCGGATGCCGCGCGCCTCATGGGCGTCAATGTACGCGCCGCGATTGCCATTTCCTTCGCCGTCTCGGCGCTGTTCGCCGGCATCGCCGGCCTGTTGATCGCACCGCTCTATGCGGTGCATTCGGATATGGGCACGCTGTTCGGCATCAAGGCCTTCGCCGTCGCCATCCTTGGCGGCATCGGCTCTGCCTGGGGCGTGATGCTGGCCGGTCTGGTCTTCGGCCTGATGGAAGCGCTGATCACCGTCTCGTTTGGCTCGACCTATACCCAGATCGTCACCTTCGCTCTGGTCATCGTGGCTTTGGCCTTCCTGCCCAATGGCCTTTTGGGCCGCGCCAGCGTCAAGAAAGTCTAGGCCATGCCGCGTTCCGCCCTCATGCCGCTGCTGATTTTCGCTTTCACCATGCTCGGCATCATTCTCGCCGGCATGGCCAAGGGCTACATGCTGCTGGTGCTCTCCCTGATCGCCATGACGGCCACGGTCGGCGTCGGCCTCAATGTGTTGCTCGGCCTCACCGGCCAGGTCTCCTTCGGCCATGTCGGTTTCTATGCGCTCGGCGCCTATACCACCGGCATCCTGGCGCTTAAGGGCGTCAGTTTCTGGAGCGCCTTTCCGCTTGCCGGCCTGATCGGCGGCGCCATCGGCTTCCTGCTCGCCTTGCCGGCGTTGCGCGTCAAGGGGCCGTATCTTGCCATGGTGACGATTGCCTTTGCCTTCATCATCGAACATGGCGCGGTGGAATGGCGCGACCTCACTGGGGGCGCCAATGGCCTGATGGGGATCATGCCGCCGGCCCTGGGCCGCATCTCCTTCGGCGAGCGCGAAATGGCGATGCTTGCCGTGCTGCTCGCCGGCCTGGCTTTCGCGCTGTATCACCGGCTCGATAAATCCGCCTGGGGCCTCGGCATGCGCGCGGTGCGCGATGCGGAAACCGCCGCGCAGTCGCTGGGCCTCGATCCGGTGAAAATCAAGGTGGTGGCCTTCACGCTTTCCGCCGTGCTCACCGCTTTGGCTGGGGCGCTGTTCTCGCCGCTGATGATGTTCATCGCGCCAAGCTCGTTTCCCTTCTTCCAGTCGATCCTGTTTCTGCTGGCGGTGATCATCGGCGGCGCCGGCTCGGTGCTGGGGCCGTTGCTTGGCGCCGTGGTGGTGGTCGGCCTGCCGGAAGTGCTGTCCGATTTCGCCGAATACCGGCTGCTGTTTTTCGGCGTGGTGCTGCTGGTGGTGCTGTGGGCAGCGCCGAAGGGCCTGATCGGCACGCTTGGCAATCGTTTCCGCCGCGAGGATCCGCGTCGCGCAATGGAAGACAGCGACATGCTGCTGCCCGATATCGCCGCCTGGCTGAAACCGGCCGATCCGGCGCCGCTGGAAGTGAAGGGGCTGGGCATTTCGTTCGGCGGCCTGCGCGCCGCGCATGACGTGGCCTTCACCGCACAGCCCGGCCAGGTCACCAGCGTGATCGGCCCCAACGGCGCCGGCAAGACCACGGTGCTGAATATGATCGGCGGCTTCTACAAGCCAGGCAGCGGGTCGATCCAGTTGCAGCATGGCGAACTGGCTGGCTTGCCGGCCTGGCGCATCGCCCGTGCCGGCATCGCCCGCACCTATCAGACGACGCAGCTTTTTCCCGAACTCAGCGTCATCGATAACATCCGTATCGCGCTGCGCCGCGGCCGGCTGGGCGCGCTGCTGGGACGGGCCGGGGCGAGGGGCGCGGAAGAAGATGCGGTGGCCGAGGCGCTGCTCGCCTTCGTCGGCTACCGCGAGCCGCTGGCGCGGCTGGCCGGATCGCTGCCCCATGTCGATCGCCGCCTGGTGGAGATCGCCCGCGCGCTCGCCACCCGCCCGCGCGTGCTGCTGCTGGATGAACCTGCCGCCGGCCTGATGCGTGCCGACAAGGATGGCTTGAGCCTGCTGCTGCGCCGCATTGCCGATGCCGGCATCGCGGTGATCCTGGTGGAGCATGACATGACCCTGGTCATGGGCATCTCCGATCATATCGTGGTGCTGGATGCCGGCACGCCGATTGCCGCCGGCGCGCCGCTGGCGGTGCGTGGCGATGCCCGCGTCATCAAGGCCTATCTCGGCGAGGCCGGCGCCACCGGCCGGCCGCGCGCCGCGCCCTGGCAGGGGCCGAGCGATCCGATCCTGGCGGCGGTGAACCTCACCGCCGGCTACGGCGCCGCACCGGTGCTGGAGAAACTCAACATCGCGGTGAAGCCCGGCGAGTTGGTGGCTCTGCTCGGCGCCAATGGTGCCGGCAAATCCACCGCTATGCGCGCCATCAGCGGCCTGCTGCGGCCTATCGAGGGCCAGGTGCTGCTGAACGATGCCGAATTGCGCCAGCAATCGGCGCCGGCCATTGCGCGCGCCGGCCTTGCCCTGGTGCCGGAAGGGCGGCAGGTATTTCCCGAACTGAGCGTGCTCGACAACCTCAAGCTGGGTGCCTATACGCGCCGCGACTTCGATGCTGCCGAGATCGACGCGGTGCTGAACCGTTTCCCACGCCTGCGCGAACGCCTGCAACAGCGCGCCGGCCTGCTATCGGGCGGTGAGCAGCAGATGCTGGCTTTGGGCCGTGGCATGCTGGCGAAGCCGAAAGTCATGCTGCTGGACGAGCCCTCGCTCGGCCTGGCGCCGGCCATCGCGCAGGAAGTCTTTACCGTGCTGGCCGATCTGCGCGATGAAGGCGTGACGCTGTTGCTGGTGGATCAGATGGCGACCCAGGCGCTGGCGGTGGCGGACCGCGCCTATGTGCTGGAACAGGGCCGCGTGGTGCGCGAGGGCCAGGCTGCCGAGCTGCGCGGCGACAAGGCCCTGGAAGCCGCCTATCTCGGCGGTGGCCAGGCAGCGGCGGAATAAGGCCATGTCTTTCGATCTCATCCTGCGCGATGTGCGGCTGCCCGAGAACGAGGCCGAGCGCGTTGATATCGGCCTATCCGGCGGCCGCATCGCCGCCGTGATGCCGGCATTGAAAGGCGACGGGCCTTCGCTGACCTTTGGTGGCCGGCTGGCATTGCCCGGATTCATCGAAACCCATCTGCATCTCGACAAGGCCTGCATCCTCGATCGCTGCGCCTGCGCCAAGGGCACATTGGAGGAGGCCATTGCGGAAGTGGCCGCCGCCAAGCGTGGTTTCACCGAAGCCGATATCGAAGCGCGGGCGGCGAAAGTGCTGGAACGCGCCATCGCGCAGGGCACCACGCGCATCCGTAGCCATGTGGAAGTGGATCCGCGCATCGGGCTGAAGGGCTTCGATGCGGTGATGCGGCTGCGCAAGGCCTATGCCTGGGCGTTGGATATCGAAATCTGTGTCTTTCCCCAGGAAGGTCTGCTGAACGATCCCGGCACCGAGGCGCTGCTGCGCCAGGCGCTGAAACAGGGTGCGCATCTGATCGGCGGCTGCCCCTATACCGACACGGACCCGTTCGGCCAGATCGAACGCATCTTCTCGATTGCCCGCGAATTCGATGTCGACATCGACTTCCACCTCGATTTCGATCTCGATGCCTCGCGCAACACCATCGAGGAAGTCTGCCGCCAGACCGAAGCGCATGGCTGGGGCGGGCGGGTGGCTATCGGCCATGTCACCAAGCTTTCCGCCATGCCGGCGGCGCAGTTTGATCATATCGCGCGGCTCTTGGCCGATGCCGGCGTGGCAGTGACGGTGCTGCCCGCGACCGATCTGTTCCTGATGGGCCGGGGCTTCGACCATAACGTGCCGCGCGGCGTGGCGCCGGCGCATCGCCTGCTGCGCCAGGGCGTCAATTGCTCGCTTTCCACCAATAATGTGCTCAATCCCTTCACGCCGTTTGGCGATGCCTCGCTGGTGCGCATGGCCAATCTGTTCGCCAATGCCGCACAGCTTGGCCGGCCGCAGGACATGGCCGATTGCTTCGACATGGTGACGCGCCGCTCGGCAAGGCTGCTCAACTTGAGCAGCTATGGCATTGCCGCCGGTGCCGAGGCCGACATCGTGGTGCTGGATGCGGAAAGCCGCGCCCAGGCGGTGGCGGAACTGGCGCAACCGCTGATCGGCTTCAAGCGCGGGCGCCAGAGCTTCACGCGCCCGGCGCCGGCATTGAATAAGCCCTAGCGGCGCTGCCGCGAGAACGGCCCTAGCGCCGCTGGCGCGTGAAAGGGAGCGTACTGCTGAGGCCGCCATCCACGGCGAAGGCCTGGCCGTTCACATAGCTCGCCTCGTCGCTGGCCAGGAACAAAGCCATGGCGGCGATTTCCTCCGGCTGTCCGGCGCGCTCCAGTGGATTGAGCTGGCCGATGCGGTCGCCCTTGCCTTTGGCGCGAGCGGCATCGAAGATCGGTTGCGTCATGCCGGTCTCAATCAGGCCGGGGCAGATGGCGTTGACGCGCACGCCGGTGCCGGTCAGGGCATTGGCCGTTGTCTGCACCAGGCTGATCACGCCGGCTTTGCTGGCGGAGTAGGGCGTGCCGGCGGCATTGGCGCGCAGGCCCGCCACGGAAGCCGTGCAGATGATCGAGCCCTTGCCGCGCGATGCCATGCCCTGGGCGGCATGCTTGATCGCCAGGAACGGCCCGATCAGGTTGATGCGCAGGATTTCCTGCCATTGCTCCACGGTTTGCTCAAACAGCGGCACCAGGCCGCCGCTGATGCCGGCATTGGCATAGAGCACATCCAGCGGCCCGAGATCGCGTTCCGCCAGGGCGATCATTTCCTGCACATCGGCTTCCGATCCGGCATCGATGGTGGTGGCTAGCACGTCATGGCCTTCATCGCGCAGGCGGGCAGCCACTGCTTCCACGGCATCGTGCTGGCGGTCGGCGATCAGCAGCCGGGCGCCTTCGCGGGCAAACAGCCCTGCGGTGGCGCGGCCGATGCCGCTGGCGGCGCCGGTGACAATTGCGGTTTTTCCAGCCAGACGCGACATAGGCTTCCTCTCCGTTTTGTTGACAATCATACGGGGCGGCGCCTACCGTTGCCACAATCATAAGAATACGGGGGGCAGGGAAACCACGATGGCGGCAGAGCGGCCTTTTCCATGGGAGAAATCCTATCCGCCCGGCATGCGCTGGGATGCGCCGATTGTGCGTTCCAGCCTGCCCGACATGCTGCGCCGCGCTGTGGCGGAACACGGTCCCAGTCCGATCCTGGAATACCGCGATAGCGTCATCAGTTTCACGGAACTGGGGCGGCAGGCGGAAGCATTTGCAGCCGCCCTGCTGCGCGACGGTATCGGCAAGGGCAGTACGGTAGCATTGTACTTGCCCAACACGCCCTATCATCCCTTCTGCTTTTTCGGCAGCGGTATCGCCGGGGCAAAGGTGACGCATCTCTCGCCGCTCGATGCCGAGCGCGAACTGGCGCACAAGCTTTCCGATAGCGGCGCGCGGCTGCTGGTGACGGTGGATTACCCCGCGATGCTCAGCATGGCGCTGAAGCTGAAAGCCGCCGGGCTGGTGGATCAAGTCGTTGTCGGCTCGGAAGTCGATTATGCCCTGCCGGCCTCTTCTCTGATGCCGATACCGGCAGAGCCGGGCGTGCAGCGCTTCAGCGATTTCATTGCCAATGCCGTGGCGCCCGCCGCTTGGCCTGCTGTGGGGCCCGACGATATCGCGCTGCTGCAATATACCGGCGGCACCACCGGGCGTGCCAAGGGCGCCATGCTCACCCATGGCAATCTCACCGCCGCCTTATCGATGTATGATGAATGGTATAATCGCCAGGCTGATGATGTGAGCATGCGCCAGCGCGTCATCGGCGTGCTGCCGCTATTCCATATCTATGCGCTCACCACCATTCTGCTGCGCCAGGTGGCGGCCGGCGGCGAAATCCTGCTGCGGCCGCGCTTCGATGTTGAAACCACATTGCGCGATATCGAGCAGAAGCGTGCCTCGGCCTTTCCCGGCGTGCCGACCATGTGGATCGCGCTGGCCAATCATCCCGGCATTGAGACGCGCGACTTTTCCTCGTTGCAGCATTGCGGCTCCGGAGGCGCGCCCTTGCCGGTCGAAGTCGCGGCGCGGTTCGAGAAGCTCACCGGCATGCGGCTTGGTGGCGGCTGGGGCATGACCGAAACCTCGCCCGCCGGCACGGCGCAGTTGCGCCATGGCCTGCACAAGCCGGGTTCTGTCGGCCTGCCGATGCCGGGTATCGAAATGGATGTGGTGGCGCTCGACGATCCGCGCCGCAAGCTCGGGCCCAACCAGACTGGTGAAATCCGCATCAAGGGCTTGAATGTCACGCCTGGTTACTGGAACCGTCCGGAGGAAACAGCGGAAGCCTTCGTGGATGGCTATTTCCTCACTGGCGATATCGGGCATTACGATGAGGACGGCTATTTCTATCTCGTCGACCGCAAGAAGGACATGATCATTTCCGGCGGTTTCAATGTCTATCCGCAACTGATCGAGCAGGCGATCTACGAGCATCCGGCGGTGGCGGAAGTGCTGGTGGTTGGCGTGCCGGATGGTTATCGCGGCGAGGCGGCGAAGGCCTTCATCACCGTGAAGCCGGGCCAGGCCGAATTCACCCTCGATGAACTGCGCGCCTTCCTGGCCGACAAGGTCGGGCGCCATGAAATGCCGGCGATGCTGGAATTTCGCGAGGCCCTGCCGCGCACGCCGGTGGGCAAATTGTCGAAGAAGGAATTGCGCGACGAAGAACGCGCCAAAGTATCTCAGGAGAAAGCCGCGTCATGACCCACCCGTTTGATCTTTCCGGCCAAGTCGCCATCGTCACCGGCTCAAGCCGGGGCATTGGCCGCGCGGCGGCGCATGCGCTGGCGGCCTGCGGCGCGAAAGTGGTGATCTCGGCGCGCAAGGCCGAACCTTGCGAGGAGGTTGCCGCTGAGATCCGTATGAAAGGTGGCGAAGCACTGGTGGTGCCTTGCAACATCTCGCGCAAGCCGGAAGTCGAGGCGCTGGTCGCTGGCACGCTGCGGCATTGGCATCGCATCGACATCCTGGTCTGCAACGCGGCGATCAATCCGGTTTATGGCCCGCTCGGCAATTTGAGCGATGAAGCCTTCGACAAGATCATGCATGCCAATGTGAAGAGCAATCTCTGGCTCTCCAACCTGGTGCTGCCGGGCATGGCCGAGCGCGGTGGCGGCAGCATGATCATCGTCTCGTCCATCGCCGGTATCCGCGGCACGCCGGTGATCGGCGGCTACGGCATCTCGAAGGCGGCCGATTTCGCCCTGGCGCGCAATCTCGCCGTCGAGTGGGGCGTGAAGAATATCCGCGTCAACTGCGTGGCACCCGGCCTGATCAAGACCGATTTCGCCCGCGCGCTGTGGGAGGACGAGGCGCTGCTGAAACAGCGCACCGCCACCACCCCGTTGCGCCGCATCGGCGAGCCGGATGAGATCGGCGGCATCGTCGCCTTCCTCGCCTCTGGGGCGGCGAGTTTCATCACCGGCCAGGTGATCGTCGCCGATGGCGGTGTGACGATCGGGTAGGGGCGCTCTTACACCAATTCGTCATCGCCGGGCTTGACCCGGCGATCTCTCGCCATTTTGCCTGAGATCGCCGGGTCAAGCCCGGCGATGACGCTCTTTAGGCAAGTCTAATCCCACGGATTTTCCACCAGCGGCCAGTAATCCGGCTTGCGCTTGGTATAGACCAGCGTGTCGCCTTCGCCGAATACGGCGCCGGGGGTCTGCACATAGATCACCTCCTGCGCTATCGGCGCGAAGCCGCGATAGAAATGCTGGCTGGATTTCACCACGATGATGCGCATGGCCGAAAGGTCGATGCCGAGTGCCGTGAAGGCATCGGGATGGAAGGTCTGGCTGCGGGTGCTGGCCAGCACCAGATGCAGGCCGTCGATATCGAGATGCACGGATGTGCCGAGCGGGCTGCGCTGGCCGGACATGTCGGTCTGGGAATGATCCTCGATGATGTTGCGCACCAGGCCATAGACATCCACCGGATCACCCGATGTCGGCCCTAGCTTGCCGCCGATGCGCAAGGGCAGACGGGCACCGATGCCGACTTCGCGGCAGATCGCCACCGCCTGCGGGTCCCAGTAGACGCCGCTGGCAACATCGCTCAAGCCCCGCGCCACAAATTCGCGCAGGATGAAGGTTGAATCGCCGCCAGCACCGCCGCCGGGATTGTCAGCGCTGTCGGCCAGTATGACGGGTTTTCCTCGCGGCATCGCCAGGGCACGGTCGATGGCATCGCTTACCGATACGCTGATCGGGATCGTAGCCTCGCGCATGGCAAAGACCTCGCGGGCCATCTGCTCGGCCAAAGCCGTCGCTTTCGCTGCATCATTGTCGGTGATCACCCAGGTGCGGGCGCCGACATCGGGCACATCGCCGAGGCCGAAGCCATGGCCGAAATTGACGCTGAGCACGCCGTCGCGGCCCTCGAAGCTTTGCATCCGGGCGATGAAGCTTTTCGCCGGCTCGCGCGTGGTGTGGAACACGCCGATCAGCCGGCAATCGGCCAGGTGCATCACCGGTTTGGTCCGCCCCAGCGCGGCATCACGGCAGAGCGCATAAAGCTCAGCCGCGCGCAGCAGCGTATCGGCATGGGGGTATTCCTTGTAAGCGATCAGCGCAGTGGCATTGTCGATCATCGCCTCGGTGGTGTGGCAATGCAGGTCGAGTTCGGCGCCGACCACCATATCGGGCCCGACCAGATCGCGGATATGGCGCAGCAGGTCGCCTTCGCAATCGTCATAGCCGTCGGCCACCATGGCGCCGTGCAGGTTCAGCAGTACCATATCGACGGGCAGGGCGGCCTTCAGCCCCGCCACCAGTTCATCGCGGAGCGCCTCGTAGACCTTGCGCACCGTGGTGCCGGCCGGCTGCGCCGCCGCCATCAGACCCTCGATCACGTCATGGCCTTCGGCCTCGGCAAGCAGGCGCCATTCATGCAACGGCCCGGAGAAGAAATGCGCCGGGCGCCGGGTGGCGTCGCCTCGAAACGTGCCCTGGGCGAAAGCAACCTCGCCGGTGGGGAGCGGCGAGAAGGTGTTGGTCTCGGTGGCGAGGCCGGCAATGAAGAGGCGGAGCGGCTTTTGCGTCATGGTCTGGCTCATAGGGGGGCAGGGGAACTGCTTTTGCTCCCAGCATAGCCGGCGTGGTGGTGGTTTAGGAATTGGCTTGCCTCTGCTACCCTGGGCAAACCGATTCGGAGTCCCCAGACGTGTCCTTGGAGCAGGCCCGCGCCACCCTGAAAAGCGTGTTCGGCTTCGCCGATTTCCGCCCCGGCCAGGCCGAGGTGATCGGCGCCGTGCTCGGTAACCGCGACGTGCTGGCGGTGATGCCTACCGGCAGCGGCAAGTCGCTCTGCTATCAGCTTCCCGCCATCGTCCGCCCCGGCCTCACTCTGGTGGTGTCGCCGCTGATCGCCCTGATGCGCGACCAGGTGCGCCAGCTTTCGGCCTTCGGCATTGAGGCCGGCAGTCTCAATTCCGCCAATGACCCGGATGAGAACCGCCGCGTGCATCAGGCTTTGCGCGAGGGCCGGCTCAAATTGCTCTATATCGCGCCCGAACGCCTGGCGCGGCCCGATACCCTGGCCTTGCTGGCCAACAGCAATGTGTCGCTGCTCGCCATCGACGAGGCGCATTGCGTTTCGCAATGGGGCCATGATTTCCGCCCCGAATATCTCGCGCTGGGCAACCTGCGGGCCGAGCTGGGCCAGGTGCCGGCCATCGCGCTCACCGCCACCGCCGATGCGCCGACGCGGGATGATATTGTCAGCAAGTTGTTCCCGCGCGAGCCGCAGAGTTTCGTCCGCTCCTTCGACCGCCCGAACCTGCATCTGCTGATGCGGCCGAAGAACAGCGCGCCGAAGCAGATCGCGGAATTCCTCAGCGCGCGGCGCGGCGCTTCCGGCATCGTCTATTGTTCCTCGCGCAAGCGCACCGAGGATATGGCGGCCTCGCTCGCCGCCGCCGGCCACCGCACCTTGCCCTATCATGCCGGCATGGAGCAGCGGCTGCGCGATGAGAATCAGGATACGTTTCTGCGCGAGGATGGCGTGGTGATGGTGGCTACCGTGGCCTTCGGCATGGGTATCGACAAGCCCGATGTGCGCTTCGTCTGCCATGCCGACCTGCCGGCCAATGTGGAAGCCTATTACCAGGAGATCGGCCGCGCCGGCCGCGATGGCCTGCCGGCGGAAACCTTCACGCTCTATGGCCTCGACGACATGCGGCTGCGCCGCTTGCAGATCGAGCAGGGCGAGGCGCCGGAGGAGCGCAAGCGCATCGAGCGCCAGCGCTTCAATGCCCTGGTGGCACTGGCTGAATCGCCGCGCTGCCGGCGCCAGACCCTGCTGGCCTATTTCGGCGAGCAGGCCGAGCCCTGCGGCCATTGCGACCTCTGCCAGGAAGGCGTGGCGGTATTCGATGGCACCATCGAGGCGCAGAAGGCGATGTCGGCCATGGCGCGCACCGGCGAGCGGTTCGGCACCGAGCATCTGGTCAATCTGCTGGTCGGCAATGCCACCGATGCCATCATCCGCTACGAGCATGACCGGCTGCCGACCTTCGGTGTCGGCAAGGACCGCCCGGCCGATGCCTGGCGCTCGATTTTCCGCCAGATCTATGCCGCCGGGCTGATCGGCCTGGATATCGTCGGCCATGGCCGCTGGGTGCTCACCGATGCCGGGCTGCAGGTGCTGCGCGGCAAGGCGCGGGTGGAACTGCGCCGCGATGTGGTGGAAGGCGGCGGGGCAAAGCGCGCCAAGAGCAAGAGTAGTGTTGCCGGCCTGGCGGAAGATACGCTCAATGCCGCCGATGCCGCGCTGCTGGCGGAGTTGAAGGCACAGCGCCGCCAGCTCGCCACCGAGCAGAACCAGCCAGCCTATGTCGTGTTTTCCGACCGCACCTTGCTTGAACTGGCGACAAAGCGGCCCGACAGCTTGGCCCGGATGGCGGAAATCCACGGTATCGGCGCCGCCAAGCTGGAACGCTACGGGCCGCTGTTTTTAACCATTCTGCTGCGGCATCAGAGCCTTGCCGCGTGATCCCGGTCCTTTTTTCGCCATAAAGCCCGGTCTATAAGGCGGAAAAGGGATAAAACAGACGCCATGCCTCGCCTCGCCATTTTCCGCGCCGCCTGCTTCAGTCTGACTTTGGGCCTGATCCTGGTTCCAGTCGCTTATGCCCAGGAAGCCAAGCCGGCGCCCGAGCCGCCGCCGCCGCAAAAGGCCGGCACGCTCAGCTTCGTGCTGGAAAATGACATGCTGTTCGCCAATGCCGACCGGCATTACACCAGCGGCGTCTATATGTCGTGGCTGACGGCCCCCGGTGCCGAGCCGGAATGGCTCGGCAATGCCTTCCGCGAGCTTCCTTTATTCTTCGATACCAAAGATTTGCGGTTCGATCTGGGCCTGGGCCAGGCGATGTACACGCCGCGCGATATCAGTCTGGTCAACCCGCCACCGGGCGACCGGCCCTATGCCGGCTGGCTGTATCTCAATGCCGGCGTGATCTCGGAAACCAAGAGCCACCTCGATCAATTTCAGGTTGGCATCGGCATTGTCGGCCCGGCCTCGCTGGCGGAACAGTCGCAAAAGGTCGTGCATGAGGCGATCAATTCCCGCGAGCCGATGGGCTGGGACAGCCAGCTCAAGACCGAACCGACCTTGCAGCTCAACTACCAGCGCTCCTGGCGCCGGGTAGCGGAGCCGGAATTCTTCGGCCTGAAACTCGAGGCGACGCCCCATGCCGGCGTCGCGCTCGGCAATGCCCTCACCTATGCGAATACCGGCCTGATGCTGCGGCTGGGCTACAATATCCCCAAAGATTACGGCCCGCCGCGGGTGCAGCCGAGCCTGCCGGGGTCGGGCTATTTCGAGCCCACCGGCGAGTTCGGTTTCTATTTCTTCGTCGGTGGCGAAGGCCGTGCCGTGGGCCGCAACATGTTCCTGGATGGCAACCTGTTCGCCGATAGCCGCAGCGTGGACAAGCGTTACCTCGTCGGCGACCTGCAAGGCGGCGTGGCGGTGATCTGGCAGGGCATCCGCTTCGCCTACACCCATGTGCTGCGCAGCCGGGAATTCGAGACCCAGGAGACACCGGATCGCTTCGGTGCCTTCAGTGTCTCCTTCCGCTTCTGAGGTGAAAAAATACACCCGGCTTTGGATGAGTCACACGTGGTGATTGTTTACGGTCTGCATTAATAAAATTTATGAATTAAAACAAAAGCTTGTTTAAAAATATTAGCGTTTTTTGATCTGGATCAGGGGTTTTTTGATGAGCCGATCTTAGGGTCGCGCCCGCTTTGGTGGGCGCTTTAGTGCTCGATTACTCAACCCCTGTGATGTATAAGTAAAATTATGAACGATGACAGATTGGCTCAACTTATCGCCCAGGTTGCGCATGCCCGGGATGGCCAGACCCTGGAACATTCCACCCGGATGGTCGAAGTCGGCAGCGTGCTGGCCGAGGCCATGGCCCTGCCGGCCCCGACCATCGAAGCCATCAAGCTTGGCGCCTTGCTGCACGATATCGGCAAGAACGCGATTCCGGACACGGTGCTGTTCAAGCATGGCCGGCTGGATCCGGAAGAGCGCCGCATCATGGCGCTGCATCCGCAGCAGGGGCATGACATGCTGCGCCTGGCCCAGAATCCGATGCTGGATGCCGCCGCCGATATCGCGCTGTCGCATCACGAAAACTACAATGGCAGCGGTTATCCGCGCGGTTTGGCGGGCGAAAAGATTGCGCTGCCGGCCCGTGTCGTGGCGGTGGCGGACGTGTATGATGCGCTGCGCGCGATCCGCAGCTACAAGCCCGGCCTGAGTCATGAACAGGCGATGCGGATTATCACCGTGGGTGACGACCGTACCACCCCGGATTGCTTCGATCCGGCCGTACTGGCCGCCCTGGAAAAGCGCCAGGGTGCGATTCAGGCACTTTACGGGTGACCACGCTTTTGCCGTTTTCGTCGAAATAATACGAGTTTAACCCGGCTTTAAGATTCACCATGCTGATAATGCCGGCGTCGCGCTAGTCTCAAGGACGTGGGGGTAGTGCGACCGGCCTGTGCCGCGCCGGGAGGAAGCTTCCGGCCCGAAATGTAGCCGGTCGTCAAAATGACGATTGCGAAGTTGGAGAAACCTGCGTTAGCCACATGACACGACCACGCCCGCCTTCCGCCATGAAAACGGCTTTCCTGCTTTGCGCGGGATATTTTGCCGCGGCCGGCGTGTTCAGCCTCGTCATCAATCTGATGGGCCTGGCGCAGCCGCTCTACATGATGCAGGTGTTTGACCGTGTGCTGTCGTCGGGCAGCCTCGCCACCCTGGCGATGCTCACCCTGGCGGTGTTCGTGGCACTGATCGTGATGTCGCTGATCGATGATGTGCGCAGCCGCATCCTGATCGGCTGGGGCATCCGTATCGACAACATGCTTTCCGCCAAGGTCCTGGCCGTGGAAGTCGAGCGCGCCTCGCAGCGCTCCGGCGGCTCGCAGGGCCAGGCTTTGCGCGATCTCGATCTGGTGCGCCAGGTCGTCACCGGCAGTGGCACGCTGGCTTTCCTCGATCTGATCTGGACCCCGGTCTATCTCGGCATCTGCTTCATCCTGCATCCGCTGCTTGGCATCACCGCGCTGTCCGGCGCCGGTATCCTGCTGCTGCTGGCCATCGCCAACCAGATTTTCGTCAGCAAGCCGATGGCGGAAGCCTCGCAGCATGCGCAGAAAAGCTATCGTCTCACCGAAGGCAGCCTGCGCAATGCCGAGGCCGTGCAGGCCATGGGCATGCTGCCCGGCCTGATGCAGAATTGGCGCCGTGAACGCAATGCCTTCATGCTGCGCCAGGCCACGGCCAGCCGCCGTTCATCCGGTTTCATGGCCGCCATCCGCATGCTGCGCGTCGGCCTGCAGATCGCCATTCTCGCCGTCGGCGCCTGGCTGGCGGTGGACCAGTTGATCACGCCCGGCGCGATGTATGCCGCCATGTTGCTGGCCGGTCGCGGTGTGCAGCCGGTGGATCAGGTGGTCAGCGTGTGGAGCCAGATCGTCAATGCCTTCGCCGCCGCCAAGCGCGTCGATGAAGTGCTTTCCCAGCCGATGCGCGAGCAGCAGATGCAACTGCCCGAGCCGGAAGGCCATCTCTCGGTCGAGGGTGTCACCTTTGCCGCACCTGGCTCCGAACTGGCGATCCTGCGCGGCGTCAGCTTCGCGCTGCAGGCCGGCGAAAGCCTCGGCGTAATCGGCCCCACGGCGGCCGGCAAGTCGACGCTGGCGCGCATCCTGGTCGGCGTGTGGAAACCCTATTCCGGCGTGGTGCGCCTGGATGGCGCCGATGCCTTCAGTTGGGATCGCGAGGATTTCGGCCGCCATGTCGGCTATCTGCCGCAGGATATCGAACTCTTCGCCGGCTCGGTGCGCGATAACATCGCGCGCTTCGGCAATGTCGATGCGGAAGCGGTGGTGGAAGCGGCGCGGCGCGTCGGCATCCATGACATGATCCTGAGGCTGCCGAAGGGCTACGACACCGATATAGGCGACGGCGGCGCGGTGCTGTCCGGTGGCCAGCGCCAGCGCATCGGCCTGGCCCGCGCCATCTACGGCAATCCGCGCCTCGTGGTGCTGGACGAACCGAATTCCAATCTCGATGGCCAGGGCGAGGAAGCCTTGCGCCAGGTGCTGCTGCATCTCAAGCAGACGCGCTGCACCGTGGTGATCATCGCGCACCGTCCCAGCATGCTGGTGACGGTGGACAAGATCGTGGTGCTGCGCAACGGCCTGGTCGACCGCATGGGTCCGACCGCCGCGATCATGGCGCAGTTCGCACCGAACACGCCGCAGTTGCGCGTGGTGCAGGGCGGTGCGCAGCCGGCCGTGCCAGGTGCCGCGCCGAAACAGATTGACGCGAGGCAGGCATGAACAAGGCCGTCGCCCCGCGCCAGGAGACGTTGCCCGATAACGTGCAGCGCCGGCCGCGTGCCCTGGTGCTGGCCGGCGGCAGTGGTCCTGGTGGCCGCGCGAGCGTCGAGCCGCCGCTGAAAGATGGCGCCAAGGGCTCGATGTGGTTTGGCTTCATCGTGATCTTCATTTTTATCGGCCTGTCAGGTCTGTGGCTCTATACCGCGCCGCTCGATAGCGCCGCCATCGCGCCCGGCGTGGTGCGCGTGGAAGGCAATCGCAAGGCGGTGCAGCATCTCGATGGCGGCATCGTGCGCAGCATCAGCGTGCGCGAAGGCGATCTGGTGCAGAAGGGTCAGGTGATGATCCAGCTCGACAGCGTGCAGGCCCAGGCGGCGGTCGAAATCTTCTCCAATCAGTATGACATCCTGCGTGCCCAGGAGGTGCGTCTGCGCGCCGAACGAGATGGCGCGCTGGTGGTGGAATTTCCGCCCGATCTGCTGGCCCGCGCCGGCAATCCTGTGGTGGGCGAGGCGATCCGCGGCGAGGCGCAGCTTTTCACCTCGCGGCGCGTGGCGCAGGAAGCGCAATTCAATGTGCTGCGGCAGCAGATTCTGCAATTTGGTGAGCAGAGCCGTGGCCTGGTGCAGCAGGTGGCGGCGCTGGAGCGCCAGATGTCGCTGATCAACGAGGAACTCAGCGGCACGCGCGACCTGTATGAGAAAGGCTATGCGCCGAAAACCCGCGTGCTTGCTCTGGAGCGCGCCATGGCAGCAATCTCGGGCCAGATCGCGGAATATCGCGGCTCGGTTGGCCGCGTGCGTTTCACCGTGGCGCAGGCCGAAGCGCAGATGGAACAGCTTCGCCGTGATCGCCTGTCGCAGGTCAGCACCGAACTGAATTCCGTGCAGGCCCGTCTCGCCGATACCGGCGAGCGCCTGAATGCGGCACGCGATGTGCTCGAACGCATCGATATCCGTGCGCCCGATACCGGCTTCGTCGTCGGTCTCACCGTTTTCACCGTCGGCGGTGTGATCAACAAGGGCGAGCGTATCCTGGAGATCGTGCCGGAAGGCGAGCCGATGGTGATCGAGTCGCGCCTGAAGCCGGAAGACGCCAAGGACGTGCATGAAGGCATGCGCACCGAAATCCATCTGCTGGCCTACAAGCAGAAGGGAATCCCGATCATCCATGGCACGATCAAGACTCGCTCCGCCGACCGCTTCACTGATCCGCGCACGGGCGAAGGTTTCTTCACCATCCAGGTGGTGCCGGACGCCAAGGAACTGGCCGCTTTGCCCGATGTGAAGTTGGCGCCGGGCATGCCGGCCGAGGTGATCGTGCCGACCGGTTCCCGTACGGCACTGGAATACCTGATCCAG
Source organism: Ferrovibrio sp. MS7 (assembly GCF_038404985.1). Lineage (NCBI taxonomy): Bacteria > Pseudomonadati > Pseudomonadota > Alphaproteobacteria > Rhodospirillales > Rhodospirillaceae > Ferrovibrio > Ferrovibrio plantarum. The sequence goes on from NZ_JBBKBA010000001.1 coordinate 1,193,827, forward strand.
CCGCTGGTTCTGGCCAGCCGTAAGTCATTCAAAGAAAAGTAGGATTCTGACGGAAATGTACTACACAACCCTCAGTATACGACCGGGTTCCAGGAATTGCGGGCGGAAAACCGCTCTGGATGCGAAGTTTCTTGCCCTCGTCAATTGCCGTAAACGCTTCGGTAATAAAACTCTGATTGACTCCACCGTGAACCAGGAGTAGTGGTTAGGCATCATTAGGGGAAGAGTACCCGCCGTCTCATTTGGCAGGTTCGTCAGGAATTGTGCCAAAATTTGCAGGGTTCCATCCTCTGAAACAGTATCCGGTCGGGTATCCGACCAGCGTAAAAAGTTAGCGTAACCGGGGAAAAAACCGGAATTTGACGCTCCGTTAATGCCAGGCGAAGCCTGGATGGGGGCATCTCAGAAGGAGAGGTCGCGTCATGGCTGATAGCATTACCCTTGGCAATTCCGACAATTCCGCCACCCTCAGTGGCTTCGGCACCCTCACGACGGGCACCGGCACGGACACGATCGTCGTTACCGGCGGTCTGACCAACGCCTCCGTCAACCTCGGGGACGGCAACGACAGCCTCACCCTTGGCAACGCCGCAAACTCCCTCACCGTCAGCAACGTCGAGACCCTCATCGGTGGCTCCGCTGCGGACACGGTGACGATCAGCGGCACGCTCGACAGCTCGGCCTCGATCGACCTCGGCGATGGCAAGGACAAGCTGACGCTGGGCAACAGCGGCTACAGCCTGACGGTCGCCAACGTTGAAAGCGTGGTCGGCGGCACCGGCGCCGATGTCATCGGCCTCTCCACCACGGTTTCCGGCGGCAGCTTCCTGCTTGGCACCGGTAACGACCAGCTCACCTTCGCTGACGGCGGCAACTCGGCCACGGCCAGCGGCGTTGAAACCATCATCGGCGGCACCGGCGCCGACGTCATCACGCTCGGCGCTGCCGCCACTGGCATGCAGATCGACCTGGGCGATGGCAACGACAGCGTCACCCTGTTCAACGGCACCAACAGCGCCTCGATCTCCAATGTCGAGACCATCACCGGCGCCGCCGGCGCCGACACCATCACGCTTGAGACCACCGTCACCAACGGCGTCATCAACCTCGGCGCCGGCAACGACAGCCTGACCCTCGCCGATGGCGGCAACACGCTGACCGCTACCAATGTCGAGACCATCACCGGCGGCACCGATGCCGATGTCGTGACGCTCGGCGCCGCGATTGCCGGCGGCAACATTGATCTGGGCGATGGCTCTGACAGCCTGGCCCTGGCGACCGGCTCGAACACCGCGACGGTCACCAATGTCGAGACCCTGACCGGCAACACCGGCGCTGACACCATCACCCTTGGCAGCACCATCGACTCGAGCTCCTCGATCGATCTCGGCGACGGCAAGGACAAGCTGACCCTGGCCGATGGCGGCAACACCGCCAACCTGGCCAACATCGAGTCGATCATCGGCGGCTCTGGCGCCGATGAAGTGACCCTGACCGGCACGATCTCCGGCGGCAATGTCGATCTGCGTGCCGGCAATGACACCCTGACTCTGGCCGATGGCGGCAACAGCCTGACGGTTTCCAACGTCGAGAGCATCATCGGCGGCACCGGCTCCGACGTCGTCACTCTGGGTTCGACCCTGCCGTCCACCGCTTCGGTGGATCTCGGCGATGGCGCCGATACCCTGAATCTGTTCAACGGCCCGAACCACCTCACCATCACCAATGTCGAGACGGTGATCGGCGGTTCCAATGCCGATGACCTCACCATGTCGCAGACCGTGACCGGTGTGCTGTTCCAGCTCGGCGCAGGCGCCGACAAGCTGCAGCTCGCTGATGGCGGCAACGACCTGACCGCGACCAATGTCGAAACCGTGCTCGGCGGTTCGGGTGATGACGTTGTCACCTATGGCGCTGGCGTCACCAATGCCACCATCGACCTGGCCGGTGGCAGCGACAAGGTCACTCTCGCCAATGCCGTCAATTCGGCCAGTGTCTCCAATGTCGAGACCCTGATCGGCGGCACCAACAACGACACCATCACGCTCGCCACCACGATCGACAGCTCGGCTTCGATCGACCTCGGCGACGGCAAGGACAAGATCACCCTGGCCGATGGCGGTAACACCGCCGTGCTGACCAACATCGAGACCGTGATCGGCGGCTCGGGTGCTGACGATGTCACCCTGTCCACCACCATCACCAGCGGCGTCGTCGACCTCGCGGCGGGCAGCGACAAGCTGACGCTCGCCGATGGCGGCAACACCCTCACCGTTTCCAACGTCGAGACCCTGACCGGCGGCACCGGCAACGATGTCGTCACCCTCGGCGCCACCGTGGCGGGCGCTTCCGTCGACCTCGCGGCCGGCAATAACAGCCTGACGCTCGCCAACGGCACCAACAGCCTTACCGTCACCAACGCTGAAACCGTCACTGGCGGCAGCGGCGCTGACACCGTTACCCTGGGTTCCACCGTTTCGGCCGGCTCCATCAGCCTCGGCACTGGCAACGACACCCTGACTCTGGCTGATGGCGGCAACACCGCCACCGTGTCGGGCGCCGAGACCATCAATGGCGGCGCTGACGCCGACATCATTACGCTGGGCGCGGCGCAGTCCTCGGGCACCATCGATCTCGATGATGGCAGCGACAAGCTGGTGCTGGCCAACGGCACCAACACCCTGAATATCGCCAATGTCGAGACCCTGACCGGCGGCACTGGTACCGACAACATCACCCTGACCACCACCATCGACTCTTCGGCGGCGATTGATCTCGGCGATGGCAAGGACAAGATCACGCTCGCGGCCGGCGGCAACACCGCCGTGCTGGCCAATGTGGAAAGCGTGATCGGTGGCTCTGGCGCCGATGACGTTACCCTCTCCACCACGGTTTCGGGTGGCACGGTCGACCTCGCCGGCGGCAGCGACAAGCTGACTCTGGCCGATGGCGGCAACAGCCTGACCGCGACCAATGTCGAGAGCGTCGTCGGCGGCACCGGCGCTGACGTTGTCACGCTCGGCACCACCATCGACTCGAACGCCTCGATCGACCTGGGCGACGGCAACGACACCATTATCCTGGCCAATGGTGCCAACACCGGCACGCTGACCAACGTTGAAACCGTTACCGGCGGCACTGGCGCTGACGACATCACCCTCGGCAGCACGGTCACCAATGGCGCGATCAACCTCGGTGCCGGCAGCGACAAGCTGACGCTCGCCGATGGCGGCAATACCGCCACCGTGAGCAACGTTGAAACCCTGACCGGCGGCGCCGATGCCGATGTGGTCACCCTGGGTGCCGGCGTCACCGGTGCGCAGATCGACCTCAAGGATGGCAGCGACAGCCTGGCGCTCGCCAATGCGGTCAACTCGGCCACGATCTCGAATGTCGAGACCCTGACCGGCGGCAGCAACAACGACACCATCACGCTCGGCACCACGATCGACAGCTCGGCTTCGATTGATCTCGGCGCTGGCAAGGACAAGCTGACCCTGGCCGATGGCGGCAATACCGCTGTGCTGGCGAACGTGGAAAGCGTGGTCGGTGGCAGCGGCGATGACGATGTCACCCTCTCCACCACGGTTTCGGGCGGTTCGGTCGACCTGCATGGCGGCAGCGACAGCCTGACCCTGGCCGATGGCGGCAATACCCTCACCGTCACCAATGTCGAGAGCGTCACCGGTGGCACCGGTGCGGATACCGTCACCCTGGGTTCGACCCTGCCGACCAACGGCCTGGTCGATCTCGGCGATGGCGCCGACACCCTCTACCTGGCGGCTGGCGGCAACAACTTCTCGATCACCAACGTCGAAACCGTGATTGGCGGTTCGGGTGACGATCAGCTCACCCTGTCGCAGACTGTGACCGGCGTGCTGTTCCAGCTCGGCGGCGGCAATGACAGCCTGACTCTGGCCGATGGCGGCAACGAGCTGACCGCGACCAATGTCGAGACCGTCACCGGCGGTGCCGATGCCGATACCGTGACGTTGGGTGCGGCGCAGTCCTCGGGCACCTTCGATCTGAAGGACGGCACCGACAAGCTGGTGCTGTTCAATGGCGCCAACACCCTGAACGTTGGCAACGTCGAAACCCTGACCGGCGGTACGCTGACCGACAACATCACCCTGACCACCACCATCGACTCATCGGCGGTGATCGATCTCGGCGATGGCAAGGACAAGATCACCCTGGCGGCTGGCGGCAATACCGCTGTGCTGACCAACATCGAGTCGATCATCGGTGGCTCCGGCGCCGATGACGTCACGCTCTCCACCGCCCTGACCGGCGGCACGGTCGACCTGGCTGGCGGCAGCGACAAGCTGACCCTCGCCGATGGCACCAACTCCATCAGCGTCGCCAATGCCGAGAGCATCGTCGGTGGCACTGGTGCCGACACCATCACCCTGCAGTCGACCATCGACAGCAACTCGTCGATCGACCTGGGCGACGGCGCCGACACCCTGATCCTGGCGAACGGCGGCAACACCGGCACGCTGACCAACGTCGAGAGCGTCACCGGCGGTACTGGCGCTGACGACATCACCCTCGGCAGCACGGTCACCAATGGCGTCATCAACCTCGGCGCCGGCAGCGACAAGCTGACGCTCGCCGATGGCGGCAACACGCTGACTGCCACCAACGTTGAAACCATCACCGGCGGCGCCGATGCCGATGTGGTCACCCTGGGCGCCGGCGTTACCGGCGCTTCCATCGACCTCAAGGATGGCAGCGACAGCCTGGCGCTCGCCAATGCGGTCAACTCGGCCACGATCTCGAACGTCGAGACCCTGACCGGCGGCAGCAACAACGACACCATCACGCTTGGTACCACCATCGACTCGAGCTCCTCGATCGATCTCGGCGCCGGCAAGGACAAGCTGACCCTGGCGGCTGGCGGCAATACCGCTGTGCTGGCGAACGTCGAAAGCGTGGTCGGCGGCTCTGGCGATGACGATGTCACCTTCTCCACCACGGTTTCGGGTGGCTCGATCGACCTGGATGGCGGCAGCGACAAGCTGACGCTGGCCGATGGCGGCAATACTGTCACCGTCACCAACGTTGAAAGCGTGATGGGCGGTACCGGTGCGGATACCGTCACTCTGGGTTCGACCCTGCCGACCAACGGCCTGATCGACCTCGGCGATGGCGCCGACACCCTGACCCTGGCGGCTGGCGGCAACAACTTCACCATCACCAACGTCGAAACCGTGATCGGCGGTTCGGGCGACGATCAGATCACCCTGTCCGAGACCGTGACCGGCGTGCTGTTCCAGCTCGGCGGCGGCAATGACAGCCTGACTCTGGCTGACGGCGGCAACAGCCTGACCGCGACCAACGTTGAGACTGTCACCGGCGGCTCGGGCGATGACACCGTGACCCTGGGCGCAGCCCAGACCTCGGGCACCTTCGACCTGGATGCCGGCAGCGACAAGCTGGTGCTGGCCAACGGCATCAACACCCTGAATGTCGGCAACGTCGAGACCCTGACCGGCGGCACCGGCAACGACACCATCACGCTGACCACCACGGTGGACAGCTCGGCGTCGATCGACCTCGGCGACGGCAAGGACAAGATCACCCTGGCGGCTGGCGGCAATACCGCTGTGCTGACCAACATCGAAAGCGTGGTTGGCGGTTCGGGCGATGACGATGTCACGCTCTCCACTGCCCTGACCGGCGGTTCGGTGGATCTGGATGGCGGCAACGACAAGCTGACGCTGGCCAATGGCACCAACTCGGTCACCGTCACCAATGTCGAGACCCTGGTTGGCGGCACCGGTGCGGATACCATCACCCTCGGCGCTGCGCTGACCACGAATTCCTCCGTTGATCTGGGTGACGGCAATGACGCCATCACCCTGGCGAATGGCGGCAACACCGGCACGCTGACCAACGTCGAAAGCGTCACCGGCGGCACCGGCGCTGACGACGTCACGCTCGGCAGCACGGTCACCAATGGCGTCATCAACCTCGGCGCCGGCAGCGACAAGCTGACGCTTGCCGATGGCGGCAACACGCTGACCGCGACCAATGTCGAGACCGTCACCGGCGGTGCCGATGCCGATGTGGTCACCCTGGGCGCCGGCGTCACCAACGCTTCCATCGACCTCAAGGATGGCAGCGACAGCCTGGCGCTCGCCAATGCGGTCAACTCGGCCACGATCTCGAACGTCGAGACCCTGACCGGCGGCACCGGCAACGACACCATCACCCTCGGCACCACCATCGACTCGAGCTCCTCGATCGATCTTGGCGCCGGCAAGGACAAGCTGACCCTGGCCGATGGTGGCAACACCGCCGTCCTGGCCAATATCGAGAGCGTGGTCGGCGGCACCGGCGATGACGATGTCACCTTCTCGGCGGCCATCACCGGCGGCTCGATCGACCTGCATGGCGGCAGCGACAAGCTGACGCTGGCCAATGGCACCAACTCGGTCACCGTCACCAACGTTGAAAGCGTGATGGGCGGCACCGGTGCGGATACCGTTACCCTGGGCTCGACCCTGCCGACCAACGGCCTGATCGACCTCGGCGACGGCGCCGACACCCTGACCCTGGCGGCTGGCGGCAACAACTTCTCGATCACCAACGTCGAAACCGTGATCGGCGGTTCGGGCGACGATCAGATCACCCTCGGCCAGACGGTCTCGGGCGTGCTGTTCCAGCTCGGTGCCGGCAATGACAGCCTGCAGCTCGCCGATGGCGGCAACGAACTGACCGCGACCAATGTCGAGACCATCACCGGCGGTGCCGACGCTGATGTCGTGACGCTGGGTGCGGGCCAGACCTCGGGCACCATCGACCTCAGCGATGGCGCTGACAAGCTGTCGCTGTTCAACGCCAACAACACGCTGACTGTCACCAACGTCGAGACCCTGACCGGTGGCAACCAGAACGACACGATCACCCTTGGCAGCACCATCGACTCGAGCTCCTCGATCGACCTCGGCGCCGGCAAGGACAAGCTGACCCTGGCCGATGGCGGCAACACCGCCCTGCTGACCAACATTGAAACCGTGATCGGTGGTTCGGGTGACGATGATGTCTCCTTCTCCACCAATGTCGCGGGTGCCACCGTCGACCTGCTCGGCGGCAACGACAAGCTCACCCTGGCGGCCGGCGGCAATTCCGCCACCGTCAGCAATGTCGAGACCATCGTTGGCGGCGGCAACAACGACGTCATCACGCTCGGCAGTGCGCTGACCACCAACTCGTCGATCGATCTCGGCGACGGCAGCGACACCGTGAACCTGGCCAATGTTGCCAACACCGGCACGCTGACCAATGTCGAGAGCATTGTTGGCGGCACCGCTGCTGACAGCATCACGCTGGGCACCAACACCGCTGGCGCGACCATCAACCTGGGTGCGGGCGCTGACAGCCTGACCCTGGCGGCTGGTGGCAACACGGTCACGGTAAGCAACGTCGAAACCATCACCGGCGGCACCGATGCCGATGCGGTGACCCTCACCGTCTCCCTGACCCAGGGCAAGATCGACCTCGGCGATGGCACCGACAGCCTGACCCTTGGCGGCGCTGGCAACGTGATCTCGGTGAGCAACGTCGAAACCCTGATCGGCGGCACTGGTGTCGACAACATCACCCTGGAGACCACGGTCGACAGCTCGACCTCGATCAGCATGGGTGCTGGCTACGACACCCTGAAGCTGGCTGACGGCGGCAACACTGCGGTCATCAGCCAGGCCGAAGTCATCACCGGCGGTACCGGCGACGACGATGTCACCGCGATCAGCAACAGCGCCACCAAGGTCGACCTTGGCGATGGCAACGACAAGCTGACGCTCGGCACGGCGGCCCTGACCTGGACGGTGACCAACGTCGAAACCCTGGCGGGTTCGTCGGGTGCCGATACGGTGACCCTGGGCGGCGCGCTGACCACCAACCACACGATCGATCTCGACGCCGGCAATGACAGCCTGACCCTCGCGGCGGGCGGCAATACCGGTACGCTGACCAATGTCGAGACCGTGATCGGCGGTACGGGTGCCGACGTCATCACCTTCGGTACCAATGTCGCCGCGGGTTCCGTCAGCCTCGGTGCGGGCAATGACAGCCTGACCCTGTCGGCTGGTGCCAACACCCTGACGGTCAACAACGTCGAAACCCTGACCGGCGGCGCCGATGCCGACACCGTGACGCTGAGCCTCAATATCAGCAACGGCCATTACGACCTCGGCGATGGCAGCGACAAGCTGACCCTGTCTTCGGGCAACAACACCCTGACGGTGTCGAACGTCGAAACCCTGATCGGCAACACCGGCGCCGACGCCATCACCCTGCTGACCACCCTGGACAGCAGCGCTTCGATCGACCTCGGCGGTGGCAAGGACGTGGTCAACCTGGCTGACGGTGGCAACACCGCCATCCTGACCAATGTCGAAGTCATCACCGGCGGTACCGGCGACGACGACGTCACCCTGGGCGCGGCCGTGACTGGCGCCACAGTCAACCTGGGTGCCGGCAGCGACATCCTGCGCCTGGCCAATGGCACCAACAGCCTGACGGTTGCCAATGCTGAGACCGTGATCGGCGGTACCGGCAACGACACCGTGACCCTGACCAGCACCCTGCCGGCCACTTCGCTGATCGACCTCGGCGATGGCGTCGACACCTTGGTGCTGTTCAACGGCCAGAACAACTTCACCATCACCAACGTCGAGAACGTCGTCGGTGGCACCAACAACGATACCGTGGTGCTCTCCGAGGCGGTCACCGGCGCCAAGTTCGACCTGGGTGTGGGCAGCGACAGCCTGACCCTGGCCGATGGCACCAACAGCCTCACCGCGACCAGCGTTGAAACCCTGATCGGCGGCACCGGCGCTGACACCGTCACCCTGGGTGCGGGCCAGACCACCGGCACCATCGACCTCGGCGATGGCGCCGACAAGCTGACGCTTGCCAACGCCAACACCACCATCACGGTCAGCAACGTTGAGACCCTGATCGGCGGCACCGGCGTGGATACCATCACGCTCGGCACCACCATCGACAGCTCGACCTCGATCGACCTCGGCGCCGGCAAGGACAAGCTGACGCTGGCCGATGGCGGCAACACCGCCAACCTGACCAACGTCGAAATCGTGGTCGGCGGTTCGGGTGACGACCTGGTCACCCTGGCCACCACCGTGAACGGCGTGACCGTGGATCTGGGTGCGGGCAGCGACAGCCTGGCCCTGGCCAATGGCAACAACACCATCACGGCGGCGGGCATCGAAACCCTCACCGGCGGCACCGGCAACGATAACGTCACCTTCTCGGCTTCGCTCGATAGCTCGGCGGTGGTCGATCTCGGTGACGGCACCGATACCGTGACGCTGGCGACGGGCGGCAACACCCTGACCCTGACCAACGTCGAAAGCATCGTTGGCGGCACCGGCGCCGATGCCATCACCATGGGCAACGCGGCGACCAACGTCATCGTGAACCTGGGTACCGGCAACGACAGCCTGCAGCTCGCCGATGGCACCAACAGCATCACCGTCTCCAACACCGAGACCGTCACTGGCGGTACCGGCAACGACACGGTGACCTACGGCGCCCTGATCACCAATGGCACCATCGACCTGGGCGACGGCAGCGACAAGCTGGTGATGTCCTCGGCCGGTGGCACCGTCACGGTGGCCAACGTCGAAACCGTCCAGGGCGGCACGGGTGCTGACAACATCACCCTGTCGGCCACGGCTGACAGCTCCACCACCATCGATCTGGGCGCTGGCGCCGATAAGCTGACGCTTGCCAATGGCGGCAACGAGCTGGCGGTGAGCAATGTCGAGACCGTCATCGGCGGCACGGGTGCCGACCTGCTGACCCTCAGCCTGGCTCTGACCAATGGCCGCATCGACCTGGGCGCAGGCAGCGACAGCCTGACCCTGGCCGCTGGCACCAACAACGTCACGGTCTCCAATATCGAGACCGTGACCGGCAACACCGGCAACGACAGCATCACGCTGCTCACCACGGTTGACTCCTCGACCACCATCGACCTGGGCGCCGGCAACGATAAGCTGACGCTCGCCAACGGCACCAACGTGCTGTCGGTGGCCAACATCGAAACCATCACCGGCGGTACCGGTGCCGACGAGGTTCACCTCTCGGGCACCACCAATACGCTGCAGATCAACCTCGGTACCGGCAGCGACAAGCTGGTGCTGCTGGATGGTGGCAACACGGTGACGGCGACGGCGGTGGAGAGCATCATCGGCGGCACCGGCGACGACATCATCGTCTACGGCGCATTCATCACCGGTGCTTCCGCCGACCTCGGCGACGGCAACGACAAGGTGACGCTGGCCAATGGCGCCAACAACATCACGCTGACCAACGTCGAGACCATCCTGGGTGGCACCGGCGCGGACATCGTGACGCTGGGTGCCTCGCTCGCCTCGAATGCCTCGATCGACCTGGGTGCCGGCGTTGACACGCTCAACCTGTCGAACGACGGCAACACCCTGACCCTGACCAACGTCGAAACCGTCAATGGCGGCACTGGCGACGATGTCATCACCCTCAGCGGTGCGCTGGCCTCGGGCAAGTTCGACCTCGGTGCCGGTACGGGCGACAGCCTGACGCTTGCCAACGGCACCAACAGCATCACGGTCAGCAATGTTGAAACGCTGACCGGCGGTACTGGCGCCGACACCATCACGCTGGGCGCCACCGTGGCCGGCATGACCATCGACCTCGGCACCGGCAGTGACAAGCTGACGCTGGCCAACGGTGCGAACTCGCTGTCGGTGGCCAATGTCGAGACCATCACCGGCGGCACCGGTGCAGACATCATTACGCTGACGGCCGGCATCACCGGCGGCAGCATCGCCCTCGGCTCCGGCAACGATAAGCTGGTGCTGGCCGATGCGACCAACAGCGTGGCGGTGAACGGCATCGAGACCATCATCGGTGGTACCGGCAACGACACCGTCACCTTCGCGGCGGCGGCGACCAACACGACGATCGATCTCGGCGACGGCAACGACAAGGTTACGCTGTTCAACGGCGTCAACAATGTCACCATCACCAATGTCGAAACCATCGTGGGCGGCACCAACAACGACACGGTGACCCTGACCACCACCGTCTCGTCGATCAACCTCAGCCTCGGCAACGACAAGCTGATCCTGGCCGATCTCGCCAACAACCTGACTGTCTCTGGCATCGAAACTGTCATCGGCGGCAACCAGGCTGACGACATCACGGTCAGCGGCGGCATCACCAAGGGCTCGATCGACGGCGGCGCCGGCAACGACAGTGTCACCCTGCTGGGCGGCACCAACTCACTGGTGATCACCAATGTCGAGACCATCACCGGCGGCACCGGCGCTGACACTGTCACGCTCGGCAATGCGGTGAGCGGCCTCAACATCGACCTCGGCGCGGGTGGCGACAAGCTGATCCTGTTCTCGGGCACCAACACCCTGACCACCACCAATATCGAGAGCATTACCGGCGGCAGCGGCGCTGACACGGTGACCATCGATGGCGCGGTGAACAACGGTGTCTATGACCTGGGTGCGGGCACCGACACGCTGAACCTCGACGACACGGTGAATATTGCCACCGTGGCGAATATCGAGACCGTGAACGGTGGCTCCGACATGGATGTCATCACCATCACCGGCACCCAGGCGACCATGGTGTTCGGCAATGGCGGCGACGACGAGGTTATCGGCGGTTCCTCGGCCGATACGATCATCGGCGGTGCGGGCAACAACACGGTCACCGGCGGCGCAGGTAACGATACCTTCGTCTTCGCGGCGTCCGGTGGTGCCACCACCTTCGTCCGTGACATGTCGGCCAGCGACAAGATCGGCCTCGATATCGCAGGCGGCACCTTCGGTACCGATGCTTTCGCGGCGGTCTCCTCGCTCAGCAACAACGTCAACATCAAGGCGGTGGCCGATGCCACGGCCCTGGGCGGTACCAACCTGTCCCAGGCCGGCTTCGCCTACCAGTCCGATACCGGCGAGCTGTACTACAAGGCGGATGGCGATTTCAGCAGCGGTGCGGTGCTCATCGGCACCATCACCACGAACTCGACCACGCCTTGGACCTACGACTTCACCAAGTTCCAGGCGGTGTAACCGCCCGGGTTCCTGGTCCAGACCGGTTCAGTATCAGCGGGGCGGCCCATCGGGCCGCCCCGTTTGCTTTCCAGGGCCAGGGCTGGCGGAAAGCCGGCGCCGGTGTTGCATTTCGCCGCATTCGGCGCCGTGGTAACGGTTGGGTAAGATCGAACCGGAATACTCCCTGCACAACCTCGGCGTTGATTCCGGGGGCCTGGGCATGGCCCGGGCGATTCCGTCATTCCCGATGGGATGGCATGATGAATGCGGTGTCAGGGTAGGACAGGACAGGCATGGCCAAGGCGGCGGCAGGCGGGGTGGTGACGGCACAGGCGGTGGTTGAGGCAGCGGTGGCTGCCTTCCAGCGCGGGGCTTATGAGGAAACCGAGAAGCTCTGCCGCGTGCTGCTGAATGCCGCGCCGAATGATCCGGCGGCCTTGCAATTGCTTGGCCTTGCCGCTTTTCGCCGCGGCCAGTTGATTGATGCCGAGGCGACCCTGGCCAAGGCGGCCGCCAATGCCAAGACCTCGCCGGAAATCCAGGCCAACCACGCCGCCGTGCTGCGGGCGCTGGGGCGGCTGAAGGATGCCGAGGCGGCCAACCGCCGCGCCATTGCGCTGAAAGAGGATTTCCCCGAGGGGCACCAGAATCTCGGCAACACGCTGCGCGATCTCGGCCGCCATGCCGAGGCCGAAGTCGCCTTCCGCCGTGCCGTCGAGCTGAAGCCGAATTTTTCCGATGCCTGGCTCAGCCTCGGCCGCCTGCTGCAACTGGTCGGCCGTCTCGCCGATTCGGAAGTGGCATTCCGCAAGGTGATCGAGCTGAAGCCGGATTTCGCCGATGTGCACAGCGATCTCGGCAATTCGCTGATGGGCCTGGACCGTCTGACGGAAGCCGAGGCGTCTTTCCGCCAGGCGCTGGCACTGAAGCCGAACAGCCATGAGGCATCGGTCAATCTCGCCGCCCTGCTGCTGCGTGCCGGTCGCCCGAACGATGCCGAAATCTTCGCCCGCCGTGCCCTGGCGCTGAAGCCCGATCTGCATCAGGGCTTCAACAATCTCGCCATCGCGCTGGAGGACCAGGGCCGCCTGGATGAAGCCTCCGGCGTGTTCCGCCAGGTGCTGAAGCTGAAGCCGGATTATGCCTCCGGCCATAGCAGCCTGCTGTTCTGCCTCAATTACCGCCACGATCTTTCCGCCGAGGAAATCGCCGAGGAATACCGCACCTGGGACAAGACCCACGCGAGGCCTTTGCTGCCGCGTCCGCTGCGCCATGCCAACAGCCCGGAAGCCGGTCGCAAGCTGAAGATCGGCTATGTCTCGCCGGATTTCCGCCAGCATGCCGTTGCGTTGTTCTTCGAACCGGTACTGGAAGCGCATGACCGCGAGCAGGTCGAGATCTATCTCTATGGCGAAGTCAGCAATCCCGATGCGGTGACACAGCGGCTGAAATCCAAGGCCGATCACTGGCGCAGTACGGTGGGCCTGAGCGACGACCGCATGGCGGCGCTGATCCGCCAGGATGGCATCGATGTACTGATCGATCTTGCCGGGCACACCGCCGGCAACCGTCTACTGGTTTTCGCGCGCAAGCCGGCGCCGGTGCAGTTCAGCTACTTGATCGGCCATGGCACCACCACGGGCCTGTCCGCCATCGACGGTTTCATTTCCGATGACTTCATGGTGCCGGAAGGCTTCGAGCATCTGTTCTCGGAAAAGATCATCCGCATCCCGCGCTCGCCACTGGTCTACCGGCCGCCGGAGCATATGCCCGATGTCGGTCCGCTACCGGCGAAGCAGTGTGGCAAGCTGCGGTTCGGCTGTTTCAGCCGCACCGTGCGCATCAACGAAGATGTCATCGCCATCTGGGCTGAATTGCTCAACCGCATCCCGGATGCCACGCTGGTGCTTAATTCGAAGCCTTTCGCGGAAAAGTTCACGCGCCAGATGTTCGAGGAGCGTTTCGCGACGCACGGTATCGGGCCGGAGCGGCTGGAACTGATCTATACCCAACCGCAGCCCAAGACCTGGGCGCATTACAACGAAATCGATATTGCGCTGGATCCGTTCCCGCATAATGCTGGCACCACCACCATCGAGGCGCTCTGGATGGGCGTGCCGGTGTTGAGCCTGGCGGCCAGGCCGTCGGTGGGGCGCTTCGGCGCCTCGATCCTCGGCGCGCTCGGCATGAGCGACTGGGTGGCGGCCGATCCGGACGAGTATCTCGATATCGCCGAACGCTGGGCCAAGGACATCGATGGCCTGGCCAAGCTGCGGGCTGGCCTGCGCGACCGCTTCGAGGCTTCGGCGATGCGCGATGCGCCGGGCCTGGCGCGTGCCATCGAAACCGCCTACCGCCAGCTCTGGAACGATTGGTGCGAAAGCCGCGCGCTCGCCGGCACCGAGCCACCGGAAGCCGAGCGGCCACTGACCTATTCCGATGTCGTCGCCGCCTTCAATGTCGGTGACCGCGAACAGGCCCGCCGCATCTGCGCCGCCCTGCTGGAGCAACAGCCAGACAATGCCGATGCGCTGCAGGCGATGGGCGTGCTGTGCTGCGACGTGAAGGATTATCCGGCGGCGATGAAATGGCTGTCGCGCGCCGTAGCGATCAATCCGAATTTGCCGGAATACTGGTCCTCGCTCGGCGTCGTTGCCCGCGCCATGAAACTGCATGGCGATGCGGAGAATTTCTACCGCAAGGCCATTGCGCTGCGGCCCATTTTTGCCGAGGCCTACAACAATCTCGGCAATGCGCTGCGCGATCAGGGCAAGCTGGTGGAAGCCGAGGAGGCCTTGCGCAAGGCCATCGAGCAGAAGCCGGATTTCGAGGATGCCATGGTCAATCTTGGCCTGGTGCTGCTCGCCCGCGAACGTTTCGACGATGCCGAAGTGGTGCTGCGCAAGGTGCTGGCGCTGAAGCCGGAGCGACCGGATATTCACGATGCCCTGGCGATCATGCTGATGCGTCGTGGCCGGCTCTCGGAAGCCGAGGAATTTGCCCGCTCGTCGTTGCGCCTGCGGCCCGATCATCCGGCCACGCTCGGCACGCTCGGCGTGGTGCTGGAAGACCAGGCACGCCATGACGAAGCGCTGGCGGCCCTGCGCCGCGCCGTCACCATCGCGCCCGGTGATCTCGCCGTTTCCTCCAGCCTGCTATTCTGCCAGAACTACCGCCCCGGTGCGACGGCAGAGGAAATCTTCGAGGAATACAAGCGTTGGGACGACCGCCACGGCAAGCCGCATCTGCCCAATCCGCTACGCCATGACAATGATCCGAACCCGAACCGCAAGCTGAAGATCGGCTATGTCTCGCCCGATCTGCGCCAGCATGTGGTGTCGCTGTTCTTCGAGCCAGTGCTGTCGGTGCATGATCGCGGCAAGTTCGAAATCTTCCTCTATGGCGAAGTGCCGAATCCGGATGCGATGACCACGCGCTTTCAGAAGATGGCTGATCACTGGCGCAGCACGGTGGGCAAGAGCGACGATGAAGTCGCCAACATGATCCGCGCCGATGGCATCGACATCCTGATTGACCTGGCCGGCCACACGGCGGGCAACCGCCTCACTATGTTCGCGCGCAAGCCGGCGCCGGTGCAGTTCACCTATCTGATCGGCCATGGCACCACCACCGGCCTCAGTGCCATCGATGGCTTCCTGGTCGATGCCGCCATGGTGCCGGAAGGCTATGATCATCTGTTCGCCGAGAAGGTGGTGCGCCTGCCGCGTTCGCCGCTCTGCTACATGGCGCCGCCGGCGATGCCGCTGGTGGCCCCATTGCCGGCGCTGAAAAAAGGCAAGAAGAAAAAGCCTGTCGTCACCTTCGGCTGTTTCAGCCGCACGGTGCGCATGAATGACGAGGTGATCGAGGTCTGGTCGCGGATTCTGAATGAGATTCCGAATGCGCGCCTGGTGCTGAATTCCAAGCCCTTCACCGATGAGCCGACGCGCAAGCTGTTTCTCGACCGTTTCGCAGCCCATGGCGTCGAGCCGGAACGGCTCGACCTGATCTTCACCAACCCGCAGCCGCGCACCTGGGACTACTACGGCAATATCGATATCGCGCTGGACCCGTTCCCGCATAATGCCGGCACCACCACCATCGAAGCTTTGTGGATGGGCGTGCCGGTCCTAAGTCTGGCTGGCCGGCCCTCGGTGGGCCGTTTCGGCGCCTCGATCCTCGGCGCGCTCGGCATGGATGACTGGGTGGCGCAGAACCACGACGAATACGTCGCGATTGCCAAGAAATGGGCCAACGACCTGCCGGCCCTGGCGGAGCTGCGGCGCAATCTGCGCGGCACATTCGAAAAGTCGCCGATGCGCGATGGCGTTTCGCTCACCCGCGCCATCGAACAGGCCTATATCCAGTTCTGGCATGACTGGTGCGCCAGCCAGGGCGCCAAGTCTGCCGTGCCGGCGGTTGCCAAGCCGGCGGCGACGCCGGCCCAGGAAGCTGCTGCCAAGGCGCAAGCCCTGCTGGATGCGGCGATCCGGGCGTTCCAGTCCGGGCAATTGCCGCAGGCCGAGCAGGCTGCCGTGGCTTTGCTCGCCCTGGCACCGAAAAATGCCGATGCCTTGCATATCCTCGGTCTGATCGCCTATCGCCGCCGCGACTGGCAGAAAGCCGCCGATCTGATCGGCGAAGCGGTGAAGCAGCTGCCGGACATGGCGGAATTGCGCTGGAACCGCGCCGGTGCGCTGCGCCAGCTTGGCCGCCTCAAGGAAGCCGAAGCCGAATGCCGCAAGGCGGTGGCGCTGAAGCCGGATTCGGCGGAAGCGCGCAACAACCTGGCCAACACGCTCAAGGATCTCGGCAAGCTCGATGAATCCGAGCAGGAATTCCGCGAAGCGGTGCGGCTCAGGCCGAACTATCCCCATGGCTGGGCCAATCTCGGCAACACGCTGTTCGCCATGGGCCGCTTTGTCGAGGCCGAGGAAGCCTGCCGCAAATCCATTGCGCTGGAAGCGCGCAATCCGGATGCCCATAACAATCTCGGCAATGCCCTGCTCGGCCAGGAGCGGCTGGACGAGGCCGCGGAATCCTTCCGTGCCGCACTGGCGATCAATCCGGACTATGTGCTCAGCCATTCCAACCTGCTGTTCTGCTCGAACTACCGTGCCGATCTCACGGCGGAAGAGATCTATGCCGAATACCGGCGCTGGGATGAGCGTTTCGGCAAGCCGAAGCTGCCGAACCCGTTGCAGCATGCCAATGCCCGCGAGCCGGAACGACGGCTGAAGGTCGGCTATGTCTCGCCGGATTTCCGCAATCATGCGGTGGCGATGTTCTTCGAGCCGCTGCTGGCCTCGCGCGACAAGGCGGCTTTCGAGATTTACCTCTATGGCGAGGTGCCGACGCCGGATGCGATCACCGAGCGGCTGAAATCGCAGGCCGATCACTGGCGCGGCACTGTGGGCAAGGGCGATGACGATGTGGCGGCGATGATCCGCGCCGATGGCATCGACATCCTGGTCGATCTGGCCGGCCATACGGCGGGCAACCGGCTCGGCGTGTTCACGCGCAAGCCGGCGCCGGTGCAGTTCAGCTACCTGATCGGCCAGGGCTATACCACCGGCCTGTCGGCGGTGGATGGCTTCTTCTCCGATGATTACATGGTGCCGCAGGGCTTCGAGCACCTGTTCTCGGAGCGCATCGTGCGGCTTGGCCGCTCGCCCCTGGTCTACCGCCCACCGGAAGCAATGCCGGAAGTGGGGCCGCTGCCGGCCTTGCGCAACGGCCATGTCACCTTCGGCAGTTTCAGCCGCACCGTGCGCCTGAACGAGAAGGTGATTGCCCTGTGGTCTCGGCTGCTGAAGCGCGTGCCGGATTCGCGCCTGGTGCTGAATTCCAAACCCTTCGCCGAGGCTGCGACGCGGGATCTGTTCCAGCAGCGCTTCGATGCCCATGGCATCACACCGGAACGGTTGGAGCTGATCTACACCTTCCCGCAGACCAAGACCTGGGCGCATTACAACGAGATCGACATTGCGCTGGATCCGTTCCCGCATAATGCCGGCACCACAACCATTGAGGCGTTGTGGATGGGTGTGCCGGTATTGAGCAAGGCAGACCGGCCTTCGGTAGGCCGCTTCGGTGCCTCGATCCTTGGCGCGTTGGAAATGCAGGATTGGGTCACCGAGGATGAGGCCGCCTATATTGAGATCGGAGCCCGCTGGGCCGGCAATCTCGAGGCTTTGGCGCAGCTCCGCGCCGGCCTGCGGCCGCGTTTCGAAGCCTCGCCGATGCGCGACGGGCCCGGCCTGGCGAAGGCCATTGAAGCCGGCTATCGCCAGCTCTGGCGGGAGTGGTGCGGCGGATGACATCGCCGGGCGCCAGCACGGGCGCCGATATCGGCGCATTGCTGCAGGCGTCGCTGGCTGCGGCCAAGGCGGGCGATCTCGACCGCTGCTTCGCTTTAGCCAAGCAGGTGCTGCGGCTGGATCCGGCGCATCGCGATGCGTTGCGCCTGGCCGCGCTCTCGGCGGTACAGCGTTATAACTGGCCGATAGCCACCCGCTACCTGCAGCAGTATCTGCAGTTTTATCCCAATGATGCCGGCATGCTGGTGCATCTCACCAATGTGATGGTGAATAGCGGCGATGCGGCTGAACTTGACAGCGTGTTCCGTGCCGCCTTGGCGGCCTCGCCGCCTGGGCCGAAACTATGGCAGCGCCTGGTCTATGGCCTGATGAGCGCCAACCGCACCGGTGATGCCCGGCGCTATGCCGAGGAAGCGCAGGCGCTATTTCCGGCCTTGCCGGATTTCGAGAGCGCGCTGGCCATAATCCTGGTGCGCGAAGGCCGCATGGATGAGGCCCGCGAGGCGTTGCGCAAAGTGGTCGAACGCTATCCGCATCTGGCGGTGCCGCATAGCAACCTGCTGTTCTGCCTCAACTACGACATGACGCTGACGCCGGAACAGCTTTTTGCCGAATACCAGCGCTACGATGAACGGCATGGCCGGCCATATCTGCCGCAGCCCTTGCAGCATGGCAACAGCCGCGATCCGGCACGACGACTGAAGGTTGGCTATGTCTCCGCCGATTTCTGCCGTCATGTGGTGCCGATGTTCTTCGAGCCGCTGCTGCGTGGCCATGACCGAGAGGCGGTGGGGGTGTATCTCTATGCCGAAGTATCCGTGCCAGACCAAGTAAGCCAGCGGCTGCGCGAACAGGCGGATCATTGGCGGGTCATAGTCGGCAAGAGCGACGATGACGTGGCAGCGATGATCCGAACCGACGGCATCGACATTCTGGTCGATCTTTCCGGCCATACGGCAGGCAACCGGCTGGGCGTGTTTGCACGCAAGCCGGCGCCGGTGCAGTTCAGCTATCTCATCGGGGCCGGCTATACCACCGGGCTTTCCGCTATCGACGGTTTCTTCGCCGATGCCGAGATGGTGCCGCCGGGATATGAGCATCTGTTTTCGGAAAGAATTATGCGGCTTGGCCGCTCGCCGCTGGCCTATCAGCCACCCGATGATGTGCCGGCTATCGGGCCACTGCCGGCCTTGCGCAATGGCCATGTCACCTTCGGCTGCTTCAGCCGAGCGGTGCGGATCAACGACCGCGTCGTCGCGCTCTGGGCGCAATTGCTGCAGCACGTGCCAGCTTCCCGCCTGGTGCTGAACAACCGGCCCTTTGTCGATGCCGCGACGCGGCAGTTTTTTGCCGAACGCTTCGCTGCCCATGGCATCGCGGCGGAACGGCTGGACCTGATCTTCACCTCGCCGCAGGCCAAGACCTGGGAATATTACAACGAGATCGATATCGCGCTCGATCCATTCCCGCATAATGCCGGCACCACCACGATTGAAGCCTTGTGGATGGGGGTGCCGGTGTTGAGCCGCTCGGATCGGCCATCGGTTGGCCGTTTTGGTGCCTCGATCCTCGGTGCGCTCGGCATGAGCGACTGGGTGGCGCCTGATGATGCCGGTTTCATTGCAGCGGGGATCGCCAAGGCCGGCGATCTTGCGGCGCTGGCGCAACTTCGCGCCGGCTTGCGTCAGCGTTTTGAAGCATCGCCGATGCGCGATGGTGCCGGGCTGGCCCGCGCTATAGAAGCCGGCTATCGCCAGCTCTGGCGCGAATGGTGTGCCGGATGACGGAAAAGACGCTTGCCGAAGCCGCGGCGGCGCTCGAGGGCGGCGACAATGATCTGGCCTTCCAGCTTGCCAAGGCGGTACTGCGGGTGGCGCCAGCTACAGTCGCGGCCCTGCGCCTGGCCGGATTGGCTGCGATGCGGAAGGGCGTCTGGCCGGTGGCATTGCGCTATTTTGATCAGGCGCTAGCGCTGGTGCCGGCGGATGCGGAGCTTGCCCGTCTGCGCGATGCCTGCCGCGACAAGGCCGGCGATCTGGCGGTGCCAACCGTGAAGCAAGAGGCCGCGCCGCCGCCGATCCGCCTGGTCAATTTGTTGCTTGCCCAGGAAAAGCTACCGCAGGCGGAAAAGCTGCTGCGGCAGATGCTGGTGTTGCAGCCGGAAGACTCCTCGGCGCATTCCAGCCTGTTGTTCTGCACCAATTACCGCATGGATCTTACGCCGGAGCAGATTTATGCCGAATACCACCGCTGGGATGAAGTGCATGGTCGGCCACGCCTGCCGAAGCCATTGGCGCATGACAACAAGCCGGAACCCGGGCGGCGCCTGAAGCTCGGCTATGTCTCGCCGGATTTCCGCCGTCATGCCGTCGCGCTGTTTTTCGAGCCGCTGCTGGCCGCCCATGACCGCGTGTCTTTCGAGATCTATCTCTACAGCGAAGTGCAGAAGCCGGACCACATCACCGAGCGGCTGAAGGCTCAGGCCGATCACTGGCGCAGCACAGTGGGTTTGAATGACGCCGCCGTGGCGGCCATGATCCGCGCTGATGGCATTGATGTGCTGGTTGACCTTGCCGGTCATACCGGCGGCAACCGGCTGCTAACCTTCGCGCGCAAGCCGGCACCGGTGCAGTTCAGTTATCTGATCGGCGCTGGCTGCACCACCGGGCTTTCCGCCATCGATGGTTTCTTCGCCGACGATGCCATGGTGCCGCCTGGGCGCGAAAATCTTTTCTCCGAACGCGTGATGCGACTTGGCCGCGTGCCGCTGGCCTATCGTCCGCCCGAAGGTATGGCGGAGGTCGGCCCGCTGCCGGCGTTGCGCAACGGCTATGTCACGTTCGGCCATTTCGGCCGCACGGTACGGCTGAATGAAAGCGTGGTGGCGGCCTGGGCCGCATTGCTGCAGGCGGTGCCGGATGCGCGGCTGATGCTGAATGCCAAGACCTTCCTGGATGAGGGTATACGACAGGATTTCAGCCAGCGCTTCGCCACCCATGGCATCGCGCCGGAGCGGCTCAGCCTGGTCTATACCCACCCGCAGACCGCCACCTGGGCGGCCTATAATCAGATCGATATCGCGCTGGACCCGTTTCCGCATAATGCCGGCACCACCACCATCGAGGCCCTGTGGATGGGGGTGCCGGTGGTCAGCATGGCCGCCCGTCCGCCGCTGGGGCGTTTCGGCGCCAGTATTCTGGGCGCGCTCGGCATGGGCGATTGGGTGGCCGAGGACAGGACTGGCTATCTCGGGATCGCCACCCGCTGGGCGAATGATCTCGAAGCGCTGGCCAGGATCCGTGCCGGATTGCGACCGCGCTTCGAAGCCTCGGTCCTGCGCGACGCGCCCGGGCTGGTGCAGGCCATGGAGGCCGGCTACCGCCAGCTCTGGCGTGAATGGTGTGCGTCAGCCGGCGCCTGATCAGGCCGGGCTGATGCCTAGGCGCTCGTCGCGGCGGCGCAGCCAATGCACCAGCGGCAGCGCCAGCAGCACCATCCACAGCTTGCCGATCATCTGGCCACCGAGATAATTCAGGCTGCCGAAGGCGAGATAGAGAAACACCACGGAATCGACCGCCAGGCCGACCAGGCTGGAAAGCAGCACGGCGCGCACCAGGCCGCGCTGCTGCAGCGGCGTATAGACCGCGAAGTCGGCGAGTTCGGAAAGCAGGAAGGCGATCATCGAGGCGATCACCAGGGCCGGTGGCGCCACGAAGGCGGAGAGCAGGGCGCCGATCACGATGGCACCAATGGTCCAGGCCTTGCCCAGCCGGCGCTGCAGCAGGTCACGCAGCACCAGAGCGGCGCCGATCATCAGCACGCCGCTCGGCGCGGTGATCGGCCCGTCCAGGCCCGGGGCGACCGGCACCAGGCAGGGGCCCTTGGGGATGCAGGTGGTGCCGACATTGCCGATCAGCCAGTTCGCCGCCGGTACACAGGCGATGAAAGCGGCCAGAAACAGGTAGCCCTCGATACGCAACCGGTTCATGTTTGTTCTCTTATGGGGGAGCTTCTTTCAGCCGGGTATACGGCGAAGCGGCAAGCGCCGCAAGCCAGTTTCAGGCTTGCAGCCGGGTTCAACCCTGAAGGCGGGCGATGGCGTGATCGAGCTGGCGGCGCAGCGCCCGGGTCTCGGTATTGCCCAGCAGGGCGCCGATTTCGCCCTGGGCCTGGTGCCACAGCGGCAGGGCGCGCTGGAAGGCGCCGCGACCTTGGGCAGTCAGTTCGATCACCCGGCGGCGGCGGTCATCCTTGGCGGTTTCCTGCCGCAACAGGCCGCGCTTTTCCAGCGGCCTGAGGATGCGGGTCAGCGTCGTCGGGTCAACGCCGACCAACTCCGCCAGTTCGCCCATGCTCAAGCCGCCATCGCGGTAGAGATAGGCCATCGGCGCGAATTGCGTGATGGCGATGCCGGCGGGTTTCAACGCCTGGTCCAGTCGCTGGGTGGCCAGCCGCATCGCCTGGCGCAGGCGCATGCCGATGCAGCCGACGCCATCCAGTTCCTGCCAGGCGGCAGTCCAGGCGGCATCGGAGGCAGAGGTTGCGCGGCGGGCCATGCTTCCGGTTTAGGGTTTTTCCCGGCTTTTGCCAAGCGGTGCGGGCCTTGCCAAGCAGTGGCACAAGCCATATATCTGCATATACATCTATTGTATATGCAGGAGACTGGTGATGCGCGAAGTCGTGATAACCGGCATGGGCCTGGTGACGCCGTTGGGCCAGGGCGTGGCGGGCAATTGGCGCCGCCTGCTGGCCGGGCTTTCCGGCATCCGCCGCATCGCGCGTTTCCCTGTGGATGACCTCGGCGCTCGCATCGCCGGCATGGTGCCGGGGCGCGAGGCGGATCCCGAACACGGCTTCGATCCGGAAACAGCAGCGCCGGCCAAGGATCGCCGCAAGATGGACAGCTTCATCCAGTATGCCCTGGCCGCCGCCGCAGAAGCGATGCAGCAGGCCGGCTGGGCGCCGCAGGACGAGCGGGCGCGCGAACGCGCCGGCTGCATCGTTGCCACCGGCATCGGCGGCTTCCCGGCCATCGCACAAGCCACACGCACGGTGGCGCAGGATGGTCCGCGCAAGCTCTCGCCTTTCGTGATCCCGAGTTTCCTCGGCAATCTTGCTGCCGGCCATATCTCGATCCGCTGGGGCCTGGAGGGGCCGATCGGCTGCCCGGTCACCGCCTGTGCCGCTGGCGCCCAGGCGATTGGCGATGCGGCGCGCGCCATCCAGCGCGGCGAAACCGATGTGATGATCGCCGGCGGTGCCGAGGCCTGCATCGACCGGGTCAGTCTGGCCGGCTTCGGCGCGGCGCGGGCCTTGTCCACGGTGCATAACGAGGCGCCTGAGCGCGCTTCGCGGCCCTTCGATGCGGCACGCGATGGCTTCGTGATGGGCGAGGGCGCCGGCATCCTGGTGCTGGAAGCCGAGGAGCATGCAAGGGCACGCGGCGCTGAAATCCTGGCGCGCTTCGGCGGCTATGGCACCAGCGCCGACGCGCATCACATCACCGCGCCGCCGGAAGATGGCCGTGGCGCCATGCTGGCAATGCAGAAGGCGCTGGCGGAGGCCAAGCTGTCGCCGGACGCTATCGGCTATATCAACGCCCATTCAACCTCGACGCCGGTGGGCGATGCAGCGGAAGTGGCCGCCGTGCGCCGCGTTTTCGGCAATGGCATCGCGCAGCTCGCCATGTCCTCCACCAAGTCGGCCATCGGGCATCTGCTGGGTGCTGCGGGTGCGGTGGAGGCGATCTACTCGATCCTGGCGCTCCGCGATCAGGTGGCGCCGCCGACGCTGAACCTGGAGAATGTCGATCCGGCCTGCGCCGGGCCGGACCTGGTGCCGCTCACCGCTCAAGCACGCCGCTTCAGCCACGCCATGTCGAATGCTTTCGGCTTTGGCGGCGTGAATGCCGCGCTGGTGTTCGGTAAAGCGTAATCTTAGTGTCACCCTCGCGAAAGCGAGGGTCCCATTTCAGATAGCAAATGGGATGCCCGCTTTCGCGGGCATGACGGACAGAGAGGTATTTCTATTCAACGCCTCACCTGTCTTCGCTACACTGCCAATCCTGGCATGGAGGCGGAGCGGGATGCGGTTGCGGCTGTTCGGAATACTGCTGATGCTGCTTGTGGCGGTGCCCGCCATGGCGCAGCAGGCCGACTTGTCTGGCCGCTGGTATGGCGAGGGCTATCAGGGCCGCGTCTACCTGCATTGGCTTTCCGAGCGCCGGCCTGATGGGGGCTTCGCGGTGGAATTCCGCCGCTATGAGGAATGCCAGATCGTGCATCGCTCACTGGAAGCCGGGCGCTGGTCGCTGCAAGGCAGCATCTATGCCACCAACACCACCATGATCGATGGTCAGCGCGTCAACTATGCCGACCGCTACCTGCTGCTGGGCTTAAGCAATAACGAGATGAGCTATCAGCATATCGCCAGCGGCACGCTATTCCGCGCCCAGAGGGTCGCTGCGGATTTCGACTGGCCCGGCTGCGACCCGTCGAAGCTGGTGTCTTAGCGACTTGAATAACACAATCGTCATGCGCGGACTTGATCCGCGCATCTCATGCAGAAGGCCAAAGATGCCCGGGCTCTAAGCGCGCGCCACTGAAAGCGGCGTGGGCGCAGAGGCTCGAAGGGCTGGCCCGGGCATGACGACTGGGAGGTGGCCGCCTCACTTCCCCAGAAACGGCAGCTTGAGGCCCTTTTCCTCGGCGCATTGCACGGCGATGTCGTAGCCGGCATCGGCATGGCGCATCACGCCGGTGGCGGGATCGTTCCACAGCACGCGCTCCAGACGACGCGCCGCGCCCGCCGTGCCATCGGCCACGATCACCACGCCGGCATGCTGCGAATAGCCGATGCCGACGCCGCCGCCATGATGCAGCGACACCCAGGTGGCACCCGATGCGGTGTTGAGCAGGGCGTTCAGCAGCGGCCAGTCGGAGACCGCATCCGAGCCATCCTTCATCGCTTCGGTTTCGCGGTTCGGGCTCGCCACCGAGCCGGAATCGAGATGGTCACGGCCGATCACGATCGGGCCTTTCAGTTCGCCCTTGGCCACCATCTCGTTGAAGGCGAGGCCAAGGCGATGGCGCTGGCCGAGGCCGACCCAGCAGATGCGCGCCGGCAAGCCCTGGAAGCTGATGCGCTGCCGCGCCATGTCGAGCCAGTTATGCAGGTGCGGATCGTCCGGGATCAGCTCCTTCACCTTGGCATCGGTCTTGTAGATATCCTCCGGGTCGCCTGAGAGCGCTACCCAGCGGAACGGGCCAATGCCACGGCAGAACAATGGCCGGATATAGGCCGGCACGAAGCCGGGGAAATCGAAGGCTTCCGCGACGCCGACTTCCTTGGCCATCTGGCGGATATTGTTGCCGTAGTCGAAAGTCGGGATGCCTTGCGCCTTGAAGGCCAGCATGGCGCGCACATGCGCCGCCATGGACTCTTTCGCGGCCCGCGCCACGCCTTCCGGGTCGCTCAGCTTGGCTTCTTCCCACTTCGCCAGGCTCCAGCCGGCCGGCAGGTAGCCGTTCACCGGGTCATGGGCGCTGGTCTGGTCGGTGACGGCATCGGGGCGGATGCCGCGCTTCAGCATTTCAGGCAGAATCTCGGCGGCATTGCCGAGCAGGCCGATGGAGATTGCCCTGCCGTCGCGCTTGGCTTCTTCCAGCATGGCCATGGCTTCATCCAGCGTCTTGGCCTGCTTGTCGAGATAGCGCGTGCGCAGCCGCATCTCGATGCGCGAGGGCTGGCATTCGATGGCGAGGATCGAGGCACCAGCCATGGTGGCAGCGAGCGCCTGGGCGCCGCCCATGCCGCCGAGGCCAGCGGTGAGAATCCAGCGGCCCTTGAGATTGCCGCCGTAATGCTGGCGGCCCATCTCGACGAAGGTTTCGTAAGTGCCCTGCACGATGCCCTGGCTGCCGATATAGATCCAGGAGCCGGCGGTCATCTGGCCATACATCATCAGGCCGGCGCGGTCGAGCTCGTGGAACTTCTCCCAGGTGCCCCAATGCGGCACCAGGTTCGAATTGGCGATCAGCACGCGCGGCGCATCCTCATGGGTGCGGAACACGCCAACGGGTTTGCCTGATTGCACCAGCAGCGTCTCCTCCGGCCCCAGCGTCTTCAAAGCCTGCTCGATCTGGTCGAAGCTCTGCCAGTTGCGCGCGGCGCGGCCGATGCCGCCATAGACCACCAGTTCCTCCGGCTTTTCCGCGACATCGGGATCAAGGTTGTTGCGCAGCATGCGGTAGGCGGCTTCGATCTGCCAGTTCTGGGTATGCAGCGCATCGCCGTGCGGCGAGCGGATGACGCGGCTGTTGTCGCGGCGCGAGGGAGCGGACATGGGAGGCCTCATGCTTACAGATTGGATCGCTTCGACGTGCCGTCGGAACGGTAGGCGAAGCGGGTGGTGAAGCGGTGGCTGTTGCCGGGATATAGCAGCGTGGCGCTGGACACCACGACGCCGCCGGACCAGGTGCGGCGGCGCAGCCGCAGGCAGGGTTCGTTATCGGCCAGCCGCAGCAGGCGGCGGGTGCGGGCATCGGGCATGGCGGCTTCCACCACATGCTCGACTTCCGTCAACGGCGCCACCAGGCTCAGATGCTCGTTCGGCGTCATGCGGCTGAAATCGGCGTTCAGGTAATCCGGCGCCGCCGCCGGATTGACCCAGCGGTCTTCCAATTGCACCGGAATGCCATCGGCGGCATGCAGGATGATGGAGTGGAATACGCGGGCGCCGGTCCTGAGGCCGAGATCGCGCGCCACATCGGCGCCGGCTTTCTCGGGCCGCAGCAGTTCCACCTTGGCGGCGTGGCGCTGGCCGCGCTCATTGATCTCGTCGGCGATATTGCGCAGCTCCACCAGATTGGCCATTGGCCGCTTTTCGGCGACGAAGGTGCCGGCACCCTGCACGCGCACGAGCAGGCCTTCATGGGTGAGTTCGCGCAAAGCACGGTTCACCGTCATGCGGCTGACCTTCAGCGTCGCCACCAGGGCGCTCTCGGAAGGCACCTGGTCGCCCGGTTTGTAGGTGCCGCTTTCGATATGGCGGACGATGAATTCCTTGACCCGGCGATAGCGCGGGGTCGGCCCTGCACTGCTCATGGCGTGCAGTATAGGGTCAATTGTATATACAAGTCCAGACGGCTTTTACGTCGCCTGTTTCCGGGGCGTTTTTACGCGGGCGGTTGCGGCCAGGCCGGCAGGGCCGGGCGCAGCCTTTCGTAGATCGCCGCCAGCCGCAGCACGCCGAGATCATCGAAACGATGGCCGATGATCTGCAGGCCGATGGGCAGGCCATCCTCATCCTGGCCGCAGCAGATCGAGGCCGCGGGCTGCTCCGACATGTTGAAGGGCGCGGTGAAGCAGATGTGGTGGAACGGCTTCGACACGTC
The DNA here is from genome assembly GCF_038404985.1 of Ferrovibrio sp. MS7. Lineage (NCBI taxonomy): Bacteria > Pseudomonadati > Pseudomonadota > Alphaproteobacteria > Rhodospirillales > Rhodospirillaceae > Ferrovibrio > Ferrovibrio plantarum. The sequence continues at coordinate 1,221,628 of NZ_JBBKBA010000001.1, forward strand.
GTTGCCCGGCGCGGCTTCCTCGGCTGCATAAGCCGTGATCGGCGAGGTCGGCGACAGCACCAGGTCATAGGGTTCGCAGGCGGTGCAGGCGGCTTCCCGCATCGCCATCACCTGGCCGAGCGCGCGCATCGCCTGGGCGCCAGTGATCTTCTTGCCATCGCGGCACCAGTCGGCGATGAAATGCAGCAGCTTGCCCTGCTGTTCCGGTGTCATCAGTTCGAAATCCGCCAGGGCGCGGGCCTGGAAGAAGGTGTTGAGGCCCTGCATCATCGCTTCGGTGAGGAAGGGTTGGATCGGCTCGATGATGGCGCCGTGCTTTTCCAAGAGCCGCGCCGCCGCGACCACGGCATTGCGCACCGCCGGCTGCGGCTGGCTGCCATAGCCGATATCCAGCAGCAGGCCGATGCGCAGGCCCTTGGCCTCGCCATCCAGGCTGCGCGCCCAGTCGCGGTCCTCATAGGGCAGCGCCATGTAGTCGCGCGCATCGGGCAGGGCCAGGTGATTGAGCAGCATCGCTGCATCCTGCACCGTCCGGGTCATCGGGCCGGTGACGCGGCCCAAATAGGGCGGATGGATCGGCACACGGCCAAGCGTGGGCTTCAATGCGAAGGTGCCGGTATAGGCCGCCGGCAGGCGCACCGAGCCACCGATATCGGTGCCGAGCGCCAGCGGGCCATAGCCGGCGGCGAGTGCCGCGCCGGCGCCGGATGAGGAACCGGCGGTGTTGCGCTTGAGGTTCCAGGGATTGCGGCTGATGCCGTGCAGGCTGGAAACGCCCGATGCCAGCATGCCGAAATCCGGCATCGTGGTCTTGCCGAGAATGACACAGCCGGCTTCGCGCACCCGCGCCGCCGGCGGCGCATCAGCCGGTGCCGGTGTCATCGGGCTGGCCGCCGTGCCGATCGGGGTCGGCACGCCCTTGGTGGCGATGTTTTCCTTGATGGTGATCGGCACGCCATCCAGCAGGGAAAGCGGCTTGCCGTCGCGCCAGCGTTTCTCGGCCTCACGCGCCTGCTTCATGGCGCCGGCCATATCCACCAGATACATGGCGTTGATATGGCGCTCCCAGGATTCGATGCGGTGCAGGGCCGCCTTGGTCGCCTCGACCGGCGAGAGCTTGCGGGTGCGGAAGCCAAGCGATAGTTCGTGCGCCGTCAGGTCATGCAGCTCGGCCATCTTGTCCTCCCGGATGTAACGAACGGTCTTGGTTTATTCGCCGGCCTCCAGCCAGTCTCGGCCAGGCAGGGCGGCGAAAAGCTGCCGCGTATACTCATGCTGCGGATCGGCGAACAGGGTGGCGGTATCCGCCAGTTCGACGATGCGGCCGCGCTGCATCACCGCGATGCGGTCGCAAAGCCGTGCCGCCACGCGCAGGTCGTGGGTGATGAACAGGATCGCCAGCTTAAACCGATCCCGGATCGATTCCAGCAATTCCAGCACCTGCGCCTGCACCGAGACGTCGAGTGCCGAGACCGCTTCATCGGCAACCAGGATTTCCGGTTCCATCGCCAGGGCGCGGGCGATGCAGAGGCGCTGGCGCTGGCCGCCGGAGAACTGGTGCGGGTAACGGCTCAAGGCTTCCGCATCCAGGCCGACCAGGCGCATCAGCTCGCGGGCCTTTTCCAGCGCCTGGGCGCGCGACACGCCATAATTCAGCGGCCCCTCGATGATCGAATCGCCCACCATGCGGCGCGGGTTCAGCGACCGGTAGGGATCCTGGAAGATCACCTGGATGCGGCGGCGGAAGGGGTGCAGGGCGCCTTCCGAAAGCTGCGCGATATCGGTGCCATCCAGGGTCACTTTGCCGCCGCTGGGGCGGATCAGGCGGGCGATGCAGCGTGCGGCGGTGGACTTGCCGGAACCGGATTCGCCGACAATGCCGAGCGTCTGGCCCCGATAGAGCGCCAGTTCCACATCGTTCACCGCATGCACCACGCGGCCGGCCTTGAACAGGCCGCCATCGCTGTAGATCTTCTGCAGCTTCTCGGCGCGCAAAACCGGTTCGCCGCTCAAGGGCTGCGCCGCGCGCGGGGTCAGGCGCGGCACGGCATCAATCAGCAGCTTGGTATAATCATGCTGCGGCTGGCGCAGGATCTGCGTCGTCGGTCCGGTTTCCACCACCTCGCCATGACGCATCACCACCACGCGGTCGGCGATATCCGCCACCACGCCGAAATCATGGGTGATGAACAGCACGCCGGTACCGCGCTTGCGCTGCAATTCCTTCAGCAACGACAGGATCTGCGCCTGCGTTGTCACGTCCAAAGCCGTGGTCGGCTCGTCGGCGATCAGCAGGGCCGGCTCGAGCGCCAGCGCCATGGCGATCATCACGCGCTGGCGCTGGCCGCCGGAAAGCTGATGCGGGAAGGCCTGGGCCAGGCGTTCCGGATCGGGCAGATGCACATCCTGGAACAGTTGCAGCACGCGCTCCTCGATGGAAACGCCACGGCCCTTCCAGCCATGCTGGTGCAGCATTTCCGCCACCTGTTCACCAACCCGGTGCACTGGGTTCAGCGCCGTCATCGGCTCCTGGAAGATCATCGCCATGCGGCTGCCGCGCAATTCGCGCAAGCGTGTCTTGGAAGCGGCGAGCAGGTTCTCGCCTTCGAGCAGGATTTCGCCGCCCACCACCGGCAGGGCGCCGAGTCCCATCACCGAGAAGGCGGTGACGGATTTACCCGAGCCGCTTTCGCCGACCAGACAGACGATTTCGCCCGGCGGCACATCCAGGCTGATGCCTTTCACGGCATGGGCGCGGTCGCCGCCCTTCGGCAGCGCCACGGCGAGATTGCGGATGCTCAGAACAGGCTGCGCGGTGTTGGCGGAGGTCATCGCACGCCCCCCAGCCGCTTCTGCAGGCGCGGATCCAGCGTATCGCGCAGGCCGTCGCCCAGGATGTTGATGGCCAGCACGGTGACGGCGAGCAGGCCGCCGGGGAAAAAGATGATCCAGGGCGCGCGCTGAAACACGGCGCGGCCTTCCGAGATGATGTTGCCCCAAGTCGGCACTTCCGACGACAGGCCGGCGCCGAGGAAGCTCAGGATGGCTTCGGTCAGCATGGCGGACGCGCAGATATACGTGCCTTGCACGATCAACGGCGCAATCGTGTTGGGCAGCACATGTTGCACCAGGATCTTGCGCAACGGCGTGCCGAGCCCGATGGCGGCCTCGACATAGGGTTCCTCGCGGATCGACAGCACGACGCTGCGCACCAGGCGGGCGACGCGCGGGATTTCCGGCACCATGATCGCCACGATCACGGTGATCAGCGAGGCGCCCGAGAGCGACACCAGGGCAATGGCGAGCAGGATGCCGGGGATTGCCATCAGGCCGTCCATGGCACGCATCACGATGCCATCCAGCCAGCGCAGATAGCCAGCCAGCAGGCCGATCACCAGCCCGACCGACAGGGCGATGGCGGCGACGCAGGCGGCCACCAGCAGCGACACGCGGGCACCATACATGGCGCGGCTGAACACATCGCGGCCCAGGCCGTCGGTGCCCATCAGGAATTGCTCGGATGGCGCGCGCAGGCGGAAGCGCGGCGCGATGGCGGCCGGATCGGCGCTGGCCAGCAAGGGCGCGGCAATGGCGAGCAGCAGCAGCACCAGCAGCAGGCCGCCGCCGATCAGCACGGAAGGATTGCGGAAGGCGGGATGCTTGATCAGGGCGCGCATCAGTAGCGGATCCTCGGATCAAGCAGCACATAGGCGATGTCGATGGCCAGGTTGATCAGCACATAGATGCCGGAGAACAGCAGGATCACGCCCTGGATGATCGGGTAGTCGCGCGCCAGTACCGCTTCCACCACCAGGCGGCCGATGCCGGGGATGTTGTAGACAGTCTCGGTGATCACCACGCCGCCGATCAGCAGCGCGAAGCCGATGCCGATCACCGAGACGATCGGGATGGCGGCATTGCGCAGCGCATGGCGGGTCAGCACGATATGCTCGGGCAGGCCCTTGGCATGGGCGGTGCGGATATAATCCTCACCCAGCACTTCCAGCATGGCGGCGCGGGTGATGCGGGCGAACAGCGCGATATAGATGAAGCTCAGCGTGATGGTGGGCAGCGCGATACGCTCGAGGAAGGCACCGAGGCCCTGTTTCAGCGGCGCGAAGCCCTGCACCGGGAAGAGGTCGAGCTTGATCGAGAACACGAAGATCAGCACATAGCCGAGCACGAAGACCGGCACCGAGAAGCCGGTGACCGAGAGCGCCATGATGCCGCGGTCGAGCCAGCCGCCATGCTTCCAGGCGGCCAGGATGCCGAGCGGCACCGCGACCATGATGGCGAATAGCAGCGTGGTGAAGGCGAGGCTTAAGGTCGGCTCCAGGCGCTGGCTGATCATCATGGTGACCGGCTGGCGTGAGATCACAGAGCGACCGAGGTCGCCCTGGATCAACTGCCCGACCCAGGTGACGAATTGCTCAGGAATGGGTTTGTCGAGGCCGAGATTGGCGCGGATCGCCGCGATGGTTTCCGGTGTGGCGGCATCGCCGGCCAGGATGGCCGCCGGGTCGCCGGGGCTCAGGCGCAGCATGAGAAAGACGAAGACCGCCACCACCCCCATAACGGGGATGGCGGCAGCCAGACGCGACAGAACCAGACGCAGCATGTTGTGCTGGGGATTTTATATGCTGCTTAGCTTCAGTTCTTTTCCACGTTCCACAGCAGGAAGGCCGGGCTCTTGAGGATGCCCTTGATGTTGCTGCGGTGGGCCGAGGGCTGGAAGTATTCGCCGAGCGGGATGTAGGTGACCATCTCGTAGGCGCGCTTCTGCACCGCGGCAGCCAGTTCCTTCTGCTTCGCCGGATCGGTCTCGCGGGCATAGAGGTCGCGCAGCTTCTCGATCTCGGCATCCTCGGTCCAGCCGAAGAAGCCACCGGTCTTCCCTAAGCCACGCACGCCGGCATTGGCAATCGGGTTCATCATGTCGGCGGTGCCCCAGGCGGTGTGGAAGATATGCCAGCCGCCCTGGTCAACCGGGTCCATCTTGGCGCGGCGGCCCACCAGGGTCTGCCAGTCCATCGACTGCACGTCGATATTCATGCCGATGGCGCGCAAAGCCGGCGCGGTGACCAGCGGCAGCTGCGAGATCGACTGCAGGTCGGTCGGCGCCATGATGACGATCTTTTCGCCCTTGTAGCCGCTCTCGGCGAGCAGCTTCTTGGCGGCGGCGATATCCGGCTTCTTGGTGCCGACGGCGCCGGCATCGGAAGCCAGCGGCGTGGAGCAGCCGAACATGGCACCGCAGATCTTGTACAGCGACGGATCGCCGATCTGGGCATCCAGGTAATCGCCCTGGTAGATGGCGTGCAGGATCGCCTGGCGCACCTTCACGTTATCCAGCGGCGGCTGCAGCCAGTTCATGCGCATCATGTAGTTCATGCCAAGCGGGCCGTAATCGGCCACCACCACATCCTTGGCCTTCTTCACTTCCGGCAGCAGGTCGTAGGAAACCTGTTCCCAGATGTCGATTTCGCCCTTCACCAGGGCATTCATCGCGGTCTGCGGATCGGCGATGGAATTCCACACCACGCGGTCCACCTTGGCCAGCTTGGCGCCGCTCATGAAGCTCGGCGCTTCCTTGCGCGGCACGTAATCCGGGTTCTTCTCGTAGACCACCTTCACGCCGGGCTGGAACTCAGCCTTGACGAAGCGGAACGGGCCGGAGCCGATTTCCTCGGGCACGTTCTGGGTATGCGGCGTTTCCGCCATCTTCTTGGTCATGATGAAGGGCACGTTCGAACTCGGCTTGCCGAGCGAATCGAGCACCAGGCCGTAGGGCTCCTTGAGGATGAGCTGGAAGGTCTTGTCGTTTACCTTGGTCAGTTCCTTGGTATAGCTCATGAGCTTGATGCCCATGCCGTCGGCCTTGCCCCAGCGCTGCAGCGAGGCGATCACGTCATCCGTGGTCACCGGCGAGCCATCATGGAACTTGAGGCCATCGCGCAACGTGAAGGTATAGGTCAGCTTGTCGGCCGAGACTTCATACTTGTCGACCATCTGCGGCTGCACTTCCATCTTCTCGTTCACGCCGAACAGCGTGTCGTAGATCATGTAGCCGTGGTTGCGGCTCATGAAGGCCGTGGTGATGATCGGGTCGGTGATGCGCAAGGAGGCATGCGGCACCATCACCAGTTCCTTCTTGGCCTGGGCCTGGGCGTCGGCCATGCCGAGGCCGGTCGCCAATGCCAGCAAGGATACCAGGGTCAGGGCCCGCGAGGGCTTGGATAGGCGAATCGACATGGTGTTGTTCCCCATTGTTGTTTATCCCTGTTGGATCGTTTGACGACTTATGAAATTCTGACCCTATTGAAACCGTCCGGTCAAGCGGAGTCATGCGGGCGGTGCCGTAAAAAGCGGCTTGCCTTTTCCGGCGGCAGGTTGCCTAGCGCTTTTGCCCAAAGGGGAGACAATAATAATGGTGCAGAATCTCAGCCGCAGCTTGCGCTATGCCAAGGATGCCGTGGTAGGCCGCAACGGCGTGGTGGCGGCGCAGAATCAGGCGGCGGCGGATATCGGCGCCCGCGTGCTGGCCGAAGGCGGCAATGCGGTGGATGCGGCGGTCGCCACCGCCTTCGCGCTGGCCGTGCTGGAGCCGTGGATGAGCGGGCTGGGCGGCGGCGGCTTCATGCAGGTTTATGATGCCCGCAACAACAAGTCGCATTGCATCGATTTCGGCATGATCAGCCCGAAGCGGCTGGACCCCGCCACCTATCCGCTGGCCGGCGGCACGGCGGGCGACCTGTTCGGCTGGCCGGCCGTGGTCGAGGACCGCAATATCGTCGGTTATCACTCCATCGCCCTGCCGGGCCAGCCCGATGGCATGCGCCTGGCGCTGGAGCGATTCGGCACCCGGAGCTGGGCGGAATCGCTCGCTCCGGCGATTGCCGTCGCGGAAGAGGGGCTCGAGGTCGACTGGTTCTTAAGCCTGGTGGTGGCCTCTGCCGCCAAGGATCTGGCGCGCTTCCCGGCGTCTGCCGCCTATTTCCTGCCCGATGGCCTGCCACCGCCGGCGGAATGGGTCGGTGCGCCGGCCAAGCTGAAGAATGCCGCCTTGCTGGCGACGCTGAAGCGGCTGCAGGCTGCCGGCGCGCGGGATTTCTATGAGGGCGCATTGGCGAAGAGCCTGGTCGCCGATCTGCAGGCCGGCGGCAGCACCATCGCCGCCGATGATCTGGCCGGCTATGCGGCGCGCGAAGTGGCGCCGCTGCTGGTGCAGGAAGGCGCCTATACCCTGGTGCTGCCGCCGGGTCTTACCGCCGGCCCGACCTTGGCCGATGCCTGGGCACGCTGTCGCGCCGGTCTGGAGAAAGGCGCCAAGGGGCCGGGTGCTAACAGCTTCGTCGCCTATGCCGAGGCGCTGGATGCCGCCTATGAGCATCGCCTCGCCACCATGGGCGATACCGAAAACAACGGCGGCTGCACCACCAATTTCGCCATTGTCGACAAGCACGGCAACATGGTGACGCTGACCCAGACCCTGCTCTCGTTGTTCGGCAGCCGCGTCATGCTGCCGCAATCGGGTGTGCCGATGAATAACGGCATCATGTGGTTCGATCCGCGGCCCAATCGGCCGAATTCCATCGGCGCCGGCAAACGGCCCTTGTCCAACATGGTGCCGAGCCAGGTGCTGAAAAACGGCAAGCCGTGGCTGGCGGTCGGCGCCTCGGGCGGCCGGCGCATCCTGCCCGCCGTGATGCAGCTTATCTCCTTCGCGGTGGATTTCGGCATGGACCTGGAAACCGCCTTCCACCAGCCGCGCATCGATGCCAGCGTGGTGGGCATGCCGGCCTATAACCCGCGCCTGCCCGCCGATGTGATCGCCGCCGTGAAGGCGCGCTTCCCGAAGGCAATGGAGCGCCGCCTCGATCCCTTCCCGCTGGCCTTCGCCTGCCCCTCTGCCGTGATGGTCAACGACGATGGCAGTCAGGTGGCGATGACCGAAATCGGCCAGCCCTGGGCGGGAGCGAGTGCGGGGTAAGGAACGGGAAACAGCTTGACGTCACCGCCGCCGGGCCCTTCGGGCCTGTGCGCCCACCGACGCTTTATTCGCGTCGGCGCGCTTACAGTGACACGGCGGTCTTGTCAAAACCGGGATGAGATGCGCGGATCAAGTCCGCGCATGACGATACTGTTTGTATGCTTTGGCCAACTCAACTCAAATCAGCGAATTGGCGCCGGGCCAGGTCGGCGAACACGCCGCCCTGTGCCACCAGTTCGTCAAAGCTGCCGCGCTCGATGATGCGGCCCTGCTGAAGTACCAGGATCATATCCGCCTTGCGGATGGTGGAGAGGCGATGTGCGATCAGAAATGTCGTGCGGCCCTGCATCAACTGCTCCAGCGCCTTCTGGATGCGCGCTTCCGTGGCGGTATCCAGCGCCGAGGTGGCTTCGTCGAGAATCAGGATCGGCGGGTTCTTCAGCAGCGCGCGGGCAATCGCCAGGCGCTGGCGTTCGCCACCCGATAGGTTGACGCCGCGCTCGCCGACAATGGTGTCATAGCCCTGCGGCTGGCGCAGGATGAAGTCATGCGCCTCGGCCAGTTCGGCGGCGCGCTGCACCTGTTCCAGCGTCGCATCCGGCGAGCCGATGCGGATATTGTCGGCAATCGAGCGGTGGAACACGGCCGAGTCCTGGAACACCACGCCGATCTGGCGCCGCAGGCTTTCGAGCGTTACGTCGCGGATATCGGTGCCATCAATAGTGATACGGCCAGCTTGTGGATCCCAGAGCCGCGAGAGCAGCGCCATGGTGGTGCTTTTTCCTGAGCCGGTGGCACCGACCAGGGCCACCGAGGTGCCGGCTTTAACGGTGAAGCTCAGATCGCTCACCGCCGGGCGGCCGCCGTCATAGCTTAAACTGACATGCTCGAAGGCGACTTCGCCGCGCGGCTTTTCCAGCGGCCTGGCGCCGGGCTTGTCCATCACGCCCGAGCGGGTATCCAGCACGCCGAAGAATTCCATCAGGCTGTGCATCTGGAAGAACAGCCGGCTGACGAAACCCATGGCATGTTCCAGCCGGCCGATCAGCATGGTGGCGAAGCCCATGAAGCTGACGATCTCGCCGACACTGGCCTGGCCCTGCAGATGCAGCCAGCTTCCCAGCACGAAAATCGCGATCACCGTGATGGTGGAGGCCATGCGGCTCAACACCGTCATCAGCGCCCAGAGATTCAGCACCGGGAATTGCGCGGCGAGCAACTTCTGCATCACGCCGCCGAGTTCGCGTGCCTCCAGTGCCAGGCGCACGAAGCTCTGCACCAGGGTCACGTTGCCGAGCGCATCGCCGGCCCGGGCCGCCAGTTCGGAATGGTAATCCTCCACCTGCGACTGCGCCGTCTCGGTCTTGTGCACCACGAAGGCCGAAAGGGCGGCGAACACCACGATCAGCAGGATCAGCAAGAGGCCGAGGCGCCAGTTCATCCACAAGGCCAGCGGCAGCAGGGCCAGCACGGCGACGAGTGTGGAAAGATGTTCGCGGAAGAAGGCGAGCCAGAGGCCGAACAGGTTATCGGCGCCGCCGAGCATGATCTTGAGCAGGCGGCCGGAATGGGTGGCGCCATGGAAGGCCGCCGGCAGGCTCAGCACATGCTCGAAATACAGCGACATGGCAGCGAGCCGGCGGCGATGCGCCAGGCGGTCGGCATGCAAGGCCACCAGGATCCCGGCGGTGATGCCGACCAGGCCGGCGGCGCACCACAGGCCAAGCAGCTTCAGCGTTTCCGCCCAGGTGACATCGGGCGGGTTTTTGTCGGAAGCCGAGAGCACGTCGATGATGCGGCCGAACAGCACCGGCTCGATGAAACTGATGCCGGCCAGGCCGACATTGGCAATCGCCAGCAGCCAGCCCAGCTTCTTCTCCGGGCCGAGCAAAGCCAGCACCCGGCCATAGACGCGCATGAATTCCATGGCCCGATTATCGCCAATCGGGCGGCTGCGTGCTAGAGGCACAGGCATTATGGAACTGTCCCCGGAGTTGCTGGGCGCGCTGTGGCGCGGCCTGTCGGTCGCCTTGTTCGTCGGCGCGGTGGTCTATGTCATGGACCGGGCGCCGCCCTTCATCGGCGGTATCGTGCTCGCCCTGCCGATGGTGGTGGGGCCGAGCTATTTCTTCCTCGGATTGCAGCAGGATGCGCTGTTCCTGCATCAGGCCATCGTCATCGCGCTGGGCATGATTGGCGCCGTGCTGTGTTTCCTCACGCTCTATATCCGCCTGATCGGCCAGTTCAGCGCGCCGCTGTCGCTGCTCGGCGCGCTCATGGCGTGGATGCTGGCGGCTGTTCTGGTGCGGCATCTGCCGCTGCTCTGGCCGGTGATGCTGGCCTTCACGGCCGCCATTGGCCTGCTCGCCTGGCGGGTCAATCGCGGTGTGGTGCAGCTTGGTTTCAGCGACGGCAAGCGCGCCCCAGCGCCGACCTATGACGTGCTTTTGCGCGCCGCCAGTGCCGGGCTGCTGGTGGTGCTGGTGACGCTGCTGGCGAACCGCCTAGGCCCGCTCGGCTCCGGCCTGCTGGCATCCTTCCCGGTGGCGCTCAGCGTGATCTGCCTGTTCCTGCTCCGGCGCTACAGCCGCCAGGCGGCCCGTGCCGCGCTGGCTTCGACCCAGCGCGGCCTGGTCTGCCATGTGGTGTTCTTCCTCAGCCTGCTCGGGCTTGAAGCGGCTTTGCCCGCCGTCACGCTCGGCTGGCGCTTCCTGCTGGCTGCCCTGGCCTCGGCGGCCACGGCGACCGCCGTGGCCCTGCTGACGCGGCGCGCTTAGGCTTTCGCCGGAATCGTGCGCGGCGTGTCGACGCCGACGACGCGACCGCGCAGATATTGCGGCGGCACCGTCACCTTGCCGCCCAGCTTGTCGGCGGCACGCCAGGCCCAGAAGGGATCATGCAGCAGGCCGCGCGCCATGGCGATCAGGTCGGCCTGGCCATGGTCGAGGATCGCCTGCGCCTGCTCGGCCTCGGTGATCATGCCGACCGCCATGGTGACAAGCCCGGTGGCCTTGCGCACCGCATCGGCGAACGGCACCTGGTAGCCAGGGCCGGTGGTTATCTTCTGCTGCGCCGAGACGCCGCCCGAGGAGACATCGACGAAATCGCAGCCGCGCGCCTTGAGTTCACTGGCCAGCGCCACCGCATCCTCGATGCCGAGGCCGGCGACGCCGACCCAGTCGCTGCCGCCGATGCGCATGCCGAGCGGCTTATGCGCGGGCCATGCCGCGCGTACCGCCTCGAACGCTTCGAGCGGGAAACGCATGCGGTTCTCGCGGCTGCCACCATAGCGGTCGGTGCGGCGGTTGCTCACCGGCGAGAGGAATTGATGCAGCAGGTAGCCATGGGCGCCATGCAGTTCGATCAGGTCGACGCCGATGCGGTCGGCGCGCTTGGTGGCCTGCACGAAGTCGTCGCGCACGCGCGCCAGCCCGGCCTCGTCCAGCGCCTCCGGCGCCGGCCAGTCGGCGTCATGCGGCAGGTCGCTCGGTGCTTCCGTCACCCATGAGGCGGCACCGCTCAGCGGCTTGCCGCCATTCCAGGGTGCATCGCTCGAGCCCTTGCGGCCGGCATGGGCAAGCTGCACGCCCACCGGCGGGCCGTTCAGCGCCTTGATCATGGCGACCACGCTGCCCAAAGCCTGTTCATTGGCATCGCTATACAGCCCGAGGCAATAGGGCGTGATGCGGCCACGGGCCGAAACATGGGTGGCTTCGGTGATGATCAGGCCGAGCCCGGCGCTGGCATAGCGGCCGAGATGCACCCGGTGCCAGTCGTTGGCCGATCCGTCCGTGGCGCTGTACTGGCACATCGGCGAAAGCACAATGCGGTTGCGCAGCGTGACGGAACGCAGGGCTAAGGGCTCGAACAACGACGGCATGAATGATCTCTCCGTTAAGGTCGCTCCCGGATGTAGCGCCCGGGATGGCTTAGGGCAAGCATTGCTTGCTGCCCCATGACTGTTGGCCTAACATAAGCCAGACTTATCGCTCAATCGGAAATCGATAAATGGTCGATCTGCGCAATCTCGAAACTTTCGTCTGGGTGGCGCATCTTGGCGGCTTTCGCACCGCTGCCGAGAAGCTGAATACCACCCAGCCCGCCGTGTCGCAGCGCATCGCCCAGTTGGAAGACGAACTGGCGGTGAAGCTGTTTCAGCGCGAGGCGCGCGGCGCCAAGCTGACGGTGAAGGGCTTCGAGCTGCTCGGCTATGCCGAACGCATGCTGGCCCTGCGCGCCGACATGCTGCAGGCGTTGCGCGAGAAGAAGGCGATGCGCGGCGTGGTGCGGCTCGGAGTGGCCGAAACCATCGTGCATACCTGGCTCTCGCGGCTGATCGAGCGCATGCATGCGGTCTATCCGGCGATCACGCTGGAAATCGAGGTCGATACCACCCCGATCCTGCGCCAGTCGCTGCTCAGCCATCAGCTCGATATTGCCTTCGTGCTCGGTCCGATGAGCGAACCGCGCATGAAAAATGTCAATCTCGGCTCCTATCCGATGGCCTGGGTGGCCAGTCCCAGCCTGGATATCGGCCCCGAGCCGGTGCGCGTCACCACGCTCGGCCGCTGGCCGATCATCACCTATCCGCGCAACACGCGGCCCTATATCGCGGTGAATGAGATGCTGATCCGCGCCGATGTGCCCAATCGGCGTATCTACGGCAATGCCTCGCTTTCCACCATCGTGCGCATGACCCTGGACAATATCGGCATCAGCGCGATCCCGCCGGTGGTGATTCAACGCGAACTGGCGGAAGGCCGCCTGCGCATGCTGCGCGCCGAAGCGGTGCTGCCCGACCTCACCTTCACCGCCACCTACCCAGTGAAGCCGGACAGCTACATGGCGGAGGCGGTGGCCGAACTGGCGCGTGAGGTGGCTGCCTCAGAACCGGGCCGGCTGCCCGGCAATGCGGCAGGGCGCAAGCAGAAGCGATAAGTTTTTCTTATCAATCTCCATCCTAACTCACGATTGGACATATCACCCCGCTTCATGCTGCCATTGTGACAGTGGTGAGACACAGTGGTTAAGGCATGGAGGGGACCATGAACGCGGTGGCACGGCATGCGGATTTCCGTGGCGAGACCGGCGAAGCGGCGCGGCTGCGCGTGCGCAGCGGCGACCATCGCGGCCCCACGGCCGGCCTGGCGCCCGGCTATGTGCAGGCCAATCTGGCAATTCTGCCGCGGGCACTGGCCGCCGACTTCCAGCGCTTCTGTGCGCTGAATCCGAAGCCATGCCCGCTGCTGGCTTCCACCGAGCCGGGCGACCCGCGACTGCCGACGCTTGGCGCCGATATCGATGTGCGCACCGACCTGCCGCTCTACCGCGTCTGGCGCAACGGCGAATTGGTCGAGGAAGTGCGCGACCTCAAGGCCTTGTGGCGCGATGATCTGGTTGCCTTCCTGATCGGCTGCTCGTTTTCCTTCGAGGAAGCGCTGCTCGAGGATGGCATTCCATTGCGCCATATTGCTTGCGGCAGCAACGTGCCGATGTACCGCACCAATATTCAGAACCAGCCCTCTGGCGCCTTCCATGGCCCGCTGGTGGTGTCGATGCGTTCGTTCAAGCCCGCCGATGCGATCCGCGCCGTGCAGATCACCTCGCGCTTCCCGAATGTCCATGGCGCGCCGGTGCATATCGGCAAGCCGGAACTGATCGGCATCAAGGATCTCGCCAAGCCGGATTACGGCGATGCGGTGGAGGTGAAGGACGATGAGTTGCCGGTGTTCTGGGCCTGCGGCGTCACGCCCCAGGCGGTGATCGCCGCCGCCAAGCCGGATTTCTGCATCACCCATGCGCCGGGCTACATGCTGGTCACCGATCTGAAGAACAGCCGCCTGGCGATTCTTTGAGACGTTTTCGATAGTCAACCACAGGAGGGGAATATGCGTGCCATGATGAAATCGCTGGCTTTGGCCGGCATGGTGCTGGCCGGCATGGCCGGCAGCGCCGTTGCGCAGGAAATGCCGAAGACCGCACTCAAGGTCGTCGGCGCCTGGGGCAACCTGACCCAGTACAAGAATTTCGAGCAGCCGTTCTGGACCAAGGAAATCACCGAGAAGTCCAAGGGCGCCATCACCGCTGAAATCACGCCGTTCAACGAAATGGGCCTGAAGGGCGCGGAAATCTTCCGCCTGATGCGCCTCGGCGTCATCGATTTCGGCTCCACCGTGCTTGGCTATGTCGCCGCCGACGATGCCCGCAACGAAGCCGTCGACCTCGCCGGCCTGTCGCCGGATGTCGCCACCGCGCGCAAGGTCTCGGATGCCTACAAGCCGGTTTACGACAAGTTCTACCGCGAGCGCTTCGGCGTGCAGGTGCTGGGCATCTGGCCGTATTCGGCCCAGGTGCTGTTCTGCAACGGCGAGATCAAGGGCCTCGCCGACCTGAAGGGCAAGAAGGTGCGCACCGGCAACCGCACGCTGGCGGAATTCGTCGAAGCCTTCGGCGGTACCGGCGTGACGCTGGCCTTCAACGAAGTGGTGCCGGCGCTGCAGAACAAGGTGGTGGATTGCGCCATCACCGGCACGCTGTCGGGCAATTCGGCCAAGTGGTACGAAGTCGCCACCCATATCTATGCCCTGCCGCTGGGCTGGAGCCATGTCATGCACGCCGTGAACGTGAAGACCTGGGACAAGCTGCCGGCGCCGGTGAAGACTTTCCTGCAGGCCGAGATCGCCAGCCTGGAAGACCGCATCTGGAAGGCCGCTGCCGAAGAGACCGACCAGGGCTATGACTGCAATGCCGGCAAGGACAATTGCACCATGGGCACCAAGGCCAAGATGACCGTTGTGCCGGTGTCGGAAGCCGACAAGGCGCTGCTCAAGAAGGTGATGGCCGAGACCGTGGTGCCGAAATGGGCCGCGCGTTGTGCTGGCGATTGCGTGCCGGCCTGGAACGACTCGATCGGCAAGATCGTCGGCATCACTGCCAAGGCCAACTAAGTAAATTGGGGCCGGAGCGATCCGGCCCCAATCTCTTCTCTCTCTCTTCCCATCTCAATTTCATCTGCATCGGAGGGCGGGCGATGACCTTGCTCGATCGCTGGTTGGCGCTGGCCGACCGTATCTCCAGCTATGCCGTCTGGTTCGGCGGCACGCTGGTGCTGGCTTCCGCGATCCTCGTGTCGGTGGACGTGCTGCTGCGCAAGATCCTGCTGGTGTCGCTCGGCGGTGCCGATGAACTTTCCGGCTATGCCTTCGCCATCGGCACCGCCTGGGCGCTCGGCTTCACGCTGCTACGCCGCGCCAATGTCCGCGTCGATGCCCTCTATACCCGCCTGCCAGCGCCGGTCTGCGCCGTGCTTGATCTCGTCGCCCTGGCCAGCCTCGGCCTGTTCATCGGCCTGCTCACCATCCAGGCCTGGGATGTGCTGGATACCTCGCTGAGCTTCCAGGCCCGCGCCACCACGCCGCTGCAGACGCCGCTCTGGATCCCGCAGGTCCTGTGGGTGATCGGCCTGGGCCTGTTCCTGTTCACCCTGGCGCCGCTATTCCTGCGCAGTCTGCTGGCCCTGTTGAGCGGCGATCTCGCCACGGTGCGGCGCCTCGCCGGTGCGCGCACCATCGAGGAAGACGCCGCCGATGAATCGGCCCATACCGCTGCCCTGCGCGTGAAGGAGTAAGGCCCATGCTTGGCACCACCCTGATCCTCCTGCTGGCCCTGCTCGCCGCCGCCCTGCCGGTAGCCGGCGCACTCGGCACCCTCGGCCTGCTGCTCGACAAGCTCTATTCCAAGATGCCGCTGAGCCTGGCGCTCGGCGAGGTCGCCTGGTCGTCGTCTAAGGATTTCCTGCTGGTCTCGATTCCGATGTTCATCCTGCTCGGCGAGATCCTGCTGCGCGCCGGTGTCGCCGAGCGCATGTATGGCGCCATGGTGAAGTGGCTGAGCTGGATTCCCGGCGGCCTGATGCATTCCAATATCGGTGCCTGCGCCATTTTCGCCGCGACTTCTGGTTCCTCGGTGGCGACGGCCGCCACGGTCGGCACCGTCGCTTTGCCGCTGGTGAAGAAGCATGGCTATAACGAGCGCCTGTTCCTCGGCACGCTGGCTGCCGGCGGCACGCTCGGGATTCTCATCCCGCCGTCGATCAACATGATCATCTACGCGGTGCTTACCGATACCTCGATCCCCAAGCTCTATCTCGCCGGCATCATTCCGGGTCTCGGTCTCGCCGGCCTGTTCATGCTGCTGGTGGCTTTGGCCTGCTTTTTCCGCCCCGCCTGGGGCGGCAGCAGCCTGAGCTATAGCTGGGGCGAGCGCGTTGCCAGCCTGGTCGACCTGGTGCCGCCGCTCGGCATCTTCCTGGTGGTGGTCGGCTCGATCTATGCCGGCATTGCCACGCCGACCGAAGCCGCTTCGCTGGGTGTTGTCGCGGCGCTGGGCTTGGCTGCGTGGTACCGCAAACTGTCGTTTGCCATGATGCGCGAAGTGCTGGAAAACACCATGCGCACCACCGCCATGGTCATGCTGATCATCGTGGCGGCGTATTTCCTCAATTTCGTCATCTCGGCCATCGGCCTCACCACCATGCTCACCGATTTCATCTCCGGGCTGGGCCTGTCCAAATTCTCCATGCTGATCGCCGTGGTGATCTTCTATCTGATCCTCGGCTGCTTCATGGAGACCCTCTCCATGATGATCACCACCATCCCGATCATTGCTCCAGTGATGATCGGCCTCGGCTTCGATCCGATCTGGTTCGGCATCGTCATCATCGTGCTGATCGAGATGGCGCTGATCACGCCGCCGGTGGGCCTGAACCTGTTCGTGGTGCAGTCGCTGCGCAGCCATGGTTCGCTGAACGACGTCATCGCCGGCTCGATTCCCTTCGTGCTGACCATGATCGTGCTGATCGTCCTGCTGGCGATCTTCCCCGGCCTGGCCCTGTGGCTGCCGCAGACTTTTGGGTAAGGAGTTGACGATGCTTCAGTTCACCCGCCATTGGGCCGGCCGCCAGGATCGTATCGCGGCCGAGATTACCACCCTGATCGTTGCCGGCTGGACCGGCCGCGACAGCCACGCCATCGAGCATCACATCGAGGAACTGGCCGCCCTTGGCGTGCCGCGTCCGAGCACGACGCCGCTATTCTATCGTCTCGGCGTCGGGCAGTTGATCCAGACCGGCAATCTGCAGGTGCTGGGGCCGGATAGCTCGGGCGAGGTCGAGCCGGTGATTGTATCGCTGGCCGATGGCCTCTGGGTCACGCTGGGTTCCGACCATACCGACCGCAAGGCGGAAGCCGCCGGCGTCGCGCTCTCAAAGCAGATGTGCGGCAAGGTGGTGGGCGAGGAATTGTGGCGCTTCGACGAGGTGGCGCCGCATTGGGACAAGCTGATGCTACGCAGCCATGCCACCATCGACGGCCAGCGCCTGTTGTACCAGGAAGGCAGCATTGCCGCGATCCGCGATCCGCGCGACCTGATGGCGCGCTATCTCGGCCCAGGCTCGAGCTTGGATACCGCCAGCCTGCCGCCCGGCAGCCTGATGTTCTGCGGCACGCTCGGCGCCATCGGCGGCGTGCGTCCGGCGGCGCGGTTCGAGATGGAATTGCACGACCCGGTGCTAGGCCGCAGCCTGAAGGCTGGCTACACTGTGGAAGTATTGCCCGTTATCGCCTGAGGAGCCGTTCGTTATGCCTGTGTCCAGCCGTGATCGTCTCGAGGCCTGCCTCGCCCGCATCAAGGATCCGGCCGGCGAGGGCAAGCGCGTGTTCATGCGGGTGTATGAGGAAGCGGCCTTTGAGGCCGCTACTGCTGCCGATGCGCGCAAGGCGCGCGGTCTGCCCCTGAGCCCGCTGGATGGCAGCATCGTCTCGATCAAGGACCTGTTCGACCAGCCCGGCGAAGTGACGCTGGCCGGTTCGAAGCTGCTGCGCGATGCGGCCCCGGCGCTCGCCGAGGCACCGGCCATCGCCCGGCTGCGTGCCGCCGGTGCGGTGATCATCGGCAAGACCAACATGACCGAATTCGCCTTTTCCGGCGTTGGCATCAATCCGCATTACGGCACCCCGGGTAACCCGGCCGATCGCAGCCGCATTCCCGGCGGTTCTTCGTCGGGCGCGGCGGTGAGCGTGGCCGACGGCATGGCGGAAATCGCCATTGGTACCGATACCGGCGGTTCAACGCGTATTCCCGCAGCGCTCTGTGGTATTACTGGCTGGAAGCCGAGCCAGCAGCGGGTGCCGCGCGATGGCGCCTTCCCGCTCTCCTTCGCGCTCGATTCCATCGGGCCGCTGGCGAAAAGCGTGACGGAATGCGCGCTGGCCGATGCCGCCATGGCCGGTGAGCCGGTGCTGCCGCCCGATGCCGCGCCTCTGGCCGGCCTGCGTTTCGGCATCCCCACCGGTCCGCTGCTCGACAACATGATGCCCGAGGTGGCGCAGGCTTTCGCGGTTGCCAAGGCCGTGCTGGAAAAGGCCGGCGCGCGCATCACCGAATGGCCGATTGCCGATCTGCTGGGGCAGGCCGGTGTGCTGAATGCGCGCGGTGGCCTGGTGGCGCCGGAAGCCGCCCATATCCATTCGGCCTGGTTGGAAAGCAAGGCGGAAGAATTCGATCCCATGGTGCTCGGCCGCGTGCGCCGGGGCTTGGCTGTCTCAGGCCCGGATTACGTGGCGATCCAGCAGGGCCGCGCCGCCCTGGTGCATGCCATGGACCAGCGGCTGGCCGATATCGACGCGCTGCTGTTGCCCACCGTGCCGCTGCTGGCGCCGAAAATCGCCGAACTGGCCAATGATGAGGCGGCCTTCACCCGCGACAACCTGCTGCTGTTGCGCAATACAGCAGTTATGAATTTCTTCGATCTCTGCGCCATTTCGCTGCCCATGCCGGTGGCGCTGGGCGCACTGCCCGCCGGGCTCATGCTGGCTTCCCGCAATGGCCAGGATAAGCGCTTGTTCCGTATGGCGCTTTCGGTCGAGGCTGCCCTGGCTTAAGGGCGGTCTAGCCAAAGCGGGGTTTTTAGCCCTATAACCCCGGCCATGAGCCAGTCCCGCCCCGCCTCACAGCCCGCTAAAGTCGGTATCGTCAGCCTTGGCTGCCCCAAGGCGCTCGTCGATTCCGAACGCATCATCACCAAGCTGCGCTCGGAAGGCTATGCCATTTCCGGCGCCTATGACGATGCCGATGTGGTGCTGGTGAATACCTGCGGCTTCCTCGACAGCGCCAAGCAGGAAAGCCTGGAAGCGATCGGCGAGGCGATGCGCGAGAATGGCCGCGTCATCGTCACCGGCTGCATGGGCGTGGAGGAAGAGAAAATCCGCGGCCTGTTCCCGGATGTGCTCGCCGTCACCGGCCCGCAGCAATACGAGGCGGTGGTCAGCGCCGTGCATGAAGCGGCGCCGCCGGCCCATGATCCCTTCGTCGATCTGGTGCCGCCGCAGGGCATCAAGCTCACCCCGCGCCATTATGCCTATTTGAAGATTTCCGAAGGCTGCAACCATTCCTGCAGCTTCTGCATCATCCCCTCCATGCGCGGCAAGCTGAAGAGCCGGGCGTCGAATGATGTGCTCTACGAAGCCGAGCGGCTGGTCAAGGCCGGGGTCAAGGAACTGCTGGTGATCTCGCAGGATACCTCGGCCTATGGCGTCGATCTCAAGCATGCCGAAAGCGTATGGCGCGGCCAGAGCGTCAAGGCACGCATGACCGAGCTATGCGAGGCGATGGGCTCGCTCGGTGCCTGGGTGCGGCTGCATTACGTCTATCCCTATCCGCATGTCGATGAAGTCATCCCGCTGATGGCGGAAGGCAAGCTGCTGCCCTATCTCGATATCCCGTTCCAGCATGCCGAGCCGCGCGTGCTGAAATCGATGCGCCGCCCCGGCAACCAGGTGAAGCTGCTGCAGCGGCTGAAATCCTGGCGCGAGATCTGCCCGGATATATCCGTGCGCTCCACCTTCATCGTCGGCTTCCCCGGCGAGACCGAAGCCGATTTCGAGTTCCTGCTCGACTGGATGCAGGAAGCCCAGCTCGACCGCGTTGGCTGCTTCAAATACGAGAATGTGGAAGGTGCCGCCGCCCGCGACCTGCCGGACCAGGTGCCGGACGAGGTGAAGCAGGAGCGCTGGGAGCGGTTCATGGCGGCGCAGCAGAAGATTTCCGCCGCCAAGCTGAAGGCCAAGATCGGCCGCACCCTGGATGTGCTGGTGGATGAGGTGAAGCGCACCACTGCTGTCGGTCGCAGTTACGCCGATGCGCCGGAAATCGACGGGCTGGTGAAGATCAAGGCAGCAAGCGGCGTCAAGGTCGGCGACATGATCAAGGTGCGCATCGACAAGGCCGACGCCTACGACCTCACGGGTACGCGGGTCGGGTAACCAACTATCGTCATACCCGCGAAGGCGGGTATCCCATTTTATAGTGAAATGGGACCCTCGCTTTCGCGAGGGTGACACAGGTTGTCGTCTTAGGGCCGCCCCTTCACCGCCTGCTTCCAATACTCGGCATCCTCATACACCGTCGGATCAGGGATGCCGGCGAGATGGAAGGCTTCGGCACGCTCGACGCAGGTGCCGCAGCGGCCGCAATGATGCGCGCCACCCTTGTAGCAGCTCCAGGTTTCGGCAAACGGCACGCCCAGCATGGCCGCTTCCGTGACGATGCCGGCCTTCGTGGTGTGCACGAAGGGCGCGAAGAGTTCGACCTCCCCCATGCCTTCGAGTGCCTTCTCCTGCATGGTGCGGAAGGCATCGACGAAGGCCGGGCGGCAATCGGGGTAGATGAAATGGTCGCCGCTATGCACGGCGATGCCGACCGCCTCCGCCTTCATGCCGCTGGCGATGCCAAACGCGATGGTCAGCATGATGGCGTTGCGGTTCGGCACGATGGTGGATTTCATCGTCTCTTGCGCGTAATGACCGTCGGGAATGGCATCCGCCGCCCCGGCGATCAGCGAGGATGACGACAGGAACTGCGCCAGGGCGCGGATATCCACCACGTCATGCCGCGCACCAAGGCGCTGGGCGGTGCGGGCGGCATATTCCAGTTCCTTGGCATGGCGCTGGCCGTAATCGAAGGTCAGCAGCCGCACCAGTTCGCGCTCGGCAGCCACCTTATGCGCCAGCGTCACCGAGTCGATGCCGCCGGAGCAGAGGATGACGGTCTTGAGGCTCATGCCGGCCCCCCATTCATGCCGATTGTAACTCAAGTTTGCGGCGGCGCTGCTGGTTCAGCGCCAGCAGGCCGAGCAGGGCCAGTGCCGGCACATAGACCCAGTGCTTGGTCGGCCGGTCGGAGGGCAGCAGCACCTCGGTGATGACAAAGCCGTTTTCCAGGCCGACGCGCTTCGCCGCCGAGCCGAACTTGATGCCGGCGATCTGCATGCGGTCACCGAGCTGGGTCACCGTGGCGCCGGCGGCATTCACCCGGACGCGGCCATCGCCAGGCGCAGTGAGCGGCAGCGACACCGTCTTGCGCACATCCTCGCCCTCGATATTGGTGCCTTCCACGATCATCAGCAGGCGGCCATCGGCGGGCAGTTCGCCGGCAATGCGGAACAGCTCATTGCCCGGCCGGTGGATATAGGGATCATACAGCTTGTCCCAGAAGAAGCCGGGGCGGAACAGCGCAAAGCAGATCAGCAGCAGCGCGATATTCTCCCACCAGCGGCTGCGGGTGATGAACCAGCCCATGGTGCCGGCGGAGAAGACCAGGATGGCGATGGTGGAAATCACGATCACCAGGCCGGCTTCCAGCCAGTGATCGACGTCGATCATCAGCATCTGCGGATTGAAGATGAACACGAAAGGCAGGATCGCCGTGCGCATCGAATAGACCGTGCCCTGCAGGCCGGTCTTGATCGGGTCTTCGCCGGAGATGGCGGCGGCAGCGAAGGAGGCAAGGCCGACCGGCGGCGTGACGTCGGCCATGATGCCGAAATAGAACACGAACAGATGCACCGCGATCAGCGGAATGGCGAGGCCCGATTGCGCGCCGAGTTCCACGATCACCGGCGCCATCAGGGTTGCCACCAGGATGTAGTTCGCGGTGGTGGGAATGCCCATGCCGAGGATCAGGCAGATGAAGGCGGTGAGCAGCAGCATGGCGATCAGGTTGCCGCCGGAGACGAACTCGACGAAGTCGGTCATCATCAGGCCCATGCCGGTCAGCGTCACGGTGCCGACGATAATGCCGGCGGTGGCGGTGGCGATGCCGATGCCGACCATGTTGCGGGCGCCGAGATTGAAGCCATCCACCAGATCGGCAACGCCCACCCGGAAGGCGGCACCGATATCCTGGTGGCGGAACAGCGCGATCAGCGGCCGCTGCGTCACCACGATGGCCATGATCGAGGCGGTGGCCCAGAAAGCCGAGAGGCCGGGCGACATTTCCTCCACCATCAGGCACCACAGCAGCACGATGATCGGCAGGGTGAAATGCAGTCCGGTGCGGGCCACGGCCCAGGCCTCGGGCAGCACGGTGATCGGTGAGTTGGGATCATCGAGCTTGAGATCGGGATAGCGCGCGCCATACCACAGCGTCACCAGGTAGAGGCCAAGGCCGGCAAGGCCCACCAGCCAGGGGGCGGCAGCGCCGAACACAGCCTGGATGCCGAGGATGCCGTAATAGATCGCGCACATGGCGACGATGGTGCCGCTCCAGCCCAGCGCCAGCCGCAGCCAGCGTTGCGCCCTGGTATGCGCGGCGGAGCGCATCAGCGGCTTGGAGCCGATCTTCACCGCTTCCAGGTCGACGATGTAGAACAGCGCGATATAGGAGATGATCGCCGGCAAAGCGGCGTGCTTCACGATTTCGGAATAGGGCAGGCCGACATATTCGGTCATCAGGAAGGCGGCGGCGCCCATCACCGGCGGCATGATCTGGCCGTTCACCGAGGAGGCAGTCTCGATGGCGCCGGCCTTGATGCCGGAAAGCCCGGTACGCTTCATCATCGGGATGGTGAAGATGCCGCCAGACACCACGTTGGACACCGAGGAACCGGAAACCACGCCGTTCAGCGCCGAGGAAACCACCGCCACCTTGGCCGGGCCGCCGCGCAGATGGCCGAGCAGGGCAACGGAAATCTGCATCATGTAATTGCCGCCGCCGGCCTTCTCCAGCAGCGAGCCGAACAGCACGAACAGGAACACGAAGCTGGTGGAGACGCCGAGCGCGACGCCAAACACGCCTTCCGTGGTCAGCCATTGATGCTGCAGGAACTTGGTCAGCGACGAGCCTTTGTGCTGGATCACTTCCGGCATGTAGGGGCCGGCGAAGGTGAACAGGATGAAGAACAAGGCCACCACCACCATGGGCGGGCCGAGCGTGCGACGCGTTGCTTCCAGCAGCAGCAGCATGCCGATGCCGGCGATCACCAGGTCCTGCATGATCGGCGTGCCGGGGCGGGTCGAGAGCGCCACGTAATGGCTATAGAGATAGCTGGCAGCAAAAGCGCCGAGCAGGGCGAAGATCCAATCGAGCAGCGGCACGCGGTCGCGCGGCGATTTCTTCAGCGCCGGATAGGCGGTGAAGGCCAGGAACACCGCGAAGCCGAGATGGATGGCGCGGGCTTCGGTGTCGTTGAGGATGAATACACCGAAGATGAAGGGCAGCGGCGAGGCATACCAGACCTGGAAGACCGACCAGGCCACGGCAACGATCAGCAGGATGCGGCCCGCCAGGCCCAGCGGCTCGCGCGCACCGGTATCGGCTTCCGCCACCAATTCATGCAATTCGGCTTCGCTTGCCGGCCGGCGCTTGCTGTCGTCGCTCATCACTGTCCCCGAAAAATCGTCACGCAATAGAAAACGGCCGGCCCGTTGCCGGGCCGGCCGTGCAGGCCGGACTTACATCCAGCCCTTTTCCTTGTAGTACTTGATGGCGCCCGGATGCAGCGGCGCCGAGAGGCCGTCCTTGATCATGTTCTTCGGCTCCAGCACGGCCAGTGCCGGATGCAGCTTCTTGAACTCGTCGAAGTTGTCGAAGGTGGCCTTCACCATCTGATAGACGGTCTCATCCGCAACCTTGGCCGAGGAAACCACGGTGGCGAGCACGCCGTAGGTGGTGGTCGGCTGCGGGTTGTTGTTGTAGAGACCACCCGGGATCGTCGCCTTGGCGAAGAACGGGAAGTCAGCAACCAGCTTGTCCACGGCCGGGCCGGTCAGCGAGATCAGCTTGGCGCCGCAGCTCGTAGTCGGATCCTGGATGTTGGCGGAAGGGTGGCCGACGCCGTAGAAGAAGCCGTCGATCTTGTTGTCGCAGAGCGCCGGGCCATGCTCGTCGGCCTTCAGCTCGGAAGCCAGAGCGAAGTCCGAGAGCTTCCAGCCCATGGCGCCCATGAGCTGCTCGAACGAGTTCCGGGTGCCCGAACCCGGATTGCCGATGTTGAAGCGCTTGCCCTTGAAATCCTCGAACTTGGTCACGCCGGCTTCCTTGCGCGCCAGCACGGTGAACGGCTCGGGATGGATCGAGTAGACCGAGCGCAGGTCGGTGAACGCGCCGGCATCCTTGAACGCACCTTCGCCCTTCAGGCCGTAGTAATGCACGTCAGACTGCGCCATGCCGAAATCCAGTTCGCCGGCCCGGATGGTGTTGACATTGAAGGCCGAGCCGCCGGTCGATTCCACCGAGCAGCGGATGCCGTGAGCCTTGCGATCCTTGTTAAGCAGGCGGCAGATCGCGCCGCCGGCCGCATAGTACACGCCGGTGACGCCGCCGGTGCCGATGGTGACGAATTTCTGCTGGGCGATGCCGGCGCCGGGCAGGGCGGCCAGCAAGGCAGCGGCGAGTGCGCCACCGGCCAGATGCTTGATTGAGAACGCGGTCATATTGTTGTCCCTCCTTGTTGAGATCGCGATAGGCACGCAAAACGGTGAAGAGTCGCGAGGCCGCTTACCGTCCTTCTGATAGCGGAAAGCGCATTGCCCCCGCCATGCGTATCGGTGCCGGCCCCATGCTCTTGTGTAATGGGGCCGTTCCAGAATGATTCCGTCAAGCCGCAGGGGCCGACAACATTGTAGCGATACTTTTCTCCGCCCAGGTAAGGGCTGCGCCGAATTGCCCGGCCAGCAGGCCCGGCGGGCCATGCTTGGGGCGCATCACCTGTACGGCGAAGGGAATCGAGGGCTGCAGGCGGCGGATCGCCACCTTGGCCGGATTGCGCGCTGCCGCCGTATACTGATCGACGATGGCTGCCCCGGCGCCCTTTTCCACCAGGGCCAGTGCCACCTGGTTGGTTTTCACTTCCACGATCGGATCGAGTTTCACGCCGGCGAGGTTCAGCACCGCCGAAAATACCGAACCCAGCGGATCGTCGCTGCGCAGGCCGATGAAGGGCTGGCGCGTGAAGTAGTTCAGCTTTACCAGATGGGGCAGGTTTTTTTCCTGCGCCGCCGGAAAGGCGCCGAAGAAATGCCCCTGGGCCAGCGGCGCCAGTTCCAGGCCGGGATGCGGCGGGATATCGAAGCCGATGCCGATATCCACCTCCTGTGTCAGCACGGTGCGCACCAGGTCGGCATATTGCCGCGTCTCGACCTCGAAGGTCACATCCTTGTGCTTCTGGCGGAAGCGCGTGATCGCCAGCGGCACCAGTTCCAGGCACAGGGCCGGCGCCGCCGCGATGCGCAGATGGCCGCTGGAAGCCGTGCCGAGATTGCGCGCCAGCTTGCGCAGGTTCTCCAGGCCGGCGATCAGTTTCTCGCTTTCCGCCTGCAATATCAGGGCTTCCTTGGTCGGCAGCAGCCGTCCGCGCACGCGGTCGAACAGCTTGTAGCGCAACTGGTCCTCGGCGCGCAGCAGCAGCCGGGTTGCCGCCGGCTGCGAAATATTCATCAGCTTGGCTGCCGCCGTGATCGTGCCGGTCAGCATCACGGCGTGAAAGATTTCCAGATGGCGCAACTGCATCGCCGGACCCCTCGGTTTCGCCCATAACATAAAGGTATGGGTGGTCCGAGTAAACGCAGTGGTCCGGCCCGACCGTCGGGCGCATGCTCAGGCCTGCCTCCCCCGGCAGCAGCGCCCCCTCCGACAGCAACGGGCGCTGCGACATAGAAGAAGGAAATTTGCCATGCATGTGCTGGTAATCGGCGCCGGCGTGATCGGCATGACCACGGCCTGGGCTTTGGCCCGCGATGGTCACCAGGTGACGGTGCTGGATGGCGGGCCGGAACCGGCCAGCGGCGCCAGCCATGCCAATGGCGCGCAGCTCAGCTATTCCTATGTCGCGCCGCTGGCCGGTCCCTCGATCTGGAAGGACCTGCCCAAGCTGCTCTGGGGCCGTGACGCGCCGGTGCGTTTCCGCGCCGGCTTCGATCTGCGGCAATACCGCTGGGGCCTGAAATTCCTTGCCGCCTGCACCGGCGCCAAAGCGCGCGGCACCACGGAGGCGTTGCTGAAATTGGCCTTCCTCAGCCGCGATGTGCTGGGCGGCGCCAAGGAACTCCGTGAAATCGAGTTCGATCATGTGCAGGCCGGCAAGCTGGTGGTCTATTCCACGCCCGAGAGTTTCGCGGCGGCCAAGGCGCAGACCGCTTTCCAGCGGACGCTCGGCTGCAAGCAGGAGGTGCTCGATGCCCCGGCCTGCCTGGCGCTGGAGCCGGCTTTGCAAGCCATCGCGCATCGCCTGGTCGGCGGTATCTTCACGCCCGATGATGCCGCCGCCGATCCGCGCAAGCTCTGCCTCGGCCTGCTCAAGCTGCTGGAAGGCCATAACAGCGGCGTGCAGTTCCATTTCAACACACCGGTGATCCGGCTGCTGAAAGAGCAAGGCCGCCTGGTGGGGGCCGAAACCGCCAATGGCGTGTTCCGGGCCGATGCCTATGTGCTGGCCGGCGGCATCAGCAGCGTCGAGCTGGCGCGCGGTATCGGCCTCGACCTGCCGCTCTACCCGATCAAGGGCTACAGCCTGACGCTGGATGTCGCCAACGAGAATGCGGCGCCGCGCGTCAGCGTTACCGATTACGGCAACAAGGTGGTCTATGCCCGGCTGGGGCAGAAGCTGCGCGTCGCCGGCATGGCCGATATCGTCGGCAGCGACTTGAGCCTGGAGCCGGACCGCGTGGCGCAGCTTACCCGCCAGGCGGCGGAAACCTTCCCGGTTTCGCCGCAAGCGCCATTGCAGCAGCCCTGGTGCGGCCTGCGCCCGGCAACCCCGAGCGGCCGTCCGATCCTGGGCAAAAGCGGCATCGACGGCCTGTGGCTGAATGTCGGCCATGGCGCGCTCGGGCTTACGCTGGCTTTCGGCTCGGCGGCAGCCGTCGCCGCCGTGATCGGCGGCAAGCAAGCTCCGGTGTCGCTGGCCGATTTTTCGCTGCAAGCCTGACGCCTCCCTTAATTCAGGTCCCGCATCCAGGCGCGGGCGGCATCGGCATCGGCCGTCTGCCGCCCGGCGAAAGGTGCCCCGACACTGATCTGGCGTACCAGCGCGGCATTGTCGGGCGCCGACGAGCCATCGGCGAGCAGGGTGTTGTTCTCGAAGCCGACGCGGGCATGGCCGCCAAGGCCGAGCGCCGTGACGGCACAGGCGCCTTCCAGCTTGCCGAAGGCGCAGACGGCGAATTCGCCCCAGGCCGGCTGCCATAGCTGCATGAACGGCAGCAGATCCGTCGGCTGCGATTGCTGCCCCGCCGTGTAGCGGCCGAGCACGAACAGCACGAAATGCCTCTCGCCCGGCACGATGCCGCGCGCCACCAGGTCGCGGAATTTCTGCAGGTCCTCGGCGGAATAGAGGATGTATTGCAGCAGGGTGCCGGCCTTGTGCATATGCTTGAGGAAATCCGCCGCCGCCGCTTCATGGGCGGCATCGGGCACGATTTCGCGAATCCCTAAGCTGCAAGCCTCCGGCATCAGCTCGCGCATTGCCGCGATCTGCTCCGGTGCGGCATAGATACCGGCGGCCTCGCTGGTGCATTGGATGATCAATTTGTCGCCCAGTGCTGCGCGGATGCCGGCAATCGCCGGGCGGTAGAGTTCCGGCGCGATGGAATGGCGCCCACTCGGCTCGCGCACATGCAGGTGGATCATCGCCGCACCGGCCTCCAGGCAGGATACGGCGCAATCCACCAGTTCCGGCACGGTGAGCGGCACGGCGGCGTGATCGGCTTTCAGCTTGCGCGCGCCGTTCGGCGCCACGGCGATGAGGGCGGGGAGCATACTCATGCCACTGCTCCCGCGATGGCGGCATCCACCGCATCGCCCAGCCGTTCCACGATCATGTCGATCTCGGCTGCCGTTGCTATGAAAGGTGGTGCCAGCAGCACATGGTCGCCGTGCAGGCCGTCGATGGTGCCGCCCATGGGATAGCACATCAGGCCGCGCGCCATCGCCTCGCGCTTCACCCGCGCATGCAGTTTCAGCGCCGGATCGAAGGTGGATTTGTCGGCGCGGTCGCGCACCAGCTCGATGGCCTGGAACAGGCCGCGGCCACGGATATCGCCGACATGATGATGGTTGCCGAAACGCGCCTGCAGCCGCGCGGTGAGGTGGCTGCCCATCGCCACCACGTTTTCCAGCAGCTTGTCGCGCTTGATCACGCGCTGCACTTCCAGCGCGGCGGCGCAGGCCACCGGATGGCCCAGATACGTGTGGCCGTGCTGGAAGAAGCCGCTGCCCTGCCGGATCGCGTCGATGATCTTGCCATGGATCAGCACGGCGCCGATCGGCTGGTAGCCGCCGCCTAAGCCCTTGGCGATCACCTCGATATCCGGCGCAATGCCTTCCTGTTCGCTGGCATGCAGCGTGCCGGTGCGGCCCATGCCGCACATCACTTCATCCAGGATCAGCAGCACATCGTATTTGTCGCAGATTTCGCGGATGCGCTTGAAATAACCGGGTGCCGCCGTCACGGCGCCAAGCGTGGCGCCCACCACCGGCTCGGCGATGAAGCCGATCACGTTTTCGGCGCCAAGCTCCAGGATTTTGGCTTCCAGGTCGTTGGCGGCGCGCAGGCCATAGGCTTCCAGGCTTTCGCCCTCCTGGCGCTCGCGATACTCGAAGCAGGGCGCGATGTGATGCGCCTCGATCAGCAGGGGCGCGAATTGCCGCCGCCGCCAGGCATTGCCGCCGACCGCCAGCGCGCCAAGCGTGTTGCCGTGATAGCTCTGGCGCCGGGCGATGAAATGGCGTTTTTGCGGCTGGCCCTTCTCGACCCAGTATTGCCGCGCCAGCTTCAAGGCGGTCTCGATGCCTTCCGAGCCGCCGGAGATGTAATAGACATGGCTCATGCCGGCTGGCGCATCCTCGATCAGCATGTCGGCCAGGGTCTCGGCCACTTCGGTGGTGAAGAAGCCGGTATGGGCGAAGGCCAGCTTGCCGGCCTGCTCCTGCAGCGCCCGGGTCACGTCTTTATGACCATGGCCGAGGCAGCTCACGGCGGCACCGCCGGAGGCATCAATGTAACGCTTGCCGTCTTTGTCGGTCAGGTAGATGCCTTCGCCGGAAACGGCGACGGGCAGGGGGAATTGCATCTGGCGATGCAGGATGCGGCTCATGGTTTCCTCGTCTTACGCGCTGCCCAGTAGGTGTCGAAGGCGCCGAGCTGGGCCTCGGCGTTGCGGATGGCGTTGAGTGCCTTGTCGCCGGCACGGGCGGCGAGCAGGGCGAGCAGGGTTTCGCAGGCGGCGAAGGCCGGCGTCACGCCGTGGAAGAAGGAGGGGCCATCGGTCGGCACCAGCAAGGTGGTGGCGGCCTGGCGGGCCAGCGGCGAGAGCGGGCTGTCGGTGATGGCCAGCAGCTTGACGCGGCGTTGGGTGGCGAATTCCGCCTGTTCCACGGCGCCGCGCGTATAGGGCGCCAGGCTGATCGCCAGCAGCACATCCTGCGGCCCGGCATGGCGCAACGGGTCGCGGCCGGTGTCGCCGGGGCCATCGAGCAACTGGCCATTGTCGCGCAGCAGGCCGTAGACATAGGCGAAGTGATAGGCGACGGAAAAACAGGAGCGCAGCCCCAGCACATAGACGCGGCGTGCGGCCTCGATGGCCTCGGCGGTATCCAGCAGCGCCTGGGTGCCGTTTCTGGCGGTGAGGGCGCTTACCTGCTGCGCCTGGTGGCGCTCCATCTGTTCCGCCAGCGGCGCCGCGCCGCCCTGGCGGGCGCGTTTCTGCAGGCCGGGTACGCGCTCGGAAAACGGCGCCGACTTGCCCCCAGGTACAGGCCCGGGACGCAAAGCCTGGGCATGCACCTGGCGGAAGGCGTTGTAATCAGCGAAGCCCAATTGGCGCGCCAGGCGCAGCATGGTCACCGGCGGCACGCCGGCGCGGCGGGCCTGCTCGCGCATGGACAGCAGGGCGACATCCTGGGGATGTTCGAGCACGAAGCGGGCCGCTGCCTGCGCCTGGGGCGTGAGGCTGTCGAACTGGTCGACGATCTGCGGGCCAAGCGGGGCGTGCTCCATGGCGGCGAAGCAAACCATGGAATCGCTGTGCCTGCAACAAATGATTCAATTTTCTTGATCGTGAAACAAATGCTCCGAAATACAGACAATTTATCGATAAAGTGTGATTGTTCTTGCACCCTGCGGAGCCTTGGGTAGAATTCAGCCCAGAGCAGGAGCGGGGCGTGAGCAACACGGAAAATCAGGCAGTGGTGGACCAGGCCCCCGTTGTCTTTCAGACAATGGGCGACACCGCCTTCAGTGTCGAATTCGCCACCAAGGTGGACCGCGCCGCCAATGCCCGCGTCATGGCTTTGCATCGCATGCTGGCTGCCGCCGCCCTGCCCGGCGTGATCGAGGCGATACCGTCGTTTGGCGCCCTGGTGATCCAGTATGATCCGCTCAGCACCAGCCGCGCCGGGCTGCAACAGGCCGTGGAAGCCATGCTGCCGCAGTTGAAGCCGGAAGCCGCCGCCGGAAGGCTGTGGTCGATTCCCTGCTGCTACGATGCCGAATTCGCGCCGGATCTCGCCGAAGTCGCCGAGCGCCGCGGCCTCAAGCCTGCCGATGTGGTGCAGGGCCACAGCCAGGGCCGCTATTTCATCTACATGCTCGGCTTCATGCCGGGGCTGGCCTATATGGGCGGGCTCAGCGAGACGCTGCAATTGCCCCGCCGCTCGGCGCCGCGCCTGAAAGTGCCGCAGGGCTCGGTGGCCATCGCCGAGGCCATGACCACGATCTATCCCTGGGAAAGCCCGGGCGGCTGGCATCTGATCGGCCGTACCCCGGTGCGGCTGTTCGAGCAGCACCGGCCGGAGCCGATCCTGTTCGCCGCCGGCGATGAAGTGACCTTCCGCGCCGTTTCCCGTGCCGAATTCGATAAAATAGCCGCAGAGGTCGCCGCTGGTCGCTTCAATCATGGCTCGCTCAAGGTGATGTCATGATTCGCGTCAAGGCACCGGGCCTGTTCACCACATTGCAGGATCTTGGCCGCTATGGCGCGCAAGAGCAGGGCATGCCGGTGGCCGGCGCCATGGACACGCTGGGGCTGCGCATCGCCAATGTGCTTTGCGGCAATGCCCAGAATACGGCGGCGCTGGAACTTAGCTATATGGGCCCGACCCTGGTGGCCGAAGCGGATGCCGTGCAATTTGGTCTCGCCGGCAACATGGCGGTGGAATGGCTGCCCGCCGATGGCGGCAGCCCGAAAAAGCTCAATTCCTGGCGTAGTGTCACGCTGAAGCGCGGTGAAGCCTTGCGTATCGGCGTGCTGGGCGAGGCCTATACCTATGTTGCCGTGGCTGGCGGTTTCGATCTGCCGCCGCTTTTGGGCAGCCTCTCGACTTATACCCGCGCCGGCCTGGGCGGCTTCGAGGGCCGGCAGTTGCGCGAGAATGATGTGCTGCCGCTGAAATCCGTTGCGCCTGGCAGCGATCAGGAATTGGCCGCTGACGCGGCTTCACTCTATGGCGAGGGGCCGGTGCGGGTCACGCTGGGGCCGCAGGCCTATCGTTTCTCGGAAGCCGGCACGCAGGCGTTTCTGTCAGGCGAATACACCGTGAGCAAGGAAGCCGACCGCATGGGCTTGCGGCTCGAAGGCCCGGTTATCGAGCATCTGCGCGGCGCCGACATCGCATCGGAAGGCATTGTCACCGGCGCTATCCAGGTGCCGGGCAACGGCCAGCCGATCCTGCTGCTGGCGGATCACCAGACCACCGGCGGCTATACCAAGATCGCCACGATCATTTCCGCCGACCTGCCGCGCGTCGGCCGGCTCAAGCCCGGCGCGAAACTGCGCTTCCAGGCGGTCAGCGTCGCGGAAGCTGAAAGCATCCGCCGTGCCCAGGAAGCGGCGCTGAAAAGCCTGCTCGGCAGCATGCGCCCGGCGCGGCCCGAGGGCGGGCTCGACCTCGATGCGCTCTACACGGCCAATCTGATCAGCGGTATGGTGGATGCCGCAACAGGAGCAGACGCATGAAAGTAAACCTGAACAGCGATCTCGGCGAAAGCTATGGCGCCTGGACCATGGGCGATGATCCGGCGATGCTCGGCGTCGTTGGCTCGGCCAATGTCGCCTGCGGCTTCCATGGCGGCGATTGGCTGGTGATGCGCAACACCGTGCTGGAAGCGAAGAAGAATAATGTCTCCATCGGCGCGCATCCGAGCTATCCGGATATCCAAGGCTTCGGCCGCCGCGCCATGAATATCACCGGCGTGGAAGCCGAAGCCTTGATGGCCTATCAGATCGGCGCCCTGCAGGGCATCGCGGCGCTCGCCGGCCATAAGGTGACGCATGTGAAGCCGCATGGCGCGATCAACAACAAGGCCTGCGTCGACCGCGCCCTGGCCGATGCCCTGGCGCGCGGCTCGGCGGGCGCCGGGCGCGACCTGATCTTTCTGGCGCCGGCCGGCTCGGCCCTGGTGGCGGCGGGCAAGGCGGCGGGCATCCCGGTGGCCGAGGAAGTGTTCGCCGACCGCAATTATGATGACGATGGCAACCTGGTGCCGCGCGGTCAGGCCAATGCCATGGTGCATGATCCGGAAGAAGCGCTGCAGAATGTGCTGCGCATGGTGCGGGAGCAGGTGATCGTTTCGGTCACCGGCAAGCGCATTCAGGCGCGTGTCGACAGCATCTGCGTGCATGGCGACAGCGACGGCGCCGTGGCGATGGCGCGGCATATCCGCTCAGGCCTCGAAGCGGCGCAGGTGCGGCTGGTGACGCTGCCCGAGATGCTGGCTTAGCCTTTCTGTTTTGTCGGCAGACGCCGGAAGTCCGCCGTTGCCAGGCCTTCCGCCGCTTGGCCGGCAAAACGGCCGGGCGGTTCGCCATAGCGTGCCTT
Organism: Ferrovibrio sp. MS7; assembly: GCF_038404985.1. NCBI lineage: Bacteria > Pseudomonadati > Pseudomonadota > Alphaproteobacteria > Rhodospirillales > Rhodospirillaceae > Ferrovibrio > Ferrovibrio plantarum. Next base: position 1,254,767 of record NZ_JBBKBA010000001.1, read on the forward strand.
GAAGGCACTGATGAAATTGGTGACGTGATTGTAGCCGACGCGGAAGGCCACCTGTTTCAGCGGTGCGCCGGCTTCCAGCGCGATGCGCGCATGTTCCAGCCGCTGGTTGCGCAGCACGTCGAACACCGTGCCGCCGAATTCATGGCGGAAACAGGCATTCAGCCGTTTTTCGCTCAGGCCCACTGCCGCAGCCAGGTCGCCCAGGCCCGGCGGATTCCGCATATCGGCCAGCAGCCGCTCGCGTGCCGCCATCACCGCGTCGCGCTCGCGCAACGTGATTGGCCGGCCTTGCCGGGTCTTGGCGGCGAGCTGTGTCGCCAGCAGTTGCAGCACCGTGCCTTCCATGAACAGCAAGCGCAGCGGGCCGTTCAGGCCCGGCGCGAACAGGCCGGCCGCCAGCCGGCGCAGGCGCTGGTCCGCCGGCATGGTGATGAAGCGGCTGACGGTGAATTCGCGCGCCAGCATCGGGCGCAGGGCCGCCGGCAGGTCGCCATCGAAAATGCGTTCCAGCCGATCCAGCCGCAGCGCATAGCCGGCCAGCCGCAGATGCTGCGGCGCCTTGACGTGATAGCGCGGGTTGCGGTCGGAGGGGCGGAACAGCAGGGCCTGATCAGTACCGGAGGTGGCGAGCTGGCCATCGGGCATTTCGATCTCGACCTTGCCTGAAACCGTGATGTTGCTGCTGATCCAGGGCTCGGATTCGGTATCGCGGGGTTGCACGGTGATGTCGTTGCGGACCTCGGCGCTGGTGAGGAAGATGCGCAATCCCGGGCCGGTCTCGATCCGCTCGATTTCCGCCTTCCACTGGCTGTCATCCAGTTTCATGCGCGCACTGACTTGCAGCGGCCGTTCGCTGCCCGCCTCATGCAGCAACCAGTCGATATTGTTCATTCGCCCCCGTTCGCGCCCCACCGCGATTCTTTCCATACCCTGTGGCTGTTTCGCATAGCACCACCGGTTGCGCATAGCACGCGCTTTGCGGCGATTTGCTCGCCGAAATGGCTTCTTTTCAATTGGAAATTGACATTGTCGATCCGGAAATCTCTGGCGCCGCGTAAATCCTGCCCTCCCGCATAATTGCGGCTTTTTCCCATATACCGCCCTGCTTGATCCATCCCGATGCCGCCGGAATAAGGAATGAAATCAAGGGATTTGGGGGTGTAATGCGGGGCATTGGAACGGGTACAGGGCTGTGGCGGGCGGCGACTGTCGCCGCAGGGGTGGTGTTGCTATTCGCCAGCATGCCTGCCCAGGCGCAGGACCTGAAATGGGGGCCGCATATCGACCTTGAGGCCAAGCCGGGCAGCAAGCGCAGCCTGGGCGAGGCCGATCTGTTCGTGCCGCTGCTGCAGAATGCCGACACGCTGCTGTTTGGCAGCTTCCGTGCGCGGATGGATGATCAAGAGAGCAGCGAAGGCAATTACGGCCTCGGCCTGCGCCACATGCTGAGCAGTGGCTGGAATCTTGGCGCCTATGGCTATTTCGACCGGCGCCGCACGGAATATGGCAACCATTTCCACCAGGCGACCTTCGGCATTGAGGCGCTGTCGCAGGATTGGGATCTGCGCGCCAATTACTATGCCCCGGTCGGGCGGCGCAGCCACCGGATCGACAGCCTGAACGCGGCGTCGATCTCTGGCGCCACGGTGGTCGTGCGCGGCGGTGAGGAACGCAGCCTGGGCGGCTTCGATGCCGAGGTCGGCTGGCGTGTGCCGCTGTTCGATGCCAAGGCGGAGCAGCAGTTGCGCGTCTATGGTGGCGGCTACCGCTTCAGCGAAAGCGGCGTGCCGGATATCAGTGGCCCGCGCGCCCGCGCCGAACTCACCTTTGATTCTATTCCCGCTCTGTGGGACGGGTCGCGCTTCTCGCTCGGTGCGGAATGGCAGCATGACGAGCCTCGCGGCAGCCAGGGCTTTCTCACCGCGCGGTTGCGCATCCCTCTTCAGGTTTACGGAAAACCTGCATCGCGGCTGACGCCGATGGAACGCCGCATGGCCGATCCGGTGATGCGCGATGTCGATGTCGTCACCCGGGCCGGTACCTTCGGTGCGCCGGAGGTGGCGACGGCCACGAATGGCAACCCGATCAGTGTGATCAGCAGCACGCAGAATACGGGCGCGACGCTGAGCGATGAACTGGCGGCTGCGGGAGCGAACTCCACTGTCATCCTTTCCGGCACTTTCAATACGACCGCAACAACCACCATGCAGGTCGGCCAGACCGTTATGGGCTCCGGTACGCTGCGGGTGCGTAGTTCCTCTGGCCGCACGGCAATTCTGACCACGCCGACGGCAACGATTTCGGGCGCAATCGATTCCGGGATAACCCTGGTGGCCAACGCCGATGGTGCCGTGACAGGTCTTGCCATCAGCAATACGCACAGCGCGAGCGGCTCCGCCGCGAGTCTGAGCGTCGAAGGCAATAATGTCAGGGTTGCAAATAATGTGATCACTGCGGGCAGGTTGGATGCAGTCAACAGCAACACGGCTGTTGCCCTTCGGGTCCAGGCGGATAACGCCGTAATTGATGGCAATGTCATCACGACAACAAATGTCGGCGGCGGTGCTGCGATCGGCCTTGTTCTGGATGCAGCGAACAATGCCCAGGTTACGGGAAATACGCTCAGTGCATCCGGCGGGGCTAGTAACTGGCACACGATGTTTTTTGGCGGAGTGAATGTTTCGACCGGTTCTGTCGGTAACAGACTCGGCACCGGGAACACAGGTAGTTGCAACACGCAGAACAATGGCAGCGGTTTTGTGGGCTATGCCAATGCGCCCGACTGCAACGCCTTCTGATGGGGAAACGAATGAAAACCACGGCAAGAATTACCGCGGTGCTCTTTGTGTTCGCCAGCATGCCCGCCCTGGCGCAGGACCTGAAATGGGGTCCGCATATCGACCTTGAGGCCAAGCCAGGCAGCAAGCGCAGCCTGGGCGAGGCCGATCTGTTCGTGCCGCTGCTGCAGAATGCCGACACGCTGCTGTTTGGCAGCTTCCGTGCGCGGATGGATGATCAAGAGAGCAGCGAAGGCAATTACGGCCTCGGCCTCCGCCACATGCTGGGCAGTGGCTGGAACCTCGGTGCCTATGGCTATTTCGACCGCCGCCGCACTGAGTATGGCAACCATTTCCATCAGGCGACCTTCGGCCTTGAAGCCTTGTCGCAGGATTGGGACCTGCGCGCCAATTACTATGCCCCGGTAGGGCGGCGCAGCCACCGGATCGACAGCCTGAACACGGCGACAATCTCAGGTGCCACGGTGATGGTCCGTGGCGGCGAGGAGCGCAGCCTGGGCGGCTTCGATGCCGAGATCGGCTGGCGTGTACCGCTGTTCGATGCCAAGGCGGAGCAGCAATTCCGCGTCTATGGCGGCGGCTATCGCTTCAGCGAAAGCGGCGTGCCGGATATCAGCGGCCCGCGCGCCCGCGCCGAACTCACCTTCGACAGCGTGCCGGGCCTTTGGGAAGGGTCGCGCTTCTCGCTCGGTGCGGAATGGCAGCATGACGAGCCTCGCGGCAGCCAGGGCTTTCTCACCGCGCGGTTGCGCATCCCTCTTCAGGTTTACGGAAAACCTGCATCGCGGCTGACGCCGATGGAACGCCGCATGGCCGATCCGGTGATGCGCGATGTCGATGTCGTCACCCGTGCCGGCAGTTTCGGTGCGCCTGAAGTGGCGACGCAGACGACGGGCGGCCAGACGCTTGCCGTGGTCAACAGCAGCTTGACGGCCGGTACGGCCCTGGCGGGCGAGGTAACCGCCGCCGGTGCGAATTCCACTGTCATCCTGGTCGGCAGTTTCAATACCGGCACCAACGCTGTGACGCTGAACAGCGGCCAGACGGTCATGGGCGCCGGCACGCTGGGCGTGCGCACCGCCACGGGGCGCACGGCGTCGCTCACCACGGCATCGGCCACGATCAATGGCCAGGTCGCCGCTGGCGTTGCCGCCGCTGTTTCCATGGGCAGCAACAGCACATTGAGCGGCATGACCGTCACCAACACGACGGCCGGCGGCAGCGGCGCCAGCGGCGTCGTCATCGATGGTGGCGTCAGCGGCGCAACCATTGCCAACAGCACGCTCACCGGCATTTCCAACGGCTTCGATGCCGCGGGCATCCTGTTGCTGAACGGCACGAATATTACAATCCGGAACAACACCATTACCGGCACCAGCAATGGCGGCACGAATGCCATCGGCCTGAATGTGTCGCCGACTGCCACCAGCAGCGCGCTGCTGGCCGGCAATACGGTCAGCGCTTCGGGCGGCACGACCAACCTGCATACCGCCGTCGTTTCAAATACCGGCGCGGTCACCATCCTGGGCGGATCGACCGGCAATGTAATCGGCAGCGGCACCTGCTTCAGTTCCGGCGGCTCCACCACGGGCTCGATCAGCTATAACGGCGGCAGCACCTGCCCGTAAGGCCGGTTGCCCCGGCTTGACGCCGCCCCCCCTCGCCCGGCAAGACTGCCTCTTGCCCGCCAAGACTGGGCGAGGGGAGTCCGTCCATGACCAAGTCCAAAGCCGCCAAGCCTGCTGCTGCAAAGCCCGGCCCCGCAAAGCCTGGCCCGGTGAAATCAGAGGCCGTGAAATCAGGGACCGCCAAACCGCGCCAGCCGGACGTGACGCGGCGCAACATCCTGGATGCGGCCTTGGTCGAATTCGCCGCCCATGGCCTGGCCGGCGCGCGGGTGGATGAGATCGCGGCGCGGTCCGGCTCCAACAAGCGCATGATCTATGAGTATTTCGGCAACAAGGAGGGCCTCTGGCTCACCGTGCTGGAAGGCGCCTATGCGCGGATGCGCGAGGAGGAGCACACCATCGATGTGGCGCGCATGAAGCCGGTGGACGGCATGCGCTACCTGATGGAATTCAATTTCCGCTTCTGCGCCCGCAACCCGGAATTCATCGCCCTGTTGAGCGCGGAAAACCTGAATAAATCCAGCTATCTGCGCGGCTCGGAAAAGATCCAGCAGCTCTATTCGCCGCTGCTGGCGGTAATCCGCGACCTGCTGGATCGCGGCCAGCGCGAAGGCGTGTTCCGCAAGGGCGTCGATCCGGTGCATGTCTATCTCACCATTGCTTCGCTCGGCACCTGCTACTTTTCCAATATCCACACGCTTTCCACCATTTTCGACCGCGACCTCGGCTCGGCGGCGGAGCTGAAGAGCCGCACCGAGCATTGCGTCAACGTGCTGCTGGGCTATCTGCGGGCCTGAGAGCCGTCCGCAACAAATTCGTAACCGTTCAGTTACTTAGCCGTTGACAACCGCTGTGCGGAACGGAATGCTGTGCGCCACAAAGAACGAGGCCCCGTCCGGGGCCCGATAAACGGAGGAGCGCACGATGACTACCCTTATTCTGAGGTCGGCTATGGCTGGCCTGGCGCTTGGCGCCGCTGCCCTGATGGCTGTTCCGGCGGCCCAGGCGCAGGATTGGAAGCCGACCAAGCCGATCACCGTGATCGTGCCATGGGCTGCCGGCGGCTCCACCGACCAGGTGATTCGCGTCACCGCCTCCGAACTCGAAACCGCCCTGGGCCAGAAGGTCGTTGTCGTGAACCAGCCCGGCGCCTCGGGCTCGATCGGCTCCAAGACCGCGCTTGAAGCCCCGAAGGACGGCTATACCTGGACCTCTGGCGCGGCCAAGGATATCGGCACCTATGCGGTTTCCGGCCTGCTCGACACCAAGATGGATGACTGGAATTTCTATCTCACGGTGGCGAATCAGTCGGTGGTCTCGGTGAATGCCAATTCGCCCTACAAGACGCTGGCCGACCTGATCGCGGCGATGAAGGCGAAGCCGGGCCAGATCACCATTGCCACCGCCGGCGTGAATTCCTCGGGCCATTTCGGCTCGGAGGCGCTGGCCCGTGGCGCCGGCGTCACCTACAAGCATGTGTCCTATGATGGCGGCAACCCGGCGGTGATCTCCACCGTTTCCGGCGAGACCGAAGTCACCACCCAGCTCGGCGTCGAGCAGGTGGAAATGATCCGCGCCAAGCGCCTGCGCCCGCTGGCGGTGCTGGCCTCCAAGCCGCTGGAAGTGGATGGCATCCCGGCGATCGAGCCGGTGACCAAGACGCTGCCGAATTTCCGCACCGAGACCAACTATTTCGGCATCTTCGTGCCGAAGAGTGTCCCGGCGGAAGTCACCGCGACGCTGAACAAGGTGTGGCAGGAAAAGATCGCCAATTCGGCGGCGCTGAAGAAGTATGCCACCGACAAGGGCGCGCTGTTCGATCCGTCCTATGGCGATGCCGCGAAGAAGGCGGCCTTCCCGGCGATCCAGGGCGCGGCCTGGATTCTGCAGGAAGGCGGCAAGGCCAAGGTTTCGCCCGATACGCTGGGCATCCCGAAGCCGTAATCAGTCACGCGTAACGGGCCGCCCGGCTTTCAAATGAAGCCGGGCGGCTCATTTGCTTTAAGGAGAGCATGCCATGGCCGACGCCACGCCGACACCGCAGGATGCAGCCGCGCCCGAGCTGGCCGCGGATCAGGTCGCGCCGCGCGCCGATTTCTGGTCCGGCCTGCTCTGGATCGCCTTTGGCCTCGCCATTGTCGTGATCTCCTGGAACATGGACCGCATGGAGCGGTTCCAGGCCAGTGTCTATACCGCGCCGGGCCTGGTGCCGGGTCTGCTCGGCCTCTGCATCGCCATCATGGGCGCCCTGCTGATGCTGCGCGCCGTCAAGGCCGGCGGCCTCAAGCCGGTGCAGCGCCAGAAGCTGGTGCTGGCCGAGCATTGGCGCCTGATCTTCTCGCTTGGCTGGTCGCTGGTCTACGCCCTGGTGATCGTTGCCAGTGCCCTGCCTTTCTGGCTCGTCACCGCCGCCTATGTCGCGGTGTTCGTCGTTGTCTTCCAGTACGAGGAACGTCGCGCCAAGGGCCAGATTCGGCGCGGCATCGTTGTTGCTGTTGTGCACGGGCTGATTTCCGGCCTGCTGATCCAGTATGTGTTCGAGGAATTGTTCCTCGTGCGGCTGCCGTGAGGGCGTGAGCATGTTTGACGGTCTCATCGGTTTCGCCACCGCGATTGGCCATTTCGCCAGCCCGCAGACGATTCTCTACGCGCTTGGCGCCTCGCTGGTCGGCCTGATCATCGGTGCGCTGCCCGGCCTCACCGCCACCATGGGTGTGGCGCTGATGACCACGCTGACGCTCAAGCTGCCATCCGGCGAGGCATTGCTGATCCTGATCTGCACCTATGTCGGCGCCATCTATGGCGGCAGCCGCAGCGCCATCCTGCTCAATATTCCCGGCACGCCGGCTTCCGCCGCTTCCTGCCTCGATGGCTATGCCCTGGCCAAGCAGGGCCTGGCCGGTCGCGCCATGGGCATCGCTACCTCCGGCTCGATCCTCGGCACCTGGATCGGCATGTTCTTCCTGGCGCTGTTCACGCCGATCCTCGGCGAGATGGCGCTGAAATTCGGCGCCTATGAATTCTTCTGGCTGGCGGTGTTCGGTGTCGTGATCTCGGGCAACCTCACCGGCACCGATCCGCTGAAAGGCTGGATCGCCGGTTTCATCGGCCTGTTCATCGCCGCCATCGGCCAGGAAGGCATGTATGCCTATGATCGCTTTACCTTTGGCGTACACGATCTCTCCGGTGGCATTTCGCTGATTCCGGCGCTGGTTGGCGTGTTTGGTTTCGCCGAGGTGCTCAGCGTGATGAAGGACAAGCCGCAGAAATTCATCATCAACGCCTATGACACGGTGATCCCGAAAATCCGCGATGTGCTGCAATACTGGCGCACCGTGATCCGCTCAGGGCTTATCGGCACCTTTATCGGTATCGTGCCGGGTGTTGGCGAGGATGTCGCCGCCTGGTCCTCCTATGCCGCCGCGCGCCGCGCCAGCAAGGAGAAGGAAAAATTCGGCAAGGGTTCGGTGGAAGGCCTGATGGCCGCTGAAACCGGCGACAATGCCTGCGTGCCGGGCGCGGTGATTCCGGTGTTGACCTTGGCCGTGCCGGGCTCGGCGCCGGCCGCCGTGCTGCTCGCCGCCATGCTGATCCATGGTGTGCGCCCCGGCCCGCTGATCATGGTGGAGAATCCGCAGTTTGTTTACGACGTGGTGGCGATGATGCTGTTCGCCTCCATCGGCATCCTGATCTATGGCCTGGTGCTGACCAAGCTGCTGGTCAAGGTGCTGCTGGTGCCGCGTCCGCTGATCATGCCGGTGATCTTCGTGCTCTGCGCCGTCGGCTCCTATGCCATCGCCTCGCGCCCGTTCGATATCCTGGTGATGCTGTGCTTCGGCATCCTCGGCCTGATCCTGCGCGGCCTGAATTATCCGATGGCGCCGCTGGTGCTTGGCATTGTGCTCGGCGACCTGCTCGACAAGAGCCTGCGCCGTGGCCTCAACCTCTCGGATGGCGACCTGACGCCGTTTTTCTCCCGGCCGATTTCGCTGGTGATGTTCCTGCTGGTGCTGCTCACCGTGCTGATGAACATCCCGCCAGCGCGCCGCGCCATGGGCCAGGGACTCGGCTTGCTGCTCAAACCCTTCGGCCGCAGCGCCTGAGCCTTTGCCGATTGACGGCGAAGGCGGCTCGCGGCTATAAGTAACCAGATAGTTACTTGGAACGAATGATGCGACTGAGCCTGTGCAACGAAGTGCTGGCGCCTCTGCCCCTGGCGGAGCAATGCCGCATGGCCGCCGAACTCGGCTATGCCGGGCTGGAAATCGCCCCGTTCACATTGGGCGAGGATCCGCTGGCACTTAGCGGTGCCGAGCGCCGCACCGTGCGCCGCACGGTGGAAGCCGCCGGCCTGGTCGTCACCGGGCTGCATTGGCTGTTGGTCGCGCCCAAGGGCCTTTCGCTAACCGATCCGAGCGAAACGGTGCGGCGGCGCACGCAATCGGCGATGCAGCAGCTTACCGGCCTCTGCGCCGAGCTTGGCGGCCGCTATCTGGTGCATGGCTCGCCAGCGCAGCGCAAGCTGCCGGAAGACAAGCCGGCCACCGCGCGCGCCTGGGCGATGGAGGCTTTTGCCGCCGCCGCCGATGCCGCCAAGCGCAATGGCGTGGTCTATTGCCTGGAGCCGCTCTCGCGGCACGAAACCAATTTCGTCAACACCGTGGCGGAAGCCGCCGAGATCGTGCGCGAGATCGGCAATCCGAATTTCCGCACCATGGTCGATTGCAGCGCGGCCGGCCTCACCGAATCGGTCAGCGTGCCGACCCTGCTGCAGAAATGGCTGCCCTCGGGCCTTATCGCCCATGTGCAGGTGAATGATCCGAACCGCAAGGCGCCGGGTCAGGGCGAGATGGATTTCGCGCCGATACTGAAGGCCCTGAAAGCCGGTGGCTATCAGGGCGATATCGCTGTCGAGCCGTTCATCTATCAGCCGGATGGGCCGGGTGCGGCCAAGTTCGCCATCGACTACCTGCGCCGGATGATGCCGCAATGAGCGCGCCCAGCTTCCGCCTGCGCGATATCGAGCTTTATGAGCGGCCCGTCGAACTGCGCCTGCCGTTCCGTTTTGGCGTCGTCACCTTGCGCGCTGCGCCTCAGGCCTTCGTGAAGCTGCGCATCGAAACCGCCGATGGCCGCTCAAGTATCGGCATGGCCGCCGAACTGATGGTGCCGAAATGGTTCGACAAGAACCCGGACCTGAGCAACGAGCAGAATTTCGCCCAGCTCCGCCTGTCGCTGCGGCACGCCGTCGATGCCTACAGCGACAAGGCGCTGCGCAGTGCTTTCGGCCATTCCGCCGCGCATCACCGCGCGCTGGTCGATCAGGGGGCAGGGCGCGGCCTCAATCCGCTGGTGGCAAGCTATGGTCCGGCCTTGCTCGACCGCGCGGTGATTGATGCGCTCTGCCGCCTCAGCAATCAGCCTTTCGCTCAAGGCTTGCGCCGCAACCTGTTCGGCATCGAGGCAACGGCGCTCACCCCCGATCTTGCCGGCTTCGACCTGGCTGCCTATCTCGGCGAACTGACGCCGGCCCGGCGCATCGCCGCGCGCCACACTGTCGGCATGCTCGACCCGCTCACCGAGGCCGGGCTGGCGGCGGCCGAGCGCCTGAATGATGGCCTGCCGGAGACGCTGGAAGGCGCCATCCGCCGCTATGGCCTGCGCTGGTTCAAGCTCAAGGTGGGCGGCGATATCGCCGCCGATCTAGCCCGCCTCAAGGCCATCGCCGCCGTGCTGGATAAAGCGCCCGAGCCCTATCGGGCCAGCCTGGATGGCAATGAGCAGTATGATGATGCCGATGGCATCGCGGCGCTTTGGCGGGCGATGCGGGCAGAGCCCGATCTGCGCCGGCTCTGCGCCTCGATCCAGTATATCGAGCAGCCGATCAAGCGCGCCGCCGCGCTCGACAAACCGGTGGCCTCCCTGGCCGGCGAAATCCCGCTGATCGTCGATGAATCGGATGCCGATTATGATGTCTTCCCACGCGCGCGGCGCCTGGGTTATGGCGGCATCTCGTCGAAAACCTGCAAGGGCGTCTATCGCGCCATCCTCAATGCCGCTCGTACCAAGCACTGGAATCGGCAGATGGGGCGGGAGGACTGCTTCGTCACCGGCGAGGATCTCACCTGCCAGGCGGGCCTCAGCGTGCAACAGGATCTGGCGCTGGTCGCCGCTCTCGGCCTCTATCATGTCGAGCGCAACGGGCATCACTATGTCGATGGCTTCGGCGCCGCGCCGCAATCGGAGCAGGCTGCTTTCGCCGCCGCCCATCCTGACCTCTATGACATATCCTCCGGCCGGCCGCGCCTGCGTATAGCAGGGGGCGATATTGCGCTCGGCAGCCTGCTGGATGCACCGAGTTTCGCCAGCAATGCGGCGCCCGACTGGGCCAGCCTGGCGGCCATGAATTTCACCGCTACAGCAGTTCTTGAAGGGAGCACAGCATGAGCAAGGAAGTCCGCCTCGGCATCATCATGAACGGCGTCACCGGCCGCATGGGCATGAACCAGCACCTGATCCGGTCGATTGTCGCCATCCGCCAGGATGGGGGCGTGGTGCTGAAGGATGGCCGTCGCGTGATGCCCGATCCGATCCTGGTCGGCCGCAACAAGGACAAGGTCGGCCGCCTGGCCAAGACCTATGGCATCGAGCGTTTCACCGATGATCTCGATGCCGCGCTGAAGAACAAGGAAGACACGCTGTTCTTCGATGCCGCCACCACCCAGGCCCGTGCCGGCCTGCTCAAGAAGGCGATGGCGGCGGGCAAGGATGTCTATTGCGAGAAGCCGACCGCCGAGACCCTGGCGGTGGCGCTCGATCTGGTGAAGGCGGCGAAGAAGGCCGGCGTGAAGCATGGCGTGGTGCAGGACAAGCTGTTCCTGCCCGGCCTGCAGAAGATCAAGATGCTGATCGACAGCGGCTTCTTCGGCGATATCCTCTCGGTGCGCGGCGAGTTCGGCTACTGGGTGTTCGAGGGCGACTGGCAGCCGGCGCAGCGCCCGTCCTGGAATTACCGCTACAAGGATGGCGGCGGCATCATCCTGGATATGCTCTGCCACTGGCGCTATGTGCTGGATAACCTGTTCGGCGAAGTCGAGAGTGTCTCCTGCCTTGGCGCCACCCATATCAAGAAGCGCTGGGACGAGAATGGCAAAGCCTACAAGGCCGATGCCGATGATGCCGCCTATGCCACCTTCCAGCTTAAAGGCGGCGTGATCGCGCAGATCAATTCCTCCTGGGTGACGCGCGTGCGCCGCGATGATCTCGTCACCTTCCATGTCGATGGCACGCTCGGCTCGGCGGTGGCCGGCCTCACCAAGTGCCGCACCCAGTCGCGCGTCAACACGCCGAAGCCGGTATGGAATCCCGATGTGCCGCAGACCATCGATTTCTTCGGCGGCTGGCAGGAAGTGCCGGACAATGTGGTGCACATCAACGGCTTCCGCGCCCAGTGGGAAATGTTCATCCGCCATCTGATGGAGGATGCGCCGTTCAAGTGGACTTTGCTGGAAGGCGCCAAGGGTGTGCAGCTTGCCGAAGCCGGCCTCAAGAGCTGGAAGGAACGCCGCTGGGTCGATCTGCCCGAATTGAAGGTCTGAGATGCCAACACTTAATCTGCCCGTCGCCGCCGGCAAACTGGTGCCCTACACGCTGCAGCAGCCGAAGGCGTTTCCGGTATCCCAGAATTTGATTGAAGGGCCCCCCTTCAGCCGCATCGCCTTTGCCGCCGCCCATGTGGTGGCGGACCCGCTGGCCGACCATGATCCCTGGCTGACGCCGGCGGTGGACTGGGACCGCACCATCGCCTTCCGCCGGCATCTCTGGTCGCTCGGTTTCGGCGTGGCGGAAGCCATGGACACGGCGCAGCGCGGCATGGGCCTGGACTGGAAAGATGCGCTGGAACTGGTGCGCCGCTCGCTCGATGCTGCCAAGGATGTGCCGGGCGCCGTGGTTGCCTCGGGTGCCGGCACCGATCACCTGGCGCCGGGCGCGGGCGTTACCATCGACAAGGTGATCGCCGCCTATGAAGAGCAGATCGAAGCCATCGAGAAGCTCGGCGGCCGCATCATCCTGATGGCCTCGCGTGCACTCGCCGCCGTTGCCAAGTCGCCGGATGACTACATCAAGGTCTATGGCCGCATTCTCTCCCAGGTGAAGCAGCCGGTGGTGATGCACTGGTTGGGTGAGATGTTCGATCCGGCTCTGGCCGGATATTGGGGCAATGCCGATCACATGCGGGCGATGGATACCTGCCTGGAGGTGATCAAGGCCAATGCCGCCAAGGTCGATGGCATCAAGATTTCGCTGCTCGACAAGGACAAGGAAATCGTCATGCGGCGCAAGCTGCCGCAGAACGGCTCCGGGGGCGTGCGCATGTATACCGGCGACGACTTCAATTACGCCGAACTGATCGCCGGCGACGCACAGGGCTATTCCGATGCGCTGCTCGGCATCTTCGATGCCATCGCGCCGGCAGCTTCGGCGGCTTTGGGTGCGTTGACGCGCGGCGACGAGAAGACCTTCCACGCGATTCTCGCGCCCACCGTGCCGCTGTCGCGCCATATCTTCAAGGCGCCGACCCGCTTCTACAAGACCGGCGTGGTGTTCATGGCCTATCTCAACGGCCACCAGGATCACTTCGTCATGGTCGGCGGCCAGCAGAGCACGCGCTCGGCCTTGCATCTGGCGGAACTGTTCCGCCTCGCCGATGCCGCCGGCCTGCTCAGCGATCCGGAGCGTGCCGCTGCCCGCATGAAGGCAGTGCTGACCGTGCAGGGCATCGCGGCATGAAGAAGCCCGGACCTCTGTCGCTCAATACCATCACCGTGCGCGAGCAGTGGTCGCTGAAGGACTGCATCGAGGGCTGCGCGCGCCATGGCATCACCGGCATTTCGCCCTGGCGCGACAAGCTGGCGGAATACGGCGTTGCCAATGCCGCGAAGCATATCCGCGATACCGGCCTGACGGTGACCGGCCTGTGCCGTGGCGGCATGTTTCCGGCGGCTGACGCCGCCGGGCGCCAGGCCAATATCGCCGAGAACAAGCGCGCCATCGACGAGGCGGCAGCGCTTGGCGCGCAATGCCTGGTGCTGGTGGTGGGCGGCATGCCATCTGGTTCCAGGGACTTGGCTGGTGCGCAGATGCAGGTACGCGATGGCATCGCCGCCGTGCGCGACTATGCGCTTGCGGCCAAGGTGCCGCTGGCCATCGAGCCGCTGCATCCGATGTTTGCCGCCGACCGCGCCTGTGTGAACACGCTTGGCCATGCGCTCGATCTTTGTGACGAGTTAGGCGAAGGCGTGGGCGTTGCCGTCGATGTCTACCATGTCTGGTGGGACCCGCAGCTAAGCCAGCAGATCAAGCGCGCCGGCAAACGCATCCTGGCCTTCCATATCTGCGACTGGCTGGTGCCGACCACCGACCTGCTGCTGGATCGCGGCATGATGGGCGATGGCGTGATCGACATTCCCGGCATCCGTGCCCAGGTCGAAGCCCAGGGCTATGCCGGCTTCTGCGAGGTCGAGATCATGTCGGCCAACAATTGGTGGAAGAAGCCGGCCGACGAGGTGCTGCGCACCTGCATCGAGCGGCACGCTACGGTCGTTTAATTGTCGCGGGTATACGCCAGGCCTGAGGATTGACCGCAGCGGGTGCGCGCCGCAGAATGCCGGCGTTAACCATAAGCACCCATAACCATAAGAATCGGGCATAGAATATGACCGCGCTGCTGGATGTCGTCTCGTTAGCCCTGCCGGGCGTCAAGCTGATCCGCCCCACCTTCTTCATGGATGAGCGCGGCTATTTCGGCGAGGTGTTTCAGACCAGCCGCTTCGCCGCTGCCGGCGTCGACACCGTGTTCGTGCAGGATAACCAGATCTATTCCGAGAAGCGCTTCACGCTGCGCGGCCTGCATTACCAGGCACCGCCGGCGGCGCAGGCCAAGCTGGTGCGGGCGCTGCGCGGTCGCGCCTATGTGGTGGCGGTGGATATCCGCCGCGGCAGTCCCAGCTTCGGCCAGCATGTCGGGCAGGAGATTTCCGCCATGGGCGGCGAGCAGCTTTTCATTCCCGCCGGTTTCGCCGATGGGTTTCTCACACTCGATCCGCAGACCGAAATGCTGTTCCGCGTCGATCAGTTCTACGATCCGGCGTCAGAGCGCGGCGTCAACTGGCGCGATCCGGCGCTCGGCATCAAATGGCCAGTGCCGCTGGGCCAGGCGGTGCTTTCGGTGCGTGATGTCGAAGAACTGATGCTCGCCGAGCAGCCCGACCTGCTTTAGAGCAGTACATCCTGCAAAATCGCATCGAGGTCGCTGCGCGGGCGCCAGCCGGTCGCTTCATGCAGCCGGGCGATGGTAGGCACGCGGATGGTGGCCTCGGCAAAGCCGCTGCCGAATACCTGCGCCACCGGCACGAAACGCGGCGGCTTGTCACTGCCGGCGGCATGCAATGCGCGCTCGGCGACATGGCGGATGCTGACGCCGGTATCATGGCCGAGATTGACCGGCCGACCGATCAGCGCGGCGCTTTGCGGGATCAGCAGCAGGGCTTCCACTGCATCCAGCACATGCAGGAAGGCGCGGCGCTGGCTGCCATCACCATGCACTTCCGGCACATCGCCTTGTTTCAGCGCGGCGGCGAAAGCAGCGATGCATAACCCGGTTTCGGGTCGCTGGCGTGGGCCGGCGATGTTGAACGGACGGATGATCCAGGTGGCGAGGCCGGCTTCCCCGGCAAGCCCGGCACAAAGCTGCTCCAGCACCATCTTGCCTGCCGCATAGCCCCAGCGCGGCGCAATGCCGAAGCCGCAGGGCTGTTCCTCGTCGATGGCTTCGGCCTGGCCGGCGCCATAAACCTCGGAGCTCGACATCGCCAGCAGCGGCACGCGCGCCGCTTCGCAGGCCTCGGTCACGGCCTGGGAAGTGGCGATGATCTCGCGCACCATGGTCAGCCGCTCGGCATGGGCGCGGCGCACGCCGATCGGGCTGGCAAGGTGATAGACCAGATCCGCGCCGGCTATTGCCTCGCCGATATCGTCACGGCCGACATGGGCCTCGCGGATCTCAAGCTGCGGATGCGCCGGCAGATTGGCGCGGCACCCAGCGGAGAAATCATCCAGCACCGTTACCGCCACGCCGCGCGCCAGCAGCGCCTCGACCAGATGCGAGCCGATGAAGCCGGCGCCGCCGGTGACGACGACACGCTGGCCGGATTGGAAAGGCGGAAGGGCGGAGGGCGCGGTCACGAAAAGCCCTGAAACATTCCTGAATGGCAGCGGTCAGATCACATAGCGCCCGGCATGGCGCTGCACCACGCTGCTCAATTCGCCGGCATCCACCAGCTTGCCTTGTTCCAGCACCAGGGCCTGATCGCAGAACCGCGCCAGCAAAGTGGCGGCACGCTCCACCAGCAGCACCGCTCCTTGAGCGGGCGGGCCGGAACGGAAATGCTTCGCCAGGCGGTCGAGGAATTCCGGGCCCGCATGTTCCAGCACTTCGTCGAACAGCAGGATTTCCGCTTCCAGCGCGGCGGCGATGCCGGCGCCGAGGCGCAGCCGCTGGCCGGGGCCGAGCAGTTTCAGCGGCGTGTCGGCGGCCTTGTCGTCGAGTTCGCCGAATTCCATTGCAGTTTCGGCGCGGCGGCGGCTTTCCTTGAGGTCATGGCCGGCCAGCAGGCCGTGGCCGATGGCGGTGTTGTAGGCCGAGAGATCGGGATCGACGCCCAGGCCGACATTCAGCACTGCGAAGGCACGGCCCTGCCGCGTCACACTGCCGGCATTGGGCTGCAGCAGGCCGGCGGCGGTGCGCAGCAGGGTGGTCTTGCCCGAGGCGTTGCCGCCGAGCAGCGCGGTGCGCGAGCCACGCTTCAGGCTGAGGCTCAGATCGTCCAGTGCGGTGATGCGGTAGCCGTCGCGGCTGCCCAGCAGGTTGCGCTTCAGCGAGCGCTCGGGGGCGAAGAAGACCGGGAATTCCACCCGCACATGATCGAAGCTCAGGGCCGCGCTCATGGCATCAGGTCCAATAGGGCAGGCGCCAGGACAGGCGCTTGTAGAGCAACCAGGTGAACAGGCTGCCGAACAGCAGCAGCAGTATGGAGCCAGCCCAGTTTTCCAGCCCGACCGCATTGCCCAAGATTGGTTCGCGCACCAGCACCAGCAGTTGATAGAACGGGTTGATATCGGCCAGCCAAGTGTAGCGGCCGAGGAAAAAGGTGGGCCACAGAATTGGCGTCAGAAAGAATGCCAGATGCAGCATCCAGGCGATCAGTTGCGGCAAATCGCGGAAGCGGGCGCAGAGCAGGCCGATGGCCAGCGCCATCCAGCCAAGATTGGCGGCAAGCAAAGCAATACCGCCAAGCAGTGCAATCGGATGCACCGTCACGGTGTCGAGCAGCAGCCATTGGGCGGTCAGCGCCACGGCGATATTCTGCGCCAGGATCAGCAATTGCCGCAGCATCAGGCGCAGCACCGTGGCTGGCAGCGGCAGCGCGGTATGGCGCAGTTGTGCCATGAACTGCCAGGTCTGGTTCGCGGTGGCGTGCAGCATGCCGGCGATCAGGCTCCAGGCAATCATGCCGCTGGCAACGAAGGGAACATAGACCGCATAGGGCGGGACCAGCTGCTGCAGCACCGTGCCGAAGAACAGCCCCAATGCTCCAACCACCAGTGCCAGGCCGAGCGTCACCCACAGCGTGCCAAGCCCGGTGCGGCGGAAGCTCGCGGCAATATCCAGCCCGGCCATGAACAGCGCAAAGCGCAGGCTGGCCAGCAGGCCCGGGGTCTGGGCCTGAGCAGGAAAGGGCAGGGTGGCGGTAGTCTGGATCATCAGGGGCGAGGTATAGCCGGCAATTGCGCCTCTTCCTAGCATTTCCGGCGAGGCATGGCCGCCCGGGAGATCCGGTCGGCGATGGTTGCGGGGCGGAGTTTGGCCCTGTAATCCTGCCCCATGATGTCTGAACAGGGCCTTAAACCGGACCGTCCGGCGCTGGAACGTCCGGCCCTCGAGCGGGGCAATGGCGGTGTCACCGCGCGTTTCGGCCCGGCCCTGCCCGGGCGCGGCGGCGCCCGGCTGCTCGATCTGTACCAGTCCGATCCCGGCCGCGCCCTGCTGCCCGATCCGGAGCCCGGCGAGCCCGGCTCCCTGGTCATGGTCACCACGTCGGGTGGCCTCACCGGCGGCGACCGCCTGGCGCTCGAACTGGCCCTGGAGCCGGGTGCGCGGGTCACCGCCATGGCCCAGGCGGCAGAGAAACTCTACCGCTCGACCGCTTCCGACCATCCGACCCTGCTGACCCAGGATCTGCGCGCCGGCAATGGTGCCTGGCTGGAATGGCTGCCGCAGGAGACCATCCTGTTCGATGGCGCCCGGCTGGAGCGCCACACCCGCATCGACCTCGATCCAGGCGCCGAAGCGCTGATCGGCGACATGCTGGTCTATGGCCGCCTGGCCCATGGCGAACGCTTCACCCGCGGCGAATTGTTCGACCGCTGGGAATTGCGCCGCGCCGGCCGCCTGGTCTGGACCGAGCGCCAAGGCTTGCAGGGGGGCCTGGGAGGGGGGATGGATGGCGACATTCCGGCCTTGCTGGCGGCGCCGGCCGGCTTCCATGGCGCTCTGGCCCAGGCCAGCCTGCTTTTCGTGCGGCCGGGCTTTGCCAGCGATAGTGGCGCGGCCCCGATACTTGCCGCCTTGCGCGCGCTGCTGGAGGCGCATCCCGATGTGCGCGGCGGCGCCACGCGGCTGGATGGCTTCATCCTGGCCCGGCTGCTGGCGGCGGACCCGCTGGCTTTGCGCCGCGCCTTCGCTGCCCTGTGGCGGCATTGCCGTGCCGAGGCGGGCTGGGCTGATGCTATGCCCCGGTTGTGGCTGCGCTGACGCTACCTACCGATTACTGACCAGGATTGATTCAACTTCAGTCAGTTTTTGCTCGAATTCCATACAGCCGTATTTGTGTGTTTAAAAATTATGCATGACTAGGTTTTATGCTGATTAAATAAACACCTGTCCTTCCCTTGCGCAGAAAGCCCGGCCTCGTTGACTGGGAGCCGGTTGTTTCCACCTCTCGCGGGAATCCGTGTTGCATTGCGGAATCAAGACTCTAGGCACGATTGCGGGGCCTGCCGCCGCGCCGCTCAGGCTTTGGCACGGCTCTTGCCTTTGAGTCCCCGCGGTCGGTCCCGGGGGGGCCGGCAAACCAACACGGAGAGGGATTTATGGGACGCATCCTTAACACGGCAGCAGCGCTGGGCCTGGTGGCCAGCATGGGCTTCGCCGCCTCGGCGCAAGCCCAGGATACGATCAAGGTGGGCGTGCTGCACTCGCTGAGCGGCACCATGGCGATCTCGGAGACCACCCTGAAGGACACCGTCCTGATGATGGTCGACGACGTGAACAAGAAGGGCGGTCTGCTCGGCAAGAAGCTGGAAGCCGTGGTGGTGGATCCCGCCTCCAACTGGCCGCTCTTTGCCGAAAAGGCGCGCGAACTGCTGGCCAAGGAAAAGGTCTCGGTGGTGTTCGGCTGCTGGACCTCGGTGTCGCGCAAGTCCGTGCTGCCGGTGTTCGAGGAACTGAACGGCCTGCTGTTCTATCCGGTGCAGTATGAGGGCGAAGAATCGTCCCGCAACGTGTTCTACACCGGCGCGGCGCCGAACCAGCAGGCGATCCCGGCGGTCGAATACCTGATGGGCAAGGAAGGCGGCGAAGTGAAGCGCTGGGTGCTGGCCGGCACTGACTACGTCTATCCGCGCACCACCAACAAGATCCTCGAGGCCTTCCTGAAGTCGAAGGGTGTGGCCGCCGACGACATCATGATCAACTACACGCCGTTCGGTCATTCCGACTGGCAGACGATCGTGGCGGACATCAAGAAGTTCGCCTCGGCCGGCAAGAAGACTGCCGTGGTTTCGACCATCAACGGCGACGCCAACGTGCCGTTCTACAAGGAACTGGCCAACGCCGGCATCAAGGCTTCCGACATCCCGGTCGTGGCCTTCTCGGTCGGTGAGGAAGAACTCGCCGGTATCGACACCAAGAACCTGGTCGGCCATCTCGCCGCCTGGAACTACTTCCAGTCCGTGAAGGCGCCGGTCAACGACGCGTTCATCAAGCAGTGGAAGACCTACATCAAGTCCGACAAGCGCGTCACCAACGACCCGATGGAAGCCACCTATATCGGCTTCAAGATGTGGTCGCAGGCCGTGCTGCAGGCTGGCACCACCGATGTGAACGCGGTGCGCCAGGCGATGTATGGCCAGAAGGTGCAGGCGCCGGGCGGTTTCGTCTCGACCATGAACACCAACCACCACCTGTCGAAGCCGGTCTATATCGGCGAAATCCGCCCCGATGGCCAGTTCAACATCGTGTGGAAGACCCGTGGTCCGGTGAAGGCCGATGCCTGGTCGAAGTTCATCCCGGAAAGCGCCAAGCTGACTGCCGACTGGACCTATCCGTGGGTCTGCGGCAACTGCGAGAAGCCGAAGTTCTAAGCCTCCTGTGACGGCGCGGGCCGGCGGTGCAAGCCGCCGGCCCGTATCCGCCAGCACCAGTCCCGATTCCAGTCAGTCCAACTCCCAGTCAGTCGCGTACCCGTCTCGTCAACAAAAACAAAACCCAGCAAGGTGAGTGCAATCGTGGCTCTGCGTCGCTGCCTTCTGATCCTGGCCCTGGTGTTGCCGTTTTTTGCCGGGCTGGTCCCGTCTCACGCCGAGGCCCAGGCTCTGCCCGATCTGCTTGCCGGTCTTACCGAATCCGATCCCAAGCCGGCGCTCGAACAACTGGTGGCGTCGGATAGCCCGCAGGCCAAGGCCGCGCTCGCCGCCCTTGCCGCCGGCAAACTCTATCGCCGTACTGCCGATGGCGCCGTGGTCATCGGCGAGCCTGATGGCAATATGCTTGTCATCACCAATGCCGCCACCGGCGACATGGAAGACATGGCGGCGCCCGCCGATGTCGAACTGATCCAGTTGCCCGATGATGCCAAGGCCGATCTCGCCGCCGCCGGGCTCGGTGCTGCGGCGGTGGAAACGCCGAAGGATTTCGCCAGCGCGGTGATCGCGCTCAATGCCGAGGATTTCGCCGCCAAGGGCAAGGCCATCGAAGTGCTGACCCAGCTTGGCGATGCCCGTGCCGTGCCGGTGCTGCGCGCCATGACCGAGGGCCGCCTGTTCACGCGCAAGAGCGATGGCGCCGTGGTGATCGCGGAGCGCGCCGGCAACCAGCAGAGCCTGACGCTGGCCACCACGCTGGAACCCGCCGGCACCGCCAGCAACGCCGAACTCGATCCGGTGGTGGTGAACAACAATCTGCGCGGTGCGCTGCGCGAGGCGGTGGGCCGCCTCGGCCTGCTCAACCCAGATCCGGCGCAGCGCCGCCTGGCTGCTGCCGCCCTGCTTGAGAATGCCACGCCCGATGCCGTCGCCCTGCTGCGCGAGGTGATGCCGAAGGAAACCAACGCCAAGACCAAGGAGATCATGGCGCTGTCGCTGGCTGCCGCCGATGTGGCCGATCCGGCTGCCGACAAGCAGCGCAAGCTCGCCGCCGTGGCGACGCTTTCAGGCGCCACCGATCTGCGCGTGCGGTCGCTGCTGCAGGGGCGCCTTGCTGCCGAAACCGATGCCGATGTGAAGGCGGCCTTGCAGAGTGCCTTCACCTCGGTGCAGCGCAAGCTCACGGTGATCGGCTGGTTTGCCAATATCTTCCAAGGGATAAGCCTCGGCTCGGTGCTGCTGCTCGCCGCCGTCGGCCTCGCCATCACCTTCGGTGTCATGGGCGTGATCAACATGGCCCATGGCGAAATGATCATGATCGGCGCCTATGCCACGTTCGTGGTGCAGGAAATCTTCCGCGCCTATCTGCCGCCTTCCTGGTTCGGCGGCTATCTGGTCGCGGCCTTGCCGGTCGCCTTCCTGGTGGCAGCCCTGTTTGGCATCGCCATCGAGCGCGGCGTGATCCGCTTCCTCTATGGCCGGCCGCTGGAAACCATGCTCGCCACCTGGGGCATCAGCCTGATCCTGCAGCAGCTTGTCCGCTCGATCTTCGGTGCGCCGAACAAGGAAGTGTCGAACCCGAGCTGGATGACCGGTTCCTATGAAGTGATCGGCGGCTTCGACGTCACCTGGAACCGCGTCATCATCATCATCTTCTGCTTCCTGGTGCTGGGCCTGATCGCCCTGATCCTGCGCCGCACCAGCTTCGGCCTGCATATGCGCGCGGTGACGCAGAACCGCGGCATGGCCAGCGTGATGGGCATTCCCACCGCGCAGGTCGATGCGCTTACCTTCGCGCTCGGTTCCGGCATCGCCGGCATGGCCGGCGTGGCCTTGAGCCAGATTGGCAACGTCTCGCCCAATCTCGGCACCATCTACATTGTCGACAGCTTCCTCGTCGTGGTGTTCGGCGGCGTTGGCAACCTGATGGGCACGCTGGTCGGCGCCATGACGCTCGGCATTGTCAACAAGCTGCTCGAGCCGGTGGCCGGCGCGGTGCTGGGCAAGGTGGTGGTGCTGGTGGCGATCATCCTGTTTATCCAGAAGCGGCCGCGTGGCCTGTTCGCGGCCAAGGGGCGCTCGGCAGATGCCTAAAGACGAATTGCTGCAACTCGCCAAGCCGCGCCCGCTGCTCGATACCAAGGGCTGGGCGATGTTCCTGGGCCTCGGCTTCATCCTCATCGTCGTGGTGCCGCTGCTCAACATGCTGCCCTCGGGCAATTCGGCGCTGCATCTGCCCGATTACCTGGTGCCGCTGCTCGGCAAATATGCCTGCTATGCCATCCTGGCCCTGAGCCTCGATCTGGTCTGGGGCTATGCCGGCATCCTCAGCCTGGGCCATGGTGCCTTCTTCGCGCTCGGCGGCTATTGCATGGGCATGTACCTGATGCGCCAGATCGGCACGCGCGGCGTTTATGGCAATGCCGAACTGCCGGATTTCATGGTGTTCCTGAACTGGAAGGAACTGCCGTGGTACTGGTATGGCTTCGACAGCTTCCCCTTCGCCATGATCATGGTGATCCTGGTGCCGGGTATCCTGGCCCTGGTGCTGGGCTGGTTCGCCTTCCGCAGCCGCGTCACCGGCGTCTATATCTCCATCGTCACCCAGGCGATGACCTTTGCCCTGCTGCTCGCCTTCTTCCGCAACGATATGGGCTTCGGCGGCAATAATGGCCTCACCGATTTCAAGGATATCCTCGGCTTCCCGATCCAGGCGCCGAGCACCCGCATCGGGCTTTATGTCGCTTCCGTCATTGCGCTTGGCATCTGCTTCCTGGTCTGCCGCTTCGTCACCGGCTCCAAGCTTGGCCGCGTGCTGCTGGCGGTGCGCGATGCGGAAAGCCGGGTGCGCTTCTTCGGCTATTCCGTCACCAATGCCAAGCTGGTCGCCTTCGTGCTCTCGGCGGTGCTGGCCGGCATTGCCGGCGCGCTCTATGTGCCGCAGGTCGGCATCATCAATCCGGGCGAATTCTCGCCGGCCAATTCCATCGAAATCGCCATCTGGGTGGCGGTGGGCGGTCGTGGCACGCTTTATGGCGCGGCGCTCGGCGGCGTGCTGATCAACCTGGTGAAAACCTGGCTCACGGGTGCGGCGCCTGATCTCTGGCTGTTTGTGCTCGGCGCGCTTTTCATCGTCTCGACCCTGCTGTTCCCCAAGGGCGTGGTCGGCCTGGCCGGCCAGGTCAAGGCCTGGCGGGCGCAGCGTGCCGCCTATCAGGCTGCTGGTGGCAGTAAGGCAGCCAGTGGAAAGGCAGGCGGGGAATGATGACCATGTCCGCGCCGCTGCATAACACGCCGCCGCTGCCGAAGGCTGATGTGGAACTCAAGGCCGGCCTAGGCGAAGGCGTCACCGAACGTCCGCGCGTTTCCGACAGCCAGCTCTATCTCGATGGTGTCTCGGTCGCCTTCGATGGCTTCAAGGCGATCAACAATCTCTCGCTGATCGTGGCGCCGGGCGAATTGCGCACGGTGATCGGCCCGAATGGCGCCGGCAAGACCACGATGATGGATATCATCACCGGCAAGACCAAGCCCGATGCCGGCGAGGTGCTGTTTGCCGGTCGCGTCGATCTGACCAAGCTGGATGAGACAGCGATTGCCAATCTCGGCATCGGCCGCAAGTTCCAGAAGCCGACCGTGTTCGAGCATCTCACCGTGTTCGAGAATTTCGAACTGGCGCTGAAGGCACCACGCGGTGCGCTGCGCAGCATGTTATCGCGGCTGAATTCCGAAGCTGTCGACCGCATCGCCTGGGCGCTCAACACCGTCGGCCTGATGGGCCGTGTCACCGATCTCGGCGGCGACTTGAGCCATGGTCAGAAGCAGTGGCTGGAAATCGGCATGCTGCTGGTGCAGGACACCCAGCTCATCCTGCTGGACGAGCCGGTGGCCGGCATGACCGATTCCGAAACCAAGCAGACCGCCGAGCTGATCCTGCAACTGGTGGGGCAGCGCACCCTGATCGTGGTCGAGCATGACATGGAATTCGTGCGCGATCTCGGCGCCCGCGTCACCGTGCTGCATGAAGGCAGCGTGCTGGCCGAGGGCAGCCTGGACACGGTGCAGAATGACCAGCGGGTCATCGAAGTTTACTTGGGGCGCTGAGGAACGATGCTGCAGGCCGAAGGACTGAACCTCTATTACGGCGCATCGCACGCGCTGCGCGATGTTTCAATCACCGCTGAGCCGGGCAAGATCACCTGTGTGCTGGGCCGCAACGGCGTCGGCAAGACCTCGCTGATGCGCGCCCTGGTCGGGCGCCAGCCGGTGCGCTCGGGTAGCATCGTCTGGGAAGGCGAGGATATCACCAAGCTGAAGCCGCATGAGCGGGCGCGGCGCGGCATCGCCATGGTGCCGCAGGGCCGCGAAATCTTCCCGCGCCTGACGGTGCAGGAGAATCTGGAAACCGGGATGGCGCCGCTGCCGCGCGGCCAGCGCAAGATCGACGACGAGATCTATGCGCTGTTTCCCATCCTGCATGACATGCGAAATCGCCGGGGGGGCGATCTTTCGGGGGGCCAGCAGCAGCAGCTCGCGATCGGGCGGGCCTTGGTCACGCGACCGCGGCTGCTGCTGCTGGACGAACCCACCGAAGGCATCCAGCCCTCGATCATCAAGGATATCGGCCGGGTGATCCAGGAACTGGCCTCGCGCGGCACCATGGCCATCGTGCTGGTGGAGCAGTATTTCGACTTCGCCCGGGCGCTGGCCGACCGCTTCCTGCTGCTGCAGCGCGGCGAAGTGATGGTCTCGGGCGGCCCTGAGGCTATGGATGGCGACGACGTTCGCGGCTATCTTACCGTTTAGGTATTGGCTTTAGCGGCAGGGGAGGCCGGGCGGCATGAATCTCACGCCCCGCGAAAAGGACAAGCTGCTGGTGGCGATGGCCGCCATAGTGGCAAGGCGCCGGCTCGAACGCGGCGTCAAGCTCAACCACCCGGAAGCCGTGGCGCTGATCACCGATTACGTGGTCGAAGGCGCCCGTGATGGCCGCTCGGTCGCCGAACTGATGCGCGACGGCGCCAAGGTGCTGAGCCGCGAACAGGTGATGCCGGGCATCCCGGAAATGATCCACGAGATCCAGGTCGAGGCCACCTTCCCGGATGGCACCAAGCTGGTCACCGTGCACCAGCCGATCCGCTAAGCGAGGGCCGATCCGCTGATGCATATAAAATTGCGTCACCCCCGGGCTTGACCCGGGGGTCTCAGGCCACCCGGGAAGAGATGCCCGGGTCGAGCCCGGGCATGACGATTGAGTTGAGAGAGACGGCGAGGAGGGAGTAGCAGCATGATCCCAGGCGAAGTGATCCCGAAGGCTGGCGAGATCGAGCTGAATGCCGGTCGCCCCACCGTCACCATCGACGTTGCCAATAGCGGCGACCGCCCGATCCAGGTCGGCAGCCACTACCATTTCTTCGAGACCAACCCGGCGCTGAAATTCGACCGCACCAAGGCCTATGGCTGCCGCCTCGACATTCCCGCCGGCACGGCGGTGCGTTTCGAGCCGGGCCAGACGCGGCAGGTGCAGCTTGTGTCCTTCGCCGGTTCGCGCGAGGTGTTCGGTTTCCGGGGCGATGTGCAAGGCAGTTTGAAGGGGGGCGCGTAACCATGGCGAACCGCATTTCCCGCGCCGCTTATGCCGGCATGTATGGCCCCACGGTGGGCGACAAGGTGCGGCTCGCCGATACCGAATTGTTCATCGAGGTCGAGAAGGATTTCACCGCCCAGCCGCCGGTGGCCGCGGGCCAGAAACGCACCGATGGCTATTCCGCCAACGTGCCGCTCTATGGCGAGGAAGTGAAATTCGGCGGCGGCAAGGTGATCCGCGACGGCATGGGCCAGAGCCAGCGCACCCGCGCGGAAGGCGCTGTCGACACCGTGATCACCAATGCCCTGATCCTTGATCATTGGGGCATCGTGAAGGCCGATATCGGCCTCAAGAATGGCCGCATCGTCGGCATCGGCAAGGCCGGCAACCCCGATATCCAGCCCGGCGTCGATATCATCATCGGCCCCGGCACCGAGGCGATTGCCGGCGAAGGCAAGATCATTACTGCTGGCGGCATCGACGCCCATATCCATTTCATCTGCCCGCAGCAGATCGAGGAGGCTTTGTTCTCCGGCGTCACCACCATGATGGGCGGCGGCACCGGCCCGGCGGCAGGCACCTCGGCCACCACCTGCACCCCCGGCCCGTGGCACCTGATGCGCATGCTGCAGGCAGCCGAAGCCTTCCCGATGAATCTCGGCTTTTTCGGTAAGGGCAATGCCTCGCTGCCCAAGGCACTGGAGGAACAGATCCTGGCCGGCGCCTGCGGCATGAAGCTGCATGAGGATTGGGGCACCACGCCCGCCGCCATCGACAATTGCCTCAATGTCGCCGAGAAGTTCGATGTGCAGGTGGCGATCCACACCGATACGCTGAACGAATCCGGTTTCGTGGAAGACACCATCGCCGCCTTCAAGGGCCGCACCATTCATGCCTTCCACACCGAAGGTGCGGGCGGCGGCCATGCCCCGGATATCATCCGCGTCGCCGGCATGGCGAATGTGCTGCCAAGTTCCACCAACCCGACCATGCCCTACACGGTGAACACCGTGGACGAGCATCTCGACATGCTGATGGTCTGCCACCATCTCGATCCGCGCATCCCGGAGGACGTGGCCTTCGCCGATAGCCGCATCCGGCGCGAGACCATCGCGGCGGAAGACATCCTGCATGATCTCGGCGCCTTCTCGATGATGTCGTCCGACAGCCAGGCCATGGGCCGTGTCGGCGAAGTGATCATCCGCACCTGGCAATGCGCCGACAAGATGAAGCGCCAGCGCGGCCGCCTGAAGGAAGAGAGCGGCGACAACGACAATTTCCGCGCCAAACGCTACATCGCGAAATACACCATCAATGTCGCGCTGGCCCAGGGTATAGCTGGCCATGTTGGCTCGGTCGAAGTCGGCAAGCTCGCCGACCTGGTGATCTGGTCGCCGGCCTTCTTCGGCGTGAAGCCTGATATGGTGCTGAAATCCGGCTCGATTGCGGCGGCGCCGATGGGCGATCCCAATGCCTCGATCCCGACGCCGCAGCCGGTGCATTACCGCCCGATGTTTGCCGGCTTCGGCCGCAACCTGGTGCAGTCCAGCGTGCTGTTCGTCTCCCAGGCCGGCCTCGATGGTGGCATCGCGGAGAAGTTCGGTCTCAGCCGGCCGCTGCTGGCGGTGAAGGATACCCGCAGTGTCAAGAAGCAGGATATGGTGCTGAACAACTACCAGCCCAATATCGAGGTCGATACCGAGACCTACGAGGTGCGCGCCGATGGCGAGCTGCTGACCTGCGAACCGGCCACCGAACTGCCGATGGCGCAGCGTTATTTCCTGTTTTAGCGACAACAGCGTCATGCGCGGACTTGATCCGCGCATCTCGTGACGAGATTGCCGGGTCAAGCCCGGCAATGACGACGGAGTGAGGGTACGAGTATGGATCGAACCACCGAAATCGCGCCGGCCGGCGCCTGGCCGACGCCTGAGCGCCGCGACAGCGTCACCCTGCCGCATCATGACCGTTTCCGCCGCCGCATCCGGCTCACTGGCGATAATGGCCTGGATTTCCTGCTCGACCTGCCGGAAGCCCGCGTGCTGCATCATGGCGAGGGCCTGAAGCTCGTGGGCGGCGGCTATGTCGAGGTGATCGCGGCGCGCGAGCCGCTGATCGAGATCACCGCCGGGCCACATGTCTCCATCGCCCGCCTCGCCTGGCATCTCGGCAACCGCCATCTGCCCGCCGAAATCCAGGCCGAACGGATTCTGATTCGCGACGACCATGTCATCGTCGAGATGCTGAAGGGCCTCGGCGCCGCCGTGCGCGCCGTGGAAGCGCCGTTCGAGCCGGAAGGCGGCGCCTATGGCCAGCATAACCACGACCCCAAGCATCCCTTCGGCCATGGCTCGAAATACCACCAGCATGCCGATGGTAGCTGGCATTCTCATGATTAAGGCTTTGGCCCATGACTGAGACCGTCGATGTGAGCGGCGCGGCACTCTACCGCCTGCTTGCCTGGCTCAGCCCGAGCTATCCGATCGGTGCCTTCAGCTACAGCCATGGCCTGGAATATGCCATTCACGCCGACCTGGTGCGCGACCGCGCCACACTGATTCCCTGGCTCGCCCATGTGCTGCGCCATGGCGCCGCCTGGATCGATGCCGTGCTGCTGCGCGAAGCGCATGCCCTGGCCGCCGAGCCTGAGAAGCTCGACGACCTCGCTGATCTCGCCGCCGCCTGGCGCGGCACGGCGGAAACCGCGCTGGAAAGCGGCCAGCAGGGCGGCTCCTTCCTCACCATCACCCGCGCCGCCTGGCCGCATCCCGCACTCGAGGCTTTCGCCGCCCGGCGCGGCCAGCGCGTCATCGCGCTCCCCATAGCGCTGGGCTTGGCCGCTGCCGTGCAAGGCGTGCCGGTGGCGGCCTTGCTGCATGGCTATCTGCATGGCTTCGCCGCCAATCTGGTTTCCGCCGCCGTGCGCATCATTCCGCTGGGCCAGACCGATGGCCAGAAGGCGCTGGCGGCGCTGGAGCCGGTGGTGGCCACCGCTGCCGCCGCTGCGCTGGTGCAGCCGCTGGAGCGATTGGCCAGTGCCGCGCCCATGGTAGACTGGGCGTCGATGAGTCACGAAACGCAGTATACGAGGTTGTTCAGATCATGACCGACAATAAGAATCCTCTCCGCGTCGGCATCGGCGGCCCGGTCGGCTCCGGCAAGACCGCCCTGGTCGAGCGCCTCTGCCGCCATCTGCGCGCGGACTGGAATATCGCCGTTGTCACCAACGACATCTATACCAAGGAAGATGCCGAATTCCTCACCCGTGCCGGCGCGCTGGATCCGGAGCGCATCGCCGGTGTCGAAACCGGCGGCTGTCCCCACACGGCGATCCGCGAGGATGCCTCGATCAATCTCGCCGCCGTCGCCGACATGCAGCAGCGTTTCCCCGGCCTCGACGTGATCTTCGTTGAAAGCGGCGGCGACAATCTCGCTGCCACCTTCAGCCCGGAACTGGCCGATATCACCATCTATGTCATCGACGTTTCTGCCGGCGACAAGATTCCGCGCAAGGGCGGGCCCGGCATCACGCGCTCCGACCTGCTGGTGATCAACAAGACCGACCTGGCGCCGCTGGTCGGCGCCTCGCTTGAGGTAATGGACCGCGACGCCAGGAAGATGCGCGGCACCCGGCCCTTCGTGTTTTCCAACCTCAAGGAACTGAAGGGCGTGCCGGAAATCGCTCAGTTCATCCTGAAAAGCGGCGGCCTGGTGCAGTAGAACGCCGGAGGCGGCTACCGGCCATTGTGGGGAGCAATGTCCAAACCGGTCTTCTCTGATCTGCTTACATTTTCCGTCCGGCGCAATCGAAAATCTTACGCGCTTGCGCAGCTGTATATTGCACTCCCGCTGTTTATTCTGATCTGTGGGATCGCGCTGGTCGTAAAAACGAATCTTCAGACTATTGCACTGCTGCCGCTTTTCATTCTGCTGCTGTTCATCTGTGTGGTTTTGACTGTGCAGCGTCTGAACGATATAGGTTGGTCTGGCTGGCTGGGTTTGGGGTTGCTTCTTTTGCCCATTGGCTTTTTTTTAGAACTTGCATTGCTGCTGATACCTGGGGAGGTTGGCCCGAACAAATACGGGCCCGATCCGCTGGAGCCGCCAGAGTCACCCGCCGCCTGAGCCTTCCACTCCGCCGTTATTGCCGTGAGCCACGGTGCTTGCTAGCATCCACCCAATCACAGGGGGAGGATGCCATGCTTGAACTGCGCCCGAATTGCGAATGCTGTGGCCGTGACCTGGCCCCGGATTCTGCCGATGCCCGCATCTGCTCCTTCGAATGCACCTTCTGCGCCGATTGCACCACCGGCACGCTTTCGGGCCACTGCCCGAATTGCGGCGGTGAATTGCTGCGCCGCCCGATCCGTCCGGCCGAGAAGCTGGCGAAATTCCCCGCCAGCACCACGCGCAAGGTGAAGCCGCAAGGCTGCGCCGCCTGATGTCCGCCCGTCACGTCATCGCGCTCGACCAGGGCACGACCTCGACCCGCGCCATCGTGTTCGATGCAGCCGGCGCCGTGCGCGGCGTAGCGCAGCGTGAATTCCCGCAGCATTACCCCGCCGATGGCTGGGTCGAGCATGATGTCGAGGATATCTGGCGCGATACGCAAGCCGTGCTGCGCGAGGCTTTGGCGCGGGCCGGCTTGCGCCCTCAGGATATCGCAGCACTCGGCATCACCAATCAGCGCGAAACCACCGTGATCTGGGATCGCGCCACCGGCCAGCCGATCCACCGCGCCATCGTGTGGCAGGATCGCCGCACGGCGGATACCTGCGCGCAACTGCGCCAGTCTGGCGCCACCGCCCTGGTGCAGGCCAAGACCGGCCTCCTGATCGACAGCTACTTCTCGGCCACCAAGATCGCCTGGTTGCTCGACCATGTACCCGGCGCGCGGGCACGGGCCGAACGCGGCGAACTCTGCTTCGGCACCATCGATTGCTTTCTGCTCTGGCGCCTCACCGGCGGCCCGGGACAGTCGGCGTGTCATGCGACCGATGCCACCAATGCCGCCCGCACCATGCTGTTCGATATCGTGCGGCAGCAATGGGATGAGGAACTCTGCGCGCTGTTCCGTGTGCCGCCTGCCTTGCTGCCCGAGGTGCGCGACTGCTCCGGCATGTTTGGCGCCACCAAAGCCGATCTGCTCGGCAGCGCCATTCCGATCACCGGCATGGCCGGCGACCAGCAGGCCGCCACCTTCGGCCAGGCCTGTTTCCAGCCCGGCATGATGAAATCCACCTATGGCACCGGCTGCTTCGCCCTGGTGAATATCGGCGATAAGCCGGTGATCTCCAACAACCGCCTGCTCACCACCGTTGCCTATCGCCTCAACGGCAAGCCGACCTATGCACTGGAAGGCTCGATCTTCGTGGCCGGTGCCGGCGTGAAATGGCTGCGCGACAAGCTGAAAATCGTCAAGGATGCCGCCGAGACGGCGGCGCTGGCGGCCAGCGTGCCCGACGGCCATGGCGTCTATGTGGTGCCGGCTTTCGTCGGCCTCGGCGCGCCTTACTGGGACTCGAATGCGCGCGGCGCCATCCTCGGCCTGACGCTGGATTCGTCCGCCGCCCATATCGCGCGCGCCATGCTGGAAGCCGTCGCCTACCAGACCCGCGACCTTACCGGCGCCATGATCGCCGATGGCGCCGCCTCCACGAAGGCTTTGCGCGTCGATGGCGGCATGGTGGCGAATGACTGGCTCTGTCAGTTCCTTGCCGACATGCTGAATGTCGCCGTCGAACGCCCGCGCGTCATCGAAACCACGGCGCTGGGCGCGGCCTATCTCGCCGGCCTGGCGGTCGGCGTCTATCCCGGCCTCGATGCCATCTCGTATGCCTGGCAATGCGAGCGCCGCTTCGAGCCGCGCATGGGCGAGCAGCAGCGCCAGCATCTCTATGCCGGCTGGCAAGCGGCGGTGCAGCGGGTACTGAGCGGGGGATGATATCAGCACAAGGAAATAATAATGCGGCCGGCTCTAATAATGCGTTCGCTTTTTTATTTGATAATTTTGATGATCTATATTTTGTGTTGTTTCCCGTTGATTTATCGGAGAATAGCCAACGCAGATAGCTAATTCTGTGCTCAAGCACCTGCTGGCATTGTTGCCACTAATTACACTGTGTCGCGGCAACTCGACAAATTCTCCTAAAGGTTCGTATATTTCTCGAATGGAAGGGTGATTGGCATTTGTAACAAGGCACATTGCACCGCGTTTTCTCGCACCCTCTACAGCATCTCTCAATCTAAGTTGATCTCCCCATCGGAAAATTTTCTGATTGTATTTCACAAAGCCGTTTTTGTTGTGGCGTACTGTATAAGGGGGGTCAATGAAAATGAAATCTCCTTGCCCAGCCTTATCAATTGTGGATTGAAAGTCTCCCGCGATCAAATCGAACCCATTTAGCGCATTTGAAATTTGGCAAAAATCATCGGTGTCAAAAAGGATATTGTCTTTAGTGCCGCGAGGAACATTAAATTCTCCTTTTAGATTCTCCCTATATATCCCGTTAAAGCAGGTTCTATTTAGATAGATGAAGCGTGCCGCTTCATAATACATTGAGGAGCCCTTTTTTGAGCGAGCTATATAGTAGTACTCATCTGAATGCTTATCTCTGAAGTTTTTCAGATTCCTTAGCACCTTCTGAGGGGCATTTTTTATTGCCAAATAACAGTTGATCAGAGATGAATTGGTATCCGAAAGAACACCATATTGCGGCAGGATACTGAAAAAGACTGCCCCACTGCCTAAGAATGGTTCAAAATATTTCCCAAATTTCACCGGAAATAAATACGGGTGATTTCTGACAAGCCATCTCTTTCCGCCTGCCCATTTAAGAAATGGCTGCACTTTATGCCTCCATATCATTCAGGCGTTCATATATGAACTCAAGCAATTCAATATCACTGTCTTCATATTTTCTGCCGTACGGATGCGCGTTGACGCGCCGAATCTCATTTAGCTTTAGAAGCCAGCCGACATACTTTGCTTGCCCTTTTTTTTCGTTGGGCAGCTTGATGTTCATCGTTTCCTTGAACATGTCCCAGTTTGGTGTGCACTCAATTATTTTTTTGAGATCTACAAGGTCTAGATAGTTTTCAGCAGGCATACGTGAGTTGTCATCGATCCGTTTTGAATAAGCCTCTTTCTTTATTTCCTTAAATGGAACGCCTTTGTCAAAGTACTCATTCACTCCATAATTTTGTTTCAAAATTTTTATTACGTGTCCGTGCACGCGATCAATTATTTGCTTTGTGAGTGAGTCTCCCCGCACGGCCTCTGCTTCGTCTCGTTCTGAAAGTAAGCGATCAAGATCCGGCGGGTTGAAGGCTTCAAATTCAGAGCGAACAATTTTGCAGAGTTCGGCATAGTATCTCGGTGGACCTCCGGAGCCAAATGGCTGCTTAAATCGTCTCGAAAAATCTAGGTCATCTGCTTCCATAATAATACTCACTACTGGAGCAAGTAGCGGCTTTATTTGTTCCACTAAGTCTGATGGCTCCAGCGTGTGAGGTTCTTGACCCGTCGAAGTGCGAATATGCTCGCAGAGCGATGCCAGTAGTCGGATGTGCCCTTGTACACCTATGTTGCTGCACAAATATCCTGCGCGTCCCAACTCCCAGCGCGCTTGATTAGCCTTCTCTATAATGGAGAAATATTCTGTCAGACCCTCACAAAGTGCATGAACACTTTCCTCTGGAGAGTTTCTATAAAAAGGTCCGGGCGTAATTATGCCGGACTTAGATTCCACCCCCAAAAGCTTGGCGGCTAGTATTCCTTTCTTTATCTCTGAGATTGTTAATGGAGCAGCTTCGCTTTCGGAAATATCAGCAGATTTTATTCTATCTTCGAATGGATTCCCTGTTTCGGCAGACAACAGATCGAGTGATCGTGCGATGATGGCGCCGCACCTTTCGTGATGGCTCTCAGAGGATAATTTTAATTCGCCAGCGAGTTCGTCCAGTAGGCCGGGCGCGACCTTTTGTTGTTTACTGTTTATTGTTGTAAACAGTTCTGCTTCCTTAATTGCAGGGAGTTTTTCAAAAGCTAGGACAGGGAGAACGTGACTCTTTGCTTTTTCTGCTGTTTCCGTAAAGCCATATAGCCTATGTTGACCATCTATTATCCATATACTCTTAAAGCTATCTGGTAAGTACAATTGTCCAAAGGTTATTTGGCGGTCGTCAAAAGAAGTTTGTTTGTCAAAACGCACGGGACGTTTGAAGTTTGCAGTAATGCAATTTGGGAAGAAGCCACCTCGATCAAGATAAAGACCTATCTCTTTAAGACGGGATTTTTTTAGTACGCGCTGATACGCGGGTGCTCCGTCTGGATCCCGCAGGCCTCTATGATTTACGAATGCGATGGGTAGGAGGCGCGCCGCCGGCGCTAGAAAGAAAAAAGCCCATTGCCCTGCGAGTTTTGTACGAATCGCGGGAACAATGCAGTTCGCAAGGGATGGTATCTGCTGACTTGCTAAAAATTCTCCAAGAAACTGGTACTTCGCTGCTTTACCAACGTTTTTAGCAACTGTTTCGAAATAGCGAAGTTCTCTATCTTCAATTACATGAATATTATTCTCACCCGCTCGAAGCCGGTCTGGTTTTCCCCATATGATGTTACGCGTAGCAATAAGCCACAAGAATTTCAGATTCGGCTCATTGAAGTGTTTTTTTATGGATTTCGCCAGCGGTCCCTTCAATGTGGAGAATTCGCCGATTTCTTTTTGTAGAGATTTATTCTGCTTTTTTTCTGCTGATTTGCATTGAGCGACAATAACAACATCATCGATCCTTGCTATAACATCAATCTTCTTGGTGATCTGTTGTCCATCAATAGATAGGTTAACGTGAAAATTGCGTCCTTCGTTTAGACAGTCCGCGCCCAATTGGTACAGAACCGCCCATAGGCGATCCTCATGAATTTCATCGGCAGACTTGGACTTC
This sequence comes from Ferrovibrio sp. MS7, assembly GCF_038404985.1. Taxonomy (NCBI): domain Bacteria; kingdom Pseudomonadati; phylum Pseudomonadota; class Alphaproteobacteria; order Rhodospirillales; family Rhodospirillaceae; genus Ferrovibrio; species Ferrovibrio plantarum. The sequence goes on from NZ_JBBKBA010000001.1 coordinate 1,289,209, forward strand.
TCGATTAAGATTTTTTTGTTTGCTAGCGCTCGGACTTCCTTCCACCCTTTTGATTCAGCGGCGGCTAATTTTTCAACTGATATTCGTGCTTGGAATAGGCGCTTTTTACGCTTTTTGAATTCTGCGATACGGGAATGTTTTTTCTAAAACCAATGGCCCCAATATTTCAACTTGCTTCTCTGTTTTTTGATTGTGATTGGGCATGTAACGATCCCGCATAAGTCGCTTTATTTTTCTGAACTCTATCAATGTAAGAACAATTTTAAACTGAATATCTCAATCTTGTGTATTCTTCTTCCAGGGTGGTGCTTATTGGTAGATGAAGATTATATATTCATATTATTATCTTGTAATGTTCTTATTTTGATCTAGAATGCCAGCTCCCCCGACTGCAGGAGCCTGTCATGCCCAAGGCGTATGACCCGTTCAAGGATGAGTCGCTGATTTATGGCCCGCCGCTGGATGAGGATGAATATGGCCCGGGGCGGAATCCGACGTCTCATGTTGTGCAGCCAGCGCCCAAGCCTGCCCCGAAGCCGAAGCGCCGGCGCTATGACTGGGTGCTGGCGGCCTCCCTGCTGGTGCAGGGCGTGGCGCCGGAAGCCATCGCGGCGCGGCTGGGCTGCTCGACCGAAAAACTGTGGCGCCAGATGAATGACAGCGGGCGCTTCCGTGCCTTGGTGGAAAAGGCAGTGCAGCGGCGCCGGCTGCTGGCGAGTTTCCAGGTGGAGGCGGCGGCGGGTGTGGCGCTGACCGGCGCCGTTGCCACCCCGGATGGTGCATCACCCCAGGATGCGGCGCAGCTGCGCGAGCTGGGGCAGGTTGCTCAGGCCGTGCCGGTCGCCATCGAGCTGCATGACGCCACGGCCCCGGAAGCCACCGCGCTGGATGCGCGGCTGCGCCAGGCCGGCCGTCGCGCCAAGCCCTATCTCACCGACAAGCGCCGCGCCCGCCTGCTGGCTGAAATCGCCGCGATGCCGACAGCGGAGGAATTGCGCGCATTGCAGCGGCGCGATTTCAGCCTGTTGCCGCGCAACCTCGCGCGCTTGGCCGAGGAGGCGGCCCTGGCCAAAAGGCTGGAGGACGAGGCCCGCGCCGCGCCGGCAGCGAATGGCGTCAATAACGCCGGATAAGCGCGAATAGCGCCGAATAAGCCGGAATAAGCAAAAATAAGGAGAAATAAGGAGAAATAAGCCGGAATAAGGAATTTTAAGGATGGATTTGGCGGATTTCAGCCAGCGTGGATTTTTCAAACAGGAATGCGGTCCTGATTTAATGCCGTCATGGCCCGGCTTGGCCGGGCCATCCACGATTAGTTTTTTTACAAAAGAATGAACTCGTGGATGCCCTGCCTCCGCAGGGCATGACGAATGGGGATTTCCTCCAATCTTCCTTGTCATTCCCGCGAACGCGGGAATCCCATTTCACTGTTAGCCAATGGGTCTCTCTGTAAGCGCGCAAACGCTGAAGGCGTTTGTGGGCGCACAGGCCCGAAGGGCTTTCGCGAGGGTGACAGCGAAGAACAAAGGGCCGCTACCAGCCGCCGCGTGTCAGCCAGAGGTCGAGCAGGTCTAGGCTGTCATTGCCCCAGAAGGGTTCGCCGTCGGCGATGACGAAGGGCGAGCCGAACACGCCGCACTGCATCGAGGCCTCCACTTCATCGCGCAGCCTTTGCGCCACGCGCGGATCGGCCAGTGCCTCGCGCAGGGCGTCGCTGGCGACGCCGAGCGGCGCCAGCACGGCGCAAAGCTGCTCCAGGTTGCCCATGTCGTGGCCCTCGCGCCAATAGGCACGGTAGATCGCCCGGGCGGCGCGCTTGGCCAGGGCCGGGTCCTGGTCGAACAGCCAGTAATAGGCGCGTGCCGGCGGCAGCGGATTCATGAATTCGTCGCGCGGCTGCCGCTTCATCTCGATGCCATGCAGGCGGCGGTAGCGCTCGACACTGCGCTCGATATAGGGGCCTTTCAGCGGCGTATCGAGCAGGGGCTTCAAGCCCATCACTTTCAGCACGCTGACGCCGAGCAGCATCGGGCGCCAGGTGGTGGTGCGGCCATGCTTCACCGCCAGTTCGTCGATGCGCAGCGAGGCGAAATAGCCGAAGGGCGAGATGAAGTCGAAATAGAAATCCAGCGGTGGCTGCGACACGTATGTTTAGTCCTTCGGCATGTGATGCCAGGCTTACGGCTTATGGTGGGTGTGCCAATGCTCGGCGATGTCGCGGCGGCGGCAGATCCACACCTTGTCCTTGGCCTGGATGTAATCCAGGAAGCGGGCCAGCGCCTGGGCGCGACCGGGCCGTCCGGCAAGCCGGCAATGCAGGCCGATCGACATCATCTTCGGCGCGCCGAGGCGGCCTTCTTCGTAGAGGCAGTCGAACGCGTCCTTGAGGTAGTCATAAAAATCCGTGCCGGTGCCCATGCCGTTCAGCACCGAGAATTTCATGTCGTTGTTATCGAAGGTGTAGGGGATCACCAGATGCGGCTTGGCTGGCCGCTTTCCCATGCTCTTACCCGGTACCCAGTAGGGCAGGTCGTCGTCATAGGCATCCGAGTCATAGAGGAAGTTGCCTTCCTCGATCACCAATTTGCGCGTGTTGCTGGAAAGCCGCCCGGTATACCAGCCCACTGGCCGCTCGCCGGTCGCCTGCCGGATCGCCTCGATGGCAAGCTGCATATGGGCGCGCTCGGTGGCCAGCGGCACGCGGCTGTAATCGTACCAGCGCCAGCCATGCGAAGCGATTTCGTGGCCCTGCTCATGCATCGCCTTCACGGCTTCCGGGTAGCGCGCCACCGCCATGCCCACGGCATAGGCGGTGAAGCTGAGACGGCGCTGCTGGAACAGCCGCAGCAGGCGCCAGAAGCCGGCGCGCGTGCCGTAGTCGTAGACGGATTCGACCTGCTCATCGCGCAAGCCCTGGCGCGGCACGCCGCCCGGCACTTCATGCAGGAAAGTCTCGCTCTCCTTGTCGCCATGCAGCAGGCTGCGCTCGCCGCCTTCCTCGAAGTTGAGCACGAAGGATACCGCGACATTGGCCTGGCCGGGCCAGTGCGGATCGGGCGGATGGGCGCCATAGCCCTTGAGGTCGCGCGGATAGGGCTTGGAGCCCAGGGCTTTGCGCACAATGTCGATGCGCTTGGTCGTTTTCTTCGCTGCCTTTTTCTTCTGGGCCATCGCCTCAGCCCATCAATTCGGCGAGCGTGCGCGCCACCACCTCGGTCGCCTTGTAGAGATCGGTCAGCACCAGCTTCTCATCGGCGCGGTGGCCATTGGCTTCCAGCAGGTTGCGCGGCCCGGCGCCGTAGAGCACGGTCTTGATCCCGGCGGCCGAGTAATGCCGCGCGTCCGTGTACAAGGGAATGCCTTCAGTCTCGACGGGCTTGCCCATGATGCCGCTGGCCTGGCGGCACAGAATCTCGATCAGCTTCTCCACGCCCGGCACGGCGCCAAACGGCTTGGCCAGCATGATGCGCCTGGTTTCCACCGTGATGCCCTTGAGGCCGGCGGCGGCGGTGGCGATCACCTCGCGCAAGGCGGCTTCGACTTCCGCCGGATTCTCCTCCGGGATCATGCGGCGGTCGAGCCGGAAGCTCACCTTGTCAGGCACCACGTTGGTGTTGATGCCGCCCTTGATCAGGCCCACCACCATGCTCGGCGAGACGATGCCGGCGACCTTGGATTTCAGCGCACCGAGGCCGTTGCGATAGGCATAGAGCGCGGTCAGCACGCGGTTGGCGGCCTCCAGCGCGTCATGCCCGGTATCGGGCCGGGCCGCATGGGCGGAAAGGCCGCTCACCGTCACTTCCAGATGCAGGCAGCCGTTATGCGCCGTGGTCACGGCATAGGAAAAGCCGGCGGAGAAGGCGTAGTCCGGCTTGCTCAAGCCCTGCTCGAGAATCCATTGCGGGCCGATGGCGCCGCCGGCTTCCTCGTCATAGGTCAGGTGCAGTTCGACTGTGCCTTTCAGCTTCGCACCGCTCGCCTTGAGCGCCAGCAGCGCGAAGGCATAGGTGACGAAATCGGATTTCGATACCGCGACGCCGCGGCCATACATCACGCCGTCCTTCACCACCGCCGCATAGGGATCGACGCTCCAGCCTTCGCCCGGCGCCACCACGTCGCCATGGGCGTTCAGCGCGACAACAGGCCCGCCCTCGCTGAATTTCTGCCGCACGATGAGATTGGTGCAAGAGATCATGCCGTTCTGCTGCACCAGGTCAGTGGGCACCGGGTGGCGCTCGACGGTGAGGCCAAGGCCTTCGAGCAATTCGGCGGCACGCTTGGCATGTGGCGCGCAATCGCCCGGCGGATTGTCGGACGGCACCTTCACCAGTTCGGCCAGCATGCTGCGCATGGCCTCCTGGTTGGCGGTGATGAAGCTGTGCAGCGCCGAGGCGGTGGCGGCGTCGAGACTCATTGCAGGGACTCCAGCGTAAAATGTTCAACGAAGTGATACAGCGCCGCCGTGGCCAGCTCCACGTCCTCGGGCAGCACGGCTTCGAGCGGGTTGTGGCTGATACCACGGGTGCAGCGCATGAAGATCATGCCCACCGGGCAGATCGCGGCAACCGTCATGGCATCATGGCCGGCGCCGGATGGCAGCCGCATGGTCGGCACATTCTGCGCCAGGATGGCACGCTCCACCGCATCCATCAGCCGGGGATCGCAGGGCGTGGCGGCGCTGTGATGCAGCGGCGTGACGATGGCTTCCACCTTGCGCCGCGCCGCGATGGCCTGGATCTCGGCCAACACGTCATCGGCGGCGGCATCGCGCAACGGATCCTGGGCTGCACGGATATCGATGGAGAAACGCGCCATGCCGGGGATCACGTTCACAGCACCCGGAAACGCTTCCATCTGGCCGACGGTGCCGACCAGCGTGGGCGTGCCGGTGCAGCGCTGCTCGATGTAAAGCGCGATTTCGGCGGCGGCCAGCAAGGCATCCTGGCGCCCGCCCATCGGCACCGTGCCGGCATGGCCGGCCAGGCCCTTGATCTCGACGCGGTAGCGCCGCGCGCCGGAGATGGCGGTGACGACGCCGAGCGCCAGGCCGTTGCGTTCCAGCACCGGGCCCTGCTCGATATGCAGTTCCATGAAGGCGGCGATTTCGCCCGGCTTGCGCGCCTGGGCGGTGATGCGGGCGGGATCGAGGCCGAAATCCTGCAGCGCCTGCTTGAAGCTGATGCCGTCGCGGTCCTTGGCTTCAAACACGGCCGGGTCGAAAGCGCCGATCAGGGCGCGGCTGCCGGTCATGGTGGCACCGAAGCGGGTGCCTTCCTCGTTGGAGAAACCCACCACCTCGATGCCGAAGGGCAGCCGCTTGCCCTGACTGTGCAGTTCCTCGACGCAGGCGATGGCGGCGATCACGCCCAGCATGCCGTCATACTTGCCGGCGTTGCGCACGGTATCGAGATGCGAGCCGAGCATCAGGCGTGGCAGCTTGGGATCGCTGCCGGCATAGATGCCGATGACGTTGCCGGCATCGTCGGCGCTGGTCTCCATGCCGGCTTCCTGCATCCAGCGCAAGGCCAGGGCATTGCCCTGCTTGTGGGCGGGGGTGAAGGTGGTGCGGGTCAGATTCTCGGGGTTGTCGCTGACGCGGCCCAGCTCATCCAGGCGGGCCATCATCTTGGGCGCGAAACGGGGGGCGGCAGCGGACATTTTTCGGCCTCGAAGTCGGGTTTTTCCGACTATAGCCGCCCGCCCGGCCCTGGCAAAGCCATCGGGCTTGGGTTAGCAAAAACCATGACCATGAAGCCACTTGATGCCGACGCTTTCCTGCGCGCCCTGTTCGACGCGGCGCTGGCTGCCGCCGATCCGGCGCGCTGCCTGGCGCCGTTTCTGCCCAAACCCCCGAAAGGCCGTACCATTGTGGTGGGTGGCGGCAAGGCGGCGGCCACCATGGCCCGTGCCGTGGAACAGGCCTGGCCCCCGGAGGCGCCGCTTTCCGGCCTGGTGGTAACGCGCTATGGCCATGCCGTGCCCTGCCAGCGGATCGAGGTGGTGGAGGCGTCCCATCCGGTTCCCGACGAGCCTGGCATGCGCGGCGCCGCCCGCATACTGGAGCTGGTACAGGGCCTCACCCCTGACGATCTGGTGCTGTGCCTGATATCCGGCGGCGGCTCGGCCTTGCTGGCCCTGCCGGCGGAAGGGCTGACGCTGGCCGACAAGCAGGCGGTGAACCAGGCGTTGCTGCGCTCGGGCGCCAATATCGCCGAGATGAACTGCGTGCGGAAACATCTCTCGGCGATCAAGGGCGGGCGGCTGGCCCTGGCCGCCGCGCCAGCACCGGTGGTGGCCTTGCTGATTTCCGATGTGCCGGGCGACGATCCGGCGGTGATCGCATCCGGTCCCACGGTGCCCGATCCCACCAGCTTTGCCGATGCCCGTGCCGTGCTGGCGAAATATGGCATCACGCCGCCGCCCGCATTGGCGGCCCATCTCGCCGCTGAAAAAGATGAGACCGCCAAGCCCGGCGATCCGCGCTTAAGCGCCGTGCGCAACATCATGGTGGCGGCGCCGCAGATGGCACTGGAGGCCGCAGCCCAGCGGGCCCGGGATTTCGGCGTCACGCCGCTGATCCTCGGCGATGCCATCGAGGGCGAGGCGCGCGAAGTGGCCATCGTGATGGCCGGCATCGCGCGCCAGGTACGCCGCCATGGCCAGCCGCTCGGCGCCCCTTGCGTGCTGCTCTCAGGCGGCGAAACCACGGTGACTTTGCGCGGCAATGGGCGCGGCGGGCGCAACGCGGAATTCCTGCTCGGCCTGGCGGTGGCGCTGGATGGGCTGGATGGCGTGCATGCGCTGGCCGCCGATACCGATGGCATCGATGGCAGCGAGGATAATGCCGGCGCGCTGCTGCATCCGGACAGCATCGCGCGTGCGGCGGCGGCCGGCATTGCTGCCAAGGCCGCGCTGGCGAATAACGACGGCTATGGCTTCTTCCAGGCCGCGAACGGCCTGCTGATGACCGGGCCGACGCTCACCAATGTGAATGATTTCCGCGCCGTGCTGGTGCTACCATAGCGGCGGCTTGATGGGGGTTGGCATGCGTGGCGTGGTCGAGTTGATGGCCGAGCTTAATGGGTTGCCGGCGGCGGAGTTCGTCGCCCGGCTTGGTGGCATCATCGAGCATTCGCCCTGGGCAGCGGAAAGCATTGCCGCCTACCGCCCCTTCGGCGATCTCGAAAGCCTGCATTCCGCCATGCTTGGCGCGGTGTGGCGGCGTGGCCGCGAGGCCCAGATCACCCTGCTGAATGCCCATCCGGAACTGGCCGGCAAGGAAGCCGATGCCGGCACGCTCACGACCCATTCCACCAATGAGCAGGACAGTGTCGGGCTGACGTCGCTCAGCCCCTGGGAAAAGACGCGGATCACCGAGCTGAACCAGGCCTACCGCGAGAAGCATGGCTTCCCCTTCATCATCGCCGTGAAGCTGCGCAGCAAGGCGCAGATCCTGGCCAATTTCGAGCGCCGGCTGGCCAACGACACCGAGGTGGAACTGGCAGTGGCGCTGATGGAAGTGAGCAAGATCGCCCGTATGCGCCTGGAGGCGCTGCTGACGGCGTAATTCAAAAGGAGAGCACGATGGCCCGCCTGAGTACCCATGTGCTGGATACGGTGAACGGCAAACCGGCTGCTGGCGTGGTGATCGAGTTGTTTCGCCTGGAAGGCGAGGCGCGCAGCCTGGTCAAAACCACGGTGACCAACAGCGATGGCCGCACCGACGAGCCGGTGCTGACGGGCGACGCCTTCCGCACCGGCGTCTACGAGCTGGTATTCCATATCGGCAGCTATTTCCGCACGCGGGGCGTGGCGGCGGCGGAACCGGCTTTCCTCGATGCCGTACCGATCCGCTTCGGCATCGCCGAGCCGAACGGCCATTACCACGTGCCGCTGCTGGCGACGCCCTGGAGCTATTCCACCTATCGCGGGAGTTGAGATTATGGCTGACCATGCCGCCTTCATGCGCCGCGCCATCGACCTGAGCCGCGAGCATATGCAGGCCGGCCATGGCGGGCCGTTCGGCGCCGTGGTGGTGATTGATGGCCGGATCGTCGGCGAGGGCTGGAACCGCGTGACCGGCACCAATGATCCCACTGCCCATGCCGAGGTGGTGGCGATCCGGGAAGCCTGCAAGACCCTGGGCCGCTTCGACCTGCGCGGCGCCACGCTCTATACCAGTTGCGAACCCTGCCCGATGTGTCTCTCGGCAGCCTATTGGGCGCGCATCGACGGGCTTTATTACGCAAACACCCAGGACGACGCGGCGGCGATCGATTTCGACGATGCTTTCCTCTACCGCGAACTGGCCTTGCCGATGGAAAAGCGCAGCTTGGCCTGCGCGCCGCTGCTGCGCGACGAGGCACTCACCGTGTTCAACGAGTGGCGCGACAAGCCGGATAAAGTGCCGTACTGAGGCCCCGCTTACTGCAGCTTCGCGCCGCCATCAATCCAGGCGCCGAGCGTGGCGCGCTCTTCCGGTGTGATCTCGGTGACATTGCCCGGCGGCATCGCCTCGGCACGCACCGCCTGCTGGTTGATCTGGGCGGCGAAGCGGCGGATCTGCTGCGGCGTTTCCAGCATCACGCCCTTAGGCGCTTCGGTAATGCCGTCGAAGGTCGGCTTGGCGGCATGACACGACGTGCAGCGCGCGGCGACGATCTTCTGCACCGACTCGATACTGGCATCGCCGGCCAGCGCATCGCGCGCCGCCTTGTGTGGGTCCCATTTGGTGAAGAAGAATAGCGCGGTGGTGATCAGGAAGGCGACGACCAGGTATTCGTAGCGGGCGCCGCGGCCCTGGTTCTTCAAGTTGAAGAAATGCCGCACCAGGCCGCCGACGATGAACACGCCGGCCAGGATCACCCAGGCATAGGGGTGGCCATAGGTGACTGGATAATGGTTGCTGATCATGGCGAACAGCACCGGCAGGGTGAGGTAGTTGTTGTGCAGCGACCGCTGCTTGGCTTCCTTGCCCCAGATCGGGTCCGGCGCCTGGCCGGCGATCAGCGCCGCCACCGTCAATTTTTGATTCGGGATGATGATGTGGAACACATTGGCGGTCATGATCGCGCCGATCAGCGCGCCGACATGGATATAGGCGGCGCGGCCCGAGAACAGTTTGCTGTAGCCATAGGCGGCCAGCACCAGCAGCACGAAGCCGACGATCGCCAGCGCCGCGTCATTCTTGCCGAGCGGCGACTTGCAGAGCAGATCGTAGACCAGCCAGCCCAGCACCAGGGAGACGATGCTGAAGCCGATGGCCTCGGCCTGGCTGAGCTTGGCGACGCGTTCGTCGATCAGGTAGAGGTCGGCGCCGAGATAGTAGAGCACCGCCAGCAGCAGGAATCCGGAGAGGAAAGTGGCGTAGCTCTCGTATTTGAACCAGTGCAATTCGGCCGGCATGTTGGGCGGTGCCACGGCGTATTTCTCGACGAAATAGAAGCCGCCGCCATGCACCATCCAGGTTTCACCAAGCACGCCCGCCTTCTTGTTCGGGCGCAGCGAATTATCGAGCCAGACGAAAAAGAAGGACGAACCGATCCAGGCGATGCCGAAGATCAGGTGCATCCAGCGGATCGTCAGATTGACCCACTCCCAGAACAGCTCGCTCATCCGGCCCCCGCGTATTTCGCGCTGCAACATGCGCATCCCAAGCGGTATGCGAGGGGGAGCCAAGCGTCAATGATTTTTGACGCTTAAATTAAATCGCCCCCGCCGAGTCCCTGAGCCTGGAGGGCTGCGGGTCTGGACGGGGGCGACGGCCCGGCTGCGACTGGGGGGAGCGAGCCCAGCCGGGCCCGGGGGACTAATCCCGGGGGAGGGGATCAGGCCAGGAGATTAGGCCTGGGGTTGGCGGTTACTTGGACATGGCGCCGACGGCCGCACCGCCCGCACCACCGATCAGGGCACCAGCCAGGGTATGGCCGGTCATCAGGCCGATGGCGGTACCGGCCGCGGCACCAATGGCGCCGCCGCTCAAGGCGCGCTGCTGCTGGTTGTTCATGTTCTCACAGCCGGTGGCGACCAGGGCGAGCAGCGCCAGGGCCGAAAGCTTGGTAACGCGGGAGGACGCAATCATTTCTGATCTCCTTCTTCTTCTGCTGCCGGGCTGCCCCAGCGGTGAGGAGGATTGAAGCGGCCAATTTCCGCGAAAGTGAGCCGAGAATTGGGCAATACCGCGACTGGGTTCCACGAGCCGCCGGTTAAGTATCTGAATTGACAAAGGCTGCGGATAAGCTATTTGTAATTTCAAATAAAAAGGGAGGAACCGCGGGCATGAACCAGCAAATGCCGCCGCCGGACCTGCAGAGGCCTGATTCGACCGCCCCAACCCGCCTCTGGCTCGATCCGGGCGCCAGCCGGATTCCCTATTGGGCCTATACCGACCCCGCCATCTACCAGCGCGAATTGCAGCATTTCTTCTATGGCCCGCATTGGTGCTATGTCGGCCTGGAGGCGGAAATCCCTAAGACCGGCGACTACCGGCTGAGCCGTATCGGCGAGCGCAGCGTGATCGTGGTGCGCGACCGGGAGGGCGCCGTGCATGTGGTGGAGAACCGCTGTGCCCATCGTGGTGTGCGCTTCTGCCAGAAGCCGCGCGGCAACGCCCGCAGCTTCGTCTGTCCCTATCATCAATGGACCTACAAACTGAATGGCGACCTCGCCGGGCTGCCGTTCCGCCAGGGCGTGAAGCATGGCGATGAAATCCAGGGCGGCATGCCGGCGGATTTCGATCTCAAGGCGCATGGCCTCACCCGGCTGCAGGTCGCCCGCTATGGCGGCCTGATCTTCGCCAGCTTCGATGCCGCTGTGCCGCGTTTCGAGGAGTATATCGGGCCCGAGGTGATGCCCTGGCTCGACCGCATCTTCAAGGGCCGCCAACTCACCCTGCTTGGCGTCAACCGCCAGCGCATTCCAGGCAACTGGAAACTGATGATGGAGAATATCAAGGATCCCTATCATCCCGGCCTGCTGCATACCTGGTTCGTCACCTTCGGCCTGTGGCGTGCCGACCAGCAGTCGCGCATGGTGCTGGACAAGCATGGCCGCCATGCAGTGATGATCTCGCAGCGCAATGCCGGTGGCGCCGGCACGGTCACGGAAGGCGTCACCAGCTTCAAGGCCGATATGAGCCTGAATGACCCGCGCCTGCTGGATGTGGTGCCTGAGCCGTGGTGGAACGGCCCCACCGTCACCATGATCACGCTGTTTCCCAGCCTGATCATTCAGCAGCAGGTAAATTCGCTGTCCACACGCCATATCCTGCCGGCGGGTCCGGATAGTTTCGATTTTGTCTGGACGCATTTCGGCTTCGCCGATGACTCTGAGGAAATGACCCGCCGCCGCCTGCGCCAGGCCAACCTGTTCGGCCCGGCCGGTTTCGTCTCCGCCGATGATGGCGAGGTGATCGAATTCAGCCAGCAGGGTTTTCATCGCGGCGATGATGCCAGCACGCTGTGCGAACTGGGTGGGCGCGATGTGGCACCGGCCGACCACATGGTGACCGAGACGCTGATCCGCGGCATGTATGCCTATTGGCGGCGGGAGCTTGGCCTGTGACCCCGCCCAAGATGGTTCTGGAAGAATTGCTGCTGCGGTCGGAGATCGACCGCTTCAATGCCGATTATGCCGCCCTGCTCGATACCGGCGATTTCACACGCTGGCCGGATTGCTTCGCCGCCGATGGACTCTACCGCGTCATCGGGCGGGAGAACCACGAGGCCGGATTGCCACTCTGCATCATGCAGCTCGAAGGCCATGGCATGATGCGCGACCGTGTCTATGGCATCAGCAACACGCTGTTCCATGCGCCCTACTACCAGCGCCACGTGATTGGCACGGCACGGCTGCTGGGCACAGAAACCGGCGAGGTGCTGGCGGAGGCGAACTATGCCGTGTTCCGCACCCGCCCTGGTGCCGGCATGACCGGCGGCGTGTCGGAAGTGTTCAATGTCGGGCGCTATATCGACCGCTTTCGGTGTCAGGAGGATGGCCGCCTGCTGCTCAGCCGCCGCGACTGTGTATTCGACAGTGAAATGATCCTGAATTCGCTCATTTACCCGATCTAGCCGAGCGGCTACAGTCCGGCCAGTTTTGGCAAGGGGCAGTTATGTCGTTCGGCGGCGAGGCGGTCTATTTCAACCGGGTGCGGCAGGAAATCCTGCCGCTATTGCCTGCTACGCCTGGCCGTTATCTTGAAATCGGCTGCGGCGCCGGCGCAACGCTGGCGCATATCCGCACTCTCGGCCTGGCAACCTGGGCCGGCGGCGTCGAATTCAGCCCGGAAGCCGCTAAGCGGGCGGGAGAGAAGGGCTTCGACCTGCTGCTGCAGGGTGATGTCGAGACCATGGCCTTGCCGCTCGAGCCGGGATCGCTGGATGTGATTCTCTGCCTTGATGTGCTGGAGCATCTGCGCGACCCCTGGGCGATGGCGGCGAGGCTCGCCGGCCTGCTCAAGCCGGGCGGGGTGCTGGTGGTCAGCCTGCCGAATATCCGCCACTACAAGATCGTGCTGGCTTTGCTGTTCCGCGGCCGGTGGCGCTACCAGGATGCCGGTATCCTGGATCGCACCCATCTGCGTTTCTTCGTGCGCGAGAGCGCGGTTGAGCTGCTCCAGGGGGCGGGCCTGGCGGTGGAGGCGGTGCAGCCGCATGGCCTGAAACGCTGGAAACTGAAATGGATCCTGAACCGGCTGCTGCTCGGCAGTCTGACAGACCTGTTTGCCGAGCAATTCCTGTTGCGTGGGCGGAAGGGATCGTGATGGCATTGGACAAGCCGCCGGCTTCCGTCGACCAGGATCATTTCCGCTTCGGCGAAAACTGGTCCGATTTCTCGCGCCATATCGATCCGGCGCGTATTGCGCAAGCCGAGGCCGATCTGGCCCGACTGCTGCCGGCCGCCGACATTGTCGACCGCCACCTGCTGGACATCGGTTCGGGCTCCGGGCTTTCGGCGCTGGCGGCGCTGCGTCTCGGTGCCGCTGCCGTGACGGCAGTGGACCTGGATCCGGACTCGGTGGCGACCAGCGAGGCGACCTTGCGCCGATTTGCGCCGGATGCCCGCTGGGCGTGCCGCAAGGTCAGCGTTTTTGATCTCGATGCAGCGAAGGACGGCTATTTCGATATCGTGCATTCCTGGGGCGTGCTGCACCATACCGGCGCCATGTGGCCGGCAATCGAGCGCGCCGCCTCGTTGGTGGCACCGGGCGGCCTGCTGATTCTGGCGCTCTACCGCAAAACGCCGGTCTGCGGCTTCTGGAAACTGGAGAAGCGGCTCTATTCCGCTGCACCGGCCTGGCTGCAGGCACCGGCGCGCGGCCTTTTCAAGCTGGCCTACCTCGCCGGCCTGTTGGCTACCGGCCGCAGCCCGGCGGCCTATATCCGTAGCTACAGCGGCAAGCGCGGCATGAACTGGAGCCATGACGTGCATGACTGGCTCGGCGGCCACCCGTATGAATCTGCGGCGCCGGCGGAAGTGCATGATTTCCTGGGGCAACGTGGCTTCCGCCTGGAACGCGAATTCCTCAAGCCGGCACCCGCCCTCGGCCTGCTTGGTTCGCCTTGCGATGAGTATGTTTTCCGCCGGACACCTTGATCTTTGCCCCTGGGGCCGGTACTGCATTTGCTGGCAAAACCCCGCGTGAGGGCCCCGTGACCAACCCGGATTCCAAGCGTTTCGCCCTGATCGGTGCCGCCGGCTATATCGCGCCGCGCCATATGAAGGCCATTCGCGACACCAATAACCAGCTTGTGGCCGCACTCGACCCCAAGGACAGCGTCGGCATCATCGACAGCTATTTCCCAGAGGCCGATTTCTTCATCGAGTTCGAGCGTTTCGACCGCCATATCGACAAGCTGCGCCGTGCCGGCACCGGCGTCGATTATGTGGCTATTTGCTCGCCGAACTATCTGCACGACGCCCATATCCGCTTTGCGCTGCGCAGCGGCGCCAAGGCGATCTGCGAAAAGCCGCTGGTGCTCAATCCCTGGAATATCGACGCCCTGGCGGAAATCGAGAAGGAATCCGGCAGCCGCATTTACAATATCCTGCAGCTCCGCCTGCATCCGGCGATCCAGGCCCTGCGTGCTAAGGTGGCCGCGGCACCGGCCGACCATGTTTTCGATGTTGACCTGACCTACCTCACCTCGCGCGGCCACTGGTATTTCACCAGTTGGAAGGGCGCAAATGACAAGTCTGGCGGTATCGCCACCAATATCGGTGTGCATTTCTTCGATATGCTGGCCTGGGTGTTTGGCAAGCGCCTGGACAGTGTGGTGCATCTGCATCGCCCCGATGCTGCCGCTGGCCTGCTGACCTACCAGCGCGCCCGGGTGCGCTGGTTCCTGTCGGTGAATGCCGAGCATTTGCCGCCCGCCGCGCTGGCAGCCGGCAAGCGTACCTATCGCTCGATCCTGATCGGTGGCGAGGAGCTGGAATTCAGCGAGGGGTTTACCGACCTGCATACCGCCAGCTACCAGGATATCCTGAGCGGTGGTGGCTTCGGCCTGGAAGCGGCCCGTCCGAGCATCGAAGCGGTGCATGATATCCGGCATGCCGCCATTACACCGTTGCAGAACGACTACCATCCGTTCTGCCGCAATGTCGCTGCCTCCTCATAGGGCTTGGCGATGACCCAGGCCTGGACTGCTCACCCTACCGCGATTGTTGACGATGGCGCCCGTATCGGCGAGGGCACGCGCATCTGGCATTGGGTGCATGTTTGCGGTGGCGCCGAGATCGGCAGCGGCTGCTCGCTGGGCCAGAATGTCTTCGTCGGCAATCGGGTGAAAATCGGCAACAGCGTGAAAATCCAGAATAACGTCTCGGTCTACGATAACGTGACCATCGAGGATGGCGTGTTCTGTGGTCCCAGCATGGTCTTCACCAATGTGTTCAATCCGCGCGCCAAAGTGTCGCGCAAGGATGAATACCGCGACACCCTGGTTAAGCACGGCGCCAGCATCGGTGCCAATGCCACCATCGTCTGCGGCGTCACCATCGGGCGCTATGCCTTCATCGGTGCCGGAGCCGTGATAACCAAGGATGTGCCCGACTTTGCCTTGATGACCGGCGTGCCGGCGCGGCGTACCGGCTGGATGAGCCGCAGTGGCATGCGGTTGGGGCGTGATCTGGTCTGCCCGCTGGATGGCTCGCGCTACCGCCTGACGGATGCCGGCCTGCTGGAAGAAGTGACATGAGTGTCCCGATTGCCTTTGTCGATTTGCAGGCACAGCGCCGCCGGCTGGGCGAAGACCTGAACCGCGCGATTGCCCACGTGCTCGAGCATGGCGGTTTCATCCTCGGCCCTGAAGTGGCCGAACTGGAGCGCCAGCTTGCGGCTTTCTGTGGGGCGCGCCATGCCATCACCTGCGCCAACGGCACCGATGCCTTGCAGCTGGTGCTGATGGCGGAGGGTGTCGGGCCCGGCGATGCCGTCTTCGTGCCGGGCTTTACTTTCGTGGCTTCGGCGGAAGTTGTGGCCCTGGTCGGCGCCACGCCGCTTTTCGTCGACGTGCTGCCGCATAGCTTCAATCTCGATCCCGCCAGCCTGCAGGCCGGCATTACGGAAGCCAAGCGGCTTGGCCTCAAGCCGCGCGTAGTGATGCCGGTGGATCTGTTCGGCCAGCCCGCCGACTATGGTGCCATCAGCACGATTGCCGCTGAACATGACCTGCTGTTGCTGGCCGATGCGGCGCAGAGCTTCGGTGCCCGCCGCGACAACCGCCGCGTCGGCACGCTTGGCGCCTATACCGCCACCAGCTTCTTTCCGGCCAAGCCGCTGGGCTGCTATGGCGATGGCGGCGCGATCTTCACCGACGATGATGCCAAGGCAGAGTTGCTGCGGTCGCTGCGTTTTCACGGCAAGGGCGACGACAAATACAACAATGTCCGCATCGGCATGAACAGCCGGCTGGATACATTGCAGGCGGCGATCCTGATCGAGAAGCTGCGCATCTTCGAGGACGAGATCGCAGCGCGCCAGCGTATCGCGGATTGTTACAACGCCGCTTTTGCCGGCTTGGCGCAGTTGCCGTTGCTGGATGCGGGTGCCACATCGGTCTGGGCACAATATACTCTGGTGGTGCCGGACCGTGCCGTGGTGGCGAAAGCCTGCCAAGCGGCGGGCATACCCACGGCGGTCTATTATCCGATCCCGCTGAACCGGCAGGCCGGCTATGGCCATTGCCCGGTGGTGCCGGGTGGCTTGCCGAATGCGGAGCGTCTGGCGGCGCAGGTGATCAGCCTGCCCATGCATCCCTATCTGGAAGACTACGTGCAGCAGCGCATCATCGCTGTGGTGCGTGCGGCCCTGGATATTGCCAAGCCATGATCGGTATGGCGGTGCGGCCGGTCAAACTGCTGGCGATTGCCAACGGTCTTGATGTTGGCGGCACCGAACGACATCTGCTGCAAATCCTGCCGGCGCTGAAGCAGCGCGGTTTCGATGTGCATCTGTTACTGCTGCGCCGTGGCGGTGCTCTGGAAGCCGAGATGGCGGCACATGGTATCCCGATTTATGGCGGCCCGTTCCGTCGCCTGCCGATGCGACCGCTGATGGGCTTCTGGCATGCGGTACGGCAAATGCGGGAATGGCAACCCGATATCGTGCACTGCTTCCTGCCCGAGGCTTATCTGATAGGGGGGCTGGCCGCCTGCTTGCTTGGTGCGCCAGTGCGGGTGATGAGCCGCCGCAGCCTGAACGACTATCAGCGCAAGCATCTGCTGGCCGGCTGGCTGGAGCGACGGCTGCATCGGCATATGACAGTCCTGCTCGGCAATTCGCGTGTCGTGGTGGCGCAGCTGATAGCCGAGGGCATGCCGGCGGAGAAGGTCGGGCTGATCTACAATGGCGTTGCCTTGCCGGCGGCCAAGCACAGTCGTGCCGAGGTGCGGCTGGCTTTCGGCTTGGCGCCCGAGGCATTGGTTTTCGTGCTGGTTGCCAACCTGATTCCCTACAAGGGTCATGCCGATCTGATCGAGGCCATGGCGAAGGCTGCTCCGCGCCTGCCCCCGGATAGCCGCATCGTTTGTATCGGTCGTGACGATGGTCATGGTGGCGCGCTACGGTTGCTCGCAAAGTTGCATGGGGTAGCCGACCGTTTCCTGTGGTTGGGACAGCTTGCCGACCATGGCCAGGTCGCCAGTCTGCTCGCTGCCGCCGATGCCGGGTTGCTGGTGTCGCATGAGGAGGGCTTCTCCAATGCCGTGCTGGAAGGCATGGCAGCAGGCCTGCCGATGCTGGTGACGGATGTCGGCGGCAATGCTGAAGCGGTGGGCAATACCGGCATCGTGGTGCCACGGCAGGCACCCGACGCACTCGCCGAGGCGCTGGTAAAGCTGGCCGAACCAGGCTGGCGGACAGAGATGGCGGCGGCAGCGCGCGAGCGCGTGGTGAAGCAGTTTTCTCTGCCGGCCTGTCTGAACCACTATGCCGTGCTCTACACGGCATTGGTGGCCGGTGCGGTGCCAGACGTGGCGTTGCGGCAAATGCGGGAGGCGGGCTGATGTGCGGTCTGGCCGGCCTGTTCATTCCGGGCGGCGCGTCGCCGGAGCGGTTGCGCGGCGATGTGCTTGCAATGTCGAACGCTATCGCCTATCGCGGGCCTGACAGCCATGGCATCTGGGTCGATGGCGAAGCCGGCGTGGCTTTCGGCCATCGCCGTCTCGCCATCATCGACTTGACCAGCGAGGGCGCGCAGCCGATGTCTTCGGCCTCGCACCGCTTCTGCATTGTCTATAACGGCGAAATCTACAATTACCTGGCCATACGCGAACGCCTGGCTGCCACCGGCGTGCATTTCCACGGCGCTTCCGATACCGAAGTGCTGCTGGCGGGGTTCGAGCAATGGGGCGTGGAGGCGACGCTGGCGGAAGCGAACGGAATGTTCGCCTTTGCCTTATGGGATGCATCCGAACGTGTTCTCACGCTGGGCCGCGACCGGTTTGGTCAGAAACCGATGGCCTATGGCTGGAATAACGGCGTCTTCCTGTTCGGCTCGGAACTGCGTGCCCTGGAAGCCTGGCCGTCTTTCGCTGCCGGCATCGATCCGCAGGCGCTAGCCCTGCTGCTGCGCTACGGCCATGTGCCGGCGCCGCACTCGATCAGGGCCGGCATCGCCAAACTGCCGCCAGGTTGCCTGCTGCGGCTTGGCGCTGATGCCGTACCCGGCAGCATGCCAGTGCCGCAGCCTTACTGGTCAGCCAGCGCGGTGGCGCAGGCGGCACTTGCCAGGCCATTTGCGGGCAGCGAAGCGGATGCGGTTGCCGAACTCGAGACATTGCTGCGCGATGCGGTGCGGCTCTGCATGGTATCAGACGTGCCGCTGGGGGCGTTCCTGTCCGGCGGCATCGATTCCTCGAGCGTCGTGGCGCTCATGCAGTCGCTGGGCGGCCCGCCGGTGCGCAGCTTCAGTATCGGCTTCCGCGATGCAGCCTTCGATGAGGCGCGGCATGCCCGGGCAGTGGCATCGCATCTCGGCACCGAGCATACCGAGCTTTATCTCGACGAAGCCGAAGCACTCGCTGTGGTGCCGGATCTTGGCCGGATTTTCGACGAGCCTTTCGCTGATTCATCGCAGATACCTACCTATCTGGTTTCGCGCCTGGCGCGGCAGGCTGTTACTGTCAGCCTCTCGGGCGATGGTGGTGATGAGCTTTTCGGCGGCTATAACCGCTATGCCCTGGCGTGCCGTCTGGGCAATGCCGTGCAGGCCATGCCTGGGCCTTTGCTGGCCTTGGGCCTGGAGGCGGCGCGTGCCGTGCCGCCCGGGTTGTTGAATGCCGTGCGGCCATTGCTGGGCGACCGGCTGCACAAGCTGGCAGCCGTGCTGGCGCCGGGAGAATTGCGAGGCATCTATCGCCAGTTGATGGCGATGGCACCGGCTGTGCAAGTGGCGCCGGATGGGCTACTGGACCGCCCCGGCGACTGGGCAGAGTTGGATGATCCGCGCCACATGATGATGTTGCTGGACGCCGAGACCTATCTGCCGAATGATATCCTGGTGAAGCTGGACCGGGCGAGTATGGCGGTGAGCCTCGAGTCGCGTGTGCCGCTGCTCGATCACCGGCTTTTTGAATTCGCCTGGCGCCTGCCGCTGGCGATGAAGATCGCGCCAGGTGGCAGCACGCGCGGCGGCAAGTCGATCCTGCGTAAGGTGTTGCACCGCCATGTGCCGGCTGCCTTGGTGGAACGACCGAAGATGGGCTTCGGCGTGCCACTGATGCGCTGGCTTAATGGGCCGCTGTTGGATTGGGCGGAGACGCTCCTGGCGCCCACAGCGCTTGCCGATAGCGGCATGCTTGATGTTGCCGGCATCCGCCGCATGTGGTCGGAGCACCGCAGCGGCAGCCGTGCATGGCATAATCCGCTCTGGTGCGTGCTGATGTTCCAGGCTTGGCGCGCGGCGCGCTAAGGGCGCCTGCGGGCCGAAGCCGGGCAGCAGATGTGGGCGAGCTTCAGCGCCATTGCTCGGCCATGAGTGCGACGATGCGGTTGGCGGCATGGCCATCGCCATAATCGGCGATATCGCGGCGTGGCGCGTAATCCGGACCCTGCCACAGGCGGTTCCAGCCGGAGTTAACGGTTTCCACCCACTCGGTTTCGCTACGCAGAGTCACGCAGGGCTTGCGGTGGAAATAGGCTTCCTTCTGCAGGCCGCCTGAATCGGTGTAGACCGCCGCGCAATCATCTAGCAGCCGTGCCATGTCCAGATATCCCAGCGGTGTTACCACCTGCAAGCCGGCGAGCGGCACGCTGAAGCGTTCGGCAGCGGCAACGGTACGGGGATGCAACGGCAGCACCACGGGCATGCGAGCGGCCCGTTCGCGCAAATACTCGATGACGGCGCCGAGTTTCCGCGCGTCGGCGGTATTCTCTTCGCGATGTATGGTGGCGACAGCATATTCGCCCGGCTTGACGTTCAGCCTGGCCAGGATGTCGGACCGCCGACGCGCCGCCTCGCGCGTCAGCAGTACAGTGTCGTACATCACATCGCCGACCACATGCACGCCGCGCTCGATGCCTTCCTGCCGCAGATTATCCACCGCCTGCTGCGTCGGGCAGAATAGCAGTTCGCTGACATGGTCGGCGAGCACGCGGTTAATCTCCTCAGGCATGGCGCGGTTGAACGAGCGTAGGCCAGCCTCTACATGCGCCACCGGTATGCGCAGTTTCGCGGCTGCCAGTGCGGCAGCCAGGGTGGAGTTTGTGTCGCCGTAGATCATCACCCAGTCAGGCTTTTCCTCAAGCATCACGCGCTCAAGTTCCTCGAGCATCCGTCCGGTCATCGAGCCGTGCCCGCCGCCATGGATGCCGAGATGATGCTTTGGTGCCGGAATGCCGAGTTCCTGGAAAAAGATGTCAGACATCTCGAAATCGTAATGCTGACCGGTATGCACCAGCACTTCTTCCAGTGTCTGCAACTGCTGGAAAGCGCGGCTCACCGCCGCCGCCTTGATGAATTGCGGGCGGGCGCCGACCACGGTGATGCCACGGCTGGGATGGTTAGGCATCAGCGGATTCCGATTTCGCCAAGGAAATGTTCGAGCGTTGCAAATTGTTCTCCGCGCGAGAGGCCTGCCTTCGCCGAAGCTGGCGGCGACACCACACCATTCCCACGCTTCTGGGCGAGCCACAGCCGCAATTGCTGCGCTATGGCTTCCGGCTGGTTCAGCACCTTGCCAAGGCCCCGGGAACGGATCAAGTCGGCTGCCACGCCATCCTCGCAGCCGAGCGTCAGGATCTGCCGTCCGGCGCCGGCATACTCGAACAGCTTGCCGGTGAATACACCATGCTCGCGCGGGTCGTTCCACAGCAGTAGCAGCAGGATATCGGCATGCAACTGCAACGCCTGCGCCGTCCGCAGCGGCACAGGGACATGAATATGCACACTGCCACCGATACCGTGCTGTCCGGCGGCATGGGCCACGCCACGCAGGTCCTGGCCGTAGAAATGCACGGCCACGCCGGCGCGTTCCTCGGCAGACAGCAAGGCAAGCGCGGCAAACAGATTTGCCGGATCGCGCCGGCCCGGATAGATGATGCCGGTATAGACGATGTTGAGTTTCCCCCGATCAAGGTCGGGTGCGGCAGGTACGTCGCCATAGGCGGCGGGATCGTAGCCATTCAGCACCACGGCGGTGCGCTTGCCATAGCGGCGACGCAGCGACTCGGCCAGCGGTTCTGAAACCGTGACACAGGCCACGGCCGGGCGCAGTGTCCAACGCTCGATCACAGTGTCGATGCCCAGCCGCCAGTCTGGCGTGTTGCCATAGGGGTTCTCGGTGAAGAGGTCGCGATATTCCGCCACCCAGGGGGCGCCGGCCAAGGTGCTGAGGCGGCGGCCGATCAGGTGGTCGGTGAAGGGCAGGGCAGTGGAATAGACAAGATCCGGCCGCCAGTCGCGCAGCAGCCTCTTGCCTGCAGCCACGGCCTGGGGATACCAGCCAATCTGGCCATCGGGAAACCCGACGATGCCTTTGGCAAGATCGATCAGCTGGCGCCGCAGCCGGGAGGATTGTGCTGGGGCGGAAGTGCCGCTGTTTGCTGTTGTGCCGTTCTCGGCCTGCCGCAGTTTCTCGTAGGGCGCGAATACATTGATCCAGCCCGTGGTGGTTACGCGCTCGGCCGGGAAACGGCTCACCATGGTTTTGGCATAGCCTATATTCCCAGCGGTGAGCACACGCACATCGTGGCCCTGGTCGAACAGGTATTCGGCCAGCATGCCGGCGCGCACCGCGCCGCTGGCATTAAAAGGCGGGAAGGCGAAAGCGATCAGCAGAATCTTCATGCCGCCGCCCTGCCGGTTTCAATATCGCCGAACTCGGCGCCAAACAGTTTGGCCCAGCGCAGCAGGTTAAGGCAGCGCCAGAGCGATGCATCATGCTGTGTGCGGCCATCGGCCAGCGCCAGTAGGCGGTTGCGCACTACCGGCGTGAAGCAGCCGGGCAGCGGCATTGCCGCAGTGTCGCGGATATAGGCCGCCAGCGCGGCATCCCGGCCAAACCAATCGGCTTCCGGCGTAACGAAGCCGATCTTGTCGCGGCGGTCGAGGATGGCATCCGGCACCAAGCCGCGCAGTGCTTGGCGCAGCACGGCTTTCGTGGTGCCATCGGGAGCGATCAGCAGATCGTCAGACAGGCCGGTGGCGAAGTCGGCCAGGGCCGTAGTAAGGAATGGCACGCGGTTCTCCACCGAAACCCGCATGGCGTTGCGGTCGGCGTAGCGCAGCAGCATCGGCAAGCTGGAGCCGAAGGTGGCGTCGAGCAACTGCCGCTGTAGGGGCGTAGCACCAGGCCATTGCTTCGCCTCGGGGGGATTCACCGCGCCAAACCAGTCCCCATTCAGCCAGTCTGGCATCAGCGAGCGGCCAACCAATCGGCGCATCGGTACCTGCAATGCCGCTGGCAGCATAGGTGCCAGTGCCATCAGCAGTAGGTTACGCCGGTCCTGCGGCAAGGCAGTGAGCAGTCCGAGAGCTTCGCTCCAGCGGCCATGGCGGATCAGCGCCTCGAGCCGCGCAGCGCGGAAGACTGGATAGCCGGCAAAGAGTTCGTCAGCACCCTGGCCGTCCAGCACCACCTTGTAGCCCGCCTGATGCACGGCAGCGAAGACATGCGCCTGCGCCCACATGCTGCTGGTGCCGAAAGGCTGCTCCTGGCTCAGGATAAGTCCGTCGAGTTCTTGCGCCAGATCACCCGGCTGCAGCCTGACCGGATGCACCATGCCGCCAATGCTGCTTGCCACTTGCCCAATCCAGTGGCTCTCATCGATGCTGCCGGCACCGGCATAGTAGCTGAACAATGGCAGCGGATCGCTGCTGCCGCCAATCCGCTGCATGGCGCAGACGATGCCGCTGGAATCGATGCCGCCCGACAATGTGGCGGCCACCGGCACATCGGCGGTCATATGCAGGCGCACGCTATCAAGGAACAGGCCACGCAGTTCCTCGGCTGCAGCAGCCATGCTCAACCCGCCGCGCTTGCGCCGGCCAGGCTGCCAGTAGGGCTGCGGCACAACGCGGCCAGGATGCGCCAGGTTGACCTCCATATAATGTGCCGGCGGCAATTCGTGGATGTCGCGAAACAGCGTGGCGCCGTCTTGGTTGGTCACGGCATGGCGCAGATAGCGGAACAGGGCGGCAGTATTTACCTGGCGTGAGGCGGCACCAATGGCGAGCAGCGGCCGGATTTCAGACGCGAAGCTGAATTGCGTATCGCTATAGGCATAGTGCAGCGGCTTAATGCCGAACTGGTCCCGGGCCAACAGCAGGCGGCCCTCGCGGCAATCCAGGAAGGCAACGGCGAACATGCCGGTAAGGCGGTTAAAGCAGCCGGTGCCTTCGCGGATCAGTAGCTGGAATAGCACTTCGCTGTCGGAAGTGGAGCGGAAGCGGTAGCCGGCTGCCTCGAGTTCAGCCCGCAGTGCCGGATAATTGTAGATCTCGCCATTATAGACCATCGCATAACGGCCGGTTTCGTCCGCCATCGGCTGCCAGCCGGTGGGCGAAAGATCGACAATGGAAAGCCGCCGATGCACAAGGCCGACCGAGCCGCCGCCCAGGGCCTCCGGGTCGCGGCCAAGACGCGGCGCCGCGACGCGGTCCCACAGCAGAAAACCCCAGTCGTCGGGCCCGCGATGGCTCTGTTGCTCGGAAAGCAGCCTCAGTGTCTCGGCTGGTCTGGCGAGATGGGCATTGGAAACGATGCCAGCAATACCGCACATCTGGGTCAGGCTTTCCTGTGGCCGATATAGCCGACGCCGAGCAGCCGCTTGCCGATCAGTTCGCGATACTTGGCGGGCGACTGCGGTTTTGGCGTGAAGCCGGTATCCTCGAACCAGAGCGCCACTTCGTTGAAGCCGTGCTGGTGGGCATAGCGCGGCGTGAAGGCATCGCGCAGGCCATGAAGCGTGTTCTGGAAGCGCCAGCCGGCTGGCCGGCGGTCGCGCAGCTTGACCAGTGGATGCAGCAGGCAGGTAATTAAGAACATCACGCCATTGCGGAAGAAGGCCGGGCTGCGGCTGAGCACCGGCCGGAACAGCCGGTGGGTGATGAACCAGTAGAGCCAGATGATGAATCCGCGCAGGCCAGGGACCACGTAGGCATCCTCGACGGCATAAAGCCATACGAATAGCGAGCCATCGGGCCGCACGAACTTGGCTATGGCATCGAACGCTGCCTTGGTGGAATAGGTATGGTGCAGTACTCCTTGGCTGTGAACATGCGCCATGCTGTTCGGTGCGAAAGGAATGCGGAACAGCGAGGCCACCACCGGATGCACGCGCGGCGATGCCTGCAAGGTCTTGCCAGCAGCGACGAGGGCAAGATTGAGGTCGAGCGCGATCACGTCTGCGGCAGGAAAAAGCTCAGCCAGGATACGGGATTCCTTGCCGAAGCCGACGCCGACATTGAGTACGGTATCGACCTTGTCCCGCTCGGCTTTGCTCATCTGCAGCCAGACATCGCGGTGCAGTGCCACCAGCTCGTCGTCGCGGTAGATGAAAGTAAGTTCGTCGTCGGCCAGGCCGTTCCACTCCTCGGTGAAGGTTTGCTGCACCGAGCGCTCGCCTGGCATCGGCAGCAAGTCCGGCGGCGCATAGCCAGGATGGGCTGCCAGCGCAGCAGCATGATCGGCAGCGAAGCGGGTGAGCAGCGGCGTTGGAAAAGCCAGCAGGATCGGCACGAAATTCACGATCGGATACCACAGCTTGGCGTTGTCGCAGAGCAATAGCCCGGTGCGGACCGCATCGCCTTCGCACTCGATGGCTTCGAGTCGCAGGGAGCTGCCGCTTACCGGACAGCGCAGGAGGGGTAGCAGCTTTGGATTCATGATGCTTGCTCTGTGTGGTCGCCGACGGCCTGGCTTTGTAAGGATGAGGCAATATGGCGCACGATGCGGGCCGGAGAGCCTGCGATCACCACCTTGCCTTCGGGAAAGGAATCGCGGACGACGCTATTAGCGCCGACAATGGTGCCGTCGCCCAGCGTGACACCGGGCAGGATTACCGAGCCGAAGCCGATCCAGCATTCACGCCCAATGCGAATGCCGGCCGTGGGTGGGGCATCGTCCAAATTCTCGATGGCGTGGGTCTGCGACACGATGGCGACATTGGCGCCCCAGATGGTACCACGGCCGAGCCAGAGTCCATCGGCGGCATTGATATAGCTGCCACCGCTGACGGCGAAGCTGCGACGCACGCGCGGGCAGTCATCCTCGATATGCAGGCCATAGGCATGCAGCACCCGCGTGGTGAAATGCTTGTTGTAAGGGCAATCGGCATCCAGCCGGAAAAGGCGTTGGAACAGGATGTTGATCAGCCACAGCGCCACGCCGGTGCCGGGAGGGTAGCGGAGCAGGGCAAAAAGCCGGTTCTTCATGGGTGAGCGGCTCCAGAGGGAACGGATGTGGCGAACCAGCCGAGCAGGGCAACAGCCGGTCGGCGCAGCGGCAGCGGCAGGGATCCCAGATGCGGCGCCAGCCATCGCAGATGATGGAACCAGTGCAATTGCCGGCCGAGAAACAGTCCGGTGCCGAGCAGTACCAGCCCGATCACCGGTGCCAGCGCCGGTGGTGCCAGCACGACAGCCAATGCACAGACGATGCTGCCCAGGCCGGTCGCGGCAACCTTGGCAAGCTCTGCAGCATTGGCGTGACCGCAGCCGATCTGCCATATCAGCAGGATCAGGGGCAGGGCCATGAGCCAGATGGTGAGCGAGGCGGCAAGTGCGGCTCCGGCAAGGCCGAAAGCTGGAACGAGCAGCAGGTTGGCGGCGATATTGGCGGCTGCTGCGGCCATGTTGATCGTCACCACACGGCCCACGGCCTGCTGGTAGGCCATCAGCAGCGGACTGATGATGTAGGTAAGTAACTGGCCGGGAAAGCTGCTGAGCAGGAGCAACAGCGGCAACTCGGCATCGGCATAGGCGATGGGCCAGATCGTCGTGCCGGCCAGTGTCACTAGCACCAGCGCCAGCGGCATCAGCGTGGCGAGCAACGCTGAAGCGGAAACCGCAAAACGCAGCATCCGCTCGATGTTCTCGGTGGAGCCGGAAAGGCGCAGGTCGGTCATGCGCGGCGCGATCACGGCGGAAAGAGCCATCAGCAGTCCCACCGCAAGGCTGTAGAGGCTGAAAGCCCAGGCATAGATGCCGGCGGCATGCACATCGAGAAAATAGCGGATCGCCCAGATGCCGAGCCAACTGACGATAATCCCCGAGGCGGTGGCCAGCGGTAGCTTCCAGCCATAAGCCACCAGGCGGCGGAGCGTGGCTTGGTCGAACAGGCTGGCGCGCCGGCGCGGCGGTAGCCGCAGCAATTGATAGGTGGCGGACAGCAACCAACCGCCAATGGTGCCAAGCAGCAGCATCTGCGTGCTGGCAGGAAAGCCGACGGTAAATACCAGCACTACCGCCAACGGCCCGAACTTCGTCAGCACCTGTCCGGCGCCGTACCCCGAAAAGCGGTTGGCCGCTTGGCAGGCAAAGCTGAAGGCCTCGACGATGATCGCCATCGTCAGGCCTGCCAGCAGCCAGGGCAGCATGCCTAGGGAGAGTCCGAAGCGTTCGCCATAGAGCGTGGCCGCCAGCCAGGCCAGGGGGGCCACTGCGACGAGCAACGCGGCCTGCATCGAGAGGGCAGTACCGAGCGTGCTCCATACCGAGCCGGACGTATTGAACTCCTCACGCGCAAACCGGAAGATCGACTGGTTGAGCCAGGAGAAGCCGACGCCGGCAGTGATCTGCATGGTGGAAAGTAGCAATGTATATTCGCCGAACACTGCCGGTGGCACCACGCTGGCGGCTAGTGCGATCGTGGTGGCGGCAAACAGGAAAGCCACGCCCTGCAGCCCCAGCACGCGGAACCAGTTGCCGAGGATATGCGTAGCGTTGGTCATATGACGCGGCTCGCAGCAACATTGAGGGCGGCCAGGCGCTGGCCGAGTTCGGCAGCATCAGCACCGAACAGCGCCGTTTCGGCCCAGATCGAAAACGACAGCAGCAGACAGGCCGCCATGTAGGAATGGTCGATGGCCCAGGCGGCGCCTTCGCGGCTGAACACGCCGAGTTCGAGATAGCGGCCGCGCAGCAGGCATTCCTCCACCGCCGGCCGCCAGGCATGGCGCAGCAAGTCATGCAGCTGGATGCTGTAGCCGAAGCCGATCTTCGGCGCATGCACCAGACTTTCGGGCAGCACCTGGGTAAGATGCTGCTTCATGATCCATTTCGTATTCTGCGGCGCAGGCCGCTCGCCCAATAGCAGACTTGCCGGCAGCGACGCGGCAAATTCCGCAATCGGATGCGACAGGAACGGTGCCCGCAATTCCAGCCCATGCCGCATGCCCGACATGTCGCCGATCACGGCATGGCCATGCTGGTGGCATACCATCAAGTCACTGTAGATCGTTGCATCGAGCAGGGTTTCGGGGTTGCATTCGCGCGCGGCGGCTGCGGCATAGCGACCCGGCTCGTCGTCTTGCCAGCGCGCGGCGAAGGCGGGTGTGGCTAGGCGCTGCATCAGAGTGCGGGCGGCGGCATCCAGGCTACGTCCCCGCCGCTCCGCCAATGGCAGCTTGGCGTTGGTCAGTAGCAGCGCACCACTGGATCGTAGCTGCGCCGGCAGCAGCCGGCTTAAGACCGGTGGCCAAGGCCGCGCCAGGATGTCCAGGCGCTGGCGCATCGGTATCCGCGCATAGCCGGCATAGCCGGCGAAAACCTCGTCAGCGCCGTTGCCAGACAGTACCACTTTCACTTCCTGGCTCATCTGCCGCGCCAGCAGGTCGGCATAAAGCATCACGAACGACGACATCGGCTGGTCGTAATGCGCGATCACGCCGACCGCCTGTGCGATATCGATCTCGCCGACATCCACATTGCGGTGCCGGGTATGCAGCAGCTCCGCGGCGATTCCGGCACGGCGAAATTCCTCATCCTCGCCGCCCGGTGGATTATGTCCGATGCAATAGGTGTTGATGGCAGGATCGGCCTGCCTGGCGAAGCGGGCAATCGTACTGGAATCGACACCGCCCGACAGCATCACGCCTACCGGCACATCGGCGATCAGTTCGTCGCGCACGGTTTCGGCCAGCAATGTGCCATAGGCTTCCAACGCTTCGTCCTGCCGCCAGGCGTGCCGGCGGCTGAAATCGAGCTTCCAGTAGCGTTGGCGTCGCGAATTTCCGTTCTGCCAGATCAGAATCTCGGCCGGCGCCAATTGCTCGATGCCGCGATGGATGCTGTGCGGCGCGGGGAGGCTCTGGTAGGCCAGCAGCAAGGGAATAGCCGCTTCATTGAGGCTGCGATCCACCCATGGCAATCGCCGCAATCCCTTGATCTCAGAACTGAAAGCCAGCATGCCACCGGCCTCGGCGAAATAGAGTGGTTTCTCACCGATGCGGTCGCGCGCTAGCAGCAGGCGCTGCTGTTTGTTGTCCCACAGCGCGAAGGCGAACATGCCGACCAGATGTTCGACGCAGCGCTCGCCATAGCGCTGGTAGAGCGGCAGGATCACTTCTACATCGGTATCGCTCTGGAAGCGGTAGCCATCGCGGGCCAATTCGCGGCGCAGCGCGCGGTAATTGTAGATTTCGCCGTTGCAGACCATGACTAGGCTGCCATCGGCGCTGAGCATCGGCTGCGTCCCGCGCTCGCTCAGGTCGATGATGCTCAGTCTGCGGTGGCCGAAGGCCATATGCGGCATGATATGGATCGATCCACCATCGGGGCCGCGGTGGCGCAGCGCGTCATTCATCGCTGCTATCCAGGCCGGAGCCTCCGCTGTTTCAGGCTGGGTTGAGACCAGGCCGTTTATGCCGCACATAGCATCACCATCAGTGCGGCGGTCGTTCGCCGATCGCGATCAGCCCGGCGGATTGGCTCGGCAGCAGGCGCCCCATGGCTTCCATCGCCATTCGACCGATGGCAATGCGGCCAAACAGGCGGCCCAGAGCCATATGCGGCATGAAGAAGCCTTCCCGGGCCACCAGCCGCACCTTCACGCCGCTGGCTGTGAGCGCGCTGTCCAGCGAGGTGGCGGTGAAGAAATGCACATGGTCGGTGGTCCGCAAGATTGAGCGCTGCAGGACATTGTTGCGCAGCCGGGCAAACAAGCAGCCTTCGTTCGGCACGCCTACCACGATCAGGCCACCGGGCCGCAGCACGCGGCAGAGTTCGGCCAGGGCAGCGGCTTTTTCCGGTATGTGCTCGATCACATGGTTGCACAATACCATGTCGAAATGGCTGTCAGGATAGGGTAGCGCGGTGAGCGAGCCGATGGTGAGGCTGGCGATCCCAAGTTTGCCGGCCCGCTCAATACGCTTCGGATTATAGTCAATGGCGAGGAAATTCGCCGTGAGGCCTTGCTGCAGCACGATCTGTTGCAGGCCCTGCAGGTTGATGCCGTCGCCACAGCCGGCGTCGAGGATGCGCAGCCTGTCCTGAGATGGTTTGTTGCGGCCGCGCCAGTCTCGCAGCGCCTGGGCAAACAGCCGCCAGCGGCCCTCAACTACGGCCCTGGTTGCCGCATGGTCGCACTGTATGTGGAACTGATCGTCGCTATACCACTCGGCACGATTGGGATCGTGCTCACGCGAGGCAGCAGGCCTGCTGCCGGCCTCGGCTAGCCATTCGGCATAATGGCGGCGCTTGTTGGCGGAGGCTGCCGCCAGCGAATGCCGAGCCACAGCGAGGTCGCGCGCGGCAACGCCGAATGTCCTGGCCTGTGCCGGATCGTCCAGCAATTGACCGATGCGGCGTGCCAGGGCGGCGGTATCATGTTCGGGTACCAGGAAGCCGGTTTCGCCGTCGCGCACCAGTTCGCTATGCCACTCAACGTCATATGCCACGATGGCGCTGCCGGCGGCGCAGGCCTCGATCAGGCTAAAACCGGCCATGGTGCAGATGCTGGCCACGGATTCCTGGCGCAGCGCGGCAACCGCGGCCCGCGATATGAAACCAGTAAACTCGACGCATCTCCGCAGCACCGGATCGGTGGCCACTTTCTTGCGCAGCCGCGCTTCTTCGGCACCGCCGCCGGCAATCACCAGCCGAAAATCCTGCCGCGCCACCCCCAGGATCGCGGCGGCAGCCAGGATGTCGTCCAGGTAGTTTTCCTTCGACAGGCGACCGGCAAAACTCACGATGGCACGGCCATCGCGTGGTACCGGCAATTCCTGCTGCGATGTGGTGAACAGGCTGAGATCGGCGCCGTGCGGTATCACCCGGATACGTTCGGGCTTTGCGCCATGGCGCAAGGCATAGGCCGAAAGGCTCTCACGGATCGGCAGCACGCGGTCTGCGCGCGCCAGCACGAAGCGCTCGATCAGCAGGGCAAGGCGGCGCGACCCCATCAAGGTAGGCGCACCGGCGGCTCCATCCAGCTCATAGCGCTTGTCGTAATCGGCATGCAGCGACACGCAGAACGGCTTGCCGGAAAGCCGTGCAACGATCAAGGCAAATAGCCCCGAGAAGCAGGGATCGGTCGAGCGGATAATGTTGATTTCTTCCTTGCGTGCCAGGTCTCGCAGTGCCAGCGAGGTGCGCAGCAGATGCAACGGCGCCATTAGGCGCCTGAGCCAGCGCCGGTTGCGCGTCGGCGCAAACCAGTCGAGGCCATACTCATGCACCACATGGCAGTCGCTCAGGTGATGCTGGCGCGTGTGGTGGGTAAAGGGAAAGGCGAAATGCACAGCCTCGAAGAAACCCTGCTCGTCGAAATCCTGCAGCAGCTCGGACACGCCCTTGCGCACCGACGAATCATAGTCGGCTGGTGCAATCACCATGAGGCGCGGTCGTGCTGCGGCGGCAGATGTTGTCATTTCTTTTCCGCCACGAAGCCGAGGCGCCAGGAAACGAAGCTGAGGATGCGGAAGCCGAACGTCTTACCCCAGCGGATCGCATCGCCTTCATCTGCCGCCTCGGCATAGCTCGGCGAATAGGCGTCGTAGAGATTGATCAGGCGGTAACCCTTGTCGCTATGGCTGGTGATGCCGGGGGTGAAGAAAGCGACCACGCGGCCGAGGATCGGCAGGTTGCGCAGCTTGTATACCGTGTCCGTCGCCAGCACGCGCAGCACTGCCACCAGCATGTCGTTGGGCAGGCGCATGAAGATGTTGTGCAGCAACTCGGTATAAAGCAGGTGGGCCATCCGGGCGATCAGCATCAGGTAGGCCAGCGGCCCGGTGCGGTATTTGTCGCCAAGCGGCAGCAAAGGCCGGGCATAGATCCAGATCGCCAGCCGCTTCGCCTTGGCGGTGGCGCGTGCCACTTCACTGATGCAGGCTTCAAGGAAGCCGGAATGATGGATCGAGGCCAGGGCCATGGCGAAATCGGCGCGGTCGCTTTTCACTGGCAGGTACTTGGCATTAGCCTGCACGAACACGATGCGGTCGAGAAATTCGGGATAGCGCTGCGCGATGATCCGCCGGCCGACATCAACGCCGCGTGTCAGGTCGAAGGCATAGACGCGCTTGGCGCCAAGCTGCAGCAGCCGCACGCTGTATTGCGCCGTGCCGCAGCCGATATCCAGACAGACTTCCGCATCTTTGATGTCAGCGAACGCCTCGCCGTCCTCCTCGAAGTAGCGGATGACGTTGTGTACCTCATAGGCCGGCGTGCCCTGCTCGATAATCTCGTAATTGTAGCCGCGGCCGCCATCCAGCTCGGTCCACTTGTAGTCCCACATGGTGTTGTAGTTGGCGCCGCCATCCAGATGCAGCAGGCGGGGAATCCCGTCGACGACCGGATAGTCGCGCGTGCAGGGGGCGCAGTGGAGTTTGTCCTGCCCGAAGGTAAGGTCGCTCTTGCAGACCGGGCAGCAGAGAACCGAAAGATCGCTGGATTCAAACATGCGGCGTTGCTCTTGGCTGGTAAGTGTTATGGCTTATGGCCCGGGTATCGGCCGGCTGGCAATGCGGAGCACTGGGGGGTGCAGGATTTGCTCCGGCCGCAACACAGTGGCCAGGCGGTCGTAGGTTTCCTGGGGCATCTGGCTGTCGGTGATCACTACCAGGTCTTGCGGGCCGACGAGTTCCAGGTCGCGTAATACCGCCAGGCCATGGACGGTTTCCCGGTTGGTCTTGCCATCGATCACGCCACGAAGCCTGAGGCCGGATTCCTGGGCACTGAGATTGGCGATTTCGGCAAGCTCGCCGGCACCAGCCAGGAAAACGCGGGCATCGGCGCCGAGCGGGCGTAGCAGCTCGCTGTATTCAGCTCGAACGCGCCGGAAGAAATCCAGGGAATCCGATAAATACTGCGAAACCAGACGGCCTTTTTCGGCAAAACCATGGGGCGTGAGGTAATAGGCGAAGCGGCGGGCGGGCGCTTCCGATACCTTGATGTAGCCCTTGTTGATGGCCCGCCGCAGCAGGGCGTTCACCAGCCCCACGGCGACGCCGACCTGCTTGGCGAGGGAGCGCTGGTTAGCGTTTTCCGTTCCCTCGACAGCATTCAGCAGGTCCAGCGTCTCGCGCAGGTGCTGGTCTGTAGCATGGCGGGCATCATCGGCGTTCATAATGTGAACACTATACTGTTCATACTGTGAACGTCAATCTCGCCGAACCTAAATCATGGGAAAACAGGTTATTTCCCGGTCTCATATAGACGGAAATTAACGCTTTCCGCGACCAGTGGCAGGTTCAACTCCCAATCCCGGGGTACCAGGATATCGGTAAAACCGTAGCTCGCCGCCAGGGCTGCCCATTGCCCGGGGCTGCGCTGCTGCCATTGCCGACGCAGGCAGGGGGAACTGACGTAATTGCAGTCCGGGTCGGTGCTGAACAGTGCGATGCCATAGACCTGCTCCAGCAGGTCTGCCTGGGCTGCGGCCTGTTCACCGAGATAAGGCAGGGCGGTGACGGTGAGCGGGTCGAACAGCACCGGCCGGCGGGTCTGTAACTGGCCCCAGAGCTGCCATGTCGCGTAGTCGCCGGTGAACAGCAGCAGGCCCGGCCGGCCATGGCTGGCCTTGAGGGCGGCATCGTTCTGATAGTAGGCAAGCCGGTCGTCCATGCCGCGCCAAAGGCCCAGGCTCTGCTGTGCCATGGCGATCAGGCCCACGGCCAGCGCCAGTCCGGTGGCGGCATTGGCCAGCAGTGGCCGCCCTTTGCCGTCTGGCGACATGAGGGCAAACAGGCTCGTCCCCGTGGCGATCAGCGGAATCACCACGAAATCCGTCGCCGGCCAATGTTGCAGCAGGTTCGCCGCGCGCAACGCCAGCAAGGCGCCGCCGGCGATGATGGCCATGACGGCGGCGATGCGCAGCAGCAGGCCGGGCAGGCGCCCGGCAAGCGCTGGCCGCAGCGGCTGCAGCAGGGCCAAGGGCATGGCAGCGATTGCCAGCAAGGTGGCACTGGTGCCGCGCTCGGCATGGCCTGGGGCGAATACCAGCACGATCCCCGCCCAGCCGAGCAGCAGCGCTGGCAGTGCCATGCTGCTTGCCGCGCCGCGTTCGCGCCCCAGGATGCCGATCAGCAGCGCCGCGAATAGCGCCGCGTTGATATTGAGGAAGCGGTTGGGCATGGCCGAGAATAGTTCCACCGGAATCCAGGCATCCGGCCAGTGATAGACCGAGGTGGCGATAGCAGCGAACAAGGCATTGATGCCGAGCAGCAGAAACAGCAGGCGCTGCGCGCCGCCCAGGCTGCGCCAAGCCAGCGCGCCATAGCCAATCACCAGCATGACCGCCGCGATGACCTCCAGCAGGGTAAGTGATGGCCGGATAGCGGCGCGGTGGCCATCATGTAGGCGTGAATAATCCAGGATCGCCTGTTTTTGTGCGTTACCAAGGCCCTGTGGCATCGGAAACAGCCTGAAATGCAGCCACACCACCAGGGCGGAGAGAACAAGGCCGATCAGGCCCCAGGTCACGGCACGGCGGGTTTCCGCCGGCCGGCTGCCATACTGTACCAGCACGGCTAGGCCGGCGATGCCGGCACCCCACAGGCCGACTACCGGATGCGTCACCGGCAGCAACCCGGCAAGCAGCGCGCCCGCCCTGGTCCAGCCCATGGCGAAATAGGCCGCCACCAGGGTGATGAGCGTGATGGTGAAGCCACCATAGCCATAGTCGGCAGGCGGCAGGATGATTGGATAATTCAGGCCGCGCAGGGCCGCCAGGCTGGCATAGATGAGGCAAGGCGCCAGCATTGCAAGCAACTGGCGGCGGCATATTGCCAGGATCAGCAGGCCCCAGGCCTGGAAAGCTGCGGCGGTGAGCAGGCTGCTAAAGCTGATCGATACTGCGCGCTCGTCCAGTCCGGCCATCAGAAGCCAGGCAGCAATGTAATGCTGCAGCACTGGTATCTTCATCAGGTAGAGGTAGCGGAGATTCTCGCTTGGATAATGCACCAGGTCGGCGATCACTTGCCCCGGCTCAATGATCGCCTGCCAGCCAGCGCCGGCACCACCGAGCAGCGCACCTGCCAGCGCACAGAAAATAGCAACAATACTGCCATGCGGCGTGCCCGCCGCTTCAGCCTGTTGATGTGAAACGCTTTCCCATCGCGGCATGGCCGCACGATCCATTCCTGTTGGCGGCGCTGATCTGTGGCCGGGCATTGTGACGACGCCGCCTTGCTCTATGATGCGGCGCGTCAGCATACGGAAAACCGCTCCGGTCGCAAATGCAGCTCTTTGCCGATTTTTTTGCCGATGTACTGCTGCGGTTGGAGGAATACCGGCTGCTGGCCATGCTGGCATTTATTGTGCTGCATGTGGCTGCGGCAGCATTGCTGCTGCCTTGCTCGCAATTCACCTTGCTGGCCGGCACCCTGTGGGGACCGGCGGTTGGCTTCGCGCTGTCATCAGCCGGCATGCTGGCTGCGGCGGCAACCACACATCTGCTGGGCCGGAAGGTGCTGGCAAAACGTATCGATGGTGCCAAGGGGCGTTTTCGACGCATAACCGATGCGGTGCATAATGTCGCCGAAACGGTTGGGCCGGGTTGGAAGCCGGTGCTGCTGCTTCAGGGGCTGCCGCTGGTGCCGGCCTCAAGCACCGGCTACGTTTTCGGTGTCATCGGCACGCCGCTGCACATCTTCCTGCCGGTAACGTATATCGCCACGTTGCCGCAGCATGCGCTGATCGTCTTCTCGGGCACCCTGCTGCGCGATGCGGTTGCGGTCGGCGAAGTCCGTCTCTACCTGGCTTTTGTGTTGCCGGCGGTGGCGGTAGCATTCATCCTGCTGCCGGTTTTCCAGCGCCGGATGCGGGCCTGGCTCTCCGGACGATCCTGACGCGCTAGTCGAAACCGACAGTATTGTCGACGATATAGCGCGGCCGGCCACGCACATCCTTGTAGGTGCGCACCACATAAATCCCCACGGTGCCGATCGCCAGTAGCAAAGTGGCCCACAGCATCAGGCCAAGGCCGATGAACAGCGCCATTGTGTAGCCTGGCGTATCGGTAAACATCATGCCCAGAGCGGCGACGACCGTAAGCAGCAGCGAGGCGCCAAGCACTGTCACTGAAAGCACGCCGATCAGATAGATCGGCGTGAAGGAGAAGGACGTGATGCCGCCGAGCAGTGCCTGCCAGGGATTGCGGCTGAACACCGGGAAATGCGATTTGCCCTCGTGCCGCGCGTCGCGGATATACGACACGAAGGTCTGCTGGTAGCCGATCCAGATCACTAGGCCGCGCAGGTAGGGATCGTTCTCGCGTAGGGTCAGCAGGCGGTCTACCACCACGCGGTCGAGCAGTTTGTAGTCGCCGCAATCCATAGGTAGCTTGATGTTGCTGCCGAGCTGGATGGCGCGATAGCCCATCCGTGTCACAAACAGCTTGAGCGCGCTTTCGCCCAGGCGGCGTTCGCGCACGGTATGCACCACCTTGGAGCCGGCATGCCATTGCGCAAGCAGCGTGGGGATCAGCTCCGGCGGATCCTGCAGGTCGCAATCGAGGTAGATGACGGCGGCGCCGCGGGCATGCTCCATGCCGGCCAGGGCGCATTCGGAAACGCCAAAACGCCGTGACATGTTCACCACCTTTACCCGGCTATCGCGGGCATGCAACTCCTGCAGCACCGCCAGTGACCGGTCGGATGAGACATCGTTGACGAAGATGATTTCAAAATCCTCGGGCAATGGCTCGAATACCTTGGTGACCCGGGCCACCAGCAACGGGATGTTCTTCTCCTCGTTGCGGAAGGAAACGACGATGGAAACCAGAGCCGGGGACATGGTGGACGGCATGATGCGGCGGTTCTCCTGGAAGGCCTGGCGGTTAGGCTGCGAATCGGCTGACATTCTAGATTAAGGCGCCGCGGGAGCGGAGTACCGAGGGCAAAAAATCGCCTGGCAGGCTGGCCTGAAATCCCGCATTTTGCCCAGGAATTGAAGATAAACACTTGCGAATACACGGTAAAACGTCTATCACCCGGCGGGCCTCCAGGGCGGCGCACCAGCCCTCCCCGCCAAGCCGGAAAAGTGAGCCGAGGTGGATTCCCCTATGACCAAGCTCCCTGTCGCCAGCCTCGATCCGGCCGACCTGTCGCGGCTGTATCGGAAGCTCCGATTGATCCGTCGCGTTGAAGAGGAAACGGCCCGGATCTATCCCTCCGACAAGATCAAGAGTCCGGTTCATCTCGCCATCGGCCAGGAAGCCGTATCGGCGGCGGTATGCGACGTGTTGCGCGCCGACGATGCCGCCTCGGGCACATATCGCAGCCATGCCGTCTATCTGGCGAAAGGTGGCAATGTGGCGGCAATGATGGCGGAGATGTATGGCAAGGATACCGGCTGCTGCCGCGGCAAGGGCGGCTCGATGCATATCATTTCGCCGGAAGCGAATGTGCTCGGCTCCTCGGCGGTGGTTGGCACCAATATTCCGATTGCTACCGGCTATGGCCTGAAGCTGAAGCGCGAAGCGCAGGGCCGTGTCTGTGCCGTGTTCTTTGGCGATGGCGCCACCGAGGAAGGCTGCTTCTACGAGAGCGTGAATTTCGCGATGCTGCACCGGTTGCCGGTATTGTTCGTCTGTGAAAACAACGGCTTTGCGATCCATGAGCCGCTGTCCAAGCGCTGGTCCAGTGAAGATATCTGCGGTCGCGTGTCGGCTTTTGGCATGCCGGTATACCGAATCGCCGATGGTGACGTACTTGCTATCCGCGAGGCTGCCGCTGAAGCCGTTGCGCGCATGCGGCGCGGCGAAGGCCCCAGCTTCATCGAGTGCAAGGTCTACCGCTGGCGCGAGCATGTTGGCCCAGCGGAGGATTTTGACCAGGGCTATCGCGCGCGCAGTGAAGCAGAGCCTTGGATGAGCAACGACCAAGTGGCACGCGTCGGCGCGATGCTCGATCCCACCGAGCGTGCGGCCATCGACGCTGCCATCGAAGCGGAACTTGCAGTCGCCATCGAGTTCGCCGAAGCCTCGCCTTTCCCCGCCGCACAGGAGTTGTACGCCAATGTCTACGCCTGAGCGCCTGCTGCGCTATGTCGATGCGCTGGCCGAGGCCGTGGCGCAGGAAATGGAGCGGGATCCTAGCGTTTTCGTCATGGGCCTGGATGTGGACGACCACAAGGCGATTCAGGGCTCCACCCGAGGTCTGCTGCAGCGCTTTGGTGCTGACCGGGTTTTCACCACACCGCTGTCGGAAGATGCCATGACCGGCGTGGCTATCGGCGCGGCCATGGCGGGCATGCGGCCGATCCATGTGCATATCCGCATGGACTTCCTGATGCTGGGCATGAACCAGCTGGTGAACATGGCAGCGAAGGCGCATTACATGTATGGCGGCGCGGTGAAGGTGCCAATGGTGGTGCGCTGCATGATTGGCAAGTCATGGGGCCAGGGCGCCCAGCATAGCCAGGGCCTGCATTCCATGTTCATGCATGTGCCCGGCCTGAAGGTGGTGGCGCCGAGCAATGCCCATGATGCTAAGGGTTGCCTCATTGCCGCGATCCGCGACGATAATCCGGTGATCTTCATGGAGCATCGCCTACTCTATGGCCTGGATGCCTATGTGCCGGAAGAGCCGTTTGCGGTCGAACTGGGCAAGGCGCGCATCGTCGCCAAGGGCAATGACATCACCATTGTCGGCATTTCCAACATGCTGGTGGAATGCCTGCGGGCTCGCGAATTGCTGGCCGAGCAGGGCATCCACGCCGAAGTGATCGATCCGATCACGCTATCGCCGCTGGATAGCGAAACAGTGCTGCAATCGGTCGCCCGCACCGGCAAGCTGCTGGTGGTGGATAATGGCTGGACAATGTGTGGCGCCAGTGCGGAAATCCTAGCCCGCGTTGCCGAAACACGCGCGACGCGCGGTGCCGTAGTGCAGCGCATGGGTTTCGCACCCACTACCTGCCCCACCTCGCCGCCGCTGGAGCAACTTTTCTATCCGAACCCCGCCACCATCGCCGCCGCCGCTCATGTCTTGGTGCGGCCCGATGCAGAGGCCTGGATGCCTACCGCAGACCAGGCCAAGCTGGCGTATCAGGCGCAATTTCGCGGCCCCTTCTGAGCCGCAGCTTTAGGGGATTGTCAGCGATGTTCTACGAATTGGCCGCGTCTTCCTGGGGTGTTGAGGAAATCCAGGCGATGCACCGCGTCATCGACAGCGGTTTCTTCACCATGGGTGAAAACGTCAAGAAGCTGGAGCGCCAGTTCGCCGACTATTTTGGCATGAAGTATGGTATAATGGTGAATTCCGGCTCTTCGGCCAATCTGGTGTCCACCGCGGCGCTGTTCTACAAGAAGCATTGCCCACTGCAGCGTGGCGACGAAGTGATTGTGCCGGCCATCTCCTGGGCCACCACTTACCACCCGCTGCAGCAATACGGCCTCAAGCTGCGCTTTCTTGATGTTGACCTGCACTCGCTCAACATGGATATAACCCGCCTCGAAGAGGCGCTGACTCCGCGTACCCGCGCCATTGTGGCGGTGAGCATCCTTGGTAACCCGGCCGAGCTCGACGTGCTACGCAACTTCGCCGACAAGCATGGCCTCTACTTGTTGGAAGACAATTGCGAGTCGATGGATGCGGAACTGAATGGCCGCAAGACCGGCACATTCGGCCACCTCAACACCTTCAGCTTTTTCTTCTCCCACCATATTTCCACCATGGAAGGTGGGATGATCCTGACCGACGATGTGGAATTGGCGCATCTCTGCCACTCTATTCGTGCCCATGGCTGGACGCGCGATCTGCCTCCTGACACCACCATCTACGAGCGCAAGGGCAGCGATTTCTATGAGGCCTACAACTTTATCCTGCCGGGTTATAACGTGCGGCCATTGGAACTGTCGGGCGCCATCGGCCTTGAACAGATCAAGAAGTTGCCGGCGATGACCGCGCAGCGGCGCAAGAACTGGGCACTGTTCCAGGAGCTCTTCGGCACGGATGAACGCTTCATCATCCAGCGTGAGCACGGCAAGAGTTCGGCCTTTTCCTTCACGCTGATTCTCAATCCGGCCCTGAAGGTGGATCGCGAGCGTGCTTTCGCGGCGTTGCGCGACGCCGATATCGGCTATCGCATCATCACCGGCGGCAATTTCCTGCGCCACAGCGTAATGAAGTACTACGAATATGAGATTGTCGGCGACGTAAAGAACGCCGACCTTGCCCATGATCACGGCTTCTTTGTCGGCAATCATCCGCAAGACTTGACGCCGCAGCTCGAACGGCTGCGCAATGCCCTGCACAACTTTGTCTAATCCTGGGAGTTTGGCTGATGGCTGCGCGTAAAACCTCCGTGCTGGTGACTGGTGGTGCCGGCTATCTAGGCGCGATCATGGTGCCCGAGCTGCTGCAAGCGGGCTACCGGGTTACAGTGCTCGACAACTTCATGTTCAAGCAGGCATCGCTCAACCATATCTGCGTTCACCCAGATTTCGATGTGGTGCGTGGCGATGCACGCGACGAAGCGGTGCTGAAGCCGTTGATAAAGGATGCGGACTACGTCATCCCGCTGGCCGCTCTCGTCGGCGCGCCACTTTGCAATAACGATAAGCTCGGCGCCACCAGTCTTAATCGCGATGCGGTGATCACCCTGACCAGGCTGCTTTCCAAGGAGCAGCGCATCCTGACGCCGATCACCAACTCGGGCTACGGCGTCGGCGAGAAGGGCAAGTTCTGCACCGAGGAAACGCCGATGCGACCGATCTCCCTCTATGGCACCACCAAGGTGGAGGCTGAACAGGCAGTGATGGCGCGCGGTAATGCTATCAGCTTCCGGCTGGCCACTGTCTTCGGCATGTCGCCGCGGATGCGGCTTGACCTGCTGGTCAATGATTTCGTCTACCGTGCGGTGTTCGACCGTGCCGTGGTGCTGTTCGAGCCGCATTTCAAGCGCAACTACATCCATGTGCGCGATGTCACGCGCGCCTTCCTGCATGGTATGGCGAATTTCGAGGCAATGCGCGACCAAGCCTATAATGTTGGCCTTTCGGATGCCAATCTGTCAAAGCTGGAGCTGTGCGAACGCATTCGCCAGCATCTGCCGGGCTTCGTGTTCCCCGAGGCGCCGGTGGGTGAGGATCCAGACAAGCGTGACTATATCGTTTCAAATGCCAAGATCGAGGCGACCGGCTTTGCCCCGGCCTACGGCCTGGATATGGGTATCCAGGAACTGATCAAGGGTTACCGGATGATCCGAAACAGCCTTTACGGCAATATCTAGGCTGGTGGCCCGGTGCCCACCGGCATTATGATGCATAGGCATGGCTCGGCCATGGCATGGAGCCCCGCATGACGGCGACCGAACAACTCGATCTCCTGTTGATCAATCCGGGTGGTCGGGAGAAAATCTACCAGAAGCTCGGCGACAGCCTCACGGCGGTGGAGCCGCCGCTGTGGTGCCGCCTGATCGCCGGCTATGCGCGCGACCGCGGCTACAAGGTGACGATTCTGGATTCCGAGGCTGAACAGATCGGTCCAGCCGGCATCGCGGCCAAGGTTGCCGCGTTGGCGCCGCGCCTCACATGCCTGGTGGTGTTTGGCCATCAACCTTCCGCATCCACGCAGCAGATGGTTGGTGCGCGCGATGCTTGCGAGGCGATCAAGGCTGACCTGCCGGAGATGCCGATCCTGATCGTCGGCGGCCATGTCTCGGCGCTGCCCGAGCGCACGCTGCAGGAAGAACCGGTGGACTTCGTCTGCAAAGGCGAGGGGCCAGTCACCACTGTGCAACTGATCGATCAGCTCAAAGCACCGGTGCCGGATTTTACCCAGGTGGCCGGCCTAGTCTGGCGCGATGCCGTCGGCAAGGTTGTGAACAACAAGCCCGCTGAACTGATCAAGGAACTAGATATCGACCTGCATGGCAATGTTTGGGACTTGCTGCCAATGCAGAAATACCGGGCGCATAACTGGCAGTGCTTCGGCGACTTGCCGTCGCGCATACCCTATGCCTCCGTCTATACCTCGCTTGGCTGCCCCTATAAGTGTACGTTCTGCTGCATCAACGCGCCGTTTGATGTGAACCGCTACCGGATGCGCAAGCCTGAAGCCGTGGCTGCCGAGATCGATCTGCTGCACAACACCTATGGCGTAAAGACCTACAAGTTCATCGACGAGATGTTCGTGCTGAACGATCGCCATGTGATGGCGATCTGCGACCTGCTGATCGAGCGTAATTACGATCTGAATATCTGGGCCTATGCGCGCGTCGATACGGTGAAGCCGCATATGCTCGAGAAGCTGCGCAAGGCCGGCTTTCGCTGGCTCGCGCTTGGCATCGAATCCGGCTCCAAGCACGTACGCGATGGTGCGCAAAAAGCCCTGCGACACGAAGACATCATCAGCATCGTGCGCCAGATTCAGGCAGCCGGCATCAGCGTGATCGGCAACTTCATCTTCGGCCTGCCCGACGACGATGCTGAGACCATGCGCGAAACCTTGGAACTGGCGCAGGAGCTGAACTGCGAATTCGCAAATTTCTACTCCGCTATGGCTTATCCCGGTTCCCCGCTTTACACACAGGCGGTGGCCAATGGCTGGGCGCTACCCGATAATTGGTCGGGTTTCTCTCAGCATTCCTATGATTGCCAGCCGCTGCCAACCGAGAAGGTTTCCGCGGCCGAGGTGCTCGCCTTCCGCGACGAGGCCTTCCACGCGTATTTCGAGCACCCCCGCTATCTCGACATGGTTACCCAGCGCTTCGGCTGGGATACCCGCCGCCATATCGAAGAGATGGCGCGGCATCGCCTGAAGCGCAAACTGCTGGAAGAACGGGAGCGCGCGGCTTGAGCGTGAGTTGCGCCGAGGAAGGCCTGGAGGCCGTTATTCTCGCAGGCGGATTGGGCACGCGGCTTCGTGGCGTGCTGGGCGACATTCCGAAAGTGATGGCACCGGTTGCTGGGCGACCGTTTCTTGACTGGCTGCTCGAAGCGCTTGCTGCAGCCGGCATCACGCGCGTGTTGCTCTGCCTTGGTCATCTAGCACATAAGGTGGTGGCGCATCTGCAGGATCAGCCACCGCCGCTGGCGGTTTCCTGGGTGATAGAGCCATCGCCGCTGGGCACTGCTGGTGCATTGCGCCTGGCACGGCCGCAGCTCACCGGGCGGCGCGTGCTGGTGATGAACGGCGATACCTGGATTGGCTTTGACATGCCGGGATTCCTGGCGGCTTTCGAAACTGCCGGCACCATGGGCGCGCTGGTTTTTGCCGAGGTCGCTGATGCCGGCCGTTACGGCAGCCTGGATATTGATGCGGATGGGCGTATTCGCGCGTTCCTTGAAAAGGATGTGGAGCGGCATGGCGGCGGTGCCATCAATGGCGGCGTCTATCTCTTTTCCGCAGCCCTGCTGGACCGCGTTGCCGCTGCCGATGCGGTGTCGCTAGAGCGCGATATACTGCAGTATCTGCCGCCTGGCAGCCTGCTCGGTTTCCGTGCCAGCGGCGATTTCATCGATATCGGAACGCCAGAAAGCCTGGCGGTTGCACCATCGGTGATGGGCGCCGGCGCTTTTGGACGTGTGCCGTGATCATTAGCCGCACGCCTTTCCGCATTTCATTGTTCGGCGGCGGTTCCGATTATCCGCATTGGTATCGCAGCCATGGCGGCCAGGTGCTGGGCTTTGCCATCAACAAATACTGCTACATTTCACTGCGCGAACTGCCGCAGTTCTTCGGACATCGTCATCGCCTGGTCTATTCGAAGGTCGAGACGGTCAATCGGCTTGAGGAAATCCAGCATCCGGCGGTCAGGCATGTGCTGCAGGAGATGAAAGTCGATCTCGGCGTGGAAATCCATCACGATGGTGACCTGCCGGCGCGCTCAGGCCTCGGCTCCTCCTCGTCCTTCACGGTTGGCCTGATCAATGCCATAGAGGCGCTTCGTGGCCGCATGATCAGCAAGCAGCAGCTTGCTCAGGAGGCGATCCGCATAGAGCAAGATGTGATCCGCGAGAATGTTGGTTCGCAGGACCAGATCTGGGCCGCCTATGGCGGGTTCAACCGCATCGATTTTCACCGTGATGGTGGCTTTGAAGTGGCGCCGCTTATCTTACCGGTGATGCGCCGCGATGCCCTGATCGGCAACCTGATGCTGTTCTTCACGGGCATTTCACGGATTGCTTCGCAGATTGCCGGTGAGAAAATCGCCGCACTAGATGAAAAGGCCGCGCATATCCGCCGCATGACCGGTTTGGTGGACGAGGCTGTGGCGATCCTGAACCGGGAGCGTGGCGATCTGGATGATATCGGCCATTTGCTGCATGAATCTTGGCAGTTGAAGCGTGAATTGACCGGCTCGATCTCGACCCCAGACGTCGATGAGATCTACCAGCGTGGCCGTGCGGCCGGTGCATTGGGCGGCAAGCTGCTGGGAGCCGGCGGTGGCGGTTTCATGGTGTTCTATGTGCCGCAAGGATGCCGCGATGCAGTGCGGGCCGCGTTGGCCCCGCTGATTGAAGTGCAGGTGAATGTCGACATGTCAGGCAGCAAGATCGTGGTCTATGAACCCGATGGGCTCCAGAGCCGATGAAGCATATACCAGAAAACATTGTCAGCCTGCTCGCACGCCAGGAAGGCAAGGGCAACAGCAAGTGGCGGGTCTTCTACGATCACATTCGCGGCGCTAATGGCACCGAGGTGAGCGACTATCTGGTGCTCGAGCCGCGTTCGACCCGGCCCGACCAGATAACGGGTGCCAGCGTGCTGCCGTTGGTGGGCGACCGTATCGTGCTGCTGCGCACCTATCGCCATCCACTAGCCGAATTTGCCTGGGAATTGCCGCGCGGCTTCGTCGATCCTGGCGAGGAGCCAGAAGCGGCGGCCTTACGCGAACTGGAAGAGGAAACCGGCTTGCTTTGCGAGCCGAGCAATCTGCGCCGTATCGGCACTTTTACGCCGGAAGCCAGCACCATCATTGGCCGAGGCGCGCTGTTCGTGGCCAGCGATTGCCGGCCAGGCGGTACGCGGCAGGAAGACGAACCGGGCCTTGGCGAGATGCATTTCTTTACGCGCGCGGAGATCGCCGGCCTGCTGGCGCAGCATGCCATCCAAGATGCTTCCACGCTGGCTGCGCTGTTCCTAGGCCTAGCTCATTGGCCGGGAAGCTGACGCGTATGACGGGCGACTACGATCTGGCGGGAAAGCGGGTCTGGGTTGCCGGACATCGCGGCATGGTCGGCTCGGCACTGGTGCGGCGCTTGGCGCGCGAGGGTTGCGAGATGCTCACCGCCGATCGGGCCGAGGTCGATCTGCGCCGCCAGCAGGATGTGGAGGCCTGGATGCGCGTAGCGCGGCCGCAAGCCGTGTTTATCGCAGCGGCCACTGTCGGCGGCATCCATGCTAATTCCACTCGGCCGGCGGAATTCCTCTACAACAACATGGCGATTGAATCCGCCATCATCCATGCTGCGCATGAGATTGGTGTGGAGAAGCTGCTGTTCTTTGCCTCGAACTGCATCTATCCCCGGCTCTCGCCGCAGCCGATGAAGGAAGAATATCTGCTCACTGGTCCGCTCGAGCCGACGAATGAAT
Source organism: Ferrovibrio sp. MS7 (assembly GCF_038404985.1). Taxonomy (NCBI): domain Bacteria; kingdom Pseudomonadati; phylum Pseudomonadota; class Alphaproteobacteria; order Rhodospirillales; family Rhodospirillaceae; genus Ferrovibrio; species Ferrovibrio plantarum. The sequence continues at coordinate 1,334,135 of NZ_JBBKBA010000001.1, forward strand.
GGTATGCCCTGGCGAAAATCACCGGCATCAAGCTCTGCCAAGCCTACCGGCAACAATATGGCCGCGATTTCATTTCCTGCATTCCTGCCAACTTGTATGGCCCCGGCGACAATTACGATCCAGTGCAGGGCCATGTGCTGCCGGCCTTCCTGGCCAAGCTGCATCAGGCGAAGCAGGAGGGGCGCGACAGCGTGGAGATCTGGGGCACTGGCAAGCCGGTGCGCGAATTCATGCATGTCGACGACATGGCCGATGCCGCCATTCACCTGATCCGGTATTACGCGTCTGCCGAGCCCATCAACGTCGGCAGCGGCGAGGGCATCAGCATACAAGACCTGATGCATTTGGTCGCCGATGTGATCGGCTATCGCGGGCGTTTCGTCAATGCGCCCGACAAGCCCGACGGCATGCCGGTGAAGCTGCTCGACAGCAGTCGCATGACTGCGCTCGGCTGGCGGCCACAGGTTACACTGCGCACCGGCCTTGTTGGTGCCTATGGCGATTATCAGGCCTATCTCAAAGACCGCGGCGCGGCCTGAGGCCTGAGGCGGTAGCCTCTAGCCGATTACCTTCTGGATCTCCAGTGCCTGGCTCGCTGCTATTTCAGGCACCGACTGGAAGGCGGTACGCACTAGCATGGTGCCACTCTTGCGGCCCCAGAGGATCGTCTCGCGGGCGAAGCGCTTCTTGTCGCCGGCGAAGTCGATCGGGCTAGTGGTCATGCTCTGTGGGATGGCCACAAGTGGCACCGGCTGTGTCGAGAAGCGCCGTTCAAAATATTCCGGCAGGTTATGGCGGAAGTTGAAGGCGGTTTCGTCTGGAAGGTAGCGGCTCGGAATGCGTGCACGCTGATAATGCATCACTTCCTCAAGGTCGGCGCGGTCGAAGATTACGCCACGGCTCGCCAGGAAATCGGCTACCAATTCCTCGAACTCGGCATAGAAGCGACCGAGATCCTCGGCGGCATTGAGGAAGGTGGATTCCTCCACATCCCAGTATATGTCGCCGTATTCGCGCAGCGCTAGGCCGCGGCCGGCGCCATCATTCAGCATGTTATCGATGAGTGCATCGTAGGAATCGAGTTCACGACCCAGCATGGTCTCGCCACGATCAGGCATGTCGCGGTCGGAGATATATTGGATCAGATCACTCGCCTTGGTGCCGAAGCGATCGCGCAGCCAGATCATCACATAGAAGCCAAGTTTCATCGAATGCAGCACCATGGTGATCCACGAGAGGCGCACCATGCGGCGCCACTCGGCTTGGGTCATGGAATAGGTCTCGGTGATCACATGCTCGAATTCGGTAACCCAAGATTTGTCGCGGATACTGCCGTGAATCTCGTTCAGTTCGATCTGCTTGGTTTTAATGCCGAATTTTTCACAATAAGCCGGATCGCCGAGCTCTGTATTGTTAAACACCTGACAGAGATAGATGAAGAGCTGGTTCTTCAGGCCGGATTCCAGCAATTCGTCGATGCCGTTCTTCCATGTGGTGACCGTCTCGCCGGGCAGGCCGAGAATCAGCTCGCTGTATATCGGTACATTCGCGTCATTGAAGCGCGTCTGCAGGTTGGTGTAGGTCGACATCTTGATGTTGCCGCGCTTGATATTCTTCAGCGTGGTCTTGTCGTTGGTCTGACGGGCAAGCGTGATGCCCTTTTCCAGTCCCTTGCTGTGGAACAGCAGGCCAATATTGAAAATAGTTTCGTCGGTATTCTTGCCGAAGCAGGTGCGGAACTTGTCTGGATAGCCGTACTTCTCCTTCACCGACACGATGAAGTCGGCGATGTCGGGATCGCGCTTGTGCATGCCAAAATTGGAATCGGCATTGAAGACATAGAGGATCTTGTTGCGGCCAGCCCAGTCGAGCTCGGCAAACACACGGTCCATGTCGTGGTAGCGGTATTTGCGGCTCAGGCCGCCGCGGCCCCAGTAACAAAAGGTACATTGAAACGGGCAGCCGCGATTGGTCTCGATGATCGCCTGGAAATCCAGCGTATCGCTGCGCAGCGACAACAAATTGTCGAACACGCCTTCAAGATAGGGCGAGGGATAGGAATCCAGGTCGCGCTGGAAGGGCCGCTCTTTCGCTACCTCAATGATCGCGCCATCGCTCTTGCGGCGGTAGGAAACATTCGGAATGTCGTCGAACTCGCGGCCTTCGAGATGATACAGCAGAATATCGAGGAAGGTTTCCTCGCCTTCCGCCCGCACCGCCACATCGATAAAGGGGTGCCGTTCCATATAGGCCGTGGGATGATGCGGTACATTGGCGCCACCGAAAACGATCAGGCAGTTTGGCCACCGGCGGCGCACTTCGGCAGCCACCTTAAGGTTAAGCTGCTCATTCCACATTGCGACCGAAAAGGCGGCCACGTCCGGCTCCTCGGTATACTGGGCCATGACGTTGTCGAAGCTGTCGATGGAGAAGATAGGGCGCATGAACTGGTAGTTTGCGCGCACAACATCTGAGGTCTGCGCGTAGCATTGCAACAGGCCTGAGACGAGGGGCAGATAGCACATCTTGCCCATACGAACATTGTATTCGTTAAAATAGACCCGCTTCATCGGCCCAACCTTAGCATCTTCAATCATTTGGCGGCTTGCCACCTGTTGAAGTGTCTATCATGCCAGACTGGGCTTGTCTCAGTAATCCTGTGTATTTGTTAATAGATTCTGGTTCGGTGGGGGCGTATGCCGGCCCCTGGGTGAACCGATTCCGGCCCTGGTTGGGCTGCTAGATACCTTGCCACACGCCAATGTGGAAAACCCAACTGTGCCGTTCATCGCACCGAGCTGGACTAACCATTTAGATTGACTGGTTTTTTGGCGCCAGATGGAACGCTGGTCTCTGCCGGCCACTTCCCATGGCCTGACCGCTAGGCGCTGCTGAAGCAGCCCAAAGAGACGCCGCCGTAAGCGGCAGAACGGCCAAAGCTGCGCATGGCCACGATCAGCAGGCTGAAGCTGACGGCCAGCAGGCCGATCCACCAGCTATGCCAGGTGTTGAAGGATGCCAGGAAATAGCATAGGGCCGTGATGAAGGCTGCTGCCGCTGCTGCGCGCGCGCTGGGTGTCCAATGCGGTGCCGCGATGGCCCGCCAGATCAGCCATTGCCCGGCCAGCAATAACGCGCCGCCAAGCAAGCCCAATTCGAGCCAGAATTGCAGGATGCCGTTATGCGGATGGCTCGGCACCTGTTCACCGCCGCTGGCCAGTTCGGCATCGCCACCGGGCAGCAGCCGCGCCGCATCGATCCCCCAGCCAAGCCATGGCCGTTCGAGATAGCGCTCGGCGACAAAATCCCAGACATGCAGGCGATGTTTCGCCGAATAATGCAGGCTTGGATATGACTCTATGGCAGCCTCGGCGCTGAACAGCCGGCCTAGAATAAAAGGCGTGAGCAGCATCACCAGGGCAACAAGGCCGCCAAGCAGCAGGGCGGCGTTGCGGCGGCCCAGCCATATGAAAAGGCCGGCGGCACTACCCGCCGCGAAGGCCAGTTTCGCGGTCACTTGCGGAGAAACATAGGCGGCGATGCCGCCAATCAGGTAGAGCAGGGCTGGCAGCCAGAAACGCTTTGCCGTCAGCCACCAGGCCGCCAGCATTGCCGGCCACAGCAGCAGCGTGACCAGCACGCCGGCGCGGATGTTGATATTCGCTATCCAGTCGTTGCGGCGCTTCAAAGCACCGATCGTGACAGCATAGACACCGCCGTGCGTTGCCTGATCCACCAGCAGCAATAGAGAGAGAATCAGAAAGCCGCCGATCAGGCCGCAGGCAAGGCGGCGCTGCCATCGTTCATCGGCAGGCAAGTCGATCAATTGCGCCAGGCTCAGCAGGCATAGCGCAGCAACCAGCAGGGCGGTGAGGCCTTGCATGGTTTCGAGAGAGTTGCTGGCCTCGATAGACCAGAATGCGCTGAGCAGACCGGCGGCAATCCAGGCCAGCAGCAGGCGGCTGGAGGGCAAGGTGAGGGCCGGGAGCATTTGCCGCCGTACCAGCAGGAGCAGCAACGCCAGCAATCCAGCCGCACCGCCGAGTCCGGCAAAGCCCTTGCCGGCGAAAAAAGCCATCAGCCCGGCGGCTGGGGCAAGTATGGTGAAGAAGATCAGGGGCGCGGCGGGGCTCATGCGCCGTTTTCTATCATGGGGGGCAGATTGCCGCTATCGCCGGCCATCACGGGCCATCGCTGGCTGGCTTGGTCAGCTGCCACAGGCTTTCGGCGGTCTGGCTCTGCCGCGCCCGGGGGCGTAGCAGCAGGATACGCAGCGGAATTGCCTCGGCATCCTGGCCGGCAATCACCAGGCGGCCGGCAGCTAGATCCTCAGTCACCAGGCTGTGCGGCAGCCAGGCGAGGCCGCGGCCATCACGCGCCATCATGCGCAGCACGGCGGCGGAATGCGAGGTGAAGATGGTTCGCAGCCCGGCTTGCGGCCTGGTGGCCTGTGCCGCAGCGATGATGCGACCCAGGCCTGACTCGTCGCTGTAGGCCAGGAAGGGTGTGGCCGTATCCTGGCCGATGTGGAAACACGGCCGGCCCGTGGCATCGGGGGCAGAGAGCGGCAGCAGCCGATCCTCGCCGATCACCCGGCTGGCGAATTGCGCTGCATCCAGCCGCTGCGCCGCCGCATCATGGCCATGGCAGAGCATGAATTGCGCGTCGCCTTCCAGCATGGCCTGCTCGCAGGCCTGCATGCTTTCCGAGAGCAGATGGATAGGCCCCAGGGCGAGTTCGCTGCCCAGGCGCTGAATCCAGGCGGGAAAGAAAGTCAGCGACAATGAATGCGTCGCGGCGAAGCGCAAGGCGCTGGCGCCTTCTGCCGCTGTCTGGCGCAGTTCCTCGCGGGCCTGGGCCAGTCGGCGCAGCACCTCTTCCACCGCCGGGCGCAGCCGCTCGCCGGCCTCGGTCAGGGTGATTGGCTGGCTGGAGCGGTCGAATAGCGGGGCACCGGCCCAGTCTTCCAGCAGCCGCACGCGCCGGCTGAAGGCCGGCTGGGTCATGTGGCGGCGCTCGGCGGCGCGGGAGAAATTGCCGCTTTCCACGAGTGCGATGAAATCCTCGAGCCAGGCGAATTCCATGGCAGTTCCCAAGTACCTGGCCGGCATGATGCCATGCCGATCCAGCATTGGCGGAGTGAGCCATGCCCGCCCTATGCTGCGCAAGCCACAGAGCCAGGGGAATTAGTCCAGAGGAATCCATTATGCGTATCGTCGATGTCCGTGAGAAGACCGTTTCCATCGCCTCGCCTATTGCCAATGCCTATATCGATTTCTCCAAGATGACCTGCTCAGTGGTGGCGGTGATCACCGATCAGGTGCGCGATGGTAAACCGGTGGTCGGCTTCGGCTTCAATTCCAATGGCCGCTACGGCCAGGGTTCGCTGATGCGCGAGCGTTTCCTGCCGCGCCTGATGGAAGCCGATCCCGACAGCCTGATCGATGCCAAGCATGGCAATCTCGATCCGTTCAAGATCTGGTCCACGCTGATGATGAACGAAAAGCCGGGCGGCCATGGCGAACGCTCGGTGGCGGTGGGCACGCTCGACATGGCGGTGTGGGATGCCGTGGCGAAGATTGCCGGTGTACCGCTCTGGCGCCTGCTGGCCGACCGCTATCGCGGTGGTGTTGCCGATGACAAGGTCTGGGTCTATGCCGCTGGCGGTTATTATTATCCGGGCAAGGGCCTGGAGGCTTTGCAGGACGAAATGAAGAGCTACCGCGACCGCGGTTACCGCGTTGTCAAGATGAAGATTGGCGGCGCATCGCTGGCCGAGGATATCAAGCGTATCGAGGCGGTGCTGAAGATCGTCGGCGACGGGCAGAATCTCTGCGTCGACGTCAACGGCCGTTTCGATATCAAGACTGCCATCGAGTATGGCAAGGCTTTGCTGCCCTACAACCTGTTCTGGTACGAGGAAGTGGGTGATCCGCTGGATTATGCCCTGCAGGCCGAACTGGCGCAGCATTACGACAAGCCGATGGCCACCGGCGAGAACCTGTTCTCGATGCAGGATGCGCGCAACCTGATCCGCTTTGGCGGCATGCGCCCTGACCGCGACTGGCTGCAATTCGATTGCGCGCTGTCCTACGGCCTCGTGGAATACCTGCGCACGCTGGAGATGATGCAGCAGCATGGCTGGTCCAGTCGCCGCGTGGTGCCCCATGGCGGTCACCAGATGTCGCTCAATATCGCTGCCGGCCTACATCTCGGCGGCAACGAGAGCTACCCCGATGTATTCAAGCCATTTGGCGGCTTCGCCGATGGCATCGCGGTGAACGACAGCTATGTCGGCCTGCCGCAGATTCCGGGAGTTGGCTTCGAGGCCAAGAGCGAACTCTACGCCGTGATGCAGGGCCTGCTCGGCTGAAGGCTCTAGCCGCTTATTCCTTCCAGCGTTCGCCCTCGAAACCGGCGCGGCCAAAAGCGACGCCGCCATCCACGGTCAGCGTAGAGCCGACCACATAATCGCCGGCCCGCGAGGCCAGGAAGATGGCGGCACCCGCCATGTCCTCTTCGCTGCCGATACGGCCGGCCGGCACGCGCTTGGCCACGGCCTCACCATTGTCGCGGGCATCGGTATTCATGTCGGACACAAACGGTCCCGGAGCGATGGCGGTCACCACGATCTGGTCCTTGATCAGCTTTGCCGCCATACGGCGGGTAAGGTGGATCAGGCCGGCCTTGCTGGCAGCATAGGAATAAGTTTCCAGCGGGTTGACGAAAATGCCGTCGATCGAGGCAATGTTGATCACCTTGGCCGGTCGTTCGGCGCTGGCGGCGGCCTTCAGCGGGGCGTAGAGCGCCTGGGTCAGGAAGAACGGCGCCTTGAGGTTGAGGTTCATCACCTTGTCCCAGCCATTCTCCGGGAATTGCTCGAACTCGGCGGCCCAGGCGGCGCCGGCATTGTTCACCAGGATGTCGAGCTTGCTTTCGCGCTGCTTGAGTTCACTGGCAAGCGCCTGGGCGCCGGCCACGGTGGAAATATCGATTGGCAGGGCGATGCATTCGCCGCCATTAAGGCTCAGTTCGCGTGCCGTGGCATCGCAGGCGGCTGCCTTGCGGGCAGTGATATAAACTTTCGCTCCTTGAGCGATGAAGCCGCGCGCGATCATCTTGCCGATACCGCGCGAACCACCGGTGACCAAGGCCACGCGGCCCTTCAGTGAAAACAGCTCCTGCATCACAGCCTCCCTGTTTATGTCTGGCGCCCTGTTTATATCCGGCCATGATAGCGCGCCCCGCTGCCGGGGCCAGCATTGGCCGGTGGAATCTTCGGCTAAGGCCTGTATAGTGCCGAATCAAACATCCAGTTGATCGAGCGTGAGGGTAAGGTATGCCGGCAGCGGGAGCGAAGCGGAGCGAAGGCAGCGTCAAGCGCCGGCCGGTCGGCGGCGCAGCTAGGCCCGGAGTGGCGAAGACCCAGGCAGCGAAGACGCGGGCGGTGAAGCCCTTGGCGGCGAAGCGCGGCGAGCAGACCAGCCGCGACCTGCTGCTGGCCGCTGCACATCAGGAATTCGCCAGCCGCGGTTTCGAGGGCGCCCGCGTCGATACCATCGCCGCCGTTGCCGGGGTCAACAAGCAGCTCGTCTATCATCATTTCGGCAACAAGGATGATCTCTACGCCAAGGTGTTGGAGCGCGCCTATGACGGTATCCGCGAGCGCGAGCGGTCGCTTGATCTCGGGCAGCTCAAGCCGGCCGCGGCGATGCGGCGGCTGATCGAAATGTCATTCGACTACCTGGCGGAAAACCGCGATTTCGTTTTTCTGCTCACGGATGAAAACCTGCACCGGGGCAAGCATCTTAAGCAGATCGTGAACCTGCAGCGGCTCAACACGCCGCTGCTCGGCACGCTGGACGACATTCTGAAGCGCGGTGCGGAAGAGGGACTGTTCCGCAAGGGAATGGATCCGCTGCAGGTCTATATCTCCATTGCCGGGCTCGGTTTCTTCTACTTCAACAACATTTATACGTTGTCGGCGATCTTCGGGCGCAACCTTGATGGCGCAGCGGAAGTGGCGGTGCGCCGCCGCCATGTCGTCGAGATGATGATGAGCGCGCTGCGCCCCTGACATTCCGTCGCTAATTTCTCGTTCTGGCGTTTCATACTGTCATGCGCTTTTCATCTTGACAGCCTGCCGGCCCCGGGTGTCTCATCAACCAACTGGTTGATCATGTGCAGCGCACGTGGGGGAACATGCGGGATTTAGCCTGGGCTACGGCTGCCGAGCTTGTAGCCGCCTATCGTGCCAAGACGCTGTCGCCCGTGGAGGCGACGGCCATGGTGCTGCGCCGTGCCGAGGGCCTCAATCCCGAACTGAATGCCTTCTGCCTGCTGGATGCCAAGGCCGCCAATGACGCGGCCCGCGCCTCGGAAGCGCGCTGGCAGCGCGGCGAGCCGCTGGGGCCGCTGGATGGCGTGCCGGTATCGATCAAGGACATCATCCTGACCAAGGGCTGGCCGACCTTGCGCGGTTCCAAGGCGATCAACCCGGATCAGCCGTGGAACGAGGATGGCCCGCTTGTGGCGCGGCTGCGCGAGCAGGGTTCGGTGATCTTCGGCAAGACCACCACCAGCGAATTCGCCGCCAAGGCCACCACCAACACCGCGCTATGCGGCGTCACGCGCAATCCCTGGGATCTGGCGCGCACCCCGGGCGGTTCCAGCGGCGGTGCGGCGGCTTCCGTGGCGGCCGGCATTTCCGCCATGGCGGTGGGCACCGATGCCGGCGGTTCGATCCGCATGCCGGCGAATTTCTGCGGCATCTATGGCTTCAAGCCGGGCGGTGGCCGGGTGCCGATGTATCCGCCGACGCCCTATGCCACGCTCGCCGGCTTCGGCCCGATGACCCGCACGGTGATGGATGCGGCGCTGATGTTCAGCGTCATTTCCCGGCCCGATAGCCGCGATTGGGAGGCGCTGCCCTACGATCCGGTGCAGTACCAGGATAATCTAGCCGCCGATCCGAAAAGCTGGCGCATTGCTTGGAGCCCGACATTGTGCGGCGCCCGTGTCGATCCAGAGGTCGCGGCACTCACCGAGCGCGCGGCCAAGGTGTTCGAGACGCTGGGCGCCAAGGTCGAGCTGGTCGAGAAGGTGTTCGACGATCAGCGCGACCTGATGCATAAGCTGACCCGTGGCCTGACGGATTATGCCTTCCACAAATTCACCCCGGCACAGCTCAGCGTCATGGACCGTGATCTGGTGAAGCGTATCGAGGAAAGCCGTGGCACCAGCGCCATCGAGCATTTCGATGCCGAGATGCAGCGGGCGCAACTGGCCCGCCAGATGAACGATTTCCATCAGCGGTATGACCTGTTGCTGACGCCAGTCACCTGCGTGCCCGCCTTCGATGCCGCCGGCGATGCGCCGGAAGGCTATGGCGCCCGCGAATGGTATCCCTTCACGCCGCCCTTCAATCTGACACGTCAGCCGGCTGCCAGCCTGCCTTGCGGTTTCACCGCCAAGGGTCTGCCGGTCGGCCTGCATCTGGTTGGCCCGCGCCACCGCGATCTGCTGGTGTTGCAGGCATCCTGGGCCTTTGAACAGGCGGCGCCGTGGCTGGCCCGCCGGCCGGCCGTAGCCGAAAGGAGCTTCTGATCCGATGAAGCAGGAACGCAAATCCGACATGCAGGCGACCGAGGCTTTGCCTGGCCGCATCGCCGATACCGAGGCCTTGGAAGAAATTCTGTCGCGCCCGGATATCATTCTGCAGCGCGAGTTGCAGAGCCTGGATGGCGACATCATGGTGCTCGGTGTCGGCGGCAAGATGGGGCCGTCGCTGGCCCATATGGCCAAGCGTGCGGCGCCCGACAAGCGCGTGATCGGCGTGGCGCGGTTCAGCGAAGCCGGCCTGCGCCAGCAACTCGAAGGCTGGGGTATCGAGACGATCCAGTGCGATCTCACCGACCGCGCGGCCCTCGAAGCCCTGCCGAAGGTGAAGAATATCGTGTTCATGGCCGGCATGAAGTTCGGCGCGGGCGGCGACCAGCCGCGCACCTGGGCGATGAACACTTATCTGCCCGGCATGGTGGCCGAGACCTTTACCGATGCGCGGATCGTCGCTTTCTCCACCGGCTGCGTCTATCCCTTTGTCGGCATCGACGAGATTGGCGCCACCGAGCAGACGCCGCTCAATCCGCCGGGCGAGTATGCCAATTCCTGCGTCGGCCGCGAGCGCTTGTTCCAGTATTTCTCTGCCCAGCATGGCACGCCGGGCCGTTTGATCCGCCTCAACTACGCAATCGACCTGCGCTATGGCGTGCTGCATGACCTGGCGGTGAAAATCCGCGACGGCAAGCCGGTCGATCTGACTACGGGCCATGTCAACGTGATCTGGCAGGGCGATTCCAACCGCTATTCGCTGCGCGCCCTGGCCCATGCCACGGCGCCGACCACGCCGATCAATGTCAGTGGTCCGGAAACCCTGTCCGTGAAGTGGCTCGCCACCGAACTGGCGCAGCGTCTGGGCAAGCCGGTCACCTTCACCGGCGAACCGGCCAAGACCGCTTGGTTGAACAATGCCGCCGAGGCGATGCGGCTGTTCGGTTATCCGCTGGTGTCGATCAAGGTGATGCTGGATTGGGTGGCCGACTGGGTTGCCGGCAACGGCCAGAGCCTGAACAAGCCGACCAAGTTTGAGAACCGGGATGGCGAATACTGAGGCGATCGGCAGCATGAAGATGCAGCCCTGGCATCTGCCGGGGGCGCTGGCCTTGTCGGCGGAGGCCGGCTGGAACCAGGTCGCGCCCGATTGGCTGCTGATGATCGAGCATGGCCATGCCATTGGTGTCGAAGCCGGCGATGATGGTGCGTTGGTTGCCTCTGCCTTGGCCTTGCCCTTTGGTGCACGATTGGCCTGGATCAGCATGGTGCTGGTGACTGCGAGCCATCGCCGCCGTGGCCTGGCGAGCAAGCTGGTATCCGATTGCCTGGCTTGGCTGGAGCAGCGCGGCTGCGTGGCCGTGCTGGATGCTACCGCTGCCGGTGCCGAAGTCTACCGCCCGCTGGGTTTCGAGACCGTGCGGCGCATCACCCGCTGGCAGCATCCCGGGCAGGCGATCTCCGCTGCCACGCTGCAGCCGGCACTGGCGGAACAGGATCTTGCCTGGATCGTGCCGCTGGACGAGGCCGTATTCGGCGCCAAGCGCGATTTCGTGCTGGCCGATCTGCTGTGCCGCCCGAAGGCCGTGGCCTTGGGTCTGCCATCGCGCGATGGCTTTGCGTTGTCGCGCGAAGGCCGCGTTGCGACGCAGATCGGGCCGGTGGCAGCGCCACAGGCAGAGGCCGCCACGGCGCTGCTGGATGCCATGCTGGCCCGTATCCATGGCCCGGTCTTCATCGATGCCTATGACGATCAGGCGGCTTTCGCCGCGCATCTGGAAGAGCTCGGTTTTCGCCGCCAGCGCGGCTTCGAGCGCATGGTGCGTGGCAAGATCGAATCTTTCGGTGACATGGCGCGGTCCTTTGCCGCTGCCGGGCCGGAACTGGGTTAAGGAGTAGAGCGATGGCACTACATTGGAGCGATATCCCGGCGCCGGTGCTGAACCTGCTGCGCCAGGGCACGGTGATCCCGGCGCATCCGCTGGCCCTGGATGAACAGCGCCGGTTTGACCCCAAGCGGATGAGCGCGTTGACGCGTTATTACGTTGATGCCGGTTCCGGCGGTCTGGCGGTGGGCGTGCATACCACGCAATTTGCCATCCGCGAGGTTGGCCTCTACGAGCCGGTGCTGAAACTCGCCGCCGAGACCGCCGCCGCCTGGACCTCGCGGCCGCTGGTGCGCGTCGGCGGCCTTGCCGGCCGTACCGAACAGGCCTGCCGTGAAGCCGCCATCGCCCGTGGGCTTGATTACCATGCCGGTTTGCTCAGCCTTGCCGCCATGAAAGGCGCCAGCGAGGACGAACTGATCGAACATTGCGCGGCGGTGGCGAAGGAAATCCCGCTGGTCGGTTTCTATCTGCAGCCTTCGGTGGGCGGCATCCGGCTGTCGTTCGATTTCTGGCGCCGTTTCGCTGCTATCGAAAATGTCGTGGCGATCAAAATGTCGCCGTTCAACCGCTATGCGACGCTGGATGTGATCCGGGGTGTGGTGGCGGCCAAGGCCGAGGATCGGGTCACGCTCTATACCGGCAACGATGACCATATCGTCGCCGATCTGGTGACGCCCTATACGCTGATCCGCGATGGCAAGCCGGTAACGGTGCGGATCAAGGGCGGCCTGCTCGGCCATTGGTCGGTGTGGGTGCGCGCCGCGGTGCAGCTTCTGGCGCGCTGCCAGGCGGAAGCCGCCAAGCCGGCGGTGAGCGCCGAATTGCTGGCGCTGGATGCCCAGGTGACGGATTGCAATTCGGCGTTGTTCGATGTGGCCCACGCCTTCCATGGCTGCATCGCCGGCTGCCATGAAATCCTGCGCCGCCAGGGCTTGATGCGTGGCATCTGGTGCCTGGATCCGAACGAGGGTTTGAGCCCGGGCCAGGCCGAAGAATTGACCCGCGTGGCGCAATCCTATCCGCATCTCACCGATGACGCATTCGTCGCCGCCAACCTGCAGCGCTGGCTGGCAGGCGACAGCAACCAGGCACTGAAGGAACTCGCGGCATGATGAAGGCAGTGAAATGGGTTGTCGAACGCCTGCCGGCGCTGTCGCTGTTCGTCGTGCTGCTGATTGCCTGGCAATTGGCGGTGACGGTGGGTGGCGTACGTGAATACCTGCTGCCTTCGCCGCAATCGGTTTATGCCGCGCTTACCGGCAACCAGATTCCCTGGAGCCGCCACATCTGGGTCACGGCGCTGGAAATCTTCGGTGCTTTCACCATTGCGGCGGCGACCGGCGTGCTGCTCGGCACCATGATCGCCTGGTCGACCATGATCTCGCGCGCCCTGATGCCGTTCCTGGTTTTCGTCAACACGCTCCCGAAAGTGGCGGTGGCGCCGCTTTTCCTGATCTGGATGGGTTACGGTATCCTGCCCAACATGCTGATCGGCGCGTTGATCGGTTTCTTCCCGGTGGTGATCAACACCGCCGTTGGCCTGACCCAGATCGACCGAGACCTGCTCGACCTGGGCCGCGTGTTCAGTGCACCGAAATGGAAAGTGTTCGTCAAGATCCGCATTCCGAACGCCTATCCCTTCATCCTCAGCGCGCTGAAGATCACCGCTACCTCGGCGGTGGTCGGCGCTATCGTCGGTGAATTCGTCGCGTCGCAGCGCGGTCTTGGCTATGTGATCATTGCGACCCAGAGCAGCATGAATACCTCGGTGGCTTTCGCTGCATTGTTCTGGATTTCGCTCATGGGTTTCGCGGTCTTCGGGATTGTGGCGATGCTTACCCGCATCCTCACGCCCTGGGCCGATAATGGTGACAATCAGTAAAACACAGCAACCAACAAACACTGCAACAGGAGGGTAGCGATGAAACGGAGTAAGACCTTGTTTGGCGCCTTGGTGACGGCTTCGCTCGCGCTTGCGGGTGCGTCCGCTGCCCAGGCACAGGAAAAATTCCTCTTTGCCCTGAACTGGTTCCCGGTCGGAGACCACACCGCCTACTGGGTCGCGCTGGACAAAGGCTACTACGCCAAGGCCGGCCTCGATGTGACGCTGGAGAATTCCAAGGGTTCCGGCGACTCCATCGCCAAGGTGGATACCAATCGCGCCGATGCCGGCCTTGCCGATGCCGCCGTGGTGATCTCCGCCGTGTCGCGTGGTGCCAAGATCAAGACCGTCGGCATGATTTTCGACAAGACGCCGCTGAACGTGTTCAGCCGCCAGGATACCCCGATCCGCAAGCCCAAGGATCTGGAAGGCCGCACCATCGCGGCGCCGCCGGGCGACAGCCAGCGCCAAGTCTGGCCGGCTTTCGCCAAGCTGCATGGCGTCGATATCGACAAGGTGACCTGGGTCAATATCGAGCCAACCGCCAAGGTGGCGGCGGTAAGCGAGAAGCGCGTCGATGCCGTAGCCGATTATCTCACTGGCCAGCCGAACTATGACAAGGCAATGGGCGGCCCCGGCAAGGCGGTGCTGATGCCCTGGGCGGATTTTGGCTTCGATATGTATTCGATGTCGATCATGGCCAGCGAAAAGACCATGAAGGATCGCCCGAAAGCGCTGAAGGCGTTTCTCGAGGCTTCCTACATGGGCTGGCGTGACGTGATGGCCGATCCGGATGCGGCTATTGCCATCTTCAAGAAGCGCGTGCCGGAAATCGATGTGGCCTATATCAAGGCCAACACCATGCTCGGCCTCAGCCTGATGAACACCGACCGCTACCGTCAGAATGGTATCGGCTGGATGGACCCGAAGAAGATGTGTGGTTCGGTCGACCTGGTGAACACCTATATGGGCCTCAGCAAGACGGTGGCCTGCGATCAGGTCTACACCAACGAGTTCCTCACCAAGGTGTCCATGCCGGACAGCTTCAAGTGAAGCCGTATTCCGCCTGAACCGGTTCGATAGGAGGTCGTACGTTGAACGATGAAGTGATCCAACTCGACCGGGTTGGCATGATTTATCAGGCGGAAAGCGGCCCCGTCGAGGCGCTGAGCGATATCTCGCTCAGCGTCCGGCGTGGCGAATTCATTGCCTTGGTTGGCCCCAGCGGCTGTGGCAAATCCACCTTGCTGCGCATCATTGCCGGCCTGCGTCCGGCGACGCGCGGTTCGGTGAAGGTGAACGGTGCCGAGGTGACCAAGCCGATTGCGGCGGTCGGCATGGTATTCCAGGCAGCGGTGCTGCTGCGCTGGCGCACCATCCTTGACAACGTGCTGCTGCCGGCGGAACTGGCCGGTCTCGATCCGAGCAAGTATCGGGAACGCGCCTATGAATTGCTGCGCCTCACTGGGCTGCAGGATTTTGCGCAGAAACGACCGAACGAATTGTCCGGCGGCATGCAGCAGCGCGCCTCGCTTTGCCGCGCCTTGCTGCTCGATCCGCCCTTGCTGCTGATGGATGAGCCCTTCGGCGCGCTCGACGCCATGACGCGCGACGACATGAACCTGGAATTGCTGCGCGTCTGGGGCGAAAGCTCAGAGCAGCGCAAGACCATCATCTTTGTCACCCACTCGATCCAGGAGGCCGTGTTCATGGCCGACCGGGTTGTGGTGATGTCGGCTCGCCCAGGCCGCATCGCGGAAATCAAGCCGATCCGCCTGCCGCGCCCGCGCACGGTGCAGGTACGGGCGACGGCGGAAGCCGGCCAGCTTTCGCTGGATATTTTCGAGAAGCTCACCGGGCGCAAGGCTTGAGGCTGTGAAACAAGCTCGATGAAGCTTTCCTTGTGCAATGAGGTGATCGCCGAGGGCCGCGACTTTGCCGCGCAATGCCGGTTGGCTGCGGTGCTTGGCTATCAGGGCCTGGAAGTGGCGCCTTTCACCCTGGGCGACGAGCCGCACAAGCTGCAGGCCCAGCGGGTTGGCGAAATTCGCCGCATTGCCGAGGATGCCGGCTTGCGGATTTCCGGCCTGCATTGGCTGCTGGTGAAGCCGGCGGGCCTGTCGATCACCTCGGATGACCTAAGTGTGCGTCATCGCACCCGCGATGTGATGCACCATCTGGTCGATCTCTGCGCTGCGCTCGGTGGCGATGTGCTGGTGCATGGTTCGCCGGCGCAGCGCCGGTTGCCTGAGGGCAATACCGATGCCGCACGCGGCCATGCCGGGGAGATTTTCGCTGCCATCGCCGAACATGCCGAGCGTGCCGGCGTGATCTATTGCATCGAGCCGCTGGCGGCACCGGGCGCCAACTACATCAATACGCTGGATGAAGCCGCGGCTATCCTGCGCCAGGTCAAGAACCCGGCCTTGCGCACCATGATCGATTGCAGTGCCTCGGTGCAGATGGAAGCCGAGCCGCTGGACAAGCTGGCCGAGCATTGGCTGCCGACCGGCATGGTGGCGCATATCCAGGTGAATGACCGCAACAAGCGCGGTCCTGGCCAGGGCAGCGATCCCTTCGCACCGTTATTTGCCGCGCTGAAGCGGCTGGACTATCGCGGCTGGATCGCCGCTGAACCTTTCGACTATGTGCCGGATGGTGCCACCTGTGCCGCCCGCACCATCGGCTACCTGCAGGGATTGATCGAGGCAACGCCATGACCAGCCAATCGCCTTTGCTCACCGTTCTGGCCGTCGAGCCGTTCGAGCGCGCCTACAACAACCGCATGACCTTCCGCTTCGGCAACATTACCTCCACCGGGGGGCGGCAATCGGTAGTGCGCCTGCTTGTGCGGCTGGCCGATGGCCGTGAAGGCTGGGGCTATTCATCGGAATCCATCGGCGGCAAATGGTTCGATAAGCGGCCGGAACTGAGCGACCAGCAGGCCGCCGATCAGTTGCGCCGTTCGCTCGCCATGGCCGGCGATCTCTACATGGCTTCGAAGCCGCGCACGCCGTTCGGCTTCTTTGCCGATCACTATGCCGAGCATGTCGCGGCCTGTGGCGCCAAGGGGCTGCTGCCGCTGGTGGCGAGCTATGGTCCGGCCTTGCTCGACCGTGCCATTCTCGATGCCGTCTGCCGGCTGCAAGGCATCAGTTTCTATGCCGCGATGCAGTCCAACCTGCCCGGCATGCATCCGCATGCCATCATCCCGGACATGGCCGGCTTCGATTTCGCCAAATTCCTGAGCGGCCTGAAGCCCGCGGCCAGTATGGCTGCCCGTCATACCGTTGGCATGGTTGATCCCCTGGTGGCGGCGGACCAGAAGCCGGAAGATCGCGTCAATGACGGTTTGCCGGAAACCCTGGAAGAAGTGGCCGCAACTTATGGCCAGCGATATTTCAAGCTCAAGGTTGGCGGTGATCTGAAGGCCGATATCGAGCGCCTGAGCAAGATCGCCAGCGTGCTCGACCGCATGGCTGAGCCGTATTTCGCCACCATCGACGGCAACGAGCAGTATGCCACCGCCGAAGCGGCGCTGGAATTGTGGCATGCCATCGAGGCAACACCGGCATTGCAGCGCCTGGCGCAATCGACGCTGTTTGTTGAACAGCCGATTGCCCGCCAGATGGCACTTTCCACCTCGGTGGAGCCTTTCACCAAGGCCAAGCCGCTGATCATCGACGAGTCGGATGGCGAGATCGATTCCTTCCCGCGTGCCCGCGCGCTGGGCTATGACGGTGTGTCGTCGAAGGCTTGCAAGGGGTTCTACAAGTCGATCATCAACCGTGCCCGCTGCGAAAAGTGGAATGCTGAAGGCACTGGCCGGCGCTATTTCATGTCGGCGGAAGACCTCACTGTCCATGCCGGCGTGTCGCTGCAGCAGGATCTGGCCCTGGTCAACTATATCGGCCTCACCCATGTCGAGCGCAATGGCCATCACTTCGTCGATGGCTTCTGCGAGCGTCCGGCCAGCGAAGCCGATGCCTTCCTGAAGGCGCACTCGGATCTTTATCACCGCCATCACGGCAAGGTGCGGCTGCGCATCGAGCACGGCATGTTGCAGCTCGGTTCGCTGGATTGCGTCGGCTTCGGCCATGTGCCGGTGCCGGACTTCACGCAATTGACGGCCATGCCTGTCCCTGCTTAGCTGCGGGGATGAGGGAACTGCCATCTGAGATCGGTGGCCCATCCGCGTGGTATGGGCCGGATATGCTGCGCCAGCCCGACTGGCTCGGGCACTTCACATCGGCCGAGATCGCCGAGATCGATGCCGCCTTGGCTGGCCTGCAGGCCGATCCGGCGCATCTGACCGCCGCGGATTTCCCGTTACCGACATTGGGGCCGCGCCTGGCGGAAATCCGCGACGAGGTTCTGCATGGCCGTGGTTTCGCGCTGCTGCGCGGCTTGCCAGTGCAACGCTGGGATCAGCGCAGCGCCGCCATCGCCTTCCTCGGACTTGGCAGTCATATCGGCTCGGCGCGGTCGCAGAATGCCAAGGGGCATCTGCTCGGCCATGTGAAGGATATGGGCCTGTCCAGCGACGACCCCAATGTGCGCATCTACCAGACCCATGAGCGCCAGACCTTCCATACCGATTCCTGCGACATTGTCGGGCTGCTCTGCCTGCAGGAAGCGCGCCAGGGCGGCGATTCCGCGCTGGTCAGTTCGGTCACCATCTTCAACGAGATGCGCCGTCGCCGGCCTGATCTTGCCGCCCTGCTATTCGAGCCGGTCGAGACCGACCGGCGCGGCGAGGTGCCGGTAGGCGAGAAGCCGTATTTCACCATTCCGGTCTATAGCTGGCATGAGGGCCATCTCAATGCCATCTACCAGCGGCAATATATCGAATCGGCCCGCCGTTTCGCCGATGTGCCGCCGCTCACCGCCGCCCAGGTGGAGGCGCTGGACCTGTTCGATGCGCTCGCCAATGACCCGGCGCTGAATTTCCATATGCGGCTGCGGCCCGGCGATGTGCAACTGGTGCATAACCACACCCTGCTTCATGACCGCACAGCCTTCGAGGATTGGGCTGAGCCTGAGAAGCGCCGGCATCTGCTGCGGCTGTGGCTGGCCCCGGCCAATGCCCGCCCGCTGCCGGCTTTCTTCGCCCAACGCTATGGCAGCGTCGAGCCTGGGGCGCGCGGCGGCATCATCGTGCCGGGCACGCAGCTCACCGTGCCCTATGAGGCGGTCTAGGGATTAATCGCCACTAGGTATTGATAGGCAGCGCCGTGGTGTATTTCACCTGCTTCAGCGCGAAGCTGGATTTGATGCTGGCGACGCCGGGGATGCGGGTGAGGTGGTCGAGCAGGAAACGCTCATAGGCCCCGAGGTCGCTCACCACCACGCGCAGCAGATAATCGAAATCGCCGGTCATCAGGTAGCATTCCATCACCTCCGGCCGCTTGCGCACGGCTTTCTGGAAAGCTTCCAGCGCCGGCTCGATCTGCTTGTCCAGGGTCACATTGGTGAAGATGCTGATCGACAGGCCGAGTGCCTCCGGGTTCAGCAGCGTGACATAGCGCGCGATCACGCCGGCTTCCTCCATGGCCCGTACCCGCCGCCAGCAGGGTGAGGCGGAAATGCCGACCTCTGCCGCCAGCTCGCTGCTGGAGAGGCGGGCATTGTCCTGCAGCTGCTTCAAGATGCGCCGGTCGATCTGATCCAGGGAAAATTGGGGTAAATTCATGCTAAATTCCATAATATTTTAGAAGGATCATGCATAAAGATAAGCTCCGGTGCAGCTCTTTGCAAAGCAATGCTGCATTCGCGGCACTAAATTGGTTGGATCATTCTTCCGCCCGAGGTCCGTGCCATGCCGATATCGCCCCAGGATCCTGCCCTGATTGCCATGCTGGCGCAGCTTGAGCGCAAGGTGCTGTGGCTGGCCACCTGGATGGTACACAACGCCAATCATCTGCGCGAAAAGGCAGACGGCCTCAAGGTCGGCGGCCATCAGGCTTCCAGCGCCTCGCTCGCCACCATCATGACGGCGCTGTATTTCCATGTGCTGCGGCCACAGGACCGGGTGGCGGTGAAGCCCCATGCCAGCCCGATCTTCCATGCCATCCAGTATCTGTTCGGCCGCCAGAACCTGGAGCGGTTGCAGAATTTCCGAGGCTACAAGGGAGCGCAATCCTACCCCTCGCGCACCAAGGATATTCCCGAGGTCGATTTTTCCACCGGATCAGTGGGCATGGGTGTGGCGCAGACGCTGTTTTCCAGCCTGGCGCAGGATTACGTGAAGGCGCATGGCTGGGCGCAGGATTGGCCGGAAGGCCGCATGATCGCCCTGCTCGGCGACGCCGAAATGGATGAAGGCAATATCCACGAGGCTTTGCTTGAGGGCTGGAAACATGGCCTGCGCAACACCTGGTGGATCATCGACTATAACCGCCAGAGCCTGGATGCGGTGATCCGCGAAGGCCTCTATGCCCGTTTCGAGGCGTTATTCGGCGCCTTCGGTTGGGATGTGGTAGTGCTGAAATACGGTTCGCTGCTGGAAGCGGCTTTCAAGGAGCCGGGCGGCGAAAGCCTGCGCGCCTGGATCGACCAATGCCCGAACCAGCTTTATTCCGCGCTCACCTTCCAGGGCGGTGCCGCCTGGCGCAAGCGGCTGCTGGATGATATCGGCGACCAGGGAGCGGTGACCGTGTTGATCGAGCGTCGCAGCGACGCCGAACTGGCGCGGCTGATGACCAATCTTGCCGGCCACGATCTGCCCAGTCTGCTGGATGCCTTCGGGCGTATCGACCATGACCGGCCAGTGGTGTTCATCGCCTACACGATCAAAGGCTTCGGGCTGCCTTTGGCGGGGCATAAGGATAACCATGCCGGCCTGTTGACGCCGCCTCAGGTGGAGGGCTTCCGCGAGGCGATGCAGGTGCCTCCCGGTGAGGAATGGAGCAAATATGCCGGCATGGATGCGGCGCCTGCCGATATTGAAGCATTTCTACAGGCGGTGCCCTTCCGCCAGGGCATAGAGCAGCGCCGCCGTCAGGCCGCGCGGATACCGGTGCCGGCGGTGTTGCCCCTGCCGCGCCAGCCTGAGATGTCGACGCAGCAGGCCTTCGGCCTGATCCTCAATGAACTGGGGCGCAGCGATGCGGCCTTGGCCGAGCGTATCGTCACCACGTCGCCCGATGTCACGGTCTCGACCAATCTCGGCGCCTGGGTCAATCGCCGCGGCTTATTCGCCAAGCAAGCCATGGCCGATCTGTTCAAGAAGGAGCGCATCCCTTCCACCTTCACTTGGGATTTCTCGCCGCGCGGCCAGCATATGGAACTGGGCATCGCCGAGATGAATCTGTTCACCATGCTCTCAGCTTTGGGTTTGTCGCATTCCACTTTCGGCGAGCGCCTGCTGCCGATCGGCACACTCTATGATCCGTTCATCTGCCGCGGCCTGGATGCGCTGAATTATGCCTGCTACCAGGATGCGCGCTTCATCGTCGTGGCCACGCCGTCGGGTCTGGCGCTGGCGCCGGAAGGCGGCGCGCATCAGTCCATCGCCACGCCGCTGATTGGCATGGCGCAGGATGGCCTTGCCACTTTCGAGCCGGCTTATGCCGATGAACTGGCGGTGATCCTGCGCTTTGCCTTCGACTATCTGCAACGCGATGGTGATGGCGAACCGGATGAGCAGAGCTGGTTGCGCGATGAGACCGGCGGCTCGGTCTATCTGCGGCTCAGCACCCGTAGCATCGAGCAGCCATCGCGCGCCATGGATGAAGAGCTGGCACGCAGCATCATCGATGGCGCCTATTGGCTGCGCCCGCCAGGCCCGAATACCGAGATCGTGGTGGCCTATAGCGGCGTGATGGCGCCGGAGGCCATCGAGGCCGTCGGCATGATGGCGGAAGACCGCCGCGATGTTGCCTTGCTCGCCGTCACCTCGGCGGACCGGCTCAATGCCGGCTGGAGCGCGGCACAGCGGGCACGCGAACGCGGCCTGCTGCATGCCCGCTCGCATATCGAGCGCCTGTTCGCCACATTGCCGCATCATTGCGGTATCGTTTCGGTGCAGGACGGTCATCCGGCCGGCCTCGGCTGGCTTGGCGCCGTCGCCGGGCATCGCCAGCGCGCCCTCGGAGTCGAGCATTTCGGCCAGACCGGTACCATCCAGGACCTGTTCCGGCATTATGGCCTCGATGCCCAGGCGATCATTGCCGCCGCTGCGGCGCTCAATCCCGGGCGGCCCATGCGCTATCTGAAGGCGGTGGTTTGAAGGCACCGCCGGAAGCGTCTAGACTCCGGGCCGATGACCCAACGCGTCGGCCTGATCGGCTTTGGCGGTATCGGCCAAAGCATCCTGCAAGCCTGGGCGGCAGAGCCGCCGCTGGGCTATAGCCTCGCGGCCTTGCTGGTGCGGCCACAGCAGCGCGAAGCGGCGCGCTGGGCTGCCGGGCCGCATGTCCTGATCGCCGACACGGTGGAGGCCTTCCTCGGTGGCCAGCTCGATATCGTCATCGAGGCGGCGGGGCAGGGGGCGGTGCGGGACTATGCCGAAGCGGTTCTGCGTGCCGGCGCCGAATTGCATGTCATTTCCACCGGTGCTCTGGCTGATGCCGGCTGCCGCGAGCGGATTTTCGACTTGGCGCAGCAGGGCAATGGCCGCCTGGTAATCCCGGTGGGAGCGACTGCCGGCCTGGACGGCTTGCTGGCGATGCGGCAGGACGGCTTGCTGCGCGTCACCTATACCTCGATCAAGCCGCCGCAGGCCTGGAAGGGTACGCCGGCGGAAGCCGATTTCGATCTCGACAATCTGCTGGAGCGCCGCGTGATCTTTTCCGGCCCGGCGGATCAGGCGGCTTTGCTCTATCCGAAGAACGCCAATCTCGCCGCCACGGTGGCGTTGGCCGGCCTTGGCTTCGCCGAGACCCGGGTGGAACTGGTGGCCGATCCGGCAGCCAGCGGCAATACCGGACGCATCGATGCCGAAAGCCGGCACTCACAGCTCACAGTGATCGTTTCCGGCCGTGCTTCGCAGGCCAACCCGAAAACTTCGGCCATCACCGGCATGAGCGTGCTGTCGGCACTGAAGAACCGTGCCGGCTGGCTCAGTTTCGGCTAGAAATCTCCAGGATCAGCTTGCGCCGCACGGCATCGCCAAAGGAAGCATAGTCGCGCGCCGGAATCATGAAGCTGCCGGGACCGCCGATCACATTCTTTTCGTAATACTCGTCGATATCGGCTTCCATATGCAGGATCGGCAGGCCGTTGATGGTTACGCCCTTGGCCACTGCCGCGTCGCGCGCCATGGCTGGCGGCCGGCCGCGGTTGCTGCGGCCATCGCCGGAAATATCGATCACGCGGCGCAAGACCTTTGCCGGCATGCGCTCGAACAGCGCGGCGCCGAAATCGATGGCTTCTGCCGGCGCGGTGCCGCCGCCGAAAATGGTGCGCGGGGCATCGCCGAGCAACTGGGCGAAAGCCAGGATATCGGCGCGGCTGCGCAGCATGGTCCAGGGAATGGTGTGGTTATGGTAGGCGGGGCCGGACCATTGGAAATAGGTGCAGGCAATGCCGCCATGCAGCCCGCCCAGGATGGCATCGATCACCCGGCGGTGGCGGAAGGCATCGGCATAGCCGCGCTGCTGCAATTCGTAATGCTCGGCCTGCACGCTGCCGGAACAATCCACCGCCAGCACCAGTCCCAGATCCACCTGTGTTTCCTGGGCCAAGACCTGCGCCTGAGCCGGCCATGCAGCGAAAGCGGCGAGGGTGGTGAACAGGTGGCGGCGGTTCAATGTCATGCCGGGCCCGGTTGCTGGCTTAAGGTAGCGCCATCCTGCCGCGACAAGCGGGGCCCGCGCCAGCAATTTCCGAGGCAGGACAGGTCTCGGACCGGGCGCTGGCTTTATTGTATCCATTCTAATAATATATTGGGTGCATCGATCTGGGTTAAGCATGCCATCCGACGACCTCCGTGGGGTTTCAGAAGCCCCGATCCGACAGCGTATCCTGCAGGCTATTTTCGAGCGTCGGCTCCAGCCGGGCGAGAAACTGACCGAGGAACGGCTGGCCGAATTGTTCGGCGTCAGCCGCACTGTGGTGCGTCAGGCTTTGGCGCGTCTGGCGCAAGATGGCATCGTGGTGCAGCGGCCAAACAAGGGTGCCTCGGTAGCGGCACCAAGCCGGCTGGAAGCGCGCCAGGTGCTGGCGGTGCGTCAGATGGTGGAACCGGAGATTGCCGCCGAGGCCGCGCGTCTGGCCGATACCGCCGGTCTGCGCCGGCTGCGCAAGCATCTTGAAGCCGAGAATGCTGCCAGGCGCTCCAACGACCGCGCTACCCTGGTGCGCCTGACCGGCGAATTCCACATGGTTTTGGCGGACGTGGCCGGCAATCCGATCCTGGTGCGGCTGCTCACCGAATTGCAGGCGCTTACCTGCCTGGCCATCCTGCTCTATGCACGTGGCGATGATTCCGCCTGCCATCCCGATGAGCATGAGCAGATTGTCGCCGCCATCATCGCCAAGGATGGGGCGACCGCTGCCGCGATCATGCGCCGGCATCTCGAGCATGTCGAACATGACATGGACTTGAACGAGCCGGCGCAGCGCGGCAATGACCTTGCCAGCGCGCTTGGCATGCCAGCCAAGAAGCGGTCTAGAGGCTAAATAGTTTTCCGAAGCGGCGCCATGGCGTCTTGTCGGCGCCAAGCCGCTCCAGTGCGCCCCACAGCGTCACGGCAATCGAATCGAGCACCGGAATGCCAAGCCGCCGCTCCAGTGCCGCTGCCGTGAATGCCGCATCCATATTGGTGCAGACCACGGCGATGGCATCAGGTTGCCGCGCTGCTACCTGCTCGATCATTGCCGCGATGCGCTCGGGTGGCAGCGTGGCGAATGAGAAGTTGTCGCTTAAGCCCGCATGCGCCTCGGCCAGGCAGGCCCAGCCGGCGGCGGTATAATTGGCGATGATCTTTTGCTGCACGTCATCGGTATAAGGCGTCACCAGGCCGAAGCTCTTGGCGCTGAGGCGGCGATAGAGTTCGTTCAGCGCCAGGATGGCGGTGGTGGCTGGAATGCCGGTGCGCGCGGTGATCGCCTCGCAGAGCGCCTGGTCGCGCTCGAAGCCGAGCCAGCTTGCCGAGGTGCCGTTCCAGGCAATCACATCCACCTTGGCATGGGCCAGCAATTCCGCCGCGGCCAGGATGGGCGCGGCATCGAACTGCCCCAGTGCCTTGTCGCCCAGACCTATTTCCGTCACTGGGAAACGGGCGAAATGGGCGGTCACGTTCGGCGTTTCCGCCAGCAGCCTGTAGGTCGCCGGCTCCAGCGCGGTGTTGGAGGAAGGCGTGAGCATGCCGAGGCGCAGGCGCCGCATCAGAAATCTCCCATATAGAAGGCCGGGCAGCGGAAGCCGAAAGCAGGTCGCTGTTCCAGGCCGGCGGCGAAATCCAGCAGCGCATGATCCGCGCCTGGGGCGGCAACGATCTGCAGGCCGAAGGGCACGGCGCGGCCTTCCGGCCAATAGGGCAGCGACAGGGCCGGGCAGCCGCTCAGCGAGATGATGAAGGTGATGGCAAGATAGTCGATCACGCTGGGCAGGGGCATTCCATCAATTTCCAGCACTTCGCCGGCATCATGGTGGAAGGGTTCGATACTGGCCGCCGGCAGCAGCAGGAAATCATAGCGATCGAAGAAATCCAGGAAGCGGCGATGCAATGCGCCGCGCTGGCGCTCGGCGACAAGATATTCGGCGGCAGTAAGGTGGTCACCACGTGCGATGTTCCAGCGCACGGTTTCGGTAAGCTGATCGCCAAAGCGGTCGCGCAACGATGAGAGCGATTGATGGATATGGGCGGCACGCAGAATCTTGAAGGCATTAACGGCGCCACTGCAATCGGGATGGGCTGTTGCCACGCCGCCAAGGGTTGATGCTGCCGCGCGCAATGCCGCGCGTTCAGTCTCTGCCACTGGCGCCACACCGAGATCCTCGCTCGCGGCAATGCGAGGCGCGGTGATGTTGCCAGGCTGTGGCCAGGCGCGCAGCGAAAGCGGGTCGCGCATATCGGGCGCGGACAGCACATCCAGCAGCAGCCTTGCATCGCGCGTGCTGCGGGTCAGGAAGCCGGCAGTCGGCAGGGCATCCCAGGCCAGCGGACGTTCTGGTGCCGCCAGCCGGCCTGGCGTCGGGCGAAAGCCGACCACGCCGCAGAAGCCGGCAGGCGTGCGCACCGAGCCGCCGAAATCGGTGCCGATGGCAGCCGGCAGCAGGCCGGCGGCCACCGCTGCCGCCGAGCCGCCGCTGGAGCCGCCAGAAGAGCGCGTCAGGTCATGCGGGTTGCCTGTCGGACCGGCCAGACGATTGGTGCAATGGGCGCCGAAGCCGAATTCCGGCGTGTTGGTCTTGGCCAGAATCACCGCGCCAGCAGCACGCACCCGCGCGATCAGCGGATCGTCGCGCTCCGGCACCATATCCTTGAACAGGCTTGAGCCTTGCGTGGTGCGAAGGCCCTTGGTGGCCAGCAGGTCCTTCACGCCAAGCGGCAGGCCATGCAGCGGGCCGCCGGCTTTGGTGGCCTCCAAGGGCGCTGTATCATCGACCGCAAGGCAGCTTTTCAACGCAGTATCGCCGCGCGCGATGCGGTCCAGGCAATCGGTGGCGAGACTGGCGGCATCGCGCTTACCGTTTTTCAGGGCCGCAACGAGAGCGGTGGCATCAGTCATGCCGCTGCCTCGATTCCGCGCCGCTGACCACGTTTGCTGCTCAAAAATTCGCCACCGACATGGGCGGTGTTTTGCCGCCCATGCCACACCTTTGGCCTAACCCCTTGTAACAGCATGACTCGTCCTTTCGGCGTGCGAGTTGGTATGCCTCTTGCTAACTGGATTGTGAACAGAATAAACTGAAATTGGATACAAAGCGGACCGCCCACATGCACGCTACAGCGCCGGGGTCTCAGGTTCAAGGTCAACGCGAAGCGGGGCATGCGCTCACGCTGGACGCGATCACCCATCGTTTTGGCGCCGCCAAGGCGGTCGATGATGTCACCCTGGAAATCGGCGGCAGCGAGCTGGTGGCTTTGCTCGGGCCGTCCGGCTGCGGCAAGACCACGCTGCTGCGCATCATCGCCGGCTTCATCAATCAGAGCCAGGGCCGCGTCATCATTGGCGGCAGCGCCATCGATCACCTGCCGCCGAGCCGGCGCGAAGTCGGCATCGTGTTCCAGAATTACGCATTGTTTCCGCATCTCACCGTGGCGGAGAATATTGCCTATGGTCTGGCGGCACGTGGCGTGCCCAAGCCGGAGCAGGAGGCGCGCGTCGCCGAGATGCTGGCGCTGGTGCAGATGGGCCATCTCGCCGCGCGCTATCCGAAACAGATGTCCGGTGGCCAGCAGCAGCGCGTTGCCCTGGCCCGTGCTCTGGCGGTGCGGCCCCGCATCCTGCTGCTGGATGAGCCGTTCTCGGCACTGGACAAGAATCTGCGCCTCGACATGCAGATCGAGATCAAGCGCATCCAGCAGCGCGCTGGCATCACCGCCATCCTGGTTACCCATGATCAGGAAGAGGCCCTGAGCATGGCCGACCGCATCGCCGTGCTGGCGCAGGGCCGGCTGGAGCAGTTCGGCAGCCCCAGCGCCATCTACGACACGCCGCAAAGCCTGTTCGTGAACACTTTCGTCGGTACTGCCAACAAACTTGCGGGCAAGCTGGTTGGTTTGCAGGGCAATGAGGCCAAGGTGGCGCTGGCCGCCGGCGGCGAACTGATCCTGGCCGCGCCCAGCACCGAAATTGCGCCGGGCGCCGATGTGGTGGTGTGCATCCGGCCAGAGAATCTGCGTTTCGTCGAGGGGAGCGCACCGCTCGTGGGCAATGTCGAACTCGGCCTGCCGCTTGGCGCCACCATCGTGCATGAAATCCGCCTTGCCGATGGCAGTGGCCTGAAGATTTCCGAGCCGCGTTCCAGTGGCGCCGAGCCACGCCCCTCGGGTCAGCCGGTGGCGCTGGCGCCGATCAATACCGCAACCGTCACCCTGTTTCCCGCCATTTGACCCTCAAGGAGAGCCGACATCATGCTTAGCCGCCGCGAAACCCTGGCCACTGCCCTGTCAGTGGCCGCCATGTCGCTTTTCCCCGGCATGTCCCAGGCCCAGGCACGCCGCCTGGTATTCGCCACCTTCACCGGCAGCTGGGAGGAAGCGCATCGCGACGTGCTGGTGCCGCATTTCCGCAAGGCCAATGGCAATGCGGACATGGCGCTCGATCCGATGCTCTCGGTGGATCAGATTGCCAAAGTGACCGCCGCGCGCAGCAATCCGCCGATCGACGTGATGCTGCATGATCCGGGCCCGGCCCTGGTTGCCATTGCGCAGGATCTGGTCGAGCCCTTCCCGGTGGCCGGCAGCAAAAATTACGCCGACCTGATGCCCGATGCGCAGGATCCGCTTGGGCCGGCGATCTTCTTCCAGGCGGTGGGCATCACTTACAATCCCGAGAAGGTGAAGACGCCGCCGAAGAGCTGGTCGGATCTGTGGAAGCCGGAATTCAAGGGCCGCGTCGGCATCACCAATCTGAATTCCACGCTCGGCACCGGCTTCATGGTGGAAATCGCCAAGCTGCGCGGCGGCGGCGAAAGCAATATCGATCCGGCCTTTGCGGCGATGAAGGAATTGCAGCCCAACCTCGCCGCCGTGGCAGCGAATCCGGGTGCGCTGGCGACATTGTACCAGCAGGGCCAGATCGATATCGGTCCTGGCAACTTCAATGCCATCCAGTTGCTGCGCGCGCGCGGTGTGCCGGTAGAGTTCGTCAAGCCTGATACCGGCGCCATTGCCTTCAAGACCTCGATCCACATCGTCAAGAACTCGCCGAACGCCAAGCTGGCGGCCGCGTTGATCGAATCGGCGATGAGCCCCGAGGTGCAGACCACGCTGATGAAGAGCCCCTACCTGATCGTGCCGACCAACAAGAAGGTGAAGATGGAGGGTGAGATTTCCAAGGCGCTGGCCAAGGATCCGGATGATCTGCAGAAGAGCTTCGTGTTCCAGGACTGGAAGAAGATCAACGAGCAGCGCTCGGCCTGGATTGAACGCTTCAACCGCGAGATCAAGGTCTGATGTCTGCCGCGGCCCCTGTCTTGACGACTGGCCGCGCAACGCCGCGGGAGGGCCTGCTTGCCCTCCCGCTCGGCGGTTTCTATCTGCTGTTCTTCCTGGCGCCCTTGCTGGTGCTGTTCGCGGTCAGTCTGCATAACGACCAGGCGATGACCGAGTGGGGCTTCGCCAATTACCGCAAATTCCTCACCGATGGCTTCGCGCTTGGCGTGCTGTTCGAGACGCTGCGGCTTGGCCTCGAGACCACGGCGCTCTGCCTGCTGCTGGGTTTCCCGCTCGCCTGGTTGCACCGCCAGGTCGGTCCGCGCCTGCAATCGCTGATCATCCTGATCAGCATTCTGCCGCTGCTGACCAGCGTGATCGTGCGCACCTTTGCCTGGATCGTCATCCTGGGTCGCCAGGGCATCGTCAATTCCGCGTTGATCGAACTTGGCTTCGCCGAAACACCGCTGAAACTGCTCTATACCCATGGCGGCCTCGTGGTGGCGCTGGCCCAGGTGCAGTTGCCGCTGATGGTGCTGCCGCTGATCGATACCTTGCAGAAGCTGGACCCCAACCTGGAATCCGCGTCTTCCGCGCTTGGCGCCGGCAAGTGGCGCACCTTCTTTCGCGTCGTGCTACCGCTCTGCCTGCCCGGCATCATCGCCGGCAGCGTGCTTACCTTCTCGGCTGCTGTCACCGCCTTTATCACCCAGAGCCTGGTGGGCGGCGGCCAGCTTCTCTACATGCCGATGTATATCTACCAGCAGTCACTCACCCTGCAGAACTGGCCGTTCGCGGCGGTAATCTCGATTCTGTTCATGATCTCGGTGCTGCTCTGCATCGTCGCCTTCAACACGCTGGGCCGCTATTCGCGGCGGCATTTGCAGGGATAGAATCATGAAAGCCGGGCGTCGTCATGATTTCGATACCATCAGCTTCTATGCCGTGATGGGCCTGCTGGCTGTTATCGCCCTGCTACTGGTAATCGCGCCCACGGCGGTGGTGCTGATCGTGTCCTTCACCGACAGCTACTCGCTGAAATTCCCGCCGCAGGGCTTTTCGCTGCGCTGGTACATATCGCTGGTCGATGCCTGGCAGATTCAGGCCGCCGCCTGGAACAGCCTGCAGGTCGGCATTGCCACCACGCTGATCTCGATGCTGTTCGCGGTGCCGGCCGCCTATGCCGTGTCGCGCTCCAGGGCTGCCACGGCGCGAGCGCTTGAATCGCTGTTCATGTCGCCGCTGGTATTGCCGGCGCTGGCTTTCGGTCTGGCGGCACTGATGTTCTTCAGCGTGATGCAACTGCCGCTGTCATTCGCCACCGTTACCATCGGGCATGTCGTGGTCTGCGTGCCTTATGTCTTCCGCACCACGCTGGCTTCCTTGAGCCAGCTTGATGCCTCGCTGCTCGAATGTTCCGCCAGCCTGGGGGCGTCGCGGTTCTACACTTTCCGGCGTGTCACGCTGCCTTCAATCAAGGGCGGCATCGCGGCTGGTGCCTTCATCTGCTTCATGTCGTCCTTCGACAATGTGCCGGTATCGCTGTTCCTGTCGGATGCGCGCAACGAGATGCTGCCGATCCGCATGTGGCAGACCATGGAAAACACGCTGGATGTGCGCGTTGCCGCCGTTTCCGGCGTGCTGGTGTTCTTCAGCCTGTTCCTGATGGTGCTGATGGAACGCTTCACCGGCCTGTCGCGCCGGATGAGCTGATCTCACGACCCGCGAAACAGCGAAAAGCCCCAGGGCGTGAATTTGAACGGGAGGTGGTAGTGTTGTTCGGGCGCCGCGACAGTGAAGCGGAAAGGCACGACATCCAGGATGCCGATTGTGGCGCCCTGCGCCTTGAGCCAGGCGCCGACATGGAAGCGCACTTCATATTCACCAGCGATAATGCCATCGCCGCGCACCGTGGCATGATCCAGCGCGCCATTGCCCGCCAATGTGCCATCGGCCACCAGCGCGGCATCGGGGCTGAGACGATGCAGTTCGACGCGCAGGCCCTTGGCCGGCATGCCGCGCGCCACATCCACGCCATGGATCGAAATACCGCCGGCCTTGCTCATTTCCGCACTCCTGATTGCTGCATGGAAAGTCTGCCATGAATGCCCTGGCGGCGCCACTGGGTGCGATGACTGCCCTGCAGGGCCTGGTGGCAATGGGTGTCTTCGCCGTGCCGGTGCTGGCGCCGGGCCTGCCTGGTTTCTCGGCCCATTGGCTCGGGCCGTATAATGCCGCCGTATTCGGCCTTGGCGCACTGGCCTCGCTTTATGGCGGCTTGCTCTGTGGCCGCATCGGCCCGGTGCGGGTGGCGCAGATCTGCCTGTTGCTGGTCGCCATTGCCATGCTCTGCGTTGCCAGCGGTTCGCCGCTTGGCCTGATTGGCGCCGCGCTCTTGCTCGGCTGTGCCTTCGGGCCGGAAACCCCGGCCAGTTCATCGGTGCTCGCCCTGGTGGCGAAACCGCAGCAGCGCACGCTGGTCTTTTCGGTGCGCCAGACCGGCAACCAGATCGGTGCCATGCTCGGCTCGGTATTGCTGCCGTTGGCCGTGCTGGTCGACTGGCGGCTCGGCTGCCTCGGCATCGCCTTGCTTGCGGTGATTGCCGCCGGCCTGTTCCAGCCGCTGCGCGTGCGGCTCGACGAAGCGGCGCGGCGTCATGCCACGCGGCTCGACATGCGCGGCGCGTTGGCCTTGCTGAAAAGTGTGCCGGGCTTAGGCCTGCTCGCCGGTGCATCGCTGGCCTTCTCGGCGATGCAGCTCACGCTCAATGCCTATCTGGTCTCCTACGGTGTCGGTGCCTTGGGCTTCACCTTGATGGAAGCTGGCTTGTGGCTGGCCTTGGCACAGGGCGGCGGACTGGTGGGGCGGCTTGGCTGGGGACTTGTCGCCGGGCGTTTTCTGACCACCGCGCGGTTGATCGCGCTGCTGGGCTTAAGCATGGCGGCCTGTGCCCTGCTGCTGGCTGCCGCGGGGCCATCGCTCAGCCGTGCCGCTTTGCACGTACTGGCTTTCCTGTTCGGCCTCTCGGCCAGCGGCTGGAACGGCATTTTCCTGGCCGAAGTGGCGCGGCTGGCGCCTGAGGGCCAGGTAGGCGCCGCCACGGGTGCGGCTTTGCTCGCCAGCTATAGCGGCCTGCTGCTGGGGCCGCTCTGCTTCGCCGGCCTCGGCCCGGTTTTCGGTCTCGGCAGTGGCTATGCCGCGCTGGCCCTGCTCTGTATTGCTGCCAGCGTGCCGCTACTTCTGGGGAGGAGAGCATGATTGCAGTAGAAGAACAGCTTCAGCATATCGCCAAGGTCAATCCGGCGATCAATGCCGTGGTCGATCTCGATGCTGGCCAGGTGCGCCGCGATGCCGCTGCGCTTGATGCATCAGGCCGGCATCTGCCGCTCTATGGCCTGTCCTACACAGTGAAGGACAATATCTGGGTCGAGGGCCGGCGCATCACGCAAGGCTCGCCGCTATTCAGCGATTTCATCGCGCCGCGCGATGCGTCCAGTGTTGCGCTGTTGCGCGCTGCCGGTGCGCTGCTGCTCGGCATCAGCAATTGTGCCGAATTCGCCTGCATGGGCGTCACGCGCAACAAAGTCTATGGTCCGACGCGGCACCCGCTGGATCATGCCTTGACGCCGGGGGGCTCGTCCGGTGGTGCTGCCGCCGCGCTCGCAGCCGGCATCGGCGATTTCGCGCTTTGCACCGATGCAGGCGGCTCGACACGGCGGCCGGCGGCGCATTGCGGCCTGATCGGCTTCAAGCCTTCCGGTGGCCGCATTCCCCATGCCCATGGTTTCGCTGAACCGATTTTCGCCAATGGCGTGATCGGCATTCTCACCCGAGGCATGGCCGTGATGCGTCGGGTTTTCGCTGTGCTCGGCGTGCAGGATGGCGCGGACGCCTACAGCGTGCCCGGCCTCTCGCGTCCCGCTAAAGGCCGCCGCATCGCCTTCAGCCCCACACTCGGCATGAACTGGCCGGTGGAACCGGTGGTTGCCGCCGGCCTGGAGCAGGCGGTGGCAAAATTGCAGGCGGCGGGTTTCGAGATTGTGCGCCGCGATCCCACCTGGCCGGAGGATAGCGGCGAGGCCGGCCTGATGCCGTTGCAGCATGTTGGCCTGGCGGCACTTTATGGCGAAGCCTATGCGCGCGAGCCGGATCGCTTCGATCCGAATATCGCGGCACAGATCGAGGCCGGCCTGAAATACGATGGCCCAGCTTTGGGCCGCGCCTTGCTGCTGCGCGAGCAATTGATGCTCAAATTGGCGGCCTTTTTCCAGGAAGTCGATTGGCTGATCTGCCCCACGGTGCCCTGTGCGCCCTGGGGCTTCGACCAGATCGGACCGGAGAAGATTGCCGGCCAGCCGGTCGGCCCGCGAGGCCATGCGGTATTCACGCCGCTGTTCAATCATGCACTGGTGCCGGCTATCTCATTGCCTTGCGGCAAGGATGCGGCCGGTCTGCCTTTCGGCCTGCAACTGGTCGGCCCGCGCCTGCAGGACGAAGCCTTGCTCGATCTCGCCGCTGAGATTGTTGCCGTGTTGGCTAAGGAATAGGGCGATGGCGAAGCTGCTGTTTGTCAATCCGAATACCTCGGTCAGTATCACCGACCGCATCGCCGCCGCCGCCCGCCAGGCAGCGGCACCGAGCACCGTGATAACCTTCGAAACCGCACCCCATGGTGTGCCCTATATCGCCACCCGCGCCGAAGCCGTGGTTGGCGCCCAGGTGGCATTGGAAATGCTGGCCGAGCATCAGGCCGGCCATGATGCCGCTGTGATCGCCGCTTTCGGCGATCCGGGCCTTGGCGGTGCGCGCGAATTGCTTTCGATCCCGGTGATCGGCATGGCGGAGGCGGCGATGCTCACCGCCTGCATGCTCGGGCGTCGCTTCGCTGTCGTCTCTTTCGCGTCGGCCCTCGGTCCCTGGTACCGCGAATGTGTCGAGTATCACGGGCTCAGCGGCCGGCTGGCTGGCATCCGCCTGCTGGAAGGCGGTTTCCGCAGCATTGGCGATGTGCAGGAAGAGAAGGAAGATCTGCTGGTGGAACTGGCGCGCCTGGCGGTGCAGCGCGACGAGGCCGATGTGATTGTGCTGGCTGGTGCGCCGCTGGCGGGGCTCGCCGGGCGGGTCGCCGACCGTATTCCGGTGCCGGTGGTGGATGGTGTGGCCGCAGCGGTGAAGCAGGCGGAGGCCCTGGCGGCGTTACGCCCGCGCAAGGCGACGGAGGGCACTTTCCGTAAGCCGGCACCGAAGCCGACCGATGGCGTGGCGCCGGCCTTGCGGCGATTGATGAGCGGGGAGAACTGAACGCGATGGACTTCGATCTGGTGCTGCGCAATGCCCATGCGGTGACGGCCGCCGATGCCATGACCTGCGATATCGGTATCCGTGATGGCGTGATCCAGGCGCTCGGCCGCAGCCTTGGCCCTGGGCATCGCGAGATCGATGCAGCGGGCCGTACCGTGATGCCCGGTGGCATCGACGCCCATTGCCACCTGGACCAGCCGATGAGCGACGGCTCAGTGATGGCCGATGATTTCATTTCCGGCACCCGTTCGGCGGCCTGCGGCGGCACAACGACAGTGATTCCCTTCGCGGCGCAGATGAAGGGCCATTCGCTTCGCGAGGCGGTGACTGATTATCATGCCCGCTCGGATGGCAAGGCGATGATCGACTATGCCTTCCATCTCATCGTCTCGGATCCCACCGCCACGGTGCTGGGCCAGGAACTGCCGGCGCTGATCGAGGAGGGCTACAGTTCGTTCAAGCTTTACATGACCTATGACGACATGAAGCTGAACGATCGCCAGATCCTGGAGGTGCTGGATGTGGCGCGGCGCGAGCGGGCGCTGGCCATGGTGCATGCCGAGAATACCGATGCCATCGCCTGGCTGACCGAGCGGCTGGAACTCGCTGGCCGCATCGCGCCGAAATACCATGCCGCCGCACGGCCCTTTTTAGTGGAGCGCGAAGCGACGCATCGCGCCATCAGCTTTGCCGAACTGGTGGATGTGCCGATCCTGATCGTGCATGTCTCGGGCAAGGAAGCGGCCGAGCAGATCCGCTGGGCCCAGACGCGCGGCCTGCGCATCCATGCCGAGACCTGCCCGCAGTATCTCTTCCTCTCGGAAGAAGATCTCGACAAGCCCGATTGCGAAGGCGCGAAATGCATCTGCTCGCCGCCGCCGCGCGATAAGGCCAACCAGGATGCAATCTGGCGCGGGCTGGCCAACGGTACCTTCGATATCGTCTCTTCCGACCATGCGCCTTTCCGCTTCGCAGGTCCGCAAGGCAAGTTCGTTGCTGGCACCAATCCGCCTTTCTCGAAGATTCCCAATGGCATTCCCGGTCTCGAGACCCGGCTGGCCTTGCTGTATTCCGAGGGCGTGCTGAAAGGCCGCATCAGCCCGCAACGTTTCGTCGCGCTCACCGCCACCAATGCGGCGCGGCTCTATGGCCTCTATCCGCGCAAGGGCACCATTGCGGTTGGTGCCGATGCTGACCTGGTGCTGTGGGACGAGGGCAGTCCGCGCCGGATCGAGAATGCGAAGCTGCATCACAATGTCGATTACACGCCGTATGAGGGGATCGAGGTCAGCGCCTGGCCGGGGCTGGTGCTGTCGCGCGGCGAAGTGGTGGCGGACGCCGGTGAGCCGGTAGGTCGCCAGGGGCGTGGGCAATTCCTGCGCTGCGCCCGCCCAGGCTGAGATTTACAGGAAATTTAGCACCGGAATTCCGGGAATTGCCGCGCCGCAGCATAGGCGGCTTGGCGCACAAGGCTGACGGGCGCAGCGCTGCATGCTATGTGCGGTGGGCCTCACCTCCTGTTGTAAAAAGTCCCGCGAGTCTCCCCCATGATTTTTGGTATTCCGCTTTCCGAACTTCTCATGCTGTCCGTTGCCCTGCTGGCGGCAGGCGCGATCACAGGCATTCTGGCTGGCGTGTTTGGCGTCGGTGGTGGCGCGGTGATCGTGCCGGTGCTCTACGAATTGTTCAACCTGATGGGTGTGCCGGAAGCGGCGCGCATGCCGCTCTGCGTCGGCACTTCGCTGGCCATCATCATTCCCACCTCGATCCGATCGTTCAACGCGCATCGCGCCAAGGGTGCTGTAGACATGGCCGTGGTGCGGCTCTGGGCCGTGCCGGTAGTGCTCGGTGTTGCCGGAGGCAGCCTGATCGCGCGCTATGCGCCGCCCGATCTGTTCAAGCTGGTTTTCGTGCTGGTGGCCGGCGTCTCGGCCTTCCGGCTGATCTTCGGCAAGGATAGCTGGCGCCTGGGCGACAAGCTGCCTGGTGCATGGCCGATGCGCATGTATGGCCTGGTGATCGGCGTGCTGTCGTCCCTGATGGGTATCGGTGGCGGCCAGCTTTCCAATCTTTTCCTCACCTTTCACGGCTACAGCATCCACCGAGCCATCGCCACCTCGGCGGGCCTTGGCATCCTGATCTCGATCCCCGGCGCTATCGGCTATATCTATGCCGGCTGGCCGAAGATGGCGGAGTATCCCGAAGTTGCAGCGCTGCAATTGCCGCTGGCGCTCGGCTATGTGTCGCTGATCGGCTTCATCCTGTTCGTGCCCACCAGCATCTGGACCGCGCCGATCGGTGCCCGCCTGGCACATGCCTTGCCCAAGCGCCGCCTGGAAGTCGCCTTTGGTATCTTCCTCACACTGGTCTCGCTGCGCTTCCTCACCAGCCTGATCGGCTATTAAGAAAGGCTCGTCCGCCATGACCCGTCCGCAAGCCCGTGTCATCCGCCTGCGCCAGCCCGGCGGGCCGGAAGCGATGCTGCTGGAAACCGAAATGCTGAACCCGCCTGGCAAGGGCGAGGTGCTGCTGCGCCAGACCGCCATCGGCTTCAACTTCATCGATATCTACCAGCGCAAGGGCTATTACCCGTTGCCGCTGCCCAGCGGCCTGGGTCATGAGGCAGCCGGTGTGGTGCTGGAAGTGGGGCCGGAGGTCAGTGGCCTCAAGGCTGGCGACCGCGTGGCCTATATGAATGCCGGCCTTGGCGCCTATGCCGACCACCGCGTGGTGGCGGCGGAAAAGCTGGTGAAGCTGCCCGATACGGTGAGCGACGAGCAGGCGGCGGCCCTGATCTTCAAGGGGCTGACGGCGCAATACCTGCTGCGCAAGACCCATCGTGTGCAGCCCGGTGATATCGTACTGGTGCATGCGGCAGCGGGCGGCGTCGGCCAGATTCTCTGCCGCTGGGCTAAGGCCCTGGGGGCGTTTGTTGTCGGCACGGCAGGCGGGCCGGAGAAATGTGCCATCGCGCGTGCCGCCGGCGCCGATGCGGCGGTCGATTATCGCCAAGAGAATTGGCCCGAGGCCTTCCTGGCCGCCACCGGCGGCAAAAAGGCACGCGTCGTCTATGACTCGGTGGCGCGCGATACCTTCATGAAATCGCTGGATTGCACGGCGCCCTTCGGTCTGGTGGCGCTTTATGGCGCGGCCTCAGGTCCGGCACCAGCCATCGAGCCGGAATTGCTGAACAAGAAGGGCTGCCTGTTCCTCACCCGGCCATCGGTATTTCCGCATAATGCCGATCCGGCGGTGTTCCGCGAGAATGCTGCCGAGGTTTTCGCCGCCATCGCCGCCGGCCATGTGCAGGTGAGCATCGGCGGTCGCTACAAGCTGGAAGAAGCAGCCAAGCTGCACCAGGATGCCGAGGCCCGTGCCACCACCGGCGCGCTGCTGATGATTCCATAAGGAAACTGCTGCAATGTTCTACGAAACCAGTAAGCGTAACCACGGCCTGCCGCGCGACCCGTTCAAGGCATTGGTGGCGCCGCGCCCGATCGGCTGGATTTCCACCATCGACGACCAGGGGCGCCCGAATCTGGGGCCGTATAGTTTCTTCAACGCCATGAGCAGCGATCCGCCGGTGGTGCTGTTTGGCGCCGGCCTCAATCCGCGTGGCGAAAACGTGAAGGACAGTCAGCGCAATGCCGAGACGACGGGCGAGTTCGTCTGCAATCTGGTCACCTATGACCTGCGCGACGCGATGAACAAGAGCTCGGCGCATCTCCCCCACGGGGTGAGCGAATTCGAGGCTGCCGGGCTCGAGATGGAGCCTTCGGTGTTGGTGAAGCCGCCGCGGGTGAAGGCGTCGCCGGTGCATCTGGAATGCCGCTACCTGCAGACGGTCGAGATTCCGTGCAATACGCCGGGTGGCCGTAATTTCGTGGTTTTCGGCCAAGTGGTTGGTGTTCATATCAATGAAAGTGTCCTGACGGGCGGTTTTGTCGATATCAAGAAGCTGCGGCCGCTGGCACGGCTGGGCTACATGGATTACTGCGTCGTCGACGAGGTCTTCGCCATGAACCGGCCTGACTAACGGTTGATGCAGCCAATTTTCCGGCTGGGGCGAAATCCGACTTAACCGGCTCCGCCTGCCGGGTTATAGTTGCATCGTCATGGATTTCGTCGCTTCCCTGCCATCGCCGCTTTCCTCCCGCAGCCGGGATTTCCTTGCCATCTGGAATGATTGGCGGCGGGGCCGCATGTTGCCGGAACATCGCGACATGGACCTGGAGGCACTCGGCTCTCTGGCCCAGACCAGCCTGCTGCTGAATGTGCGCGGCCATGACAATATTAGCATTGACTGGGTGGGAGAGGCGGTGACGCAGCAGCTCGGCGTCAATCTCGCCGGCCTCAATTATCTTGATCTCACCTCGCGCGAGAACCGTTCCTGGCGCGCCCACCTCACCATTGCCCAGGTGGCTCAGCCCTGCTGCGCCGTGATCTATTACTGGCTGCGGCTCGGCCAGGGGGGTGTGCTGCCGGTGGAGATCGTCAGTGCGCCGATCCGCCAGGACGGCGACCAGAATGCCAGCCTGATGCTGTGCAGCATCTCTTTCCTCACCCGGCGCAAGCGGGTTCCCGAGGGCGAAGCCATCGACCCGGATTCCTATGAGGAAGGCGAGGGCATGCGCTTCATCGATATCGGCGCCGGCATCCCCTCGATGGTGCCGAGCCAGCGCCAGGAAACCCGCCCGGTTCAGTAGCCCTATTTCAAGGCGGCGGTGGAGGCGCGCGGGATCAGTGTGGGCCGCAGCATAACCCGTTGCGCCGGGTCGCCGGGCTGACCCTCCAATGCCGACAGCAGCAATTTAGCCGCATCCTGGCCCATCTCGCGTGGGCCGATCCGCACTGTGGTCAGTGGCGGGTCGATCATGTCGACCAGCGGCATGTCGTTATGCCCGACCACGGAGAGGTCGCCAGGGCAGGTAAGGCCGCGCGCGCGCAAGGCCCGCAGCAGGCCCAGTGCCAGCAGGTCGTTGGCGGCAACGATGGCGCTCAGCCTGGGCTTGATGTCCAGCAAGGCCGCAGCGGCGCTCTCGCCGGCCTCGCGTTCATAGGCCTTGGCCGTACTGATGCCGCCGGCCGGAATTTTCAGGCCATGGGCTTTCATCGCCGCTTCGAAACCCTGGCGCCGCAGATGCCCGGTGGAAAGATGCGCCGGGCCGGCGATATGGCCAATGCGGCGATGGCCCAGTGCCACCAGATGGTCCACCGCCAGCTTCATGCCATACAGGTCGTCGCTCACCACCGCCGGCACGCGGCCTGACTCGTCGGCGCGGTTGACCAGCACCACCGGCAGGCGGGTTTCAAGGCAGTGACGCAGCACGGCATCGTCGCGTCGCACGGTGGCGAGGATCAGGCCATCAACACGGCGGGCGATCAGTTCATCCACCAGCGCCGCCTGACGTTTCGGGTCGGAGCCGACATCGGCGACGATGGTGGAGTAGCCCTGGGCGTTGAGCGACTCGGAAACGCCGGAAATGATCGGTGAAAATACCGGATTGGCGATATCGGGCACCAGCACGCCGACTAGGCGCGAGCGCTTGGTGCGCAGGCTGGCGGCGGCGGCATCGCGG
Source organism: Ferrovibrio sp. MS7 (assembly GCF_038404985.1). Lineage (NCBI taxonomy): Bacteria > Pseudomonadati > Pseudomonadota > Alphaproteobacteria > Rhodospirillales > Rhodospirillaceae > Ferrovibrio > Ferrovibrio plantarum. Next base: position 1,373,446 of record NZ_JBBKBA010000001.1, read on the forward strand.
CGATAGCCGAGCCGGCGCGCCTCGGCCTCGATGCGGGCGGCAACTTCGGCGGCAATCAGATGCCGCTTGGCCGGGTCCAGCGCGCGGGAGGCGGTGGAAAGATGCACGCCGGCTGCCGCCGCCACGGCTTTCAATGTGGCTGGCTTCACGGTGGTTGGCTGGCGGCTGGCGGTACGGGCAGGCGGACGATTCTGCATGACGCGATCTTAGCAATTCGCTTGACAACTGCAAACGATTGCAGTATGCAAACGATTGCATAATCATAAGAGTTAAGAGGAAACACCGTGGTCATCGAGACAGAGCAGGATGTCACGCCCGCCGTTCTGGCCGCCATGGCCAATACGCCGGATGCGCGGCTGCGCGAAGTCATGGCGTCGCTGGTCAAGCATCTGCACGCCTTCGCGCGCGAGGTGAACCTCACCGAGCCGGAATGGGAACGCGGCATCGAATTCCTGATTGGCCTCGGCAAGCTCACCAACGACAGCCATAACGAAGCCATCCTGGCCTCCGATGCCATCGGCTTTTCCACGCTGGTGTGCCTGCTGAACAACGGCACGGTCGGCGACAGCGAAACCGCGGCGGCCTTGCTTGGGCCGTTCTGGCGCCTGAATGCACCCAAAACCGAATCCGGCGCCTCCATTGTACGTTCGCCAACGCCGGGGCCGGCGTTGTTCGCCGATTGCCGGCTCCGCGACAATAGCGGCCGTCCGATTGCCGGCGCCTATGTCGATGTTTGGCATGCTTCGCCGGTCGGCATGTATGAAAACCAGGATGCCGGCCAGGCAGACATGAATCTGCGCGGCAATTTCATCACCGATGCAGAAGGGCGTTTTTCCTTCCGCAGCGTGAAGCCTGCGGGCTATCCGGTGCCGGTGAGCGGCCCGGTGGGGGCATTACTGGCGGCGCAGCAGCGCCACCCTTATCGCCCGGCGCATCTGCATTTCCTGTTCCACAAGCCGGGCTACAAGACGCTGATCACTCAAGTCTTCGTGCAGGGCGATCCGTATCTCGAAAGCGATGTGGTTTTTGGCGTCACCAAGCCGCTGGTTGGTGATTACCGCCTGCGCCGCGATACACCGCCTGCCGCTGATGTCAGTGGCGAGTGGTATTCGCTTGAGCATGAATTCGTCATGGAGCCCGGCGAAGCCGTGCTGCCCAACCCACCGATTAAGTAACGGCCGCCCATCAAGTGAAAGCATCCATGTCCTCGATTCACTCCCTGAAAGACAAAGTCGCACTGATCATCGGTGGCACCGGCGGCATTGGCGCCGCCTCGGCCAAGCTGTTTGCCGAAGCTGGCGCCACCGTGATCGTCACCCACCGCGCTGGCGCCAAGGGCGAAGCAGCGGCGGCTGAATTGCTGAAAGGCCTGCCTGGCCAGGGACATTTCGCGCAAGCCGCCGATGTTATCGATACCGCCAGCCTGGTAGCGCTCCGCGATGTCGTGCAGGCGCGCTTCGGCAAACTGCATGTACTGGTGAACACTGCCGGTTTCACCAAACCGGTGGCGCATGGTGACCTTGATGCGCTGGATGATGAACTGATCGACCGCATGTTCGCGGTCAACTGGCGTGGCCAGTTCGCTGCTATCCGCAGTTTTGTGCCGCTGCTCAAGGCCAGCGGTGACGGCGTGATCGTGTCTATTTCCTCGATTGCCGGCGCCACCGGCAATGGCTCCAGCATCGCCTATTGTGCGGTAAAAGCCGGTATCGACGTGATGACCAAGTCGCTGGCCCGCGTACTGGCGCCGGAAGTGCGGGTGCTCGGCGTTGCGCCGGGCGTCGTCGATACCGGTTTCGTGCCGGGGCGTGGCGCCGAATTCAATGCCAAGACGGCTGCCACCACGCCGCTGAAGCGCGTTGCCTCGGCCGAGGATGTCGCCGCTGCCGTGCTGGCTTGCTGCACCCATCTCACTTTCTCGACCGGCACCACCCTGGTGGTGGATGGCGGTCGCAGCCTATAGCCCGAGGGAAACCGCCATGCGTCCGACTCAGAACAAGGTCATCATCACCTGCGCGGTGACCGGCAACCAGACCAAGCCCGAACATACGCCGCATCTGCCGATCACACCGGAACAGATCGCCGATGCCTGCCTGGGTGCTGCGGAAGCTGGTGCGGCCATCGTGCATATCCATGTGCGCCATCCCGATAATGGCCGGCCCTCGATGGAATTGGCGCATTACCGCGAGACGGTGGAGCGTATCCGCGCCAAGAACACTCAGCTTATTCTCAACCTCACCACCGGTCCTGGCGGCCGCTTCGTGCCCTCGGAAGATGATCCCAAGGTGGCCGCGCCGGGCACCACGTTGTGCCATCCACTCAAGCGCGTCGAGCATATCGAGGTGCTGCGCCCCGATATCTGCACGCTGGACCTCAACACCATGAATTCCGGCAAGGAAGTGGTGATCAACACGCCCGGCAATGTGCGCAAGATGGCGGATGTGATGACCCGGGCCGGTGTAAAGCCGGAAATCGAACTGTTCGACTCCGGAGATATTGCGCTGATGAATGACATGCTTGCCGATGGTTCGCTGTCGGGCCCGATCCTGTGTTCCTTCGTGCTTGGCATCAAGTATGGCTTCCAGCCCAGCCCGGAAACCATCCTCTATGCCCGTGGCTTGCTGCCGCGCGATGCGCAGTTCACTGCCTTCGGTGTTGGCCGCCATGCCTTCCAGATGGCAGCGCAGAGCTACCTCGCCGGCGGCCATGTCCGTGTCGGCCTCGAGGATGCCATCATGCTCGACCGCACCACCCTGGCGCCGAGCAATGCCGCCATGGTGACCAAGGCGCGCCTGATCATCGAGAACATGGGCGGTCAGATCGCCACGCCGGAGGAAGCGCGCGAGATTGTCGGCCTGCCGACCCGTCTGAGTGGTTCCTCCTTCCGGGCGGCGGGCTGAGGCCATGAGTGCTGTGGCGGATACCAAGATGAAGGCGCGCGGGGATGTGCTGGCCCGTGCCTTGCGGCTGCATGAAAAAAGCGGCGAAGCGGCGAATATCCGCTTCACGCAAGAGGAAATTCCGCTGCGTATCGAGCGCGATGGCCAGGCCATCGTGCGGGTCACGGCGGCGGGTGTGAATCCTTCCGATGTGAAAGCAGCGATGGGCATGATGCCCTATGCCGTATTCCCGCGCACGCCAGGCCGCGATTTCGCCGGCGTGGTGGTGGCGGGGTCTGCCGACCTGATCGGCCAGGAAGTGTTCGGCACCGGTGGCGATGTTGGTATCCGGCGCGATGGCAGCCATGCTTCGCATCTGCTGCTGGATAACGGTGCGCTGGCGCCGAAGCCGGCCAATCTGAGCGCTGTCGAGGCCGCCGGTATCGGCGTGCCCTTCGTCACCGCCTGGGAAGGTTTCCGCCGCGCTGGCATGCCGAAGCCCGGTGAGACTGTGCTGATCATGGGTGCCAATGGCAAAGTCGGCCAGGCCGCGATCCAGATCGCCACCCTGTGCGGCGCGCGGGTCATCGGCGTGGTGCGCAAGCCTGAAGGTTATCGCGGCCATGCCAATGCGCCAGTTGAGGTGCTGGATCATTCCGCTTGCGACGTGGCGGCGCGGGTGCGCGAACTGACCAATGGCAAAGGCGCGGACATTGTCTACAACACCGTCGGCGATCCGTATTACGCCGCGGCCACGGCGGCGCTGGCGCTGAAGGGTCGGCAGATCTTCATCGCGGCGGTGAAGAAGATCGTCGAATTCGACATCTTCGCCTTTTACCGCGGCCGCCACACCTATGTCGGCATCGATACGCTGGCCTTCACGGCGGTGGAATCGGCGGAACTGCTGCGCGAGATGGCGCCGCATTTCGCCAGCGGCAAGCTGAAGCCATTCCCGATTCACGCTGATTTCACCTACCGCTTCAGCGCCGCCAAGGAAGCCTACATGACCGTGATTGGTTCCTCGCCCGAGCGCGTCGTGCTGGTGCCGGAGGAATAGCCATGCATGTCACCCGTTTTGATAAGGCCAAGCCCTACGAGGCGCCGGGCCATTTCGACATGAAGATGTTTCGTCTCCAGGGCCGCGATGCCGGCCCGGCGGAAATGCTGTGGCTCGGCGTGTCGCATCTGCTGCCGGGCGGCCACACCACCTTCAACGCTTCACCGGAAGAGAAATTCTATGTCGTGCTCGATGGTGCCGTGACCATCGAATCCGATACCGGCACGGAAACCCTGCTGCCCTGGGATTCCTGCCGCATCGCGCCGAACGAAAACCGCGCCTTGAAGAATAATACCAACAAGCCGGCAACCATCCTGCTGGCGATGCCCTTACCCAAACCCACACCTTGAAACCGAGCATAATAAAATAAGAGGAACGCCCAATGATCACGATTAATCGTCGCCACCTGCTGCAAGCCACCGCCGCCTCGGCCATGCTGGGTCTGCCGCATATCGCCCGCGCCCAGTCTTCCGAGGTGAAGATCGGCATCGGTTTCGGCATCGGCTTCCTGCCCACTTTCCTGCTGCGCGAATTGCAACTCGTCGAGAAGCACGCGAAGGCCCAGGGTATCGACCTGAAAGCCAGCTACCAGAGCTTTTCCGGCTCCGGCGCCATGCAGGATGCCGTGCTGTCCGGCTCGGTGGACTACGGCGTCTACGGCACTGCCGCGATGCTGATCGCCTGGGAGCGCGCCAAGGGCACGCCGCAGCAGATCTGGGGCGTCGCCGGTGTCACCACCCTGCCGCTGGTGCTGGTGACCAACAAGCCGAATGTGAAGAAGCTCGCTGATTTCGATGCAAAGGACCGCATCGCCATGCCGGCGCTGGTGTCGCCACAGATGTATGCCTTGCAGATCGCCGCCGAGAAGGAATTCGGCATCGGGCAGCATGACAAGCTGAAGCCGCAGGTGGTGGCGTTGCCGCATCCGGAAGCGCTGAACGCGGTGACTGGCGGTTCGACCGAAGTGACGGCCTATTTCTCTTCGGCGCCCTTCACTCAGGTGGCGCTGAAGAATCCGAAGATTTCCCGCGTCATGACGACGACGGACATCTATGGCGGTAAGTCCACCTTCCTCGCCATGGGTGCCACCAAGAAAACGCTGGATGCCAATCCGAAGATGGCCGGCGTGATGGTGGCGGCGTTGTCTGAAGCCTCGCAGATCATTACGGGCGATCCGAAGCGCGCGGCCGAAATCTATCTCAAGGTCGAGCCGCAGAAGACGATGAGCCTTGAGGATGTGCAGGCCCTGCTGGTCGAACTGAAGGACGAGTTCGATACCGGCGTCTACGGTATCAAGGCGGTGGCCGACTTCATGGGCCGCATCGGCCAGCTCAAGGCGCCGCCGGCCCGCTGGCAGGATGCCTATGCCCCGGCGCTGCATGGCCGCCAGGGTAGCTAGTCTTTAGGGGGAAGGAACGTGGAAATGTCGCGGCCCGCGCTCGAGCAGGGAAATCTCGCCGGCAAGCCTCTGGTCGAGGTGGACGGTGTGACGTTGCAGTACAAGACGCCGGATTCTCTTATCACCGCCACCTACCGGGTGTCGTTTGATATTCACCCCGGCGACCGCTTCGTCCTGCTCGGGCCTTCGGGCTGCGGCAAATCCACATTGCTCAAGACGCTCGCCGGCTTTCTCAAGCCGACCGAGGGCGAGATGCGGCTGAACGGCAAGGTGATCACCGAGCCGGGCCCAGACCGCATGATGGTGTTTCAGGAGTTCGACCAGTTGCTGCCTTGGAAGACCGTGCAGCAGAACATCACCTTCCCGATGCTCAAGAATGGCGTGGCGCGGCACGAAGCAATGCAGCGTGCCAGCGATATCCTGGCCAAGGTGAACCTGTCGAAATTTGCCGATAGTTTTCCGCATATGTTGTCTGGCGGCATGAAGCAGCGCGTGGCGATTGCGCGCGCCATGGCGATGCGGCCGAAGCTGCTGCTGATGGATGAGCCCTATGCGGCGCTCGATGCGCTCACCCGGCGCAAGATGCAGGATGAATTGCTGCAGCTCTGGGATGATGTGCGCTTCACGCTGGTATTCGTTACCCACTCGATCGAGGAAGCGGTGATCCTCGGCAACCGCATCTGCGTGCTGTCGCCGCATCCCGGCCAGGTGCGCGCCGAATTGAACAGCCACGCCTTCGGCCATGAGGATCGCGAGGGCGCCGGCTTCCACGAACTCTGTGGCAGCATCCGCCGCATGCTATTCGGCGACGGCGCCGTATCGCACTGAATATCCCCGGGGTTAATCATGTCTGCTAACATTGCCAAACTTGAGCCGCCGATCCGGCCGGAATACGAACATCAGGGCCTGCCCGCTGCCGTGATCGGCGATATCGCCCGCCCGCTGCCACTCGGCGAACGCCTCTGGGGCTCCAGCACCTTCCGCAAGGCGGTGATCCTGGTGCTGCTGGCGCTGGCCTGGGAACTTTATGCCCGCTGGCTGCAGAACCCGCTCACCGTGCCGCCTTTCACCGCCACGCTGGAAGCATTATGGGAGGGTATCCAGTCCGGTGTCATCCCGGCGCGTCTCGCCGTCACGCTGCAGGTGCTGTTGATCGGCTATGGCCTGGGCGTGGTGCTGGCTTGCCTGTTCACCACGCTGGCAGTCTCCACCCGCATCGGCACCGACCTGCTCGCCACGCTGACGGCGATGCTGAACCCGTTGCCGGCCATCGCGCTGCTGCCGCTGGCCTTGCTGTGGTTCGGCTTGGGCACACCGTCGCTGGTCTTCGTCATTGTCAATTCCGTGCTCTGGGCGGTGGCGCTGAATGCCCATACCGGCTTTCTCTCGGTATCCGAGACCCTGCGCATGGCCGGCCAGACCTTCGGCCTCAAGGGCCTGCGCTACATTCTGGAGATACTGATCCCGGCGGCCTTCCCTGCCATCCTCGCCGGGCTCAAGATCGGCTGGGCCTTCGCCTGGCGCACCCTGATCGCCGCCGAACTGGTTTTCGGCGTCTCCTCGGGCCGTGGCGGCCTTGGCTGGTTCATCTTCGAGAACCGTAATTTGCTCGACACGGCCTCGGTATTCGCCGGCCTGCTGACCGTGATGGCGGTGGGTCTGTTCGTCGATGGCGTGATCTTCCGCTTCATCGAGAACCGCACCGTGCGGCGCTGGGGCATGCAGCGCGGCTAGAGGCCTGATGCTGTAATGTTCCTATAGGCTGACCTCGGCCAGGGGTGGTATGGATGGTTTAGCCATGCCACTCCTGTTCCTGGGTTGCGCCGCGTGACAGATGCTTCTCCCCCCGGACCGCCAGCAGCAGCGCCCGGTGCCGCCGGGCAGGCCCGCACTGGTACCGATCCGGCCATTCTCAGCAACCAGCATGTGCTGGATTTCTATCATCTCTGGCTGAGCCGTTGCCCGCCTGGGGGGCTGCCGACCAAGGCGGCAATGGACCCGCTGCTGATGGGCCGTTTCCTCTCCACCCTCCTGCTGCTGAAGGTGCATCGCGACCCACCGGATTTCGAATACCGCATCATCGGCGAAGAGGTCATCGCGCTGCTCGGCAACATGACCGGCAAGCGGGTGGGTGGCTCGGCGATGATCAACCTGGCGGGCTCGGCCTATGCCAATTATTCCTGGGTGGTGGAACATCGGGTGCCGCAATTCCTGGAAGGTCCCGCCACCACCGCCTTCCGCAAGGAACGCATCTACGTTATGTCGCGGGTACATTGCCCGCTGGCCGAGGATGGCCAGACCGTAGATCACATCATTTCCTGCGTCGCCTTCCTCTAGGTCTTGTAGGCGTTGATTCGAGGGGCTGGCGGACCTATCTTCGCGCCGTTTTCGCGTCTTTAAGGATTTCCGCCATGACCGTCCGCACCCGTGTTGCCCCGTCGCCCACCGGCGACCCCCATGTCGGCACGGCCTATATCGCGCTGATCAACTACTGCTTCGCCAAGCAGCATGGCGGCCAGTTCTTGCTGCGCATCGAGGATACCGACCGGGTGCGTTCGACGCTGGAATCCGAGCGCGTCATCCTGGAGGCCCTGCGCTGGCTGGGCCTGAGCTGGGACGAAGGCCCGGATGTCGGTGGTCCGCATGGCCCCTATCGCCAGAGCGAGCGCGGCGCGATCTACCAGCAGCATTGCGATCATCTGCTGAAAGAAGGCCATGCCTTCCGCTGCTTCTGCACCACGCAGACCCTGGATGCCATGCGTGATGAACAGCGCAAGCGCGGCGAGCAGCCGCGCTATGACGGCCGCTGCCAGCATCTCAGCGATGCCGATGTGCGCGCCAAGATGGCGGCCGGCGAGCCGCATGTGGTGCGCATGAAGGTGCCGACCGAGGGCGTCAGTGTCATCAACGATATGCGCCGCGGTGCAATCGAGATCGAGTGGTCGAAGGTCGACATGCAGGTGCTGATGAAGTCGGATGGCATGCCGACCTATCATCTGGCCAATGTGGTGGACGACCACCTGATGGGCATCACCCATGTGATGCGCGGCGAGGAATGGATTTCCTCGGCGCCGAAGCATCAGTTGCTCTACAAGTATTTCGGCTGGCAGATGCCGGAAATCTGCCACCTGCCGCTATTGCGCAACCCGGATCGCAGCAAGCTGTCGAAGCGCAAGAATCCCACGGGTATTCTGTTCTATCAGCGCATGGGCTACCTGCCGGAAGCGCTGCTGAACTTCCTCGGCCTGCTCACCCTCTCGGTGGCGGAAGGCGAGGAGATGCGCAGCCTGGACCAGTTGGTTGCCGAATTCGCGCCAGACCACATCTCGCTCGGCGGCCCGGTTTTCGATACCGAGAAGCTGAACTGGCTGAACAGCCGCTACATCCGCGAACGCCTGACGCCGGAGCAGCTGATCGAACGCGTCGCCGCCTGGGCCTTCCAGCCGGAGCGTCAGCTCAGCATCGCCAAGCTGGCGCAGAGCCGCATCACCCGGCTCTCCGATCTTGGGCCCCTGGCCGGCTTCATGTTCGCCGGGGTGCTCGATACGCCGGAAGCAGCCTTGCGCGACAACAAGCTGAACGAGACGCAGCTTCGCCAGGTGTTCCAGTTCGGCCTGTGGGAATTCGACAAGCTGGTTTCCTGGGAAGCCGGCGCCATCGACAAGACGTTGCGCTTCATCGCCGACAAGGCCGGCGTGAAGTTCCGTGATCTGGTGCGCCCGTTCTACGTCGCCATCACCGGCAGCGCCCAGTCGCTGCCGCTGTTTGACAGTATGGAGCTGCTGGGTCGCGATGTGGTGCGGGAACGCCTGCGCCGCTCGCTCACCGTGGTCGGCGGCGTCTCGTCAAAGGAAGCCAAGGAATGGGCCAAGCTGCTGGCTGAGGAAGCCTCAGCCGAGGAATAGGCTTACTGCCCGCGCTGCTTCAGCCACTGGCGCATCTGGGCAATCTCGGTTTCCTGCGCCTTGATGATGCCTTCCGCCAGTTTGCGGATTTCCGGGTCCTTGCCGAATTGCAGCACCACGCGGGCCATGTCGATGGCGCCCTGGTGATGCGGGATCATGCCCTTCAGGAAATCGGTATCGGCATCGCCGCTGAAGGCGATATCCATGTCGCGGTGCATGCGGTCATTGGCAGCGCGGTAAGCCTTGGTTGCCGGCGATTCCATGCGCGGGGCAGCCGGAGCGGGGGCATGGGAACCATGGCCGGCATGCTGCGCCCAGGCTGGAAGGGCAAGAGTGATGACGAGCAGGGAGAGCAGCAGCTTCTTCATGGCTTTCAAGTCCAGATAGTGGCGATGCCGCAAAGCTTGCGGTTTGCCACAGTGGGAAGGTCAAGCCTTATTCAGGGCAATTCCGCAGCCAGGCGGCGGAGCGTCTCGCGCAGGCGGTTCAGTGCCGCGCGCGGCAGGGTGTCGAAACGCGTGGTGATGCCGACGGCACCGGTCGGCCGGTCGATGCTCACCGGCAGCAGGGCGAGCTGGCCTTCCTCCAGGTCGTCCAGCACCACGCCGCGCGAGATGATCCATACCGCATCCGACATGCGGGTGTAGCGCCGGCCGAAACTCGGCGACACGGTCTCGATCGTGTCGGGCAACGCTGTCAGGCCATGGCCCAGCATCAGGCGTTCGACATCGGGCCGGATGATCGAGCCCTGGATCGGGAACAGCACGGTATAGGCAGCAATGTCATGCAGGGTGACGGAACTCCGGTGTTGCAAAGGATGGCCCTGGCGCACCACGAACACGATTTCCTCGGAATAGAGCGGCTCGAAGGCCAGGCCCTGCATCATCGCCGGATCGGACAGCCGGCCGACCACGATATCCAGGCTGCCTTCCTTCAGCCGCCCGAGCAGATAGTCATTCGGACCGGTGAGGACGCGGATGGTGGCGCGCAGGCCCTCGGCCTTGGCAGCGATCACCGCCGCCGGCACCAGGCGGGTCGCCACTGTTGGCAGGGCGCCGATGGAAATAGTGGTGCCGCCATCGCGCTCGGCGCGGCCAACACTGTCCAGGCCTTCTTTCAGGGCGGCGAAGGCGGTGCCGGCATAGCGGCGGAATACCTCGCCACTGGCAGTGAGGAAAACGCCGCGCCGGCTGCGCTCGAGCAGTGGCGTGCCCAGGATGGCTTCCAGTTCGGCAATCGCCTTGGAAACCGCCGGCTGGGTCAGGCTGAGGCTGCGGGCGGCCTTGCCGAAACTCTTCTGTGCCGTCACTTCCAGGAAGCAGGCGAGATGGCGAAGCTTGATGCGTGGGTCGAGCATAGGCTCTTATATATCGTTTTAGGCATGATAAAATGCCAAAATATCATTTTACATGTGATTTTTCGGCATGATACTCCCAGACTGAAGTCGCATGAGGGAGAAAAACATGGCGGAGCAGAGCCGCTACGATGCCGGGATGGCGATCCGTCGCCGAGTATTGGGCAATGCCCATGTCGACCGTGCCGAAGCCAACAAGACCGAGTTCGATAACGACTTCCAGCGTTTCATCACCGAAGGCGCCTGGGGTTCGCTCTGGGCGCGCCAGCAATGGACGCCGCGCCAGCGTTCCATCGTCACCATCGCGCTGCTGGCGGCCATGGGCCATGATGAGGAAGTGGCGATGCATGTGCGCGCCACTGCCAATACCGGTGCCACGCCGGAGGATCTGCGCGAAGCCATGCTGCATGTGGCGGTCTATGCTGGGGTGCCGGCCGCCAACAGTGCGATCAAGATTGTGAAGAAGACGCTGGCCGAGATGGCGGCAGTGGAGGGGAAAGAGTAGGGACCATGGACAAGACTTTTGAACAGCGCGGGCCGTTCTACGAACGCGACAAGAGCATCCATCCGCCGGCCTTCACGCCGGGCTACAAGACCAGCTTCGCGCGCTCGCCGCGCCTGCCGCTGCTCTCGCTGCAGCCGACCATCTCGGAAATGACCGGGCCGCTGTTCGGCCAGGACGAGATCGGCCTGCTGGATAACGACCTGATCCGCAACTATGCCAAGACCGGCGAGCCGATCGGCGAGCGCATCATCGTGCATGGTCAGGTGCTGGACGAGAATGCCCGGCCGGTGCCGAATATCCTGGTGGAATTCTGGCAGGCCAATGCCGGCGGCCGTTACCGCCATGCCAACGACACCTACATCGCGGCCATCGATCCGAATTTCGGCGGCTGCGGTCGCGCGCTGACCGATGCCGAGGGACGTTATTACTTCCGCACCATCAAGCCCGGCCCCTATCCGTGGCGCAACGGCGTGAATGACTGGCGCCCGGCGCATATCCATTTCTCGGTCTATGGCCAGGGCTTCATCCAGCGCCTGATCACCCAGATGTATTTCGAGGGCGATCCACTGATCCCGCTTTGCGCCATGCTTGGCGGCATTCCCGACGCCGCGTCGCGCCAGCGCCTGGTGGCACCATTGGACCTCAATGCCTCGCTGCCGCTGGACAGCCTGGCCTATCGTTTCGACATCGTGCTGCGTGGCCGCCGCGCCACCTATTTCGAGAATAAGGGCGCCTGATCATGGTGAGCTACCTGAAGGAAACCGCGTCGCAGACCGGTGGTCCCTACGTGCATATCGGCCTGATCCCGCGCCAGGCCGGTTTCGATATCTTCCAGAACAATTTCACCAATGTGGTGGCGCCGCCGGGCGTGCCGGGCGAGCGCATCATCATCGAGGGCCAAGTGCTGGATGGCGTTGGCGCCCAGGTGAAGGATGCACTGCTGGAAATCTGGCAGGCCGATGCCAAGGGCCGCTACAGCCACCCCCATGATGGCGATGGCAAGGCCGATTTCCGTGGCTGGGCCCGCACCGGCACCGATTTCAAGACCGGGCTCTACCGTTTCGAGACGATCAAGCCCGGTACCATCGCCGATGCCGGCGGCTTCTGGCAGGGCCGCGCCATGGCGCCGCATGTGACGCTGTGGATCGCCGCGCGCGGCATCAATGTGGGGCTGCATACCCGGGCCTATTTCGCCGATGAGGCGGAAGCCAATGCCAAGGATCCGGTGCTGAACCTGGTGGAAAACCCCGAGCGGCGCAAAACCCTGGTGGCCGAGCGTTCGGTGCGCGATGGCGTGGCGGTCTACCGTTTCGACATCCGCCTGCAGGGGCCGGGCGAAACGGTGTTCTTCGACGCCTGAAGCAGGCATGATCGCAGCATCATGACCAGCGATCCGCTCGACAGCCTCTTCACCACGCCAGACATGGCGGCGGTGTTCGCGCCCTCCACCCGCCTGCAGGCCATGCTGGATGTGGAGGCGGCACTGGCACGCGCCGAAGCAGCGGCGGGCGTGATTCCGGCGGAAGCCGTGAAGCCGATAGCCACGGCCTGCGATGCTGCCCTGTTCGACCTCGCGGCGCTTGGCCGTGCCGGGCGCCAGGCCGGCAATCTCGCCATCCCCATGGTGGCGGCGCTCACCGCCCGCGTAGCCGATGCCGCGCCGAAGGCGGCGGCCTGGGTGCATTGGGGAGCCACCAGCCAGGACATCATCGACAGCGGCCTGATGCTGCAACTGCGCGTGGCGCTGGCGCTGCTGGAAGCCGACATGGCGCGGCTCGACCGTAGCTTAGCCAAACTGGCGCGGCGTCATGCGAAAAGCGTGATGGTGGGGCGCACCTGGCTACAGCAGGCAGTGCCGGTGAGTTTCGGCCTCAAGGCCGCCGGCTGGCTGTCGGCACTCCGCCGCGACCGTCAGCGGTTGCATGAATTCAAGCCCCGCCTGCTGGTGCTGCAATTCGGCGGTGCTGCCGGCACGCTCGCCTCACTTGGCACCAAGGGCCCTGCCGTGGCGGCGAAATTGGCGCGTGAACTGCATCTCGGCCTGCCGGAACTGCCCTGGCACAGCCAGCGCGACCGTGTCGTCGAACTCGCCGCCTGGGGCGGGCTGCTCAGCGGCAATCTCGGCAAGATGGCGCGCGATATCTCGCTGCTGATGCAAAGCGAAGTGGCGGAAGTATTCGAGCCGGCGGGTGCCGGCAAGGGTGGTTCCTCAGCGATGCCGCAGAAGCGCAACCCGGTGGCCTGCGCCGCCGTACTGGCCAATGCGGCGCGCGTGCCGGGCCTGCTTGCCACGCTTTTCGCGGCAATGCCGCAAGAGCATGAGCGCGGCCTGGGTGGCTGGCAGGCGGAATGGCAGGTGCTGCCCGAATTGCTTGGTCTGGTTGCCGGTTCGCTCAGCGCCATGGCCGAAACCATCGAAGGCCTGGAAGTCGATCCTAAGCGCATGCGGCGCAATCTCGATGCCTCGAACGGTCTGGTGCTGGCGGAGGCCGCTTCCATCGCGCTTGGCCAGGCGATTGGCAAGGCGGCGGCGCATAAGCTGGTGAGTGATGCCAGCCGCCGTGCCGTGGCGGAATCCAGGCCGTTGCCTGATATTCTTGCTGCCATGCCGGAAGCGGCAGTGCATCTCGACCGTGCCGCGCTCAAGCGCGTGTTCGATCCCCTGCGCTACCTTGGCGCCAGCGACAAGTTCATTGCCGCCGCCCTGCGGCAGAAGGTGAAAGGACGTTGACCATGGCCGTGGCGCAGCTTGCCGATGTCAGCCTGAATTATCGCCTGGATGGGCCGGAGGCGGCACCGGTGCTGCTGTTGTCGAATTCGCTTGGCACCGATCTGTCGCTGTGGGAGCCGCAGGTCAGCCCGTTGAGCCAGCGTTTCCGCCTGCTGCGCTACGATACGCGTGGCCATGGCGGTTCCGCCGCGACGCCGGGACCCTATACGCTGGATCAACTGGGCCGCGATGCCGTGGCTCTGCTCGATCATCTCGGCATCGCCAAGGCGCATGTTGCCGGTGTGTCGCTCGGTGGCATGACGGCGCAATGGCTGGCGATCAACGCGCCGGCGCGGGTGGAGAAGGTGGTGCCCTGCTTCACCTCGGCGCATATCGGCAATCCCGACATGTGGAACCAGCGCATCGCGGCGATCCAGGCCCAGGGCTTGGGCGCGGTGGTGGAGGGTGTGCTGGAGCGCTGGTTCACGCCGGCCTTTCACAAGAGCCGGCCGGATGAGATCGAGCGCTTTCGCAAGATGCTGCTGGGCATGCCGAAGGATGGCTATTGCGCGGCAGCCGCCGCCGTGCGCGACATGGACCTGCGGGGTCAGCTCGGCCGCATCGCCACGCCGACCTTGGTGATTGCCGGTCTGCATGACCTCTCAACGCCGCCGGCCCATGGCGAGGCGATTGCCGCTGGCATCAAGGGCGCGCGCTGCGAGAAGGTGGAGGCTGCGCATATCGGCAATGTCGAGGCGGCCGGCGCCGTCACCAAACTGCTGCTGGAATTCCTTAGCTCTTAGTGGCCGGTTACCACATGGAGGCTTTGGCACGTTCCGGCCAGGCCTTGTCGTATGGCTCGCCGCCGACACGGCCGGCGGTGATGCCGGCCAGGATCTGGCCCGCTGTCGGCAGGCTCTTGGGATCGACATGGCGCTCCGGATTCCACAGTTCCGAGCGCATGATGGCGCGGGCGCACTGGAAATAGACGCTCTCCACCTGCAGCACCAGCACCGAACGCGGTGCTTTCTCCTCCACTGCGAAGCTTTCCAGCAAGGCCGGATCGATACTGAGCGCGCCACGGCCATTCACCCGCAAGGTAGTGCCGGAGCCAGGGATCAGGAATAGCAGGCCGACGCGGGGATCGCGCACGATGTTGCGCAAGGAATCGACGCGGTTGTTGCCGCGCCGGTCAGGCAGCAGCAGGGTGCGATCATCCTGGATCCGCACGAATCCGGCCTTGTCGCCGCGCGGCGAGGCATCCAGGCCTTCCGGGCCGCTTGTCGCCAGCACCACGAAGGGCGAGGCTTCGATGAACCGCCGGTAATGTGGCGTGATGTAATCCACTTCCTTGGCGGTCGAAGTTTCCTGTGCCTCGCCGTAAAGCTTTTCCAGTTCAGCCACGCTGGTGATGATGCTCATGCGATCCTCCATGAGGCGTCAGCTTACGCCCTTAAGCCGTCTCGGCAAGCACGCGCTCCAGGATCGGTTTCAGGCCACCGATGAATGTCTCGATCTTTGCGTCCGTGGTCTGCATCTCGCCGGGTGGCACATCCAGGCCGTAGATGTACTTGCGGATGCCGTCATAGATGATGGCGCCATGCAGGCCCCAGTAGAGTTCCAATTCTGGCGCGCTCACCGGCACCTTGTCGGGGCCGGGAAGGCCGAATTCATGGCGCATCTCGGCACACAGGCTGATGAAGATATGCTCGCGCACCAAGGCCAGGTAGCGGCGGTTGAAGCCGACATTGCGCATGCCGGCCTGGAAGAAGATGCGCAGCCATTCGTAGTCGACGATCACCGGATAATAGTCGTGATAGAAGCGTTTCAGCCGCGCGATCACCGGCTGGCTGCGGTCCTTGATCCAATCCTCCCATTCCGGCTTCCAGCGGGTGAGATAGACTTCCTCATAAACCCGGTCGATCAGGTCCTGCTTGGTCGGGAAGTAGCGGTAGAGCAAAGGCTGAGTGACGCCGAGCCGCTTTGCCAGCTCCCGCGTCTGGCCGTCGAAGCCGACCTCAGCAAAAAAATGGATCGCCGCGCGCACGATCTGTTTTTCGCGTTCTTCCGGCGAAAGTCGTTGGCGCTTGGACGGTTTTGCGGCAGGCATACGCTCTCCCTCGGGATGGTATTGTAATTAGCACGCGATAAATTAGCTTGACACCTCCCCGGGCTGCCTGCCAACCTTCCTGCTAACGGGCAGGTAGCCCGGCAATGGTAACCCGTGACCTACATACACAACGGGGCCAGAGGAGGAAACCGGTGAAAGCCCCATCATTCGGTTACGTAAAGGCGCGTGACCTCGGCCAGGTCTTTGACCTGCTGGAACAGCATGGCGACGACGCGCGCCTGCTGGCCGGCGGCCAGAGCCTGATGCCGTCGCTCAATCTGCGGCTGTCCAGCCCCGGCATCCTGATCGACCTCAACGGCCTCACCGACCTGGGCGGCATCACCGAAACCGCCACCCATCTGGTGATCGGCGCCATGACCCGCCATGTGGCGGTGGAAACCTCCGCCCTGGTGGCACGCCATGCGCCGCTGGTTTCCGCTGCCATGCCGCATATCGCCCATTCGGCGATCCGCAACCGTGGCACCATCGGCGGCAGCCTCTGCTTCGCCGATCCGGCCGCAGAACTGCCGGCCTGCATGGTGGCGCTGCGCGCCACTTTCGTCGTGCAGGGCAGGGGCAGCGAACGCCGCGTCGCTGCGGCCGATTTCTTCCATGGCCTGTTCACGACCGCGCTGCAGCCCGGTGAAATCCTGCGCACCATCGAGATCCCGAAAGCCGCTGCCGATCACCGCTGCGCCTTCAACGAACTGGCACGGCGCCATGGCGATTATGCCGTGGTCGGTCTGGCCGCCGCCGCTGAAGCTGATTGGCTGAACCTGGTCTATTTCGCCGTGGGCGACCGTCCGATCAGCACGCCCAAGGCTGCTGCGGCGCTGCTGCGCGGCGATGTCGATGGCGCGGTGGCTGCCCTGCAAGGCGAACTTGAGCCCGATGGCGACCTCAATGCCCGCCCTGAAACCAAGCGGCATCTGGCCGGCGTGCTGTTGCGCCGCGCCGCCGCAGCCTTAAGCAAGGCATGAGCATGGATCAGCACGACATCACCTTGACCGTGAATGGCCAGCGCGTGCAGCGTCGCGTGGCAGCGCGCATGCATCTGGTGGATTTCCTGCGCATCGAACTCGGTCTTACCGGTTCGCATCTCGGCTGCGAACATGGCGTCTGCGGCGCCTGCACCATTCGCGTCGATGGCGTCGCGCTGCGCGGCTGCCTGCTGCTGGCGGCGCAGGCCGATGGCTGCAGCATCGAGACCATCGAGGGCCTGAGCGACAGCGGCGCCATTGCCGACCTGCAGGATTCGTTTCACCGCCACAATGCCTTGCAATGTGGCTTCTGCACGCCCGGCATGCTGGCCTCGGCGGCCGAACTGCTGGAACGCTGCCCTGATCCAAGCCGCGAACAGGTGCGCGAGCATATGTCAGGCAATTACTGCCGCTGCACCGGTTATCACGCCATTGTCGATGCTATTGTTGATGTCGCCGAGCAGCGGCGCAAGGGAGGCGCCGCATGAGCAGCGAACCGCTTTCCATCTTCGACCGGCCGAACAGCTATATAGGCCGCACCGTGCCGCGTCCGAATGCCAAGAAGCTGCTGCAGGGCCGTGGCACCTTCATCGACGATATCGTGCTGCCGCGCATGCTGCATGTGGTGTTCGTACGCAGCCCGCATGCCCATGCCCGGATCAAGGAGATCGACCGCGCCGCTGCCCAGGCCATGCCGGGCGTGGTGGCGGTGGTCACCGGCGCCGAGTTGGCTAAGGTCATCACGCCCTGGGTCGGCGTGTTGACGCATCTGAAGGGCCTGAAATCGGCGCCGCAGCATGCCATCGCGATTGACCGCGCCTGCTGGCAGGGCGAGGCGGTGGCCGCCGTGGTAGCGGAAACCCGCGCCCAGGCCGAGGATGCCGCCGAGCATGTCTTCGTCGACTGGGAGGAACTGCCCGCTGCCGTCGATATGGAAAAGGCGTTGGATGCCGATGGCGTGGTGATCCACCCTGAACTCGGCGACAACCTGGCTTTCCGCCGCGAACTGACCGTTGGCGACCCCGATGCCGCCTTTGCTGCCGCGCATCTGGTGGTGGAGGAAACCTTCCATACCGGCCGTCATACCGGTGTTTGCCTTGAGCCGCGCGCCATCCTGGCGGATTTCCAGCCCGGCGAGGGCAAGCTGGTTGCCTACCACGCGACGCAAGCGCCGCACATGATCCAGAATCTGCTCGCCAAGCACCTCAGCCTGGACGAAGCGGATGTGCGAGTGATCTGCAAGGATATCGGCGGTTCTTTCGGCATCAAGGTGCATGTCTATGCCGACGAGATGGCGACCGCTGCGCTGGCGGTGCTGCTGAAGCGGCCGGTGAAGTTCATCGCCGACCGGCTGGAATCCTTCGTCACCGACATTCATGCCCGGGATCACCGCATCAAGGGCCGCATCGCGGTATCCAAGGAGGGCGACATCCTGGCCTTCGAGATCGATGACCGCACCGGCATCGGTCCTTATTCGGTTTATCCGCGCACTAGCGCCATCGAGGCCAATCAGGTGGTGAAC
The DNA here is from genome assembly GCF_038404985.1 of Ferrovibrio sp. MS7. Taxonomy (NCBI): domain Bacteria; kingdom Pseudomonadati; phylum Pseudomonadota; class Alphaproteobacteria; order Rhodospirillales; family Rhodospirillaceae; genus Ferrovibrio; species Ferrovibrio plantarum. Next base: position 1,391,867 of record NZ_JBBKBA010000001.1, read on the forward strand.
CTGATCGGCGGGCCCTACAAGCACAAGAATTACCGCGCCAAGGCGGAAGTGGTGTTCCAGAACAAGAATGTGATGTGCCAGTACCGCGCGGTCGGCCATCCCATCGCTTGCGCGGTCACCGAAGGCCTGGTTGATCTAGCTGCGCAGAAACTGGGCATGGACCCGGTGGAACTCCGCCGCCGCAATCTGATCCCGGACGACGCTTATCCCTATACCGGCCTTGCCGGCCTGCCTTACGAGGACCTCTCGCATCATGCGGCTTTGGATAAGCTGCTAGCGATGATGGATTACAAGGCGCTGCGGGCCGAGCAGGCGGAACTGCGCAAGCGCGGCATTCATCGCGGCATCGGCTTTGCCAGCTTCATCGAGGTGACCAATCCTTCCGCTGCCTTCTACGGTGTCGGCGGCGCGCGAATCTCCTCGCAGGATGGCTGCACGATCCGCCTCGATCCCACCGGCACGATTACGTGCGCCACTGGCGTCACCGAACAGGGCCAGGGCACCGAAGCGATCATTGCTCAGGTGGCGGCGACCGCTGTCGGCGTCGATATCGCCAAGGTGCGGGTGATCACCGGCGATACCGAGATCACGCCCTATGGTGGCGGCACCTGGGCCTCACGCGGCGCCGGCATCGGCGGCGAAGCGGCGCTCCAGGCCGGCAAGGCACTGAAGCAGAATATCCTTGTTGTTGCCGGCGCCATGCTGCAGGCGGCGCCAGAAACCCTGGACCTGCGCATGGGCAAGATCGTCGATGCCGATACCGGCGCTGAACGCCTGGCGCTGGATGAACTGGGCCGTGTTGCTTATTTCCGCCCGGATACGCTGCCCAAGGGGTTGCAGCCAGAATTCGTGGTGACGCGCCATTATGTGCAGAAGGATTTCCCCTTCGTTTTCACCAATGGCATCCAGGCCAGCTATCTCGAAGTGGACACCGATACCGGCTTCGTGAAGCTGCTGAAGCATTGGTGCGTCGAGGATTGTGGCACCATCATCAACCCGCAGCTGGTCGACGAACAGGTGCGCGGCGGTGTGGTGCAGGGTCTTGGCGCGGCGCTTTTCGAGGAATGTATCTACGATGATCGCGGCCAGCTCGTGAATGGCTCGATGATCGACTATCTGGTGCCGATGGCTGGTGAGATGCCGGATATCGAAGTCGGCCATGTGGTCTCGCCGACCCGTTCATCTGAACTTGGCGCCAAGGGCGCGGGCGAGGCCGGCACCGCCGGTGCGCCAGCCGTGGTGATGAATGCCATCAATGATGCCCTGCATCCCTTCAATGCCCGCGTGCTGGCGCAGCCCTTCACGCCGGAGCGGATTCTTCAAGCCTTGGGCCGGGTGCAAGCGGCCGCCGAATAGTTAACGCAAAATAAGAACAACCAGGAGGAAACAATGAGCAACAGCAAGATCAAGACTGGCATCAGCCGCCGCCGCGTCCTCTCTGCCACGGCAGGCGGTGCGGCGCTCGCCGCTTTCACCCCCAGCCTGTTCAACATCGCCCGCGCCCAGGCCGGCAGCATCAAGATCGGCTTCCCCACCCCGCTCACCGGCGCCTTCGGTGCCGAGGCGCAGGACCAGGTGCGCGCCGCCGAAATCGCCATCAAGGAATTCAACGATGCCGGCGGCTTCCAGGGCCGCATGGCAGAACTGCTGGTGCGCGACGACAAGCTCAACCCGGGCGAGGCGGCCACCCGCACGCTCGAACTGATCGAGAAGGACAAGGTGAACTACATCGTCGGCTCGCTCTCGGCCGCCGTGCAGCTCTCGATCAATAATGTCACCAAGGAACGTGGCGTCATCTTCAACTCGATCAGCCAGTCGGATGCGATCAACGAGGCGAAGGACTGGAGCAAGTTCACCTTCCATGAGGCGTTGAACCCGCATATGACTGCCGGCGCTGTCGGCCGCTATGCCTTCAACAAGTTCGGTAAGAAGGTGGTCTATCTCACCGCCGATTATGCCTATGGCCATGAAATGGTGCGTGGCTTCGAAACCGTCGGCAAGGCGGTCGGCGCCCAGACGCTGGCCGATATCCGCCATCCGATCGGCGCTGCCGATTACTCGGCCTTCCTGCCGCGTATCCAGTCGCTGCGCCCGGATATCCTCTGTATCTGCAATTTCGGCCGCGATCAGGTCAATGCCGTGAAGCAGGCGACCGAGTTCGGTATCAAGGAGAAGATCAAGATCATCGCTCCGGTGCTGCTCTACACCGCCCGCGTTGCTGGCGGTTCGGAGAGCTTCGAGGGCGTGGTCGGCGGCACCTCCTATTACTGGCGCCTGGAAGACACCGTGCCGACCGCCAAGGCGTTCAATGACAAGTTCCGTGCGGCCCATGGCGGCGCGGTGCCGTCCGATTACGGCGCGCTCGGCTATGCCGGCGTGCGCACGGTGCTGACGGCGGTGAAGAATGCCGGCACCACCGATACCGACAAGGTGATCGAGGCGATGCGCGCCCTGAAGTATGACTTCTACAAGGGCCCGCAGTATTATCGCGGCTGCGACCATCAGTCGGTGCAGTCGGTTCTGGTCATCGAGTCCAAGAGCAAGGACATGAAGGACAAGAACGACGTGTTCAACATCGTGTCTATCGAGCAGCCGGCCGAAGCCAATCTGCGTTCCTGCGCCGATCTCGGCCACAAGGCTTAAAAAAGCAAGGCCGCGCGCCACGCTGGTGTAATGGGGTGACAATGGGTGGTTTAACCCTCGATCTTTTGCTGTTGCAAATCGTCACCGGCGTGGCGCTCGGTTCCATTTTCGTCTTGCTGGCGATCGGCCTGTCGCTGATCTTCGGCATGCTCACGGTAGTGAATTTCGCCCATGGCGCCTTCTTCATGGGCGGCGCCTATCTCGGCGTCTTCCTCTATGGCCTGACCAAGAATTTCTGGGTCTGCCTGGTGCTGGTGCCGCTCGGTATCGGCCTGCTCGGCCTGGTAGTCGAGCGTTTCCTGGTGCGGCCGCTTTATGGCCGCAATATCGACGACCCGCTGCTGCTCACCTTCGGCCTCGGCTATATCTTCGTCGAGACCGTGCGCATTCTTTTCGGTCTGAATGGCATTCCGTTCAGCACACCAGCGGGCCTGCGCGGTGCGGTCGATCTCGGCATCGGCTATTTCCCGCTCTACCGCCTGTTCCTGATCATCGCGACGGCGGTGATCGTGCTGGGTCTGTGGCTGTTCATCGAAAAGACCAAATACGGCCTGATCATCCGTGCCGGTGCGCGCGATCCCGAAATCGTGCGCGTGCTTGGCATCGATGTGTCGAAAATCTGGTTGCTGGTCTTCGGCCTCGGCACCGGCATCGCCGGCCTGTCCGGCATCCTGGCGGCGCCCCTGCAGGCGGTGACGCCGGAAATGGGCATCCCGGTGCTGGCCGAAGCCTTCGTTGTCACCGTGGTCGGCGGCATGGGGTCGCTGGTCGGTGCCGTGGTGGCCGGTCTGCTGGTCGGCATTGTCGTTGCCATGACCTCGCTGTTCGCCCCGGAAATGGCGAAGGTCTCGATCTTCGCGCTGATGGCTTTGGTGCTGCTGGTGCGGCCCCAGGGCCTGTTCGGCCGCCCTGGCCTGATGAGCTGATCCGATGGCCTCGTTCGCTCCGCTCATGCAATTCGGCAGTCGCCACCGTGTCGCTCTGGTGGCTGCTTTCCTGCTGCTGTTCCCCTGGCTGATGCCCTATGAGGCATTGGCGGTGAACATCCTGATCCTCGGGCTCTATGCGCTCGGCTTCAACCTGCTGTTCGGCTATACCGGGCTGCTTTCCTTCGGCCATGCCGCCTTCCTCGGTTCCGGTGCCTATGGCTGCGGCATTGCCCTGGTGCATTTCGGCGTGCCGTGGTTCGGCGCCATTCTGATCGGCGTGCTGCTCTCGGTATTCTTCGCCGTGCTGATGGGCTTCCTCGCCATCCGCACCCGCGGCATCTACTTTGCCATGGTCACATTGGCACTGTCGCAATGCGTCTACTACATCTTCTATCAGGCCGTGGGCCTTACCGGCGGCGAGAATGGCCTGCGTGGCATCAATCTGGCCAAGATCGGTATTCTTGGTTTCGAGGTGAATTTCCTCAACCCGACGGTTAAGTATTACGTCGTGGTGGTTTTCGTGCTGGCGGCGGTGTGGGTGTTCTCGCGCATCCTGGCCTCGCCCTTTGGCGCCGTGCTGGAGGCGATCCGCGAGAACGAGAACCGGGCGCGCGCCTGTGGCTATGACGTGGCGCGCACCAAGTTCGTTGCCTTCGTGCTCTCGGGTGCCTTCTGCGGCCTCGCCGGGGCGCTGAAGGCGCTGCACCTCTCCATCGTGCCGATCGAGACGCTGCATTATCTCACCTCGGGCCAGGTGGTGATGATGGCCCTGCTCGGCGGCATGGGCACTTTCTTCGGGCCGTTCGTGGGGGCGGCCGCGTTTCTGCTTTTGGAAGATGTGCTCACCACGCTGACCTCGCATTGGCAGCTTGTGCTCGGCGCGGTGTTCGTGGTCTTCGTGCTGTTCCTGCCCAAGGGCATCTGGGGTACTTTCCTGGCGCTGGGGAGGCCGCGATGAGCGACATCATCCTCGCCACCCAGGGTGTCTCGAAATATTTCGGCAAATTCCTGGCGCTGAATGACGTGTCGGTATCCTTCGAGCGCGGCAAGCTTTCCGCCATCATCGGACCGAACGGCGCCGGCAAGAGCACATACTTCAATGTGCTCTCAGGCGCCTTCCCGCCGAGCCAGGGCACACTGACCTATGATGGCCGCGACATCACCGGGCTGCCGCAGCATGAATTCGCCCGCATCGGCATCGCCAAGTCATTCCAGATCACCAATGTCTTCCCCAAGCTCACGGCCTTCGAGAATGTGCGCGTGGCGGTGCAGGCAAGCCATGTTCGCTTTGGCTTGTGGCGTCCGCGTCAGGCTTACGAGGAAGTGAACCAGCGCGCGCATGAATTGCTGTCCCTTGTCGGCCTGGCACAGCATGCCGACCGCCCGGCGCAGGACATGGCCCATGGCGAACAGCGCGCGCTGGAAATGGGCATGGCCTTGGCCGCCGAGCCGAAGCTGCTGCTGCTGGACGAGCCGACCGCCGGCATGTCGCCGGAAGAAACCCGCACCATGATGGACCTGATCCAGCGCCTGGCCGGCGACCGCACGGTGATCCTGGTGGAACACAAGATGAAGCTGGTGATGGGCATCTGCGAGCGTATCGTGGTACTGCATCATGGCGAGCTGCTGGCCGATGGCACGCCGGCGGAAGTGCAGAACAATGCCGATGTGAAGCGCGTCTATCTCGGCCAGGGCAGGAGCGGTGGCCATGCTGCGGCTTGAGAATCTCTCGGCCTGGTATGGCCCCAGCCATATCCTGCAGGGTGTCAGCCTGGAAGTTGGCAAGGGCGAAATCGTCACCTTGATTGGCCGCAACGGCGCCGGCAAGACCACCACCCTGCGCACCATCATGGGGCTGGTCGCCAAGCGCCAGGGCAGCGTGCAGTTCGATGGCGCGGAGATATTGGCGGATCCGGCGCATCGCCGCTTCCATCGTGGCCTTGCCTATGTGCCGGAAGAGCGGCGTATCGTGCCGGGCCTGACGGTGGAGGAGAATCTGCGGCTTGGCATCATCGTTGCCGCCAACCGTGCGGAAGAGCGGCGCATGATCGATTTCATCGCCGAAACCTTTCCGCGTCTGAAGCAGCGGCTGCAGCAGGAAGCCATCACCATGTCGGGCGGCGAGCAGCAGATGCTGGCCATTGCCCGCGCCATGATGGCAAAGCCGAAGATGATCCTGCTGGATGAGCCGTCCGAAGGCATCATGCCGATCCTGGTGGACGAGATGTTCGATCTTTTCCGCCGCATGAAGGCGGAAGGCACCACCATTCTGCTGGTGGAGCAGAATGTGGAACTGGCGCTCGGCCTGTCCGACCGCGCCTATATCATGGATCAAGGGGTGATCGTGCATCAGGACAGTGCCGCCAACCTGCTGGCCGACAAGGCGATGCAGGAGCGCTACTGCGCCGTATAGAAGGAGCCTGCCATGGCGATCGACAAACTGGCCCATTACTCCATCCGCACCACGGACCTCGAGGCTTCGCGGGTGTTCTACACCGAGATTCTCGGCTTCCGTGTCGGCTATCGTCCGCCCTTCGATTTCCCAGGTATCTGGCTCTATATGGGAGAGGACGAGCGCGAATACGGCACGGTGCATATCATCGGCATCGATCCGAATAATCCGGAAGGGCTGATCAAGTATCTCGGCGACAAGTCGCTGGACAGCCTCAAGGGCACCGGCAGCGTCGATCATATCGCCTTCAATGCCACCGGCTTGGCCGAAATGCGCCAGAAACTGACCTCGCGCGGCATGGCGATCCGCGAGCGCACCGTGCCGTCGCTGAACCTGCATCAGGTGTTTCTGGAAGACCCCTCCGGCGTCACCATCGAACTGAATTATCCGGCAGCGGAAGCGGCCTAAGGCGATGCGCCGCGCCCTGATCGTCGGCGGCTCGCTTGGCGGGCTGTTCGCCGCCAATCTGCTGCATCGCGCCGGCTGGGATGTGCTGGTGCTTGAACGCGCCGGCGAAGCGCTCTCGGGCCGTGGCGCCGGCATCGTCACTCATCCGGAATTGTTCGATTGCCTGCGCGCCGGCGGCGTCACCGTGGATGCCACCATCGGCGTTTCCGTTCCTGGCCGCGTGACGCTCGCGCGCGACGGCAGCGTGGCCCAGACCAGCGACCTGCCGCAGGTGCTCACCGCCTGGGGCCGGCTGTATCATCTGCTGAAGGCGGCGTTGCCGCCCACGCTCTACCGCTTCGGTGCCAATCTGCGTCAGATTACTCAGGATGAGAGCAGTGTCACCGCCCACCTTGCCGATGGCAGCACTGAGCGCGCCGATCTGCTGGTGGGAGCCGATGGCATCCGTTCGACAGTTCGCTCTCAGTACATGCCTGAGGCGAAACCGGTCTATGCCGGCTATATCGCCTGGCGCGGCCTCACCGACGAGGCCGCCTTGTCTCCGGCCACCCATGCAGCCCTGTTCGAGCGCTTCGCCTTCTGCCTGCCGCCCAGCGAACAGATGCTGGGCTATCCGGTGGCCGGCCTGAAGGATGCCGTATTACCTGGCCAGCGGCGGTTCAATTTCGTCTGGTATCGCCCGGCGGATGAAGCAACGACCTTGCCGCGCATGCTTACCGACGAGACCGGACGCTGCCACATGGAAGGCATTCCACCGGGTCTAATCCGCGCCGGTCTGCTGGCCGAGATGCATCAGGCCGCTGATGATGTGCTGGCGCCGCAATTCGCCGAGGTGGTGCACAAGGCGACGCAGCCTTTCTTCCAGCCGATCTTCGATCTGGAAGTACCGAGCATGGCAGCTGGCCGTGTCGCCATTCTGGGCGATGCTGCCTTCGTTGTCCGGCCACATCCCGGCATGGGCGTCACCAAGGCTGGCGGCGATGCCTATGCGCTGATGCGGGCCTTGCAGCGCCATGACGATGTGGCCACGGCGCTCAAAAGTTTCGATGCCGAGCGGCGCCGTATCGGCGCCTTCCTGGTCGAACATGCCCGCCGGCTCGGCGCCTATATGCAGGCGCAGCAGAAGACGCCAGAGGAGCGCGCCATGGCCGAACGCTACCGCAGCGTGGCGGCGGTGATGCGGGAAACCGCCGTGGCCCCGCCTTATCCGGCTTCCGCTTAGCGCCAGCCGTATACTATCCTGGCACTGATAAAAAAGTTCCGGGAGAAAACGCCATGAATATCGCCACGATTCTGTCCAATGCTGCCGGGCCCTTCGCTGCGCGGCCGGCCCTGTTCCATGGCGAGCAGGCAGTGTGCAGCTATGCCGAGCTGCATCGCCGTGCCGGTGCCATTGGCGGCTGGCTGCGCCGGCAGGGGATCGGGCCGGGCCAGTTCGTCGGTCTCTACATGAAGAATGTGCCGGCCTATTTCGAGGTGCTGTTCGGGGTCTGGTATGCCGGCGCCTGCGCGGTGCCGATCAATGCCAAGCTGCATGCCAAGGAAGTGGCTTTCATCCTGGAGAATTGCCGTGCCCCGCTGGCTTTCGCCACCGACGACCTGATCGAGAACCTGCCCGGCAATCTGCGGGTGATCGATCCGGACACGACAGATTATGCCCGCATCATTGCCGGTGAGCCGGCGCCGATGGCGGACGTGAAGCCGACCGACATGGCCTGGTTGTTCTACACCTCGGGCACCACCGGCCGGCCTAAGGGTGCGATGCTCAGCCACCGCAACCTGTTCAATATGACGGTGTCCTTCCTCGCGGATATCGATCCGGTGGATTGCTTCGATGCCTCGCTTTATCCGGCGCCGATCTCCCATGGCGCGGGTTTGCTCTCGCTGGCGCATTTCGTGCGCGGCGCGGCGCATATCGTGCCGGAGAGCGGTGGCTTCGAGCCACCGGAACTGATAACCCTGATCAACCGCTTCCCCGGTTCATCGCTGTTCGCCGCGCCCACCATGCTGAAGCGTCTGGTCGACTCGCCGGCTGTAGGTGAGCTGAAGGCGCAGCATATCGACCAGATCTTCTATGGCGGCGGCCCGATGTATGTGGAGGATCTGAAGCGCGCGCTCGATCGCCTCGGTCCCTGCCTGTGGCAGCTCTACGGCCAGGGCGAGGCACCCTGCACCATCTCCTATCTGCCGAAGCACCTGCATCTCGATACCGGCGATGGCCGGCTGGAGCAGCGGCTGGCCTCGGCCGGCATCGCGCGCAGCGGTGTGCAGATGCGCGTGGTGGATGCCGAAGACCGCGAATTGCCGCCGGGCGAGACCGGCGAAGTGATCGCGCGCGGCGATGTGGTGATGGAAGGCTACTGGGCCAATCCGGAAGCCAGCGCCACCACCTTGCGCAATGGCTGGTTGCATACCGGCGATGTCGGCTTCATGGATGGGCACGGTTTCCTGACGCTGAAGGATCGCGTCAAGGACATGATCATCTCCGGTGGCTCGAACATCTATCCGCGCGAAGTGGAGGAAGTGCTGCTGCTGCACCCGGCGGTGCTGGAAGTCAGCGTCATCGGCAAGCCGCATGAAGACTGGGGCGAGGAAGTGGTGGCGATCGTGGTGCCGCGCCCGGGGCAGAACATTGGCGCTGCCGAACTCGACCAGCTCTGCCTGGATAATATCGCCCGCTTCAAGCGGCCCAAGGCCTACCATATCGTGGATGCGCTGCCGAAGAACAATTACGGCAAGATCCTCAAGACCGAGTTGCGCAAGCTCTATGGTTAGCGGTTAACTCGGGCGATGATCACGCTCAAGCCCCAGCCGCTTACCGCTGAAGCCTTCGCTCCCTATGGCCATGTCGTCGTCATGCCGGCCGATCCGCGGCGAATCTATTTCGGCGAGTTGATCGAGAATCGCCGCCCCGGCGTGCCGCTCGGCCTGTCCTATTCCGTGATGCAGGGCGTGGAACTGCCCTGCCGGCTGACCTTGTTCGAACGCCACGAATTCTCCGCTCAGGCTTTCCTGCCGATGAACGGTACGCGCTATCTCGTCACCGTCTGCCCCGATACCGGCACCGGCCGGCCAGACCCCAGCCGCGCCATCGCCTTCCTGGCTGCGCCTGACCAGGGCATCGTCTATGGCGCTAATGTTTGGCACCACCCGATGACGGCTTTGACCCCGCGCGGCGAATTCACCGTGGTGATGTGGGCCAACAACGATCCCCAGGACGAAGAACTGGTGCCGCTGGAATTCGACATGCAGGTCGGCGCTGCCTGATTAAATATTGGGCGAGAAATTCGGCAAGAGATCGCCGGGTCGAGCCCGGCGATGACGACATTACTGAAATTAGATCGTCATACGCGGGCTTGACCCGCGTATCTCATCATCGCCGGGCCAATTGTATGTTGGCAAACAAATTGCTTAACCTTCCGGCATGATTGCCTGGTTCGAGAATCCCCGCCGGCTTGCCGAGGCCTATCCGCTTGGCCTGCAGGCCATCCAGTCGCATGCGGCGCTCGCCGAGGCACGCCGGGTCATCGCCGGCTGGCCGGGCTATGCCCCGACGCCCCTGCATTCCCTGGACATCATGGCGCGGACGGAAGGCTTAGCCGCGATCCGCTACAAGGATGAGGCCGGGCGGTTCGGCCTTGGCAGCTTCAAGGCGCTCGGCGGTGCCTATGCCGTCTGGCGGCTGTTGCAGAAACAGGGGCCTGGCGGCAAGCGCATCACCGTCACCTGCGCCACCGATGGCAACCATGGCCGCTCGGTAGCCTGGGGGGCGCAGAATTTTGGCTGCGCCTGCGTCATTTATGTCCATGCCGCGGTAAGTCAGGGCCGCGTCGATGCCATCGCCCGCTATGGCGCCGAGGTGCGCCGTGTTGCCGGCAATTATGACGATGCGGTGCGTCAGGCGCAGCGCGATGCCGATGCCAATGGCTGGTTCGTGGTCTCGGATACCTCCTATCCCGGCTATCGCGATGTGCCGCGCGATGTGATGCAGGGCTATGGCGTGATGGCCGCCGAGGCTTATGAGCAGATGATGCCCGCCGAGTATCCGACGCATGTTTTCGTGCAGGGCGGCGTCGGCGGCCTGGCGGCAGCGGTGCTGGCTTATCTGTGGCAGCGTTTCGGTGCGGAGCGGCCGCGTTTCGTGGTGGTGGAGCCGGAACGTGCCGCCTGCCTTTATGAGAGCGCGCGGGCCGGCCAGCCGGTGGTGGTGCCGGGCGATCTCGATACGGTGATGGCGGGTCTGGCCTGCGGCGAAGTCTCGGAACTGGCCTGGGAGATTCTCGATCCCGGCGCCGATGGTTTCATGACCGTGCCGGACGAGGCGGCGCTTGGGCTGATGCGCCGGCTGGCGGATTGGGGCGTCGTGGCGGGCGAGTCGGCGGTGGCCGGGCTTGCCGGGGCGCTGGCGGCACGACAGGCCGGCCTGTTCGGTGTCGATGCAGCCTCGCGGCTGCTGGTTTTCGGTAGTGAGGGCGCCACTGATCCGGCATTGTATCGCCAGATCGTCGGGCGTGGGCATGAAGAGGTGACGACATGAGCACAGATCTACGCATCAATGGCGCGCGATTGTCGCAAAGGCTGGAAGAGCTGGGCCAGATCGGCGGTCTGCCCGGTGGTGGCAATGCCCGGCTTGCCTTCACCGATGAGGACAAGCAGGGCCGCGATCTGGTGTCCGGCTGGATGCGCCAACTTGGCCTGGAGGTGACGGTCGACAAGATCGGCAACACCATCGGGGTGCGGAAGGGCCGGGAAGAGGGGCCGCCGGTGATGACTGGCTCGCATATCGACACTGTCCGCACCGGCGGCCGCTACGACGGCAATCTCGGCGTCATCGCCGGCCTGGAAGTGATCGAACGGCTGAACGAAGCCGGCATTACCACGCGGCGCCCGCTGGCGGTGGCATTCTTTTCCAATGAGGAAGGCGCCCGCTTCCATCCCGATATCATGGGCAGCATGGTCTATACCGGCCAGCTCGATCTCGACCACGCCTATGAGGTGGTGGGTATCGATGGCAAGGTCTGTGGCGACGAACTCAAGCGTATCGGTTATTGCGGCCCGGCCGAGCCCGGCTGGCTGAAGCCCCATGCCTTCGTGGAATTGCATATCGAGCAGGGGCCGATTCTGGAGGCGGAAGGACTGACCATCGGCGCTGTCGATGGGGTGCAGGGTATCTCGTGGACCGAGGTGACCGTGGAGGGTGTTTCTGCCCATGCCGGCACCACGCCGATGCGGTTGAGGAAGGATGCCGGCTATGCCGCCGCTGAGATCGCCGTGTTTGTACGTCAGCTTACGCGTGAACTGGGCGGCGGCCAGGTCGGCACGGTCGGCCGCATGGAATTCCGCCCCGGCATCACCAATGTGGTGCCGAACCGCGCGGTGATGACGGTGGATATCCGCAATCCCGACGAGGCTGTGCTGCAGCAGGCGGAAGCCAAGCTGTTTGCCTTCCTGGACCAGATCGCCATTGCCGAGGGCGTGAAGATTTCCACCCGGCCGCTGGCCCGCACCAGGCCCGTGGTATTCGCGCCGCATATGATCGACATGGTGAGCGAGATTGCCGGCGATTTCGGCTACAAGGCGCGGCGCATGACGTCGGGTGCCGGCCACGACGCCCAGATGATGGCAACGATCTGCCCCACCGGCATGATCTTCGTGCCGAGCGTCAATGGCTTGAGCCATAACGTGAAAGAGCATACAGAGCCGGCCGATCTCGAAGCTGGCGCCAATATCCTGCTGCGCATGATGCAACGCCTGGCTGCCTGATGCCTCGCCCGCTCACCGTTGGTGCGGCGCAGCTTGGGCCAATCCAGCGTGCCCATGGCCGCGCCGAGGTGGTGGAGCGCCTGATCGCGCTGCTGCGTGAAGGGCATCGCATGGGCTGCGAATTGGTGGTGTTTCCGGAACTGGCGCTTACCACCTTCTTTCCGCGCTGGTTCATGGCCGAGCAGGCCGAGATCGACCTTTTCTTCGAGGCCAGTATGCCCGGGCCGGAAACGCAGAAACTGTTCGATGAAGCCAAGCGGCTGAAAATCGGCTTCTATCTGGGCTATGCCGAGATTGCTGGCGAAAAGCGTTACAACACCGCCATCCTGGTCGAACGCGACGGCAGCATTGTCGGCAAGTACCGCAAGGTGCATCTGCCCGGCCATGCCGAGCATGAACCCTGGCGCAAATTCCAGCATCTGGAAAAGCGCTATTTCGACGAGAGCGATACCGGCTTCCAGGTCTGGCGCGCCTTCGGCGGCATCATCGGCATGGCGATCTGCAACGACCGCCGCTGGCCGGAGACCTACCGCGTCATGGGCCTGCAGGGCGTCGAGATGATCCTGCTGGGCTATAACACGCCGGTGCATAACCCGCCGGCGCCGGATCATGATGCCCTGTCGCTGTTCCATAATGGCCTGGTGATGCAGGCCGGCGCCTACCAGAATGGCTGCTGGGTGGTTGGTGTTGCCAAGGCCGGCGAGGAGGAGGGCGTGCCGATGATCGCCGGCAGCCAGATCGTCGCGCCTTCGGGTCAGCCGGTGGCGATGGCGCGCACCGAAGGCGATGAACTGATCGTTGCCTGCTGCGATCTCGATGCCGGCTTGAGCTACAAGTCGACCACGTTTAATTTTGCCCGGCACCGGATGCCGCAGCATTACGGACTGATCACCAGCCGCAAGGGAGCGGAGCCACCACAATGAAGAAGAGCGCCACGAAGAAGCCGGACAAGAATCCGCTGCCGCCGACCCTGGTCGCCGCCATGTTCAATGAAGCCGGTGTGCTGCTGCGCCCGGGCCGCGCCAAAGCTATTGCTGGGGCGTTGACGCCAGCCCTGACCCGTTTCCGCCCGCTTGCTGCCAAGCTGCCGATGGAGGCCGAGCCCGGCCTGTTCCCAGCAAAGAAGCCGGGAGGCAAGTGATGAGCCAGGATATTGCCCTGCTATCGCTGACCGATGCTGTTGCCGCGCTCAAATCCGGCAAGGTCACATCGCAAGCCCTGGTCGAGGCGGCTCTGGTGCGCACCGCCGAGTGGCAGCCGAAAGTGAATGCCTTCATCAAGTTGGAATCCGAGACTGCGCTAAAAGCGGCCAAGGCCGCCGACCGCGCCCGCAAGCGCGGCGCCAAGCTCGGGCCACTCGCCGGCATCCCGCTGGCGCACAAGGACATGTTCTATCGCCAGAACAAGGAAAGCTCCTGCGGTTCGGCGATCCGCCGCCACTGGAAGGCGGACAAGACCGCCACGGTACTTGAGCGCCTGGATGCGGCTGGCGCGCTGGATCTTGGCCGCCTCAACATGGCGGAATTCGCTTTCAATCCCACCGGGCATAATTATCACTACGGCCATGCCGGCAATCCGTGGAATCCGGCCCGCATCACCGGCGGTTCCTCCAGCGGTTCGGCAGCGGCGGTGGGGGCGCGGCTGATCTATGGCGCGCTCGGTTCCGATACCGGCGGTTCGATCCGCGAGCCGGCGCATCTTTGCGGCATTGTCGGCATGAAGCCGACCTGGGGCCGTGTCAGCCGCTATGGCTGCATGCCGCTGAGCTGGTCTCTGGATACCATCGGCCCGATGACCCGCCGTGTCGCCGACAACGCGCTGCTGCTGAAAATCCTCGCTGGTGCCGATCCGAATGATCCGACGGCGGCGCTGGAAGCGGTGCCGGATTATGTCGCGGCGGCCAAGCCAGGTTCTTTGCGGGGTCTGAAGCTGGCGGTGCCGCGTGCCTTCTTCTGGGACAAGATGAGCAAGCCGACCGGCCAAGTGCTGGAGCAGGCGATTGCTACCTTCTCCAAGCTCGGTGCCAAGATCATCGAGATGACGCCGCCGGACATGGACATGATCACGGCGGCGGCGAATATCGTGATCTCCACGGAAGCCGCCTCGATCCATGGTCCCTGGCTCAAGACCCGGCCGCATCTCTATTCCGATGCCATGCGCGCTCGCGTCGAGAATGGCCTGGCATTGAGTGCGGTGGATTACGCCGATGCACTGCGCTGGCGCTCGATTGCGATTGCCGGCTGGCTGCGTGCCATGAATGGCGCCGATGCGGTGTTTGCGCCGGTGGTGGCCGCCGCCACGCCCAGCATCGCCGAAACCGATCTCGCTGGCCGCCCGGAAGCCGCCAAGCTGATCGCCTCGCTTACCCGCCTGGTGCGGCCGATCAATTATCTCGGGCTGCCGGGCCTCACGGTGCCGGCCGGCTTCGTGCGCGGCCGCATGCCGGTGGGCTTCCAGCTTGTCGGCCAGCCTTTCGGTGAAGCGACGCTCTACCGTTTCGCCGGTGCCTTCGAGGCCAAGGTGCCGACCTACGAGGAAGTGCCGGGCTGAAAATAGGATCGCCGGGTCAAGCCCGGGCAGCTTCTTATCCCTTGAGTAAGGACGTGAGTTCGGGACTCAAGCCTGTCGTCGCAATCGGCCCACGCCAGGCCGGCGATTTCTGGCCGGCTGCCGCCTCGGCCATACGGATCGCCGGGGTCAGGCCATCAATCACCGGCACGCTGACCCGTGCCGCCAGCGGTTCGATCTGCGCCACCATGCCTGCGCCGCCCAGTACGATCAGCTCGGCGCCATCCTCGGTGATGGCTTTCACGGCGGCTTGATAAATCGCTTCACGCGCCGCTTCCGGGTTGGCGCCGATCTGGCCGCCATCGGCTTCCAGCACGCGCACACTGGCCAACTGATCCGCCAGCCCCAGCGATGCGGCATATTCGGTCAGCATCGGGCCCCAGGCAGCGCCGCCGGTGATAATGGAAAAGCGTTGCGCCTGCGCCGCTGCCGCGTGGCAGCCGGCTTCCGCCATGCCGAAGCAGGGGACACCGGCCACGTCTTTCAGCGCTGCCAGGCCGGGATCGCCGAAACAGGCCAGCACCACGGCATCTATGCCATTGCCATACGCCGCCCAGGCCTGGGCATAGGCATCCAGCACCGCATACCCGGCAATGGCATAGGCGGCGCGGCTGGCGATCACCTCGGCGCCGAAACGGCCGGTAATTGGGATGATCTCCGTATCCGGACGAACGATGGCACGGGACGCCACCGCCAAGCGGTCGGTCATGACTTGGCTGGTATTGCCGTTCAGCAGCAGGAGACGCATGGCGCAATCATCCCGGATGCCGCTTCGCTATTCAACTAACGGCTAAGGTATATGGCAAGCCAAAGGTGCCCAATAATTAGGCTTGCGCTGGGTTGTTTGTGTGCCGATGGCTTTGCATTCCTCGCATCTCCTTGGAATCTCGCACATCAATTCCGTGGCACGGAGTTTGCGACGCAGCAAACACCTTCCACTGCAGGATCATATCCATGGCCCGCCCAATCTCTTTTTCCCGCATGCTCAGCCTGGTTGTTGCTACGGCGTTGACAAGCATCGCCGCCACCGGCGCCTTCGCCCAGGGCACGCTGCGCATCGGCATGACCGCTTCCGACATTCCCCTGACCACCGGCCAGACCGACAATGGCGGCGAAGGCATGCGCTTCCTTGGCTACACAGTCTATGACGCGTTGATCAACTGGGACTTGTCGAAAGCCGACAAGCCCTCCGATATCGCGCCCGGTCTGGCCGAGAGCTGGGGCGTCGACGCCACCGATAAGACCAAGTGGATATTCAAGATTCGCCAGGGCGTGAAGTACCACGATGGCAGTGAATTCACTGCCGAAGCCGTGGTGTGGAATTTTGAAAAGCTGCTGAACAAAGATGCGCCGCAATTCGATCCGCGCCAGTCGGCGCAGGGCCGCTCACGCATCCCCGCCGTCGCCAGCTACAAGGTGGTGGACAAGTACACCCTGGAAATAATCACCAAGTCGCCCGACGCGACACTGCCCTACCAGCTTGCCTGGATTATGATGTCCTCCCCGGCGCATTGGGAGAAAGTCGGTAAGAACTGGGATGAATATGCCAAGGCGCCGTCTGGCACCGGCCCATGGAAGCTGACCGCCTTTGTGCCGCGCGAGCGCGCCGAGATGGTGCCGAACCCGGGCTACTGGGATAAGGCGCGCGTGCCCAAGCTCGACAAGCTGGTGGTCATCCCGCTGCCTGAGCCGAATGCCCGTATCGCCGCCCTGCGTTCGGGCCAGGTGGACTGGATCGAGTCGCCGGCGCCGGACGCGGTGCCGTCGCTGAAGAATGCCGGCTTCACCATTGTCACCAATGCCTACCCGCATAACTGGACCTGGCATCTCTCGCGCGCCGAGGGCTCGCCCTGGAACGACATCCGCGTGCGCAAGGCTGCCAATCTGGCAGTCGATCGCCAGGGCCTCAAGGAATTGCTCGGCGGCATGATGATCCCGGCAGAGGGCTTCTATCCGCCCGGTCACCAGTGGTTTGGCAATCCCAGTTTCAAGCTGAAGTATGACGTGGCCGCTGCCACCAAGCTGATGGCCGAGGCTGGCTACAGCAAGGCCAAGCCACTGAAGACCAAGGTACTGATCTCGCCCTCGGGCTCGGGCCAGATGCTGCCGCTGCCGATGAATGAATTCGTGCAGCAGAATCTCGCTGAAATCGGCATCCAGATCGATTTCGAAGTGGTGGAATGGAACACCCTCATCAACATCTGGCGTGCTGGCTCTAAGCATGAGAGTTCGCGCGGCGGCACGGCGATGAACTACACCTACTTCATTCAGGATCCGTTCACTGGCGTCATCCGTCATCTCCAGTGCAATCTGGCTCCGCCAGCCGGCACCAACTGGGGCCATTATTGCGATCCTGACATGGACAAGCTGTTCGACCAGCTGCGCACCACGTTCGACTCTGCCGAGCAGACCAAGGTGATGCAGAAGGTGCATGA
This sequence comes from Ferrovibrio sp. MS7, assembly GCF_038404985.1. Taxonomy (NCBI): domain Bacteria; kingdom Pseudomonadati; phylum Pseudomonadota; class Alphaproteobacteria; order Rhodospirillales; family Rhodospirillaceae; genus Ferrovibrio; species Ferrovibrio plantarum. The sequence continues at coordinate 1,409,065 of NZ_JBBKBA010000001.1, forward strand.
GAAGTATGTGGACGATGCGCTGTTCCTGATGGTGACGCATGACGTCAACCCGCGTGCCATGACCAACAAGGTCAAGGGCTTTGTGCAGGCGCAGAACTGGTTCCAGGATTTCTCACCCGTCTACATGGTGAAGTAAGCGTGTAACCCGGGGCCGGGCTGCTCAGCCAGTCCGGCCCATCCCGCCGCCCCACGCCGGATCGTGCATGCTGCTGTTTGCTCTCAAGCGTCTGCTCTATGTGCTGCCCGTCGCCTTCGGCGTCAGCATCGTCTGTTTCCTGCTGGTCCACATCACGCCCGGGGATCCACTCACCGCCGTGCTGCCGACCGACGCCTCGGCGGAAGTGCAGGCGCAGATGCGTGCCTTCTACGGTTTCGACCGACCGTTGCCGGTGCAGTATTTCATCTGGCTCGGCAAAGTGATGATCGGCGATCTTGGCCAATCCATCGCCTCCGGGCGCCCGGTACTTTCCGAAGTGATGCGTGCTGTCGGTAACACCCTGATCCTGGCCGCGCTCGCCACCATGATCGGCTTTTTCTTCGGCTGCCTGTTCGGCTTCGTTGCCGGCTATTTCCGCAATTCACCTGTCGACCGCATTGCCTCTGCTCTCTCGGTGCTGGGGGTCAGTGTGCCGCACTACTGGCTCGGCATGGTGCTGGTGATCGTGTTTTCGGTGCAACTCAACTGGCTGCCTTCTACCGGTGCTGGCCCCGGTGGGTCCGCTGAATGGAAATGGGACTGGGAGCATATCCGCTACCTGATCCTGCCGGCCATCACCATGTCAGTGATTCCGATGGGCGTGATCGCTCGCACCATTCGTGCCCTGGTGGCTGATATTCTGTCGCAGGATTTTGTGCAGGCCCTGGCCGCGAAGGGCTTGGGCCATGGTGGTGTGTTCCGCCATGTGGTGAAGAATGCGGCGCCAACTGCGTTGGCGGTGATGGGCCTGCAACTCGGCTATCTGCTCGGCGGCTCGATCTTGATCGAAACCGTGTTTGCCTGGCCGGGCACTGGCTTCCTGCTCAACCTGGCGATCTTCCAGCGCGATCTGCCGCTGCTGCAAGGCACCATCCTGGTGCTGGCGATGTTCTTCGTGTTGCTCAACCTGCTGGTCGATGTGCTGCAGACAGCCTTCGATCCGCGTATCCAGCGAGGCTAGATAATGGCGGTGGGGGCAATCGATTCCGGCGCCAAGGTTCAGGCTATCGAGGTATCGGAAGGTTATTGGCGCGGCGTGGCGCGCCGCCTGATGCGTGATCCGGTGGCGATGGTGGCACTCGCCGTCATCCTTGCACTGGTCTTGATGGCGATTCTGGCGCCCTGGTTGGCCCCGGCTGATCCCTATCGCGGCTCTATGCTGCGCCGCCTGCGCCCCATTGGCACGCCGGGCTTTCCGCTGGGCGCGGATGAACTTGGCCGCGACATGCTCTCGCGCCTGATCTACGGCGCGCGGTTGTCGCTGTTCATGGGTGTGACGCCGGTGTTGATGGCCTTTGTGCTGGGCTCCAGCCTTGGCATATTCGCCGGCTATATCGGCGGCAAGATCAACACCGCGATCATGCGCACCATTGATGTGTTCTACGCCTTTCCCTCGGTGCTGCTGGCGGTGGCTTTGTCGGGTGCTTTGGGTGCCGGCCTCACCAATGCGCTGGTCTCTCTCACTATCGTCTTCATTCCGCCGATTGCCCGCGTGGCAGAGAGCGTCACCACGCAGGTGCGCAACCGCGATTATGTAGAAGCAGCGCGTGCCTCAGGTGCCGGCGGCTTCACCATCGTGCGGGTGCATGTGCTCGGCAATGTGCTGAGCCCGATTTTCGTCTACTCCACCAGCCTGATCTCGGTGGCGATGATCCTGGCCTCCGGTTTGAGCTTCCTCGGCCTCGGTGTGCGGCCGCCAGAGCCGGAATGGGGCCTCATGCTCAACACATTGCGCACCGCGATCTATGTCAATCCGCTGGTCGCGGCCCTGCCCGGCGTGATGATCTTCATCACCTCGATCTCGTTCAACATGTTCTCCGACGGCTTGCGGTCGGCGATGGATGTGCGCGCATGACCGAAATCGCCGATCCCCTGCATCATCCCGAAGACCGCGGCGGGCCACGTCAGCCGCTGCTGTCCGTGCGTGGCCTGGTTAAGCATTTCCCGGTCGGGAAAGGGCTGTTCGGCCGCAGCAAGACCGTGGTCCGTGCTGTCGATGGCGTCGATTTCGACCTGCTGAAGGGCGAGACGCTTGGCATCGTCGGCGAAAGCGGTTGCGGCAAATCCACCACCGCGCGGCTACTGATGCATCTTATCGAACCCGATGCCGGGCGTATCGTGTTCGATGGCGAGGCGCTTGGCGAGGAGCTAGAGCTCAGCAGCTTCCGCCGCCAGGTGCAGATGGTGTTCCAGGACAGCTACGCCTCGCTCAATCCGCGCCTGACCATCGAGGATTCGATTGCCTTCGCACCGCAGGTGCATGGTGTTCCACGCCGTGAAGCACTGGCCCGTGGCCATGACCTGCTCAGCCGCGTCGGCCTGGAGCCACGCCGTTTTGCCGGCCGCTATCCGCATGAGCTTTCCGGCGGTCAGCGCCAGCGCGTCAATATTGCCCGTGCCCTGGCGCTGGAGCCGCGCCTGGTGATCCTGGATGAAGCCGTCTCGGCACTCGACAAGTCGGTGGAAGCCCAGGTGCTGAACCTGCTGCTCGACCTGAAGGATGCTTTCGGCCTTACCTACATTTTCATCTCCCACGATCTGCATGTGGTGAATTTCATCTCCGACCGCGTGATGGTGATGTATCTCGGCAAGGTGGCTGAGATCGGCCCGGCCGACAGCCTGTTCGGTGCTCCGACGCATCCCTATACGGCGGCCTTGCTCAACTCCATGCCGGCGATGGATCCGGATAACCGCACCATGGAAGCGCCGCTCTATGGCGATCCGCCCAATCCGATCGATCCGCCGCCAGGCTGCCGTTTCCACACCCGTTGCCGCATTGCTTCCGATGTCTGCGCTTCCATTGTGCCGGCCCTGTCGCCGATTGCCGAATACCATGACTCTGCCTGCCTAGCGCGTCAGCCCGGCAGCGGCCATCCGCAGGCACCGGCCGTGGAGGAAGCGGCATGAACGCGGAAGCCATCGTCGATATCCGCAACCTCACCGTCACCTTCACCGGCGGCCGTACTCCGGTGAATGCGGTCAACGGTGTCAATCTGCAGGTGGCCCGGGGTGAAGTGGTGGCGCTGCTCGGCGAGTCCGGTTCGGGCAAGAGCGTAACCCTGCGCTCGCTGTTGCGGCTGCATCCGGAAAAGCGCACGCGGATCAGCGGCAGCCTGCAGGTGCTGGGCCAGGATGTGATGGCGCTGAAGGGTGCGGCGCTCACCGACTTTCGCGGCAAGCTGGTATCGATGATCTTCCAGGAGCCGCTGCTGGCGCTGGATCCGGTCTACACCGTTGGCCAGCAGATTGCCGAGGCGATCCGCAAGCATGAGCCGAAGGTGACGCGCGAAGCCGCCGAGGCCCGCGCCCTGGAGGCGTTGAAGCGTGTGCGCATCCCCTCGCCGGAGCGCCGGCTCAAGGCCTATCCGCATGAGATGTCCGGCGGCATGCGCCAGCGTGCCATGATCGCCCTGGCGCTGGCCTGCAATCCGCAAGTGCTGCTGGCCGACGAGCCGACCACGGCGCTCGACGCCACCGTGCAAATTCAGATTCTGCTGCTGCTCCGCGAATTGCAACGCGAACTCGGTCTCTCGGTGATCCTGGTGACACATGATATCGGTGTCGCCGTGGAGGTCGCCGACCGTATCGCGGTGATGTATGCCGGCCGCATCGTCGAAACCGGCCCGGTGCGCGATGTGATCCGCAATCCCAGCCATCCCTATACCAAGGGCCTGCTCGGTTTTCGCTCCGGTCATGGTGCCAGTCATGGTGCGGGTGGCGGCATGGGCGGCATGAAGGGCGGCCGGCTGGACGCGATCCCCGGCGCGCCGCCCGATCTCGCCAAACTGCCGCCCGGTTGTGCCTTTGCGCCGCGCTGCAAATATGCCGGCGATGAGTGCAGTCAGATGCAGCCCGAGCCGGTCAGCATCGGGGCCGAGCATTGGGCGCGTTGCCTCAAGCTGGCGCAGGCGGCGGAATAGGGTTAGCCTCCGGCCATAAACCGGAGGAAACCATGGCCGCCTATATCCTTGCCTTCATCGATGTGACCGACACCGAAGCTTACGAGCGCTACAAGCAGCTCGCGCCAGGCGCTATTGCCGAGGCTGGGGGCAAGTATCTGGTGCGTGGCGGCGCCGTCGATGTGCTGGAGGGTAAGCATGATGGCCGCCGCGTGGTGGTGCTGGAATTTCCCAGCACGGAAGCGGCCAAGGCTTTCTATGATGGCGAACGCTACCGCGAGGCCCGCGCCGCGCGCGCCAATGCCGCCAAGGGCGATTTCCTGCTGGTGCCGGGTATCTAGTCCGGATCGACCACCCGGGTCGCCTCGCGAAACCATTGCGGCTTGTCCGTGGTCCAGGTCTCGCCCCAGAGATTGCCGCCACCGCTGATCTCGATGGTTTCACCGGTGATGAAGCCGCCGGCCGGCCCGCCGACGAACAGCACTGCTTCGGCGACCTGCCAGGGGCTGCCGGCGATGCGCATGGGATTTACGTTCTCATAACGCTTGCGCACATGCGGCTGGTAGACCTGCCAGCCTTCCGAGCGGATGGTGCCCGGCGCAATGCAGTTGACGCGGATGCCGAGCGGGGCCCATTCGATGGCGACGGCTTCCGAAAAAGCCTTCACGCCGGCCCGCGCTGCCACGGTATGCGCCACGTTATGCAGGCCGCGCGGCGATACCACGATGGTGACAATGCTGCCCGGCCGCTGCGCGTCGCGCCAGCGTCGCGCCGCCGCCTGCATGGCATTGAACGTGCCAGTCAGATTGGTATCGATCACCGCGCGCCAGCCCTTTTCGCTGTAATCGATGGCGGGTTGCGGAAACTGCCCGCCGGCGGAATTGACCAGCAGGTCCGGCGGCGTACCCCAATGGCTGGCGGCCTGATCGAACATTGCTTCCACGCTGTCGCGCTGGCGGATGTCCACCGCCAGGGTCAGGCAATCAAAGCCCCGCTGCTTCATGGCCGCTGCCGCAGGCTCCAGCCGCTCCAGCCGCCGCCCGGCAATCGCCACGCGGGCGCCGAGCCTTGCTGCCAGCCAGGCGGTGGCACGCCCGATACCGCCGCCGCCGCCCGTCACCAGCAGCGTGCGACCCGCCAGGCTACCAGCGGCAAGATTGGTCGGATGCGCCGCGAGGTCGTCGTCGGATAGGCGGAGCGGGGCCTCGTCGGTCATTCTCAATTCTTCCAGGCGGTTCAGCTTTTAAGAATTTCACCGGCAATGATCAGCTTGCGCACCTCAGTAGTGCCGGCGCCGATTTCCAGCAGCTTGGTGGCGCGGAACAGCCGGTTGATCTCTGCTTCCCAGATATAGCCGCTGCCGCCATGGATCTGCACGGCATGATCCAGCACGCGGTTCATGGTATCGGCGGCATACATCACCGAGGCGGCGGTCAGTGCATGGATGGAGCCACGGCCGCCACCGCCGACTTCCAGTTCATTGGCTTCCAGCAGCACGCGGTAGGTGAAGCTGCGCATGGTTTCCACCATCACATACATTTCCGCCACGCGGCTTTGCACCATCTGGAATTCGGCAATCGCCTTGCCGAACTGCTTGCGGGTGCGGGAGTAGTCGATGCTGATTTCCAGGGCGCGTTCGCAGATGCCGAGGCAGATTGGCGCGATCATGGCGCGTTCCAGGTCCAGACCGCTCATCACCACGCCGACGCCGCGATTCTCGCCGCCGACCAGATTTTCCGCCGGCACGCGGCAATCATCGAAAACCAGCTCGGCGGTCTGGCTGCCGCGGAAACCCATCTTCACCAGCTTCTGCGCCACGCGGAAGCCGGGATAGTCCTTCTCCACAATGAAAGCGGAAATACCATGGGCACCGGCGGAAGGGTTGGTCTTGGCATAGACCAGCAGTACATCGGCCACCGGGCCGTTGGTGATATAGATTTTGCCGCCATTCAGCAGGTAATGGTCGCCTTCGCGCCGCGCCGTGGTACGCATCGAGCCGAGCGCATCCGAGCCGGCACCTGGCTCGGTGAGGCCAAGCGCACCAGTCAGCGAGCCATCACAGAGGCCGGGCAGGTATTTGCGCCGCTGGGCGTCGTTGGCGTTGCGGTAGATGTTGTTGAGGCAGAGATTCTCATGCGCCACCCAGCTCAGCGCCAGGGCGTGGTTCCAGCGCGAGAAAGCCTGCAGGATCAGGCCGCTGGTCATCAGGTCGGCGCCGACGCCGCCGTATTCCGGATCGACGGTGATGCCAAAATAGCCGGCCTTGCCGAGCTTGGCGAAGGCATCGCTGGGCCACCATTCCTCGTTATCCATGCGCTCGGAGAGTGGATGCAACTCGGCTTTGGCATAACGGTCGGCAGCATCGAGCACGGCGGTCTGGTCCGGCGTGAGCGCGAATTGGGTGGCGGCATTCGGCAAAGTGCTGGTCATGTTTCCCGGCTTTCGCTTGGCGCGTTATGATGAATTGCGTTCATTAGAAACGCGCATCATGGCCCTGTCAATGCCGGCAAGCTGGCGGCAGGGTGGCAAACGGCGCTGATGAACCGCGTTCGCTTAAATCGTTGACCAACGCCCCGGCAGAGGGCTAGATCATGGCCATGGCGAGGAACGGGACCACACGCAAGAGAGCCAGCCGTTTGCCGCGCGAGCGGCGCGAGGCGGATATCCTGGAGGCGGCACGCACGGTATTCCGGCTGCGCGGCTACGAGGCTGCCTCGATCTCGGAGATCGCCGAGCGAGCCGGCGTGGTGGAAGGCTCGATCTATCGTTATTTCCAGAACAAGCGCGCGCTTCTGGTACGGGTGATCGAGGATTGGTATAGCGGCATGATCGAGGAGGATAGCCATCTGCTGGCCTCCGTCACCGGTATCCGCAACCGGCTGCGCTACATCATCTGGCATCACTTGAAGGCGCTGCATGACGAGCCCGGACTTTCCAGCCTGGTGTTTCTGGAATTCCGCCCCGACCCGCAATACCGCAAGACCACAATCTACGCCCTGAACCGGCGCTACACGGCGCGGGCCACGGCGGTGGTGCGCGATGCGATGCAAAGCGGCGAATTTCGCAGCGATGTGCCACCCGGGCTGGTGCGCGATCTGATCTATGGCTGCGTCGAGCATCACACCTGGGCCTTCCTGCGTGGCGAAGGCGATTTCGATATCGAGGCGGTGGCCGATTCCATCACCGATCTGGTCTATCGCGGCCTCGCAGCGGCGCCCGCTGCTGCTATGCCGGCTGCGCCGCTGGATGCGGCCTTGCAGCGGCTGGACGCAGCGGTGAGCAAGCTCAATACCCTATCGCTTGATGCGCCGGCGCAGGAAGGCGTCGAGCACCTCGAGAGTCGCCGGCGACGCCGCTAGGCGGGCAACGCTTTCGGCTTCGCGGTCAAGCTGCTGCTGCAGGCTGCTATCCATGCTGGTGGCCATCAGTTTCTTCAATGCCGGCAACGCACCCGCCGGCATTGCCGCCACTTGCTGCACTATCGCCTCGACATCGGCCTCGAAACTGGCATCGTCGAACACGCGGGTGATGATGCCGAGGTCTAGTGCCTGCTCGGCGGAAAGAGGTGTGTTCAGCGCCATCAGCTCGAAAGCACGGCGGATGCCGACGAGGCGCGGCAGATTGTAGGTGAGGCCACCATCGGGCGAGAGGCCGGAACTGGTATAGGCGGCGACGAAACGCGCCGAGCGCTTGGCCAGCACGATATCGGCCAGGATGGCGATGCTGAAGCCGCCGCCCGCCGCCATGCCGTTCACCGCCGAGATCACGGGGGCCGGTCCCTGATGCAGCCGCATGATGCCAAGATGGAACAGGCTGGCCATTTCCAACACATGCGGCCGCAGATGCGCGCGATTGGCGATGAAATTGTCGATGTCGCCGCCGACGCTGAAGAAATCGCCTTCCGCCGAGAGCACCGCCACCTTGATCGATTCATCGGCAGCACAGGCGATGGCGGCTTCAGCGAATTCGCGGCACCATTGCAGGTCCACGGCATTGCGCCGGGCCGTGCCGGTCATCACCAGGCGGGCAATGCCATCCTTAATGCTGAGTTTGATCCGTCGGTCGCCCATCATGGTTTCCTTTAAAGCCGCAGCACGCCATAGCCCGGTTCGCCGAACGGCGCGTTCAGCGCGGCGGCAATGCTGATACCCAGCGCGTTGCGGGTATCCACCGGGTCGAGTAGGCCATCGTCCCAGAGTTCCGAGGTGGAATGATAGGCGGAGAGCTGCTGCTGATAGGCCTGCAGGGTTTCTTCGCGGACCCGGGCCAGGTCTTCCGGCCCATAGGCGATGCCATCGCGTTCAAGCTGGCGCAGCTTCACTTCGGCCAGCGTGTTGGCGGCCTGCTCGCCGCCCATCACGCCGATCTGGTGATTGGGCCAGGAGAACAGGAAGCGTGAATCGAAGGCGCGGCCACACATGCCGTAATTGCCGGCGCCGAAGGAGGCGTGGCACATCACGGTGAATTTCGGCACATGACTGCAGGCCTGGGCCATGATCATCTTGGCGCCATCCTTGGTGATGCCGGCGGCCTCGTAGGTCTGGCCCACCATGTAGCCGGTGATGTTTTGCAAAAACAGCATCGGCGTATTGTTCTGATTACACAGCTCGATGAAATGCGCGCCCTTCAGCGTGCTGTCGTTGAACAACACGCCATTGTTGGCCAGGATGCCGATGCGATGGCCCCAGATACTGGCATAGCCGCAGACAAGCGTAGGGCCGTAATTGGGCTGGTATTCGTGGAAGCGGCTGCCATCCACCAGGCGCGCGATCACTTCGCGCATGTCGAAGCCCTTCTTGATGGTGTCCGGCAGGATGCCGTAAAGCTCGTCCGGGTCGTAGAGCGGTGAGTCGGGACTGGCCATTGCGATCGGTGTTTTCCGTGCCGGCTCCCATTGCGCCACGATCTCGCGGCCGATACGGATGGCATCCAGTTCGCTGGCTGCCGGGTAATCGCAGGTGCCGGAGGTGCGCGTATGCAGGTCGGCGCCGCCGAGGTCATCGGCCGAAACGATGGCGCCTGTCGCAGCTTTCACCAGCGGCGGGCCAGCCAGGAACACCGCGCCGGTGCCGCGTACAATTACATTGTAGTCGCTCAAGGCCGGGATATAGGCACCGCCCGCAGTGCAATGACCAAAGACCAGGGCAAGCTGCTTGATGCCGCGTTTGCTTAAGTGGGATTGGTTGCGGAAGATGCGCCCGGCCATATGCTTGTCGGGAAAGACATCCGACTGCAATTGCAGGAAGCCACCGGCGGAATCGCAGAGATGCACCACCGGCAAGTGGTTCTCCAGCGCGATTTCCAGGCAACGCACGATCTTCTTCACCGTGAGCGGATACCAGGCGCCGCCTTTCACCGTTGAATCATCGGCATGGATCATCACCTCGCGGCCCGAAACGATACCGATGCCAGTGATGCAACTGGCACTGGGCGAGGCGCCTTCGCCGGCCATGTTGCCGGCCAGCGTGGAAAGCTCCAGGAAGGGCGTGCCGGGATCGAGCAGTTTTTCCAGCCGCTGGCGCGGCAGCAGCTTGCCATGCCCGGCCATGCGCTGCAGGTCGCGCGCCGGGCGGTCATAGCGCGCCGCCTGCTGGCGCTCGCGCAGTTCCTGCGCCAATTGCCGGTTGGCGGCATAGCGGAGGCGGAATTCCTCGTCGCTAGTGCGAATGGCGGATTTCAGCACGCTCATGGCGCGCCTCCTTCGTCTTTGGCAAAACTGATCAGCGCGACGCCCCGGTCGAAAGTGGCATTCTCGGCCACATGCACCTTGGCGATACGTCCGGCGCGATGCGCGGTAATGCTCATCTGCAGCTTCATGCTCTCGATCACCAGCAGCTTGTCGCCTTCGGCGACCTCCTGACCCACGGCGGCATGCAGGCTGATCACCGTGCCGGGCATTTCGGCCAAGATGTCGTTGCCGCCGGCATTGGCGCCGCCGGTGTCACCACCCTCCTGCTGGCGCCGCAGATGCAGGTTGCGGCCCTGTATGCGCAGATAGATGTCGTCGCCTACCACCAGGCGCCAGCCGGTGATGCGGCGGCCGTCGATATCAAGCGCGAAGGCACCGCTTTCGGCAGGACGCTCCTCGGCGATGACGCTCTGGCCATCCAGGGCAAAGCGCAAGGCCGGGCGGCGCGCGAGAATGGCGAGGTCTAGTTCCTTGCCCAGCAGGTCGAAACGATAGCTCATCTCAATTCCTCCAGGCGCCGATGCTGGCCTGCGGCTCCGGCGTGGCGAGCAGGGTGCGGCGGATATCCTCGGTGCCAAGCGCGGCGGCAATGGCAGCGGCCTGCTCGGTTTCAGTACTGAGCGGCGGCGGGTTGAGGGTAGCGGCTTGCTCGGCAAGGAAGCCGGTATGCAGCCGGCCGGCAAGGAATTCCGGATGTGCCAGAATGCGCGTCAGGTAATCGCCATTGTGGTTGACGCCGAGCAAAGCCAATTCTTCCAGGCCCTGATGCAGCCGGGCAGCCGCTTCGTCGCGGTCGGCGCCATAGGCGATCACCTTTGCCAGCATCGAATCGAAGGCCGGCGTCACCGCCTGGCCCTCAAGAATGCCGCCATCCCAGCGCAGGCCATCGCCCTGGGGAATGCGCAGCAGGCCGATGCGGCCCACGGCAGGGCGGAAATCGCGCTCCGGCTCCTCGGCGCAGAGCCGCACCTCGATGGCATGGCCCTGGCGGCGCAGTTCGTCTTGCTTGTAGGGTAGCGGCAGGCCGGCGGCGATGCGAAGCTGCTGCTCGACCAGATCAACGCCATAGACCGCTTCCGTCACTGGATGCTCCACCTGCAGGCGGGTGTTCATTTCCAGGAAATAGAAGGCGCCGTCACTGCCGAGGATGAATTCCACCGTGCCGGCATTGCGGTATTTCGCGGCACTCGCCAGCTTCACGGCGGCATCACAGATTGCTGAGCGCAGCTTCTCGGACAGGTTCGGTGCCGGGGCTTCCTCGACGATCTTCTGGTACCGCCGCTGCAGCGAGCATTCGCGCTCGCCGAAATGCAGCACATTGCCCTGGCCATCGCCCAGCACCTGCACCTCGATATGACGCGGCATCTGCACCAGTTTTTCGGCATAGACGCGGCCATCGCCGAAATAGCGCTTGGCTTCGCTGGCGGCAAGCGAAGCAGCCTCGGCCAGTTCATCGGGGCCGCGCACGATCTTCATGCCCTTGCCGCCGCCACCGGCCGAAGCCTTGATCAGCAGCGGATAGCCGACTTTCGCCGCCTGTGCCGCGATGGCGGCGGCATCGCCGGATAGATCGAGGCTCGGCGCCACCGGCACGCCCTGGTCGCGGGCATAGTCGCGCGAGCGGATCTTGTCGCCCATCAAATGCATGCTGGCGGCATCCGGGCCGATGAAGGTGAGGCCGGCCTCCGCCACCGCCTTGGCGAAGCCGGCATTCTCGGACAGGAAGCCATAGCCGGGATGGATGGCAGCGGCGCCCTGCGCCTTGGCGGCCGCGATGATCTGCGCGCCATCAAGATAGGCAGCGGTCGGTACGGAGCCGGTCAGTTCGACGGCCGCATCGGCGAGCGCCACATGCGGCGCCTTGCGGTCCTCGAAATGGTAGACGGCGACGGCGCGGATGCCGAGACGTTGCAGCGTGCGGATGACGCGGCAGGCGATCTCCCCGCGATTGGCGACAAGAACCGCAGGAAAGAGCGGCATGTCAGGCTGGCCCATGCGTGAACCCTCCGTAATGAATTCGGTTCATTAATTGTGCGTAAAGAGTCCCGGGATGCATGGCGCGCTCCGTCAGGCCAGCCAGCGCTTGCGGCGGCGGTAATGCTTCACGGCGTGATAGTCGACCTTGGCGACGCCACCGAGATAGGCGTCCTGCACATCCGGGTTGGCGCGCAGCACATCGGCGGTGCCGTTCATCACCACGCGGCCATTCTCGATCAGGTAGGCGGTTTGGGCCACGTCCAGCGCGGCGGCGGCATTCTGCTCCACCAGCAGCACCGCCACCTTCTGCTCGGTGTTGATGCGACGGATGATGTCGAAAATCTCGTCCACCAGATAGGGCGCCAGGCCAAGGCTGGGCTCATCCAGCATGATCAGCTTCGGCTCGGTCATCAGCGCGCGGGCGATGGCCAGCATCTGTTGTTCGCCGCCGGAAAGATAGCCGGCCTTGGCCTTGGCGCGGTCGCGCAGACGCGGAAACAGGTCGAACATGCGCTCCATCAGGTCGCGCACCCGGGCGCGGTCGCGGTGCATGGAGGTGGCGGCAATCAGGTTTTCTGCAGGCGTCAGATGGCCGAACACGCGGCGGCCTTCCAGGCAATGCACGATGCCCTTGCGCACGCGCTCCGGCGCATCGGTCTTGAGAATGTCCTGGCCCATGAAGGTAACGTCGCCGCGCGTCACCTCGCCGCGTTCCGGCTTCAGCAGGCCGCTGATGGTCTTGAGCACAGTACTCTTGCCGGCACCATTGGCACCGAGCAGGGCAACCAGGCCGCCTTCCGGCACTTCGATGGAAATGCCCTTCACGGCCAGGAACACCTGGTCGTAGACCACTTCGACATTGTTCAGCGCCAGCAGGGCCATTTCAGTCACTCCGGGAAGGGCAGGCGCGGCGGCGGATACCGCCGCGCCACCCCAGTCACGTCACATTACTTGCCGGACTTGGCGAACTCGGACGAGTACTTCTTGATTTCCGCCCAGACCACATCCTGGTTGGCGGAGAACCAGTCGGTCACCGGCTTGAAGCCCTTGCCATCCCACTGCGAGATGCGGCCCATGCCGCCGCCCTGGTGATCGGCGGCGGTCACCGTGGTGGAAGGCATCATGCCTTCCGCGGTGAAGCCCTTGATCGCCTGCAGGCCGGCATTCAGCCAGGGGCCGTTCACCGGGCCGTTCGGCGCCAGCGCGAAGGCCTGCTTCACGCCCTCAAGAATGGTGGCCATGATCATGACGCCGTAATTGTAGTAGACGGTGCCGACCTTGTTCTCCGGACCGGCGCCCTTGCCGGCGGAAACCACGCTCTTGAGGATGTCCTGGATCGGCTTCGGCTCACGGCCAAGCACGCAGGGATCCACCTTCATCACACCCTTGGCGGCATCGCGGCCGGCCACGTCCATGTCGGACTCTGAGATCCACACCGACGAGCACATGCGGTCCATGCGGATGCCGTTGCGTACGGCTTCGGTCAGCGCCACGGTCTGGCCGACGCCGGCACCCCAGAAGATCACCCAGTCCGGACGCGCGCGACGCACCTGCGGCCAGATCGCCGACTGGTCGTTACCAGGCGGAGTGTAGGGGAAGGGCAGCAGCTCGAAGCCGAGCTTGTCGCGCAAAGCTTCCAGAATCGGCAGCGGTTCCTTGCCGAACGGCGTGTCGATATGCACATAGGCAATCTTCTTGCCCTTGAGGCCGCCATCCTGCTTGTTGGCGTAATCCAGGATCAGGCCCATCTGCGTCCAGTAATTGGGCGAGAGCGGGAAGATATAGGGGAACACGGTGCCGTCGGCGGCATCCGAGCGGCCCGAGAAGGCCGTGACCATGTTGACCTTGTCGGCCAGCACGCGCGGCACCAGGGCGCGGGCCACCGGCGTGGAGAGCGGATCGACCAGCACCATGCCCTGGCCCTTGGCGCGCTCGTAAGCTTCGATGGCGCGCGGCAGGTCGTTACCATGGTCGGTCACTTCGGCAACGATCTTGTAGCCGTTGATGCCGCCGCGCTCGTTGATCAGCGTCATGTAATCGCGCTGGCCCTGGCTGTATTCGGCCGTCACGAAGGTATAGACCTTGGTGAAGTCCTGGGTCATCAGGAAGCGGATAGTCTTGTCCTGGCCAAAGGCCAGTTTCACGGGCTGCGCCGCGAGCAGGGCGGCGGCACCGGCACCAGTCAACAGGGTGCGACGATCGACAGTGATGGTCATGGGCGTTCTCTCCTGTGTTTTTCGTTAGGCACTTCAGCGTTGGGCATGGCGGAATGGCCATACCAGGAAATAGTTGCGGATATTGTTGTAGATCTTGGCCAGGCCGAGTGGCTCCCAGAGCAGGAAGCCGACGATCATGGCGCCATAGAGCATCAGCGGCAGATGCGCGCGCAGGTCGGCGCTGAGTTGCCAGGCGAAGCTGGTGGCCAGCGTGCCGATCAGGTTGTTCAGTACGATGGGGGCGAACAGGATCAGCGCGGCGCCGAAGAAGCTGCCCAGCACGCTGCCCATGCCACCGACGATCACCATGGCGATAAGCTGGATCGAGAGTTCGATATGGAACTGCTCGGGCGAGATCTGGCGGAAGTAGCATACCGCCAGCACGGCGCCGACCACGCCGCCGATGAAGGAGGAAACCCAGAAGGCCAGCAGCTTGAAGCGGAAGGTATCGACGCCGATCACTTCCGCCGCATAGTCCTTCTCGCGCACGGCGGCGAGCGCGCGGCCAAGGCTGGTGCGGCGCAGGTTGAGCATGAACAGCGTGACAATGACGCAGATCGCCAGCGCCAGATAATAAACCGCGCGGTCGCCCTGCACGGCGATGCCGAGGAAGGTGATCGGCGGCACGGTGATCGAAGCCTGGCTGCCGCCGCTGATCGCCGGCACATGGGAGATCACGAAATCGACGATATACTGCATCGCCAGGGTCGCCATGGCGAGGTAGAGGCCCTTCACACGGAGCGCTGCGGCGCCAAACACGATGCCGACACTGGCGGAAACCACGCCGCCCAGCAGCATGGCGATTTCAAACGGCACGCCGGCGCGCACCGCATGCACTGAGGCATAGGCGCCGATGCCGATCACCGCGCCATAGCCCAGATGCACCTGGCCGGCCACGCCCATCAGCATGTTCAGGCCAAGGGCTGCCGTTGACCAGATGATCCAGGGCAGCAGGTAGCCGACGAGATAGAGGCGGTCGACCAGGAACGGCGCGGCAAGGCCGAGCAGCAGCATGAAGCCGGCAAGGCGGCGGTCCAGCGGCAACGGCCAGATCTGGCGTTCGTCGCTGTATTTGGTGAAGCGGATGCCGGAGCGGCGGTAAAACATCTTGCCCTCAGATCCGTTCGATATGTTCGCGGCCAAACAAGCCGTGCGGCTTCAGCAGCAGGGTGAGCAGGATAATGACGGAAGCAACGACATCGCGGGTGCCGCCGCCAACCAGCGGATCGAGCACGCCGGTGGCAACGCTTTCCGCCACGCCGACGATCAATCCGGCGATCAGCACACCGGGGATCGAGTCAAGGCCGCCCAGGATGGCGATGGCCAGGGCCTTGATCAGCAGCAGCGATAGCGACCAGTCGACGCCCTGGGTAGCGCCCCACATCACACCAGCAACGGTGGCGCTGGCGGCAGCCAGACCCCAGGAAATCGCAATCGCGCGCTCGACACGGATGCCCACCGCCCAGGAAGCGGTCTGGTCGTCAGACACCGCGCGCATCACCACGCCGAGGCGGGAATTGAACAGCAGCAGCGATACCAGGATCATCAGCAGCGACACGGCGCCGCCGATCATGGTGGAGCGGTTGATCAGCAGGTCGCCGAGAAAGAGCGGCGAGCCGGGAATGCCGATATCGAGGCGCTTCACCGCCACGCCGGCCATGCCCGGCAGCAGGCCGCGCAGCATGATTTCGATACCCAGCGTCAGCATGATCGCCATGATCACCGGCTGGCCAATCATGCGGCGCAAAGCCAGGCGCTCGGTGGCGGCACCCAAGCCGAACATGCCGACGATGGCCACCGGTACAGCGAGCCAGATCGGGATGCCGAGCGGGCCAGACACTACCCAGGCCATGTAGGCGCCAGTCATCGCCAGGGCGCCCTGGGCCAGATTGGCGATGCCGGAGGTCTTGTAGATCAGCACCATGCCCAGCGCCACCAGGGCATACATCAGGCCGACGAAGACGCCATTGACGCCGAGTTCCAGGATCAGCAGGTAATCCATCAGGCCGCCCCCTCACGAATCGCGAGCACGCGGCTCAGTTTGCCCTTCGAGCCATCCTCGTAGGTGATTTCGGCCTCGAAGGTCACATCCTTCACGCCAGAATAGAGCGCCTCGATCAGCTTGCCGTAGCGTTCCTCGATGGTGTTGCGGCGCAGCTTGCGGGTGCGGGTGATTTCACCGTCATCGGCGTCGAAATCCTTGTGCAGGTTCACGAAGCGGCGGATGCGCAAGGCTTCCGGCTGCAGCGAATTGACATGCGCCACCACGCCCTGGATCAGCTCCAGCACTTCCGGCTTCTGCGACAATTCGGCATAGGAGGTATAGGTGATCGAACGCTTCTCGGCCCAGTGGCCTACAGCTTCGAGGTCGATGCAGACAATGGCGGTGAGATAATCCCGGCCGGCGCCGAGGATCGCCACGTTGCGCACGTACTGGCTGAATTTTAGCCGGTTCTCGATATAGTTCGGGATATAGCGTTCGCCCGCCGCCGTGCGTACTACTTCGCTGACGCGGCCGAGCACGGCAAGGTGGCCGTCTTCGTCCAGGTAGCCGGCATCGCCGGTGCGCAGCCAGCCATCGGAGAATGCCTTGGCGCTGGCCTCGGCATCATCGAAATAACCGTCGATCACGGAAGCCGAGCGAATCAGGATTTCGCCGCTATCGTCGATGCGGATATCGACGCCCGGCATCGGCTTGCCGACGGTCTGCAACTTCACCGCCCCTTCCGTCTGTGCCGCCGAAAGCGCAGCGGTCTCGGTCTGGCCGTAGAATTGCTTCAGCTTGATACCCAGCGCGCGGAAGAACAGGAAGGTGTCCTCGCCCATCGCTTCGCCGCCGGTGAAGGCGCGTTCAGCGCGGGTGAGGCCGAGATAATCCTTGATCGGGCCATAGACGAAGATTTCGCCCAAGGCCAGTTTCAAGTGGTCGAGCAGGCTGGGCTGCTGACCGTTCATGCGGCCTTGCTCAACCTTGATGGCATGCGGCATGAACACATCGAACAGCCAGCGTTTCAGGGGTGTCGAATCCGCCATGCCGACCTGCACGCGGGTCAGCATGTTGTCCCAAGCGCGCGGCGCGGCGAGATAGAAAGTCGGTGCCACGGCGCGGATATCGCTCAGCACGGTTTCCTGGCGCTCGGGGATGTTGATCGTTGCCGTCATCAGCAAGCCGGCGCCGAGCGTGAACACGAAGTCGCCGACCCAGGCGGTGGGCAGATAGGCAAAGAGTTCTTCATGCTGGCGGAAATAGCCGCCCTTGGCGGCATTGCTGATACCGCCAACCACATTGCGATGGCGCAGCGGAATGCCCTTGGGCAGGCCGGTGGTGCCTGAAGAATAGAGCAGCACGGAGATATCGTCAGGCTGTGCCCGCAGTAGCAGGTTTTCGGCCAGGCCACTTTCCGCCTGCAGCCGGGCGCGGCCTTTTTCGGCCACCTCTTCCAGCGCCAGCACCCCCTCGGGTCGCTGATGGCCCAAGCCGCGCGGATCGTCGAACAGGATCACCTGGGGGCGGCCGGTGCGTTCGCGCAGGCCCATCAACTTGTCGACCTGTTCCTGGTCTTCCGCCACTGCCAGCTTTGGCGAACCGAAGCGGGTGAAGGTGTCGAGTTCGTCCACCGGCACATCGGGATAGATCGGCGAGGGGAAGGCGCGCAGCACATTCGCCGCCAGCATCGAGAAATACAGATTAGCGCGGTTGTCGCCCACCACGATCACCGCATGGCCGGGTTCGACGCCCAACTCCTCGAAGCCTGCGGCCAGTGCCAGCACCCGGTCGCGCGCCTGCGGCCAGGTGAATTCCTGCCAGATACCATAGTCGCGCTCGCGGAAGGCAACGCGGTTGGGATAGCGCATCGCATTATGCGCCAGGGCGCCCACCAGGGTGCTGGGCGCCAGGCTATCGTGTAAATGAGCCGCGTTCATCAATGGCCCCCGGCAGCAACACGGGCGGCGGCGCGCTTGCCCAGATAGGCAGAGACCACCTCGGGCTTGGCAATAGCGGCATTGGGCTCGCCCTCGGCGATGATCTCGCCATAGCTCAGCACCACGATGCGGTCGCAGATCGCGGTCACCACATCCATGTGATGCTCGATCAGCAGGATGGTGACACCGCGTTCCTCGCGCGCATCCAGGATGAAGCGGGCGATATATTCCTTCTCTTCCTGGTTCATGCCGGCCATCGGCTCGTCCAGGATCAGGAAACGTGGCTCGGCCACCAGGGCGCGGGCCAGTTCCACGCGCTTCTGCAGGCCCATCGGAATGGTTTCCACCGGCTCGTCGCGGATATCCTGCAACTGCATGAAGTCGATCACGTCTTCCGCCGCGCGGCGATGCTCATGCTCCTCGCGTGCCGCCCAGACCCAGTAAAACAGTGATGCCAGCGCACTTGGCCGCATTCGCACATGGCGGCCGAGCAGGATGTTGTCCAGCACGCTCATGCCCCGGAACAGCGCCAGATTCTGGAAGGTGCGGGCCACGCCGAGGCTGGCGACGCGGTGCGGTTTGACCGCCGTGATATTCTGGCCGAACAGATGCACTTGGCCGGCATTGGGCGGATAGAAGCCGGTCACCACATTGACCATGGTGGTCTTGCCCGAGCCATTGGGGCCGACCAGGCCGAAGATTTCGCCGCGGTCGACATGCAGGTCCACGCCCTTCAGCGCCTTGAGGCCGCCGAAGGAGCGTTCAATGCCACGGCATTCCAGAACGCGGTCGCCGCTCATCAAACTGCCTTGCCCATACTGGTAATCCCCTGCCGGCCGGGCGCAGCAACGCCATGGCCGATGGGCTCGCCTGCCGCGCGCCGCATCCGTTTCCTCCTATGGGCCGACTCATGTTTCTGGTCGGGCCTCGATTGGGCTTATTGAATGGCATTCATTAGGCGGAGTCAATCACGCTCTCCAGGGCTTGGGTGAGTTCACCACCCCTTGCCGTCAGCGGGTGAGGCGTCCTAACTGGGGCGTACAAGGACGAGGCTCATGCAGCAGCAGATTTCCGTGATCACCCTGGGCGTCGCCGATCTGGCGCGCTCGCGGCATTTTTATACCGCTGGCTTTGGCTGGCAGCCGGTGTTCCAGAATGACGAGATTGCCTTCTACCAGATGAACGGCCTGATGCTCGGCACCTGGCTTGCTTCGGCACTCGCCGCCGATAGTGGCCGGGCGGTGATGCCGCCCGGAAACATGTCGCTGGCGCATAACGTGACCAGCCGCGCGGCCGTCGAGCCGCTGATGCGGGCGCTGGTCCAGGCTGGCGGCAGCCTGTTGCGGGCAGCGCTTGCACCACCCCATGGCGGCTATTGCGGCTATGTCGCCGATCCCGATGGCCATGCCTGGGAAATCGCCTGGAATCCGGCCTGGCCGATTTCGCCGGAGGGCTACGTCACTTTTGGCGTTTAAGCTTGAGCAAAGCCAACAGCATGGCGTCGCGCTCAGCGGCAAGTTGCGGGATGCTGCGGCCTCGGCTTTCCTTCACAATGCCTTGCACCAGCTTGCGCTTGGTGGCGGCATCCAGCGTCGGTGAGCCAAGCGAGCGCCAGCGCTTTTCCTGGCTCGGGCCGAGATGGTCGAGATAATGCTTCAGGCCGCCATCGCCGCCGCCGAGATGGTAGGTCATGTGGGCACCCTGGATCGCCCAGCGCAGGCCGGGGCCTTCCACCAGCGCCTTGTCCACGTCTTCCACGTCGGCGATGCCTTCGGCAACGATATTGACGGCCTCGCGCCATAAGGCCGAGGCCAGACGGTTGGCGACATGGCCTGCGGCTTCGCGGCGGATCCGGATCGGTTCCTTGCCAAAGCCTTCATAGAAGGCGAAAGCCTGATCAACCGCCGCCTTGGTGCGGCCGTAGATTTCCACCAGCGGCACCAGATGCGGCGGGTTGAAGGGATGCGCCACCACCAGCCGGTTCGGCCACTTCATTTCGGCGGCGAGTTCAGACCATTGGAAAGAGGAGGTGGAGGAGGCGATCAGCGCCCTGGTGTTCAAGGCTTCGATTTCGGCATAGAGCGCGCGTTTCAGCGGTATCTGCTCCGGCGCATTCTCCTGTATCCAGGCGGCATCACGCACGGCTTCGGCCAGTGTCGCGACCACGCGCAACTCGCCCTTGGCCTTGAGGCCAAGCGGGCGCAACTGGCGGCGCATGATATCGGTGCGCTTGGTGAAGCTCTGGCGCATGGCCGCGATGGGATCCCAGGCCACCACCTTGGCGCCATGGGCCAGGAAAAGGGCAGCCCAGCTCGCGCCGATCAGGCCGCCGCCGACAATAGCGATGTGAGACAAGGTTTCCTCCGCCGATCACTCGGCGAGGATTGTTTCGCCTAAGCCGGCCTGGCGCAAGGCTGCCAATTGGCGGCGGTCGGCGCCGGCATCGGTGATCACCATGTCGATGCGGCTGCAGGGGCAGATCGAGACGCGGCTCACCGTGCCGATCTTGGCGTGGTCGGCCAGGAAGATGACGCGCTGGCTCTGCTGGATCATGCTGCGGGCGATTTCGGCTTCATGCAGCACGAAGTCGGTGGCGCCATGTTCGGGATGCACGCCCACCGGCGAGAGCAATGCGACATCGGCGCGAAAGCGCGCGATTTCGCTCAACGTCAGTTCGCCATAGGTGCCGGGCACATCGCTATGCAGCCGGCCGCCGAGCAGCAGGGTGGTCACATCCTGGCGCAGGCCGTTCAGCGTCGAAGCCACGTCGATGGAATTGGTGATCACCGTCAAGCCGGCGATCTTGCCGAGTTCGGCGGCGAGGATGGCCGTGGTGGAGCCGGCATCGACGAAGCAGACCTGCCCCGGTTTGATTTCCCGGATGGCGGCCCGCGCGATGGCCTGTTTCTCCTTGCGCCGTACCTGCAGGCGGTCGGCGAAGGGCGCCTCGCTCGGCGGATCTGGCAGCACCGCGCCGCCATGCACCCGCTTCAGCAGGCCGGCGGCTTCCAGTTCCAGCAGGTCGCGGCGGATGGTTTCGCGCGAGACATCCAGGTCGCGTGCCAGGTCGTCGGCGGACATCTGCTTGAACTGGTGCAGCAGCCCCTGGATGCGGATATGGCGTTCCTGCGCCCACATTTTCTTATACTCCCGGCAACCGCGCCCGGCGCTGCGCCAGATGCACGGCACCGCGCGCCAGCAGCAGCGAGGCGGCAACCACCAGCATGATCACGGTGGAGAAGGCGGCGGCCTGCGAGGTAAAGCCGCCTTCGTCCAGGCGCATCACGGTGACGGCGGCCAGCATCAGCTTCGGCGTTACCAGGAAGATCACGGCAGACAGCGTCACCATCGAACTCATGAACAGGAAAAAGAACACGGAAATCAGCACCGGCAATGTATAGGGCACATAGACATCGCGCACCACCTGCCAGGTGGAAGCGCCGATGCAGGTGGCGGCTTCTTCCAGCGCTGGCGGTATCTGACGCAGGCCGGTCGTCATGGTGACAAACCCTTGCGTGTGATAGTGGTAGAAATTGCACATCGCCAGCAGAGCGGCGCTGCCATAGAGCAGCATCAGTGGCGTGCCGGGCTGGTTGAAGGCGAATACATAGGCGAGGCCCAGCACCAGGCCGGGTACGGCGGCCGGCAGCATGGCGATGAAGTAGATGATGCGCGCGAATGGCCCGCTCATGCGTTTCAGCGCCACGCCCAGCAGCAACAGGAACACTGTGCCGAAGGCGGCCGCGGCCGCCGAGATGCCAATGCTGATCCACAGCGGATCATAGCCACCAGCCAGCTTGATATCGTAATGCCGCCAAGTGAAATCCAGGCGGTAGGGCCATAGCCGCATGAAGCTGGCATAGACCACCACGCCGACCACGGTGAGCGGCAGCAGGGCCACCGTCCAAGCCAGGCCGCCGACAATGCCATCGCGCCACGGGTCCTTGGGCGGGATATAAGGCACGGCATTTTCCGATTGGGTGCCGAATTGCCGCTGGCTGGCTAGGCGCTCGAAATAGAAGGAGAGCAGGGTGGGCAGCAGCAGCAGCATGCCGACCACGGCGCCGAGATTGAGGTTCATCTGGCCGATGACCTGATTGTAGATTTCGATCGCCAGCACGGTGTAGTCGCCGCCGATTACTGCCGCGTTGCCGAAATCGGTGATGGTGACGGTGAAAACCACGAAGACGGCGCTGAGCAGACCATAGCGGATATTCGGCAGCGTGAGGTCGATGAAGCGGCGCCAGCCCGAAGCGCCCATCACTTCCGCTGCCTCGAACAGCCGCGCATCGGCATGGCGTAGGGCGGCGCCGATGATCATGGTCGCCTGTGGCAGGCCATAGAGCGTGTTGGCGATCAGCAGGCCCCAGAAGCCGTAGATCTCGACATTGAGGCCGAAGCTCTTGTTGATCAGGCCATTGCGGCCGAGCAGGAAGATCAGGCCGAGGCCCTGCACCAGGGAGGGCGCGATGATCGGCAGCGAGATGATGGCGAGCAGCACCGCCTTCAGCCACAGCCGGCAGCGATGCAGTGCGAAGGCCACCAGCAGGCCAAGCAGCACGGTCAGCGCCGTGGTCGCCAGGCCCATGATCAGGCTGTTGTTGAGTGCCTTGGCGAAGCCGCGCGATGTCAGGATGCGAGCGAAATTGCCAAAGCCCAGCGAGCCATCAGGCTCCAGCAGGCTGCGATAGCCCATCATGCCGATCGGATAGGCGAAGAACAGCAGCAGGGCGGCGGCGGGAATCAGCAGGCAGGCGAGATTGAACAACCGGTCCCTGGAATCCTGCGCCGGCCCCGGTGCCGAAGCGGGTGACGGCGATGCAGCCATGGTCAGGCCGCTACCCAGGCGGCGCGGGCAGGGTCGACCGCGATCTCGATGCCGTCGCCCGGCGCGAAGCGCGAGCGGCCATTTTCCTCAGCCACCAATGGCCCAAGCGGCGTATCGAGTTTCAGCCGCGTGATATTGCCGAGGAAGCTGACCGCCAGCACAGTGCCGAAGGAACCCTGGCGCAGGGCCACATGCTCGGGCCGCAGGCAAAGCAGGTGGTCGTTGCCGGGGCAGCCCTGCAGCAATTCGGGCCGCGCAGCCTGCAGCTTGCCCGGCTCGATCAGGTTGCTCACGCCCATGAAGTCGGCAACGAAGCGAGTGGCCGGGTGCAGGTAGAGATCAGCCGGGCTGCCGGCCTGCTCGATGCGGCCTCGGCTCATGCAGACGATGCGGTCTGCAAGGCTCAGGGCCTCTTCCTGGTCATGCGTCACCATCACGGTGGGAATCTTCAGGCGGCGCTGCACGTCGCGGATTTCCTCGCGCAGTTCGGCGCGCACCTTGGCATCCAGGGCCGAAAGCGGCTCGTCCAGCAGCAGCAGGCTGGGATCGACAGCGATGGCGCGGGCCAGGGCCACGCGCTGCTGCTGGCCGCCGGAAAGCTCCCAGGGGAAGCGTTCCGCCACTTGCGGCAGCTTGATCAGTGCCAGCAATTCGGTCACGCGGCGGTCGATCTGTTCGCGCGGCGTGCCGCGTAATTTCAGGCCGTAGCCGATATTGTCGGCCACCGTCATGTTGGGAAACAGCGAATAGCTCTGGAACACGATGCCAAAACCGCGCTGCCGCGCCGGCACTTTGCTCAGGTCGCGGCCGGCGAGCGTCATGGTGCCCGAATCCTGCATCAGCAGGCCGGCGATGATGCGCAGCAGCGTGGTCTTGCCGCAGCCCGACGGCCCGAGCAGGCAGACGAACTCGCCTGCTTCCAGCGAGAGCGAAACATTGTCCAGCGCCAGCACGGGACCGAAACTCTTGCGCACGCTGTCGATGACGAGATGCATGGTGGGTCTGTTCGCTCGGCTCTGGTCTTGGGGATAAGAAAAACCCCGGGCGGTTGCCCGCCCGGGGTGATGTCGCCTTAGCGGCCGATTTCCTTGTTCCAGCGCGCCAGGATGGCATCGCGCTGGGCGGCGGAAGCGGCGAAATCCATCTTGTAGAGCACCGTACCCGGATCCTCCGGCATGCCGGCTTCGCGCGCCACCTTGCCCGGCTTGAAGCCCGGCAGCGTCACCAGTTCCTTGTACTTGCCATAGAGGCCGGCGGCGTTGGCCGAGAGCGTCCAGTCGAGGAACTTCTTGGCATCCGCCTTGTTCTTCGAGGCAGCCATCAGGGCCGAGGCTTCCAGTTCATAGCCAGCGCCTTCTGCCGGCAGCACCATGGCGAGCGGGAAGCCTTCCTCCACCGACTTGATGGCGGCAAAGGCCAGCGAGGTGCCGACGGTGAATTCACCGGCGCGCGCCTGGCGGCAGGGGCGGGAGCCAGACTTGATATACTGGTTCACATTGCCATCGAGCTGCTTGAGGAAAGCCCAGCCCTTCTCCTCGCCCATCTTCTGCAGGATCGACACGATCTGCAGATAGCCGGTGCCAGAGGATACCGGGTTCGGCATCGCGATCTCGCCCTTGAAGGCGGGATTGAGCAGGTCGGCCCAGCTCTTCGGCATCGGCAGGTTCTTCTGCTTCAGGCGTTCGGTGTTGACGCAGAAGGCGCCGATATAGCCGGTGGCGGCGAACCACTTCTTGTCGGCGGCGACATAGGCGCTACCCATCTTCTCCGTGCCCTTGGCGGCATAGGGTTCGGCCAGCGCCAGCACGCGGGTGTCCATCATGTTGGTGACGGCCCAGCCCCAGATCACGTCATGCTGCGGGTTGCCGGCCTCGGCCAGGATGCGGGCGCCGAGATCACCGGTGGAAAGGCGCAGCACATTCACCGTCACATCCGGGATGTCCTTTTTCGCCTGCGCCACGTAATCGGCGATTTCGTCCTCTTCCAGCGCGGTATAGACCGTGATGGTGCCGGCCTGCGCTTGCGCCGCGGCGGCCAACAGCAGGGCGCCAGCGGCCCAGCCGAACAGATTGTGCTTCATAATATCCCCCTTGGTAGCGTGGATTTGCGGAATCGTGGAAACCCTGCCCTGAATTATTGCGGAATTGTTGCAGAGAAGCGCAAGGGCGTCTATATAAATTCCACAGAAACACACAAATCCACAAAATGCCACTTACCGTCACCCCTTCCGGCTCCCAGCCAGCCCCCACTGAACCCGGCCCCGCCCTGCGGGCCACGGCGCAGGCCCTGGCGGCTGCGGCGCGGCCCATCGCGCAGCGTTATTTCCGGCAGAAACTGGCGGTGGAGCATAAGGCGGACCATAGCCCGGTGACGGTGGCCGACCGTGCCATCGAGACGGCCATGCGCTCCATAATTGCCGAGCGCCACCCGGAGCATGCCATCTATGGCGAGGAGCATGGCGCCGAACGCCTGGGTGCCCGCTATACCTGGGTGATCGACCCCATCGACGGCACCAAGAGCTTTGTAACCGGCCTGCCACTTTTCGGCACTTTAATCGCCCTGCTTGAGCATGGCGTGCCGAAGCTCGGGCTGATCGACATGCCGGCGCTGCATGAAACCTGGGTCGGCGAGGCGGGTGAGCCGACGCGGTTCAATAATGCGCCGTGCCGGGTCAGCGGCTGTAAAGATCCGGCGGAAGCGGTGCTTTATGCCACCTCGCCAGACATGTTCGAGGGCGCGGCACGGGCCGGCTTCGAGCGCGTGAGCAATGCTGTGCGGCTGCGCCGTTTCGGCGGCGACTGCTACGCCTATGCCCTGCTGGCGGCGGGCTATGTCGATCTCGTCATCGAGGTCGGCCTGCAGCCCTATGATTACCTGCCGCTGGTGGCGGTGATCGAGGGGGCCGGTGGCGTGGTGACGGATTGGAATGGCCAGCCGCTGAGGCTCGGTTCGGATGGCCGCGTTGTCGCGGCTGCCTCGCCGGCCTTGCATGCCTGGGCGCTGGGGTTGATCAATAAGTCTTGAACGGGGCAGAACGGGGGATGGCTAGGATGGCGTTGCAGTCGAGGCAAGTGAAAACCGTAGCCGATGCACGGCGTATTATCGCCGAACGCAAGATCGACCGCGTCAAGGTCGGTGCCTTCGATGTCGATGGCATCCTGCGCGGCAAATATATCTCGGTAGAGAAATTCCTCTCGGCACTGGATAGCGGCTTCGGCTTCTGTGACGTGGTGCTGGGCTGGGATTCCAACGACCAGCTTTACGACAATGTCAGCTATACCGGCTGGCACACCGCCTATCCCGATGCCCCGGTGCGTGTGCTGCCCGATACCTGCCGCGATATTCCCTGGGAGCCGAACACCCTGTTCTTCCTCGGCGAATTCTCGGCCCCGGCGGATACGGTCTGCCCGCGCGCCGTGCTGCGCCGCGTGCTCGAACGCGCCGACAAGCTCGGCTACAAGGTGCTGGGCGCCTGCGAATTCGAATTCTTCGTCTTCGACGAAACCCCGCATTCGATCCGCGACAAGGGCTATCGCGGCCTGAAGCCGATCACGCCGGGCTTCTTTGGCTATTCCGTGCTGCGCAATTCGGTCGAATCCTCGCTCTATCACGACTTGATGGATCTTGGCGTGAAGATGGATTTCCCGCTGGAGGGGCTGCATACCGAAACCGGCGCCGGTGTGCTGGAAGCCGCCATCACTGTGGACGAGGCGCTGAATGCCGCCGACAAGGCGGCCTTGTTCAAGACCTTCACCAAGGCATTGTTGCAACGCCAGGGCAAGATGGCCACGTTCATGGCGAAATGGTCGCATGACTGGCCGGGCCAGAGCGGCCATATCCATCTTTCGCTGAAGAAGAAGGATGGCAAGCCAGTCTTCCACGACGCGAAGCAGAAGCACAATATCTCCGACACGATGCGGCATTTCATCGGCGGCCAGCAGGCTTTGCTGCCGGAGCTGCTCGCCATGGTCGCCTGCACGGTGAACAGCTACACCCGCCTGATCCCCGGCTTCTGGGCGCCGACCCAAGCCTCCTGGGGTGTTGAGAACCGCACCACGGCCCTGCGCGCGATTCCGGGCTCGCCGAAGTCGCAGCGCGTCGAATTCCGCATCGCTGCAGCCGATATCAACCCCTATATCGCCATGGCGGCGGCGATTGGCGCCGGCCTCTGGGGCGTGGAAAACAAGATCGAGCCGACGGCGCCGATCCAGGGCAATGCCTATGCCGTGGACCTGCCGGCCAAGTATCAACTGCCGCGGACGCTGTTCGAGGCGGCTGGCCGCCTGAAGAAGAGCAAGCCGGCGCGCGATTTGTTCGGCGATGCCTTCGTCGAGCATTACGCCGCCAGCCGCGAATGGGAGGAGCGGGAATACCGCAAGGCGATCACCGACTGGCAGTTGGCGCGCTATTTCGAAATCATCTGAGGTCTGCATGTTGAAATGTGTCAGCCCGGTCGACGGCCGGGTCTATGTCGAACGCGAACTGGCCAATGCCGCTGCCATCGAGGCAGCTCTGGCGAAATCAGTGGCTGCCGGCGCAGCCTGGCGGGCCACGCCGCTTAAGCAGCGCCAGGAAGTGCTGCGCAAGGCAGTCGCGGCATTTGTCGCCAAGGGCGCGGATATCGCCACGGAACTGACGTGGCAGATGGGGCGTCCAGCGGGTCAGACGCCCGGCGAGGTGCGCGGGTTCAATGAACGCGCCAGCTACATGATCGACATTGCGCCGCAGGCGCTTGCCGATATCGAACCAGCGGCGAAGGATAATTTCCGCCGCTTCATCCGCCGCGAACCGCATGGCGTGGTGTTTGTCATCGCGCCGTGGAACTATCCCTATCTTACGTCGGTGAACGCGGTGATCCCGGCCCTTTTGGCCGGCAACACGGTGCTGCTCAAGCATTCGCATCAGACGCCGCTCTGCGCCGAACGCTATGCCGAGGCGTTCCGTGAAGCGGGCCTGCCCGATGGCGTGTTCCAGTACCTGCATTTAAGCCATGCCGATGCCGACAAGGTGATGCGCGATGCCCGCGTCGGCTTCGTCGCCTTCACCGGCTCGGTGGCTGGCGGCCATGCGGTACAGCAGGCGCTGGTCGACCGCTTCGTTGGTGCCGGGCTTGAGCTTGGCGGCAAGGACCCGGCCTATGTGCGGGCGGATGCCGATCTCGCCCATGCGGTGGAAAACCTGGTCGATGGCGCTTTCTTCAATTCCGGGCAATCCTGCTGCGGCATCGAGCGCATCTATGTGCATGAAAAGCTCTACGATGCCTTCGTCGATGGCTTTGTCGATCTGACGAAGAAATATGTGCTTGGCGATCCAACCAAGGCCGAGACCAATCTCGGCCCGATGGTGCGCGCCGCGGCGGCGGAATTTGTGCGCGGCCAGGTGGCGGAAGCGGTGGCGCAGGGCGCGAAGTCGCTGGTGGCGCCAGGGCCTTTCGGTGCCGACCGCCAGGGTACGCCTTACATGGCGCCACAGGTGCTGGTGAACGTGACGCACAAGATGCGGCTGATGTCGGAGGAAACCTTCGGGCCCGCCATCGGTATCATGAAGGTAAGTTCGGATGCCGAGGCCGTGAAGCTGATGAATGACAGCGAGTATGGACTTACGGCGGCGATCTGGACCAAGGATGCAGAGGCCGCAGCACGTCTTGGCGCCGAGCTTGAGACCGGCACGGTGTTCATGAACCGCTGCGACTATCTTGATCCTGCGCTGGCCTGGACCGGGGTGAAGAATTCCGGCCGCGGCTGCACGCTCTCCTCGGTCGGTTTCGAATCACTCACCCGGCCGAAATCCTTCCACCTGCGCCTGAACACCTAATTCTCTCTGGAGTCCGCCCCATGCTCGTCGGTAAATGGAATTACCCCACCACCATGTGGGTCGGCCCTGGCCGTATCAAGGAACTGCCCCAGGCCTGCCGTTCGCTCGGCATGAAGCGGCCGCTGCTGATCACCGATGCCGGCCTCGCCAATGCGCCGATGGTGCTGGCGGCGATTGCCGGCAATGAAGCCGCCGGCCTGCCCACCGGGCTGTTCGCCGGCGTCAAGGGCAACCCCACGGGTGCCAATGTCGATGCCGGCGTTGCCGCCTATCATGCCGGCAAGCATGATGGCGTGATTGCCTTCGGCGGCGGCAGCGGTGTCGATGCCGCCAAGGCGGTGGCCCTGATGGTCGGCCAGGACCGGCCGCTGTGGGATTTCGAGGATGTCGGCGACAATGCCGACCGCGTGAACGTCGCCGGCATGGCGCCGGTGGTGGCGGTGCCGACCACGTCTGGCACCGGCTCTGAAGTCGGCCGCGCCTCGGTGATCACCAAGGAAGATACCCACGAGAAGAAGATCATCTTCCATCCGCGCATGCTGCCGGCCCTGGTGATCGCAGATCCGGAACTTACTCTCGGCCTGCCGCCACATATCACGGCGGCCACCGGCGTCGATGCTTTCGTGCATTGCTTCGAGGCCTATTGCGCGCCGGGTTTCCATCCGATGGCGGTCGGTATCGCGCTGGAAGGCATGCGGCTGTGCAAGGATTATCTCGGCCGTGCCTATCGCGATGGCAAGGATATTGAGGCGCGCTCGCGCATGCTGGCGGCGGCTTCCATGGGCGCGGCGGCATTCCAGAAAGGCCTGGGCGGCGTGCATGCCCTGGCGCATCCGATTGGCGCCGTCTACGACACACATCACGGCCTTACCAATGCCGTGCTGCTGCCCTATGTGATGCAGCATAACAAGGCGGCGATTGCCGAAAGCATGAACCTGCTCGCCCGCGTGCTCGACCTGCCGGGCAGCGGCTATCAGGCGGTGTTCGACTGGGTGCTGGCCTGGCGCCGCGAACTCGGCATTCCGAACACCCTGGCCGAGATCAAGGTGCCGGTGGACCGTGCCGCCGAGATTGGCCGCATGGCCGAAGCCGATCCTTCCGCCGGCGGCAATCCCTGTCCGGTGGATGCGGCGGCGCTGGAAAAGATCTTCCGCAAGGCGGTGGCCGGCGATCTGGGCTGATTGCCATGGCGCCACGCATTCTGATTGCCGACGGCAATCTCGCCGCGATCAACCAGGCCAATATCGCCGCTGGCGGCACCGCCAGCGGTGCGCATTATGCCGATGTGCTGCGCGGCCTCGATGCGCGGCTTGAGATCGAGGTGACGCATCCCGCCGATGCCGCCGACCCGTCGCTGGATCTGCTTCGCTATACTGGCGTAGCCTTCACCGGTTCGGCGCTGAATGTCTATGACATGACCGAGCCGGTGACGCGCCAGATCGATCTGGCAAAGCGGGCGCTGGATGCCGGCCTTAGCCTGTTCGGCTCCTGCTGGGGCTTGCAGGTGATTGCCACTGCGCTGGGCGGCAGGGTGCATCGCAATCCGAAGGGCCGCGAGATTGGCGTGGCACGCCGTATCCGTCGCACCCAGGCCGGTATTGCGCATCCGTTGCTGGCCGGCAAGGCGGAAGTGTTCGAGGCGATCTGCGTGCATCTCGACGAGGTGGCGGAACTGCCCGCAGGCATGACCGTGCTGGCCAGCAATGCGGTGAGCGAGGTGCAGGCGGCGAGCTACGGCGATGCCAAGGCCGGGCCGCATGCCTGGGCGGTGCAGTACCACCCGGAATACGATTTCAACGAGATTGCCGCGGTGATGACGCGCTACGGGCCACGCCTGCTGGCCGATGGGCTGTTCGCGGATGAGGCGGCGATGCAGCGTTATCTGGCCGATTTGCGCAGCCTGCATGCGGCGCCACACCGCCATGATCTTGCCTGGGCCCATGGCCTGGATGCCAGCACACTGGATCGCGCACAGCGCGAACGGGAACTCGCAAACTGGATCGACAGCATCATTTGGCCACGCTGGTCCGCCGCGCAATAAGGGCGCGCAGCCGCTGTTGGCGTGCCTGCGTGATCGGATAACCCCGCATCAGCATTATTGCCGCCAGCTTGAATGCCACGGGTACCAGGCAATAAAGCGCGGTGAGGCCGAACAGGGCTTGACCATCGTTGTCGCCTTTCGCGGAAAAGTCGATCAGGTCGAGCAGCGGAAAGGCGATGCCGACAGCCAAGGCCAGGGCCAGCTTGGTTGCCATGCCCCAAAGGGCGAAGAACAAGCCGGCGCGCTGCTGGCGGTGGCGTGCTTCATCCAGGTCGATCACGTCCGCCTGCATCGCGGGCGGCAAGGCCAGGTCGGCACCCAGGCTCAATCCAGTGAGTACGGAGATGGCAACGAACCAGTATCCGTCGCCCGGTCCGAGCAGGGGGACCAGCAGGAAGAAGCCGCAGGTCCAGAGCATGGCGCCGCACCAGACCCGATGCTTGCCATAGCGCGCGGCCAGTTTCAGCCATAGTGGAACGGCCGCGATGCCCGCCGCGAAATAGGCCAGCAGCACCGCGCCGGCCAGGTTCGGTTCCCCCAGTACATGGGTCACATACAGCAATACCAGGGAGGCGGGCAGACCATTGGCGGTGCCATTCAGCAGCCAGGCCTGCAACAGCCGGCGGAACGGCCGATTGCGCCAGAGTTGCCCCAGGCTTTGGCGGTTCAGTTCTGTGCCTGCGGCTACAGTGACCCCACCGGGCAGGCGCCACAATGCCAGCATCAGCACCGGTGGCAGCAATATGGTGATCACCAGCGCCAGCGCGGCCAATCCCTTTGCTGGCACTAGCGCTGGAATCAGCACGGCGATCAGCGTGCCGGCCACGATCATGCCCTCGCGCCAGCCGGCGATACTGGTCCGCTCGCCGTAATCCGGGGATAACTCCGCTCCCCATGCCAGATACGGTATTTGCAGCATGGCGGCGCCGAGATAAAGCACCATTGTCCAAAGCAGCAGATAGGGCCAGCCGGCATCGCCGGGTGGCACAAAAAGCAGCCAGGTGCTGAACAGGATCACTGGCAATGCGGCCAGCAGCCAGGGTTTCCGGCGGCCAAAGCGGCTCTGTGTCCGGTCGCTGAGATAGCCGATCAGCGGGTCAATGGCGATATCCCACAGCCGCGCTGCCAGTAATGCCGCGCCGACGGCGGAAAGGCTCAAGCCAACGGTTTCGGCGTAATAGGTCGGCAGATGCACATAGACCGGCAGCAGCAGCATCGCGGCGGGCAGGCCGGGGGCTGCGTAGGCCAGCAATTGCAAGCGGGAAAGGCGCGTCATGGTGGCGGATTTAGATGACCGTGGCCTCTGGGCAAATGGCCTCGGCGCGCTATGTTGCGGTTCATGCTGAAACTATCCATCCTCGATCAATCCACCGCCGCTGCCGGACGCGGCCAGGACCAGGCGATCCGCGATACCCTGGCGCTGGCTGAGCAGGCCGAGGCATTGGGGTATCACCGCTTCTGGGTTTCGGAACATCACAATCACGACAGCATTGCCGGCACGGCGCCGGAAGTGCTGATGGCCGCCATCGCGGCGCGCACCAGCCGCATCCGCATCGGCAGTGCCGGCGTCATGCTGCCGCATTACAACGCGCTCAAGGTGGCGGAACAGTTCCGCGTGCTGGATGCGCTGGCGCCGGGCCGCATCGATCTCGGCGTCGGTCGCGCGCCGGGCGGCGATAGGCGCACCGCCTATGCGCTCAACCCGCATGCCTTCTCATCCGGCGAGGATGAATTCCCCGCCCAGGTGCGCGACCTGGAAGGCTGGATCGCCGGCTATACGCCGAAGGAAGGCGATCCGCGCCATGGCGTGCGGGCCTTCCCGATGGCGCCGAGCCAGCCGCGGCTGTGGATGCTCGGCTCCTCGGATTACGGCGCGCAACTGGCAGCGCATTTCGGCCTGCCGTATTCCTTTGCCTATTTCATCACCGACGGTCGCGGGGCCGATCAGGCACTGGAAGTCTATTACCGCTATTTCAAGCCGACGCCGCAGCAGCCCGAGCCGGAGGCCAATGTTTGCGTCTGGGCACTGGCGGCCGAGACGCGCGAGGAAGCCGAGCATCTGTTCATGACCCGGGCGCGCTGGCGCCAGGGCCGCGACATAGGCGAATTGCTGCCGCTGCAGACGCCGGAAGCCGCTGCCGCCCATGACTACACGCCGACGGAGCGCGCCAAGCTGGAGCGCGACCGCCAGCGCGCCCTGATCGGCACGCCGGCCGAACTTGGGGTCCGCCTGCGCGAGCTGGCGGCGAGCCTTAAGGTGCAGGAACTGGTGATCCTGACCTGGACCCATGATCCGGCGGCGAAGCTGAAAAGCTACCAATTGCTGGCCGAGGAATTTAACCTCTCCCGCAGCTAAACAAGGGGAGAGAGCTATGTCCGAGACGGAATTGAAGCAGCTATTCGAGGCCGGCCTGAAGGTGCGCCGCGAGGTGCTGGGCGCCGATTATGTCGATAATTCGCTGGCCAAGGCCAACGACTTCACCATGACCTTCCAGCATGCCACCACGGAATTCTGCTGGGGCTATGTCTGGGACCGCCCCGGCCTTGAGCGCAAGACGCGCTCGATGCTGAATCTGGCCATGCTCACAGCTCTCGGCCGCACGCCGGAACTGAAACTGCATGTGCGCGGCGCCATCACCAACGGCGTCAGCGTCGACGAGATCAAGGAAATCCTGCTGCAGGCAACGATCTACTGCGGCATTCCTGCCGGGCTCGATGCCTTCAAGGCGGCGAACGAAGTGCTGGTGGAACTCGGCAAGCTGCCGAAGGCTTGAGGCGCCCGATTACTGGGTCTGATGCCCGGCGTTCAGGGTCTTGTGCAGCACGTCCAGCATGTTGCGCGCGATCGGATCCTGGCCGTTGAGGATCAGGGTCAGTGCGATGCGCGTCACGCCCATCTTGGAGGCGATCAGGTCCATCGAGAGGCCTTTGACGCGGCAGACCTGGGTAACGAGGTCGAAGCTGCCCTTGGCCAGGAAGACGCGGCCCCAGTCGTCGCGGTGTTCCAGCTTGATCACCGGTGGCAAAGCCGGCTGCTTGCCAGCCGGCGGCGCCGAGGGTGGTGGGCCGGAGGCGCCGCCACGGACGCGACCGGCGGTGGGTGCCGGGGGGCGGCTGCGGGTCTGTGGCCGATGGTTCGGATCGCGCTCGAACACAGCCAATTCCGGCGACCGGTCCATCAGCATCTGCAGCATGTTGCGCATATGCTGCATCAGTTCGCCGGCCGAGCCGTCGGCCTCGGGGCCGTCCGACAGGATATGCGCCAGTTCGCCCAGCCGCTTCAGGCGCGAGGAGAAGAATTCGCGCGCGCCATAGGGTAGCGGCGCCTGGGCCTCGATCAGTCCCTCCAGATAGCTCTGGGTGATGTCGATTTCCATTTTCAGGATCTTGGCGCGGATCTGCGTCACATAGCGGCGCAGTTCATCGCGGCGGTCGGATTTCAGCAGGGTAAGGCGGCCCTCGGCAACTTCGGCCGACTGATGGAAATCATCGATCATGGCGCTGAAACGGCGGAAGCCGGCGACATTATCGCGGCGCTCCGCCGGATTCTCGGTGAAGCGGAAAATCTCCATCGCCCGCGCTTCGATGCGCGAGACCAGCTCGTTACCTTCTTGAGTATGTTGATCAACGATCATGTGTAAAAAGACTCCGTCCAGCGGTAAATCCACCGGCACTACAGTCTAGGATAGCATGGTGCGCTTTTCGCCCCAAGCCGCTGTGGAAAAATTACGCCGCCCAGCTTTTAGGCAGCATTCCGCAGGCCTTCGCGGGCAATCCAGGCCTCGGTCTTGGCCAGGGCGCGCTCGAAACGGTCAAACATTTCGTCGATTTCGGCTTCGGTGATGATCATCGGCGGGCAGAAGGCCAGGGCGTCGCCGGCCAGGGCGCGATGGATCAGGCCTTCTTCCTGGGAGAAGGCAGCGCAGGTGGCGCCCACCGCCTTGGCCGGATCGAAGTTACGCCGGCTGACCTTGTCGGCAACCAGTTCCACGGCGCCGATCAGGCCGATACCGCGCGCCTCGCCCACCAGCGGATGGTCGGCCAGGCGCTTCAGCCGCGCCTGGAAGCGCGGCGACACCATGGCGACGTGATCATAGATTTTGCGTTCTTCGTAAAGTTGCAGGGTGCGCAGGGCGACCGCCGCCGAGACCGGGTGGCCGCCATAGGTGAAGCCGTGGCCGAAAGTGCCGATGGTGCCGGACTGGTCGCGGATCGCCTCGTAGACCGGCTCGCTGATCATGCAGGCGGCAATCGGCAGGTAGGCCGAGGAAAGCTGCTTGGCGCAGGAGATCATGTCCGGCTGGTAATCGAGCGTCTGGGCACCCCAGACATTGCCGGTGCGGCCGAAGCCGCAGATCACTTCATCGGAAACGCTGAGGATGTCGTGCCGTTTCAGCACCGCCTGGATGGCGGGGAAGTAGCCTTCTGGCGGCACGATCACGCCGCCGGCACCCATCACCGGCTCGGCGAAGAAGGCCGCCACTGTTTCCGGTCCCTCGCGCTGGATGAATTCCTCGAGATTGCTGGCCAGCCGCGCAGTGAATTCGGCCTCGCTCTCGCCCGGCAGAGCGTTGCGGTAGTAATGCGGGCAATCGACATGCTTCACGCCGGCAATCGGCAGGTCGAAGGCGCGGTGATTGGCGGGCAGGCCGGTGAGGCTGGCGGATGCGATGGTGACGCCGTGATAGCCGCGCTGGCGCGACAGGATGGTCTTCTTCTTCGGGCGGCCGATGGCGTTGTTGTAGTACCAGATGAACTTCATCTGGGTATCATTGGCTTCCGAGCCGGAATTGACGAAGAACACCTTCGATACCGGCACCGGCGATAGCTCTTTCAGTTTCTCGGCCAGTTCGATCACCACCGGCGCGCTCTTGTGGCCGAAGGAATGGTAGAAGGGCAGCTTGCGCATCTGCTCGATGGCGGCATCCACCAACGCCGGCTCCTCGAAGCCGAGCCCAGCGCACCACAGGCCGGCCAGCGCCTCGATATATTCGCGGCCCTGATCGTCGTAGACATAGATGCCCTTGCCACGCTCGATCACCAGCGGGCCGGCCTTCTCGTGCTTGACCAGGTTGGTATAGGGGTGCAGCACATGGGCGATGTCGCGGGCGGCGAGGGAATTTGGCAGCTGGGTCATGATTCTATTCTCTGTCTACGGAGGCCGCGATTAGACCGGCTTAGGCCCCGCCCGGCAAGGGTCGAATTGCCGCCTGACAATGCCCCGCTGGCCGGGCTAAGCTCTGGCTCATGACCCATGCCGATCTTGAACTCCGTTCCGAATCCGATGGCCTGATCCTGCGCGGCCATGTCTGGCGTCCCGTGCCCAGTGCCGAGCAACCGCGCCCCAAGGCGGTGGTGCATATCGCACACGGCATGGCCGAGCATGCCGGGCGCTATGCCCGTTTCGCCACGGCGCTGAATACCGCCGGTTATGCGGTCTATGGCTTCGATCATCGTGGCCATGGCCGCACGGCTGTGATGCACGGCGGCAAGGCTGCTTTGGGCCATATGGCCGATAGCGATGGCTGGAACCGCGCCCTGGCCGATCTGCTGCAGATCAACCGCTTTGCCGCTGCCGCCGAAGGCGGCTTGCCGGTGCTGCTGTTCGGCCATTCCATGGGCTCGTTCATGACGCAGCGTTACGTCGAGCTGCATGCGGCGACGATCCGTGGCGCGGTGCTCTGCGCCTCCAACGGCAAGCCGCCGCCGATCTCCACCATCGGCAAGCTGATCGCCCGCGCCGAACGCCTGCGGCTGGGCCGCCAGGGACACAGCGCTCTGATCCACAAGATGGGTCTCGGCGCCTTCAACAAGCGCTTCGAGCCGGCGCGCACGCCCTTTGAATGGCTGTCACGCGACGCGGCGGAAGTCGATGCCTATATAGCGGACGAATTCTGCGGCCATGAAATGAGCACCCAGTTCTGGGTCGATTTCCTGGATGGCCTGTCCGAGATGGCGGAAGCGACCGAGCAGGCGCGGATTCCGAAGGATCTGCCGCTGCTGGTGATTGCCGGCATGCATGATCCGGTTTCGGCTGGCACGCGTGGCCTGAGCCAGCTATTGCAGGCCTATCAGGCTGCCGGCCTCAGCCGTGTCGAGCATATTTTCTACGAGCAGGCGCGCCACGAACTGCTCAACGAAACCAACCGCGATGCGGTGACCGCCGACGTGATCCGTTTCCTGGATGGATGTTTGTAGGCGGCAAGTCTAACCGCATCATTGCCTGCCAGAGATTCCCGGCTCAAGGCCGGGAATGACGCTAGGAATCATTCATTCGTCATGCCCAGGCTTGACCCGGGCATCTCATTCAGCCGCCATTCGCTGCCGCAGGCAGGCGGCGACCCTCGAGATTGTCATAGACCCGGCGCAGCAATTCCTTGAGCTGGGTTTCCTCGGCTTCCGTAAGCCCGGCCAGCGCGTTACGCTCCAGGGCTTCAGCGGCGGGCAGCAGCCTTTGCACCATCTCGCGGCCACGCGGCTCGATACGGATGGCGACGGCGCGGGCATCGGTGTTGGCGCGCGTACGGCGCAGCAGGCCGGTGGTTTCCATGCCGCCGATGATGCGCGAAAGCGTGGAGATTTCGATCGAGGTACGTTCGGCCAGATCCGACAACCGCTGGCCGTCTTGCTCGAACAAGGCGGCAAGCACGCGCCAATCCTGGATGCCGAGGCCCTCGGCGCGCAGCCGGATGCTGAAATGCGCAACGAGGCGGACGCCGGCGCGGTTGATCAGATAGGGGAGGTAGCTGTCGAGGGCGAGCGGCGTCATCAGCCGAGCTTGCCGAGCACCGCTTCGATTTTCTGCTTCATCGTGGCGGCGTTGAACGGCTTCACCATGTAATTGTTCACGCCGGCCTGAATGGCGGTTTTCACCAGCTCGGTATCGCGCTGGCCGGTGGCCATGATGAAGGGCATGCGCTTGGTCAGCGGATTAGCGCGGATGGTCTTGAGTAGAGTCAGACCGTCCATCCCGTCCATGTTCCAGTCGGAGATGATCAGGTCGAATTTGTTCGAATTCATGGCCAGGAGCGCCTCGTTGCCGCTCTTGGCCTCAACGACGTTCTTGATGCCGATTTCCTGCAAGCAATAGCGCGCAATGCCGCGCATGCTCATCTGGTCGTCGACAATCAGAACTCGCAATTGGCTGGCCACCGGCATGTTCGGTCCTCGCTCCTTCCTTACTACCAGTCACCCTGCCGAATGCCGCAAAAGGGCAACGGTTACAAGGCGATGAATAACCCAAAAGCCCCGGTTGCTCAATACTGCCGGGCGCCTGACTGCGGCGCCCGGGCCGGGTTTCGCTGCACCTAACGCTGCTTGCAGCGGTTCAAAATCTCCGCAGCGATCTGCCCGATCGGGGCTTCCTGCTGCACTGCGCCCACCAGTTTCGCCGCCTTCGGCATGCCATAGACCAGGCTGGTGGCTTCATCCTGCCCGATGGTCTGGGCCCCGGCTTCGAGCATTTTCTTCAGGCCGGCGGCACCATCCTTGCCCATGCCGGTCAGGATCACGCCGATGGCATTGTGGCCGGCATGCTCGGCTACCGAAGCGAACAAGACGTCCACGGAGGGCCGGTGGCCGGAAACCGGCGGGTCATGGTTAAGCTTGGTGTAGTAGTGCCCGCCCGAGCGATGCAGCGTCAGGTGGAAATCGCCCGGTGCGATATAGACATGGCCCGGAAAGACCCGCACCCCGTCCTTGGCTTCCGAGACCGAAACAGCGGACAGCGAGTCGAGGCGGGCGGCAAAGCTGCCAGTGAAACGTGGTGGCATATGCTGGGTGATCAGGATCGGCGGGCTGTCTGGCGGCAGCACCGTAATCACTTCCTTCAGCGCCTCCACGCCGCCGGTGGAGGAGCCGATGGCGCAGATCATATCTGTCGAGGTGAAGCCGGGGCCGGGCGTGAGGCGTTTCGGTGTGGCGCCTTCAGCCGGCCTGCTGCGCGCCACCACACGGGCGGTGGCGGCCATCTTCACCTTGGCCACCAATTCGCCTTTGATCTCCTCCAGCGCATGCTTGATATCCAGCGTCGGCTTCGGCACGAAGTCGACGGCACCCATTTCCAGCGCCTGCATGGTGATCGAGGCGCCCTTCTGGGTCAGGGTGGACACCATCACCACCGGCATCGGTCGCAGCCGCATGATCTTCTCAAGGAAGGAGATGCCGTCCATGTTCGGCATTTCCACATCCAGGGTCAGCACGTCCGGATTCAATTCCTTGATCATGCTGCGCGCCACCAGCGGATCCGGCGCGGCGCCAACCACTTCGATTTCCGCGTCGCTGCTCAGCGCAGCCGTCAGCAACTGACGGATCAGTGCCGAGTCATCGACAATAAGAACCTTGATCTTCTTCGCCATGCTTGTCCCGGACGCGTCTGCTTAAGCGATCTTGCGATGGATGTTGCGGCCCAACAGCTTGAACCGCTCGGTGATGCCGAACAGGTTCTCTGAATGGCCGATATAGAGGAAGCCGCCTGGCACCAGCAGGTTGGCGTAGCGGTCGAACAGCACCCGCTGGGTGTCCTTGTCGAAATAGATCACCACGTTGCGGCAGAAGATGACATCGAATGGCCCCTTCATCGGCCAGTGCGACATCAGGTTCAGGTGCTTGAAAGCAATCATCTGGCGCAGTTCCTGGCGCACCCGCACCTTGCCCGGGCCGTATGGCTCGAAGCATTTGTCGCGGATATCGGCAGGCACGCCCTCGGCGGATTCCGTGCTGTAGACGCCCTCGCTGCCACGCCGCACCATCTCGGTGTCGATATCGGTGGCGAGAATTTTGGCATCCCACTGGTTCAGGTCCGGCATCGCCTGGCGCAGGGTGATGGCGATGGAATAAGGCTCTTCGCCTGACGAACAGCCGGCAGACCAGATGCGCAGGCGGCGGCCCTGGCTGGTGGCGCGGGTGCGTATTTCGCTCAAGGCCTGGCCGGCCAGATGCTCGAAATGGTGGTTCTCGCGGAAGAACTTGGTCAGGTTGGTCGTCAGCGCATTCAGCGTGGCGCCAAGTTCGTCGATGCCTTCTGGGCTGGCGATGAAGTCGCAATAGGCGCGGAAGCTCGGGATATGCAGTTTGCGCAGCCGCTTGGCAAGCCGGGCATAGACCATGTTCTGCTTCGACGGACCAAGGTCGATGCCGGTCTTTTCCTTCAGCAGCTTGGCCAGGAAGGCATAGTCATCGGCTGAGAAGGTGAATTCCCTGTCGTCGGCCACCGCGTTGCTCATGGTTGCGGTTTCCTGTTCACCGGCGCCGCGCCGCCTCAGGCCGCCCCGGCATCGGCCGACGGGCCGGCCAGCATAGGCCGCGACGCCATATCTGCCGAGTCCAGCATGCGGCCGGAGAACATGCGGTCGAGGCCGATCAGGCCGACCATGCGTTCGCCCACGGTGATCAGGCCTTCCATGAAGCCGATACCCGACACCTGCTCCATCTCCGGCATCGGCCGGATTTCGTCTTCGTTGATGGTGATGATGTCTGATACCGCGTCCACCAGGATGCCGACGATGCGCGAAGCGACGGAAACGATGATCACGACATTGTACTTGGTCGGCTCGGTGCGTGGCATGCCGAAGCGGGCGCGCAGGTCGAAGATCGGCACGATGGCGCCACGCATGTTGATCACGCCGCGCACCACTTCCGGCGTATTCGGCAGCGGTGTGGTTTCCGACCAGGCGCGGATCTCGCGTACTGCCATGATGTCGACGCCGTATTCCTCGTTGCCGACGGTGAAGGAGATGAGCTGGATGGTGCGGCTTGAGCGGTTTGCCGCTTCCGCTGCTGCGCCGGCCTGTGCGTTGCCTGACATGGTGTGGCCTCCCTACGTCACGATGCCGCGGCGGTATTGAGCGCCGTCACATTGCCGTTGCCGTTGTTCGTATTGCCGTTGCGTAGTGCCGGCCGCTGCGTTTCGTGTTCGGCGATATACTTGATGCCGGCCACGTCCAGAATCAGCGAAACGCGGCCATTGCCCAGGATGGTGGCGGCGCCGACGCCGCGGATCGGATCGAAATTCTCTTCCAGGCTTTTGATAACCACCTGCTGTTGGCCGATGATCTCGTCCACCACCAGGCCCATCTTGGAACTGTCTTCCATCTCCACGATGATCACCAGGGCCTTGGTCGGGTCGTCGATGCCACCGGCCACCTTGAAGATACGATGCAGGTAGACCAGCGGCACGTATTCGCCACGGATGCGCAGCAACTGGCTGGCATTGGCTACCACGTTGATCTGGTCGGCTTCCGGCCGCAAACTTTCTACGATATTGGCTAGCGGCAGGATGTAGCTCTGCTGCCCCACCTTCAGCACCATGCCATCCAGCACGGCCAGCGTCAGCGGCAGTGTCAGGATGAAGCTGGAGCCCTGGCCGGGGCGCGACTGGATATGCACGCGGCCGCCAAGCGACTGGATATTCTGGCGCACCACGTCCATGCCGACGCCGCGGCCCGAAATATTCGACACCTGGTCGGCGGTGGAGAAGCCCGGCAGGAAAATCAGGTTGTCGATTTCCTCGTTGCTTAAGACCGCATCCGGCGCCACCAGTTTCTTCTCAATCGCCTTGCGCATCACCTTGTCGCGGTTGATGCCGCGGCCATCGTCGGAAATCTCGATCACGATGCGGCCGCCGCGCTGGTCGGCGGATACATGGATCACGCCTTCCGGCGGCTTGCCGACGGCGACGCGGTCATCCGGCGTCTCGATGCCATGGTCGCAGGAATTGCGGATCATGTGCGTCAGTGGATCGCCAAGCTGTTCGATCACCGTCTTGTCGATTTCGGTGTTCTCGCCGCTCATGTCGAGGCGGATCTTCTTGTTGGTGAGCTGCGCCAGTTCGCGCACCAGACGCGGCAGGCGGGCGAACA
The DNA here is from genome assembly GCF_038404985.1 of Ferrovibrio sp. MS7. NCBI lineage: Bacteria > Pseudomonadati > Pseudomonadota > Alphaproteobacteria > Rhodospirillales > Rhodospirillaceae > Ferrovibrio > Ferrovibrio plantarum. The sequence goes on from NZ_JBBKBA010000001.1 coordinate 1,450,508, forward strand.
CGCTCTTCACCGGCTGGGCACGCATCGCCATCACGCTTTCCTGCAGATCGCGGATGTGATGCGAGAGTTCGGCCAGGCCGTTGGCGAGTTCAGGATGCTGGTCGGCATGCAGATGCTCGGTCTGCTGCGCGATCATGGCATGGGTGATCACCAGCTCGCCCACCATGTTGACCAGCTTGTCGACACGGTCGAGATCGACGCGGATCGAGCGGACTGCCTTGGCGCCTTCGGCACCGCCGGCAGCGCCGGGCTTGGCTTCCGCCTTGGCGGCTTCCGGGTGCGGTTCCTTGTGTTCCGCTGCAGCAGCAGCGGCCGGGGCTGCCTGCTGCGGCGCGGCGGCTGGCGCAGGCTCGGCTGGCTTCGGCGCGGCCGGGCTGGCGGCTGCCGGGCTGGCTGCGGGCGCGGCGGGTTTGGCTGCGGCTGCCGGTTGCGGTGCTGCTGCCTCGGCCGGCGGATTGAGGCAGGTGATTTCAAGCTCGCAATCGTCGAGCACGAATTCGAACACGTCGCGGATGGCGTCTTCGCCCTTGTCCGTCTCGATATCGAACTCCCACTTGATGTAGGCGCCCTCGGCGCTCATGTGGTCGAGATCGGGCAGGGCGCTGGTGTCGGCACGGGCCAGGAAGCCGCCGAGATTGCGCAATTCGCGGATCAGGATCAGCGGCTCATTGGCGCGCTGGTAGAGCGCATCGCGCGGCGCGAACTTCACCAGGTATTTCAGCAGCGGTACCTTGGCCGCTTCCGGTTCCGGCTCGGGTTCGGCGAAAGCGTTGTTGAGGCCGAGCTCGGCATCCAGCGCCGCCAGTTCGTCACCGGCGGCATGCGGGTCGGCATTCACACCAATGGTGGCGGCCAGCGCGATCAGCGATTTGCGGCCGTCATTCTCATGTTCGGCGGGCAGTTCGGTGCCCGACTGAGCGGCCTTCACCAGATCCGACAGGATATCGGCGCAGCGCAGCACCAGCAGCACGGAATCCGGCGCCGGTTCCAGCCGACCGTCGCGCATCAGGTCGAGCACGGTCTCGAAGATATGGGCGAAATTCACCAGGCGCTCGAAGCCGAAGGCTCCTGCGCCGCCCTTGATCGAGTGGATGGCGCGGAACACGGCGTTCAGCGTGTTGCTGTCGCCTTCGCCGGCCTGCAGGGCCATGAGATGGCCTTCCAGGTCGCCAAGCAACTCCTCGCATTCCTGGAAGAAGGTCTGCTTAAACTGCTGCAGTTCATCCATCGGACGGCACCTCCGGCTTCAGCTCAGGGGCTGACTTTACGGATCACTTCGAGCAGTTTGGCGGGATCGAAGGGCTTCACGATCCAGCCGGTGGCACCGGCGGCGCGGCCTTCAGCCTTCTTCGCCTGGCTGCTTTCAGTGGTCAGGATCAGCACTGGCGTCGCCTTGCATTTCGGCTTCTTGCGCAGTTCCTTGATGAACGTGATGCCGTCCATCACCGGCATGTTGATATCACTGATGATCACGTCCACGTCATGCTGGTCGAGCAGGTCCAGGCCTTCCTGGCCATTCTCGCCCTGGATGACGGTGTAGCCGCCCTGCTTCAGCGCGAACTGGAGCATCTGCAGCATGGTCTTCGAGTCGTCGACCGTGAGGACGGTTTTGGTCATGTTTGTACCGGCCATTTCATGAGAAACGAAAACAGCCCCAGATCGTCAAAGGCCGAGACGAAAGCATCACTCGGCGACTTGATGACGAAGGCGGCCTGATTCTGCTCGAGTTGCTGGAGCGCCGCGATCAATACCTGCACGCAGGGCGTCGAGAGACGGTCAACGGCAGAGGCATCGACTACCAGCTTGCCGCCAGCGCTGATCGCTTCCTGCATTGTCTGCAACAACGGTTCGGCTGCCCGCAAATCCATCGTCGCCGCCAGCTTGAGCTGGACCGCGTCGTCGGCTTTGACGATGCTGAACGGCTCCATGGTTTTAACCCCCCTTGCGGCGGTTTGCGCGCCGGCGGTTTTCGCCGTTGAGTGAGCCTAGCCGATGGCTGGGGGCGCGGCAAAGGGGTTGGTTGTTAAATTGCGTAGATAACTTGGTAAAAATCCCTTCACAGGCGGGAGAGTATGGCCTGCGGGTTGCTCCGGAATCTGACGAATTGAGCCGTTCGGGCGAGGGCGGGGCGACTATTGCCGCCGGGACATATCAAAAGTGGCGGCGTGACGCGCCAAGGTTGCCAGTTTCAGGCCGGCATAGCGCTGATGCAGTTCGGCACGGGTGCCGCCAGCAAGCTGGAACATCAGCATGATCGAGCTTTCGAGGTCGTCGGCGCAGCGCACCAGGCTGTCGAGATCGCCATCGGCCATTTCGGTTTGGCCCAGGCCGCGCAGGTAATCGACGATCCACAGGGAATGCACCGCAATCTGCGACAGCGTCTGGCCGTGGAATTCGGTCTCGGTGTTGAAGTGGTCGGCGAGGCGGGGCGGCGGCGCATTGCCGCGGCTTTCGTGGGATTTCTCGTTGTTCTGGCCGGAAGAAAGCTCCTCCGCCTCCACGTCGATCACCGTATCGGCGCCGAAGGCGAATCCGTCATCATCCTGCTGCGACCAGCGCGCGCTATCCAAGGCGGAATCCTGCGGTAAGAGGTTGATTCGGCTAAGCCGAATCGGAACGAACCCCGATTCGTTCTGACCTTACTGGCACCGAGTCGCAGGGTCAAGCTCGAACCGCTGCATGCAGTGGTGCGGCAGGTTTCCAGCTACTAGGTTTTGCGTTTTGCGGAAATCAGCCGCGGCCGCCGATGCGCGCGCCGGTCTTGAGCACCACGGTTTCGAGGCCGCGCACCAGTTCACGGCCGATGGCGCCGCCATCGCCGGCGATCTTCTGGCTCAGCACCACATAGAGCGCGTCGATATGCGGCTGCACCACGGCAGCGCTCACCGAGGTCTCGGGACTGTTGGCGCAATGCTCAAGGTAATTGCTGAGGAAATGCGTGATTTCGGTGACCAGCGGGAAGCCGAAGCTGCCGCCTAGGCCCTTCATATCCCAGCAGATGCGCAGCATGCTCTGCACGCCGGCGGGATCGTCCAGATTGGTGTTGCGCAATTCATCGAACGCTTCACGCAGGCGGCCAAGGTCCTTGTCCGCCCATTGCTGGTACATCTTCTGGCCCAGCACCTGGATCGCGTTCTCGGCTTCCTTGATGGTCTGCTTGTCGAAGCCGCCATTCCCCACCTTCATTTTCAGAAAGTTGGGCGGATCGATGAACTCGCCTTTCTTGGTCTGGTCCGGCATCGGGGGCGGAAATCCTCTAGCGTTCAGGGCAGAACGGCTTGATGCCGAAACACCTGATTACCCAGGCAGGCTAATACTTTCGAACGAGTCACGCAATCAATTAGCATGCCTAGGCAAAGCGCTAGAACAACTCCACATCGTCGCCGGCAACGGTTTCCGGTTTTGCCGTCGGCTTGCCCTGTTCGGTGCCGGGACCAAGCAGATAGTGATGGAAATGGGCGCGCACCATTTCCAGATTCTGCCCTGCCAGCAGGCCTTCGCCCCAGCCGGTGGCACGTTCGGTCAGGTTGGGTTCCCAGTCGCGGCCGAAGCGCTCGCGGATCAGGTCTTCCACATAGCGCAGCGCGTTCACCACATGCTGCTGGCGCTGGTTGCGCAGATCATCGCCCTGCATCAGTTCTACGATCGCGGCCATCGCCGGTGACTGCGGCAATTGCTTGCCGATTTCCATGAGCTGCGCACTGAAGGCCTGGGCGGACTTCGATTGTGCGTTGCGCAGGTCTTCGATTTCTTCCTTGATTGCCAGCATCACCAGGGCGATGAAGTCCAGCAGTTCGCGTTCGGCGGCGGTTGGCTGCTCTCGCACCGTCGTCTTGCCGCCCTGTGCTTTGCTCGCTTGCCGTGCCACGCCGGATTTGCGCGTCACCGGACTCCCCTATGCTTGTGTGTCCGCCGCCCCTGGCAAGCATTAAGACACAAGACGGGGTAAAATGCGACTAGCTCCCCAGCAATTAAGAACGGGGCATTTAAGTGCCGGCATTTAAGCGATTGCACCGCAGGCGCCCCCGTTCCATTATGCCGCCAGGGGGCAAAGGCGGCTGTCGGCTGCCTGTAGTTGAGTGCAGTACAACCGTGCTGGCATAACGGCCGGCGCGCTTGCGGTCTGGAGGATGGCGGCCGCCAATGGATCCGCTCGATATCAAGGAAATGCTGCACCACCATCAGCTTTGGCTGAAGGGGTTGCCCACAGGCAAGGCCGCCGATTTCAGCGGCAAGGACCTGACTGGCGCAGACCTTTCCAAGGCTGATCTGCGGCGTGCGGTTTTCCGTGCCGCGATCCTGCGCAATTGCCAACTCCAGGGCGCCAATCTGGCGCAGTGCAGCTTCTTCAAGGCTGATCTTTCCGGGGCTGATCTTTCCGCGGCGGACCTGACCCGCGCCGACATGCGCGGCGCCGTGCTGGAAAGCACCAATTTCGCCAATGCGGTGATGGCCGGGGTCAATTTCCGCCGTGGCCTGGAAATCGGCGAGGCGGTGCCCGGCGCCGGTACCGGCGAGGGCATTGCTGTGCTGCGCCAGAATATCACCGGCAGCAATTTCGCCGGCGCGAATCTGGCCGGGGTCGATGCTCTGGGTGCGGACTTTACCGGCAGCAATCTGGCTGGTGCCAACCTGGAGAATTCGGCTCTGACCGATTGCCAACTCGCCCAGGTCGACCTTTCCGGCGCCAATCTCGGTGGTGCCACCCTGGTCGGCGCCAATCTGATGGGGGCGGAGCTGTCCGGCGCCAAGCTTGCAGGCGCCACTTTGGCCGGTGCCAACCTGACGGATGCGCATCTGCATGGTGTCGATCTCAATGGTGTTGAGGTTTATGGCGCGAATATCGCCATGGCCAACCTGGCTGCCGAAGCCTTGCCGCCGCCTAAACCGCTGACGCCGGAAGAGATTACCACGCTGCTAGAGGAGCATCGCAGCTGGGTGCAGACCGGCCGCGGCCAGCCTGCAAACCTGCGTGGTGCCGATCTTTCCGGGTTCGACTTGCGCGGGCAAGACCTGTCCGGCATCCGTCTGCGTGGCGCCAAGCTGCGCGAGGCTCGCATGGAGCGCACGGTGCTGCGCTTCGCCGATCTCTCTGGCATCGATGCGCGCGATGCCGAGGCCAAGGGGGCGGTGTTTCTCGGTGCCACACTCACTGGTGCCGACTTCCGCTTTGCGGATATCGCGGAGGCGGTGTTCGGCAGTGCCGAAATCCTTACCGCCCAGGGTGAGCGTACCGGTCGGCGCATGCGCTGCGATCTCACCGGGGCCAATCTGGGTGGTGCGCGGGTTGATGCGGTGCAATGGAACGATGCCGTGATCGAACAGGTCACCGGCCTTGAACCCAGCATGGTTGCCGGTCCATGATGGCCGCCGCATGAGCACGCTGAGCACCAATCTGCAACGAAACGAGGCAGGCTTCGGCGTCGCGCCGATGAGCGAGCGTCGGCGTTACTACGATCCGGTGCTCAAGGTGCATGTGGTGCAGGTGTTCCAGGGTGATTTCTATGTCTCGACCCAGCCGGGCGAGATGCTGGCCACCGTGCTTGGTTCCTGCATTGCTGCCTGCATCCGCGATCCGGTCGCCGGCAAGGGTGGCATGAACCATTTTTTGTTGCCCGACAAAGGCGGCGACAGCAACCCGGATTTGCCTTTCTCGGCCTCGCTGCGCTACGGCAGCTACTCCATGGAGCAGCTCATCAACGGCATCCTTGCCGTGGGTGGCCGGCGCGAGCGGCTGGAAGTGAAGGTGTTCGGCGGTGCCAATGTGCTTTCAGGGCTCCGCGGCATCGGGCATCAGAATGCGGATTTCGTCGAGCGCTATCTCAAGGCGGAAGGTTTCCGCGTGATGGGTGCCGACCTGCGCGGCAACCTGCCGCGCAAGGTGCAGTATTTTCCCGAGACTGGCGTCGTGCGCATGAAGCAGATCGAGGATGCCAGCGCCAAGGCGGTGTTCCAGCGTGAGTCGGCGAAGAAGATCACGGCGGTGCAGAATGCCGCCGGCAGTATCGAGTTGTTCGACTGACAGGCCGGCACGATGACGTACAAGCTCAATAATGTTGCCTGTCTGGTGGTTGAGAGTAACCAGAACCATATGCAGTTGATCAAGGAGGTGCTGCGTCCGCTCGGCATCACCAAAGTCGCCGAGGCGACCAACGCCCAGGTCGCGATTGCCTATCTCGAAAATAACGTCGTCGACATCATCTTCACCGAATGGCACATGGATGGTGAGATGGATGGCATTGGCTTCGTCGAATGGGTGCGCAAGAATCAGGCCTCGAAGAATGTGTTCGTGCCGATCGTGATGGTTACCGCGCAGTCGGAAGAGTGGAAGGTGATCAAGGCCCGCGATGCCGGTGTCACCGAATTCCTGGTCAAGCCGTTTTCCGCCTCCACCATGGCCAAGCGCATCACCGTGGTGATCGAGAATCCGCGCACCTTCGTGCGTACCGACGATTTCTTCGGCCCCGACCGTCGCCGCCACCGGGTTTCCAACTATACCGGCGAGGAACGGCGCAAGGACCTGCTTGCCAAGGGCGACCAGGTCATGGACGAAAGCTCCGTCGAAGAGCTGCTCAAGGAGCTCTAGGCTCGTTTACCGGGTTGACGCATAAGCGTCATGGGACCAAGATTCAGGTCCGAAACACGCATGGAGGCCGGCCCGCGCGGTATGAGCGATATTCTAGCCTTCCAGGATTACCGCCCCGCCAAGGGGCAGACGGCGCAGCCGCTTCAGGCCGTGGCCAATCAGGCGGCGCCGCCGCCGGTGTTTTTCGACCGACGCGAATTCGCCCAGATCCTTGATCTCTATTCCCGCATGGTTGGGCGCGGCGAGTGGCGCGACTATGCCATCGGGCATGACAAGGATAGCTGCTGTTTCGCGGTATTCAGACGCAGCGCTGATGGCGCCCTCTATCGCATCGTGAAAACGCCAAAATTGGCGCGTCGCCAAGGCGCCTTCGCCATTCTCGGCCAGGGCGGACGGATCCTGCGGCGCGGCCGTGAACTGGCCATGCTGCTGCGCTATTTTGAACCAAAAAGGGACGCGCTGGCCTGAGTGGGCGCCGGCGGCTTAAATCACCGCAAACAAAAAGCCCCCGCCCGGCAAGCGCCGGGGCAGGGGCCTGAAATCCGTCTAGGGCTTTGCAGCCGATCAGGCGGCCTTCTTGGTAGTGGCCTTCTTGGCCGGCTTGGCAGCGGCCTTCTTCACCGGCGCCTTCTTCTCGGCAGCCGGCTTCTTGGCGGAAGCCTTCTTGGCCGGGGCCTTCTTCGCGGCGGGCTTGGCCGGGGTGGCCGGGGTGGCCTGGGCCTGCGCGGCCGGAGCGAAGGCCGGGGCGACGACGCCAGACAGGAAGCCAGCGACGATGAAGGCGGCGGCAATCGTCTTGATACGGGTGAACATTGCTATGATCCCTGAGATTGAGGCTGCATGCCTGCCCATGCACATAGGTAAGCCGGCTGCATCGACATCATCTCATGGAGGTGGCGGCCACACTGTCAAGACGGAGTAATAGAGCCGCGCCAATCGTGGCGAATCGCCATGTCGTTATTTTTCGATTCGCGGAACTTTTATGGCTTTTTTATCGCGTTTAAGCCGATTCGCTGCCGAGTCGCGGACTAATTGGCCGAGTCGATGCGGGCCAATTCGCGGCGGTGGCGGGCGATGCCGGGGCGTGCTGCGACCCGTAATTGCAGCAGCGGCCTGATCTCTGGCCCGCGCCCAGCGCGCCAGCCGGCCTCCAGCATCAGCCAGTGGAACAGGTCACGTTGGGCATGGCTGCCGCCGATGCCGGCAATGCCTTCGAGGCCGAGGCGCAATTGCCGGAAGGCCTCGTCCCATTGCTGGCGGCCATAGGCCAGGATGCCGCGACCGAGCGGCAGCGCGACGCTATGCCATACTGGATCGCCGGCAACATGGCTGTATTCGGCCATTGAGGTGAGCAATTCCTGCGCTGAGGCATCGTAGCCGGCGCGGGCCAGGCCGAGCAGGTAATGCAGGTCGAGAAACGGATCGACATGCTCATGCAGGCGTGGCTCCAGATACTGCGCCAAGTCCTGCCAGCGCCCGCCGGCATCGAGGCCGACAAATTCCAGCCGCGCCAGCAATGCCACAGCGTTCACCTGGTCCTGGCTGTATTCCTTCCACACCCCCCAGACTCGTTGATCATACAGCGCAAGCGCCTGCTCCGGGTCATCGCAATCGATGGCGAACAATGCGGCGTGCCACCAATTATGGGTCAGCATGAAGCTGTTGCAATCGGCCCAGCAATCGCTGAAGCCGAGCATGGTCTCGAGACCTTCCGCCGCGCGGCCCTGCGCTTCCATCACATGCGCCAGCGCATGGTGCGCCCAGGGTTCGCGCCGCAGCATGGCAATGGCCTGCCGCGCGCTGGCTTCGGCTTCGTCGAGGTGATGGCATTCCTCCAGCGCGAAGGCGCGCATGCCATGCAGGTAGGGATTCTCTTCATTCGCCGGACGCGCCAGTTCGGCCAGCCGCAGCATGCCCTCAGCATCGCCGATATGAAACTGATGCACCTGGCCGAGCTTCATTGCCGCCAGATCGCGGGGAAATTCGCGCACGATCCGTTCATGCAGGCCAATCGCGCCATGCAGGTCATTCTTCGCCCAGGCGCGCACCGCCTGATGCCACAGCCGCTCGCGCGGCAATGCCGTGGCAAGCATGCCTTCGGCGCGGTCGAGGAAACGCGTGGCATTGGCTGCTGCGTCGCCGGTCTGCATGAACAGCGCCAGGGCCGCCGCCTTGGCCGCTACCAATGGCTGCCCCGGCGCACGCTCGGCGGCTTCCCAGGCCGCCGCGGCGGTCTTGCCGTAACTGAGGAAGCTGCGGTCGAATTCGTCCAGCCGGCCGACGATCTCCGGGTCGTCGCTGCTGACGCTCAGGCCCTGTGTATCCTGCAAGCTCATGGGTTCCGACTCATGTCGTGCTCAGGGCCAGTCGTTGAGCCTGTCGAAGGGATAGAGCGGCTTGCGCAACTGCTTGTAATCCAGCTTGGAATTGTCCGAGGTGGTGACGCCGGTGCCGTCCAGCGTATAGGTGGCGCGGGCCAGCGGTGCGAAGCCGGCGCGGTAATGGATGCGCGATTTCAGCAGCAGATACTGCTTCGCCAGCGGATCGATGCCCACCGAGGTGAAGACGCCAGTATCCCAGGGTTCGTGGTGGTTTGAGACCACGACGATCTGCATGCCACCGGTCTCGAATACCGCCGTCGGTCCCATCTTCACGACATAGCCGTTATACATTGGGCCGCGCACCACCCATTCGCCATCGGTGATGGTGCGCACGCGACCGGTGAGTTCCAGCGGCCGGCCGGGTTCGTGGATTGCCGGCATGTCGGTCTTGCCGCCGAGCTTCAGCGTGATGGTGGCGCCGACGCCGGCCTGCTGCATCTGCTTCACGGCCTCCGGATCCCACACGGCGCCGACGGCGACATCCTGCAATCCCTGGCGCAACACCTCGGCGATCACCGTCATCACATCCTGGGTGCCGCCGGAGCCGCAATTGTCGGCATGGTCCAGCAGCACGATGGGGCCATCCACATCCTTGGCCTTGTTCTTGGCCTCGGCCACCGTGTCCTGCAGGTCGCGGTGCTTGTAGAGGAATATGTCGCGTTGTTCCCAGGCGGCCTTGGCGATGCGCGCCGCCGCCGCATCGGCCTGGGCGAAATCATCGCCGATACAGATCACGCTGGTGCCGGCATCGGCGATATCAGCCAGCGCGAAGCCGCCGAAGATGGTGGCCGCCGGTAAACCTGCGGCTTCCTCGGCCTTGCAGGCGGCGATCAGGCCCTTCATCGGCTCGTCCGCCGTGCCCTGCGCCAGGGTTTGCGACAGCAGCGGCAATTGCCGCCAGGCCATCACCGGCTTTGGCCGCTTGCCCTGCAGCCAGCCGAGCAGGATACGGCACACCTGTTCCGCCACGACATCCATATCGACATGCGGATAGGTCTTGTAGCCAATCAGCGCGTCGCAATTGTCGATCATGCGCTGGGTCAGGTTGCAATGCAGGTCGAGCGTCACGGCAATCGGCAGGTCCGGGCGAATGGCACGGATGCGTTCCAGCAGGGTGCCTTCGCCATCATCGGTGCCGTCCGCCACCATGGCGCCGTGCAGGTCGAGCAGGCAGGCATCGCAGCCGGCCTTCACTGCCTCCAGGATCGGCTCGCAGAGTGCGGCATAGGCTTCCCGCGTCACCTTGCCGCCCGGCATCGCCTCGGCGGCCACGGGCAGTACCACCTCGGCGCCCATTTCGCGGGCCAGCTTGAGATAGACGCCCAGCGGCATGTTGGTCTTGGCATAGGCGTCGATGGCGGCCTGGCCACGATAGAGCCCCCAGGCCTCGAACCGCGCCAGATCGGTCACGATCGGCGAGAAGGTATTGGTCTCATGCTTCATCATCGCGAGGACGAATTTCATCAGGGCAGTCTCATCGGTATGGCGACTCGAAATCGTTCGTAGACGTATGGAAGCATAGGCCGTCGCTGTCGCAAAGGGGGAAAAGCCGCGTCAGCCGCGTGGATTTGCCGCGCCGGCATTGCCGGCACCGCTGCCCTGGCCACTGCTCTGGCCACTGCTCTGGCCACTGCTCTGGCCACTGCCCTGGCCACTGAATGGGCAATATTCCGGTTTGAGATCCAGCAAAGGCGTGCCGTCCAGGCAATCCAGGCCGCGCACCAGCAGGCTGTTGCCCTCGCGGCCTTCCAGAGCCACCACCGCCGTGCCGATGGGATTGGGCCGCAGTGGGGAGCGCAGCGCGAAACTGCCCAGGGTGCGGCCGTCATTTTTCGGGCTCTGCTGCACCAGGTCGCGGCGGGCCTGATGCAGCCAGTAGAGTATTTCCAGCCGCGGATAGCTCTCGATGCCTTGCAAAGCCAGTGCCCAGGGTTCGAACAATTCGATACGGCAGAGCGGGCCGTCCTGTTTGCCGTGGCGCGGGCAATCGGCGCGGCTGGTCCAGGGCGTGTGAATCCGTCCGATGAATTCCAGCCCGGCATCGTCGGCCTTCGGCGGTGCGACGCTCAATTCACCGGGGCGCAGGGAATCTGTTTCCTTCATGCCGCCATCTTCCCGCCATGGCGGCATCTTGGCAACGCGCGTTCGATGACTCCGCGTTCAATCAACGGCATGCAGCAAGAATCCGGCGGTTTCCCGCCCGGGTTTCGGATGGGACTTCAGTCCCGCCGGAGTGATGCCCGTGCCTTGGCATGAATATAGCAAGTAAGTAATCAATTACTTACTTATTTGGGCGGGGCAACGCCCAAATGCCTCGGGGAGGCCAGAATCTGGGCATTCCTTGGGGCGAAGTGGCTCGAATAAACGGCAAATCCACAGCAAGGAGGTTCCAATGTTGCGTATGAAATCCCAGGCCATGGCCATGGCGGCGGCCTGCTTCATTCTAACCGCGGCGACAGGACAGGCCGTCGCCCAGTCGCGGCAGGAAACCCTGCTGGTGGTGGTGGAGGCCGGCATGAATAGCCTCGACATGCATGGCCTTGGCACCAGCAGCCGCTCTTCCCTGGCGGCCTGGAATCTCTACGACCGCCTGGTCTCCTTCGGCATCAAGACGCTGCCGGATGGCACCCAGATGTACGATTACAGCAAGATCGTGCCGGAGCTGGCCGAGAGCTACACGGTCTCGCCCGACGGCAAGAGCTTTACCTTCAAGATCCGCCGCAACGCGAAATTCCACGACGGTGAGCCGGTGACGGCGCATGACGTGAAGTGGTCCTACGACCGTGCCGTCTCTGTCGGCGGCTTCCCCACTTTCCAGATGGCCGCCGGCTCGTTGACCAAGCCGGAGCAGTTCGTGGTGGTGGACGATTACACCTTCCGCGTCGACCTGCCGAAGCGCGACAAGCTGGCTCTGCCTGACATGGCCGTGGTGGTGCCTGCGATCTACAATTCCAAGCTGGCCAAGAAGAACGCCACGGAGAAGGACCCGTGGGCGATGGACTGGATGAAGACCAATGATGCCGGCGGCGGCGCCTATAAGCTGGAGAAATGGACGCCGGGCCAGGAAATCAGCTTCACGCGTTTTGATGACTGGAAGAGCGGCACGCTCCCCAAGATGAAGCGCGTCATCCTGCGCGAGGTGCCGCAGGCCGGTAACCGCCGCGCCCTGATGGAACGCGGCGACGCCGATATGTCGCTGGATACGCCGCAGCGCGACGCGGCGGAGATTTTCGCCGAGAAGGGTTCGGGCAAATACCTGGTGGTGGGCGTGCCGATCGAGAATTCACTGAAGTATCTCGGCATGATCACCACACAGAAGCCGTTTGACGATGTGCGCGTGCGCCAGGCCATCGCTTATGCCGTGCCATTCGAGCAGATCAGCAAATCGGCGATCTACGGCCGGGGCCGCATGATGCATGGTGCGCCAGCCAGCGCGCCAGCCGATGCTTCCTGGCCGCAGCCTTTCCCCTATGACACCAATCTTGAGAAAGCGAAGAAGCTGCTGGCCGAGGCCGGTTACCCCGATGGCTTCGAAACCACTATTTCCTTTGACTTGGGCGAGGCGACGGCGGACGAGCCGACGGCGGTGCTGTTGCAGGAATCGCTGGCCAAGATCGGTATCAAGGTGGCGATCGAGAAGATCCCGAGCGGCAGTTTCCGCAACGCCATGCTGCAGAAGAACCGGTCGTTGCACCTCGCCAGCTTCGGCGGCTGGCTGAATTTCCCCGACTATTTCTTCTTCTGGGGCTATCACGGCCAGAATGCCGTATTCAACACCATGTCCTATCAGAGCAAGGCGATGGATGCCCTGATCGATGCCTCACGCTATGAGGAAGACCCGGCGAAATATCGCGAGCAACTGATGGGCTTCATCAAGATGGCGATGGTCGAGGTGCCGCGCGTGCCGCTGTACCAGCAGATGCTCGATGTCGGCATGCAGAAGAATATCAAGGGCTATACCTACTGGTTCCATCGCCAGCTCGACTTCCGCCAGATCGAGAAGCAGTGAGCCGGATATGAAGCATGGGTAACAAAAAACCCCGGCGGTTTCCCGCCGGGGTTTCTGGGCGAGGGCTTAAGCCCTGCCGAGTCTCTATTTACTCTGGTCACTCGTTCTTCTGGCCGAACAGGTTCAGCAGGGCCAGGAAGATGTTGAGGAAGTTCACGTAGAGCGAGACGGCGCCGAAGATCGCCTGCTTGGTCTGGATATCGGCCGGATCGCCTTCATAGAAGTCGCTCTTGATGCGCTGGGTGTCATAGGCGGTCAGGCCGGTGAACACCAGCACGGTGATCGCCGAGATCGCCATCTGCAGCACGCTCGAACCCAGGAAGATGTTCACGATGCCGGCGATCAGCAGGCCGATCACACCCATAAACAGGAACGAGCCCATGCCGGTGAGGTCACGTTTGGTGGTGTAGCCCCACAGGCTCATGGCACCGAACATCGACGCGGTGATCAGGAAGATGCGCGCGATCGAGCCGCCGGTATAGACCATGAAAATGCCGGCCAGCGACACGCCCATGGTGGCGGTGAAGGCCCAGTACAGCGCCTGCACGGCGGTGGCCGAGAGCTTGTTGGCGGCGAAGGTCATGATCAGCAGCAGGCCGAGCGGCACGAACGACACCAGCATGCCGAGGCCGGTGCCATACAGCGTCTGCATGATGGCCGGGCTCTGCGACACCGCGATGGCGAGGATGCCTGACAGCGCCAGGCCCGAACCCATCAGGTTATAGACACGAAGCATGTAGGAGCGCAGCGCCTGGTCGATGGTCGCGCGGTCCAACGTGCCGGCCGAGTAGCCGTAGCGCGTCTGGTTGAAGGGCGTGGACATGTGAGTAGCCTCCGTTGATGGAACGGCGTTTATGCGCCGTTTATGTCATCCCGATACTTGGGGATTTGCGCTGCAATTTCAAGCCCCCATCGCAGCCTCCCAGGAATGGCGATTCTCCCACTAAAACCGTTCATTTCAAAGGGAAATCGGTGTATTTGAAGATGCAAGAGCGCCTGATCAACCGGCGCCGGAGCCTCCCATGACCGCCTCTTCCCCGCCCGCCGCCCCGGGAACCCGGGTTTCGCTAGCGCGCCTGACCCTGATTCTCGGCGCCCTCACGGCCTTCACGCCGCTGGGCGTCGACATGTATTTGCCGGCCCTGCCGGCCCTGGGCCGTGAATTCGCCGCCGCCCATGGCCGCATCGAGCTGACCCTCTCTGCCTTCTTCCTCGGCCTGGCGCTGGGGCAGTTGCTGATCGGCCCGCTCTCCGACCGGTTCGGCCGGCTGAAGCCACTCTATATCGCCAGCGCGGTGTTCATCGTTGCTTCCGTCGCCTGTGCCTTCGCCCGCGATGTCGAAACCCTGATCGTGCTGCGCTTCGTGCAGGCCTTGGGCTGCTGCGGCGGCCTGGTGATCGGCCGCGCCATGGTGCGCGACCTCTATCCGCCGCAGGAGATGGCCCGCGTCTTCTCGCTGCTGATGCTGGTACTGGGCGTGGCGCCGATCCTGGCGCCCTTGCTCGGCGGTTACATGCTGATCTGGTTCGGCTGGCCCTCGATCTTCGGCTTCCTCGGCGCCATCGGCCTGGTGGTGCTTGGGGCTGCCATGTGGCTGCTGCCGGAAAGCCATCGCGGCCCGTATCAGCCACTCTCCTTGATTGGTACGCTCAAGGCCTATGCCGGCTTTTTCCGCGACCGCCGCTTCATGGGCTACACGCTGGCCTCGGCTTTGCCATCGGGTGGCATGTTCGCCTATATCGCCGGCTCGCCATACGTGTTCATCGACCTGCATGGCCTGCAGCCGCATCATTATGCCTGGGTGTTCGGCGGCGGTGCCTTCGGCCTGATCGGCCTGTCGCAGCTTAACCGCGTGCTGCTGCGCCATTTCAGCGCCGCCGAGGTGCTGAAAGTGGCCGGCGCGGTGGCCGCATTCTGCGGCATCGTGCTGTTCGCCGGCGCCTATGCCGGCCTCGGTCTCGGTTTCCTGATCCCCGGCGTGATCTGCACCATCGCGCCGATGGGCATGGTGATGCCGAATGCCGGCGCGTCGGCCATGGCCGGTGTGCTCGGGCCCCGTGCCGGCACGGCGGCGGCGCTCATGGGCATCATCCAGTTCGGCTGCGGCGGCATTTCCTCCGCCCTGGTCGGCGCGCTGCATAACGGCACGGCCCTGCCGATGACCGGCATGATCGCGCTGCTGATGACCGGCGGCTTCGTCGCCCGCGCCGTGCTGGTGCGGGAGGAAGACTGATCCGGCCGGGACTGACTAGGCTTGCCTGAGCAGGGGTGCTGGCTTGGCGTTCAGCGTTGCCCAGGCACCGCCGAGGCCGAGCAGCAGGGCGACGCCGAGGCCGCCGAGCGCGGTGAAGGCAGCGGTGCCGGCCAGCGGCGTATAGCCGGAACTCATGATCCGCGCCACGATGCCCCAGGAGGCGGCGAGGCCGAGGCCATAGGCGAGGGCCGCACCGACCAGGCCGACGGCGGCATATTCCAGCAGATGCGCCGCCAGGATATCGCTGCGCGTGGCGCCCAGCGCCTTCAGGATCGCGCCTTCGCGCAGCCGGCGGCGATGCTCGGCGGCCAGCGCGCCGGCCAGCACCAGCAGGCCGGAAATCAGCGTGACGATGGCGGCGCCGCGCACCGCCGAGCCGAGCTTGGTGACAAGGTTGTTAACCTCGGTCAGCACATCCTTCATGCGGATCACCGAGATGCCGGGCATCTGCCTGGTGACGGCGCGGAACAGCGCATTCTCGCCCTCCGGCGTCGCCTTCACAGTGGCGAGATGGGTATGCGGCGCGCGCTCCAGCAGGCCGGGCGAGAACACGATGACGAAATTGATGCCAAGGCTGCTCCAGTCGAGCCGTCGGATATTCGCGATCTTCGCCTCAATGTCGCGGCCCAGGATATTCACCGTCAGGCTGTCGCCGAGGCGCAGGCCCAGTCCCTTGGCGACGGCTTCCTCCAGCGAGATCAGCGGCGGGCCGTCATAATCCTTCGGCCACCATTCGCCGGCGACCAGCGTCGAGCCTTCCGGTAATTCGCGCGCATAGGTCAGGCCGCGGTCGCCCTGCAGCACCCAGCGCTGTTCTGGATCCACCGCCACCTGTTCCGGCGCCAGGGCACCGACGCGGGTGATGCGGCCACGCAGGTTCGGCACTGTCTGCACCGCGCCGGTGCCCGGTGTGGCCGCAACAAGCTGCTTGAAGGCGTCGATCTGGTCCGGCTGGATATCGACAAAGAAAAACGCCGGTGCTTCGTCGGGCAGGCGCTCGGTCACCTGCGCATGCAGGTTGCCTTCCACCTGCGCCATGGTGACGAGCAAGGTCAGCGCCACGCCGAGCGACAGCATCAGGCTGGCGGTGGCGGAACCCGGGCGATGCAGGGCGGCGAGCGCCAAGCGCAGCCGGGCGCTCCAGCGACCGCGATTGGCCGGCAGGGTGATGCGTGCCGCCACCTTGCCCAGGCCCCAGGCAAGCAGGCGGAAGAACAGGAAACTGACCGCCGCGCCGGCCACGAAATAGGCGGCGAAGCGCGGCACTTCGGCGGAGAAGATCGCCAGCGCCGCCAAGGCGGCGAAAAGCAAAGCCGTGCCGAGCAGGTAGGGCCAGCGCGGCAGGTTGAGGCCGGGCGCGACGAGGTCACGGTAGAGCGCGGCGGGGCGGATATCGGCGGCGCGCGCCAAGGGCCACAGCGCAAAAGCCAGCGCCACCAGCAGGCCATAGAGCCCGGCGACGGCCAGCGGCTGCCAGTAGAGGCTGGTGGCGAGCGGCACCGGCAGGGCGGTGTTCAGCGCGTTGGCGGCCAGCAGCGGCAGGAAGGCGCCGAGGCTGACGCCGATGATGATGCCGATGCCGGCGAGCAGGAATGTCTGCCACAGATAGACGCGGAAGATCAGCCCGGTGGTGGCGCCGAGCGATTTGAGCGTGGCGATGGTGCCGGTTTTGGCCTGCATATGGGCATGCACGGCATTGGCAACGCCGACGCCGCCGATCAGCAGGGCGGTGAGGCCGACCAGCACCAGGAACAGGCCAGCGCGGTCGAGGAAGCGGCGCAGGCCGGGATTGCCGCCGCGCCAGTCGCGGATGCGCCAGCCGCTTTCGGCGAATTCCGCCTTGGCACGCGCGGTCACGCTTTCCGGCTCGATGTCGGGGAAGTAAGAAACGCGGTAGTGGAAATAGCTTAAACTGCCGGGCTGCACCAGGCCGCTGGCATCCAGCGCGGCGCGGCTCGCTAGCACGCGCGGGCCCAGCGTCAGGCCCTCAGTGGCGCGGTCCGGTTCGCGCTCGATCACGGCGTTGAGCTTGAATTGCGCCTGGCCGATGCGGATCACATCGCCAAGCTGTGCTTCCAGCCGCACCAGTGTCGCTTCATCCACGGCGGCGCCGAATACATTGCCATCCCGGCGCAGCACGTCTGCCAGCGGCAGCGCCGGCTGCATTGCCACCTGGCCGACCAGCGGATAGGCAGCATCGACGGCTTTCAATTCGACCAGCGTGCTGCCATCGCCCTGGCTGCGGTGCGCCATGGCACGCATCTGCACGGTTTCGGAGACGCGGCCCTGGGAATCGAGGAAAGCACGTTCGCGCGGTTCGGCCTCGCGGTGGATGAGGCGGAATTCGATATCGCCGCCCAGCAGCAGGCGGCCATCGCGCTCAAGTCCGGCGACGATGGCGGAACTGAGCGAACCAATGCCGGCGATGGAGGCAACGCCGAGCGCGAGGCAAGCGACGAACAGGCGGAAGCCGAGCAGGCCGCCGCGCAGCTCGCGCCAGGAAAGTTTGAGTGACAGCATCAATCTGCTGCCTGGGCCAGCACGGCCTTGCCAGGCTCGATACTCCTGATCCGGCCATCCTCGATGCGCACCACGCGGTCACAGCGTTCGGCGAGTGCCTGATCGTGGGTGATCAGGATCAGTGTCGAATTCAGCCGGGCGGCCTCGCCAAACAACAGGTCAATTATCGTCTGGCCAGTGCTGCCATCGAGATTGCCGGTCGGCTCGTCGGCCAGCAGCAGGGCCGGCTTCGGCGCCACGGCGCGGGCCAAAGCCACGCGCTGTTGTTCGCCGCCGGAAAGCTGCGCCGGGTAATGGGTTTCGCGCTCTGCCAGCCCAACCTGTGCCAGCGCGGCCTTGGCTCGTGCCTCCGCATCCGCCGCGCCGGCGAGTTCCATCGGCACCATCACGTTTTCCAGCGCCGTCATGGTCGGGATCAGGTTGAAGGCCTGAAACACGATGCCGATACGCTGGCGGCGCCACAGCGCCAGTTCGTCCTCTTTAAGCTTGTTGAGATCGGCGCCGGCAACGCGCACTTGGCCGCTGCTGACGCCTTCCAGGCCGCCCAGCACCGCCAGCAGGGTGGATTTGCCGGAACCCGAGGGGCCGACAATGCCAATCCGTTCGCCCGGCGCCACACTGAGATCAATGCCGCGCAGGATGTTGACCGGGCCGGCCGTGCTGGTGAGAGTGAGCTTCACATCGGCCAGCGTCACGATGGCGCCGGCTAGGGAAATGGATTGCGAAGCGGATTCGGAGGCGGAAGAAGCTGTCATGCGCGTCATGGTTCCTTTGCACGGACTATATGGGAGGCTCCTGCGCCAGCGCCAATATTTGGCGCGGCTGTTTGTGATCCTGCTCACCATTACGTTATCGCCGTTCTCCGCCGCCTGGGGCCAAGCACAGGCCGTGCGCCTGCTGGCGCTCGGCGACAGCCTCACCGCCGGTTACAATCTGCCCGCCGATGCGGCTTTTCCGGCACAGCTTGAAAAGGCGTTGCGCGAGGCGGGCCTGAATGTCACCGCAATCAATGCCGGGGTTTCCGGTGATACCTCGGCTGGTGCGCTGTCGCGGCTCGATTGGTCGCTGGCGGACAAGCCGACCCATGCCCTGGTGGCGCTCGGCGCCAACGACATGCTGCGGGGCCTGAGCCCGGAGAATGCCCAGGCCAATATCGAGAAGATTGTTACCAAGCTGCAATCTGCTGGCGTCAAGGTGATGCTGGTCGGCATGCTGGCGGCGCCCAATCTCGGCGAGGATTACGGCCGCCGCTTCAATGCGCTGTATCCGGCCTTGGCCGAGAAATACAAGCTGCCGCTCTATCCGTTCTTTCTCGATGGCGTCGCCACCCGGCGCGACCTGACGTTGGATGACGGCATGCACCCTAACCGCGCCGGTGTTGCCGAGATGGTGAAGCGCATGCTGCCGTCGGTGACAGCGTGGCTGAAGGGCTGAGCTAACCTACAGCGTCATGCCCTGCGAAGGCAGGGCATCCAAGAGTTACCATTTTCTGGATATTTAAAACAAACTCGTGGATGGCCCGCCTGCGCGGGCCATGACGATTGTTAGATCCTTAGAATTCCTGCCAGTCGTCGTCATCCGCAGCCTTGGGGACAGGCTTCGGCGCTGCGGCCGGCTTTGCGATGGGCGCTGCCGGCTTCGGCGGGATCGGCTTTGCCGCCGGCTTGGCGGCAATCGGTGCCAGTTTGGGCGCGGCGGGAGCCATGGGCTTCGCCATCACAGGTGCTGCTGCCGACACCGGCGCTGTGGCAGTCGTTTCATCCAGCTTGAAGAAGCCGACCAGTTGCGCCAGTTCGCGGGCCTGTCCGGCCAGCGACTGCGCCGCCGCCGTGGTTTCCTCCACCAGGGCGGCATTGCGCTGGGTCATCTCGTCCATGCTGCCGACGGCGGTGTTGATCTGCTCAAGACCCGTGGCCTGCTCGCGGCTCGCCGCAGCGATCTCGGCGACGATATCCGACACCTTCTTGATCGCCGACACGATATCGGTAAGCGACTTGCCGGTCTGATTGACCAGGTTGGCGCCGGTTTTCACCTGTGCGTTAGAGGCCTGGATCAGCGCCTTGATGTCCTTGGAGGCATTGGCCGAGCGCTGCGCCAGCGCGCGGACTTCCTGCGCCACCACCGCGAAGCCCTTGCCGGCTTCGCCAGCACGGGCGGCTTCCACGCTGGCATTCAGTGCCAGCAGGTTGGTCTGGAAGGCGATTTCGTCGATCAGGCCGACAATGTCGGAAATCTTGCGCGCGCTTTCCTCGATCTGCGTCACCGCCGATACCGCGTCGTTCACCACCTTGCCGCCGGTTTCGGCGGTGTCGCGTGCCGTGGTGGCGAGCTGGTTGGCCGCCTGGGCATTGTCGGCATTCTGCTTCACCGTGGTGGTGATTTCGTGCATCGATGCCGCCGTCTCCTCAATGCTGGCGGCCTGGGATTCGGTGCGCTGCGCCAGATCCTGGCTGCCAGTGGAGATTTCGTCGGAGGCGGTGCGCACTGATTGCGCCGTCATGGTCAGGCGGCCGGCGAAATCGCGCATCTGGTCGGCCATGCTGTTGACGCCGTGCTTGATCTCGCCGAACACCCCGCGATAGTCGCCCTTCACGCGGGGCCGCAGGTCGCCATCGGCCATGGCGCCCATGGTAGAGGCGAGTTCCTCGCTCATGGTCTGCAACGTCACCACCAGGCGGTTCAGTTCCTGGCTGGTCGAAAGGAAGAAGCCGCTCTTGCCACTCTCGCTGATGCGGCCCGAGAGGTCGCCCTGGCCGACCTGGTTGACCAGCGTGGCGATTTCCTCGCCAGCGGCCTTCTCGCTGGCCTCGAGTTCCTGGCGGCGGCGCTCGGTTTCCTCGCGCTGGCGGGCGATATCGGCTTCGGCCTGTTCGCGCGCCACCATGTTGTCCTTGAATACCTGCAGCGCCTTGGCCATGCGGCCGATCTCGGCACCACGCTCGACGAAGGGAATGGTGGTGTCGAGGTCGCGTTCGGCCAGCCGCTGCATCGCCTCGGTCATGCCGCTGATCGGGCCGCTGACGCGCCATTGCACGATCAGGAAGCCGATAGCCGTCACCGCCACAGCCAGCGCCAGCAACACGCCGCTGATGATCAGGCGGCGTTGTGCCAGTTCCTTTTGATCCTCGGCCCGCAGGATCAGTTGCTCAAGCGCCTGGTTGGCGATTTCGTTGATCAGGCTGAGGCCTTCCACCTGGCGCGGCTGAAATTCCGCCTGCGGGATATCGGGCTTCTGGCCGGTGGCGAGCGCCATCACCACCTTCTGGCGTTCATCGGCCATCGGGCCCTGGAACACGGCGCGGGTCTTGTTGGCGGCTTCCGCCACGGCGGGCGGCGTGTCGTTGCGCGCGGCGGCTTCCGTGATGATGCTCCAGGCAGTGAGCAGCCGGCCGAAATCCTCGGCATGGGCGGCGATATCAGTGGCGGTCCATGGCTGGCCGCCGGTCATCGAACCCAGCAGGCGCAGCACCATCGAACCGGCATAGTTGCGCGCTACCCAGGCGGTGCGCTTCACCATCAGCAATTGGTCCACCATCGGGTCGACCATCTTGAGGGAGGCTTCGAGATAATCGGAAGCGGCTTCCACGGCATCGAGATAGGCCTGAGTCACGCGCGGCCAGTCGCGTATCGCTTGGGCGTCGCGTTGCGCTTCCGCAGCGGCCATCGCCGCCTGCGCCTTCGGCCGCAGCGCATCCACTGCATCATGGCTTTCCTTCAGCCTGGTCAGGATTGGGCCCGAGCCGGGCAGTGACGCCGCCAGGGCGCTGAAGCCGGCATAGCCATCCTGGAAGCCCTTCTTGGCCATGGCGCCGTAGTCGACGACATTCTTGCGCGCGGTATCCTCGGCCGGGTCCTTGCTGCGCATGGCGATGATGACGTTGCCGCGCTCCAGGCGATGCTGCTGCAGCGAGAGGAAGAAACTTTGGCTGATCGGCGCCAGGGCCGCGACGCGCTGTGCCGCCTGGCTACGCTCCAGGGCCTCCTGCAGCGACTTGACGCTGACCGCCACCAGCAGCAGCCCAAGCACGCCTATGATCACGCCAAGAATGGTGCGGATCGAAAGGTTTTTCATCGGCATTCCCCGCCTTGCCTCAATCTGTCAGGGGCGCAAATGCTTTGCGCCTTGGTTCGATTCTAACGGGTGATGGCGTGGAGGAGATAGCCTGCTTTTTTGCTGTTATCCCTTTCATTTCACGAATATTTCGGCCTGCAAAGATGCGTGCGGAGCTTGTACCCGGCTTAGCTCATGCAGCCTGCAGTGCGAATCACCCGACCAGGACATTTTGGCTGGCCAGCGATATGGGCGCGGGAATCAAAACGAGTCCGAAAGTGGACGGCATCGGCAAACTGTTATCTTCGGACAGGGAAAATTGCTTCAAACGCAATTAGTTGTTGTCGATGGGGTGGCCAACCTACAATATGTCGCTGTTACGCTTGTTGCCTGAAGGATTGCCGTTATGGAGTTTCGTCGCCTCGGTCGCACCGATTTGCAGGTGAGCCTGATCTGTCTCGGCACCATGACCTGGGGCCAGCAGAACACCGAAGCGGAAGCCCATGCCCAGCTTGATTATGCCTGGGAGCGCGGCATCAATTTCCTCGACGCCGCCGAAATGTATCCGGTGCCGCCCAGGGCCGAGACCCAGGGGCGCACCGAAAGCTATATCGGCACCTGGCTGAAGGCCCGCCAAAACCGCGACAAGGTGATTCTCGCCACCAAGGTGGCCGGCCGTGGCGGCGGGCCGCGCGGCGATTTCACCTGGCTGCGCGATGATGGCTTGCCGCCAAATTTAAGCCGCGGGCAAATTTTCGAGGCGGTGGACAAAAGCCTGAAGCGGCTGCAGACCGACTATATCGATCTCTACCAGACCCACTGGCCGGATCGCCTGACGACGAATTTCGGCCGTGCCGAATATCCTTGGAACGACGAAGAGTCGGTGGCGATCGAGGAAACCGTCGATGCCATGGCGGCGCTGGTGAAGGCTGGCAAGATCCGGCATTTCGGCGTCTCGAACGAAACCGCCTGGGGTGTCATGCGCCACCTTGGCTCGCCGGGTCCGCGCCTGGCCTCGATCCAGAATCCCTACAATCTGCTGAACCGCGCCTATGAAGGCTCGCTCTCCGAAGTGGCGCACAAGGAGCAGGTCGGCCTGCTGGCCTATTCGCCGCTCGGCATGGGCGTGCTCAGTGGCAAGTATCTTGATGGCGCGCGCCCGGCCGGCGCCCGGCTGACCTTGTTCACGCGCTTCACGCGCTATTCCAACCCGCAGGTTGACCGCACTGTCGGGCGCTATGTGGCGCTGGCGCGCCAGCATGGCCTCGATCCGGCGCAGATGGCGCTGGCTTATGTCAACACGCGGCCTTTCGTCACCGCGAATATCATCGGCGCCACCAGCCTGGAACAGCTCAAGGCCGATATCGACTCCCTTAACGTCAACCTGCCTAAGGAGGTGCTGGACGGCATCGACGCGATTCACCGCGACCAACCCAATCCTGCTGCCTGATATCGCCGCCCATTGCGGCCAGGCCAGCGTGACGAGGAGTACACGCCCATGGTCCGCCTGTTTGTCGCCTTAAGCATGCCCGAGGCCACGTCCCTGGCCTTGCGCGAACTCTGCTCCGGCCTGCCCGGAGCACGTTGGGTCAATCCCGCCCAGTTCCACATCACCTTACGCTTCATCGGCGAAGTGGATGGCCGCACCGCCCGCCATGTCGCGGAGGCCCTCAGCGGCATCCAGATGCCGAGCTTCGAGGTTGCCCTGCATGGGGTGGGCACGTTCGGCGACAAGCGCGCGGCGCGCAGCCTGTGGGCCGGTGTACGGCCGAGCCAGGGATTGGAACGGCTGCATGAGAAGGTGGATGGCGCCATGGCGCGGCTGGGCCTGGAGCCGGACCGGCGCAAATTCACGCCGCATGTCACCTTGGCGCGGCTGAATCAGCCGCCTGTGGATCGTCTTGGCGCATACCTGGCCCATCATGCGCTGGTCTCACCGCCCTGCTTCACCTGCGACCGCTTCGTGCTCTATTCCAGTTTCCTCTCCCATGGCGGCGCCATCTACACGCCGGAGCGGATCTATCGCCTGGATGGCGACGATGACCATGGCTGGATCGCCGACGAGGCCGAGGATTGGGAGCGGGCCGAAGCGGCGCGCGAACGTGAATCCTGGGAACAGGAGCGGCGCCATCTGCAACCAGCTCTGAGCTACGGCTTTGGCGACTAAATACCGTTCGCTGGTCATTCTTACCGGCGCCGGCATTTCCGCCGAGTCAGGGCTTGGCACCTTCCGCGACAAGGATGGGCTATGGACCAAGTATGACCTGCGCGATGTGGCGACGCCGGAAGGCTTCGAGCGCAATCCGGCCCTGGTGCATGATTTCTACAATGCCCGCCGCCGCAATCTGATCGAGGCCGTGCCCAACCCGGCCCATGCTGCTCTCGCGGCGCTGGAACGGGCCTGGCCCGGCGACTTCCTGCTGGTGACGCAGAATGTCGACGACCTGCATGAGCGTGCCGGCTCGGCCAAGCTGCTGCACATGCATGGCGAGTTGCTGAAGATCCGCTGCGAAAGCTGCGGCAACGTGTTGCCCTGCCGCGAGGATATCGATCTCTCCAGTGCCTGTCCGGCCTGTGCCACACCGGGCTACATGCGGCCGCATGTGGTGTGGTTCGGCGAGATGCCGTTCTACATGGACCGTATCGAACAGGCGCTGAATGGCTGCGACCTGTTCGTTTCCATCGGGACGTCGGGCAATGTCTATCCAGCCGCCGGCTTCGTTGCCGAGGCCCGCCGCCGCCGCGCCCATACGGTGGAACTCAATCTTGAGCCATCGGAGGGCTACTCGCACTTTGCCGAGAAACGCTATGGCGCGGCTTCCGAGATTGTCCCGGCCTACGTGCAGGAACTGCTCGGCTGACACCACGCTGTTGTGTTGCGCCGCCGCCGCTTTTCAGGCGACACTGCCGCGGGGTGACGGGGTGATGGATCGGGATGACCGAGGCGGGTAGGGCGCGTTTGCGCTGGTATGATGCGTGTTTCGCCGATCCCGGCGAAGAAGCGGCCTATCGCTGGGCCGATCTTGATGCCACCCTGTTTTTTGCCCGGATCGCGCTGCTGCTGGCATTGGCGCTGTTCGGCCTGTTCGCCGCCGTCGACCTGCTTTTTGGCGCCGATGGTCGCAGCCGGTTGCTGGTTGCCCGGGCGCTGATCTGCGCCAGCTTCGCCCTGCTCCTGCTGCTCACCTGGCATCCGGCCTTGCGTCGGCCGGACTGGGCGACGCGCCATTCCCAGGCCGCTGCCTTCGCCATTGCCCTGGGCTTTGGCCTGCTGGTTGGTTTGGCAGACGAGCCGCTGCGCGGCTTCTATGTTCCCGGCATCCTGCTGGTGGTGGTGGCATTGTTCGTGCTGCTGCGCCTGACGCTGCCGGAAATTGCCTGGGTGGCGGTGCCGCTGGTCTGCATCTACGACGCCGTCTGGCTGCGGGAATGGATCATGCCCGGCGAGTTCGGCGCTTTCGTGGTGATGCAGTTCTACCTCTTCGCCGCCGTCATCGTCGGCAGTTTCTCGAATTACGCCATCGCGCATCACCGCCGCATCACCCATGCCGCCGCCGGCGACCTGCGCGCCCAGGCGACGCGGCTGCAGCAGGCCCTGCAGCAGGCGGCGATGGCGCGGCAGCATGCTGAGCATGCCTCGCGGGCCAAGTCGGATTTCATTGCCCATATGAGCCATGAATTGCGCACGCCGCTGAACGCGGTGATCGGCTTCGGCCAGGTGCTGGAAGGCGAGGTCTATGGCCCGCTCGGCGGCGACAAGTACCGCGAATACGCCCGCCATATTCACGAAAGCGGCCAGCACCTGCTGTCGTTGATCAACGACGTCCTGGATCTTTCCAAGGTCGAGGCCGGGCAGTTCGAACTGCACCGCGAGGAAATCGACATCGCCGCCGCGATGCGCGCCGCCAGCCTGCTGGTTTCCGGCCTCTCCCACAAGCGGCAGGTGAAGCTGAAGTTGATAGTGCCGCCTTCACTGCCGTCGCTGCAGGCGGATGAGCGGGCGCTGAAGCAGATCCTGGTCAACCTGCTCTCGAACGCGGTGAAATTCTCACCTGCCGGTGGCGAGGTGACATTCGCGGCGGAAATTCTGCCGCAGGCCATCGCCTTCATTATCGCCGATGCCGGGCCCGGCATGGACGTGCAGCAGGTGGCGCGCGCCGTGGTGCCGTTCGGTCAGGCCAGCGGCCACACCGCTGAAGCGACGCGCGGTACCGGCCTCGGCCTGCCGCTGGCACAGCGCTTCACCGATCTGCATGGCGGCAGCCTGGTGATCGACAGCCGGCCGGGCCAGGGCACCCGCGTCACGGTGACGCTGCCATTAGAGTAACTTTGGTGCTCGGCTAATCCGTCGCCGCTTCGATGCGTTCCATATCCTCGTCGGACAGGCCGAAATGATGGCCGATCTCATGGATCAGCACATGGCGCACCAGCCGGCCCAAAGGCTCGGCATTCTCGCACCAGTAATCCAGCAAGGGCCGGCGGTAGAGGAAGATCATCGCCGGCATGGTGCCGGTGAAGCCGGCTTCTTCGGCGGTAATGCTGCCGCCCTGGTAGAGCCCGAGCAGGTCGAACGGGCTTTCCAGCCCCATCGTGGTCTGCACATCCTCATCGGGGAATTCCTCGACGCGGATTGGTACGCCATCGAGAAAACGGCCCAAAGCCGGCATCAGCCGCGAGCGTTCAGCTTCCGCGAGTGCGGCCAGATCATCCAGACTTGGCGGCAACTTGTCCGCACCGATATGTGAAGCAGAGCCCATGCGGCGTGTTGTCCCAGGGTGGTTGCGGCGGGGCGTGGTCCACGATAGGTAGTCGCCCCAGTACAGTTTGTATATTTTATTGAGCTGGCGCGGTTTGTATAGCCGCGGGCAGCAAGCGGAGGAGGCGGCCATGGCGATTGCCAAGCTGAATCAGGAAGAGCGCACAGCGGCGCTGGCGGCCTTGCCGCATTGGTCGCTGGTCGAGGGGCGCGATGCCATTCAGCGCTCCTTGCGCTTCGCCGACTTCAATGCCGCCTTCGGCTTCATGGCCTGCGTCGCGCTGGCAGCCGAAAAGGCGGACCATCATCCCGAATGGTTCAATGTCTGGAACCGCGTCGATATCACGCTCTCGACCCATGATGCCGGCGGCATAAGCCGCCGCGACATCGACCTGGCCAAGGTGATCGACGCCATGGCCCTTGCCATGGGGGCGACTGCCATGGGAGGCAAGGCATCATGAATTCCGCTCTGCGTGGCCTGGTCCGCGGCCTGGCGATTGCTGCTGTTGCGGCCATCGTGGTCTTTGCCGGCTTCTATGTCGTGCATTGGCTGGATGGCGGCAAGCAGGACAGTGCCGGCGTCGGCGAGGTCAGCATCGGCGGCCCTTACGCGCTCACCGACCAGAATGGCCGCGCCGTCACCGACAAGGATTTCCGCGGCAAGCTGCAACTGATCTATTTCGGCTTCACCTCCTGCCCCGATATCTGCCCCACGGCGTTGCAGACGGTCGCTATCGCGCTGGACGAGATGGGAGCTGCGGCAAAGGACGTGGTGCCGATCCTGATCACCGTGGACCCGGAACGCGATACGCCGCCGGTGATGAAGGAATATGTGCAGGCCTTCCACGAATCCATGATCGGCCTCACCGGCACGCCGGAGCAGATTGCCGCAGCAGCGAAGGCCTACCGCGTCTACTATCAGAAAGTGAAGCTGCAAAATTCCAGCCTGGACTATTCCATGGATCATTCCGGCTTCCTCTACCTGATGAACCGGGACGGCAAATATCTGGCGCATTTCCGCCACAACGCCACGCCGGAAGATATCGTGAAGCGAGTCAAGGCGGCGCTCTGAACATTGCCTTGGTGGACCAGGTCAAGGCCGCCGAAAGTATATTTTTGCACTGCAAAATAACACTATCCCTCGTGGCGGTTTCTTGTCATGATTCCGCCATGGCTGCGGTTTTCGCCGCGACATAAGGGGTGGGACCCGATGCTCTATCAACTACACGAATGGCAGCATGCTGCCATGGCGCCGATGCGTCTCATGGCCGAAGCACAGGCTAGCCTGCTGAACCTGCCGCATCCGGTGAACATGATGCCGGCGGCGCGCGGTCTGGCGGCCGGCCTGGAAGTGTTCGAGCGCGTCACACGGCGCTATCCGAAGCCGAAATTCGGCTTTGAGCCTGTCACCGTCGGCGGCCGCAAGCGCGCAGTGAACGAGCGCGTGGTGCTGCGCCTGCCATTCTGCCAGCTCAAGCATTTCGAGCGCGAGGGCACCGCCCAGCGCAAGGACCCCAAGCTGCTGATCGTAGCGCCGCTCTCGGGTCATTACGCCACGCTGCTGCGCGGTACTGTGGAAGCGATGCTGCCGAATCATGAGGTCTATATCACCGACTGGCGCGATGCCCGGCTGGTGCCATTGCGCGACGGTGATTTCGGCCTCGATGATTACATCGACTACATCATCCATTTTCTGCATCATCTCGGCCCCAACACCCATGTGATGGGGGTGTGCCAGCCGAGCGTGCCGGTGCTGGCGGCGGTGGCGCTGATGAGCCAGGCGCGCAATCCCAATGTGCCCGCTTCCATGACCCTGATGGGCGGCCCGATCGACACACGCTTAAGCCCCACGGTGCCGAACACCTTGGCGCAGGAACGCTCCATCGAATGGTTCGAGCATTCGGTGATCAACCGCGTGCCGGTGAATTATCCGGGCTTCATGCGCCGCGTCTATCCCGGCTTCATCCAGCTCTCCGGCTTCATGAGCATGAATATCGACCGCCATGTCGGCGCTCATGTGCGGCTGTTTCACCACCTGATCCAGGGCGATGGCGACAGCGCGCAGCAGCACAAGGCTTTCTACGACGAATATCTCTCGGTGATGGACCTGCCGGCGGATTACTACCTCGAAACCGTGCAGCGCGTGTTCCAGCAGCATCTGCTGCCGCTGCACCGTTTTCCCTGGCGCGGCCAGATCATCGATACCAATGCCATCGAGCGTACCGCCCTGCTCACCGTGGAAGGTGAACTCGACGATATTTCCGGCATCGGCCAGACCCATGCGGCGCATACCATCTGCGGCCGCATCCCGAAGGCAAAGCGCGAGCACCATTTGCAGCCCAGCGTGGGCCATTACGGCGTGTTCAACGGCCGCCGCTGGCGCGAGCAGATCGCGCCGCGTGTCACCGCTTTCATCGCCAGGCATGATCGGAACACCTGAGGCGCGATGCCGGGAGAAAAGCCTTTCTGGCGCCGCAAGACGCTGAAGCAGCTCACCACCGCCGAGTGGGAGGCGCTCTGCGACGGCTGCGGCAAATGCTGCCTCTATCGCCTCGAGGATGAGGACGAAGGCACGCTGGAGGCAACCAATGTCGCCTGCCGTCTGCTCGACTGCAAATCCGGCGCCTGCTCCAATTACGCCAAGCGCAAGGAAATCGTGCCGGACTGCATCAAGCTGACCCCGGCTGTGGTGGCGAAGATGGACTGGCTGCCGGCCACCTGCGGCTATCG
This sequence comes from Ferrovibrio sp. MS7, assembly GCF_038404985.1. Classification (NCBI taxonomy): domain Bacteria; kingdom Pseudomonadati; phylum Pseudomonadota; class Alphaproteobacteria; order Rhodospirillales; family Rhodospirillaceae; genus Ferrovibrio; species Ferrovibrio plantarum. Next base: position 1,479,796 of record NZ_JBBKBA010000001.1, read on the forward strand.
CCGGGTACATCTCGGCAAGGACCTGCCCTGGTGGCATTACCTCAAGAGCGGCGACCGCGATCTGGTGCATAAGCTCGGTGTCTCGGTGCGCGGCAAGGCGATCTCGGAATTGAAGGCCGGGCCGCTGGAGCATCATATCGTCGACTGGGTCGACCATCCTGGCCCGCCGAAGCCCAAGAAGTCGGCGAAGAAAAAGACCAAGCGGGGCTAATTCTCGCTCTGACCCTCGTCATCCTCCGGCAGCGGCGCGTTGATCGCGTCGTCGTAATAGCTGTCCGGATCGGCGAAATAATTCTGCATCTCATGGAAATGCGGCACATCGCGCAGGCGGCAGGGCGTGATGCCCTCGTCATTGATCAGTCGCAGGTCGGCGCCGGGCAGACCCATGATGATCGGCGAATGGGTGGCGATGATCGCCTGCACATGGCTGCCATTCTGCCAGCGGTCCATCAGGCGCAGGAAACGCCGCATGCGTTGCGGCGACAGCGCAGCCTCGGGCTCATCGAGGATATAGATGCTGGGCTTGCGGCTTTTGAACTTGCTCTCGAAGGTGGCGAGAAAAGATTCCCCATGACTCTGATCCAGCAGCTTCTTGCCGCCCCAATAATCCTTGTCGCCTTCCTCGTCGATGTAGTTCGCCAGATTGAAGAAGCTTTCGGCGCGGAAGAAGAAGCCATGCGTCACCTTCGGTAGCCAGGCGGCCCGCAAGGCGTCGCGCAACGGATTGGCGCCACCGACATGCAGCAGCCGGTGATGCTGGTTGCCGCCATAGGCGGAAAAACCGCAAAGGCTGGCGATGGCTTCCAGGAGTGTCGATTTGCCGCTGCCATTCTCGCCTGCCAGAATCGTGATGGGGGCCGTGAAGCCGAGCTGGAAGTCATCCTCGAGCCAGGAGAGACGCGAGAACGGGAAGGCCGCGCGGTCGATCCGTTCCGGCAGCAAGATCAGGCGTTTCAAGAAAGGGGCGGAGAGCGGCATGGCGTTCAGTAAGGCTCGTCATCCGGGTCGAACGGCAGGGCCGGGGGCAGATCGGGCAGCGGCGTGTTGATGGCTTCGTCGTAATAGCTGTCGGGATCGTCGAAATAGCCCTGCAACTCGCGGAAATGCGGCACATCGCGCAGGCGACAGGGCGCGATGCCCTCGGCATTGATCAGCCGCAGGTCGGCGCCGGGCAGCCCCATGATGATCGGCGAATGGGTGGCGATGATGGCCTGGGTGCGGCTCGAGGTCTGCCATTCATCCAGGATACGGATGAACTGCCGCAGCCGCTGCGGCGACAAAGCCGCCTCGGGTTCGTCCAGGATGTAGAAGGCGCGCTCCTGGCTGTTCAGGCGGTGGCGGAAGGTGGCGAGGAAGGATTCGCCATGGCTCTGCCCATGCAGATTGCGGCCGCCCCAGGCATCGGGATTACCGTCGCGGTCGATATAGTCGGCGAGATTGAAAAAGCTTTCGGCACGGAAGAAGAAGCCCCGCGTCACCTTGGGCAGCCAGGAGGCACGCAGGGCATGGGCCAGCGGATCGGAACCGACGCCTGACAGCAACTGGTGATCCCGGCTGCCGCCATAGGCCGGAAAACCGGCGAGGCGGGCAATGGCTTCCAGCAAGGTGGATTTGCCGCTGCCATTCTCACCGGCCAGGATGGTGATGGGCGAAGTCAGGCTGATCTCGAAGTCTTCGTTCAGCCATTTCAGCCGGCTGAATGGGAAGAGATCCGGAAGCATCCGCTCCGGCAGCAGGGTGATGCGCTTGAGAAACGGGCTGGTCAGCATCGGCGCTGCTCCGAAAGGCGAGAAGTATGAAGAGGCAATATGATTAAGAGGGTAGCGCATAAAGAACATTATGGCAACATAAGAATCGCCGGCGATACGATTTTCCGCCCGTCTGCCGCGACGGCAGCACTGGCACGCGGTGAGGGTTCGCGCATAATCGGCGCCTTGCCGGAGGGTGCCCTTATTCATGTCTGATTCCATTTCGCTGGACGCTGCCCTGATTGCTTCGCTGTCCCAGATCAAGCTGCTGTCGCTCGATCTCGATGGCACGCTCACCGATGGCGGGCTGTATTATTTCGAGGATGGCGGCGAGGCGCGCAAATACCATGTGCAGGATGGCTTCGGCATCGTCGCGGTGCAGAAGGCCGGCATCGCCGTCTGCCTGATCACCATGAGCAATACGCCGGCCATCGCGCGCCGCGCCGAGCGGCTGCGCATCAAGCATTGCCATATGGGCGTGCATGACAAGCTGCCGGTGCTCAGGACGATCTGCGCTGATCTCGGCATCGGTCTGCACCAGGTGGCGCATATGGCTGATGACATCAACGACCTCACCGTGCTGCACGAAGTTGGCCTGCCGATTGCGGTGGCCAATGCGCGGCCGGCAGTGAAACAGGCATCGCGCTATGTCACGCAAGCCAAGGGTGGCGATGGCGCCGTGCGCGAGATTTGCGATTTCCTGCTCGACTATCAGAAAAGATAAGGGAGAAGAGTCCGATGGCCATCGATTTCCAGGGGCGCGTTGCCATTGTCACCGGTGCCGGCTCGGGCTTGGGCCGCAGCCATGCGCTGGCGCTGGCTGCGCGCGGCGCCCGCGTGGTGGTGAACGATCTCGGCGGCGCGGTGGATGGCACCGGCGGTTCGGCCAAGGCGGCGGACCAAGTGGTGGCTGAGATCAAGGCCGCTGGTGGTGAAGCGGTGGCGAACCATGACAGCGTTTCCGATGCGGCAGGTGCCGCACGCATCGTTCAGGCGGCCATGGATGCCTGGGACCGCGTCGATGTGCTGGTGAACAATGCCGGTATCCTGCGCGACAAGAGCTTCGCCAAGATGGAACTCGGTGATTTCGATACCGTGGTGGATGTGCATCTGCTTGGCTCGGCCTATGTCACCAAGGCAGCCTGGCCGGTGATGCAGGCGCAAAATTACGGCCGCATCGTCATGACCACTTCGGCTGCCGGGCTCTATGGCAATTTCGGCCAGACCAACTATGCCGCCGCCAAGCTCGGCCTGGTCGGCCTGATGAACGCGCTGAAGCAGGAAGGTGCCAAGAACGGCATCCTGGTCAACACCATCGCGCCGGTGGCCGCCACGCGCATGACCGAAGCCCTGTTTCCGCCGGCCCTGCTGCCGCATCTCAAGCCGGAATACATCACCGCCGCCGTGGTCTATCTCTGCTCGGAAGCCTGCAATGCCACCGGCGATATCGTTTCCGCCGGCGCCGGCTTCTATGCCAAGGCGCAGGTGGTGGAAAGCGAAGGCGTGTTCTTCGGTGCCGGCAGCAGTGTGTCGCCAGAAATGATCGCCGAGAATTACGGCCGCATTACCGATATGAGCCAGGCGCGCGCCTATGCCGCGGCCATGGAGGAAGTGGCGAAGATTTTTGGCTTCTTCCAGAAGAAGTGACGCGGCGCAAGCCCCCCGGGTCAAGCCCGGGGGTGACGCCTAGTGTTGATAGCCTCGTCATGCCCGGCCCTTCGGGCCTGTGCGCCCATGAACGCCCCTTGGCGCTCACGCGCTTACAGTGAGCCGGGCATCACTTTATTCAGTAATGCATCTCGGCGAAGACGACGCGGTTCTCGGCTGTCGGCCAGCTCTGCACCGCGAAGTTTTCGTCATTGCCGCGCACCAGCACGGTGCGGGGCGCCGCCGCCGGCAGCCGCAGCGTACCGGTGGATAGTGCGGGCACGCCTTCGCTCACGCCCGGCGCCACAGCGCCATCGATGGTGAAGACATCGCGGCCATGGCCGAAATAGCCACGCGGCCGGGTCAGCGTGATCGACGAGCCAGCCGCCTTGTCGGCATCGCTCAGGCGGCCCGGGCGCAGATGCACCAGGTTGGATGAGCGCGGGAAGGGCGTGCGGTAGATATGGGTGATCGCTTCGCCCGGCGCGCTGACCACGAATTCATAGGTCGCGTCCGGCTTGGCGGTGAAGGGGCCCCAGAGGCCATCGCTGCCGGTGGTTTTGCTATGCACCAGGCCGCGCCGCTGGCCGGTCGCCGGATCGGTCTCATAGATTTCCACCTTGGCGCCGGCAACCGGCAGATTGGTCGGCGTGCCGCCCGGCATGCCGTTCACCTTGCCGTTCAGTACCGGTGCGGCCTCGGCCTGGATCGCGAGGCTTGCCGGCGGCTTGCCGAGCAGGAATTCATAAATTGCCGCGAAGGCCTTGGGATGGAACGCTACCTCGCGGTGGTCCAGGCCCGGCAGCACGATATCCTTGGCGCCCTTCAGGGCCGGTCCCTCGAAGGTGACGCCGGTGGGCGTGCCGGCCGGCAGGCCGAGATAACGGCCATCGGGTTGAGCGAATTTGTCGGCATTGTCGGATCGCGTGGTGGCCCATTGCGTGCCGGGCACCACTTCGTTCGGCCCGTCATTGAGCTGGCGCAGGAAAGCACCGGCGCCGTTGAATTCGCTGCCGACCAGGATGCGGTCGGAGACGATCACGCCATGGTTCGGCGTACCGCAGAGGATGGCATGGCTGACATGGGCGGTGCCGCCGCCATTCTTGATGAAATTGCGCACCGCGTTGCCGCCGCGCGAGGAGGCGACCAGCGCGACTTTCTCGGCGCCGGTGCGTTGCTTCACTTCGGCGACAAAGGCGGCGAGTTCTTGGCGGGCCTCGGCGGTGGAGGAGCGCAGTTCCTGCTCTTTGTCATCGACGCTGCGCGATAGCGGATAGCGGAAGTCGATGGCGGCCAGGCGGTCGCGCGGAAAGCCGTTCGATTCAAAGCGCCACAGCATGGTGTGCCACAAGGCGGCGGTGTCGCCATTGCCATGCACGAACACGATCGGCACCGGTGGCGGCACCACCGGCGTGCTGGCGCAGCCGAGCAGTGGCAGCGTGGCTGCACCGGCAGTGCCGAGCAGGAAGGAGCGGCGGGAAACAGGCAGCATGGCGTTCACTCCGAGACGATTCTTATCTTTTCCAGCATGACAGCGGCCCCAGGGCTGGCCGTCAAGCATGGGTGGATGCTAATCATGACAATATGATGACAGTTATGTGAAGCCCCGCCGACAATGACCCCCCGCCGCCTGATTCTGCTGCTTTCCGCGCTGGGCGTGTTTGGCATCCTGCCCAATTCCAGTTTCCCCGCCCTGGTGCCGGATTTCATTGCCGCCTGGGGCCTAAGCAATGCCGAGGCCGGCTGGATCGCCGGCATGTACTACCTCGGCTACATGGCCTGCGTCGCCACGGCGATGCTGCTTACCGACCGTATCGATGCCAAATGGGTATTCCTCACCGGCTGCGTGCTGGCCGGTGGCAGCACCATCATCTACGCCGCCATTGCCGATGGCTTCTGGAGCGCCATGCTGCTGCGCGGTATCGCGGGGATCGGCCATGCCGCGATCTACATGCCCGGTCTGCGGGCGCTCACCGACCGGCTGAACCTGCTGCCGGGCGGCTCCGGCCCGGCGCTGCAAAGCCGTGCCGTCACCCTCTACACCGCCTGCTACTCGGTCAGCATCGCCGCCAGCTTCACGCTCACCGGCCTGCTGGCGGAGTGGTTCGGCTGGCGTGTCAGCTTCGCCGTTGTCGGCGCCCTGGCGCTGCTGCCCGCGATAGTGACCTGGCTGGTATTGTCGGATCTGCCGCCGCCGAAAACCGCAGGCAAGCCGCGGCTCGACTGGCGGCCGGTGTTCCGCAACCGGGCCGCCCTTGGCTATATCGTCGCCTATGGCGCCCATGGCTTCGAGCTGATGGCGATGCGCACCTGGCTCACGGCGTTTCTGGTTTTCGCCCTGGCGCGCGAGGCGGCGAACGCGCCCTCCTGGCTGCCCGGGCCGACCTTGCTCGCCGCTTTCGTCACCCTGATCGGCCTGCCGGCCAGCCTGCTTGGCAACGAGGTGGCGTTGAAGGTCGGCCGCCGCCGCGCACTGATGGTGATCATGGGTATCTCGGCGCTGATGGGCATCGCCTATGGCTTTGTCAGCGCGCTGCCTGTGCTCTGGCTGCTGCTCTACATGTGCGTCTACTTCATCTTCATCTGCGGCGATTCCGGCTCGCTCACCGCCGGCATGATGGCGGCGGCCGATCCGGCCTCGCGCGGCGCCACCATGGCGGTGCATTCGATCTTCGGCTTCGGCGCCAGCGTGCTTGGGCCGCTCTGCGTCGGCCTGGCGCTCGATGCCGTGTTCCCGGTCTTCGGCCAGGGTGTGCTGTCCTGGGGCTTGGGCCTGGCGGTGATGGGCTTTGGTGCCGGCCTGGGGCCGCTGGCGCTGTGGTGGTGGGCGCGGGAGAAAGCCCCCAACTAGAGCAATGCTCTAACGCCGCAGGCGCGGATTTAGCGGTTCCCAGAACAGGCGGTCGAGCGAGAGTGAGCCGGGGCCACGGATAACCAGCAGCAGTAGGCCGCCGGCCCACAACAGGTGATCGCTCCAGTCGCCGGGATAAACCCACTGGATCACCAGTGTCACCACCAAAAGGCCGGCGGCGGCGAAGCGGCCGAACAGGCCGAAAAGCAGCAGGGCCGAAAGGATCAGTTCGCCACCGGCGCCCAGCATGGCGGCGGTTTCCGGGCCCAGCAGCGGCACGCGGTATTCATTGGCGAAGATATCGACCACGCCGGCCGCCAGACGTGGCGGTATTTCCGGCAGCATGCCCGAAGCCGTGGTGGTGACCTTGGTGAGGCCGGACCGCCAGAACAGTATCGCGAGCGCGATGCGCAGCATCAGCAGCGCCGGACTGAGCGGCAAGGCGGTGAGGGCGCTGCGGATCGCGAACAGCATGGTGCGTCAGCCGGGCCGTCCGAAGACGCCGCCTTCCAGGCACCAGGCAAAACTGGCGGTGAAGTCGAATGTTCCGGCTGCCTGTGCCACCGCCTGGGCTTGGGCCACCGCCTTGGCCAGCGATTTGCCGGCGAGAATGGTGTCGAGGAAGACGGCTTCCGCGGCCGTCAGCTTGCACCAGCGCAGATCGATGCCGGCACGCCAGACCAGCAATTGCTCGCCGCCCTGCTTCAGGTCGATGCTGTCGATGGCTGGTGCATCGGGCTGGTGCACCTGCCAGATCTCGCTGACCGGCCAGGGCGTATCGAGGCGGCGGGCGGAAGGATGCAGCCGCAAGGCCCGCTTCGCCATGGCTTCGGCATCGCCGATATCGTCGGCGCCCAGCGGTGGCGCATCCTCGGCATGATAGGCCTGATGCAAGGCCCATTCGAAAGCCGCGACGCAGGGCAGGTAGGCATGGCCGGCGAGATCGCGCAACGCCCGCAATGCCGCCGGAAAGTCGCCGCCATACATGAACAGCCGGGGGTCGCGCGGCGGCTGGCGCAAGACGAAGTCACGTGCCGCCTGGGTGAAGAAGGCTTCGCCGACCAGGGCATGGCTGACTGGAAACGTGGCAGCCAGCGCCTCGATCAGGCTGATACGGAACTGATCGGCATAGACCTGGATGCGGCTGGAGGCCGGGATGGCATCCTCTAGCACGCGCGCCGCCATGGCGCTGGGTCGTCCGACCAGGGCGGCGGCGAAATCGCGCTGCAGGTCAGGCAGCCTGTTCATCGCCCTGCTCATCAATGCCGTTCGGGCTGCTGTCGAGGGTGGCGGCGCGGTGGCGGTCGGCCAGGGCGGCTTCCGCCACCAGGGCACTGAGCGGCGGGATGTTGCTGTCCCACTCGATCAGCGTCTCGGCTTCAGGAAATAGCTGCACCGCATGGCGGTAGAGCCGCCAGAGCGGTTCCGGCACCATGGTGCCATGGTCGTCGATCAGGATGGCATCGCCGCCATCCAGCTCGGCCTCGCGGTATCCGGCGAGGTGAAGCTGCCGCACCGCCTGGCGTGGCAAGTCCTCAAGATAGGCTTCCGCCACCGCATGGGCAGCGCCAGCGCCGATATGGTTGAAGCTCGAGACATAGATGTTGCCGATATCGCAGAGCAGGCCGCAGCCGGTGCTGGCCACCAGTTGCGTGAGGAAATCCACCTCCGACATATGGCTTTCGCTGTAGCGCAGGTAGGTCGCGGGATTCTCGATCAGGATCGGGCGCTGCAGGCGCTGCATCACTGCCGCGACATTGCGGCGGCAATGCTCCAGGGTCTCATCGGTATAAGGCAGCGGCAGTTGGTCGTTGTAGTAACGGCCATCGATGCCGGTCCAGGCGAGATGCTCAGAGACCAGCAGCGGTTCAGTCCGTGCCACCAGGGCAGCGAGCCGGTCGAGATGCGCCGCGTTCGGCGGTTCGCTGCCGCCAAGCCCAAGGCCGGTGCCATGCACGGCGATCGGCCAATGCTGGCGTGCCTGCTCCAGGTAATGCAGTGCCGCACCGCCGCCCATATAGCTCTCGGCATGGATTTCTAGCCAGCCGACCGGCGGGCGCTGCTCGAGCAAAGCCACATGATGCGGCGCGCGCATGCCGATGCCGGCCGGCAGCGGCATGGCTGCGGCACCGGTGGAAGCGGCAAACGGGGCGGCCATCTGCAACAGCCATACTCCTTGAGGCCAGGATCAGGATCGGAACCAGCGGATCATAACACCCGGTTGTGCGGCTTGACGCAAGGTTAACGCCGGTTGTTCTAGTCCGTGTTGCCCCGTTCAGGGTTGGCAGGCAGGCCGATGCGGCCGATGCCGGGCAGCTTGATGGCCGGCCGCAGCGGGTCGATGCCCAGCGTCAGGCCCAGCAAGTGGATTTCCAGGCCCTCGCGCGGTGCCACCAGCAGGCCGGCAAGGCCGAACAGCGATACCTGCACGCCCTCGCCGCTGGGGGCACGGCCGAGCAGCGCGCCATCGGTGATATAGTCCTTGCCGATGGCGGTTGGCGGCAATTCCAGGCCTAGTTCGGGCACGCTGCGGCCGATATGGGCGATGAAGCTGTTCGAGTTCGGCCCCGGCCAGGTGATGTATTCCTTGCCATGCGGATAGCTCTCGATGCTGGCGAGGATTTTCGGGATCAGCGCGGCGGCTTCCGGGCCGCGGCGGTCGAGCAGCAATTCCGGGGCGTTGCCGGCCCAGCGCGTATCCGGCTCTGTGGTGATGCGCTGGCGCAGCGGCGGGCTGCTCCAGCGCATGATGTCAAAGCGCTGGTAGCTCGGCGCGCCCTCCGGCTTCACCGCGATCCAGCTATGCACCGCCAATGCGCCGCGCCAGCCCCAAAGCCGCGCGGCATAGACCTGGATCACAGCTTCCTGCGTGGTCGCCGGATCGGGCGCGATATCGATGCTGGCGGTGGAAGCCACCGACCAATGTGGCCGCTCGCCCAGCGCCACCGAGGCGCCGCTCCAGGCCAGCGGCAGCAGCAGAGCCAGCAGCAGGATGAGGATCAGGCGCTTCATGCCGCCAGGCTGTCCGGAAACAACCGCGCCACGAAGCGCGGATAGGTCTCGGCCAGTTCGCGCGCGATCTGGCCGCGCATCAGCGCCAGGGTGGCGGCGTCAGGGGGCGGCGTTTCCGACACCGTTGCCGGGCAGTCGAAATCGAAACCGGTATGGTCGCGCACTTCCTCGACGCTGTGGCCCGGATGCACGCTCTCCAGCGTGAAGCGGCGGCGCGCGCGGTCGAAGGAGAACCAGCACAGATTGGTCAGCAGGCCGATGGGGCCGCCGGGGCGATAGGTGCCGTCATTCTTCGGTCCGGCCGAAGAGATGAAATCCACCTTCGGCACCAGCACGCGGCGCGAATGTTCTTCGCGGAACAGGATCACGCGCGGCACCAGGTAATAGAGATAGGCCGAGCCAAAGGAGCCGGGCCAGCGCACGTTGGTTTGCGGGTATTCGCCGCCGGCGCCGACGAGATTGATATTAGCCTCGCCATCGATCTGGCCGCCGCCGAGGAAGAAGGCCTCCAGCCGGCCCTGGGCCGCGATGTCGAATAATTCGACGCCGCCATCGCAGAAGAAATCGTTGCGGATGCTGCCGAGCACATTCACGCGCATACGGCCGCCGGATTGCGCCCGCGCCAGCAGCGCGCCGGCACCGGGGATCGGCGAGGACGAACCCGTGGCGATCAGCCGGCAGCCGGCCAGCAGCCGTGCGATGGTATGGATCAGCAATTCCTGCGGGCGGAACGGCAGTTCGGCCATGGCGCTCACTCCGCCGCCTGGCGCGGCAGCACGAATTCGGCGAGATACTGCGCGAAGCCGGCCTCGCTGCGCGCCAGTTCGCAATAGCGCGTGATATGCGCCTCGTCATGACCGTAGATATTCCACAGGTTCACCGGCCAGGCACCGCGCGGTGCCACGGCAATGCCGCCGATATAGGCGCCGGTCAGCGTGCCGGCGGCGCTCTCTTCGTTGGCCAGCAGGTCGATGTCGCGGATTTCCTCCACCGTCACCAACGCTTGCTTGGCGGCATGCGCCATCGCCACCAGTTCGCGGCGACGGCCAATGAAGACATTGCCGTTGCGGTCGGCGTAGGGAGCATGGAACAGGGCGAAATCCGGCCGGATCGCCGGCAGCAGCACGATGGGATCAGGCTCGGTGCTGAACGGATTGTCCATCACCTGCCAGTCGCTGCGATGTTTCAGCAGGTCGGTACCCAGCATGCCACGCAACGGCATGAAGGGAATGCCCTTGCCGGCGGCCTGGATCGCGGCATGGATCGCGGGGCAGGTGGCATCCAGCATGCGGAAGGCCTTCTGCTTCAGGCCGGCGATGAAGCGGTGCGCGGTGCCATACTCGCCGAGCGTGACGGCGGAGGTTTCCAGCACCCGCACGGCGCCGGCGCCGATCAGCATTTCGGTCTGCAGGCCGGTCACCGGCACGCCCACCACATGCAGATCGCGGATGCCGCGGCGGATCATGGCGCGGGTGAGTTCCATCGCCACGCCGGAATAATCCGGCGGCACGGCGACTTTGGCACCATTTGGAATCAGGGCAGCGAGATCGTCGACGGAGAAAGTCATGGCAGGCCTCCAGAGCCCGCCGATTGTCGCGCCGGTCGGCGCCTAGCGCAAGCGATGACGCACCGGGTCGGCACTGGCGCGGAGGTTGGCATCCTGACGTTTTAGTGATTTCTCCAAGGCCGTCACCGGCACGCCGATGCCGACCAGGCAGGAAGCCTGGTAGCACCATTCGTTGTAGCCGGCGATCAGGCCATCGCGCAGGCGATAGCGGCTGGCGCCGGCCATCAGTACGCGTTTGCCCTGGTTCGGCGCCATATTCGAGGTGAAGCTGAACAGCCAGTTGGCATAGCCGATGCCGTTTGCCGCCACCGGTTCGTGCATCTCCCATTCGAAATCGCTGCCATCGCGGAAGAATTTCGCCAGCATCTCGCCAATCGCCGCGCGGCCATCATGGCGGCCATAGAACACATCATCGTAATAGGCATCCGGCGTGAACAGGGCCGTGAAGCCGGGAATATCCTGGCGCCGCACGGCATCGGAAAACTGCTCCATCAAGGCAATGAAAGCCGCCGTCTCGCTCATTGTATCTCTCCCGGTTTTTATAGGTTATGCAGCCGCTGCAGCACGGCCTGTTCGGTCTTGTCCAGCACGGCATTCTGCTCTGTGGCAAAAGCGGCGCCGGCCTGGCCCATCGCCGCGAGCGCGGCTGGATCATCCAGCAGGCGGGCGAGTTCCAGAGCCAAAGCTGTGGCATCCGGCACTTGCGTGGCAGCATGACGCGCCACCAGATCGGCAGCAATTTCACTGAAATTGAACATATGCGGGCCGAACAGCACGGCGCGTCCAAGCCGCGCCGGCTCCATCGGATTCTGCCCGCCATGCGCGATCAGCGAACCGCCCATCACCGCAATCGGGCAGAGGCGATACCACAGGCCGAGTTCGCCGAGCGTGTCGGCAACATAGATGTCGGTCGCAGCAGTGATGGCTTCGCCAGCAGCCCGGCGGCTCACCTTGAGGCCGGCTTGGCGCAAAGCTTCGACTACCGCCGGCCCACGTTCGGGATGGCGCGGCACCACGATGCCGAGCAGGCCAGGATGCCGGGCGGCGACGGCACGCTGAATCGTGGCGGTGGTTTCATCTTCGCCGGGATGGGTGGAGGCCATCAGCCAGAGTGTCCGGCCGGCGGTCTGGGCCTGGAGGGCGGCCAGGGCTGCTGCGTCCGCCGGCAGCGGCGGCGCTGCGAGTTTCAGGTTGCCCAGACTCTGCACGTCGCGGGCGCCCAGCACGCGGTAGCGTTCGGCATCGGCCTGACTCTGGGCATAGATGGTCTCGAAGCCGGCAAGCAGCCAGCGTGCGATGCCGGGCACGCGCTGCCAGCGGCGGCAGGAGCGTTCCGACATACGTGCATTCAGCAGCAGCATGGGAATGCCGCGCCGCGCCGCGCCAGCCAGCAGGCCGGGCCAGAGTTCGCTTTCACTCCACAGCACCAGATTCGGCCGCCAATGGGCAAAGAAGCGGTCGGTGGCCTGTGGCAGATCGGATGGCAGATACTGGTGCAGCAGGCCCGGTGCGCGCGACGCCACGGTGGCCGCCGAGGTACGGGTGCCGGTGGTGATCAGCAAGGCAATGTCAGGACGTGCCGCCTGCAGCCGCTGCAGCAGCGGGATCAGCGCCACCGCTTCGCCAACGCTGGCGGCATGACTCCAGACCAGCAGGCCGGCGGGGCGGGGCAGACTGGCGATGCCATTGCGCTCACCAAGCCGCGCAGCATCTTCCTTGCCTTGCGCCACGCGGCGGCGCAGCCACAGGGCGATACCCGGCGCGATGGCATGGCCGATGCCACGCCACAGGCTTTCCAGCCCGCTCATGCTTTCAGCCATTGCCGTTGCCATGCCTGCAGCATGAGCACGCCCCACAGGCCGTATTGCCGGTTGGCGCGGCCGCTCAAGTGATCCTGCCAGGCTTGCCGGATCGGGGTGGCGCGCAGCAGGCCGGTTTCATTCAGGGCCGCTTCCGAGAGCAGATCCTCGGCCCAGTCGCGCAGCGGCCCACGCAGCCAGGTGCCGATCGGCACCGCGAAACCGCTTTTCGGCCGCTCGAACAATTCCGGCGGCACATAGCGGCCGAGCAGATGGCGCAGCAGCCATTTGCCCTTGCCGTCGCGCAGCTTGATATTGCGTGGCAGGGCCAGGCCGAAACTCAGCACGCGGTGATCCAGCAGCGGCACGCGCGCTTCCAGCGCCACCGCCATGGTGGCGCGGTCCACCTTGGTCAGCACATCGTCATGCAGATAAGTGCCGGCATCGAGGCGCTGCAGATAGGCAACTATATCCTCAGCTTTGTGGCGTTTCGCCAAGGGCGGCACCGCGCCCGGCTGTTGCAGCAGCACAGCGGCATCGGGCCATTGCTCCACCAGCGGGCGGTAATATTGCTCCAGGCTTTCCGCCTGCAACGTGCCGGCCAGCTTATGCAGCTTCTCGCCGAATTGCGGCGGGCGCAGTGAAGCCGGCAGCAGGCCGGCCGCACTATCCCATTGCGATGGACTCAACAGCCGCAGCGCACCGGCCAGGCCCTGGCGCAACGGCGCCGGCCAGGCGGCATAATTCTGCCAGGCTGGTGCCATGACATGGCGGTTATAGCCGGCGAAGCCTTCATCGCCGCCATCGCCGGAGAGTGCCACGGTGACATGCCGCCGCGTCAGCCGCGCCACCAGATAGGTCGGGATCTGCGAAGCATCGGCGAAGGGCTCGTCATAGATCGAGGCCAGGCCGGGAATTACTTCCAGCGCCTCGGCCGGCGTGACGGTCAGGGTGGTATGCTCGCAGCCGAGATGCTTCGCCACCGCCTCGGCGGCCTGCGATTCATCATAGCCGGACTCGGTATAGCCGATGGTGAAGGTTTTCACCGGCCGTGCCGACTGGCTCTGCATCAGGGCTGCCACCAGGCTGCTGTCGATGCCGCCGGAGAGGAAGGCGCCGAGCGGCACATCGCTGATCATGTGGTCGCGCACCGCGTCGCGCAGCAATTCGTGCAAGCGCTGCGTGGCTTCCGTATCGCTGGTGACAGCGGGTTCGGCGGCGATGGCCTGGTCCAGCGTCCAGTACAGCCGCTCTTCCGGCGCGGCATCCGGGCGCTTGATCAGTAGGCCACCCGGCGGCAGCTTGCGCAGGCCCTGCCAGATGCTGCGCGGCGTCGGGATGTAGTTGAAGCGCAGATAGTCGGAAACGGCCGTTGCATCCAGCCGTTTCTCGAAACCGGGCAAATAATGGAAGGCGCGGGTCTCGGAGGCGAAGGCGATGCCCTCAGTGCCGACCGGATACCAGTAGAGCGGCTTGATGCCGACGCGGTCGCGGGCCAGCGACAGGGTCCGGGTTTCATGGTCCCAGAGTGCCAGGGCAAACATGCCCTGCAGCCGGGCAAGGCAGGGTTCGAGCCCCCAGGCTTCTATGCCAGCCAGCATCACCTCGGTATCGGAATGGCCCCGGAACGGCACGCCGGCGGCTTCCAGTTCGCGCCGCAACGCCTGGAAGTTATAGATCTCGCCGTTATAGGTGAGCATGTAGCGGCCGCTATGGGAGGCCATGGGTTGGCGGCCAAGCGGCGACAGGTCGATGATACTGAGGCGGCGTTGACCCAGCGCGATGCCGGCGGTATCTGCCCACACATCGCCGTCATCGGGGCCGCGATGCTGCAACGAGGCCGTCATCGCCGCGGCGATTTCGCGCAGCCGGTCCGGGCCGGAATGAGGGTCGAGCAGGCCAGCGATGCCGCACATGGCGCGGACCTTAGAACATCACGTTCCCGAAATGAAGCATCGCGCTGCGGTAGAGCATGTAGGCCGCCACCAGCACCAGTATGGCGGCGAATAGCCGGGTCAGTAGGCCTCGGCGCTGTGCCAGTCGTTGTGCCAGTCCCTGGCCGAACCAGCCGCCGATGGCGCCGCCCAGGATGAACAGGCCGGCGATACCCCAATCGACCAGCCCGGCACTGGCATAGCTGACGGCAGTGGTGAGGCCGAACGCAGCTACGCCGAGCAGCGAGGAGCCGACGGCATTCAGTCCTGCCATGCCGGAACCCAGCAGCAGACCGGGCAGGATCAGGAAGCCGCCGCCGATACCGAAGAAGCCGGCCGCAAGCCCGGCAAGCAGGCCGAGGCCGGCCAGGCGCCAGGCAATGCGCGGTGTGATGCGCACGTTTGGATCGCCGCCATCAGCACGCCGGCGCAGCATGTTGGCGGCAACGGCCAGCATCGCCAGGGCAAATAGGGCAATCAGCTTCTGACCATCCACCTGGCGGCCGGCCCAGGCACCGATAGCGGCACCGAACATGCCGCTGGCGGCAAAGACACTGGCGCAGGGCCATTTCACTGTGCCGGCACGGGCATGCGGCACCAGGCTGAGGGCGGCGCTTGCCGCCACCGCCAGCGACGCCGTGCCGATGGCGCGGTGTGGATCGGAAATACCAACCCCATAGAGCAGCAGCGGCACCGCCAGGATCGAGCCGCCGCTGCCGATAACGCCCAGCACTAGGCCAACCAGGACGCCGGCGCCTGTGGCAGCGGCAGAGCTCAGGATCATGGTGTCACGCGGGTATGGAGAAGCGGCGATTCCATGGCATCAGGGCGAGCAGGCGGGCCATGCCACAGAAGCCGGTAACGCCGGCAAAGACCAAGCCGGCACCGACGAAGCCGGAAAGCATGATGAACCAGGGCGACACCAGCCAGGCGAGCAATGCGCCCAGCGCGACCAGGCTGCCAGCGGTGATCTGCACCTGGCGCATCAGGTCGATGGGGGCGTCGCGGTTTTCATGCAATGGCAGGCCGGCCTTGCGCCAGGCATCCAGGCCGCCTTGCAGGATATAGGCTTCCCGGAAACCGGCGGCAGCGAGTTTCGCTGCATTCATTGCCGTGCGATTGCCACTCTTGCAGTGGAATACCGCGATCTTGTCCTTGTCGCGGTCGAAGTCATGCTGGTCGAAGGCGGAAAGGGGGGCGAGGCGGGCACCCAGGATATGCTCGCGGGCATGCTCGGAGGGTTCGCGGATGTCGATCAGTACGGTCTGGCCGGCATCCATCAGGGTTTTCAGGCGGTCGGCAGTGATGCTTTGCAGGCTCATGTCACTTCTTCTTTGATTTGCCGGCGGGCTGGCAGAATTGCCGGTAGAGCAATTCGATCAGGGCCGCCACTTTCGGATCGGCAAGGTGGTAATAAATGGATTGCCCGTCGCGACGCGTGGCGACCAGGCCGTCATCACGCAGCTTCTGCAGATGCTGCGAGAGGGCAGACTGGCTAAGCTCCACACGCGCCGCCAGGTCGCCCACGCTCAATTCGCCCTCGACCAATTGGCAGAGGGCAAGCAGTCGCTTTTCATTGGCGAGCTGGCGCAGGAAGCGGCTGGCTTCCTGGGCGGCTTCGGCCATGGCAGCGGCGTTCGGCTTGGTCGGCATTGTACGGCAATCCATGTATTTTAGTTGTTGCTAATTTAGTATTATCTAATATAATTGGCAAGAGAAAAGATGAGGACGTCATGGCGCTGCAGATTTCTCCGCATTTCCACGAACCCACCTTTACGGTTGCCTACCTGCTTTGGGATGACGCCACGCGGCAGGCGGCGGTAATTGATCCGGTGCTGGATTTCGATGCCAAGTCTGGCCGCACCCACACCCAGTCGGTTGATGCGCTGCTGGCCGAGGTGGAGCGGCGCGGTCTTGAGGTGCGCTGGTCGTTGGAAACCCATGCCCATGCCGATCATCTTTCCGCCGCCCCGGTGGTGCGCAGCCGTACCGGTGCCCGCACTGTGATCGGTGAACGCATCACCCAGGTGCAGAAGGTATTCAAGCCGATCTTCGATGCCGGCGATCTGGCAACCGATGGCTCCGCCTTTGATCATTTGGCGAAGGATGGCGAAAGGCTGCCGCTCGGCAACCTGGAGATCGAGGTGATCCCGACGCCAGGCCATACCCCCGCCTGTGTCAGCTACCGCATTGCCGATGCTGTGTTCGTCGGCGACACATTATTCATGCCTGATTACGGCACAGCGCGCTGTGATTTTCCTGGTGGCAATGCCGCCACGTTGTATCGTTCGATCCGCAGATTGCTCAGCCTGCCGCCGGAAACGCGGCTGTTCATGTGCCACGACTACAAGGCGCCGGGCCGCGAGGCTTATGCCTGGGAAACCACGGTGGCGGCACAGCGCCAGGGCAATGTCCATGTACATGACGGGATCGACGAGGCGGCTTTTGTTGCCATGCGCGAGGCACGCGACCGCAAACTCGACATGCCGGCGCTGATCCTGCCTTCAGTGCAGGTGAATATCCGCGCCGGTGAGATGCCGCCGCCATCGGAGAATGGCATCCGTTATCTCAAACTGCCGGTGAACACCCTTTAACGGATGAAGCGGTCGACATAATCGGCGCCGAGGCCGCAGGCGGTGTAATGCTTGCGGCACATCTCGATCTTGCTGAACACATCCTCATAGGCCATCACCTTGCCCCAGGGATCGACATAGATCATGGCGCCGGTGATATGGAACAGCGTGATCATTTCCGGGCAATCTTCCGGCACCACCAGGGTATGGGTCTCGCCCGGCGGCTCGAACACGTAGGAGCCGGTCTCCGCCACCCAGTCATGCTCCAGGTAATGCCATTTGCCGCGCAACACTTGGCCGTGCACCGGCGCCGGATGGCGGTGGCGGCTCAAGACGCCGGAGCGGCGCACGCGCAGCAGGTTGACCCAGTAGCCCTGGCCGGCATGCAGGCAGAGCGGCCGGAACCAGACATTCTCCGCCTGCGGCACCCAGACGCGCTCATCCTCGGGAATGACGCTGCCGATCACGATTTCACTGGCCGCTTCCTTTGGAAACGGCAACTGGTAGGGCATGCGGCTGGTATCGTCGGTCATGATGTTTCCCTCTCAAGCGACGGCGTAGCCGCGCGCCTTGCGTTATGCGATAGCGTAGCCGCCATCGACCGGCAGAATGCTGCCGGTGATGAAGCCGGCGGCGTCGGAGGCCAGGAACAGCACGGCGCGCGCCACATCCTCAGGTCGGCCCCAGCGTTTCATCGGCGTGCGGTCGAGAATGCCCTGCGAACGGCCCGGGTCGTCCTGCAGCGCCTGGGTCAGCGGCGTCGCGATCCAGCCCGGCGCCACGGCGTTGACGCGGATATTCTCAGCTGCCCAGGCTATCGCCAGCGACTTGGTGAGCTGCATCACGCCGCCCTTGCTGGCCGAATAGGCCGGCACCAGGCCGCCGCCGAAGAAACTGAGCATCGAGGCGGTGTTGACAATGCTGCCGCCCTGGCGTGCCAGCAGCGGCCGCGCGGCGGTGCAGAGCCGCATTGTGCCGGCAAGATTTACGTCCAGCACGCGCAGGAAGGTTTCCATGTCGTATTCCGCCTGGCGACGGATCATGCCGGCGCAGTTCACCAGGATGTCGAGCCGGCCAGGATTGCTGCCGATACGGCTGACCAGGGCATCGACGCCGGCCTGATCGCCGGCATCCAGGGCGACGAATTCAATGCCGCTGGCGGATGGCGTCTCACCCGGCAGATGTGTGGCGATCACCCGCGCCCCGGCATCGCGGAAGGCTTCGGCGATGGCCCGGCCAATGCCGCTGCTGCCGCCGCTGACCAGCGCCACTTGGCCGGAAAAATCGAATGAATACCTGCCCATACCCGTCCCTCCCAAGACTAAACTGACATATCAGATATGAATCGCAGCGACAAGGCGAGGCGGAATCCAGTTGGCGCGACTCAAGGGGGCGCATTAAAGTTCCGTGATTGAAAGCGATGCGACTCCGAAGGTGGCGGGGGCTGCCGGGCGCAGGCTTGGGGGATATCACATGCTTGAGAGCTATTTCCGGCTGAAGGAAAACGGCACCACCGTGCGGGTCGAACTGGTGGCGGGTCTCACCACCTTCCTGACCATGGCCTACATCATCTTCGTCAACCCGATGATCATGTCCAAGGCCGGCATGGACCAGGGCGCCGCCTTCGTCGCCACCTGCCTCAGCGCCGCCTTCGCCAGTGCCTTGATGGGCCTGTGGGCACGCTATCCGGTGGCGCTGGCGCCGGGCATGGGCCTGAATGCCTATTTCACCTATGGCGTGGTGCTGGGCATGGGCCACACCTGGCAGGTCGGCCTGGGCGCCGTGTTCCTTTCCGGCTGCCTGTTCCTGATCATCAGCGTGCTGCCGATCCGGGAGAAGATCGTCAATGCCATCCCGATGAGCCAGAAGATGGCAATCGGCGCCGGTATCGGCCTGTTTCTCGCCATCATCGCCCTGGAAAACGCCAATATCGTGGTGGCGCATCCTGCCACCATCGTCACCCTGGGCAAGATCGGCGCCCCGGCCGGCCTGCTTGCCTGCCTCGGTTTCGTGCTGATCGTGGCGCTGGATTACCGCAAGATTCCCGGCTCGATCATGATCGCCATTCTGGCCATCACCGTGATCGGCATTATCGCCGGCGTCTCCAAGTTCAACGGCCTGGTTTCGGCGCCGCCGAGCCTGGGACCGACCTTCCTGCAGCTCGATATTCCCGGCGCGCTCTCGGTCGGCCTGGTTTCCATCGTCTTCGCCTTCTTCATGGTCGACCTGTTCGACAATACCGGCACGCTGATCTCGATTGCGCCGCGCGCCGGCATGATGGATGCGGATGGCAAGCTGAAGCGCATCGGCCCGGCCTTCATCTCGGACTCGGTCGCCTGCATGGTCGGTGCCGCGCTCGGCACTTCCACCGTCACCAGCTACATCGAATCCGCGGCCGGCATCCGCGCCGGCGGCCGCACCGGCCTTACCGCCGTGGTGGTGGCGGTGCTGTTCCTGCTTTCGATCTTCATCGCGCCGCTGGCCACCTCGATCCCGGCCTTCGCCACGGCTCCGGCCTTGTTCTTCGTTGCCTGCGTCATGGCCGGCAGCATGGTGAAGATCGATTGGGAGGATGTTACCGAATACGCCCCGGCGGTGGTGACGATGATCGCCATGCCGCTGACCTTCTCGATCGCCACTGGCATTGCGCTGGGCTTCATCGCCTATGTGGTCTCGAAGCTGCTCGCCGGCCGCATCCAGGAAGTCAGCTTCGTGATGATCCTGCTGGCGATTGCCTTCGTCGCCAAGCTGGCCTTTGCTTGAGGCCTCGGGCTTGAGGCCAGCTATTTAGATCGCGTGCGTGGCGAGGCTGAGGGCGATACCGCCGAGCAGCAGCGCCACGCCGACGATTTCGGTGGGGCTAGGCCTTTCGCGGAAGGCGAAATAGCCGATGAGGAAGGTGAAGATGATCTCCACCAGCCCCAGCATGCGGACATAGGCCGCCACCTGCAGCGCCATGGCGGTGAACCAGCCCGCTGACCCTGCGGCAGACGTGATGCCCACCATCAGGCCGGGTTTCCAGGCGGCAGCAACCGCCCGGAGCTGGCCCGGCTCGCGCCAGGCGATATAGGCCAGCATCAGCAAGGTCTGCGTCACCGTGGCATAGGCCAGCGTAGTGGCAGCGGCCAGCGGAATATTGGCGGCCTCGAGCGAGAGGGAGGCGGCGCGAAAGCCGATAGCCGAGACGGCGAAGAAGCCGCCCGACGCAATGCCGATCAGCGCCGAGCGTTCGGTCCAGCCGAGCAGGAAGGCGCGCAGCTTGTCGTCGCTGCCGCGCAGCGAAATCAGCATCACGCCGACGGTGCCGAGCATGATGGCGAACACGCCTGCGGCGCTGATCGTCTCGCCCAGCAGCACCACGCCGAAGATCGCCGCCTGGATCGCCTCGGTCTTGGAATAGGCGGTGCCGACCACGAAATTGCGCAAGCTCAGCGCCAGGATCAGCAGGTTGGTGGCGATGATCTGGGCCACGGCGCCAAACAGCATCCAGCCGAGGAAGCTGCTATTCGCCATGGGCACCGGCGCCTGACTGATCTTGGCGGCGATGAACAGGTAGATCAGTGCCAGCGGCATGCCGAAGACGAAGCGGGTGAAGCTGGCGCCGTTGGTGCTGAGGCGGCCCTTGAGATGCTTTTGCAGGCCGGTACGCACGGTCTGGCAGGCGGCGGCCCAGATGGTGATCGGTATCCAGGCCCATTCCATGGCACATCATCCTTATCGCTGGTGCGCCGTGGATACGCTGTGGCGCGAAATTAGGCAAATGAGAAAGCCGCAAGCCAGGTTGAAGGGAATTTCAAGTTGCTGATTTTGCTGGACCTTGCCGGTCATGCCGTTAAGCTTGGCATGCAACCTTGGGGATTGGAGCGCATGTTCGGCCTTGCTGCAGCAACCTGGCGACTGATGCTGGTCATGCTGTCGCTGATCGGCATGCCAGACATGGCCCGGTCGCAGCCTCCGGCCCAGCCTGCCAAGGAAACCTGGGTTATCGCCTGCGACAGCTTCTTCCCGCCCTATAACTGGCTCGACCAGGGCAAGGTCACGGGCATGGACGCGGAGATCGTCACCGCCCTGGTGCGCCGTGCCGGTGCCGAACCGCGTTTCGAGCCGGCACCCTGGAACCGGGTGCAGCAATTGCTCGAACTAGGCCAGATCGATGCTGCCTTCCAGTTTGTCGGCCGGCCGGACCGTTTCGAGAAATTCCACATGATAGGCCCCATCCGCCATGGCGAGACGGTGTTCGCGGTGCCGAGAGATGGCATGCCGGATTGGGACACGCTGGAAGATTTCAAGCCGTTCAGCATCGGCGTGGTGCAGGGCTACACTTATGGCGCGGCTTTCGATCAGGCGACCTATCTGCGCAAGGAAAGCACTGCCGGCGATAACCGCCTGCTGCTGCGCATGCTGGCAGCGAAGCGGGTGGATGCGGTGATTGGCGACCGCGTGACGCTGGCCTATCTGGCGCAGCAGGAGGGCCTGCGCGACAGTATCCGCTTCCTGACCAAGCCGTTCGATCGCGTGGCGCGCTATATCGCGGTGCCGAAGGCAAAAGCCGCCATTGCCGAACGGCTGCAGCGCGCGCTGGATGCCATGAATAGCGACGGCAGCATCACCCGTATTATGCTGAACTGGGAATAGTCCAGTTCAGGCGGCGAGCACGCGGCCCTGGGGAAAGCGCAAGGTGGCAGCTGTGCCGCGGCGCGGTGCCGAGCGCAGGTCAATGCGGCCGCCATGCAAAGCCATCAGCGAGCGCACGATGGGCAGGCCGAGGCCCATGCCATCCTCTGGGCGGGCCACCATGGCATTGGCGCGGCCGAATGGCTCGAAGACATGGCGGCGTTCATCGGGCGAGATGCCGCGCCCGGTATCGCTCACCACGATGCTCAAGCCCTCCGGTCCTTTCAGGGCCGATACCACGATGGAGCCGCCGGACTCGGTATACTTGATCGCGTTGCTGAGCAGGTTAAGCAGCATCTGGCGCAGCAGCAAAGGATCGGCCTTCAGCGCCGCTGCCGGCATATCGCCAATGCCGATCTGCAATTGCCGCGCTGCGGCCTGGGCGCGGACCAGATCCACCGCCTCGTTTACCGCCCGCACCACATCGCAGTTTTCCTCGCGCAGCGGCATCGCCTGGGATTCCAGCCGGGCGATCTGCAGCACCTGGTTCACCAGCCCGAGCAGATGTTCGCCGCTGCGGTGAATGTCCTGGCCATAGCGTTTGTAGGTGTCGCTCAAGCTTCCCAGCATGCCGCCGGCGATGATTTCGGAAAACCCCAGAATGGCATTCAGCGGTGTGCGCAATTCGTGGCTCATGCGGGCCATGAAATGCCGCTTGGCCTCGTTCGCCGCCTCGGCCCGGTTCAGTGCCCAGCGCACCCGTGCGGCTTCTGCATCGCGCCGGCGCAGCAGGGCCAGGATCAGCATCAGGAAACCCAAAGTCAGCAGCGTGGCGATGCTGCCGAGCACCAGCGGCAATACAATCTGACGCTGCCATTTGGCCTTGAGGTCCTGGAGTTCAACGCCGACGAAGGCGGTGACCGGCAGTTTTTCCAGCATGGCGTAGCCGGCCAGCATCGGCGGTACGGACTTACTGTTGGTATATTCTATTACACCGCTCGTCCCCTTGGTCTGGCGCAGGTTTTCGAGGAAATCTTCTGGCATCCGGGCACCGATCAGGTTGCGTTCCTCATTGGCGGTGAACAGCACCAGGCCATCCTGCCGCGCGATGCCGAGATAGGTCGGTGCCGAGATCAGGAAATCACTGTAGGCGTCACGGAAATGCGCCACTGGCACGGCGGCCAGCAATACTTCGACGCCATGGCTATTGGCGGAGGTGCGCATGGTCAGGGTGATCACCGGGCGACCAGAGACGCGGCTGCTGCGCACCGCAGAGATGTGCAGGTAACCCGGCTGCGCACCGGTCATGGCGCGCATGTATTCGCGGTCGCTGACATCAATGGCGCTTTCGCGTGGATCGCCGAGCCGCCATAGTTTCTGATCTCTGCCGATCAGGCCAAGTTCGATCGGTTCGTCGTCGAAACCTTGCAGGCGTGCCATCAGGTTTTCGATGTCGGCCATTGTATTTGCGTCACGGCCCAGCATGTGGTCGATGCCGGCCAGCATCACCTGGGCATTTTCCAGCGTCTTTCGCAGATGCGCCTGCAGCGCCTTCTGGGCGCCGAACAACTCATTCTCAGCATCATGCCGGATCTGGTCGTAGGTGGCAGCCATGCGTTGCGCCGTAGTGATCCAGATGCTGGCAACCACCAGGGTAGTGAAGACGATGACCGCGGCACGGGGGGCCAGCCAGAGACGGCGCAGTTTCCGGATCATCGTCGTCCCCCAACGTCGCTACTGACTATGCAGCGATTGCTTCCACCGCTGATGCGCCGAGCAGGCGGTCCGGATCCAGGATCGATACCATCTGCTCGCCGCGCGTCGCCAGGGCGGCGAGGAAGGCATGATCGCTGCCGAGCCCTGTCTGCGGCACCGGCTGCAGATCGCCGGGCGCCAGCGACAGTATATCGGAAACCGTGTCAACCAGCAGGCCATAGGTACCGGCAGCGGCGGCAATCACGATCACCACATGGCTGGGCGTCGGCGGTGTTGCCGTGGCCCCCAGCCGCAAGCGCAGATCATAGATCGGCACGACTTCGCCGCGCAGGTTGATCACACCGCGCACATGCGCCGGGCAGTTGGGCAGCGGGTTCTCCGCTGTCCAGCCACGGATCTCGCGTACCGTCAGGATATCGAGCGCATAGCTCTCTGTGGCGACGGTGAAGGCCAGGAAGTCGCGCGGGGAGTCGCCGGTGAAACTGGCGAGCAGGGGGGCGGGGGCATTGGTCGCAAGAGCGTTCATGGTCGTTCTCCTCAGAACCGATTCTGCTCAGAACTCAGTCCACGCGGCATCGCCTTCGGCATCGGCCTTGACCGCCGTGTTGCCGGCAAGCTTCAGCGCCGGCTTCGCGGCGGGCTTGGTTGCGGTCCTGGTGCCTGCGGGCTTGCTGCCGGCAACCGGAGCCAGAACCGGCTTGCGGTCATTGGCGGCGGGACGGGCGGCCTGCGGCTTGGTGTCGACGCGGAAGAAGGCCACCAGGCCGGAAAGCTGCTCGGCCTGGGTGGCGAGCTGCTGTGCGGCGGCCGAGGTTTCTTCAACCAGGGCGCCATTGCGCTGGGTGGTTTCATCCATGCCGGCAACGGCGGTGTTGATCTGCTCCAGGCCCACGGCCTGTTCCTGGCTGGCGGCGGCGATTTCACCGACGATGTCAGCCACTTTCTTCACCGCGCCGACAATGTCTTCCAGGCTGGTGCCGGCCTGCTGCACCAGGCTGGCGCCCTGGCGCACCTGGCCGTTCGACTCGTTGATCAGCGACTTGATTTCCTTCGAGGCGCCGGCGGAACGCTGCGCCAGGCTGCGCACTTCCTGCGCCACCACCGCAAAACCCTTGCCGGCTTCGCCGGCGCGCGCCGCTTCCACGGAAGCGTTCAGTGCCAGCAGGTTGGTCTGGAAGGCAATTTCGTCGATCAGGGTCATGATTTCGGAAATCTTGCGGGCGCTGTCTTCGATGCGGCCCATCGCCTGCACCGCCTCGCCGACAATGCCGCCGCCCTTGTTCGCCGTTTCGCGCGCCGTGGTGGCGAGCTGGTTGGCGGCCTGGGCATTCTCGGCATTCTGCTTCACGGTTGCGGTGATCTCCTGCATCGAGGCGGCGGTTTCCTCGATATTTGCCGCCTGCGCCTCGGTGCGGCTGGCCAGATCCTGGCTGCCGGCGGAGATTTCGGCGGAGGCATCGCGCACCGCGTGGGAGGCCTGACCAAGCTGGCCGGCAAAGTCGCGCAGCGTCGAGGACATGCCGTTGACGCTCTGCTTCAGCTCACCGAACACGCCGGCATAGTCGCCGTTCACGGTGCGGCTCAGGTCGCCTTCGGCCATGGCGCCGGTGATGGTGGCCAGTTCACCGGTCATGGTCTGCAGCATCCCGGCCAGGCTGTTGAGCTGCTGGCTCATGGTGAGCAGGAAGCCATCCTTGCCGGCTTCGTCCAGGCGGCTGTTGAGGTCGCCGGCGGCAATGCGGTCGCAGAGCTGGCTGATCTCGGCGATGGCGGCCTTCTCGCGCGCCTCACGCTCGGCGCGGGACTGCTCGTCGCTCTTGCGCTGGGCTTCGATCTGCGCTTCCGCCTCGGCACGGGCTACCATGTTGTCCTTGAACACGCCGACGGCCTTGGCCATGGCGCCGATTTCATCGCGGCGCTCGGCGCCATTGATGCGGGTTTCCAGGTCGCCGGTGGCAAGCTGGCGCATCGCGGCGGTGATGCCGGTGATCGGGCGGGTGATGGTGGCAATCACGATGAACAACGCCAGCGCGAGCACGATAACCAGGCCGGCGATGCTGCCCCAGATCATTACCGGGCGCTGCTGGTTGTAGAACACGGTCAGCGCGTCATTCATGTCGCCTGCTGCCTTGGCGTTGCGGTCGCTCACCGTTACCAGGGTATTGAGGATATTCTGGCGCAGCTCGCGGTAATCCTCGCGATCCGCCTCGAGCTGGGCGGTGATGATGCTGTCCAGTTCGGCGACGCGGGCAATCTGCTGGCGGCTCTTGATGAAGGCGGCGATCGGCGCCTTCACCTGGTCGGTAAAGGCTTGGCGCGATTCCACCGGCACCTTATTTTCCCACAGCGCGATCAACTCCTCGGCTTCCTTGATATGCTGGCGCAGGTCGGCATTGGCGCTCTTCATTTCTTGCTGATTGCGCGCGGTGTAGACGCCGCGGGTGTCGCCGACGATGGCGGTGATCACCGCATTCATCTTGAGGCTGAGCATGGCGCGCTCGGAAACGCTCGACATGGCGTTCGACTGTTCTTCGTAGCGGTCGAGGCCATTCACGCCCATGGCGCCGACCCCGACAGTCAGGGCGACCAGCAGGCCGAGCACGATGAAAATACGGACACCGATGTTGAAACGGGACAATAGGCGCATAGCTACCCCCTGCCTGCCGGGCAGCCAGCAGGCCTCAATAGAGACTAGAGTGGAGAGCCGATGATGTGCTGGGCGGCGCCGGTAACATGCGAGGCCCTCATCGACGGTATATGCGCCCCCCTTCCCGCGGGAGACGGCCACTCGCCATGCGGGCGATCTGCCCGAGCAACGGTTGTGGACGGGGCGGAAAATGACCGAGCAAAGATCATCTCGCAATTGCAAACTCTGACGGGCAGTCATGCATCTGGTGCATGCCTAGGCAGAAGTTGCGCCTTACGCTAATACATCCGCCATGAACAGCCCAATGACCGGCCCAATGACCAGCTTCGTGATCGCAATCGATGGCCCCGTTGCCGCCGGCAAGGGCACCCTGGCACGGCTTCTGGCGGCTCGTTTCGGCTACGCCTATCTGGATACCGGTGCGCTTTACCGTGCCGTAGGCTCCAAGGTTCTGCGGCTTGGCGGCGATCCTGCGGATGCGGATTTTGCCACGAAAGCCGCAGAAAACCTTACTGCCGATGACCTGACCGCGCCTGACCTGCGGGCCGAGGCGGTGGGCCTCGCAGCGTCCAAGGTGGCGTCCATTCCCGGCGTGCGGGCCGCCCTGCTGGATTACCAGCGCCGCTATGCCGCCCACCCGCCGGGTGGTGAGAAGGGCGCTGTGCTGGATGGCCGTGATATCGGCACCGTGGTCTGCCCCGATGCACCGGTGAAGCTGTTCGTTACCGCCAGCGACGAGGTCCGTGCCGGCCGCCGGCACAAGGAATTGCTCGAGAAAGGCGGCAATATTGCCTTCGAGCAGGTGCTGGAGGACTTGCGCCGGCGCGATGCCCAGGACAGTTCCCGCGCCACCGCACCGCTTAAACCGGCGGTGGATGCCCACTTGCTCGATACCTCGTATTTGGCTATAGATGCCGCCGCCGAGGCGGCAGCTCAGATTGTCGCCCGGGTCCTGGGGCGCTGACGCCCGCCCCGGGCGATCCATCCAACCTCCCGCCGCTCTAGCGTCAGCGCCGGACCCGCCTGCATCCCCCGCGGCGCAGCCTCCAGGACCATATGTCCCCGGGGCCGCCGGCAGGCACCAGCCCACGGGGACCTCAGGAGACAATATGGCTAAACGTAGCGCCGCGGCGGCCGTTCAGGTCGAGCCGATGGAAGTCGAAAATTTTGCTGCCCTGCTCGATGAATCGTTCAGCACGTCCAATTCCATGGAAGGTTCCGTGGTCAAGGGCGTGGTGGTTTCGATCGAGAATGATTTCGCTCTGATCGATGTGGGCCTCAAGTGCGAAGGCCGCATCTCGATCAAGGAATTCGCCGGTCCCGGCCAGCAGGCCGAGATCAAGGTCGGTGACGTGGTCGAGGTCTACCTCGAGCGCATCGAAAACGCGATGGGCGAAGCGGTGATCAGCCGCGACAAGGCCCGCCGCGAAGAGGCTTGGGAAAAGCTGGAGCAGGCGTTCAACGCCAACCAGCGCGTGGAAGGCATCCTGTTCGGCAAGGTCAAGGGCGGTTTCACCGTCGACCTGTCCGGCGCGGTCGCCTTCCTGCCCGGCAGCCAGGTCGATGTGCGCCCGGTGCGCGATGTCGGCCCGCTCATGGGCCATCCGATGCAGTTCCAGATCCTCAAGATGGATCGCCGCCGCGGCAATATCGTGGTGTCGCGCCGCGCCGTGCTCGAAGAGAGCCGCGCCGAGGCCCGTTCGGAACTGGTGTCGAACCTCAAGGAAGGCCAGGTGCTCGACGGCGTGGTCAAGAACATCACCGATTACGGTGCGTTCGTTGATCTCGGCGGCGTCGACGGCCTGCTGCATGTCACCGACATCGCGTGGCGCCGCGTCAATCACCCGTCCGAGGTGCTGACCATCGGCCAGACCGTCAAGGTGCAGGTGATCCGCGTCAATCCGGAAACCCAGCGCATCTCGCTCGGCATGAAGCAGCTCGAGGCGGATCCGTGGGAGGGCGTGAAGTCCAAGTATCCGGTCACCGCGAAGTTCATCGGTCGCGTCACCAACATCACCGACTACGGCGCCTTCGTGGAGCTGGAGCCGGGCGTGGAAGGTCTGGTGCACGTGTCCGAAATGAGCTGGACCAAGAAGAACGTGCATCCGGGCAAGATCGTCTCCACCTCTCAGGAAGTGGAAGTGATGATCCTCGAGGTCGATCCGGCCAAGCGCCGCATCAGCCTGGGCCTGAAGCAGTGCCTCGCCAATCCTTGGGACGCCTTCGCCGACAAGCATCCGATCGGCTCGGTCATCGAGGGCGAGATCAAGAACATCACCGAATTCGGTCTGTTCATCGGTCTCGACGGCCAGGTCGACGGCATGGTGCATCTCTCCGACCTCGACTGGAACAAGGCGGGCGAAGAGGCCATCAAGGAGTACCAGAAGGGCCAGATCGTCAAGGCGCAGGTGCTGGACGTGGATACCGAGAAGGAGCGTATCTCCCTCGGCATCAAGCAGCTCGCCAACGATCCGTTCCAGTCGCTCGGCAGCCTGAAGAAGGGCGACGTCGTCACCTCCACGGTGGTGGCGGTGGATCCGCGCGGCATCACGGTCAGCGTCGGCGACGGCGTGCAGGGCTACATCCGCAAGGCCGAGCTGTCGCGTGACCGCGACGAGCAGCGCCCGGACCGCTTCTCGGTCGGCGACAAGCTGGACGCCAAGATCGTCACCATCGACGGCAAGGCGCGCAAGCTGAGCCTGTCGGTGAAGGCGCGCGAGATCGAGGAAGAGCGCGAAGCCATGGAGCAGTATGGCTCCGCGGATTCGGGCGCTTCGCTCGGCGACATCCTGGGCGCCGCCATGCGCAAGAAGAAGGACGAGGACGCCGCTTAAGTAAGCGGCTCCCTCAACCCTGTTTCACGAGAAACCCCGGCGGAGCGATCCGCCGGGGTTTTTCTTTATTTGGGATTGCCATTCCAATCGTCATGCGCGGACTTGATCCGCGCATCTCAGGCCAATTGGAAAAAGATGCCCGGCTCAAGGCCGGGCATGACGATATGGAGGCGGCAGAATGGGGGGCGGAAAGCGCCTAGCCCAGCGTAAACGCTTCATGCACGGCGCTCTGCACGCCGCCGCCCATCACCGCGCCGCCGCCGGCGACATGGATATAGTCGCCGATCGCCACGGCGCCGAGGCCATGGCGCGGCGTCGGCATTGGCGCATAGGCCTGCCAGCGGTCGGTGCTGAGGTCATAAGCCTCGTTCTGGCCGAACACGCGGTTGGTGCCTTCGCCGCCCATGATGAAAATCTGGTTCCGGTACAGCACGGCGCCATGGCCGGACCGCGCGGTGGGCAGCGGGTTGCGCATGCGCCAGCGGTCCTCCTTGGCATCATAGGTGTGGTGCAGGTTGGAATTGGTATGGAAGCTGTCGACGCGGCCACCGATCACATGCACCACGCCATTGGCGACAAGCGTGCCGGTATGGTCGCGGGCAGTGGGCAGCGGCGCGGCGCTCTCCCATTTGTTGGCCTTGGGGTCGTAGGCCCAATGCCAGTCGACCGATTTCTTGGTCTCGAAAGTATCGCCGATGGCACCACCGATGGCATGGATGCGGCCCGCCAGCGCGACGCAGGCAATCGCCGCGAAAGGCTGCGGTAGTGGTGCAATGCTGCGCCAGGCATTGTTCTCGAACACGAAGCAGAGATTGTCCGGCTTGCGGTTCTGCTCAACGAATCCGCCGATGGCATAGAGTTTGCCATCCAGCACCGCGACGCCGACATGGTTGGCGCCGCGCGGCAGCAGCGGCGCGTCGATCCAGCGGTCGGCGGCCTGGTCGTAGGCATGGTGATAGGGGCGGTCGACACGCTGTTCGCCATAGCCGCCGACAATATGCATCTTATTTTCGAGCACAGTGGCCCAGGCCATCTCACTGCGCGGCAGCGGCAGCGGCGCGCGTTCCACCCAGCGGCCCGGGTTGGCGGCTTTCGGTGCCGGGCTGTCGGTAACGCGCTGCTCCTGCGCCACCTCCGGCACCGGGATGCGGCCAGGCCGGTCCAGCCGCTCGAACATCGGGCCGTGGCCGGCATGCTGTGCCCAGGCGCGGCCGGCGAGGGCCGGCATGGCAAAGGCGGCGGCGCCGAGGCCGGCCAGCAGGTTCCTGCGCTTGATCATCATATCCTCCCGGAGAGTCGCGTCGGGGAAGGCTATGCGAGCCGCCGGATAGCTGGAAGGGGGATTCTATGCCTCAGCCCTTGGCAGCGCCGACGGGGTCGAAATATTGCTGGATCATCTTGGCGATCTGGCGGTCGTGGCAGACATATTTCACCGCGATCATGCCGTCCTGGGCGGCGCGCATCACTTCCGCCTCGGCCTCGAAGGCAATCTGGATTTTCGGATTCTTGATCCGCACCGTGAGGCGCAGCTTCTCGCCGGTGGCGAGCGTGGCGCTCACCGGGCCGAACAGCAGGCCCATCGCGCTCCAGTTCTTCAGCGGCACCTTCATGGTCTCGACGACGACATGATCCTCGGGGCCGCAGATGGTGCGTGGTGCGCGGCGCTGCTCGCCGGCCTTGATGGTGCCGATCAGGTGGTCGATCAGCTCGGTGAGCTTTTCGCGGCGGTGGTCGGGCAGGCCAGCAGTGCTCAGCTTGTCGCGAATCGCCCCGGCCATTTCCAGTTTCTCGGCCTGGCTGGTCGAGGGATCGGCGAAATCCTTCGCCAGATCACGGTGCTCGGCCATGTAGAGCACGAATTTCAGCAGGATGTCGCGTGCGCCTTCGCCGATGGTCTGTTCATACAGCATCAGCGCCTGCATCAGCTTCGGGCCGGCATAGATACCCTGGATCAGGCGGGCGAGATTTTCCCGCGTCACCAGCCGCTTCATGCGGGTTTCCATGCGGTCGGCAACACCGATTTCCACCGCCAGGGCCTGGTCGCGCGTCAGCGTCTCGTAGACCAGCCGGGTGGCACGGAATTCCTCGTTCGGCTCGTCGGAAAGGAAGGGGATCGAACTATCGAGCAGGCGGCGGATGAGCTGCAGCACGGCGTCGCGCAGGGCCGACATCGGCTGACCATGCATCAGCTTGGTCAGTTTTTCGGCCAGCTCGGTCACCGGTTCATCCGCCGGCAAGGCAAAGCGCTCGTCTAGCAGCGCGAGCAGCTGTGCGATGCGGTGCAGCGGGTTGCGCGCCTTGCCCATCAGTTCCGGCACGCCGGTACGCGCGAGCAGGATTTCCGCCAGCGCGGCATCCAGGATATGCAGCGCGGCGGCATCGGCGGCGGGCCGCTGCGGGTTGCCGATCAACAGGAAGCAGCGTTCCGCTTTCTCGATCCAGCCACGGGTGAAGGCCAGATGGCGGGTCAGGGCGGCGAAGGCGATGCGCTCGCCATAGAGCGGATCGCCCTGCGCCAGTTTCGAGAGGCCGGCGGCATCCACCGGCGGCGGCGGCAATCGTTTCTCGAATTGCTGCGTCTGGGTCACAGCGCCGTTGAGCAGGGCGGTGAGCTTGTTGACGCGGTCGCGCACGCCTTGCTTCAGCGCCTGGGCCTGCGCGATGGCGACGCGTTGTACCAGGGCGCCGAACAGCGTGTCGCTGTTCACCACCATGCGCGCCTGTTCGCTGGAGGACAGCAGCTCAAGCGCGGTGAGCTTGTTCTCCTCCAGGTAATCGGCGGCAGCCCGAGCCACGGCGGCGCGGCCACGCGGACTGTAGAGCTCTTCGGTATTCTCGCAGACGATCAGGGGCCCTTGCGAGGCGGGTGCGGCGGTAACATTCATGCCACCGTCTTAAGCCGAAACCGCCGCGCTGCCGAGTCCGAATTGTCAGTTATCTATGCAACTACTGCTTGATACGAGCGTTGCTTCAGGCGGCGCGCTCGGCCATCGGGGCTTCCCCGGCGACGAAGGCACGCACCCGTTCGATGTTGGCGGGATCGCTCAGGATGCGGCGGTGTCCCAGGCCTTCGAGGATTTCCAGCCGCGCGCCACGCCAGGCATCGGCATTGTCGCGGCTGTGCTGCAGCGGCACCACGCGGTCGGCCCGGTCATGCAGGAACAGCGCTGGCAGGTTCAGGCGGCGCAGCAGCGGCGGCAGGTGCAGCGCCTGCATCGGGCGGCCGGCCAGGCTTTCGATGGCGAGCCGCATGCGTTGGAAGCTGGCTTCGTTCAGGCCGATGAAGCCGGCAATGCCGCGCGCGAAATGTTCCGGGTGATTGGGCGAGGCGAGGATCACGGCGCGACGGGCCGTTACGCCGAGCTCGGCCATGGCGATCATGGCGGCGGTGCCGCCGAGCGAATGCGCCACGATGGCTTCCAACGGCCCGACCAGGCGGGCCACTGCTGCGACGGCTTCGGCAAGCTGCGGGATCGGTGCCAGCCTGCCATCGGAGCGGCCATGACCCGGCAGGTCCAGCGCCACGACGCGGAAGCCCGACCAGGTGAGGCGGTCGATCAGCGCCGTCATGCCGCGATGGTCATCCTCCCAGCCATGCACCACCAGCACGGTCGGTCCCTGACCCCAGCTCCAGGCGCGCAGATGGCCGCCCCGGAAATCGAGTTCGAAAGGCGTGGCGCCACCCTGGGGTTCAGGCAGATGGGCCGGCGCACGGCGCTGTGGCGTGAGGAAGATCCGCGCCGCTCGTCCGGCGGCATAACCGGGCGCAAGGGTGAAACCGAGGCGATAACCCAGCCGCAGGGCGGCGAGGCTCAAGTATTGCCGCACGTTCGTGCTTAATTTACGCAGCGGATTGGTCTTGGCCATGGGCTGGCTCCTTATTCTCAGGCGTTGTTCGGGGAGGCTTGGGCGTACTGGAATGCAGCCAGCGGCGCAGCGCCATGACGTGCCATGAGCTGGGAAAAAGCGGTTTCGGCATGGCGCCGCCAAGCGGCATCGTGCAGCAGGCGGGCATGCTGCTGCGCTTCCAGGATCAGGCCGTAAAGCTGGAAGGCGATCAGGCCGGGATCGCCGGCATTGTCGAGATGGCCCTGGCGCATCGCGCGGCGGACGAATTCCTCCAGCGTGCCAACCCATTGCGCGTGGCTGTCGCGCAGCCGGTCCTGCAGCGGGCCGGGCAGGTCGTCCCATTCGCGCATCGCCGGAATCAGCGGGCAGCCGCCGGGCAGGCCATCGGCGGTCTCGACCCAATCAAGCCAGTAGCGAAAGATGGCAACTAGGCGCGGCAGGCCGCGCGGCGCCTGCAGGCTCGGGGTGAACACGGCGGTGGTGAAACGCGCCATCGCCGCTTCCAGCACGGCCATCTGCAGGCCCTGCTTGTTGCCGAACGGCAGCACCACGCCGGGTTTGCTTAACCCCAGCAGGCCGGCCAGACGGCCGAGCGACAGACCGCGCAGGCCTTCCAGGCTGGCTTCGATCAGCGCAGCATTCAAGATGCGGTCGCGGGTGGTGAGGATGGCAACGGACATGATCTCAATTTAACGAACGGTCGTAAAGCTGACAAGAAAAATCCCAGTATAGGGAAAAAATTAATAGAAAATAATGAGTTAGCCGAGTTTAACGGCGGTCCCGTTGGCCGTCACCATCAGCAGGGTACGGTCGTTGCCGCTGATCGCCTCGTAATCCAGGTCGATGCCGACCACGGCATCGGCGCCAAGTTTCTTGGCCTTCTCGGCCAGATCCTGCAGCGCCTCCTGCTTGGCGTCACCGAGCACGCCCTCATAGCTCTTGGTGCGGCCGCCGACGATGTCGCGCACGCCGGCGAAGAAATCCTTGAACAGGTTGGTGCCCATCACGGTCTCGCCCGAGACGACGCCGAGATAGGCGGTGATGCGCTTGCCTTCGACGCTGTCGGTAGTGGTCAGGATCATGGCGGGTTCCTCCTCGATGCTGACAGCAAGACTAGCATCGCCTGCCTTGATTTCGCCATCCCCGGGCTTTAAAGCCAAGGCCATGAACGCTGAACGCACGACCCGCCGCGCGCTGCTTGGCGCCGCCTGCCTTACCGGCCTTGCCGCCCTGCTGCCGCGCGCCGTCCTGGCGCAGGGCGCCAAGTTCTCGGATGCGGAAAAGGCGGAATTGGCGCGGCTTGCAGCGTATTTCAACGGCATCCGCAGCCTGATGGGCCGCTTCCTGCAGATCGGCCCCGATGGCAGTGCCAGCGAGGGCCTGATCGCCATGCAGCGACCGGGCCGCTTCCGCTTCGAATACGATCCGCCGGCGCCGTTGCTGATCGTGTCGGATGGCAGTTACATCACCATGGAAGACCGTCAGCTCAAGTCGGTCGACCGACTGCCGCTCGGCACCACGCCGCTCGACATCCTGGTCCGCGACCAGGTCAGCTTCGATGACCCCAAGCTGGCGGTAACGCGGCTGGAGCGCGGCGCTGCCGCCCTGCGGGTGACGCTTGCGGAAGCCGGCAAGCAGGGCGATGGCAGCCTGGTGCTGGCCTTCGCCGACAAGCCGCTCGGCTTCACCGGCTGGACGGTGCTCGATGCCCAGGGCAACACCACCACGGTTTCGCTCTCCAGCCTGGACCTCAATCCGACCCTGCCGGAGAGCCTTTTCCGCTATGGCATGCGGCCGGCCCAGCTCCGCGAATTGCAGCGCCGCCGGTAAACTTTTTTCGACAACGACGTTACATTTTGCAATACCTCCGCCCGGGCCCCGGGCCCCGGGCCGCGCCCCGGCAGGGGTGGGACCATTCCTGGAACTTTCGTCTAAAACCCGGATTCGCAAGGCCCGGCAGAGGTTGCGGCGGCAGCGGAGGCTGCTATAACCTCGCTCGCACTTCGAACCGAGAACAGCCGGGGTTCCAGAGCTTTTGCAGGGTTCCCCCCAAACCGAAGGTCCGCATGAATATCCATGAATACCAGGCCAAGAGCCTGCTCGCCAAATACGGTGTCGCGGTGCCCCGCGGCGGCGTCGCGTTCACCCCGGAAGAAGCCGCCAACGTGGCGCGCGAACTCGGTGGTCCGGTTTGGGTCGTGAAGGCCCAGATTCATGCCGGCGGCCGTGGCAAGGGCGGCGGCGTCAAGGTGGTGAAGTCGATCGATGCCGTCACCGATACCGCCAAGGCGATGCTGGGCATGACCCTGGTGACGCACCAGACCGGCCCCGAGGGCAAGCTGGTGAAGCGTCTCTACGTGGAAGAAGGCTGCGACATCAAGCGTGAGCTGTATCTCAGCCTGCTGATCGACCGCGCCACCTCGCGCATCACCGTGATGGCCTCCACCGAAGGCGGCATGGACATCGAGGAAGTGGCCGCCAAGCATCCGAAGAAGATCTTCAAGCTGGCGATCGACCCGGTGACCGGCCTGCAGCCCTTCCACGCCCGCAAGATCGCCTTCGCGCTGAAGCTGAAGGACAAGCAGGTCGGCTCGGCGGTTAAGTTCCTGCAGGCGATGTACCAGGCCTTCGTCGGCCTCGATGCTTCCATCGTCGAGATCAACCCGCTGGTGGTGACCGGTGCCGGCGACCTGATCGCGCTCGATGCCAAGATGAACTTCGACGACAACGCGCTGTTCCGCCACAAGGACGTGGCCGAGATGCGCGACCCGGACGAGGAAGACCCGTCCGAGCTCGAAGCCGCCAAATATGAACTGAACTACGTCAAGCTCGACGGCAAGATCGGCTGCATGGTCAATGGCGCCGGCCTTGCCATGGCGACCATGGACATCATCAAGCTCTACGGCTCCGAGCCGGCGAACTTCCTCGATGTCGGTGGCGGCGCCACCAAGGAGCGCGTCACTGCGGCCTTCAAGATCATTCTCAAGGACCCGAACGTGAAGGGCATCCTGGTGAATATCTTCGGCGGCATCATGCGTTGCGACGTGATCGCCGAAGGCGTGATCGCGGCTGCCCGCGAAGTGAAGCTGAGTGTGCCGCTTGTCGTTCGCCTCGAGGGCACTAACGTTGAGCTTGGCAAGAAGATCATGGCCGAGTCCGGCCTGCCGATCATTTCCGGCGACAATCTCGCCGATGCCGCCGCCAAGGTGGTCAAGGCCGTGAAGGAGGCCGCGTAATGGCTGTTCTCGTCAACAAGGACACCAAGGTCATCTGCCAGGGCATCACCGGCAGCCAGGGTACTTTCCACACCGAGCAGGCGATTGCCTACGGCACCAAGATGGTCGGCGGCGTCACCCCGGGCAAGGGCGGCAGCCAGCATATCGGCCTGCCGGTGTTCGACACCGTGGCCGACGCGGTGAAGAAGACCAAGGCCACCGCCAGCGTCATCTACGTGCCGCCGCCGTTCGCGGCTGACTCGATCCTGGAAGCCATCGACGCCCAGCTCAAGCTGGTGGTCTGCATCACCGAGGGCATCCCGGTGATCGACATGGTGCGCGTGAAGCGCGCCCTGCAGGGCTCCAAGACCCGCCTGATCGGCCCGAACTGCCCGGGCATCATCACGCCGGGCGAATGCAAGATCGGCATCATGCCGGGTCACATCCATCGCCGCGGCAAGGTCGGCATCGTGTCGCGTTCCGGCACCCTGACCTATGAAGCGGTGGCGCAGACCACGGCGGCCGGCCTGGGCCAGACCACCTGCATCGGCATCGGTGGCGATCCGGTGAACGGCACCAACTTCATCGACTGCCTCGACATGTTCCTCAAGGACCCCGAGACCGAAGCCATCATCATGATTGGCGAGATCGGCGGTTCGGCCGAGGAAGAGGCCGCCGAGTTCCTGCGCAAGAACAAGGTGAAGAAGCCGACCGTCGGCTTCATCGCCGGCCGCACGGCGCCTCCGGGCCGCCGCATGGGCCATGCCGGCGCCATCATTTCCGGTGGCAAGGGCGACGCCAATACCAAGCTTGAGGCCATGCGTTCGGCGGGCATCCGTGTTTCGGAAAGCCCGGCGGCGCTTGGCACCACCCTGGTCGATCTGTTGAACGGGAAGTAACGGCAACACACTGCAGAGGGCGGCGCCGGCCAACAAGCGGCGCCGCGATACAGCCCCATGACGGCGCAACTCGAACGCACCCAGTTCCTCTACGGCGGCAACAGCTCCTTCGTGGAGGAGCTGTACGGCAAGTTCGTCGCCGATCCCAACAGCGTCGATGCTTCCTGGCGCGAGTTCTTCTCCGGCCTTGGCGAAGGTTTCGCCAAGCCGGCGGAGGCCCAGACCCGGCCGTCATGGCAGCCGGTGCCGCCGCTGGTGCAGCTCGACGACGAGGGTCTGCTGGGCAGCCAGGGCAAGGCCGCCAAGGCTGCCGAAAAGGCGCTGAAGGGTGGCGCCACCGCCGCCGATGCCCGCGCCGCCGCGCTGGATACCATCCGTGCCGCGATGCTGATCCGCAATTACCGTATCCGTGGCCACCTCATGGCCAACCTGGATCCGCTCGGCATCCAGGCGCCGGGCGCGCATCCCGAACTCGAGCCGTCGAGCTACGGTTTCTCGGATGCCGATCTCGACCGTCCGATCTTCATTGATCACATGCTGGGCCTGGAAACCGCGTCTTTGCGCGAAATCCTCGCCATCCTGCGCCGCACCTACTGCTCCACCATCGGCGTGGAGTTCATGCATATCTATCACCAGGAACAGAAGGCCTGGATCCAGGCCCGCATCGAGGGCCGCGACAAGGAAGTGCACTTCACGCCCGAGGGCAAGAAGGCGATCCTCAACAAGCTGGTGGAAGCCGAAATCTTCGAGCGCTTCTGCCACATGAAGTTCACCGGCACCAAGCGCTTCGGCCTTGAGGGCGGCGAGGCGCTGATCCCGGCGCTGGAAGCCATCATCAAGCGCGGCGGCCAGATGGGCCTGAAGGATATCGAGCTGGGCATGCCGCATCGCGGCCGCCTCAACCTACTCGGCAACGTGATGGCCAAGCCCTACCGCGCCATCTTCTCCGAATTCAAGGGCATGGCCTATCACCCCGAGGATTTCCAGGGCTCGGGCGATGTGAAGTACCATCTCGGCGTTTCGTCCGACCGCGAATTCGACGGCAACAAGGTGCATCTCTCGCTGGCGGCCAACCCGTCGCATCTCGAGATCATCAACCCGGTCTGCCTCGGCAAGTCGCGCGCCAAGCAGACCCAGATGGGCGATACCGAGCGCGGTCAGGTGATGTCGGTGCTGCTGCATGGCGATGCTGCCTTTGCCGGCCAGGGCGTGGTGGCGGAATGCTTCGCGCTCAGCGAACTGCGCGGCTACCGCACCGGCGGCACCATCCACATCATCGTCAACAACCAGATCGGCTTCACCACCAACCCGAGCTATTCGCGCTCCTCGCCCTATCCCTCCGATGGCGCCAAGGTGGTGCAGGCCCCGATCTTCCATGTGAATGGCGATGATCCGGAAGCCGTGACGCATGTGGCGAAGATTGCCACCGAATTCCGCCAGACTTTCAAGAAGGATGTGGTGATCGACCTGTTCTGTTATCGCCGCCATGGCCATAACGAGACCGACGATCCTTCCTTCACCCAGCCGATCATGTATCGCACCATCGCGTCGCATCCGACAACGCGGCAGCTCTATTCGAAGCGGCTGATCGACGAAGGCACGATTTCGGAAGCTGATGCCGAGGCGATGGTGACCAACTTCCAGAATCGCCTGGAAGACGAGCTGGAGGCCTCGAAGTCGTTCAAGCCGAACAAGGCCGACTGGCTGGAAGGCAAGTGGGCCGGCCTCGAAGTCGCCTCGGGCGACGAGCGGCGCGGTTCGACCGCCGTGGAGCTGGATGTGCTGCGCAAGGTCGGCACCGCCATCACCACCGTGCCGGAAGGCTTCAACATCCATAAGACGCTGACCCGCCAGCTCGCCACCAAGAAGGCGATGATCGAGAGTGGCGAAGGCATCGACTGGGCGACGGCGGAAGCGCTGGCTTTCGGCTCGCTGCAGCTTGAAGGCCATGGCGTGCGCCTCTCGGGCCAGGATTGCGGCCGCGGCACTTTCAGCCAGCGCCACTCCGTGTGGCACGACCAGCAGACCGAAGAGCGCTATGTGCCGCTGAACAATATCGGCGATGGCGCTGCCAATTATGAAGTGATCGACAGCCTGCTCTCGGAAGTGGCGGTGCTGGGCTACGATTACGGCTACAGCCTGGCCGACCCGAACACCCTGACCATCTGGGAAGGCCAGTTCGGCGACTTCGCCAATGGCGCCCAGGTCGTGGTCGACCAGTTCATCTCGTCGGGCGAAGCCAAGTGGATGCGCATGTCGGGCCTCGTCATGATGCTGCCGCATGGCTACGAGGGCCAGGGACCGGAGCATAGCTCGGCCCGCCTCGAGCGCTATCTGCAGCTCTGCGCCGAAGACAACATGCAGGTGGCGAACTGCACCACGCCGGCCAACTACTTCCATATCCTGCGCCGCCAGTTGAAGCGCAATTTCCGCAAGCCGCTGGTGCTGATGACGCCGAAGTCGCTGCTGCGCCATAAGCTGGCGGTGTCGAAGCTCAGCGAGATGGGGCCGGGCTCGTCCTTCCACCGCGTGCTGTGGGACGACAAGCAGCCGGCGGCGGATGACAAGATCAAGCGCGTCATCCTCTGCACCGGCAAGGTCTATTACGATCTCTTCGAGGAGCGCGAGAAGCGCGAACTCAAGGATACCGTGATTCTGCGCATCGAGCAGCTCTATCCCTTCCCGCACAAGGCACTGGCGACTGAACTCGGTCGCTACAAGAATGCCAAGATCGTGGTCTGGGCCCAGGAAGAGCCGAAGAACATGGGTGCCTGGAGTTTCGTCGAGCCGTATCTCGAGAAGGTGCAGGTCGAAGTTGGTCTCAAGCCCAAGCGTCCGGTCTATGCCGGCCGCGTGGAGGCTGCTTCGCCGGCCACCGGTCTGATGAGCAAGCATAACCAGCAACAGGCGAAGCTGGTGGACGACGCGCTGACCGCGTGATTGTCCGTCCAATCGTCCGCGTAGCATGAAGGAATTAAGCAATGGCTGTTGAAATCCGTGTGCCGCAACTGGCGGAATCGATCTCGGAGGCCACCGTCGGCAAGTGGTCGGTGAAGGCCGGCGACAGCGTCGCCCGCGACCAGCTTCTGGTCGAACTCGAAACCGACAAGGTGACGGTTGAAGTCAATGCCACGGAAGCGGGCAGCGTGGGTGAAATCCTGGCCGCCGAAGGCGCCACGGTGAAGGTGGGCGACCTGCTCGCCACCATCACGGCGGGTGCCGGCGGTGCCAAGCCGGCGCCGAAGCCCGCTGCCGCTCCGGCTCCCGCGCCAGCCCCGGCCCCGGCACCTGTCGCCGCCCCGGCCGCCGCTCCGGTCGCAGCTAAGGCCGCCGGCCAGCCGCTGCCGGCCGCCGCCAAGGCTGCCGCCGAAGCCAATCTCGACGTCTCGGGCGTTTCCGGTTCGGGCAAGGATGGCCGCGTCACCAAGGGCGATGTGGCTGCCCTGCTGGCCGCCGGTGCTGCCGCGCCGGCTGCGAAGCCGGCGGCGCCCGCCGGCCCGCGCAGCAATGCCGAGCGCGAAGAGCGCAAGCCGATGTCGAAGCTGCGTCAGGTGATCGCGCGCCGCCTCAAGGAAGCGCAGAACACCGCCGCCATGCTCACCACCTTCAACGAGGTGGACATGTCGGCGCTGATGGCCGCGCGCAAGACCTATGTCGATGGCTTCGAGAAGAAGCATGGCGTGCGCCTTGGCTTCATGTCCTTCTTTGTGAAGGCCTGCGTGCAGGCGCTGAAGGAATTCCCGGCGGTGAATGCCGAGATCGAGGGCACCGATGTGGTGTTCAAGAATTACTACAATATCGGCTGCGCCGTCTCGACGCCCACCGGCCTCGTGGTGCCGGTGATCCGCGATGCCGACCAGATGTCGTTTGCCGGCATCGAGAAGGCCATTGGTGATTTCGGCAAGCGCGCCCGTGATGGCAAGCTGGGCCTGGATGAATTGCAGGGCGGCACCTTCTCGATCTCGAATGGTGGCGTGTTCGGCTCGCTGATGAGCACACCGATCCTCAACCCGCCGCAATCCGCCATCCTCGGCATGCACAAGATCCAGGACCGCCCGATGGCCGTGAACGGCCAGGTGGTGATCCGCCCGATGATGTACCTGGCGCTCTCCTACGACCACCGCATCATCGATGGCCGCGAGGCGGTAAGCTTCCTGGTGCGCGTGAAGGAAAGCATCGAAGATCCGCAGCGCCTGCTGTTCGAGGTGTAAGCCATGGCTGAGCAAGCGTTCGACGTCGTCGTCATCGGCGCCGGTCCCGGCGGCTACACCGCCGCGATCCGCGCAGCCCAACTTGGCTTCACCGTGGCCTGCATCGAAAAGGATGCAGGCTTGGGCGGCACCTGCACCAATGTCGGCTGCATCCCGTCCAAGGCCCTGCTGCATTCCTCGGAACTCTATCACGAGGCCACCCATGGCTTCGCGCAGCACGGTATCAAGGTCGGCAAGATCGAGATCGACCTGCCGGCGATGATGGCGCAGAAGCAGAGCGTGGTGACTTCTTCGAACAAGGGCATCGAGTTCCTGTTCAAGAAGAACAAGGTTACGCGCTTTCTGGGCGAAGCTAGCCTGCTGGGTGGTGGCAAGGTGCAGGTCGGCGAGGATACGCTCACCGCGAAGCATATCATCCTGGCGCCGGGTTCCGAGGTGACGCCGCTGCCGGGCATCGATATCGACGAGGAGAAAGTGGTTTCCTCGACCGGCGCGCTGAAGCTTGCTGCCGTGCCGAAGACCATGGTCGTCATCGGCGGCGGCGTGATCGGCCTTGAGCTTGGCTCGGTGTGGAGCCGGCTTGGCGCCGAGGTCACGGTGGTGGAATTCCTCGACCGCATCCTGCCGACCAATGACGGCGAAGTTTCCAAGCAGATGCAGCGCGTGCTGACCAAGCAGGGCATGAAGTTCAAGCTCGGCACCAAGGTCACGTCGGCCAAGGCGTCGAAGAAGGGCGTCACGCTTACCGTCGCGCCGGCTGCCGGCGGCGACGCGGAAGAACTCAACGCCGATGTGGTGCTGGTCAGCATCGGCCGCCGTCCCTATACCAAGGGCCTCGGCCTGGGCAAGGCCGGCGTCGAACTGGACGAGCGCGGCCGCATCAAGGTGGACGATCACTTCGCCACCACGGCGCCAGGCATCTATGCCATCGGCGACTGCATCCGGGGCGCCATGCTGGCACACAAGGCCGAGGAAGAAGGCGTGGTGCTGACGGAAATGCTGGCCGGCCAGAAGCCGCATATCAACTACGATGCCATTCCGGGCGTGGTCTACACCTGGCCGGAAGTGGCGAGCGTGGGCAAGACCGAGGAAGAACTGAAAGCCGCCGGCGTGCAGTACAAGACCGGCAAGTTCCCGTTCACCGCCAATGCGCGTGCCCGCGCCATGACGATGACGGATGGCTTCGTGAAGATCCTCGAGGATGCGGCGACGCAGAAGATCGTCGGCTGCCACATCATCGGCGCCGATGCCGGCCATATCATCCAGGAAATCGTGCAGGCGATCGAATTCGGCGCCTCGGCCGAGGATGTGTTCCGCACTGTGCATGCGCATCCGGCGCTCACCGAAGCAGTGAAGGAAGCCGCCCTCGCCGTGGAAGGCCGCCCGATCAATATTTGAGCTTTAGCATCTGACAGTGAAAAAGCCCGGCTTCTGTGCCGGGCTTTTTTATTGCCACCAGCCCGGTTCTTTCGGTGTCCACCATTGTGCGGCGGCTGTGATCCGGGCGGGGTAGTCCGGCCAGTCGGGCAGGATCAGCGGCAGGCGGATATCCTCGGCAACAATGGTGCGCAGCAGTGGCCAGTCGAGCGCCGGTCTGTCATGGCCGGCGCGGCGGCAGGCATAGCGCCAGATGTCGATTTCCTGGCCCCAGCAATAGATCTCCGTGGCGGCGACATTGGCCTGCATGCGGCGCGCCTCATCAATCCGCTGCGGCGCCGAGTAGCGCAGCCAGATATCGGCCTGCAGGCTGTCCACCGGTGCATCGGGCCGCCAGGTCAGGGCATCAGCCTGCACCAGGGTAAGCTTGGCGCGCGCCGGCTCCGGCAGCAATTCCAGCACGCCGGCGGCTCGTACTGCGGCGATCACGTCGCCATCACGCTCCACCACGGTAACGCGGCTGACTTCCGACCGCAAAGCCGCATTGGCCGCCAGCCAGCCCATGCCGAGGCCGAATACCACGGTATGGCCTCGGGCGGCACGCAGGCCGATTTCCTGGCTTTCGATTTCGGTAGGCGTCAGCGACATCCAGCTTTCGCGTCCGCCATCAGGGCCGTCGCGGGTCAGCACCACGCTGCCGCCGAGCGGCTTCACGTCGCCCCAATAGCCACGGCAGGCCACCATCCGGATCACATGCAGCCGCCAGGGGCCGGAGCGCAGCGAACGGTAGAGCGGCATGTACAGGTCGCTGTAGAGGCCGCCAAAGAATGGCGTCGGATCAATCAGGTCGTCGGACATGCAGGCTCCCGCAAGGCGGTAGCAGCATACACCGACAGCGCCAGACCCGGTAAAGCCCGGAGAAAGTGTGAAGCCTTACAGCAGGCCGGCGATAACGCGATCCGGCGGGGCGTGGCCGTCGGCGAAGGTCTTGATGTTGATGATCACCTTCTCGCCCATGTCGACGCGGCCTTCCAGCGTGGCCGAGCCCATATGCGGCAGCAGCACCACGTTCTTCAGCTCCAGCAGCTTCGGGTTCACCGCCGGCTCATGCTCGAACACGTCGAGGCCGGCGCCGGCGATCTCGCCCTTGCGCAGCTTGCGGATCAGCGCGTTCTCGTCGATCACCTCGCCGCGCGCGGTGTTGACCACATAGGCCTGCGGCTGCAGCAGGTCGAGGCGGCGGGCGGAAAGCAGGTGGAAGGTGGCCGGCGTATGCGGGCAGTTCACCGAGATGATGTCCATGCGCGCCAGCATCTGGTCCAGGCTTTCCCAGTAGGTCGCCTCCAGTTCCTGCTCGATGCTCTCATGCACGCGCTTGCGGTTATGGTAGTGGATCGACAGGCCGAACGCCTTGGCGCGGCGGGCCAGCGCCTGGCCGATGCGGCCCATGCCGATGATGCCGAGCCGCTTGCCCCAGATGCGCTGACCGAGCATCCAGGTCGGCGACCAGCCCTGCCATTCGCCGGTGCGCAGCACGGCGGCACCTTCGATCAGGCGGCGCGGGCCGGCCAGGATCAGCGCCATGGTCATGTCGGCGGTATCTTCGGTCAGCACGCCGGGCGTGTTGGTCACAGTGACGCCGCGCTGGCGGGCGCCGGCGAGGTCGATATGGTCGACGCCGGTACCGAAATTGGCCACCAGGCGGAAATTCGGGCCGGCATGGGCCAGCACGGCGCCGTCGATCCGGTCGGTCAGCGTCGGCACCAGCACGTCGGCGGTCTTCACCGCCTCAATCAGTTCGGCCTGGGTCAGCGGTTTGTCCGAGACATTAAGGCGGGTCTCGAACAGCTCCATCATCCGGGTTTCGATCTGGTCCGGCAGCTTCCGGGTGACAACCACCAGCGGGCGCTTTTTGGGCGTGGGCATAAGGGCGTTTCCGGTGCGAAATGATGAAGACTATCGGGCCTTGATTAGCAGATCGCCCCGACCGAGACAAACCCTCGGTGGGGGCGATTTTCCTGGCCTTTGGGCGGCTGCCGCCGCGGCAAGCCGCAGCCCGTATGTCTGCCTATGATTCGGGCGGCGCTTTAGGCACCCAACAGGTTGCCGGGTGCCATGGCCCGCCGCAATCAGCGGGCGTAAAGCGGCAGATACTGACGAATGTTACGC
Organism: Ferrovibrio sp. MS7; assembly: GCF_038404985.1. NCBI lineage: Bacteria > Pseudomonadati > Pseudomonadota > Alphaproteobacteria > Rhodospirillales > Rhodospirillaceae > Ferrovibrio > Ferrovibrio plantarum. The sequence goes on from NZ_JBBKBA010000001.1 coordinate 1,524,458, forward strand.
TCAAGCTCGCGGTCGACGTCGGTGCTCACGTCCTTGATCAGGTTATAGATCAGCAGGTCGCGGTCGTTCAGCGTCGCCTTCTCGTCGAGCGTGCCGGAACGCTTGGCCGAAGCCTGGGCCTCGCCGAGCTTGAAGCCACGGGCGTCGCGCACCTCCACCACCATGGCCAGGCTGGCCTCGAAGCGGCTGACTTGGTCATTGGTGAACTGGCCGCGCAGGCCGGGAGTCTTGGCGATATCCTGCTCGATCACGCTGGCATCCTTGATCACCACGCGAACACTGTTGTTCTGCGAGTTGTCGAGGCGGATGCGGTCGCGCGCCCAGCGCTCGGCCACCCGGGCCGGCGGCTGCGGCAGCAGGTGCTCGATATAGGGCGGGGCGAAGCTGGAGCGGAACTCGTTCACGGTCTCGGCCGAACCGGCGGCGAAGGTGAGCGGGCCAGACTGGGCGAAGCCGATCTCCGGCAGGTTCAGGCGCGGCGGCGGCGGCGTGGTGCAAGCGGCAAGCGAGAGGGCCAGCAACGGCAGGCCGGCAAGGACGGCGCGCCGAGCGAACTTCACTGGGGATTGCATGGGAGATTCTCCTCTTTAACCAGTAATTCCGGCTCTCAGTAAAAGCCGTCAAATAAGGCCGATTTAGGGCGTATTTTGGACGATTTCGGCCGCGAATTGATAGGTCTTGGAGCAAAATTGGCACGTTGCGGCGACCTGGCCGGCTTCCGTGATGTCGGCCAGTTCCTCGGGCGAGAAGGAGCGCAGGATGCCAAGCAGCCGGTCGCCATTGCAGGTGCAGCGTGCCTCCAGCGGTGCCGGCTCGTACACCCGCACCCCGTCCTCGTGATACAGCCGGTAAAGCAGCCGTTCCGCCGGCAGGTCGGGATCGCAAAGCTCCTGCACCTTCACGGTATGGGTCAGGGCCTTCACCCGTTCCCAGGCGTCGTGGCGTTCCTCGGGGCTGAGGCCATCGGCCTTCTGGGGTAATTGCTGGGCCATCAGGCCGCCGCCGCGCCAGCGCCAGACGCCATCGGCGCAGAGCACGCGGGCGGCGCCCAGCATGAGGCAGGCATTGAGCTGTTCCGACTGGGCGAAATAGGCGCGTGCCGCCTCGGCCAGCGTGGCGCCGGAAAGGTCGACGATACCCTGGTAGCGTTCCATGTCCTCGCCGGCCGGGTCGATGGTGAAGGCGAGATAGCCCTTGCCCAGCAGCAGCGGCACCGGCGCATTGCCGCGCGTCTCGCTATTGGGGCCCAGCGCAAGCGCGGCCAGGGCTTCGGCGTCGAAACTGGCATAGCCGCGCAGGCCGCCTGCCGTTTCGCCGTCAGCCTGATTGATGCGGTAATCGGCAACCAGCAGCGAGACCGGGCCATCGCCCTTGGCCTGCAGGCTGAAGATGCCATCGAATTTCAGCGCGGTCGCCATGGTGGCGGCCAGAGTCACGGCTTCGGCGACCAGCAGGGCCACCGGTTCCGGATAGGCATGGCGCTCCAGGGCATCGTCGAGCGCATGGCCCACCCGTACCAGGCGGCCGCGCACATCGCAGGCCTCGACCTGGAACGGCAAGGACAAATCGTCGGGCGGCAAGGTCACGGATCAGCCGTTGAAGCACCAGGCCAGGATGGCCTTTTGCGCATGCAGCCGGTTCTCGGCTTCGTCGAACACCACCGATTGCGGGCCGTCGATCACCTCAGGCGTCACTTCCTCGCCGCGATGCGCCGGCAGGCAATGCATGAAGATCGCCTTGGGCGCCGCCTTGGCCATCAGCGCGCCATCGACGCGGTAGGGCTCCAGCATGGCATGGCGGCGATTGGTCTCTTCATCCTGGCCCATCGACACCCAGGTATCGGCGACGACACAGGCGGCATCGGCGACAGCCGCCGCCGGATCATTGCTCAAATGCACCGAGCCGCCTTCGGCCCCGGCATGGGCCTGGGCCCAGTGCATCAGGCCATCGGTCGGGCGCAGGCCGGGCGGACAGGCGATATCAAGGCGGAAGCCGAATTTCACGGCGGCATGGATCCACGAGGCGGCAACGTTGTTGCCATCGCCGACCCAGGCGATCTTGTGGCCCTTCACCGGCCCGAGCTTTTCCTCGAAGGTCAGCAGGTCGGCCATGATCTGGCAGGGGTGGCTGTCGTCGGTCAGGCCGTTGATCACCGGGATGCTGGCATTGCGCGCCAGTTCCAGCAGGTTCTCATGCTTGCTGGTGCGCAGCATCACCGCGTCCACCATGCGCGAGAATATCCGTGCCGTGTCGGCGATGGTCTCGCCCCGGCCCAATTGCAGGTCGTCGGCGCGCAGCACCATGCTGGAGCCGCCAAGCTGGCGGATCGCGGCGTCGAATGACAGCCGCGTGCGCGTCGATGGCTTCTCGAAGATCATCGCCAGCACGCGGTCGCGGCCCGGCATATCCTGCTCGACCTTGCCGGTCGGCCAGCCGGCGCGGCCCGCCTTCATGCGCGCGGCATGGTCCAGGATTGCCCGCAGCGTCGCTGCGGGCAGATCCTTCAGGTCCAGGAAATGCCGCAGACTCATGCTGCCCCTTTGGCAGCCTGGGCCTGGCGAGCTTCCAGGTTGGTGCAGGCGATTTCCAGCTTGCGCACCGCTTCGCCGATTTCGGCATCGCTGACGGTCAGCGGCGGCAGCAGACGCACGGTGTTGTCGGCCGCCGAAACGGTGACCATCTCCTGCGCCACCAGCTCGTTGAGCAGGTCGCTGTTCGGCACTTTGGTCTTGACCGCCAGCAGCAGGCCCTGGCCACGCACTTCCTCGATGATCGAGGGATGGCGATCAGCGATCATGGCGAGCTGCTGGCGCAGCCGCAGGCCGCGCTGCTGCACCTGCTCCAGGAAGCCCGGCGCCAGCATCACGTCCAGCACGGCATTGCCCGCCGTCATCGCCAGCAGGTTGCCGCCAAAGGTGGTGCCATGGGTGCCGGGCGTGATGCCTGAGCCGGCGCGCTTGCTTACCAGGATGCCGGCGACGGGGAAGCCGCCGCCCAGGCCCTTGGCCATCGCCATGATGTCCGGCGTCACGCCGCTCCATTCATGGGCGAACAGCTTGCCGGTGCGGCCCATGCCGGTCTGCACCTCGTCGAAGATCAGCAGCAGGTCATGCTCATCGCAGATCTGGCGCAGCGCGCGCAGCGTCTCGGCGGGCACCTCGCGGATGCCGCCTTCGCCCTGGATCGGCTCCACCATCACGGCAGCGGTTTCCGGTCCGATGGCAGCCTTCAGCGCCTTCAGGTCGTTCAGCGGCACATGGTCGAAGCCGTCGGCCTTGTGGCCGAAGCCGTCGAGATACTTCTTGTTGTTGCCGGCGGCGAGCATCGCGATGGTGCGGCCATGGAAGGCGCCGTCAAACGTGATGACGCGCCAGCGCTCGGGCTGGCCCTTGGCGGCAAAATACTTGCGCGCAATCTTCACCGCGCCTTCGCAGGCCTCGGCGCCGGAATTGCAGAAGAAGGCCTGGTCGGCGAAAGTCGCCGCCACCAGACGCCGGCCCAGTTCTTCCTGGGCCGGAATCTGGAACAGGTTGGAGGTATGCCACAGCTTGCCGACCTGCTCCTGCAGCTTGGCCACCAGATGCGGATGGCTGTGGCCCAGGTTGGTGACGGCGATGCCAGAGGCGAAGTCGAGGTAACGTCGACCGTCGGCGGTGTAGAGGTAAGAACCCTCGCCCCGCTCGAACGCGAGGTTCTGCCTCGCGTAGGTCGACATCAATGCTTCGCTCACGACACTCTCCTGTTTCTGTGGCTGGGATCCCCCAGCAATTGGTTGGATCGCCGGGCATGCCATTCGCCCAAAACGACTTCGCCAGCCCCGGCTTTGGCGCTGCCGGGCTGGCGATACCCGTAGTTTTACGGGGCGGGGGTAATTGTGTCAATTCGGGGATTGAACCCGGACAATAGGGAATTCAGGGCCTTAGGCGGTAGCCTCGGCGAAACAGCAGCAGGCAGAAGCCCCAGAGCGCGGCTGCTACCACGGCCAGGGCGGTGGCGCCGAGCGCGATATCGCCATCGGTGTGGCCGGTCATGCCATAGCGGAAGCCGTCGATCATGAAAAAGAACGGGTTGGCATGGGCGGCGGCATACCAGAAGGCCGGCAGTTGCTGCACCGAATAGAAGGTGCCCGACAGGAAGGCCAGCGGCGTCACCACGAAATTGGTCACGGCGGCGAGGTGGTCGAATTTCTGGCTCCACAAACCGGCCAGGATGCCGGTCAGGCTCATGATCAGCGAGCCGGTGACGACGTAATAGATCACCGCCCACCAGGCCTGCACCGGCGTCGCGAGGAAAGGCTGCATGGCGATGAAGACGGCCGTGGCCACCACTGCGCCGCGGGTCACGCCGGCAAGCACATAGGCGGTGAGCAATTCGCCGGCCGACAGCGGCGGCATCAGCACGTCCACGATATTGCCCTGGATTTTCGAGATCATCAGCGATGACGAGGTGTTGGCGAAGGCATTCTGGGTGGTGGCCATCATGATCAGGCCGGGCGCCAGGAAGTCGATGAAGGGCAGGGCGCCGATATGACGTACGGCGCCACCCAGCGCCAGCGCGAACACGGCGAAGAACAGCAAGGTGGTCACCACCGGCGCCAGCACGGTCTGCGTGATCACTTTCAGGAAGCGCTGCACTTCCTTGAGATAGAGCGTCCACAGGCCGGTCCAGTTGACGGCGCCATAGGTGCGCGGACCGTTGATCGGGGCGGCGGCGGGCAGGTCGCTGGAAGGGGTCATGAAACTGGCCGGAGGGTACGGGGGGACGCTTGTCGGGCGCCTCTCATAGCGCGTATTTTGCGCCGATGCAAAACGCCGCCGCCCCCGCTGATGCAGCGCCTGCCTGGCTGCCGGGCCTGCTGGCCGGCGAACGTGCCGCGCTGGCCCGCGCGATTACCGCCGTCGAGAATGAAACGCCTGAGGCCCGCCCAGTGCTGCGTGCCATCCGCGACCGGCTGGGCCGTGCCCTGGTGGTGGGTTTCACCGGCGCGCCGGGTGCCGGCAAGAGCACGCTGGTCAACGCCTATGTGGCGGAACTGCGCCAGCGCGGCCTCACCGTCGGCGTGGTGGCGGTGGATCCCTCCAGCCCGCTCACTGGCGGCGCCATCCTGGGCGACCGCATCCGCATGAGCCAGCATGCCGCCGATCCTGGCGTGTTCATCCGCAGCCTCGCCAGCCGGGGCCATCTCGGCGGCCTGTCGCGCACGGCGGCACGGGTGATCGACGTGTTCGATGCCTCGGGCCGCGACGTGGTGGTGGTGGAAACCGTCGGCACCGGCCAGTCGGAAGTGGAAATCGCCGAGATCGCCGATGTGCGCGTGGTGGTCAACGCGCCGGGCCTCGGCGACGACATCCAGGCGATCAAGGCCGGCATCCTGGAAATCGCCGATGTGCTGGTGGTGAACAAATCCGACCTGCCTTTCGCCGAACGCTCGGCGCGGCAGCTTGCTGCAATGGCCGCTCAGCGTGATGGCCGCCCGGTGCCGGTGCTGCGCACCTCGGCGACGCGCAATGAAGGCGTGCCGGAATTGGCCGATGCCATCGCCGGCCTCGGGCGGCGCAAAAAACCCGATCCGAAGGCGCGGCTGCGCCGCCTGCTCACCGGCCTGGCGCAGGACTGGTTCCGCCGCCGCCTCGACACCCTGCCGCCGGCCAGGCTCGATGCCCTGGCGCTCGACCTGCTCGATGGCAGCGCCGATACCGATACCGTTCTCAAATCCCTCCTCCAACATCTGTCACGGGAGTCCGAGTAGTCTCATGTCCGTCACCGCCCCGATCCGCTCGAATATCCAGGCCATCAATGGTTCGCGTATCCGCATCGTCAACCGCGCCGCTGCCAACATGCCGGACGTGCTGCCGCTGTGGTTCGGCGAGGGCGACGATCCGACGCCGGCTTTCATCGCCGATGCCGCCGCCGAAGCGGCCAAGAGCGGCAAGACCTTCTACACCGCCAACCGTGGCATCCCGGAATTGCGCAGCGCCATCCAGCGATACCTCAAGCGCATCTACGACCAGGATGTGGCCATCGAGCGCATCACCGTCACGGCATCCGGCATGAACGCGCTGATGCTGATCACGCAATGCCTGGTCGGCCCCGGCGACAATGGCGTGGTGATCGGCCCGGTCTGGCCCAACGGCCAGCAGGCGATGCGGGTGATGGGCGCCGAGCCGCGCCGCGTCGACCTGGAGCCGCGTGAAGACGGCGGCTGGCGCCTCGATCTCGACAAGCTGTTCGATGCCTGCGACGAGAATACCCGCCTGATCTCGATCAATTCACCCGGCAATCCGACCGGCTGGATGGCGACGGAAGAGGAATTGCGCGCCATTCTGGATTTCTGCCGCGCCCGTGGCATCTGGGTGCTGTCCGACGAAGTCTATTCCCGCATTGTCTACGACCGCCCCTATGCGCCGAGCTTCCTCACCATCTCCGAGCCCGATGATCCGGTGATTATCGTCAACTCGTTTTCCAAGAGCTGGTCGATGACCGGCTGGCGGCTCGGCTGGATCATTGCGCCGCCACGGTTGCAGGCGGAAATCGAGAAGATGACCGAGTTCAATATCTCGCACGCCACCACCTTCGTGCAGTATGGCGGCGTGGCGGCGATGGATCACGGCGACGCCTACACCAACAGTCTGGTGCAGCGCTATGGCCAGGCCCGCGACATGGTATTTCAGCGCCTTGCCGCCTTGCCGCGCGTGCGCCTCGCCCGCCCGGAAGGCGCTTTCTATGCCTTCTTCGCGCTGGATGGCATGAGCGACAGCCTGGCCTTCTGCCTCAAGCTGCTGGAGACCGCCAAGGTCGGCCTGGCGCCGGGCATTGCCTTCGGCGATACCGGCGAAGGCCGCATCAGGCTCTGCTTCGCAGCCTCGCTGCCGAAGCTGTCTGAGGCGCTCGACCGCCTGGAGCCGCAGTTGCGCTAGTCCGATATAATCGCAATTGGTCACGTCATCGCCGGGCTTGACCCGGCGATCTCGCGGGAACGAGATGCCCGGATCAAGTCCGGGCATGACGATTAAAAAGGATAGTGGAGGAAAACATGCAGCAGCCGTATTTCAGCGACGAGCTGGAGCAGATGCGGGCGCAGATGGCGCGTTTCATCGCCCAGGAAGTAATGCCACAGGGCGAGGCCTGGGAGGAAAGCGGCGAGGTGCCACGCGAGATCCTGCGCCGCATGGGCGCGCTGGGTTTCCTTGGGCTGCGGCATGAGGAACGGTTTGGCGGCTTAGGGCTGGGCCCGCTGGCGTCCACGGTGCTGGCGGAGGAATGTGGCAAGTCCGGCTTTGGCGGCTTTTCCGCGACTGTACTGGTGCATACCGACATGGCCTCGCCGCATCTGCGCCATGCCGGCTCGGAAGCACAATTGGCCGAGCATATGCCGGCCATCGTGCGCGGCGAACGCATCACGGCGATTGCCGTCACCGAACCCGATGCCGGTTCGGACGTGGCCGGTATGAAAAGCCGGGCAAAGCGCGATGGCGGCGACTGGGTGCTGAGCGGCTCCAAGATGTTCATCACCAATGGCGCGCTGGCCGATATCTATTTCGTCGCTGCCCGCACCGACCCGGACGCCAAGGGCTCGCGCGGCATCTCGATTTTCATTCTGCGCAAAGGGGCGCCGGGTTTCAGCGTCAGCCGCCGGCTGCGCAAGCATGGCTGGCTCTGCTCGGATACTGCCGAACTGAGCTTCGATGGCGTGCGGATTCCGGCTGCCGACATGCTGGGTGAGGAGAACAAGGGCTTCTACGCCATCATGAAGAATTTCCAGAATGAGCGCCTGGTGCTGGGCGCCATGGCGGTGGGCGAATGCCGCCGCGCGCTGGAGATCACCAAGCGCTATGTGGCAGACCGCAAGGCCTTCGGCGCCACCCTGCTCGACAAGCAGGCGATCCGCCAGCGCCTGGCGATGCGCGAGGCGGAGACCGCCGCCGCCGCGCAACTGGTCTATCATGCCGCCTGGCTGATGGAGCAAGGCGTTGATGCCGTAAGGGAAGTATCCATGGTCAAGGCGCTCTGCGGCGAGCTGGTCAACCGCGTGACCTATGATTGCCTGCAATTCCATGGCGGTGCCGGCTACCTGCGCGACTCAGCCATCGAGCGTATGGCCCGCGATGCCCGCATCCATCCCATCGGCGGCGGCGCCACCGAGGTGATGCTGGAAGAGGTGGCGAAACGCTGGGCGGTATGACCGCCTTTGGGCGCTGAGCGGTCTGATCTGCGCCAGAAAATAGTCCGCTTACATTACAATTGCGTCCTGTCCGACTTAAGGGTAACTTTGTCGGACAAACTCTGGAGGGAACCCCGAAAATGACCGAAGCCGTCATCGTCTCGACCGCGCGTACCGGCCTTGCCAAGTCCTGGAAGGGCGGATTCAACATGACCCATGGCGCCACCCTGGGCGGCGCTGCCCTGTCCGCCGCCGTCGAGCGCGCCAAGGTCGATCCGGCCGAGATCGAGGACGTGATCATGGGCTGCGCCAATCCGGAAGGCGCCACCGGCAGCAACATCGCCCGCCAGATTGCCATTCGTGCCGGCCTGCCGGTCAGCACCTCGGGCGTCACCGTCAACCGTTTCTGCTCCTCGGGTCTCCAGACCATCGCCATGGCAGCGCAGCGTGTGATCGTCGATGGCGTGCCGGTGATGGCCGCCGGCGGCGTCGAGTCGATCTCGCTGGTGCAGAACGAGATGAACAAGAGCAACCTGGTCGATCCGTGGATTAAGGAGCACAAGCCGGAAATCTACTGGCCGATGCTGCAGACTGCCGAGACCGTGGCGAAGCGCTACAATATCAGCCGCGAGGACCAGGACCGCTATGGCGCCCGCAGCCAGCAGCGCGCTGCCGCTGCCCGCGCCGCCGGCAAGTTCGATGCCGAGATCATTCCGGTGAAGACCACCATGGCGATTGCCGATAAGGAAACCGGCCAGATCACCACGCGCGAAGTCACCGTGAACAGCGATGAAGGCATTCGTGCCGACACCACGTTCGAAGGCGTGTCGCAGATCAAGCCGGCGATTCCGGGCGGCGTGATTGCGGCGGGCAATGCCAGCCAGTTCTCAGACGGCGCCTCGGCCTGCATCGTGATGAATGCCAAGCTGGCTGAGAAGCGCGGCCTGCAGCCGCTTGGCTATTTCCGTGGTTTCGCGGTGGCCGGTTGCGAGCCGGATGAAATGGGCATCGGCCCGGTGTTTGCCGTGCCGCGCCTGCTGGAACGGGCCGGCCTCAAGGTATCCGATATCGGCCTGTGGGAGCTGAACGAAGCCTTTGCCTGCCAGGTGATCTACAGCCGCGACAAGCTCGGCATCCCGGATGAATTGCTCAACGTCAATGGCGGCGCCATTGCCGTCGGCCATCCCTATGGCACGTCCGGCGCGCGCCTCACCGGCCATGCCCTGATCGAGGGCAAGCGCCGTGGTGCCAAGTATGTGGTGGTGACCATGTGCATCGGCGGTGGCATGGGTGCCGCCGGCCTGTTCGAGGTCGCCTGAGCGGAAGACGCTGGTTTCGCTGCTAGGGAAGGGGCCGGTTCGCCGGCCCTTTTCTTTTTAGCTGCGCAGCACGTCGTTGATCGCCTGGGCAACGCGGGTCGGCGTGGCGTCGATGCCTTTCAGGATATTCACCAGGTTGGCGCGCGGCACGCCCACCTGCAGCGCAAAGTCATCCAGCGTGATGCCCTTAACGCGGCACCATTGAATCACTTGGTCGTGGGAATCCTTGGGGAAGTAGAGGCGGTTGTCCTGGCGGATCGGTGCAATAAGCATTGTTTTCTCGTTTGACACCGCCGCAGCCAGTGACTGGCGCGGCGATGAAGCTGCTGATCGTCGCGACACACAAACGCTAAAAAAAGACAGGGCGGATACATCGCCATAACAGGGAGGATCCGCCCTTGGCCGGTGTTAACCAAGCCTGGGGTAACGATGTGGTTATTAAGAAAGCCGGAGAGATTCGTCAACGGAATTTCTACGGGTACGGATCAACTGGGGCCGGCTGCCTAAGCGGGTGAAAAGTAACGCATTCTGTCCGAGTTGGCGGGCCAGGATGGTGCCGATCCGGCGCGGCATGCCGAGGATGGCGACCCCGGCTTCGGTCCAGGCCGGATCAGTGGCGCGGTATTCCGCCGGCAGCCAGCGGTAGCCCCCCTTGTCCAGCCAGGCTTTCAACGCAGCATCGGCGGCATGGTTTTCTGTGGCCGCGTGGCGGCGGCTGGCCGGATTCCAGGCGGTGAGCAGCACCGCCTGGTTCACCCGCTCGGCCCGCAGCCAGGCGTCAGTGGCGGGATCGTAGCGGTCCGGATGCAGTACCAGCTCGGCCGCGCCATTATCGGAGTTGCTTGGCCGCACCACCGCATAGGCGGTGGTGCGGTAGGCGCGGGCCAAGCTGGGGCGCATCAGCGCAGTTCGGCCTGTAGCAGCGCCTGGCGCAGTTCGCCGGTGCCGTTATTGGCCACGGCGTTGTTGTAGAGGATATCGCGCGGATGTGCCGAGCGGCCATAATAGGCTTCGTTGCGGCTATGGCGTGCGGTGATCACCGCACCTTCCACCGAAAAGCCGACCGCCAAGCCCTTGGTGCGGGCATAGGAAAGGATGTCGGCGCCCAGGTTGGTGGTGGTGGAGGCTTCGATGCCAACGCCGACCGGGCCGGCAGCAACGCTGGCATCGGCGCCGAGCTTGAATTCGTTGCGCAGGATCGCATCGACCGCACGGGCCGACATCAGCAGCAGCATCACTTCCGACACCTCGCCGCCGATCTGCAGGCCGATCGAGCCGGCGCCCATGGTGTAGATCGAGGGCTGGCTCCACTGGCCACTGTTGCGGGCCAGCAGCACGCCGGAACCGCCTTCGCCGCCGATGATGAAGCTGCCCTTGATGAGCTGCGGCACCACGAAGACACCGCGCGCATTCGCGAGATGGTGTCGCATATCGGTGAAATTGGTGTCACGGGTGAAGTTGTCGACGGCAATTCGGGCCTGATCAATCAAGGCTTGGTCGCCAGCCTGGGCCATGGCGGTACGGCTAATGGGGAGCAGGCCGGCGGCGCCGGCCAGGGCCAAGTTTTGCAGCAGGGTGCGGCGGGCAATCATGGGTCCATCCTCGCGTTGGTAAATCTCGGGGGTTGGCAAACATAATCATACAATATATGGAGCCAGCCAGGGACTGCCTGTGCGTTGTGGCAACCCCTGGGGCGGCCTTAGACTAGGCCGGCAAATGGGGCCGAATTTGGATCAGGAGGCGGCATGACTAAGGCAGCCAATACGACGGAAACGGCGGAAAACCAGCCGGAAATCCCCGCCGACATCCAGGCCATGAGCTTCGAGGCGGCCTTGAAGGCGCTGGACGAGATTGTCTCGCGGCTGGAGAGCGGCCGGGTGGAACTCGAGGAATCCATCGCGCTCTATGGCCGTGGTGCGTTGCTGCGCCGCCACTGCGAAACCAAGCTGCGGGCGGCGGAAGAGAAGATCGAGAAGATCGTGGTGGCGGGCGACGGTTCCGTCTCCGCCCAGCCGTTCCGGGGCGACTGAGCCACCCTGCCATGAGCGACACAGCTTTTCAGGCGGCGATGCAGGACGTGGCGGCCGCCATTGAGGCGTTGCTGCCGGAATTGCTGCCGAAACCCGAAGGCCATACCAAGGCCTTGGACGGCGCCATGCTCTATGCCTGCCTGGGCGGCGGTAAGCGCCTGCGGCCGCTGCTGACGGTCGCCGGTGCCGACCTGTTCGGCGTGCAGCGCGGCCACAGCCTGCGCGCCGCTGCGGCCATCGAGATGCTGCATTGCTATTCGCTGGCCCATGACGACCTGCCCTGCATGGACGATGACGACCTGCGACGCGGCCGGCCGACCCTGCATAAGGCCTATGACGAGGCCACCGCCGTGCTGGCCGGCGACGGGTTGCAGGCCCAGGCCTTTGCCGTGCTGGCCGATCCGGCGACACATCCGGATGCCGGCGTGCGGCTGGAACTGGTGGCGGCGCTGGCCCAGGCGGCGGGGCCGCGCGGCATGGTCGGCGGCCAGGCCATCGACCTGCATGCCGAAGCCCTGGCAGAGCAGGGCAAGCCCATGACCATGGCAGAGATCAGCCGGTTGCAGGCGCTGAAAACCGGCGCCCTGATTGGTTTCGCCGCCGAGGCCGGCGGCATCCTGGGCCGGGCGGATCCGGCGGCGCGACAGGCGTTGCGGGCTTATGCCGGAGCCATCGGCCTGGCCTTCCAGATCGCCGACGATATCCTGGACCGGGAGGGCGATGCCGCCACGCTCGGCAAGCGGGTGGGCAAGGACGAGGCTGCCGGCAAGGCCACCTTTGTTGGCCTGCTGGGCCTGGAGGGGGCCAAGGCGCGGGCCGCGGAACTGGTGCGCGAGGCCCAGGGGTATCTTGGCCAACTGCCGGGCGATACAGGGGTTTTGCATGGATTGGCGGCGTTTGTTATAACCCGCCGCTCGTGACAGAATACGCCCCATGATCAGCAACCGGACTCCCCTGCTGGATAGCGTGCGTTCGCCCGCCGATATCCGCGCTTTCGATACCGACCAGCTCAAGCAGCTGGCCGACGAACTGCGCCGTGAGACCATCGACGCGGTGTCGGTGACCGGTGGCCATCTCGGTGCCGGCCTGGGTGTCGTCGAGCTGACGGTGGCTATCCATCATGTTTTCGCCACGCCGCATGACAAGCTGATCTGGGATGTCGGCCATCAGGCCTATCCGCACAAGATCCTCACCGGCCGCCGCGACCGCATCCGTACGCTGCGCCAGGGTGGCGGGCTTTCCGGTTTCACGCGCCGCAGTGAAAGCGAATACGATCCGTTCGGCGCCGCGCATTCCTCCACATCGATTTCCGCCGGCCTCGGCATGGCGGTGGCGGCGCAGTTGAGCGGTCAGCCGCATGAGACCATCTGTGTCATCGGTGATGGCGCGATGTCGGCCGGCATGGCCTATGAGGCGATGAACAATGCCGGCTCGATGGATAGCCGCCTGCTGGTGGTGCTGAACGACAACGACATGTCGATTGCGCCGCCGGTCGGTGCCATGAGCGCCTATCTCTCGCGCCTGCTGTCCTCGCGCCAATACATGTCGCTGCGCCAACTCGCCAAGCAGCTTGGCCGCAAGGTGCTGCCCAAGGGCCTGGCCGATGCCGCCGAGAAGGCGGAGGAATATGCCCGCGGCATGGTGACGGGCGGTACGTTGTTCGAGGAACTGGGCTTCTACTATGTCGGCCCGGTGGATGGCCACAATCTTGAGCATCTGGTGCCGGTGCTGAAGAATATCCGCGACAACAAGCAGACCGGTCCGGTGCTGCTGCATGTCGTGACTCAGAAAGGCAAGGGCTATGCCCCGGCGGAAGCCGCCGACGACAAGTATCATGGCGTTGCCAAGTTCGATGTGGTGACTGGTGCCCAGGCGAAGCCGAAGGCTGGACCGCCGAGCTATACCAAGGTTTTTGCCGAAAGCCTGATCCGCGAGGCGGAAGGCGATAGCCGCATCGTCGCCGTCACCGCCGCGATGCCTTCGGGTACCGGACTCGATCTTTTCGCCAAGCGGTTTCCGCAGCGCTGCTTCGATGTTGGTATCGCCGAGCAGCATGCGGTGACGTTTGCCGCCGGCCTGGCCTGTGAAGGCTACAAGCCTTTCACCGCGATCTATTCCACCTTCCTGCAGCGCGCTTATGACCAGGTGGTGCATGATGTGGCGATCCAGAAGCTGCCGGTGCGCTTCGCCATCGACCGTGCCGGCCTGGTCGGCGCCGACGGCGCGACCCATGCCGGCAGTTTCGATGTTGCCTATCTCACCTGCCTGCCGGATATGGTGGTGATGGCGGCGGCCGACGAGGCCGAGCTGATGCATATGGTGGCGACTGCCGCCGCACTCGATGACCGCCCCTCGGCTTTCCGCTATCCGCGTGGCGAGGGCACCGGCGTGGCTTTGCCGGCGCGCGGTCAGATTCTGCCACTTGGAAAGGGCCGCGTGCTGCGCGAGGGCAATGCGGTGGCGATCCTCAGCCTCGGCACCCGGCTCGGCGAATGCCTCAAGGCCGCCGATGAGCTGGCTTCGCGCGGGCTTTCCACTACCGTGGCCGATGCGCGTTTCGCCAAGCCGCTGGACACCGATCTGGTGCGGCAACTGGCGCGGCATCATGAAGTGGTGCTCACGGTTGAAGAGGGCAGCATCGGCGGCTTCGGTAGCCAGGTGCTGCATTTCCTCAGCCATGACGGGCTGCTGGATCATGGCCTGAAGATCCGCCCGCTGGTGCTGCCGGATCGCTTCATCGATCACGACACGCCGCAGCGGCAATATGACGAAGCGGGCCTCAATGCCCCGCAGATTGCCGCCGCCGCGCTCATCGCGCTGGGCCGCTCGGCCGATATCCCGGCCCGCGCTTAAAGGTCTTAGCCATGTTGCTCCCCGAAGTCAGGGCCACCGTGGCCCTGGCGCTGCCAATCGTCGGCACCCAGCTGGCCCAGATGGCTATTCACACCACGGATATCATGCTGCTGGCGCGCTATTCCGAATCCGCGCTGGCGGCAGCCGCCGTCGGCATGTCGCTCTATTACATCCTCTGGGTGATGGGTATGGGCCTGGGCATGGCGACGCCGGCCATAGCGGCGCAGGCTTTGGGCCACGATGCCGCTGACCGCGAGGGCGTGCGCCATGCGGTGCATGACGGCCTGATCCTGGTCGGCATCTTCTGCCTGTTCTCGATGGTCTTGCTGTGGTTCACCGAGCCGCTGCTGTTGCTCACCGGTCAGGCGCCTGACCTTGCGGCAGAAGCCGCGCCCTTCGTGCGCGCGCTGAGCCTCAGCTTCCTGCCGTCGCTGTGGTTCATGGTGCTGCGGCATTTCACGGCGGCACTGGAGCGGCCGCGGCCGGCCATGCTGCTCACCATCGCGGCGGTGGCGCTGAACGCCGCCGTGAATTACGCCCTGGTCTTCGGTCGTTTCGGCATGCCGGAACTGGGCGCGGTCGGCGCCGGTCTGGGCTCGACGCTGGTCAATCTCGCAACCCTGGTCGCTCTTGGCGTCATCCTGGCGCGCGATCCTGGTTTCGCGGCCTATAGCTTGAGCCGAGGCTGGTGGCGCAGTTCCTGGCCACGGCTGCGCGCTTACTTGCGCATCGGCGTGCCGATTGCGCTGACGCTCGGCGCCGAGGTAGGGCTGTTCTCGGCCGCCGCCATGCTGATGGGCCGGCTGGGGGCGGCGGAAGTGGCGGCACACCAGATCGCGCTGCAATGGGCCGCCATTGCCTTCATGGTGCCGATGGGCATTTCCCAGGCCGCCACCGTGCGCGTCGGGTTGCATGTCGGCGCCGGCGATTTGCTTGGCGCACGCCGCGCCGGTCGCGTCGCTTTCGTGCTCGCCATCGGCTTCATGGCCTGCACCGGCCTTAGCTACTGGTTTGCCGCACCGGCACTGATTGCCGTGTTCCTGCCGGATCGCGCCAGCAACGTGCATCTGCTGGCGGTCCTTTATCTATCCTGGGCGGCCCTGTTCTCCACCATGGATGGGGCGCAGGCAGTGGCCAATGGCGCGCTGCGTGGTCTGAAGGACACTGCCATGCCAATGCTGCTGGCCAGTATCGGCTATTGGCTGATCGGCTTGCCGGTGGCGATCGCCTTCGGCTTTTTCACCGAGATGCGCGGCAGCGGCATCTGGCTCGGCCTTACCGCCAGCTTGATCAGTGTCGCGGTGATGCTGAGCTGGCGCTTCGAGGCACGCATTGCTAGGCTGCTGACGCGATGAGCAAGGCGCCGAAAATCCGCCTGGATCAGGCCTTGGTGGAGCGCGGCCTGGCGGAAAGCCGGGCCAAGGCGCAGGCCGCGATTATGGCCGGGCTGGTATTTTCCGGTGAGCGCAAGCTGGACAAGCCGGGTCATGCGGTCGCCGCTGACCAGCCGCTGGAATTGCGCGGCAAGCCGCATCCCTGGGTCAGCCGCGGCGGCATCAAGCTGAAACACGCGCTGGAACATTTCGGGCTGGATGCAACGGGCCGCGTCTGCCTCGATATCGGCGCCTCCACGGGTGGTTTTACCGATGTATTGCTGCAGCATGGCGCCGCCAAGGTCTATGCCGTGGATGTCGGCGAGGGGCAACTGGATTGGCGGCTGCGCAACGATCCCCGCGTGGTGGTGCTGGAAAAGACCAATGCGCGCCATCTCACCGCCGAACAGGTGCCGGAAGCGGTGGATGCCGTGGTCTGCGACGCCAGTTTCATCGGGCTTGAAACCGTGCTGCCGGCGCCGCTTGCCCTGGCCAAGCCCGGCGCCTTCGCCGTGGCGCTGATCAAGCCGCAATTCGAAGTTGGCCGCGAGCGCGTCGGCAAGGGCGGCGTGGTGCGCGATGCGGCGTTGCATGACGAAGTCTGTGCCCGTATCCGCGCCTGGTTCGAGGGCTTGGCCGGCTGGCGCGTGCTGGGCCTGGAGCCGAGCCCGATCCTGGGGCCGGAAGGCAACCGCGAATTCCTGATCGCCGCCATGAGGGACTCAAATGCGTGATGTGACCGGCACGATCCAGCGTATCGGCGGCCAGGGCCATGGCGTGCTGGAAACCGCCGATGGTTTGCGTGCCTATGTGCCCTATACGCTGCCCGGCGAGCGTGTTGCCGCGCGGATTCGGCCTGCCAAGCACAAGACCGCCCATGGCGATGGCGAGATGGCGGAGCTGGTCGAGATCGAAACCACCTCGCCCGAGCGTGTCGAGCCGCCCTGCGGCCATTTCCATGCCTGTGGTGGCTGCAACATGCAGCACTGGCGGCAGGACTCTTATGCGGCCTGGAAACGCGGCCGGCTGGTCTCGGCGCTGACGCGGCGCGACTGGAGTCAGGCCGAAGCCGAGGCAATCGTACAGCCGCTGCTGCTGATCCCGCCGCAGACCCGCCGTCGCGCCGAATTCGCTGCCCGCCGGGTGGGGCGGAAATTGCTGCTGGGCTTCCACGAAGCCGAAAGCCGGCGCATTGTTGATCTCACGGAATGCAGCGTGCTGCGGCCCGAATTGCTCAAGCCGCTGCCGCGCCTGCGCGAAGGGCTGGCGACGCTGATCGAGGATGGCCGTGGCCTTGATATCAAGCTGACCCTGGCCGAGAACGGCATTGATGCCCTGCTCAGCGGACCGCTCAAGCTGGATGCCGGCGCGCGCCAGGACCTCGCCGGGCTTGCCGCCGAACTTGGCATCGTGCGGCTTTGCCATCGCGCCACGCCTGACCAGCAGCCGGAAATCCTCGCGCAGGAAGCGGCGCCGCGGATCAAGTTCGGCAGCGTTGCCGTTACCCCGCCGCCAGGCGGTTTCCTGCAGGCCACCGCCGAGGCCGAGGCCGCCATGGCGGCGGCGCTGATCGGCGCGCTGCCGGCGCCAAGCGGCCTCAAGCTGGCCGATCTGTTCGCCGGCTGCGGCGCCTTCGCCTTGCGGCTGGCGGCGGCGAAACATGACGTGCTGGCCTGCGATGCCGATGGCCCGGCGATCAACACACTCACCGCCGCCGCCAATGCGCAGCAGCTTGCGGGTCAGGTGCGTGCCGAGCGCCGCGACCTGGAGCGCCGGCCGCTGCTTGCGGCAGACCTGAAGAAGCTCGATGCCGTGCTGCTCGATCCGCCGCGCGCCGGCGCCCGCGCCCAGGCCGCCGCCCTGGCCGAAGCGGTAAAGGCCAAGGCCGCGCCGCCGCTGGTGCTGATGGCTGCCTGCGATCCCAACAGTTTCGCCCGCGATGCCCGGTTGCTGGTGGAGGCCGGCTACCGCCTCGAAACCGCTCAGCCGATCGACCAGTTCCTGTGGACCCCGCATCTGGAACTGGTGGCGGTTTTCCGCCGCGGCTAGCAAAGTCAGGGGTCTGGATAGGCCCAGGGCGTCTCGGGGGCAGGCAGGGGGTTGCAAGCCCGGCCCGGACGGGCTATACCCCCCGCCGATCCCTGCTGGGGGATCGTCTAACGGTAGGACCCCAGACTCTGACTCTGGTTGTCTAGGTTCGAATCCTAGTCCCCCAGCCAACGCTCCTGCACCCCTCTGATAATCAAGCGCTTTGTCGGCTTGGACCAACCGTTCGGGGCGTCGTATGCGCTATGCTGCCACATTACCCTGAAGAGGGTCGTTTTCTATTACCCCCATCGATTTCCTGCCCCGCTGCGGCGGTGAACGGGCGCTCTCGCTGCTGACAACGAATTTTCGCCGTGCTGAGTATTTGGCATCACGGCTGGATCAAGCCTTTGCTCAGGCGCTCAGGCCTGTGGCCGAACTGCGAGCAAAAAAGCCATTGATGGTGACCAATAGGGGCTGCAGTTAATGATTCTGCCGAGTCCATCCACGGCTGCGTGCAATTCGCGATAACGCATCCCATTTGCAATTAAAAACAGGTAATTTTTGGCAATAAAAAATACAAATGTATACGGTGAAATTTGCCAAGCTGGGTATTCTGAAATAAATTGATGATAAATTACATTACATTGAACTAAATTATAATTTAGTTTCAAAATTCTAGCCATTCTCACAGTTCTCTTTGACGCCACGGCGTCATGATATCGAAATGTATACGCAGAGAGGCTTCAGCAGGCGATGACCAATCAGCTAAGCGAGCGAGTTTACACAGGCCTCCGGCAGGAAATCATTTCCGGCCGGATTGCCATGGGCGAGCGCCTGCGCGAGACACATCTGGCGATGCGGTTGAAAGTGTCGCGCACGCCGATCCGTGAGGCGCTGCAGCAACTCGCCGCCGAGGGGCTGGTCGAGGTCGATGAACAGGGCTTCCATGCCAGCATCTACTCGGCGGCACGCGTTGCCGAAATCTATGGCTGCCGCGCGCTGCTTGAAAGCGAGTCGGCCCGGCTGGTGGCGCAGACCGGGCTGAACAGCGAAGCCCAGATTGAGCTTGAGCAGGCAGTGGGCTTCTGCGACCGCCTGCTGGCCGATGCGCGTGCCAAGGGCATGATTTCCGATCCCGATGTGCGGCGCGCTTTCCTTGAGCAGAACAATATCTTCCATTCAGTGATGCATGCCGCTTGCCCGAACCGGATGCTGCGCGAACTCATCCGACAGGTTGGCGACATCCCGGCGTCGATCCGCAATTATTTTCGCTTCAGCGACGATCAGCTTTTCGAGAGCCATACCGCGCATCGCCGCATTCTGCGCGCCCTTATCGCGCGGGATGGCGAGCGCGCCGCGGCGCAGATGCGCGAGCATATCTGGGCGGCACGGGATCGCATGGATCCCACCGCGTTCCGCAAATTTACTGAAGCTAGTTCGGCAATACCGGTGCCACCCATGGCCCCGGAGGCAAACAGGGTAACATCCAACGAACAGGGGAATGACGATGAAAAGCAGCAAGTCGCCAGTTGAAAAGAAGCTCTCCCGCCGCCGGTTCCTCACCAACACGGCCGCCGGCGCGGTTGTGATCGGCATGCCTTGGGTCACCACCAAGGCCCGTGCCGCCGGCCAGCTAACCGTGGTGCTGAATCAGGGTCTGCTGGCGAAGCTCTGGATCGATCATCTCAATCCGGTGTTCGAGAAGGAAACCGGCGCCAAGCTGAATGTGCAGCAGTCGGTGACATCGAACATGCTGGCGATGCTCAAGACGCAGAAGGACAATCCGCCCGACCTGATGCAGTTCTCGGAAGCCGGTGTGTTTCTGGCCCGTGATGAAGGTCTGCTGCGGCAGCACAAGGCGGCGAATATTCCGAACTGGAAATTCCTGCGCAAGGAATTCAACATGGCCGACGACTACTCGGCCGGCATGATCGATGCCATGCATACGATCTTCTACAACACCAATGTGGTGAAGGAAGCGCCGAAATCCTGGGCCGAGTTGTGGGACCCGAAGAACAAGAACCGCATTGCCATTCCGCCGGTCACCTGGAATAACGGCCTGCGCATGATCGTAACGGCGGCCGAAATCGCCACCGGCAAGCCACTGGCCCAGGCCCAGTATGATTACGAAGCCGGCATCAAGCACCTTGCCAAACTGAAGCAGAATGGCGTGGTCATCTACAATGATGCGCCGCAGGCCCTGCAGATGATGCAAAGCGGCCAGGTGCCGTACGTGCCGTTCTATGTTGCCTTTGCCGCCCCGGTGGTGGCCCAGGGGGCGCCGATCTATCCGGCTTCCACCCTGAAGGAAGGCAAGCATGGCGAGATCGTCGGCCTGAACATGCCGGTGAACGCCAAGAATGTCGAGTTGGCTGAAGCCTATGTCAATCTCAGTCTGTCGAAGGACTTCCAGTCCAAGATCGACTCGGTGCTGCGGGCCCGCTGCGCCCATACCGAGGTTGTGGTTTCGCCGGATACCGCCAAGCTGATCGGCGCGCCGGAGAATACCACCTATGCCGATTGGGCCTTCCTGTCGAAGAACCGGGCCAAGATTACGGAAGTCTGGAACGAGGCATTCGCCTAATACCGGCAGGCCAGCAGGGGGTGCAGAAAGTGAGCGGCATCGCTACGCCAATGACCAGGTTCGACGCCACCGATTGGCGGCGTGTCAGCCGAGGTCTGCTGTTGCTCGCGCCCCTGCTGGCCTTCCTGCTGGTCTTTTACATCATGCCCTTCGCCAACATGATCGGCGAAAGCTTTTCCTACTGGAGCGGTGATGCCAAGACCGGGCAGGGGCCGACGCTGTTCCAGTATGTCAAGACTCTGGAAAGCGCCCGCGTCCTGCGCGCCTTGAACCGGACTTTCGGCATCGCCTTGAATACAGTGTTGATTACGCTGCTGCTGTCCTACCCGGTGGCCATGCTTCTGCTCGGGGTGGGGCGGCGACTGCGCACGGCCATCCTGCTTGTCACCTTCGTATCCCTGGCATCCAGCCTGATTATCCGGAATTACGGCTGGGTGGTGGTGCTGGCGGATGGCGGCGCGGTGAACAGCCTGCTCATAGCCCTGGGCCTGATCGATGCGCCGATACGGCTGATGTATTCCGAACTGGCGATCACGCTTGGCCTTGTGCATTACGCCATGCCCTTCATGATACTGCCGATCTACGGCACTTTGCTGCGCCTGCCGCCGTCGTTGCGGGAGGCATCACTCTCGCTCGGCGGCAGTGAATGGCGCACTTTCCTGCATGTTGTGCTGCCGCTCAGCCTGCCGGGGGTTTTCGGCGGCACTATGCTGACCTTCGCCGTCAGCATGAGCGCCTTCGTCACGCCCTTGATGCTGGGATCGCCGCGCACTGCCATGATCTCCCAGGTGGCCGCAGAGCAATTGCTGGTGCAGCTCAATTTCGCCTGGGGCTCGGCCATCATCGTGGTGCTGACGGTGATCACGTTCGCGATTGTCGCGATTTATGCATTCCTGCTGCGCAAGGTGTTCCGGGCCGATGTCTGACCGCAGCATATTCCACAGCGTCAACAGCGTTATTGCCTGGCTGTCCCTGGCGTTTCTGGTCTTCCCGGTTCTGCTCACCGTGGTCGTATCGTTCAATGCCTCTTTCTTCATTGAATTCCCGCCGAAGGCCTTTTCGCTGCATTGGTATGGCAATATTGGAAAGATTCACCGCATTGTGGATGCAACGCTGATCAGCGCCGGCATCGCCATCGCCAGTGGGATTTGCGCCTGCATCCTGGCTGTAGGCGCCAGCCTGGCACTTTCCCGCTCGCCACTGCCGGGGCGGGCGGCGATCACGGCTTTTCTGCTGTCGCCGGTGACCATGCCGATGGTGGCTATCGGCATCGCGCTGGTGCAGTTCTTCATCTCCATTGGCACCGCCTTCACTTGGTACAGCCTGATGATCGGACATATCGTGCTGGTGGTGGCGTATCCGATCCGCACCTTGCTGGCCTCGCTGGCGCTCACCAATCCGGCCCTTGAAGAAGCCGCCGAGTCACTGGGCGGCGGTCGCTGGACGGTATTTCGCACCATCACCTTGCCGCAGATGAAGCCCGGTCTGGTCAGCGGCTTCCTGTTCGCATCGCTGATCAGTTTCGACAACTACCCGATCAGCGTATTTCTGGTGCGGGGCGGCATCACCACAATGCCGATCGAAATATTCAACTACATCACGCAGAATCTTGATCCGACACCTGCTGCATTCTCCACTCTGTATATCGTGGTGATCAGCCTGGTGATTGCGCTGGCCGAATGGCGCTATCGGATCATTTCGCACACCATACCGTGAGGTGCCAATGGCAGGGCTTGAACTGGAAGCTGTACGGGTATGGATCGGTAATCACGAGATCCTCAAGGGCGTTGACCTGAATGTCGCTAAGGGGGAATGCCTGGCACTGCTTGGCCCTTCCGGCTGTGGAAAAACCACAACGCTGCGGGTAATCGCCGGCTTCACCAAGGCGCAGCAGGGGCAGGTGCGCGTTGCCGGCCGGAATGTCGCCGATACGCCGCCAAACAAGCGCAATGTCGGACTGGTGTTTCAGGATTACGCATTGTTCCCGCATATGACGATTGCCGAGAATGTCGGCTATGGCTTGCGCATGCGCGGATTGCCCAAGGCCGAGATATCCACCCGGGTAAATGATGCATTGGCCATGGTGCAGCTGGAGCACGTGGCTGCCCGTTTTCCGGCCAATCTTTCCGGCGGCCAACGCCAGCGTGTTGCCTTGGCGCGGGCCCTGGTGATCAAGCCCGATATCCTGCTGCTGGATGAACCGCTGGGCGCGCTTGACCGCAAGCTGCGCGATCAGATGCAGGTCGAACTCAAGCAACTGCAGCGGCGCAGCGGCATCACAACGATCATTGTTACCCATGATCAGGAGGAAGCGCTTTCGCTTGCGGATCGCGTGGCAGTGATGTTCAACGGCGCCATCCGCGAGATAGGCACGCCAGAGGTGCTTTATGAAACGCCGCGTTCGCGTGCGGTGATGGATTTCCTCGGCACCTCGAATATTGTGCTGGCTAATCTCGCCACGCCTGGAATCATGGTGCTGCCAAATGGCGTGCAATTGGCGCGGCCGCAGGCCTTGGCGAATACGGGTACCACGGCCACCCTGGGGATCCGGCCCGAGCATGTGCAGCTTGTCGCCGGCGCTGCATCCCCCGATACGATGACTGCCGATCTGATTGAGTGTGTCTATAAGGGCGGCTTGGTTGAAGTGCATGGCCGGTTGGCTGATGGCTCGGCCATCCAAATCAACACCACTGCCGCCCAGGCTGCCGCCCACGGCCTGAGCAGCCAGGGCGCCACGATCCGGTTCAGGTTCCCGCCTGAACGCCTGCAAATACTGGCCGAGTAGGGGCTGTGTGCCGCAGCTAAACAGACCGGGGCATGATGGAGGGAACAGTGGATAGAAAGGTCAACGATGTCGGGGGATTGCCCAAGGAAGGCGCTCTCCATCTCGAAGAACATCCCGTGACGCTGCACGAGAAGCGCATCGACGCTATGTTGATGCTGCTGACCAGCCCGAAGGTGGATGCCTTCAAGGTTGATGCGCTGCGCCGTGCCATCGAGCGCCATACCGCGGACGACTACCGGAAGTTCGGCTACTATGACAAGTGGATCCGCGCGGTACGCGATCTCCTGATCGAGCAGTCAATCCTTACGGCTGCCGAGATCGATGCCAGGATTGAGCAGCTCAAGGCTCGCCGGGCAGGGGGCGCCACATGACTGCAGTGCCACCAAAGCCAGGCCAGGCAATGAATATTGGCACGATGGTTCGCGTGTCGACCCGGAAACCAGAAGTGCATTGCCGCACGCCCAGCTATTTGCGCGGCGCGTCCGGCGTGGTGGATGAGGTGGTCGGCTTCTATCGCGACCCTTCTCTGTTGGCATTTCACAAACCGGGCCTCCCCATGCGCCTGCTGTATCGCGTGCGCTTCCGCCATCGCGATATCTGGCCGAATTACATGGGCAATGCCGCGGACAGCATATTCGCCGATCTCTATGGGGATTGGCTGGAGCCGATACAGGAGCAAAGCAATGGCCAGGCCTGAAAACCCGCACCATGATCATCACGACCATGACCATGACCATGACCATGACCATGACCATGACCATGATGACCATGCGCCGATCAATGATGATGATTTCAGCACCCGCTATGAAGTGCTGCTGGAAACGGCGATCCGGGAATTGCTCGATGAAAAAGGCATCTTGAGCAACGAGGATATCCATCGCCAGATTGATATCCAGGATAGCCGAACACCAGCGCTGGGGGCGAAGGTTGTTGCGAAAGCCTGGGTAGACCCGGCCTTCAAGGCGGCTTTGATCGCCGCGCCGCTCAAAGCCATCAATGATCACTTTGGCCTGGCCATCCAGACGCCGCTGGAACTCAAGGTGCTCGAGAATACCCAGACCCTGCACAATGTCGTGGTCTGCACGCTTTGCTCCTGCTATCCGCGCATGCTGCTGGGGATTCCGCCAGCCTGGTACAAGTCGATTGAGTACAGGTCCCGCGTTGTGGTCGAGCCACGCCAGGTTCTTACTGAATTTGGCACGGTACTGCCTGCCGATGTGGAAGTGCGGGTTTCCGACAGCACCGCAGATATCCGCTATCTCGTGCTGCCGATGCGTCCACCGGGCACGGATGGCCTGAGCGAAGACGCACTGGCGGCATTGGTGACGCGGGATGCCATGATCGGCACGGCCTTGCCGCTGCCCGTTGCCTGAAACCGTAACAGCTTATCTTAGTCAGGAGCATATTGTGCAAGCGACACCCACTCTGCGCGAAAGCCTCAACCGCGGTACCTTACTCAGCATTCCCGGCGTCTTTGACATGATTTCCGCGCGTATCGCCGACTCGCTCGGGTTTGATGTGCTGTATATGACCGGCTATGGCACGGTTGCTTCCTATCTCGGGCTGCCTGATGCTGGCTTGGCCACCTATACCGACATGGTTTCCTGTGTATCCCGTATAGCCAGCGGGACGCGCGCGCGATTGATTGCGGATGGCGATACCGGCTATGGCGGCCTGCTCAACGTGCAGCATACGGTGCGTGGCTATGAGATGGCTGGCGCTGCAGCGATCCAGCTTGAAGATCAGGAATTTCCCAAAAAATGTGGCCATACGCCGGGCCGCCGGGTGATCCCGAGCGAAGACATGGTGGCGAAGATCAAGGTGGCGGTGGAGACCCGCAGCAGCAGTGACTTTCTGATCGTGGCGCGCACCGATGCGCGTACCACGCTTGGTCTTGATGAGGCTCTGCGCCGCGCTGAAGCCTATGCCAGGGCCGGGGCGGATATATTGTTCGTTGAATCTCCCGAAAGCGAAGAGGAGATGGAACGGATCTGCCGCAGCTTCGACCTGCCGCTGCTTGCCAACATGGTGGAGGGCGGGCGTACCCCGGTGCTGCCGGCGGCGCGGCTGCAGGAACTTGGCTATGCGCTGGCGATTTTTCCCGCCACTGGCTTCCTCACGGTCGGCGCGGCACTCACCCGCAGCTACAGCGAAATCAAGGCGCATGGCTCCACCGCCAATCGCGACCTTGATCTCTACGATTTCATGGATTTCTCGCGCTTGATGGGTTTCGAAAAGGTCTGGGATTTTGAGCGCCGCACCGCCGGCCTTACATCAAATTAAGCCAGGAGCAAGCAGACATGGAGATCGCTGCCGATCTTTCGGAGAATTACCGCGTTGCCTTCGATGGCCGGATCGGCTTCGGCAAGCGACCTGCCCTGCTGTCGATCGATTTCGTCAAAGCCTATACCACGCCGGGGGCGGCGCTGTTTGCACCGGGTGTGGTCGACGCGGTGAAGGCATCGGTTGCGCTCTATGCCGCTGCCCGCAGGGCTGGGATTCCGATCATCTACACCAAGGTTATCTACCGGCCCGATGGCCGCGACGGCGCCGCCTTTGCTACCAAGGTTCCTTTGCTCAGAACCATGACGGCCGATAACCCACTCACCGAGATTGTCGATGAATTGCCGCCAGCGCCGGCAGATACCATCATCGTAAAGCAATTTGCCAGTGCTTTCTTTGCCACCAATCTGGCGCCGATGCTCACCTGGATGGGGGTGGACACCCTGATCCTCACCGGCTGCTCCACGAGCGGCTGCGTGCGGGCCACGGCGGTGGATGGTTGCTCCTATGGCTATCGTGTGATCGTGCCTGAGGAATGCGTTGGCGACCGCCATCCGGCGCCCCATCAGGCCAATCTGTTCGATATCAACTCGAAATATGGCGATGTCGTCGGCATTGCCGAGGCGAGCGACTATCTGGCGCAATGCCAGGCGATCAAGCGCTGAGCCGGAGGAACATTATGCGGATCAAGACAGCTTTTCTGGTTATGGCCATGACATTGGCCACCTCTGCGGCACAAGCGCATCATCCCATGGGTGGCATGACGCCGCGCAGCCTGATGGAGGGCCTGCTGTCAGGCCTTGGCCATCCCATCCTGGGCCTCGATCATTTCGCTGCGTTTATCGGCTTTGGCCTGATCGTGGCGCTAAGCGGGTTGCCGCTGGTTGTTGCGGTTCTGCTGCCCGCCTGCCTTGCGATGGGCGCTGTGCTGCATGTATCCGGTGTCTCGGTGCCCCATGCCGAAGCCTTGATCCTGCTCAGCCTGGTCGCAATGGCGGTGTCGCTGCTCGCCATCCGGAAGTTGGGGCGGCTGCTGCCAGCCTTGGTTATCCTGGTCAGTGCGGCGCTGCATGGCTATGTGCTGGCCGAAACCATAATCGGTGCCGAGCCCACCCCGCTGCTGGCCTATTTCGCCGGCCTTGTGATCATTCAATCGGCAATGCTGCTTGGCCTGGTGTTGCTGCTGCGCCTGCCTGTTTTGATGGCTGCTTCTGTCCCGGTCTCGCGCGCCGCCGCGGTTGCCCTGTTGCTTGTCGGCGGTCTGTCGCTCGTCCTCTGAGCGGACAGCTCATTGCATACATATGGTCTGTGCCCGCAGCGGATACTGCTGCCGCGTGAAGAGCCATAGCTGCTCGCCAATAGCGAGCAAGCCATAACTGGCCGTCAAAGCTGATTGGGCGGCTGGCAGATTTCGCTTGACTTATTTAATTCCTATATGGAAATTAGTTTAACTAAGTTATTCCATATAGGAATTTTTATGAGCCAGCCCTATCGGTGCGCCATCCTCAACGACTATCAGTCCGTTGCACTCACGATGGCCGATTGGAGCGGCGTGGCGGCTCAACTCGACATCACGGTGTTCGATCGCCATCTGGGCGATGAAAACGCCGTGGCGGCGGCATTGCAGGATTTCGAGATTGTCGTGCTGATGCGGGAACGCACGGCATTTCCGCGCAGCCTGTTCGCCCGCCTGCCGAAGTTGAAGCTGCTGGTCACCACGGGAAGGCGCAATCCGTCCGTAGACATCCAGGCGGCTCGCGACCATGGCGTATTCGCAGCCGGTACCGGTTCTTTCGACCACCCGACCGGCGAACTGACCTGGGGCCTGATCCTTGGCCTGCTGCGGCAGATTCCGCTGGAAGATGCGAACCTGCGCCAGCGCGGTCCCTGGCAGCGCAGCGTCGGCGTCGACCTCAAGGGGCGCACCATCGGTATCCTGGGCTTGGGCAAGCTGGGCGGTCAGGTCGCCCGGGTGGCCGAGGCATTCGGCATGCGCCGCATTGCCTGGAGCAACAACTTGACGCCGGAACGCTGCGCCGAACTCGGGGTCGAGTATGTCAGCAAGGACGAATTGCTGCGCCAGTCGGATATCCTGACCATCCACACTAATCTGAGCAAACGCACTATCGGCCTGATTGGCGCTGCCGAACTGGCCATGATGAAGCCCACGGCGATCCTGGTGAATACCTCGCGCGGTTTCATCGTCGATGAGAAGGCCTTGGTCGAAGCGTTGCGGCAGAACCGGATCGCCGGTGCCGCGCTGGACGTCTACGATCAAGAGCCGTTGCCGGATGACCACCCGTTGCGCGACCTGCCAAACACGCTGCTGACCCCGCATATCGGCTATGTCACCGAGGATAATTACCGCCTGTTCTTCAAGCTGGTGGTGGAGGATATCCGCGCCTGGCTCGATGGCGCACCAATCCGCGAGTTGACGCACGAAGCACAACTCGATCGCACTCAATAACGTAATATGGAATTATTATTGTAGACAACTTTCCATTTTGGAATGTAGCGTCTGCATCAACAGGACATCGACTAGTCGGAACAACAGACAGCAACGGGGGTTGGTGATGAGCAAGCTGGACAAGAAGCGTATTGGTCGCCGCGCGGCGCTGAAGACCCTGGGCGGCGGCGCTGCTGCTGCCGCCTTCACCCTTGGCGGCGCGCCCTGGAATTTCGCCATCGGCCAGAGCCAGCGCACCGTGCGGATCTGGACCACGCAATCGGCGCCGGCGCAGATCAAGGTGTATGACACGATCATCAAGATGTTCGAGGCCAAGAACCCGAAGATCAAGATCGCCCTTGAACTGGTTTCCGACGACGATGTTTTCCCCAAACTGACCGCTGCTCATGCGGCTGGCCAGCCGCCAGAAATCTGCTCCAACACGAATACCTATGTTCCTGGCGCGCTGCATGGCCGTGGCCTGGTGGAGAACATGGCCGACGTGGCCAAGGCGGTGGGCGATTTCACGCCGCGCTCGCTTGAAGTCTACAATGAAGGCGGCTTCCAGTTCTCGCTGGGCGCCGCGCTGACTGTGATCTCGGCGATGTGGGTGCGCACCGATCTGTTCGCCGCCGAAGGCCTGGACGTGCCCAAGCACTGGGATGATTATCTGGTCGCCGCCAAGAAGCTGACCAAGCGCGGCGTTTACGGCACGGCGCTGCCTTATGGTAAGGGTGCTTTCGCCAACCGCATGATGGACATGTTCATCCGCCAGGCCGGCGGAGATATCGTGGCGCCGGATATGTCGGTAGTGTTTGACAATCCCGGCACGCATCGCGCGCTGGAATTCATGGCTGAAGCACGGGCCTTTGCGCCGCCGGGCGCCAACAACTACAGCTTCGGCGAGACCCTTAATGCTTTCGTCAGTGGTGCCACCGCCATCGGCGTTTACTCTGGCCGCACGCTGTCAAACATTCATGCGCAGAATCCCAGCCTCAAGGACAAGGTGAAGGCCGCGTTCTATTCCTATCCGCGCGATGGCCAGCGTTACTGGGTCTGTGGCTATGATGCCTTCTTCATCAACAAGGGCGCCAAGGTGAATACCGACGAAGCCAAGATCTTCGCCGAGTTCTTCTACCAGCCAGAACCCTATACGCTGTTCCTGCATGGCGCGCCTGCGCATAACCTGCCGGTGGTGGACAAGGTGGCGCGTTCCGCGACTTACAATGACAACCCGGTGCTGAACCAGCACAAGGCCGATATCGACACTCTGATGGCCATCGCTGCCGAAGGCTGGGTTAATATCAAGCCGACGGCGAAGCATCCCTTCATCTTCAAGATGGGCGATATCTACGGCAGCAATATCATGGCCGAAGTGCTGCAGCGCGTCGTGGTCGAGAAACAGACCCCGAAGGCCGCCGCCGCCTGGGGCCAGGATCGTATCGCCGAGATCATGAAGGCCTGATCCGGCCGGCAAACCGAACGAGAGCAAGATGGCGCGTCCCCTAACCATCGAACAGCGCGACAGCCGGCTGGGTGTCTGGTTGATCGCGCCATCCGTTCTCGTTTTCCTTTGCCTGATCGCCTATCCGCTGGTCGATAGCGTCTGGATGAGTTTCCGCCAGATCAATACCATCACCCTGGATGGCCATTACGTCGGGCTGCGCAATTACGAGGAAATTATTAGCAGTCCGGATTTCTGGCGTTCGCTGATCAACAATTTCATTTGGACCGCCGGCGCGCTTACCTTGCAGGTTGTCGCCGGCATCGCTATCGGCCTGATGCTGCACCAGAATGTGTGGTGCCGTTCGTTGGCGCGCGGCTTGATTCTGTTTCCCTATCTGCTGCCGATGGTGGTGGCGGTTCTGGTTTGGAAATGGCTGTTCAACGATCTCTACGGCCTGCTGAATGCCGCCCTGGTGCATTCCGGGCTGGTGGATTTCCCGGTCGACTGGCTCGGCGGTATGCCAAGCGCGATGATCAGCATCATCATTGTCGGCGCCTGGAAATACTTCCCCTTCGTTGTGCTGACTGTGCTGGCGCGGCTGCAAAGCATCCCGGAGCAGCTCTACGAAGCAGCAAAGATTGATGGCGCCGGCCCACTGGCTCGATTTGTCGATATAACGCTGCCGCAATTGCGCGGAGTCCTCGTCATCGTGGTGTTGTTGCGTGCTATCTGGGATTTCAAGGAATTCGATCTGATCTACATGATGACCGGAGGCGGCCCGGTGATAAGCACGCAAACATTGCCATTGCTGGTGTTCAAGCATGCCTTTCCGTTGCAGCAGCTAGGCAAGGGTGCGGCTGTGGCCGTTATCATGATGCTGATTATGCTGGTATTCATGCTGGGTTACCTGCGACTCTACGGGCGGGAGCAGGATAAATGAGGCAGCATCCCTGGCTTGGCCGCCTGTTGTGGAATCTCATGGTATGGGCCGTGGTGCTCACCATTGCCTTTCCGCTTTTCTGGATCGTCTCAACGGCGCTGCGTCCTGAAACCGAATTGTTCCAGCGCCCGCCGTCTTTGCTGCCCGGCACGGTCACCTTCGAGCATTTCCGCCGGCTGGTGATGGATACGCCGTTTCCGATCTATTTCCGCAACAGCGCCATCGTCGCGCTAGGCACCACGCTGATGGTGATCATCGTGGGATCGCTGGGCGCCTATAGCCTGTCGCGCTTCCGCTATCGCGGACGGGGCGCCATCGCCAAGGTGGTGCTGCTCACTTACCTGATGCCGTCGGTCGTGCTGTTCCTGCCGCTTTACCTGATCATGGCTGAACTCGGCCTGGTCAACAGCCTGTTCTCGCTGGTGCTGGCCTATATGACCTTCGCGCTGCCCTTCGCGCTCTGGCTGCTGCGCTCGTTCATCGATGCGATCCCGGTGGAAACCGAGCTGGCCGCCATGGTGGATGGCGCGTCGCGCATGGGGGCGTTCTTCGACGTGGTGCTGCCGCAGGCGCTACCCGGCATCATCTCCACCGCGCTTTTCACCTTCATCCTGGCCTGGAATGAATATCTCTATGCCCTGGTCCTGACCAACCGGGATACGGAGAAGCCGTTGCCGCCGGGTGTCATCACGATGCTGACCTCGTCATACAATATCGAATGGGCCCTGCTGATGGCGGCATCGGTGCTGATGAGCCTGCCGCTGATCTTGAGCTTCGCCTTCATGCAAAAACATCTCACGCGCGGCTTCGGTGCCGGCGCAGTCAAAGGTTAGGGTAGCGGCGTGGCCAGTGTCACCTTGAAGCATCTCGGCAAGAACTACACCACGGCTGCGGCGGCGGCCGTGACGGATCTGTCGCTCGATATCCGCGAAGGCGAATTCATCGCCTTGCTGGGGCCGAGTGGCTGCGGCAAAAGCACCACATTGCGCATGATCGCTGGCTTGGAAACCCCTACCGCCGGCAACATCCTGTTCGGCGACAAGGATGTGACCTACGAATTGCCGGCCGACCGCAATATTGCCATGGTTTTCCAGAATTATGCGCTCTATCCGCATATGACGGTGCGGGAGAACCTGGAATATCCCTTGAAGAAGCGGCGCGTGCCGGTGGCAGAGCGCCAGGCGAGGTCGCGCGAGGTATCCGAGCTGCTGCAGATAACCGCGCTGCTCGATCGCCGTCCAGGCCAGCTTTCGGGCGGCCAGCAGCAGCGCGTGGCGCTGGGGCGCGCGCTGATCCGCAGCCCTTCCGTGTTTCTGCTCGACGAGCCGCTCTCCAACCTCGATGCCAAGCTGCGCAGCCATATGCGCACCGAGCTGGTGCAACTGCATCGTCGCTTGCGCACCACGATGATTTACGTCACCCATGATCAGCTTGAAGCCATGACCATGGCGGATCGCATCGCCATCATGTTCGATGGTAAATTGCAGCAATTCGATACCCCTGAGCAGATTTACAACAAGCCCTGCAATCGCGAGGTGGCCGGCTTCATCGGCACGCCGATGATGAACTTCCTTGCCGGCAGCGTGCAGCCCGGAGCCAATGGTCCGGAGTTGATCGTAGCCGGACATCTCGCAGCCATACTTCCTGCCCAGCTCAATAGCCTGTGTGGCCGCACGGTGACGGTTGGGGTTCGCCCCGAGGACGTTACGGAAACCGCCACTGGTATCGCGGCGCAAGTGGTGCTCACCGAGCCGATCGGGCACGAAACCCTGGTCAGCCTGGATCTTGGGCCGCATCGTGTGGTGATGCGCCATCGCCCGGATTTCCGGATTGGCGCAGGGGAGTACATGCAGCTTCACTTCAACCCTCAAAAAGTGCACTTATTCGACCCGGATACAGGGCAACGAGTCGACACAGGCACATGACCGGCCGGCCAGCCGGCAGCAAGGGAGAGCGAAGTGGACCTTAAGGAATTGCAGAGCTTTTGCATGGTGGCGCGGCTGCGCAGCTTCTCCAAGGCATCGCAGTCGCTAGGCATCGGGCAGCCGGCGGTGACCAAACATATCCATCGCCTGGAAGCCGAACTGGGCAAGAGCCTGATCGAGCGCGGCACCCGTCCTACCCAGTTGACGCCAGCCGGCCTAGAGCTGTTCCGGCTGGCAACGCCACTGGTGGAAGGATTGCTGCGTTTCGCCCGCAATGAACGGCAACAGGCTACCCTGGCGCCAGTGGTGGTGGCCTGCACCCACGGCTTCATGAACGAACTACTGCTGCGCTCGGTGCAATCCTTCCGCGTGGTTGAGCCGCATCAGCCGGTCCGTATCAAGCTTGGCACCAAGCAGGATGTGGTGTCGATGGTTACTTCCGGCGCAGCGGATTTCGGTATTGCGCCGAGCCCGGATCGCCTGAAAGCGCTTAATTTCGCACCGCTCGCGGCTTCTGAACGCGTGTTGATCACGCCACGTGACCATGAATTGCTCAACCGCCCGCTGACCAGCCTGGCTGAAATCGCCCGCTATCCGCTGATCCTGCTGGGCTACATGACTCAGACCCGGGTGCTGATCGAGGATGCCTTCAAGGAGCATGGCGTTGCTTATGAAGTCGCGGTCGAACTCGACAGCATGGATATGGTGAAGCGCTATGTCGAACTCGGCCTCGGGATCGGCATCGGCCACAAGATCGCGCTGGATGCCGAGGATAGCGTCAATCTCGGTATCGTGCCGCTGAGCAAGTTCCTGCCTTCCGAGCTGGTCGGCGTCACCACCAGCCGTTCACGCCCACTGCCAGAGGCAGCGGCGAAGCTGATCGATCATATGAAGCAGAAGCTCGAAAAGACCGTCAGCCGCCAGGCGGCGAAGCCGGTACCTGGCGCTGCGCGGCGCAGCCGCAGTTGATGCCATGGTAAACTCGGCAGCCGTTTCCGCCTCGCTGCTCGCCGCCGAACTGGCGCGGGCAGAGGCCGTGGCTGCCGCTGACGTGGCTGTGGCCCGCAACCGTGCCCAGCCGTTGAAGCTCTCCTTTCCAGTGGATAGCCAGACGATGCCGGCCTTTCAACCGAGCTGCCGTGAGCCGGCCGATGGCTGAAGCCGCCGATCTCAGTGTGGCCGACGCCGCCGCGCTGATTGCGCGCCGAGCGCTTTCGGCCCCGGAGCTGTGCGACAGCTACCTGGCGCGCATCGCGCGTCGCGATCAGCGCCTGAATGCCTATCTGCATGTTGATGCCGATGCGGTGCGACGCGCCGCTGCCACGCGACAGAACCTGATCGATCGCTCCGGTCCTGCTTCACCGCTGGATGGCATCCCGATTGCGGTCAAGGATATCATTGACGTCGCCGGCCAGCGCACCAGCAGCCATTCCGCCGTTACTGAGAACCATGTTGCCTCCCGCGATGCTGCTGTAGTCGAGAGGCTGCGGGAGAATGGCGCCATCATCCTCGGCAAGACCGCTTTGCATGAATTTGCCATTGGCGGGCCGTGCTTCGATCTGCCCTGGCCACCGGCGCGCAATCCCTGGGATGTGACACGCCACCCGGGGGGGTCCTCCAGCGGCTCCGGCGCGGCTGTTGCTGCCGGCATGGCGGCTGCCGCGCTTGGCACCGATACGGCGGGGTCCGTGCGCAACCCGGCCACCTGCTGCGGCCTGTATGGCCTCAAGCCGACTGCCGGTGCGATTTCACGGCGCGGTGTGTTCCCGCTTGCCTTCAGCTTGGATGCCGTTGGGCCGATCACGCGGCGCGTCGAAGACATGGCCCTGATTTTTGCGGCCCTGGCGCAGCCCGATCCGGATCCGGCAGGCAGTCGCGCGCATCCGCATCATGGCCGCCTGTATCCGATTGCCCAGGGCATCACGGGCATGACGCTGGGCCTGGTGCGCCGCTTCCACCGCGATGCGCCGGAAACCGAAGCAGTGATGGCGGAGAATTTCGAGCAGACGGCGGCTGCCTTTGCAGCACTGGGCGCCAGGCTGGTCGAGATCGACCTGCCGCCGCTGGCGGACTGGGCCAATTGCACCCGCGTGATCCAGCAGAGCGAAGCCTATTCGATCCATCGCCCCTGGTTGGAGAGCCAGCCAGAGCGCTACTGCGCCATCAGCCGGCAGAAGCTGCTTCCGGGGGCTTTCCTGCGCGCCATCGACTATATCGAAGCCCTGAAGGCGCGGCGGGTGCTGACAGCAATTCTGGACGATGCCTTCAGCCGTTGCGATGTGATGCTCTGTGTATCGAGCATGACTGTCCCCTGCCGCCTGGATGATCCGGAAGCGATCCGGACGACTTACGAGAAGCAGGCAAGGCTGCCCTTCAGTCTTTCCGGCCATCCGGCGCTGGCTTTCCCTACGGGCTTCACCGCCGACGGGTTGCCCCTGGGCCAGCAACTGGTGGCGCCGGCATGGCGCGAGGATTTGTTGTTCCGCTTCGCACAGACTTATGAGAAGGCACATCCCTGGCATGAAAGGCGGCCGCCATGCTAGCCGGTTCGTTGCGCGACAAGCTGCGCTCAGGCACAGCTTTCTTCGCCCTGCATTCCGCGGGTGCCAATCCGGACCTAGTGGAAATGCTGGCGAAGGCCGGTGCCGATGCGGTTTATCTCGATGCTGAGCGCAGCCCGCTCGACCTCGGCCAGATCGTCGCCATGCGCCGTGCCGCCCATGCCTCCGGCTGCCCGGTGCTGCTGCGGCCACATAGCGACATGCCGGCCGAACTGGTGCGCTATCTCGATACCGGCGTTGACGGCCTGATCTGCCCCCGGATTGAAAATCCCGCGGATCTGGTGGCGATCCGCGAGACCATTCGCTACGCCCGTGGCAAAGCAGCCGACAAGACAGCATTGGTGGCGCAGATTGAAAGCGCTGCCGCAGTGGAGGCGCGCGCCGCATTATTCGCCGCCGATGCCGCTGATGCTTTCTTCCTGGGGCCAAACGATATCGCCTGGGGCATGGGGCTGGAGGCATCGGCAGTGGAGGTGCAGGACCTGCTGCGCCTGACCTTGCGAGATGGCGCACAAGCTGGCCGCACGGTCGGCCTGCCCGTCGATCCAGCTTCCGTGGCTGAGTGGCATGAACATGGCGCCCGCTATTTCAGTGTTCGCCTTCCTGCCGTGTTCAAGGGCTTGATGCAGCAGTTGCAAGTGGCCACGGCTGGTTAGTGGCGCGTTACAGTAGAAACGAGGATTACATGCCGACATTGCCCAAGGAACGCTTTCCCTATTCCTCGCCTTTCACGCGACCGGCACTCAGCTTGCCCGATGGCGGACGGATGATCGTGTGGCCGGTGGTGAATATCGAGGAATGGGAAGTCACGCGCCCGATGCCGCGCCATGTCTCCTCGCCACCGATGGGGCAGCAGGTGATCCCCGACATGCCGAACTGGACCTGGCATGAATACGGCATGCGTGTGGGCATCTGGCGGTTGATCGAGGCTTTCGCAGCGGCTGACATACGACCGACGCTTTCGATCAACGCCAAGGTATGCAGCAGCTATCCGGAAGTGGCGCAGGCCGTGCGCAAGGCGGCCTGGGAATTCATGGCGCATTGCTATGTGCAGATGCCGATCCATCAGATCGAGGATCAACGCGACATGATCCGGCTGTCGCTCGATACCTTGCGCGATTTCACCGGCAAGCAGCCGGAAGGCTGGCTGGGGCCGGGGCGGACA
Organism: Ferrovibrio sp. MS7; assembly: GCF_038404985.1. Taxonomy (NCBI): domain Bacteria; kingdom Pseudomonadati; phylum Pseudomonadota; class Alphaproteobacteria; order Rhodospirillales; family Rhodospirillaceae; genus Ferrovibrio; species Ferrovibrio plantarum. Next base: position 1,560,358 of record NZ_JBBKBA010000001.1, read on the forward strand.
CAGACATTCCATACGCTGGATTTCGTCGCCGAAGCCGGGTTGAAATGGTTTGCTGACTGGATTCTGGATGACCAGCCTTTCTGGGTGAAGACGGCGCATGGCCCGATTCTGTCCATCCCGTATTCGGTCGAACTCAACGACATCACCATCATGGTGACCGGGCAGCATTCCTCCGACGAGATGTTCCGCCGCACCTGCGATGCCTTCGACCGGCTCTATGAGGAGTCGGCCAACTCGACGCGGGTGATGGCATTCGGCGTGCACCCATATGTCACCGGTGCGGCGCACCGCATCACCTATCTCGAGAAGATGCTGAATTACATGAAGCAGCGCAGCGGTGTCTGTTTCTGGACTGGCGAGCAGATCTACGACTGGTATTTGGCACAGGTGCCGGCGCCGGCCTGAAGGCGATCACGCACGGAGCGGATCGGCCTGCCGGCCCAGAACCAGATCGGCACAGGCGCGGCCATAGGCTGGCCCCAGAGTCATGCCATTCATGGTGACAGCGTGGAAGAAACCCCTCTCACGCCCCGACTCGCGCAGGATCGGCCGCCCATCGGTGCCGGAATTCACCGCCACCCAGCTTCGCAGCATCACCAGATCGGCTACCGGCGGCAGCACCCGCGCCGCCGTGACGAGATTCCCGGCGAGACGCGGGGCGCTGGCCCGCAAACGCCCATCGGCGGCAGCCACGGCGCGCCAGCCGCCACCGATGATCATGTTGCCGGCCTTGGCCTGCTTCATGGTCAGCCGTTCGCTGACATGCGCCAGCAGCAGATCGGTCAATGGCGGCGCCGGCTCGCTCACCAGCATATGCAGCGGTGTGGCGCGCACTGGAATTGTCTCGCCGATCATGCCGGCAATTTCTCCGGCCCAGCCGCCGGCGGCATTCACCACGCGGCGTGCCCGCACCAGGCCCCGCGCCGTCGCGATGGCAAAGCCTTCCGGTTCGCGGCGGATACCCTGCACCGGCGCCTGTTCCAGGATGGTGATGCCGTTGCGCCGGGCCAGCCGCGCGAGCGCCGGCGCGGCCAGCAATGGATTGATCTTGCCTTCATCGGCGCCATAGGAAGCGGCCATCACGGATGATGACAGGTGCGGTACGAAGCCTTGCGCTTCGGCGGCAGTAAGTAGCCGGCTATCGGCACCGGCGGCATTTTCCAGCACCACCTTGCGCCGCAGCTTCTCCAGGTCTTCCGGCGTCTCCGCCACCACCAGGCCGCCCGTCACGGCGATCTCGATATTGGTATCCAGCCTCGGCGCCAGGGCTTGCCACAAAGCAACGCTACGCTTTTGCAGTCGCAGCAGATCCAGTGCCGCTTGCACATTCTCGCCCTCCAGGATCGGAAAGGCATAGGCCAGAATCTGGGTATGCAGGCTGCCGGCATTGGCAAAGGAAGCCTGGCCGCGCCCCCGGTCGCGATCAATCACCACCACGCTGGCGCCACTCTCCTGGAGTGCCAGCGCCGTGCATAGGCCAATGGCACCGCCACCGATCACCGCCACATCGGCATGCAGCGGTGCGGGCAATGGCTGGCCGACACTCGGCGGCGGTGCCGGCAACGGCGCAACACTGGTTCCATCGCCAATCAATGCGGCATAGCCGGCCATCGCATCCAGCGTGATCGGTTTGGCCGGTACTTGAGCCGGCAGGCGGGAATCGGCTTGCATCGCTTCCGGATGGCAGGCCGCCAGATTGGCGCTGCAAAGCCGGCCCTGGCAACGTCCCATGCCGCAGCGCGTGGCCCGTTTCATATCGGCGAGCAACGCTGCCGCGTCGGACTGGGCCGCAAATACTTCGGCACGCGGCACCGCTTCGCAACGGCACAATATGGCGTCGTCATCCGGCAGATGCGCCAAGGGCGGCGCGCGGTAAATGCGCCAGAGCGCACCCTGGAACGCGCGCTGGCCGGCCTGGTCTTGCTGCCATTGGCGGGCCGCTGCATCCGGCCGTGCCTTGCCGGCCTCGCGGTCTGCCAGCAAGGCTTCGGCCGCCAGCCTGCCGCCGCTTTGCGCCGCATCCGCGCCCCAGATGCCGGCACAATCCCCGGCGACATAGAGGCCGGGCAGGCTGCTGCGGCCCATCGCATCGCAATCCGGCACAACGCCGCGTGCATGCTGGCGTTGATCCAGGGCCATGCCGAGCCCCAGTATCTGCTGCAATTCGAGATTGGGCTGGAAGCCATAGCCCATGCAGACGGTGTCGACCGCGCAGGTCCATTCACTGCCTGGAAGCGGCCGTCCTTCGGCATCGACGATGGCAAGGGTGGCGGCTTCGACCTGGTGCGCGCCATGCACCCGCAGCAGCGCGGTCGAGAAGTGCAGCGGTACGCGCCGCGCCCAGAGCTGGCCGAGATAACCAAGCCCGCGCAAAGTTTGCGCCGTGCCATGGCGGGCCAGCGCAACAAGATCGGCTGCCGCGGCGGCCCAGGGTGCTGGTGCCGCCTCGGCCACAGCGACCAGTTCGGCACCATCGGCGGCCAGGCTGGCGGCAAGCTGGAGATTGAGCGGCCCGTTGCCGGCGATCAGGATGCGTCGGCCAGGCGCCACGCGATAGCTGCGGCTCAGCGTCTGTGCCGCACCAGTCGCCATGACCCCGGGCAGGGTCCAGCCCGGCACCGGCAGCGGACGCTCGGCCGCCCCGGTGGCGAGGATGACAAACCGCGCCGACCAATGCAGCGCGTTGGCCTCGCTTTCGGCAAAGAGGTGGTATCCCTGTGCCTGCCGCGTGATGTCCCAAACCATGCAACCGGTGTGAAATCTGGCACCGGCGGCGCGCGCTTCGGCAACCAGCGCCTGTCCGGCGGCGAATTGTGCATCCGCCGCCGCCCCCTTGCGTGGCACAAAGCCAGGACTGAGCGGTTTGAAATACTGCCCGCCAGGACTGGGGCGTTCGTCCAGCACTGCCACATCCAGGCCGCGCCGTGCCAGCATTGCCGCCGCCGCCAGACCTGCCGGACCGGCGCCCACTATCGCGACATCGCAGCGCTCCTCACGCAGCGGCTTGCCGGGGCGTCCGGCAGCGGCACCGCCCTTTGTGTGTATTTCCTGCCCCGGCTGCACCTTGGTGAGGCAGGCCCGCTGCCCCGGTCTGCCATCTACGGTAACAATGCAATCCATGCATACGCCCATGCCGCAAAAGCCGGCGCGAATACGTCCGCGATCAACGCCGAATTGCCGCAAGCCGGATGCCGCCATGGCTGCGGCAATCGTATCGCCCTCTATTGCCGCAATGGCTTGCCCATCAACTCTGATGGCGACATCGGCACCACATTGGCGATAGGCTGGCGTGGCGAAGCGGTGGGAAATCTGAGCGTCCATGGTCCTGACAGACTAAGGTAATTGCGTTCGGCCCGGAAAAATATCTTTGATTAAAATGGAAATTTCTATAGTCTTAGTATTCCATTCTGGAAACATAGCCGGAGCACTAAAATGGATCGCAATTCGGTAGATTGGTCAGGGCAGGTGACTGCGGTGGTGACGCCGTTCAACCAGGATGGCTCGATCAATGAAGAAGGCCTGCGCAACCAGATCGACTTCCTGGTTGAAGAGGGCGTGAATGTGGTTATCGCCAACGGCTGTACCGGCGAGTTCTGGGCGCAGTCGATTGAGGAACGCAAGCGCGTTATGAAGGTGGCGGTGGAAGCCGCTGCCGGTCGCATCCCGGTGATCGGTGGCGCCAGCGCCAACTACACGCCAGACGTGGTCGATCTTACGCGCTACGCAGCCGATATCGGCTGCAGCGGCGTGATGGTGATGCCGCCATACCTGGTGCGACCGAACAACGATGATATCTATCACCATTACAAGATGGTGTCGGATGCGGTGGACCTGCCGATCCTGCTCTACAACATTCCACGCGACACGGTGAATGATCTGACGCCGGAACTGGTCAACAAGCTGGCGGATCTGCGTACCACGGTGGCGATCAAGGACAGCAGCTTCGACTTCAATATTTTCTGGCGCCTGCAGACCTCTGTCAGCGATCGCCTGCGCGTGCTGATCGGCCCGTCGACGATGTTTGGTGCGCCGGCCGTGCTGATGGGGGCCGATGGCTGGGTGGATACTTACTCCAACCTCTGGCCGCAGATGACGGTTGGTCTGTGGCGCGCAAGCAAGGCGGGCGATTGGGACAAGGCGCGACAGCTGCAGCGCGTCGGCATCGAGTTCCGCCGTTTCCTCTCCGAAGGCGACCGCAATATGTACAGCGCCGTGAAGGCGGCGATGAACATCATCGGCCTGCCGGGCGGCTATCCGCGCCTGCCGCTGCGCCCGCTCGAGGAACCGCATCTTTCCCAATTGCGCGATGGCATGATCCGCTTCGGCGTGCCGGGCCGCAGGCAGAACCTCGCCTCCGTAGCCGAATAAGAGCGGCGCGAAGTTCGAGCAGCGGAGGCGCAAGCCTCCGCTGCTTTTTTTGTGCTCAACGGGTGTGATCTGTGGCGCTCGTGCACCGCCGCGCAAGCAAGGCCGAGCGGCGGACAAAATCGGCGAGAACGGTCCGGTCGAAATCGGTGCGGCGGTATTCCGGGTGCGATTGCAAACCGAAACAGAACCCGTCCATCAGACCTTAAAAAGCTTCGATTATCCTGTCGGGCGAGCCGGCAGCGATGCGGAAATCACTGGATCCGACCAGGGCATGCCGGTGCAGGCTGTTACCTCTGGCCTCGCGGCTGACGCCCCTCTCACACATCCGCAGGCCATCGAGCCGGGTAAGGGATCGATGGCCTGCGTCTGGTGTCGCAATAGGCGGCTTTTCAGCTTCAATAGCCCGTCGGCGTTACTTCTTCACCAGCGGGCATTTTGACAGTGACAGCGGCTGGAATGCCTTATCCGCCGGAATGGTGGCCAGCAGCTTGTAATAATCCCACGGCCCCTTCGATTCGGATGGCTTCTTGACCTCGAACAGATACATGTCGTGGACCATGCGACCGTCCTCACGGATCTTGCCATTCTTGTAGAATACATCGTTGATGGTGATTTCACGCATCTTCGCCATAACTTCTTCGGTGCTGTCGGTGCCTGCCGCCTGCACCGCCTTCAGATAGTGCAGCACCGAGGAATAGGTGCCGGTCTGCAGCATGTTCGGCATGGCGCCCACGGTGGCAAAGAAACGCTGTGACCATTTCCGCGTTTCGTCATTCAGATCCCAGTAGGATGCCTCGGTAATTGTCAGGCCCTGGGCTTCCTTGAGGCCGAGGCCATGCACATCGTTGATGAAGCCGGCAAGGGCGGCGAGCTTGTGACCGCTCTGAGTCAGACCGAATTCAGAAGCCTGCTTGATCGAGTTGATCGTATCGCCGCCGGCATTGGCCAGGGCGATGACCTTCGGCTTCGAGTTTTGCGCCGTCAGCAGGGCGGACGAGAAATCTGCCGTGCCTACTGGATGCCGGGTGTTGCCAAGAACCTTGCCGCCGAGACTGGTGACGACGGCGCTGAGGTCGCTTTCCAGGCTATGGCCGAAGGCGTAGTCGGCGGTTACGAAATACCAGGTGTTGAAGCCTTGCTCCACCAGGGCGCGCCCAGTGCTCTGCGCGATGGCATAGGTATCATAGGCCCAATGCACCGCATAAGGCCCACAGGCATCGTTGGTGATCCGGATCGACCCAGGCGAACTAAGGGTAAGAATTTTCTTCTTTTCCTTGGCTATTTCCAGCACCGCAAGAGCCGGTGAGGAGGAGGCGACATCAAGGATGGCATCCACCTTCTCGGTGTCAAACCACTTGCGGGCGATGGCGCCGCCGATGTCGGGTTTGTTTTGGTGGTCCGCGTAGACCAGTTCAATCGGCATGCCGAGAACCTTGCCGCCGAATTCATCAATGGCCATCTGTGCGGCCGCCACCGCGCCCTTGCCGGTAATATCGGCATAGACACCAGACATATCCTCGATCACACCGACCTTGATGATGCCATCAGAGACTTTGGTGTTTTGTGCGAAAGCGGTATGCGCGCATAGAACTACGGTAGTGGCGAGCAGTGCCGCTGCAGCCTGGTTAGATATCTTCATGTTTGTCCTCCCATTGAAGTGGTTCTTGGTTTCCAGTGCCGGCCTATTTTTGTGTTCCCTTGCTTGCAAAGGCAGCAAGGCCGCGTTTGGCGTCCATGCTGGTGAAGGTGCGTTGGCCGAGCGCAGCCTCCTGGCGAAAAGCTTCGGCGAGCGGCAGGTCTGGCAGTGTTAGTGCCGCTTGCTTGATTGTCTGGATTGCTCCTGGACTTAATGCGGCGATTTTTTCGGCTATTTCAATGGCAAGTGATTCGACTTGATCTGCATCGCACACCTGATTGACGACGCCTCTGGCCAGCATGTCCTGTGCTGAGAATCTCTCCGCTGTCAGCATGATTTCCATGGCATGGGCATAACCGATCTGCCGAACCAGCCGTACCAGCGTGCCGCCAGCGGGCACGAAACCATGCTTCGGCTCCGGTAGCTGGAAAATTGCCGTATGCGCGGCGATGCGGATATCAGTTGCCAACATGATCTCGAAACCGCCACCCATGCAAAGGCCGCGGATGGCGCTGACAACGGGCTTGTAGAAGCCGGGAAACTTGATATGCGCCGGATCCCAGGCCGAGATATCGATCCGGTCGGAAGCCAGCGCCGGAATCGATTCCGTCAGATCAGCACCGACACAAAAGGCGCGATCACCTGCACCAGCAAGCACCACGACGCGAATCTCACTGTCGTCATTGACGGCATGAAACGCGCTGCCGAGCTCGTCATACATCGCAAGCGTCAGCGCATTCAGTTTGTCTGGCCGGTTGATCCGGATTGTCGCTATGTGTCCATTCTTTATCAGATCGATAGACATCAGATCGCTCCCGATGCCTTGAGCTGCTCGAATTCGGCAGGCGTCACGCCAGCAAGGCAGGAAAGCACCAGGGCGTTATGCTCGCCTGGCGCAGGAGCTTTTTCGAATGTCATGCCGGGGGCATGGGAAAGCTTGATCGGCTGGCCGAACATGCCGATCAGCTTGCCGGCGACAGGCACGTTAACGATCATGTTGCGCGCCGCGATATGGGGGTCTTCCACCACTTCGGCGATATTCTTGATGGCGCTGAGCGGGACTTTGTCGCCAGCCATGGCTTCAAGCTCGGCCTTCGTGTACTTGCCGAACCAACCTTCCAGAAGTGGCTTAACAATGCTTTCTGCCACCACCGGGTCGAAACGCTTTTCCATCGTATCGATTGCCGGGTCGGCAGCCTTTTCAGGATCGCCGAACAAGCTGCAGGTGATTGCCCAGAATTTGTCGGTATAGCCGCCGAAGAAGACATAGCCATCCTTGCAGCGGAATTGCCCATAGGGCCGCACAAAGGGATGATCGTTGCCGAGGGGCGAGGCGATTTCCTGCTTGGCGGTGTAGCGCACGACAGCATTCTCGGTGAGGGTGAGCACCGAATCCTGCTGCGAAACATCGACCACCTGGCCGATACCGGTCTTTTCTGCCTGCCGCAGCGCGGCAAGCGTACCGATGGCGGCATAGAGCGACGCGGCAAGATCGCCAATGATGGTGCCGACGCGCACCGGCGGCATATCTGGATAGCCGTTCATCGACCAGAGGCCACCGGCGGCCTGGCCGGTATTGTCGTAGGCTGGTTTGGACGAGTTGGGCCCGGTACGGCCGAACCCGCTGATCGCGGTATAGACCAGCCTGGGATTGATCTTCTGCAGCACCTCATAGCCGAGCCCAAGCTTATCCATCGTCCCGGGCCGGAAATTCTCGACCAGGATATCGGTGCGGCGGACCAGTTTTTTCAGCAATTCCCTGGCTTCATTGGATTTGAAGTTCAGGGTGATGCCGAGTTTGTTGCGGTTATACTGGGCGAAGAAAGCGCTCAACTGTTCGTCATCGATGCCGGCGAAAGGCGGGAAAGTCCTCGCGTAATCCGGGTCGTCCGGATGCTCAACCTTGATCACGGTGGCGCCCAGGTCGGCCAGCAGCATCGAGCAGAATGGGCCGGCAACCACTCGCGTGATGTCGAGCACTGTCAATCCCTTTAGCGGGCCGGCCCGTTCCTCCAGGCCAGTATTATGTTTTCCTGCGCTCATGTTTCTCTCCCATTTTCGCAACAGCTCTGCAGACAACATGGTTGTCAGGAGTTATCGCGGCGCAAGAGGGTGAAGACCGGAATTTTTTGCGCTGATACCGGCCGGCCGCGATTTGGCGGCATTGGTCAACTTCAGACTTTCTCCCGGCGCATGGATTCCAGCATTTCTTTGGCGCGATCGACGCGCACGTCGTGATTGGCGGCCAAGGCGGCAGCGATCTTTTCGATCTCGTCGCCGCTGGCACCGGCAACGATGGCGATGTTCCTGGCATGCAGCGCCATATGGCCCTTCTGGATTCCTTCCGTCGCCAGGGCGCGGAGAGCACCCATATTCTGTGCCAGGCCTACCGCAACGGCCACTTCAGCCAGCTCCTGGGCGGTTTCCACATTCAGGATCTTCAGGGCGGCGCGGGCGGCGGGATGGGTCTTGGTGGCGCCGCCTACCAGGCCAAGTGCCATCGGCATCTCAATCGTGCCGACGAGATTGCCAGCGCGGTTGATTTCCCAGTGCGTCAGCGAAGTATAGCGGCCGGACCGAGAGGCCCAGACATGGGCGCCGGCTTCGATGGCACGCCAGTCATTGCCGGTGGCCACAACAATCGGATCAATGCCGTTCATGATGCCTTTGTTATGGGTCGCCGCCCGGTAGGGATCCACCAGGGCGAAGGCGCAGGCCTCGACAATGCCGCCAGCGATGCGCTCGCCGGAATACTCCTCGGTCTTCAATGCTTCGGGTGTGATGGTAGCCATGGCGCGGGCGATGCGCAGATCGGCGAAATTCGACAGGATGCGCAGGCGGACTTCGCCACCGGTGATCTTCTCCACCAGAGGCGCGACGGTTTCCGCCATGGTATTGACCGTGTTGGCACCCATGGCATCGCGTACATCGACAATGAGATGGGCCACCACCATTGGGCCAACGGGGGTATCCTCGAAAATATGCACCTCGACATCGCGACAGCCGCCACCAAGTGAGATCAGTACTTTGTCCTTGGCATTCGCCGCAGCGATGATCTCCGCCCGTTCCCGCAACAATTTGGCGCGCGCGCCATATGGATCGGTGACGCCGAGCACCTGGATCTGTGCCCGCATGATCGGGCCGGTGCTGGAGGTCTGGAAGCCGCCGCATTTGCGGATGATGCGGGCCATGTAGGAAGCGGCGGCCACCACCGAGGGTTCCTCGACTGCCATTGGCACCAGATAGTCACGGCCGTTGATGGTGAAATTGGTGGCGACGGCAATCGGCAATTCAAACGTGCCGATCACATTCTCGATCATGCCATTCGCCAACGTGAGGGGCAGTGCGCCGGCGGCGAAGGCGTTTTTCTCGCTCTCGCCGAGGGCGGCGGCGACGGCTACCTGCTCCAACCGCTCTGTCGGCGTCAGATTGCGCAGATTCTCCAAACGGGAATTAACGACATGGCGGTTAACGCCACTGCCCAGTCCTGCCACGGTCGAATCTCCCTAACCAAATCCATTGTGTTTTTTTCACATATTCATTTTCTGGCTGGGTATGTAAGGGACGGTTTGAAGATATTGTCTCAAACTGTACCCATTCCATCTCATCGACCATGAGGTGCTTGACCCCAATATTTTCCCTGTAATTTAGTATTTAAGCTCTGAGTTATGGATATTGATGAAGCGCGAGGCCACATCGGACATCATGCGGGTGGACAGTTTAGGTAATTCTTTGCAACTGTACCCATGCATGAAGGGAGGGTGGTTTGGCTGGGGCAGGTGAGTTTAACAAGCGCGACACTTTGGTGGGTGAACTGGCCGCCAAGCTGCGTGATCAGATTGTGTCTGGCGTATTGGCCGAGGGCAGCCGCTTGCCATCGATCCGAAAGGCGGTGGTGAAATTCTCTGTTTCGAAAAATACTGTCGTCGAAGCCTATGACCGGTTGGTGTTAGCCAATCTCGTCGCCGCAAAGCCAGGCTCCGGCTTCGTTGTCATCTACCGCGGCGAGGCCGAGAATCTGAAGCCGAAGCATGTTGCTGAAGCGGTCGATATCGCCTCGCTTCTGAGCGCCCAGCTTTCACAGAGCTTTGAAATCCGGGTTGGCGATGGCAGGCCGCCTGCCTCCTGGACCGAGCAATCGGAAATCAAGCGGCATTTGAGCGGCATTGGCCGCATGCTGCCGGCAGATGCCGATGCCTATGGCTCCGCACTCGGCTATTTTCCGCTGCGCCAACAGATCGCCCAGCGCCTCCGTGGCCAGCAAGTGCAGGTTGGAGAAGAAGGCCTTCTCCTGACCTTTGGTGCCAATCACGCACTCGATCTCATTATCCGCGCGATGCTGATGCCGGGTGATACCGTTTTGGTGGATGAGCCAGGCTACTATCCGCTCTTCGCGAAACTGGCGCTGGCGCAGGTGCGAATGGTTGGTATCCGGCGTCTGCCGGATGGACCGGATGTCGACGATCTGCTCGCAAAAATTCAGTCCGAGCGGCCCAAGCTGTTCTTCACCCAATCTCTGGGTCACAATCCGACCGGTGGCTCAATCACCCTGCCGGTTGCTCATGCTGTTCTCAAGATCGCGACGCAGTTCAACCTCCTGATCGTCGAAGACGATCCGTTTGTTGACCTACCGACCATCGCCAAAAGCAGATTGGCGACACTGGATCAGCTCAACAACGTCATCATGGTCGGCACTTTCTCCAAGACGCTTTCCGCTAGTCTGCGGTCCGGTTTCATCGCTGCCCGCAGCGACCGCATCGCGGCGCTGGCGGAACTCAAGATGCTGACCACCGTGAACAGTTCCGGCCATGTCGAGCGCCTGATCCACCGCCTGCTTGTCGAGGGTCATTATGATCGCCATCTGAAGCGGCTGGGGCAGCGTACGGAAGTCGCGTTGGCTGGCGTGCAGGAGAATCTGCTGCGGGCCGGTCAGCGGATATATTCCCAGAGCAATGGTGGCTATTACCTTTATCTGATGCTGCCAGAGGGCATCGACGATATGGAGTTTGCCCGGCAGGGTGCCAGGCAAAGCATCTTCATCGCTCCGGGCAGCTTGTTCTGCCTCGATAAAAACAATCACCTGGCGCGCGGCATTCGGATAAATGTCTCACGTGCCGATAATACGAAATTCTATGAATTCCTTTCCCGGCATAGCAGCTAGCGCTGCAGGGCAATGTAAGCATTCGCATCACCTCTTAAAGTTGCCGTCTGCGCGAGGATGCATCCCTGTTCAATATTGATCTTGGCTGCCTTGCAAAATGTCCGAAGCGGTTATGTGCAAAACAGCAAAAATCCCGAAATCTAGCGTGATGCTGGCTTGTCATGACTGCCATCGATTGCTTCAAGGTTATGGCCCGTATGGCTTGGGAGCCGGCATCGACAACAAAGCGCCTTTGGGAGGGACAAAATGTTGAAATTTACTGGCTATGTGGCCGCGGCGGTCGTTTCGGCGCTGTGCATGGCGTCGCCCGTTCGGGCCGATGAGGCTTATCCACGCCTGAACTTCACCTATGCTCACATGGTTGCCGCCAACAATGCGCTGGCGAAGTTCGATGTGCGCTGGATGGAAATCGTCGAGCAGCGCAGCGGCGGCAGGATCAAGTTCAAAGTGTTCTGGTCCGGCGCCATGGGTGGGCCGACGGAGATTCCGGATCTTGTGGGCTCCGGCTCGGTGGATTTCGGCTCCACTGCATTGGGCTATCTGCCGAGCCAGTTCCCGCTTTCCGGCGTGGTTGGCAACATGCAGCGCACATTCGCCACGCCAACGGATGCGCGTCAGGCCTCGATGGAGATCTTCTCGCTGCCGCCGGTACAGGCGGAGCTGACCAAGGCCAACATCGTTATCCTCAACACTACCACGGCGAATCCCTACAACCTGACCTGTACGAAGCCGATCAAGACCATGGACGAGCTGAAGGGCAAGCGGATCCGTGCCAACGGCAAGTACCCGCCGATTTTCTTCAACACCTTCGGCGCCAGCCCGCAGACCATCGCTTTCGCTGAAATGTATGAAGGCCTGGAAAAAGGCCTGATTGATTGCGCCTGGATGTCGCATGATTTCGCCATTTCCTCGAAACTGAACGAAGTGGCAAAGTTCGCTATTGACCTCAATCTCGGGGCTGTGCCGGCTACCCAGTTGCTAGTAAATCGTAAGAAGTTTGTTGGTTTGCCGAAGAAGGTGCAGGAGTTGCTGATGTCGGCGGCAGAGCAGAGCAGTGTCGACGAAGCGAAGTATCTTGCCGAGGTGATGACCAACACCATCAAGGTTGACATGCCAGCCAAGGGCATGACCTATGTTCATTTCGAGGATGAGAAGAAGTTCGTTGCTGCCGAACCGAACATGCCAAAAATATGGGAAAAGGATATTGCGGCACAGGGGCAGCCCGAAGCCGCTAAGGCAATTGCCGATATTCTGCAAAAATATCGCGCCAAGCTGGTCAACTAAGCCTGTTCTTCAGGCAACGGAAAAGGAGGCATCCTACGGATGCCTCCTTTTTTCATTTCAGTTTGGCAGATTTCAGGGCGGCAGCTAGGCTAGTTGCGCGTCGATGATGCCCTGCTGGTTTTCCTGTAGAGGCTTGCGCCGGATTTTCTGGGTCTCGGTGCGCGGGATCGCGGCAACGAATTGCAAGTAGCGAGGCAACATGTATTTCGGCACCCGGGTTGCCAGAAAATCGCGCAGTTCCTTAATGGGGAAGGGGGTATCTGCCACCACGCAGACCTTGATTTCCTCCTCCAGGATCGGATCCGGCACCGCCACTGCGGCCACATCGCGTACCTTGCTAAAGGCCAGAATCAGTTCTTCCAAGGCAGTAGGCGAGATATTTTCGCCGCCCTTTCGGATGATTTCTTTGCTACGACCGAGGAAATAGAGGAAGCCATCTTCGTCGAAACGGCCGAGATCGCCGCTGTGAAACCATAAATTCCGCGATGCCTCCTGGGAGGCAGCCGGGTTGTTCCAGTATTCCAGCAGGATGCGGAAAGGTTCGCGGGGGCGCATCACGATTTCCCCAGGTTTGCCATGCGACACCGGATTGTCTTGTCCATCCACCAGCATCAGTTCGATGTCGTCGCGCACCTTGCCACAAGAGCCAAAGCGGTAATGTGCGACGGAGTTTGAACTGGCCCAGCCGGCGGTTTCCGACATGCCATAGAGCTCGAACGGCGTGACTCCGAACCGATCCTGCATCCTGTGCCATATTTCTGGCGAGCAGCCACCACCGACACAGCGAGTGACGCGGTGATTCCTGTCGCCGTCGGGCAGTTTGGCCGCAATCATCGCCAGCACAGAACCGACATAGGTGAACATAGTGGCGTCGAACTGCCGCGCCTCATCGAACACCCGGCTGGCCGAGAAGCGTTTGCGGATGATGATGGTGCAGCCGGTTTCCAACGCAGTCATCACGGCATAAATCTGCGGGTTGGCATGAAACAGCGGCAGCATCACCATGATGCGGTCGTCCATTGTGATATTCAGGGATTCGGCTAGCCGCCGGCCGCTCTCCAAGTAAGCGGTGTGGCAGTTTAGCACGCCCTTTGGCGCCCCCGTGGTGCCGGAGGTATAGACAATGGTGATCGGATCGCTACCAAGACCGGCATAGATCTCATCCTCGGACTCATTCTGCGTCATGGTTGCGATATCCGCCTCGTCGGCGAAGCGCAGCTTGATGAGCGGCTGGTCTATCTGGTCGATCTCTGCCGCAAGTGTTTTATGCAGCGCCTCTTCGATCAGTAGGAAGCTGGACTGCGATTGCACCAGGGCATAGCGCAGTCCATCGCCGACCAGGCCAACATTGACGGTGACGGCGATGGCGCCGACATTGGCGGCGGCAAACCAAGCAATCAGATAGGCGGCGCGGTTGCCGCAGATCAGGGCAACCCGATCGCCCTTGCGCAGGCCTTGGCGGCGCAGATAGCTGGAGAGGCGGAAGGATTGCCCAGCCAGTTCGGCCCAGCTCCAAGTGCCTTCGTCAGTAACGATAGCGGGGCGGCTGCCATCCCGCTGGGCCCGTTCGGCGAGTTTGACAGCAAGCGTGCTCATGGCGTCGCCTCCTGCCCTGTCGTGGCAAGCTGCGCCAGGCTTTTCGCAATCGTGTTTTTGAGTATCTCTGCGGAACCGCCAGCCACCTCATAAGCCTTGGCATCGCGCAAGTAGCGGCCAAAAGGTGCATTCTCCATGATGCCATAGGCACCACAGATCTGCGCGCACAGACTGGCCACCTGAGTCGCCACGCTGGCCGCCTTGTATTTGGCCTCGCTGCCCCAGCGCGGGATCTGGTGTCCATCGCTCAGCGCCTGGGCGGCGCGATAAACCAGAAGCCGCGCTCCGTCGATCTCGGTCAGCATGTCCGAGAAATACCATTGGATACCCTGGAAATCGATCACCTGCTGCTTGAATGCCCGGCGCCTGCGGGCAAAGTCCAGGGCGCCTTCATAGGCCGCGCGGGCGATGCCGAGCGAAACGGCGCCGGCAAGTGTACGAGAATAGTTCAGTACGCTGACCGCCTGACGCACGCCCTTGCCTTCGATGCCGATCATGTGGTCCGCCGGCACTCGCACATTTTCAAACACAATGTTCATATGTGGGCCATTGCGCAGACCAAACGTGGCGGAATTCTTGCCTTCGTAGCGTGAGACGCCCGGTGTGTCGCCCGGCACTGCGAATACTGTTACACCGACCGGGGTTTCGGCCAGGATGATGTAGAATTCCGCTGCCGTGCCTGACGTGATGAAGTGTTTTTCGCCCTGGATGATCCAGGTATCACCGTCGCGCCGAGCCTTGGTGTCGAGCTGGGTTATGTCGCTGCCGTGGTTTGACTCGGTAAGCGCATAGGCGCTGATCAGGCCGCGGGAGAATTGCGGCAGGAAACGCTGCTTCAGGCTATCCTGTCCGAACAGCCGGATCATGGTCTGTGCCTGATATATGGTGATCAGGCAGATACCAGTGGCGGCACTGGCAAAGGAAATTTCCTCGAGCGCGCAGGCGGCAAAGGGATAGCTGCGACCACCGCCGCCATAGGCAGGTTCCAGCGTCAAGGTGTTGTAGCCCTGTTCCGCCAGAGCCTTGACGATATGCACGGGATAGATGTCGTCGCGGTCGATCCGGTCTGCTTCCGGTGCAATATGTCTGGCGACGAAACGCTTGAGGTCCTGCACGAAGGCATCGTCGACATAGCTGGTCCAGAGGGAATTGTCACCGGCTGCTTGGTTGAGGTCAATCATCCTGCGTTTGCTCCCTTGGCTGCCTCTTGCTGGGGCATGCGGCTTTTCACCATTCTTTTGGCCGTGTATTCCAGCACCGTCTCACCCCGCTGGTTGATGACGGCGTTATGCGTGGTGACGATGCCGCGCCCGGGTTTCGAGGTTGGGCGCGTGTCGCTGACGGTGACGACAACATGGATGGTGTCACCGGCGAGGCATGGAGCCTTCACAGCGATTTCGCCACCGAGATAGGCGATACCGGTATGTTGCAGGGCAGCCTGCATCTGCAGGCCCTCGGCAAAGGCATAGACCATTATCCCGGGTGCTGGCCGCGCTTTGAACGACGAGGCCCGTGCGACATAGTCCAGGTCGGTAAACAACACTTCCACCATGCCGGTGGCATTCACGAAATTGGTGATATCGGCATCGGTAATCGATCGACCGATGGTCCGGAAGCAGCGGCCAAAGGTCCAGTCCTCGAGAAAAAAACCGAGGCCGATATAGCTGGGTTCTGCGTCGACCATGGTTCAGTCGCCGCTATAGACGGCGCCGCGCCGTTCCAGCATGGCGTTCACCGCCTCGGCATGGTCCTTGGTCTGGTGCGCCGCGCCCTGGTAGATGGCGGCCAATTCCAGGCTGGTCTCCAGCGTCGTATTCATACCCTCGCGCATCAGGCGCTTGGATAGGCGCAACTGACGGGGTGGGTGGCGTGCGATACGTACGGCCATTGCGTGGGCGGTTCCCATCAGCTTGTTTTCCGGTACCACGGAGGATACCAAACCCCATCTCAGGGCGGTGGCGGCATCTATCGGATCAGCGGTGAAAGTCATTTCAGCTGCACGCGATAGGCCGATCTGCCGTTGCAGCAGCCAGGAACCGCCATCGCCGGGGATCAGGCCGAGTTGCACAAAATTTTCTGCGAAGCGTGCAGTGGGGCCGGCTATGCGAATATCCGCCATCAGGGCCAGGTCGCAACCGGCGCCATAGGCAGCACCATTCACGGCAGCGATGATCGGCAATTCACACTGCCAGATTGTGCGCGCGAGCTTCTGTACGCTGCGGCGATACTGGTTCATCACAGTGAAAGTGTCGCCGCCGAAAATCGACTGCTTATCGCGGATGTGTTTGATGTTCCCGCCCGAGCAGAAAAACTTGCCGGCACCGGTGAGGATGATGCAACGCACCGAAGCGTCGTTACCCAGGCGGTCGAACTGCTCGATGATACTGGCGCAGAAGGCAGTGTCGGACAGGGCATTGGCCGTATCCGGCATATTCAGGGTGAGCGTAACGATATGCTGGTCCTGTTCGACCAATAATGTTTCCGCCATTGCGGCCCTCCCATACTCCAAGCCTACAGTATGACTTCGGCTTCCCCTGTGATTACCGGCCGGCCATGCTGCGTGGAGCCGTTGATGATGATGACGGTATGGCGCAGGCCATCGCGTTCACCAAGTGAGGCAACATGGCCGGTGAAGCTGAGAGCATCGCCGACCAGCACGGTCGCCAAGAATCTGGCTTTGAACCACCGGATATTGCGTTGTGGCCGCCAGCGGGTGAGCAGCCTGGCCATGCAGGCCATCACCAGCATGCCATGGGCAATCACATCCTCATGCCCCATGGCTCGGGCAATCGCCGGTTCGATATGGATGGCGGTGTGGTCGTGGGAAGCACCCGCGAAGAGCGCCAGGGTTTTGCGCGAGATCGGCGGCAGGGTCAGTTCGGGCAACTGGTAGCCGACATGTATTTTGCTGGTAAGGAGCTGGTTCATGCCGCTGGCTCCGCCTTGATGATCAGGCTGGATTCCATCCGTGCCACCAGTTGATCGAGCTGGTTCACCAGACAGGTCTCGGTGAGCACAAAGAGCAGGGCGCCGGATTTCTTCTCGAAGATATCGACGATCTTTTCGGTGATGGTCAGGTGGTCACCGGCGCATACCGGCTCATGGAACTCAAAGCTCTGTTCGCCATGCAGGGAACGCCCCAGTTCATCCTCGCTCATGTCAAGCACGGTGACATAAGGCATCTCCTCTGCCGAGCCGCGCAGGCAACTGAAGCAGAAAGTGGGCGGTGCCAGGATCGAACGATAGCCGGCGGCCTTCGCCGCCGCCTCGTCAAAATAGACCGGATCAGTTTCGCCAACCACTTTGGAGAAGAAGCGCAACTGACCCTTCTCGACCTCGTAGTGCAGCGGTGGCAGGATGTAGCCGACTTTGCTTCTATCTACCATGGTGGTTCTCGCGGGCAATCATGGTTGCTGCTCCGCCAGCGGTACGGTCACGGCACATTGGTGAGAATGGCGGTGCCGGCGGCAAAGAACATGCCGCCCACGCCCTGCACCATGGATATCTCCACACCATTGACCTGGGCCGGGGCGGTGCCGCGCAATTGCCGGATACCTTCCTGCAAGGCGAACATGCCGTAGCGACCGGGATGGGTATAGCACATGCCGCCACCATTGGTGTTCAGCGGCAGCGATCCACCTGGTGCGGTATGGCCCTCCTTGATGAAATCGCCAGCTTCCCCACGGCCAACAAAACCGATGGCTTCCAGGCCATAGATCGGCAGATGCGCGAAGGCGTCATAAATCATCAAGTGATCGACATCCTCCTTGGTGATACCGGCTTCCTGGAAAGCCTTGCGGCTGGAAACCGAGAACACATCGGCGCGGGTGAAATCGGCCATCTGGCTGATATTGTTCATGCTGACGGTTTCGCCGCCGCCCATATAGTAGATCGGCTTCTGCCGCAGGTCCTTGGCGCGGTCGGAACTGGTCACGATGATGGCACCGCCGGCGTCGGTTACCAGACAGCACATTAGCTTGGTGATCGGATCGGCGATCATGGTGGAGGACAGTACGTCATCCACTGTCACTGGATCGCGCAGATAGGCACGCGGATTCTTAGCAGCCCATTCACGCTGGCGTACATGCGCCCAGGCGAGATGCTCTGGCGTAAGACCGGTTTCATACATGAACCGGCGCACCGGCAGAGTGAACATGGTTGGCGGCATTGTGGCGCCGTATGGCAGTTCAAATTGCCGGTGGTTATCGGTATATTTCATGTCGAGGCCGGTGGTGCCAAGCCGCGAGCGGCCGCTCTCGCCATGGGTGATTAGAATCGTGGTGGCATGGCCGGCCTGGATTGCCGAGACGGCATGGCGCAGATGCAGCATATAGGCACAACCGCCGACATCGGTGGCATCGACCCAGGTTGGCGTGATGCCGAGGGCCGCTGCGATGGTCCAAGGCAGTTCTTCAGCGGAAGCGATGCCGTCGATATCCTTCGGCGTCAGACCAGCATCTTTCATGGCGCGTAGAGCAGCATTGCAATGCAGCTGTACCTGGCTCATGTCATCGACAATACCAATGCGGTCGCTTTCGGCGGCGCCAACGATGGCTACACTATGGCGCGGCATTCAGGCAATCTCCACGGGCTTGAACATCACCAGATTGATATCGTCACTTACCGGTTCGAATACCACTTCCACCGGCATTTCCATGGCGATCGAAGCGGAATCCTGTGGGCAGCCGACAATGTTGGTCAGCATGCGTGGGCCTTCATCGAGCTGTACCACCGCAATGGAATAGGGTGGTGTGAAGCCCGGAGAACGGAAATTTGAGATGATGAAGGTATGAATCCGGCCCTTGCCGGATGCCTTGACGACCTTGATCTTGCCATCGCCACAGGAGGGACAAAAGGGGCGAGGCGGAAAGTAGGTATGCTCGCAGGAATTACATTGCTGCAGCAGCAGTTCCCCTTTTTTCGCCCCCTCCCAGAAATGAGCTGTTTCCGGCGTCGGCACCGGAATTTGGCGCGCTTTGGTCAATACCCTCTCCTCATTTATGCCATTCCACGCCTCTTTGGGCGTTGCTGCAAAGGCTGAGGCATTTTGAGGTCAAAGAGGGTGGTCAAGAATAACGGATATCGACATTCTTATGTTCATTAAAACGCCCATGGAGCGACTTGTGGAATCGCACGCCATGGACGGTTGGCGCGGCGCGGTCAAACTACCATGCCGCCATTCACTTCGAGGATCGAGCCGGTGAGGTAGTCGTTGGCGAGAATATGCGCCGCTGCCATGGCGATATTCTCGATCTGACCAATGCGCCGCAGCGGAATCTGCGCCGCCAACGCTTTGAGGCCTTCCGCTGGCATGGAGCGCAGCAGATCGGTATCGACGGCACCTGGTGCGATCACCATTGAGCGGATGCCATAGCGGCCATATTCCTTAGCCCAGACCCGGCTCATTGCCACCAGACCGGCCTTGGCAGCGGAATAGTTAGTCTGGCCGTAATTGCCACGGAAAGAGCCGGACGAAATATTGACGATGGCGCGGTCGCTGCCATCCCCCGCCAGCATATGAGCGACGGCTTCCCGTGCGCAGAGGAATGCCCCCTTGAGGCAGACATTCATCACCTTGTCAAAATCCTCAAGACTCAGCTTGGACACTACCTTGCCATCGCGGACCTTGACCATCAGGCCATCGCGTATGATGCCGGCATTATTCACCAAGCCATGAATAGCGCCGAAGTCACCAGCGATTTCGGCGAAGCAATTTTCGACAGCTGATTCGTTTGTGATGTCACAGACATAGCCTTTGGCTCGAATGCCGATTCGCGAAACGGTTTCCTCAATCGTTGCTGCGTTTACGTCGATAATGGCGAGCCGGGCGCCATGTTGTGCCAGGTGATAGGCGATGCCCTGGCCGATGCCGCGTCCGCCGCCGGTAACCACTACTACCTTGTCCTGCAATCCCATTGATTTCCGTCCTGCCAGATACCTACGCGGGTCTTCCTGTCGCCCGCTCAGGTCTAGAATAGGAAGCACATGGGATATGGACATAACCAGAACTGCCAAACTGCTGTGCTGATCTGGCGGCGGATGTCAGCGGTGGCGATAGGATTCCGGTGTCGCACCGGTCCAGCCCTTGAAGGCGCGGCTGAAGGCGCTGGGTGTCGAAAAGCCCAGTCGCTCTGAGATCTCGGCGATAGTGTATTTGTTGTTGGTGAGGTGGAACACGGCCGTATCCAGCCGCAGGCTGTCCTTAATCTTCTGGAAGGTGTTGCCTTCCTGGCGCAGCCGCCGGCGCAAGGTCTGCTCGGTCATCGCCATTTCGCTGGCGATGATCTTGGAATTCTGCGCGTCGTCCTCAGTCTTGCGACTCAATGCCACATAGACCCTGTTGGTCAGGCTATCGGTGCCGATCAGCTTATTCAGCAGGTCCAGAGGGGCTCGCCGGTTATAGGCTTCTACATCCGAGGCAGTTTTCAGCACCGGAAGATTGAGATACTGCGCTGCGAAGGCCAGCATATTCGGGCCGGGCTGGCTGAAGCGATGCTCACAAGGGAACAGGTAGATATATTCGTTCAGATTCTCAGTCGGCGTATAAGCGAAATCGCAATATTGCAGGGTAATGGCGCGGCCAGCCAACCATGATGACAGACGAAAGCCGATGCACATGAAGGTTTCCACGACGAAATGCGCCACGTCCAGTTCCGGGCGCCGCAACTCCACCATGAAACGAGCTTCTTTGCCCACAGTCTTGAGCGTCAGCGCGACATCGTCGGTTACGGCACCATAGAAGCGGCAGATTTTTTGCAGTGCTTCGCCAATAGTCGCGGCATTCGCAGCATATTCGCAGGCGATAGAGAAGGTGCCGAAGCGCAGCCGGCGCGGCAGATAGCCGAAGGCCTCATCATCGATATGCGGCGCGATTTTCTGATACAGCCGTACATGGCTTTCTATCGGTACCCGCGCCTTGGCTTCCTGCATCACGGAAGGTGCGATATTGGCCTCCTGCAGGAATTTCTGGCATTGCGCGGGATCGTGCTGCAGGCCGTGCAGCAGTGTCTTCGGGTAGTGAATGCTCAAGGTAAGAGTTTTCATCCTGGCGGACCGCTGGTACGGGCTATTTCACCTGGGACAGGGCTTTGATGATCTTGGCGAAGGCATTGCTGACCCAGGCCGGATCCTCGCCCTTGCTCACTAACTGCTCATAGAAACCAAGGCGTGCCGAGGTCAGCAGCACCGCGACAACCCGCAATTCTCGATCGGTAAAACCCCTGTAGCTGCCGGCTTCCTTTTGGCGTCGCAGCGACTTCGTGTAACGCTGCAGCACATTCGCCATGTGATTGTTATAGGCCTCCGGGGCATAGACCTCGGCTTCTTTGAACACCCGCATGATCGGCGAACCTGAGGATACATAGTCGAAGTAGGTCTTAATCGAGCGTACTTCGCCCTCGACCACCGACTTAGCATCGTGGAATTCCTGTCCCAGGGTGGCGATGAGGTGTGAGCCCACCGCCGGCAGCAATTGCCGGAACAGGTCATCGCGGCTTTCGAAATACTGGTAGAACAGGCCGAGCGACAGGCCGGCGCGGCGTGTTACCTCGGCAATGGTGGCGGCTTCATAGCCGCTTTCGCCGACGATGCTCGCGGCGGCATTGATCAGTGCTTCGCGGTTTTCCCTCGCCCGCTCGGCCCTGGAGCGTCGGCGGCGGACTGGCTTGGTGGAGGTTGGCGTAGCGGCCGTCACGGTTACAGCCCGTATTCGGTGACGATCTGCGGCATCGAGCGGGAAACGATCTGACGCATGATTTCATTGGTGCCGCCGACGATCCGCTGCGAGCGGGCATCGGCATAGGCACGGGCAATGGGGAAATCCCAGATGAAGCCGTAGCCACCATAAAGCTGCAGGCAGCCATCCAGCACGCGGCCTTCCAGTTCGGTGACCCAGGCCTTGGCCATTGCGGCAGAAACCGGATCGAGCACGCCATCGGCAGATTTCTGAATGCAGTCATCTACGAAAAGGCGCCCAGCCTTGGCATCCATCACGTAATCGGCCAGTTTGAACTGGGTATTCTGGTAGGAGGCGACTGGTTTGCCGAAAACTTCTCGGTCACTGGTATAGGCGAAGGCATCGGCAATCGCTCGTTCGATCACCGCCATGGCCTGTATGGCGATCTGTGTCCGCTCCCAGGCCAGCTCGGTCATTAGATATTTGAAGCCCAGGCCTTCCTCGCCGAGCATATTCTCCTTTGGCACGCGCATGTCCTCGAAAAACAGCTCGGCGGTATCCTGTGCCTTCATGCCGAGCTTGTTGAGCAGTCGGCCGCGCTTGAAGCCAGGTGTATTGGATTCCACCAGGAAGAGGGATATGCCCTTGGCGCCGGCCTGCGGATCGGTCTTCGCTACCACCAGCACCAGATCGGCCATCCAGCCATTCGAGATAAAGGTTTTCGAACCGTTGATGATGTAGTCGTCGCCGTCGCGTACCGCGCGGGTGCGAATGCCTGCCAGGTTGGACCCCCCGCCAGGCTCGCTCATCGCGATGGCCATGATCCTGGTGCCGGCAATGAGCTGTGGCAGCCAGGTGCGCTTCTGCGCTTCGGTGCCGTAGCTGGCGATATAAGGCGACGCCATATCCGAATGCAGCCAGAAGCCGGGGCCAGTCTGGCCGGCATAGGCAGCTTCCTCAAGAAAGACTACAGGAAATTTACGATCGACTTCTGCACCACCATATTCCGCGGGTGCCGTCATGCACAGGAAACCCATCTGGCCGGCCTTCTGCCAGACTTCGCGGTCGACATGGCCTTGCTGCTCGAACTTCTCGCGGTAGGGAGTGACGTGCTCGGCGAAGAAGCGCCTGGCGGACTCGCGGAAAACCCTATGTTCTTCGTTGAAAATTGGGCGATTCATAGCTGCTTGCTTCTCCGTCTCTGCTCCCTTGGTTGTGTTCTGAGCTACACCCGCGTCGGGTTGGTGTCAATAAAAATGAAAAATGGTTCAATTTTTATTTTCTATGTTGACAAGGTGGTGCTGCACTCAATACTCCAGAAGCAACAACAATGAATTTCTGGGGAGTGGGCGTGTCTGGACCGTTGACGGGAATCAAGGGTATCGAGCTTGCCGGCATCGGTCCGGCGCCATTGGCAGCGATGCTGCTGGCCGATCTAGGTGCGGAAATTCTACGTATCGAAGCGCCGTTCAAGCGCGAACCAAGCGTTACCATCGACCGCCGGGCGGATATCATGCTGCGCGGTCGTCGTGCCATGACACTGGATCTGAAACAGCCGGCAGACCGCGACTATTTGCTGGAGCTTTGCGGCAAGGCGGATTTTCTTATCGAGGGTTTCCGGCCCGGCGTGATGGAGCGGCTTGGATTAGGGCCAGAGGATGTCTGGCGCGGCAATCCGAAGCTGGTATTCGGCAGGATGACTGGCTGGGGGCAGAGCGGGCCGCTGGCGCAGCGGGCAGGCCACGACATCAACTACATCGCCCTGGCGGGGGCCCTGCATCCCATCGGGCAGACTGAAGATGTGCCGCCGCCACCGCTCAACCTGATTGGCGATAATGGTGGCGGCGCGCTGTTTCTGGCTTTCGGCGTGCTCGCGGCCTACATCGAGGCACAGCGCTCCGGTCGGGGCCAGGTTGTAGATGCCGCCATTGTTGATGGCACGACAGCACTGATGGCGCCGTTCTTCAGCATGCTAGCCGCCGGCACCTGGAAATTGGAGCGGCAGAGCAACATGATCGACGGCGCTGCGCCATGGTATCGTGCCTATCGCACCGCCGATGGCCAGTTCGTTGCCATTGGTGCCATAGAAACCAAGTTCTACGACACCCTGATTAGCCGCATGGGGCTGGTACAGAGCGAATTGCCGAGTCAGTTCGACCGCAGCCGCTGGCCCGAACTGGAGCGGATATTTACCGCCACTTTCGCCAGCCGCACGCGCGATGAATGGGTTGCTATCCTTGAGCCTGAAGATAGCTGCTTCGCACCGGTATTGAATATCGGCGAAATGGCGCAGCACCCGCATGTGCAGGCGCGCGGGACGGTGGTTGAGCATCAGGGCGTGCTGCAGCCGGCGCCGGCGCCGCGCTTCAGCCGCACCCCTGGGGAATTGCAGGCGCTTTCCCATGAGGTGGCGTGGGATTGCACTGAATTGCTCCGGCGCTGGGGTGTTGCGGCGCGGATTTGAAGGCGGGCAGGTATGCTGCCGGTTTGACATGGTTCTGTGCGGCAGGTTGATTGTTTCCGGTATTTGTGCCCGAAGGACTGGCGCATATGCTGCGGAAAAATTGAACAGGCGGATAAACGAATTTACCGCCTGATGCGGAATATCCCAGGGAGGGATGGATGCAATTCGTAGCAGCGTTCAATTATTGGACCGACAGAGCAAATAACCTCGTTTATCAGTTCTGTGGCATCTGCATGCTGGTCATCATGGTGATCGGTGCTGTCGATATTGTGCTGGGTAACACAATAGGTTACAGGCCTCCGGCGACTATCGATATATCTCAATCACTATTCACGGTCAGTGTATTTCTGGCATTGCCTATTGTGATTGCACGAAACGATCATATTCGCGTTGATCTGTTTCTAGGCATTGGCAATGGCGGCTTTCGCCGATTTTCGGACAGGATTTCGGCTGTGATCAGTATTCCGGTCTATGCCGTTCTTGCCTACACGATGTGGCTGCTCTTCATGCAAAGTTGGGGAATGAAAGAGAAGTCAGTATCTCTGTTCGCCTTTCCGATCTACCCGATAAAGTTCGCCGCGTTTATTGGGCTAACATTAGCTGCATTTGTGAGCGCCAGTCGCTTATGTCTGATGCTGGTCCAATCTCAAGAAAAGAAAATCTGAGGTACGCGTTATGGAATTGTCAGGTCTTGGGCAAGGCACTCTCACTATCACCATCATCCTAGTGCTTATGGGTCTTGGAGTTCCAGTTGCTGTCTCAATGATCGTCGTTGCTGGTGCCGCGATGTGGTATTTCGTTGATATCAATTTCATGCTGACGAATTTCCGCACTCTGCCTTACACGCTTACCTCAAACTATACTTATGTTGTTGTGCCGATGTTCGTTTTGATGGGTGAATTGGCGTCGAAGTCTGGGATTATCTCCGATCTCTATATGGCAGCCCACCGCTTCACTAGTCGTATTCGGGGGGGGCTGTTTATGTCGACTATCCTGGCTTCCGCGGGCTTCGGTGCCGCTTCCGGTTCGACAGTTGTGTCGGCGAGTGTATTCACCAAGATCGCATTGCCGGAGATGAAGCGTTTCAAATACAATCTTGGTGTTTCTGCTGGTTGTATTGCTGCCTCAGGTACCTTGGCGGCGTTGATTCCCCCTTCGATCGCAATGGTCATCCTTGCCGTACTCACGGATCAGTCTATCGGCGCCTTGCTGATGGCTGGTGTGGTTCCCGGCTTGCTGACCGCCGCCTTCTACATGGGGGGCGCTTATATCTTCGTCCGTATCCGGCCTGATTGGGCGCCATTGACAGGCGAGTCCTATTCGTGGCGAGAGAAATTGCAGGGCCTGCGTGGTGTTTGGGCCATCATGCTGCTAGCCACTGTAGTCATAGGTGGATTGTATTTTGGTGTTTTTGCACCATCAGCAGCCGGTGCCGCAGGCGCAGCTGGCGCAGCTCTGATCGCTTTCTTGTCAAGACGCCTCACCTTGCGCGAATTCTGGGGGGCGACGCTGGAAGCGGCACGGATCACTACGGTTCTTTTCCTGATATTCATCGGCGGCATGCTGCTCAGCCGGGCATTGTTGGTGATGGGTTTCATTGATGACCTGAATGATATGATCGCGGGTTACGGTATATCTGCTGGCATGTTTATAGCCCTAGTAATTATCATCTACTTTATTCTTGGCATGTTCGTGGATTCCATATCGATCATGGTTATTACGCTGCCATTTATGTTCCCAATTTCACAGGTGCTAGGCATCAACGCTATATGGTTCTCAGTCCTGCTGATAAAGCTGGTTGAGATTGCCGCAATAACACCCCCCGTAGGCCTCAATTTATATGCAGTGCAGACAGCGGCTGCGGGGGAAATAAATTCACGACAAATATTCCTTGGCGTGTTGCCTTTCGTCGCAACGGAAATAGTGCTGCTGGCGGTTCTTATCATGGTGCCGGAATTTGCCACTTGGCTGCCAGACCAGATGCGGCGCTGAGCTTGGGAGGGAAGCGATATGCCGGAGTGGTATCCGAAAAAACGGGTTGGTGATCTGGCTGATGATGCTGCGCGCCGCTTCGGTGACAGAGAAGGCTTGGTCTACAAGGACAGGCGCTACAGCTTCCGGGCCATGGCCGAACAGGTGGACTTGGCGGCGCGGGCATTGCTGGCGCTGGGCGTTCAGCGCGGCGAACATGTGGCGCTGTGGCTGAACAACCGCGATGACTGGATTTTCCTGCAATACGCCATTGCCAAGATCGGCGCAGTTCTGGTGCCAGTCAACACGCGCTTCCGCAGCGGCGATATCGAATACTTATTGCGTCAATCGGATAGCGCCTACCTGATCACCCATGATGTCTCCGGCCCAATCAACTACCTCGATATCGTCCGTGATGTGGTGCGGCTGCCGGAGGGCGGCGATACGGTGAATGACGTTAATTTTCCCAAATTGCGCAAGGTGGTGATTCTAGGTGAGGGCGACCATGCCGGCACGGTTTCCTGGGAGGCAGCCAAGCGGGCCGGCGCCAAGGTGAGCATGGGCGAACTGACGGCGCGGGCCGCCTCAGTTGACCCCGACGATACCACGTTGATCCTCTATACTTCGGGTTCCACCGGCTTTCCCAAAGGGGTGATGCACACCCATATCATCATCCGGGTACTGGAAGAGCGGGCCTTCAAGCATAGCCTGAATGACCGTGATGCAATCATAAATTACCTGCCGCTGTTCCATGCCTTTAGCATCTCCGAAGGCTCGCTGATGTCCATGGTCAGCGGTGCGCGCCAGGTGCTAACCGAGCTGTTCGATCCAGCGGAAGCACTTGATCTGATTGAGCGGGAACGCATCACTATCGCCCATGGCTTCGATACCCATATCATGATGCTCATGGACGAACAGCAGAGGAAACCCCGCGATATCAGCACGCTGCGGGTCGGCTGGCTGCCGGCCGGACCGTCGAATGTGGTACCCACCGCTCACAAGGCCCGCAAGATACTGGCGCCGATCAAGACCTTCTCCGGCTTCGGTATGACCGAGACCTGGACCGGCGCCTGTGTCGGCGCGCTCGACGATACCGACGAGCAGCGTTGCGAAGCCTCAGGCCGGCCGGCGCTGGGATTCGAGGTGCGGGTGGCCGATCCCATAACCAATATCCCGCTGGGCATCAACGAACAAGGCGAGATTCAGGTGCGGGGCCCCAGCGTGATGAAGGGCTATTACAACAAGCCCGCTGAGACCAAGGCAACTTTCACCGAGGATGGCTGGCTTAAATCCGGCGATGTCGGCTTTTTCCGTGAGGATGGCTGCCTGCGCTTTTTCGGCAGGATCAAGGATATGCTCAAAGTCGGCGGCGAGAATGTCGATCCGCTGGAAATCGAGGGTTTCATTCTCGGCCACCCGCAGGTGCAGCAGGTTTCTATTGTCGGTGCGCCGGACAGGAAATTGTCCGAAGTGCCGGTCGCCTATGTGCGCAAGGTGGATGCCGCGACCATCAACGGCGAGGAAGTGATTGCTTTCTGCCGCAATAAGATGGCCAGCTTCAAGATTCCGCGCCATGTGGTGTTTGTTGAGGATTTTCCGATGACGGGATCGGGCAAAATCCGCAAGCAGGATCTGCGCGATGATGCGGCTAAGCGCTTTCCTGCCGCCATAGACTGAACAATGGTTTTCGAGACGATCCTTTGCGATATCGATGAACGTGGTGTCTGCACACTGGTATTGAATCGGCCGGACAAGGGTAATGCCGTATCGGAGACGATGCAGGCTGAATTGCTGACGGCGATCGGCAGAGCTGCAGGCGATGTCGCGATACGGGTGGTGGTGCTTTCCGGTCAGGGCAGGAATTTCTGCACCGGCGGCGATCTCGACTGGTTCATGCAGTCATTCGACGATACTAGGGAAGGGCGGATCCAGCGCAGTGCCGCCTTTAGTGATCTCTATGAGGCCCTTAACACTTTGCCGAAACCCCTGATCGGCCGCATCAATGGCTCGACCTTCGGCGGCGGCATGGGTTTGGTCGCGGTCTGCGATACGGTGCTTACACTCACTTCGGCCAAGTTCGGTTTTTCCGAAACCCGCATTGGCCTGGTGCCAGCCTCGTTCTCACCCTATGTCATTCCCCGCATCGGGATTGCCAATGCCCGCAGGACCATGCTGTCCGGTGCGCCTTTCACGGCGGATGTGGCGGCCAGGATCGGCCTGGTGGATGAGGTCTGCGGCGATGAGGCAGAACTGGATCGACGCGTGGCGGTCATTGTGGATGAGCATCTGGCTGCAGCACCGGTAGCCGCTGCCATGACCAAGCGTATGCTTGCCGGCTTCGCGCTGGAACCGCCCCAGGCATCGCGTGCCCATATGAGTACTTTGATCGGTGATGCGTGGGAAACCGGTGAGGCGAAGCAGCGCCTGGCAGAGCGACTAGGTAAGACGCGGGCCTGAGTGCGACGCATAGGCGCGGCAGAATGTCATTTCCTGTCATTGCCCTGATGCGGGCCTGACCGGCAGACTCTCCCTTCATGTTTTGGGAGGGAAGAATGCAGCCGCTGGCAAAGAACAGGGAACAGCCATTTCCGCATCTATTCCAGGCGGGACGGCTGCGCAATCTGGCGCTCAAGAACCGCCTGATCATGGCGCCGATGGAATCCAATCTTGCCGCCGAAGATGGTTCGGTTTCCGACCTGATGCGTGAGTATTACCGTGCCCGCGCAGTCGGCGGTGTTGGCATGATCATTGTCGAGTATACCTGCATCGACCGTCCCCTCGGTTTGGGCGGGCAACCTCAGTTGGGCCTGGATGACGATGCGTTGATTGCCAGTCATGCAGACTTGGTGCAGGCAGTGCATGCCGCTGGTAGCCGCATCTGCGTGCAACTGTTTCATGCCGGCCGGCAGACCCATCCGAAATTCACCGGCGGCCAGCAGCCGATTGCCGCCTCGGCGATTCCCTGTCCGATGTATCGCAAGATGCCGCGTGAAATGAATGCGGCGGATATGGACCGTGTGTTGCAGAAATTCCGCGACGCGGCGGAGCGGGCGGCGAAGGCCGGTTATGATGCCGTGGAGATCCACGGTGCCCATGGCTACCTGCCGGCCAATTTTCTCTCAGCGGCTTCCAACCAGCGCGGTGACGAGTTCGGCGGTTCGCTGGCCAACCGCCAGCGTTTTCCGCTGCGTATCGCGGAGGCTGTGCGGCAGGGTGCCGGCGACCTGCCGGTGATCTTCCGTCTCTCGGCCGATGAATTCGTCACCGGCGGTACGGATATCGGTGAGGCGATGGATACCGCGCGGCGGTTGGAAGCCGTGGGCGTGGATGCCATTCACGTTTCCACTGGCTGCCATGAGCGTATCGACCGCAATGTCGATCCGGTGTGGATGCCGGAAGGCTGGCGCCTGCCGCTGGCTCGGCAGATTCGCGATGTTGTCAACATCCCGGTGATTGGTGTCGGCGTGATCCGGCACCCGGAAGTGGCCGAACGGGCGATAGATGAGGGTTCGGCTGATTTCATTGCCCTGGGCCGGGCATTGCTGGCCGATCCGGAATGGCCGAACAAGGCTGCTGCCGGTAGAGTCGCTGATATCCGGCCTTGCACATCGTGCAATTGGTGCGTGGCGCAGATCGGTACCGGCCATACGCCGGTTGGCTGCGCCGAGAATCCTCGTACCGGACGTGAAACTCAACCGCAGCCGGTCTTCATCGGCAGCCGCGAATTGGCCGTGGTGATTGGCGCCGGGCCAGGCGGGATCGCGGCTGCATTGACCCTGGATCGTGCCGGCTACCGGGTATTGCTGATGGAGCGGCAGACCGCGTTGGCACCCGGCCTGCTGGCTTCGGCGGCGGCACCGAAGAAGGACAAGTTTCTCTGGTATCGCGATTATCTTGCGCACAAGCTACGGCATTCCGATGTCGAGCTGAAATTCGGCAGCGCCGCCGGCGCGGCGGACATCGCTGGACTCTCACCGGCTCTTGTGGTGCTGGCCACTGGATCGCGGGATCGCGCTCTGGAAGGGGTCCGTGGTCTGGACTTGCCGCTGGTGAAGTCGGCCTATGCTGTTCTTGCCGGCGACGACAGCATCCGACAAGGCCCGGTGGTGATCTATGGCGCCGGCGAGGTCGGCTGCGAGGCCGCGAAATTCGCGGCCAGTAAGGGTTTCGAGGTGATCTTGGCGACGCGTTCCAGCGATGCCAATGCCTTGTCGCGCTCCACTTCCCTGCGCATCTACCGCGAGCAGTTCATCGAAACCATCCGCGCCTACCCGAATATCAGAATTGAGTTGGGTACTGCGCTGCGGTCGGTTAGTCCGGATGCTGTTCACATGGAACGCGACGGGCAGGAAATCACATGGCGCACTGGCCAGCTTTTGCTTGCGGTGGGCAGATTGCCAAACGACGATCTGTCGGTCGCCCTACAGGCTGCCAGCATCCCGACGTTGGTGGTCGGCGATGCCGTGGACGTGCGCCGTATCGGCGATGCCGTGCATGATGCCTACTGGAAGATCCGCGATATGACGCGGCGGATCAACCCGCAAGGCACCGCAATAGAAAGTATCGATTTCCTCTAGGGGTGGCCGATTTCACAGCGGCAGGCGGTAAACCCGCTTTGCTGTATCGTGGAATAGGGCGTTTTTCTCGGTTTCGGAATAGGCGATCGTCAGGCGCTTGAAGCCATTCCACAGTACGGGATAGGCGATGGCGACGCCATCTACCGGGAAGTTGCTTTCGAACATGCAGCGCGACGGACCGAATTGCGTGATGACGTGATCGAACCAGGCCTCGTAATGCGTGGCATATTCCATTGAATCGAGCGGCCGATCGCGCTTGTGCCAGCCGAAACCGACCGGCGACATTGCCATGCCACCGAGCTTGATGCATAGGTTCGGGCATTGCGCCACCAGGGCGATGTTACTCTTCCATTCTTCGAAATATTCGGCATGACGGCCCTTGTAGGGGCCGACACCGATCACGCCGCCCATATGGTTGCAGACGATAGCCGCTTCAGGCACGGCACGGGCCAGGTCGGCGATTTCGGACAGGCGCGGGAAATAGACATAGGTATCGAAGGCGAGGCCGCGCTCGGCCAGGCGCTTTAGGCCGCGCCGGAAGGCGCTATCGGCTAGCAGGCCTTCAGGCGGGTTGGTGTGACCGTTCAGTAGGCCAGGATCGGGATGCCAGGCTGCAGAATTGCGGATGCCGCAGAGACGGCCGCCAGAAGCCTCGATCAGGGCATCGATCTCGGCATCGAGATTGGTACTGCGCAGATCGGTATAGCCGATCACGCCGGCCACGGGGTCACAGATCCTGGGGCGCCCCTGCTGCAATTCCCGCATCCGGGCGCCCTGTTCGGTGGCAAACCGCATTTCACCCGGGGCGCCGCCCTGGATGAAGAAATCAGCATTTGCCTCCATGTGGATGGCGCCACGGATATTGTGCCCGGTATCGACCATGGTGAGGAAGTCGGCAGCTAGGAATTCATGGCCACGTCCGGTGAAGAAGTGGAAATGTGGGTCAATGATGGGGCGATCGGGATCAATCGCGGTCTCTTGCACCTGCGCAAACCATTCCCGGCGATCATCACGTTTTCCAGCCAACGGTGATTCCATTCTCTAGTGCTATGTATTTGATCTAATGATACTATTTTGATGGGTGTGCTGAAGAGCAGAAACCTACATTCGAATAGACGAGAATTTATTCAGGGCCATATTGGGGTGGCTTGGCATATTGCGCGAATACACTGCTGTAGAATTCTGCTTCCCAGCGCGTGGGATCTGCCTTCAGGCATCGCCGTGATTTCGATTCGTGTCGTTGAAAGCCGGCAAATGCCTGTTTTTCTTGATAATTTCTCTGATATCGAGAGAGTTTTCTCTTTTCCAAGTTAAGTGGAGATTGCGTGTTTTTACCTGCTGACAGGGAATGGTGGACTGGGCAAAGCTGGCTGGCGACCGTTCAAACAGCCAGCCGTTCTCTTTAGCCGCCTGAGCGGGAGCCGTTTTGATTCTGATTTTGGCTATAAAGCCCTGCCATCTTACAGTTCCGATGGAAATGATCGGAAATCCCACCTGCAACCGCGTCCGTTTCCGGCTCACAATTGTATGCGGCGATGGCGATTAGCTGTGCGCCGATCCCAAAGACGCAGTATTTCCCGATTAACAACAATTTTCCAGAGAAGCTTGGCTCTCACAAAGCCTTGACTGACACGCCGCCACATGATTGGATCCATGATCAAGGCTTCAAAATTCAAAAAAGGAGGGAACACATGCTCAAGCGCTTCGCGGTGGCCGTCGCCGCCGCCAGTCTGCTCGGCTCCGCGGCCATGGCCCAGGAAGTCACGCTCACGATCCTGTCGCATAAGGTCCATGAAAATGTTTCACGTGGCCTGGTGCCTGGCACCACAGGCGGCGATATCGCCGGCGAATGGGCGAAAAAGAAGGGCGTGAAGCTCAATTGGATCACCGCCAATATCGAGCCGATGCATGATCGCCTGTTTCGCGAACTGTCGCTGCGCGAGACTTCTATCGATCTGGCCTTCGTGATCAACAAGTTCGCCACGCCGAAGGTGAGCGTGCTGCTCGAGCCGCTGGATGACTGGCAGAAGAAGTCGCCCATCGAGGCTTTCGACGGCATCCCGGCCAACCTGTTGGGCGCGATGCGCTATGGCGGCGTGCTGACCGCGATCCCGTTCCGCCATGCCACCACCGGCCTGCATTTCAACACCGAATTGTTGAAGGAGCGCGGCCTGACGCGGCCGCCACAGACCGCCGACGAGGTGGTGGAATATGCCCGCAAGCTGACCTACACCCGCGCCGATGGTACCCGGGTGAACGGCCTGACGATGAATTCCGGCGACGAGCATCTCGCCGTGCTCACTTTCCTCAACATGTATGGCGCTGAACTGATCGACAGCAAGATGCAGGTGCGCGCCAGCTCGCCGGAGATGATCAAGGCGCTGACCGTGATGGCGGCGCTCTACAAGGAAGGCGTGCTGCCGACCAACTATGCCTCGCTCAGCATCGACGAAGTGATCACCACCATGCAGGCCGGCCGCGCCGCCATGGCGATTGATCCCTTCGCGCGCTACACCGTCTACAACAATCCCAAGGCGTCGAAATTCCCTGGCGCCGTGGATGTAATGGTGCTGCCGTCCGATCCCGCGACCAAGCGCGACGGCACCGCGATGACCGAAATCTGGTCGATGGCGATTCCGAAGAACTCCAAGAACAAGGAGCTGGCCTGGGATCTGGCCCGCGAGTTGTCCGGTCCGGAAAATACCGTGCTGGTGGCGCTGAACGGCAACGGCCCGGTGCGCCCGCAGGCTTATAGCGACAAGCGGCTGCAAGAACGCCTGCCCTACACCAAGGAAGAGGCGCGCGCCATTGCCCAGGCGCTGGTGGTGCCCTCGGCCTTTAATGCTTCGCTTGAGGCGCTGGCGATCTTCCGCGAGGAGTCGCAGGCAGCGGTGATCGGCATGAAGAGCCCGGCCGATGCCGCGGCATCGATGCAGAAGCGTATCGAACCGCTGGTCAAGAAGTGATAGCGTGACATATCGGCGGGAGCCGGGCATTTCCGGCTCCCGCCTGATTTTTGTGTGGGTAGATCCAGGATACGTGAAACAGCATGCGCCGCCCTGATTTCTTCGCCTATATGCTGCTGGCGCCGGTGCACCTGCTGCTGCTGGCGGTGATCGCACTGCCCTCGCTTTACGTGCTGTGGCTCAGCCTGAATCAGTCTGGGTATGGCACCGGCCTGGAATTCGTCGGCCTTGCCAATTACTACAAGATCTTCGAGGACCGCTATTTCTGGCGCGCCTCGCTCAACACCTTCATCGTCGTCAATGCCGTGGTCTATGCCGAAATCGTGCTCGGCCTGGCCCTGGCGGCGCTGTTTGTGCGCGGTGTGCCCCTGCCACGTCTGATGTTCGCCATCGTGCTGATGCCCTATGCGGTCTCCGAAGTGGTCGGCGTGCTGACCTGGAAGATGCTGATGGATCCGAATTTCGGCACTATCAGCCGCCTGATCGAAGAACTGGGTCTCGGCCGTTTCAACTGGTCAGTCGCGCCCTACCAGGGCCTGACACTGATCTCAGTGATCAGCGTGTGGCACAATCTGCCCTTCACCTTCCTGCTGCTTTATGCCGGCATGCTGGCGATCCCGCAATCGGTCTACGAAGCGGCGAAGATCGATGGCGCCACGCCCTGGCAGACCTTTACGCGCATCACTCTGCCGCTGATGGTGCCGAGCATCCTGGTCGCCATCATCTTCCGGCTGGTTTTCGCCTTCCGCATCTTCTCCGAGGTCTGGCTGCTGACCAAGGGCGGGCCGGCGCGGTTCACCGAAGTGCTCGCAGTGTATCTCTATCAGGCGGGCTTCCGCTTTGGCGATTTCGGCGTCGCTTCGGCCACAGGCTGGGTGATGGTGATCGGATCGCTGCTCATTGCCTCGATCTATCTGCGCGAAATGCACAAGCGCATGGTGAACAAGCATGCTTAAGCGCGCCCTCGGCAGCCTGCTGCGCTATCTCGCCTTCGCCCTGGTCGCCTTGTGGTCGGCGGTGCCGGTGCTGTTTATCGTGCTGTCCTCGCTGAAGCGCGAACAGGATATCTTCACCTATCCGCCGGTGCTGCTATTCCGCCCGACTTTCGATCACTATGTCACGCTGTGGCAGCAATGGGGCGGCTTCTTCGATACCCTGCGCAACAGCCTGATCGTTGCCAGCGGCGCCACCCTGCTCGCCGCTGCGGTCAGTTTCCTCGCCGGTTTTGCCTATTCGCGCTATTCCAGCCGCTTCCTCGCCGGCAGCGCCTTCTACATGATCGCGGTGCGCCTGCTGCCGCCCATCGTTGTCACGTTGCCGTTGTTTCCGCTCGCTGATTTTCTGGGGTTGAGCGACAGCCACGTGCTGCTGATCGTGCTCTACGCCACCTTCTGGGTGTCACTGTTCACCATGATCATGAAAACCTTCATCGACGAAGTGCCGGTGGAACTGGACGAAGCCGCCTATGTCGATGGCGCTTCGCGCTGGCAGACGCTGATGAAGGTGATCTTCCCGTTGGCGCTGCAGGGCATGGCGGCGGGCAGCCTGTTCGTCTTCATCTATTCCTGGAACGAATTCCTGTTCGCGCTGATCTTCACCACCAAGGATGCCAAGACGGCGCCTCTGGTGATCAGCGAAGTGATGGGCTCTGTGGATGGCACGGCGTGGGGCGTGCTGTTCGCCGGCGTCACGGTGCAGTTGCTGCCGGTGGTGCTGCTGGCCGGTTTCGCCCAGCGTTTCCTGATCGCCGGGCTTACCGCCGGTTCAGTGAAGGGCTGAACCGCAGCGGATGGGTGGCTAAATGCCGCCTACCAACAGGTATTTCATTTCACAATATTCCTCGATGCCGTGGTGCGAGCCTTCGCGGCCGATGCCGGATTGCTTGAAACCACCAATGGGCGCCTGCTCGGTGCCGAGCGCCACGGCATTGATGCCGACCATGCCGTATTCCAGGCGTTCGG
The DNA here is from genome assembly GCF_038404985.1 of Ferrovibrio sp. MS7. Taxonomy (NCBI): domain Bacteria; kingdom Pseudomonadati; phylum Pseudomonadota; class Alphaproteobacteria; order Rhodospirillales; family Rhodospirillaceae; genus Ferrovibrio; species Ferrovibrio plantarum. The sequence goes on from NZ_JBBKBA010000001.1 coordinate 1,596,017, forward strand.
CCAGGCGGATCACGCGGCCGAGGTCGCGGCCATAGAGATAAGCCGCCAGGCCGTAATCGCCGGCATTGGCGCGCGCCACTAGATCGGCGTCGTCGGTGAATCGGCTCACGGCAGCCACCGGGCCAAATGTTTCCTCACGTGCGATCAGCATGTCATCGCTCACCTCGCAGAGCACGGTCGGCTCGTAGTAGGTGCCGCCCAGCGCCGAACGGTTGCCGCCGGCCAGCAGCTTCGCCTGCTTGGCCAGGGCGTCCGATACATGGCTTTCCACCTTGGCGACAGCGCGCTGGTTGATCAGCGGCCCCTGGGTGATGCCGGCGGCATCGCCGCGCCCCAGCGTCAGCTTCGCCACCTGGGCGGTGAAGCGTTCAAGGAAGGCATCATGGATGCTGGCATGTAGCCAGATGCGGTTGGCGCAGACGCAGGTCTGGCCCATGTTGCGGAACTTGGCGATCATCGCGCCTTCCACGGCGGCATCGAGATCGGCATCCTCCAGTACGATGAACGGTGCATGACCGCCGAGTTCCAGGCCGATTTTCTTCACCCCGGCGGCGGCCTGGCGCATCAGCAGTTTGCCCACGGCGGTGGAGCCGGTGAAGCCGATGAAGCGCACGGCCGGATGGGTGCAGAAGACATCGCCGATGGCGGCGGCATCACCGGTCACCACATTCAGCACGCCGGCGGGCAGGCCGGCTTCTTGGGCCAATGCGGCCATGGCCAGCGCAGTGAACGGCGTTTCCGGTGCCGGCTTCAGCACCACGGTGCAGCCGGCGGCCAGTGCCGGGCCGATCTTGCGCGCCACCATGCCGGCGGGAAAATTCCACGGCGTGATCGCCGCCACCACGCCGATCGGCTGGCGCAGCACCAGGATGCGGCTGTCCTGGCGGTGTGCCGGGATCACCTCGCCACGAATGCGCCGCGCCTCGTCGGCGAAGAAGTCGATATAGCCGGCAGCCGAGAGAATCTCGCCGCGTGCCTCCGCCAGCGGTTTGCCCTGTTCGGCGGTAAGGATTGCCGCCAGAGAATCGGCCTGCTGCGTCAGCAGATCGGCGAAGCGGCGCAGGATCAGGCCGCGGTCCTTGGCTATCAGGCCGCTCCAGGCCGGGAAGGCGGCACTGGCCGCTTCCACCGCCACAATCGCCCCCTCGCGCCCCAGGTCGGGTACCTGGCCGATCACGGTGCCGTCCGCCGGATTACGGATCGCCAGGCTGGGCTGGCCGGTCCAGGCGCCGTTCACGAGGCATTGCTGGCGCAGCAGGGAAGGGGCGAGATCGGCCATCGTGGTCTCCAAAGTATGTTTCATTAGGGATGTTGCATTATGGATCCAAATTTGCAATAGTCTGCCCGCCCGGGATGCGGCATGGATTGGCGCCGCATCCCGAGGCAGTGAGAAAAAAGAAAGTCGGGAAGCCATGCAGATAAGGGAATACGACGTCGTGGTTCTGGGCGCCGGCAGTGCCGGCATCGCTGCGGCGGTGGCCGCCGCGCGCAATGGCGCCCGCACCGTGCTGGTGGAAGGCGGCCCGACGCTCGGCGGCGAATTGCTCACCGGCATGACCATCGATGGCGCCATCAACGGCAAGGGCGAACAGATCATCGGCGGCGTGCTGAACGATCTGCTGGCCATTTGCCGCGAGATGGGTGGCTTCGTTGCGCCGCTGAACGATTGGCGCCTGATCCAGTATTTCGCCTATGACCCCGAGATCATGAAGATCGCGATTCCGCAGCTCATCTACGATGCCGGAGTCGACGTGCTGCTCTACACCACGGCGGAAGACGTGGTGCGCAAGGGTGAGGAAATCAGCGGCGTGGTGGTGCGCAACAAGACTGGCCGCACGCTGCTTACCGCCAAGGCTTTCGTCGATGCATCGGGCGATGCCGATCTCTGCTACATGGCCAATGCGCCGATGCTGCCGGACGAGGGGCCGGGCAATCCGCAGCCGGTGTCGATGATGTTCCGCATGGCCGGCGTTGAGACAGAGCCGCTGCTGCGCTTCGTGCAGCAGAATCCGGATTATGTCGCGGTGGGTGAGAGCGATGCGATCCGTGGCGGCCGCACCGACCAGCAGATCGTCGACGAGATCTACAAGCAGGGCCATCCTTGCGTGTTTTTCCGCGGCAATGGCGACCTGCTGCGCGGCGCCATCGAGCGCGGCGAGATGTTTCCCACCGCGCTCATCATGATGCAGCCGACCTCACCGGCGCGGAAGGAAATCTGTATCAACGCCACCCGCGTGTCGTTGAAGAATCCGCTGGAGCCGGAATCACTCAGCCTTGCCATGCGCAGCCTGATGCAGCAGGTGCGGCAATGCAGCGATTTCCTGATCCTTAATGTACCGGGCTTCGAAAAAGCCTGCCTTTCCGGTTTGGCGCCGCGTATCGGCATTCGCGAAACCCGCCGCATTGAGGGCGATTACGTGATGACGCGCGAGGATGTGCTGGAAGCGCGCAAGCGCAGCGATGGCATTGCCAAGGGCTGCCACCATGTTGATATCCACCAGGATGGTACCGGCCAGATCCGTATTCCGGTGGCGCATGGCGGTTCCTACGACATCCCGCTGGCCAGCTTGTTGCCGAAGACGCTCAGCAATGTGGTAGTGGCGGGGCGGTGTCTTTCCGCTTCGCGGGATGCCCATGGCTCGGCACGCGTGATGGGCGGCTGCATGGGCATGGGCCAGGCTGCCGGTGCCTTGACGGCAATGGCGCTGCGGCAGAATCGTTCCGCCGATCTGCGTGCCGTCGGCGTCGACCGCCTGCGGGAACGATTGCTGGAGCAGGGTGCCGTGCTCAGTGGCACGGCTTGAGGCGCTACTCAGCGGCTCGCGGCCACCGGCGCATCATGCAGATTGTCGAGAACCGTTGCCTGGGTGCCGGCGTTATGCGCGGTGAGCAGGGCAATAAGCTGGTTGCAGTCGCCGCGCTCGATGGCTTCCACCATCTCCGCATGGTCCTGCGTCGAGCGCTTGATGCGTGCTTGGTGCAGCAGTGCGGTGCGCTGGTAGCGTTCAGAAAGGTCGAACAGCGAGACGATATTGCGCAGGATGTAGCGGTTACGGCAGGGCTCGTACATCGCCAGGTGAAACGAGCGGTTGGCATCCATGTAATCATCCAGATCCTGGGTTGGATCGATGCCGCGCAACTGGCGCTCAAGATCGCGGATCTGGCGGCGGGTCTCCGCCGTGTAATGCGGCCAGGCCGCCAGCACCGCCCAATGCTCAACCACGCGGCGCGCGGAATACAGTTCTTCCATATCGTTGGCGGAAATATCCGCCACCACGGCGCTGCGATGCGGGTTGAGATGAATGAAGCCGCGTTCGGAAAGCCGCTCGATGGCCTGGCGCACTGGGTGCCGGCTGACATCCAGCCGCTTCGCCAGCTCAATCTGGTCGATCGGAGCGCCGGCCGGCAATTCACCGCTGAGGATGAGGTGCCGTATCTCCGCCGTGGTGTAGTCAGCGGTGCTTTTATAGCGCATAGCTTGCCGCATGGTTCCTCCAGGGCGTCGACGGTGAGACCCTTGTAGCACAGCACGAACTGCCCCCGGAGTCATTCTGGATCCACCATCATTGACCCAGAACAGCACCGGATGTCATAGTCTTACATTAAATGGATCCATGATCCAACAGTCTGCCAGGGATTTTATAGGGAGGCCGTTCATGGCCGACACGTATGATTACATCATCGTTGGCGCCGGGTCGGCCGGCTGTGTGCTGGCGAACCGGCTGAGCGAGCGCCCGGATTGCCGGGTGCTGCTGCTGGAGGCTGGGCCGGAGGACCGCTATCCCTGGATTCACATCCCCGGCGGCCTCTACAAGCTGGTGCATAACCCGGCGGTGGACTGGTGCTTCGTCACCGAGGCCGATCCCGGCTTGAACGGGCGCCAGATGAAATGGCCGCGCGGCAAGGTGCTGGGCGGTTCCAGTTCGATCAATGGCCTGGTCTATATCCGTGGCCAGGCAGAGGATTTCGATCTCTGGGCGCAGC